>NZ_CP048878.1:2907500-4290000 GCF_011009015.1 Spartinivicinus ruber
GTCAAATAAAGTAGGTAAAGGTCTACAAGGGTATGGCTATTACCAGAACATCATGGGAATTTTTAACGCCCTTCGTCGAAGTAATCAACCAGGGGCTGATCAAAGTGAAATTAATAAGGAAATTGGTTTGGCTGCCGGTGGGTTAGCGGCTGATTTATTAGAGCCACTAGCAGAAAAAGGATTACAGAAAGCAGGCTTGTCTTTGGTTAACCGGTTTGGCCAGTCAGCTTCAACGGCAGGTAAATTTGCCGGTAAACTCGGTTCAGGGTTAATGCGGGCTGGTGGCGCGGTGTTAGGGGTATTAACCTCTGGGTTTGATATTTATTCGGCAGTTGACTCCTTTAAAAAACTGGCTTCAGAAACTGACCCTAAAAAACGCCAGGATTTAATTGTCAATGGTTCACTCTCGGTGAGTGGTGCGGTGGTTGGGATTGCCACTGCTGTAGCAATAGGGATTGGTGGTACTGCAGCAGCGGTGGCGGGTCCCATTGGAGTAGCGGCAGCTGTTGTATTAGCTATCGGTGGGCAAATTTATAATGCAGTACGGCAAATTGATGAGATAGACGATTATATCAGCTTAACTACAGGAGAACGTTTACGTAATGGTTGGTATGCCTTTTGGGGGAAAGAGTTAGACGAAGATGTGGTACGGCGCTATGGAAAAGCTAAGGCTGAAGTAGAAGGCCGTAAATTATTTGATAAAGGATTAAGAGAAGGTTCTACCGGTCAACTGGACAGTATGTTGAATACTGTTGATACTGTCGTTTATTCAAAAGGTGATGTTGAAGTAAAAGAAACCAAATATTATGAAAAAGTCAGGCGAGAAAGTAGCGGCGGTTATGCAGGTATTGGTCGGGTTTGGTATGAAGATGTGGCTCGCTATAAGCATGAGCCAAAGCTAGAGGAAAGCAATGACAATGTGGATTTAACTAATGGTGTTGCAGGTCATGCCCAAATTCGTTACTACAAAAACCAGACTGATGAAAAAGGAAATACGACTAAAAAAGAAGTAGAGCCAACAACGGAAAGCTATCGTGTGAAAGTGGGCTCTCGGCCAGTTGGAAAATTGGGTATGGCCCCTGTTTATGAAACCAGAACCCGGGAAATCACCCCAGATCATGATTTAAAAGTAAAGAGTTTTGCAAGTGCTGGAAGTAACACGGCTGCTGTTCAAACGACTCAGCAAGACGATAATAAAGCGGCTTTTATTAATCTTGGTGAAGGTAATGACACCGCGAAAGGTTTCACCAATAAACGCAATATCTTTGTCGTAGGGGAAGGTGAAAAATCATTTACGGGTGGTAATAAAGACGATGCCTTTATTTTAGCCGGTGGTGCTGCACCAACGAATGCCAGTCAGTTATCGGCTGGTAAAGGTAATGACACGATTATTGCCCAGGGGGATTTAACTGGACGAGCCGAAGATACAGGCTATCGTATTGACCTTAACCAAGGGGACGTTCGCTATCGTGGTTCCAATAAAAAAGTTGCCACTATTAATGGCTTTGAAAATGCCATAGGACAAGCTAAAACAGCTGATGAATTAATTGGGAATGATCAAACCAATACCTTAAATGGTAATGGCGGTGGCGACACCTTAAAAGCAGGCGGTGGTAATGATATTTTATTCCTCCATGGTGGTGACCATGCTGAGGGGGGGCAGGGTATTGATACCTACTATGTTACTCGAAGCAAAGGTGAAATAACAATAAAAGAAGAAGCTGATTTAACGGAAGTGAATGCCCTTTATTTAGATTATGATATTAATGAAATGGGGGCTGCCCGGTTAGAAGGCAATGATATATTAATGGACCTCACAGGGGATAATAATGAAAAATTAACCCTGCGATTGAAAGATGTTTATAAAACCCGTCCTGATGGTACCAAACAATTACAAAATCAATTCAGTATGGTCACTCGGGATGGCTTTTTAGTAGTGCCAGAATGGGCCGAAACAATTTCCAGTCAGCGCCCATTTAACTCAACTATGGCAGCAAGCTTTGTTGCAGCTAAGCAAAACCCGGACAATATTCAACAAATTAAACAGGATTTGTCAGGTAACGAAACTACGGTTCAAATTACTGACAAAGATGGCGCTACGCAAACATTAACCACACCAGAATTTATTCGCTTAATTCCTGCTGGTTGGGAAGGGAGTGATGTGATGGTGGGAGGTAATCAAGATGATGTCTTTATGCTTGATCAAGGTCAGGACGAGGCAACAGGTAATCAAGGACAAGATACTTATATTATTGGTAGAAGTGGTGATACAACGACCAATCCTGCTGAAAAGGTAATTAATAATTTTGCTAATCCTGCTCAGGGAACAGGTGCTAACCATCAAACAAGCTATGAACAAGATTACTTGGTAATGGCTGGCGTTCGTCGTGATAATATCCAATTAAGTCGAGAAGGTGATGACTTATTGGTTAACGGCTTGAAAGATAATGATCAAAAGGAAACAGTACGACTTCAACAGTTTTTTAAAGGTGAAGCTTATCAGCATATATCTATCGTTGATGAAAAAGGTGGTCAGTCTGCCATCGAAGTGGATGAACAAGGCAATGCTGTTTTATCGAATAGTGCGGTGATTTCTGGTACAGAGAGCGCTGATGATTTATACACGACTGAACGGGAACAAGGCAGTTATACGCTATTAGGAGAGGCCGGTGACGATAGGCTACAGGCAAAACATACGGTTGTCACTCAAGCAGATAGTTATACGTTAACCGATGGCGACATTCTGATAGGTGGAGAAGGGAATGACACATTAAGGGATAGTTTGGCTGACGATGTATTAATTGGCGGAAAAGATAACGATATTATTGTGAGTTCTTGGGGGGATGACCAAATTGATACGGGCACGGGTTATGACCAGGTTCGTTTAGCTTCCAATGCTCAAGGTGTAAAAGTGATTAATGCTAATAACAGTGAGCAGACGATATTATGGGTACCCTTTGCTCTGAAGGATGCTAGCTATCATTATGACCAAGGGAGTTTTATTATTGAAGGAAAAGCCCCTCGTAGTGAAGCCGGTAAAAGCTTAACTATCGTGTTACCTGACTACTTGAAAAATAAGCCGAACATCGTGTTAAAAAGCTACGATGGTAGTCAGGTTGATGGGGAAATGCCCAATCATTACTCTGCCATGGCCCATGGTGCAGTTGCTTTAAACCAAGGAGGGAATGATCAATACTTTACCATTGAGAACTCACCTTTAGCCGGGCTGGATGAATTTACTGTACAAATGTCGTTTAGGTCTGACCGTCAACAATTGAGTGGTAACGATTATGTCCCCTTAATATCGTATGCTGGCAGTCATACTGCTAATGAGTTTTTATTAGGAGTTCACCCTGGTGGCCTGAATGTATGGATAAAAGGCAAGCAATATACGACATCTGTTAAAGCCAATGAGCTACTTGATGGTCAATATCATGATGTAACAACTAGCTGGAATAATAATACGGGTAAATTGGATATTTATGTTGATGGTCAGCTACGCGATTCTGTAACCACGGAACAGCATGGTAAACTGGATACTGCAGGTCGATTTATTATTGGTCAGGAACAAGATCAGTTCAACGGGGGGTTCGATAATACACAGTTTTTCCGTGGCAGTTTAGCCGATTTGAAAATCTTTAAGCGACAAGTAACTCCGCTTGAAGCGGAACAAATTAGTTCCTCAAATGAGATGGAACATTGGCGTTTTACCAATTACTCGTCTGATTACTTTAATGAAGATACCTTACAGCTAAAGCGTATTGATGGTTTTACAGAGGCTGCTGCCCCTTACTCAACCTGGGCGTCACTTGAAGCAGTTGAGGTGTATGAAGGTGATCAGTTGCTTCAACTGGCGGAGCTATATCAGCAATTAGATAGAAGTTTTTAGCATAGTTTGGAAATTCCACGCTTGTATTGATTAAATAGGTCTCATTAAATAAACTTAAAGGTTTACAACGATTGAAATTTTAATATTACTATTTTAGTGTAAATAATCATTAGGCTTATACTATTTGTGATGAATAATTAATGGTTATGGAAAGATATAAAGTATTATTAATCATGTTTGTATAATAGTTCTAATATGATGAGAAGTTTGGTTAAGAAGTCTTCTGGTGTGGTTGGGGAGCGAGTCTTACCTGCTTTAGACGATATATATAATAAGGACTTTATCTTCTTGTTACGGATATTTTTCGGTGTGACCAATATAGCTTTAGTTAAAGTCTGACTTTTAACTGGTTTTTTTTCCAAAATTTCAAATGCTTGCTTAACGCCCAAGTATCCAATTTTGATAGGCTGTTGAAGCATGGTGCCATTTAGTTTCCCTCTTTTTATGGCTTTTACTAGCTCTGGGCTTATATCAAAGCCAACAGTTTTAACTTTACTGCTAAGACCTTTTTTCTTAAGTGCTCGAATTAAACCAGTTGTTGATGACTCATTTGGGGCAAAAATACCGTCAATTTTTGGCATATTTTTAAATATTCGCAAGAGAGTATGATAGGTAGAACCGACAGAGGTACCGACATAGTCATCGTATACTAATTTCAAACCAGGATATTTTTTTATCGTATCCAAAAAACCTTGTTCTCTAAGCATGGTAGAACTATTTCCTTGTTTATAACGAAGAAGCATAATATGACCTTGTTGGTTTAATAGCTTAGCTAGATATTCCCCTGCTTGAGAGCCTGCCTGATAATTGTCGGTTGCGATGAAGCTGCTATAACTGCTGCCATCCATGCCAGAGTCGATAATAACGACTTTAATCCCTGACGCTACTAGTTTTTCGATGATAGGGATTAGATTCGAGCGGTGATTAGGGGCGATGACAAGTGCGTCTATATTACTTTCTAGCATCCGTTGGATATAGCCTATTTGGGGTTGGCTTTCATCTCTTGGGCCAGACCACATGATTTTAATATTTAATTCTTTGGCGGCTTGTTTGGCTCCTACATGGACATAATCCCAGTAGATATGGTTAGTACTTTTTGGGATGACTGCAATGGTATACCTTGGTTTAGCTTGGGTAGATATCACTAAAATACTTAGTAGCAGTATTAGTAAGTTATACGCATATCGCATGTATTGGTTAGCCTAGATATTTTATGGGTGCAGTGTAATGTAAGTGTAGGTTTAAACACACAATTTCTGCAAATATTGATTGGGTATGGTGCTTTAATCAAGGTTTTATTTTATAGCGTGAAAATTACAGAAAAGTACCCAGAATTTTGTCATTGGAAAGATTTAGAAATGATTAATCAAAAAAATAACCCTTCTCTATTGAAGGGCCTGCTATTTAATTTCATTATTTTCGTTTGTATGTAGCTGTTAGTTATTTTTTATTCTCTTTGTCCTTTTTTTGGTGTCCACAGGAAGGGCAGCCTAAAATGTCGAAATAAAATCGTTTAACCGTTGAGTGACACTTTGGACAGGTGGCTTCTAGCACATCATCAACAATGAAGTTGTTAGTCATCATGCGTCAATTTCCTTGTAGATAATTTCACTTAAAGTCCCAGGAAGTGGAAGTTGTTAATGCCTTGCACCACCAGAAAGTACGAAGCAGAACAGACCAACCTTTATATAAGAGTTATCAAGAAAAAGCATAATGGATTACCTCTCTATAGCAGAATCCAACCTTGGATTGCGATTGACATAAAATGTCCTTAGATTTCCTGTATGTTACATGTGATAATTTTGAGTGTCAAAATATTTGATCAATAATTATCATGGGAAGTCATAAAATCTATATTTTTCAGATAGATATAGCTTATCGTGATAATTATAAATGCTGGGTTGGAACAATAACTGATCAATCTTCGTTGGATTACAGGTGAATAAAAGAGAGAAAATAGAAAATGGACTAGTTATCTTTACAGTAAAGTGTGATGCACATCATTAAGTTTTATTGATTGGTTGTGCAAACTAAGTGATAATCCGAGCGGAATTATTGGTGTGATCTATATGCCTGAAGTGGGATAATAACTTGTACTTATCTGAGAATCAGCGTTTTCTAGAAGCAATTGGGTTTATGGGGCGATTTTATTTCTCCCTTCTATTGTTGTCGTTTGCTGTCTACTGCCTTTTCAACTTTACTCTTGCTGGTATTGCCTTATTAGCGCTTGTTGTTTTAATAATTATCAGGTTGTTTCGGAAGTACCAGAGAGATGAATCTAACTTAGATGCCTTTGAGCAGGCCAGTTTGTAAACAAGGCTTTCATTACAAGATATATCAGCACCCCATTCAAAATATGCCAGAGAAAGTGGCTGCCTATTGTTAAGTAAGAGCAAATGGCATTGTCTATTGTGCGAAAAAAGAGAGAAAGAGCGAAAATGGCTGTCGCACTAATGAGTAAGGTGGGGTTATTTTTTTTCTGATAGTAATGAACAATGGCCAGCGTAATAATGACACAAAATGCGGGAGCATAGATAAGTGAGCCATTAAGGAGATGGGGGAATTGTCTAGTGAGGTGGCTAGCAGTAAATAAAGCTATCACGATAATAGCCGTTTTACTGTAATTGAGCTCAATTACCTTGAGAATATAAAACCAAACAAAACACAGTTGAAATAATAAAATAGGAATGATATCAAGCTGCTTTGCCCAGTTTGTAGCATAGGAGTGAAATAAGGTACTACCAATACCAATTGTAATGATAAGTCCAACTAGTAAAAACCCTTCATAACCAATACTTTCCCTATCTTTAATGAGTAGCCAGCTTTTCCAGGCGGCGATAAAAAAAGCAAGATTAGAGGCTGCATTAATCGGCTCGGCTAATAAGCCAGGTCCTAGGCGTTCACAGTAAAGATCAATCATTTTGAGTGATGTTTAGGCTACACATATTGTCTTATGATAGTCTTATTTTAGTAAAAGTATTTTTATAGGGAATAAGATGAACGATTCAAAGTGTTTACATGTAATAACTTTTCCGGAATTAGTAAGTTATCGATAGCCTCTAAATTTGCGGGCAGTCAACTTCTACCTATGCTTACAAGTTTCCAATTGGCATGACGATTAAAATTGCTATGCGCAATAGTCATAATAAACTGTTTATTTTGTACCTAATCAAAACGTAACAGCCATAGAGAAGTTCTTTGAGTAGCAACAACAATCTTTTAAAATCATTCGTGAAAGGCATGCATGCTACAATAGAAACATATTATGTATCTGTATAATGGCTAGGAGGGTAAAGTTGGCATGAAACCTTCTTATTGGTATTGTTCTAAGTAAGTGTATGCTTCTTAAAAAGTATGGCCGTAGTCCAATAGCAAGAAAATTATTATTTATTACTATTGGCGTGAGTACTTTAATTGCCTTTATTATTACTATATCTCAGCTTGTATACGACTATTATCAAGATATTCAGCGTATTGAAAGAACACTTCAACAAATAAAAATTGCCAGTGTTCCCAGTATTGTGGTGTCGTTGTGGAATCTTGATGATGAACAGGTCAAGGTTCAGTTGCAATCACTGATGAAAATTCCAGAAGTGATTCGAGTGAAAATTGAGATACCCAAAAAAGAAGCGATTATTCATGGGGAAATACCAAAAGAAAGATTTTTTGTGAAACAATATGACTTTGCGCTTGTTTATACTAGAGATGACTCTACCCAGGTTGATTTAGGCATTTTAAAAGTATCTTATGATTTTGAAAGTATTTATTTTGGATTACTGGAGAAGCTGGTTTTTATTTTTTTATTGAACTGCCTAAAAACACTAGCCGTTTCATTTGTTATATTATTTGTTTTTTGGAAATTGGTCACCAATCATCTTGTAAGTATATCGGAGCAGCTGGATCGTCATAAAGAACTCTTGCTGAGTGAAGAGAAAATAGTGCTAAGTGATCAAGAAAGCTTAGGCGAAATCAATACGCTAATTAATAGTATTAATAAACTTTGTAACTATGTAGTAGACACCAAGGCTGCAGAAGAAAAAGCAGAACAAGAAAAGCAGCAGCCACAAGTTTTAAAAGATGAGTACATAGCAGACTACGGCCTACTATTGGCAAAACATGATAAAAATTTTACTCATAGTATAGTTGTTAGATTAAATAATGAATTAAACAATGTGCTAAATGACTGTGAAAGTAACCTCAATGAAATGGCTTTGCTGAATGATGCAATAATTAATCAGAGTGGTTCTAACCAATCAATAGATGGTCTGCTAAATGAACAAAAAATGGTAACAAATAAAACAAGGCAAATTATAAGCGTTTCGATGAAGTTTTCTGATCGTGTTAGTGAAATGTTTGGGGAAGTGAATAAAGGTAACTTAACTTTTTTTTATAAAAATGATTTGACTGAGATTTTGCAGAAAGTTTCTTCATTCTTAAAAAGAAATCACTTGGTAATAGAAGAAGATATTATTTTTAGTGCAGAACCTGGTGTAATCAAAAGACTGTTATGGGTGGTATTTTACTTAATTTATCAAATAGATGAGCCTACCTCGTTAAAAACCAGTATTTACAAAAAAAACATGAATATTTATCTAGTGGTTTCTTATGCATTGAGTACCATTCAGCACGAAAGTGACCATACTAGCCCTTATACTAAATTGGCTTTTGAGTTATACATCATCGAGTTGTTTGTACAACAAGAATTGAAGGGGAGTTTTTCTTATGAAGTTGATGAAGAGGCAGGGGTTTCCTGGATAATATCTTTTCCTTCTCTGGTTTGAGAGTGTCGCAAACTCTGACTATCAAATGTTGTACTTTCCTATAATGGATTTATTTTATAACATAGGTCAACACAATAGGTTAAGCTTGGTTAAACTAATAGGGAGAAGTAATGAACCGATGTAGCTGGGTAAAATTAACAACACTTGAAACCGCTTATCATGACCAGGAGTGGGGGGTGCCTATTCACGATGACCGACTGCTATTTGAGTTCTTAATTCTAGAAGGAGCACAAGCTGGTTTGAGTTGGTCTACGATTTTAGCTAAGCGAGAAGGTTATCGAAAGGCATTTGATGATTTTAATGCTAAAAAAATAGCCAGTTATTCAGAGAAAAAAATAGCTAAGTTATTAGCTAATCCAGCAATTGTCAGGAATAAGCTGAAAGTAAATGCATCAGTGGTGAATGCTAAGGCTTTTTTACAAACTCAAGCTGAGTTTGGCTGTTTTGATACTTATATATGGTCTTTTGTAAAGGGTAAACCCATTCAAAATAAATGGACTTCAATCAAGGAGGTGCCAGCAAGCACTAATGAATCAGATTTAATGAGTAAAGACTTAAAGAAAAGGGGGTTTAAATTTGTTGGTAGTACGATTTGTTATGCTTTTATGCAGGCAGTCGGTATGGTTAATGATCATACTACCAACTGCTTTCGCTATGCGGAAGTTAAACGTTATTAGTTTTCATTTATTTCACAGTTAGAGGCACTTAAGCCTAGTAGGTTAGTAACGTTTGAATAAATATCTGAGCTAGAGGGCCTATTAATAGGGTCTAAGCTAATCTTTTTGATCTTCTTCTAACGCTCCTGTTTCCTTATAACAGGAGCCATGCAAATCAACCATTTCTCTTATATTCTAAAGCTGATCTACAATTAACAGTGTGAAGAAAATTAAAACACTTGTTAGAGTAGAATAAAAAACTAACAAGCAATGTCGATCAAAAGGACTTGTTCGAGACTGGTATGTTAAGTAAATTATCTATAGCAGCTCAACGTGGCCCTATTGTAGCTGCTGTTATTACAATTATATTGTCTGTATTAGTTTATATAAGTTATTTTATTGCTCATAAGTCTGTTTATACTGAATTTGAATCAATCCTACAGAATGAATCTGAAGTTGCGAGGATTCAAATAAAAGACAATATTAGTTCACTTAAAAAAGATGTATTATTTCTTGCAAAGGTTCCTCCTATTCAAGGTATAGTGAGGGCTACATTGAATAATGGCTTTGATGAACAGGAAAGTAGTACAGTATCACTTTGGCAAAAAAGACTTAACACAATTTTTAGTGGCTTTATTGAGTCTCACCCTGATGTCACTCAGGTACGCTATATTGGTATTGCTGATAAAGGCAGAGAACTTGTTCGCGTTGATAACTTCAATAGCTTTCCTCTCATCATAAAAAAAGAAAAATTACAGGCCAAATCTAACAGAAACTACTTTAAAAAAACTATTTCAAAAAGTGAGGGTGAAATTTATATATCGGATATTAACTTAAATAGAGAAAATGGAAAAATTCAAAAACCTCATGTACCTACCTTGCGAGTAGCAATTCCTATATATAATAATGCAGCGCCTTTTGGAATTATTATTATTAATGTTAATGTGACGGAGTTATTTTCACGTTTACGAAAACAAATCCCTTACAAATATCAATTCTATATTACTAATTCTGAAGGTGACTTTCTTGTACATCCCAATCAGGAAATGACGTTTGGCTTTGATTTAGGCAAGCGCTATCGCTGGAGTGAAGAATTTCAAATACTACCCAACAACAAATACCAGAGACCGGGTTTTACGCTTTATAAGCACTCTGGGGGAAATCAGTTAGTTCGTGAAAGTGAATTAATAATAGAGGCTCAGCCAAAACGTACTCTAAAAATTGCTATTGCTGTACCTCAACCCATTATTCAATCCAGTATTTTACAGAGATTACTGATAAATCTCGCAGGCTTGCTAACAGGGATGCTAGTGATAGTTGGCTTTTTATATTTGTTTTGGATGAATGTAAAACAGCAACAACGTGTGAATACTGAACAGGCAAGACTTGCTGCCATTGTAACCAGCTCTCAAGATGCTGTTATTGCCAAAACGTTGCAAGGTGTTATTACCGATTGGAACAAAGCAGCACAAAATATGTTTGGTTATTTAGCTAAAGAAGCCATTGGTAAGCGAGTCGTTGACCTGATTATTCCGGAAGATAGAAAGCAGGAGGAAGATACGCTATTAGATAAGGTATCTGCAGGTGAAGTTATTCCTCATTTCGTTACGAAGCGGCAAGGCCAAGGTGGTCAGTTAGTGGATGTATCCATTGCTGTATCGCCTATCACAGATAGTAATCATCACATTATTGGTGCAGCCACAACCGTTCGTGATATTACCCAACAAAAAATAGCAGAAGATGAGATTCGTGAACTCAATACACAGTTAGAGAAGCGAGTAGAGGAAAGAACTGCTGAGTTACGTCGCTATGCTCAATTACAAACAGCTATTCTAAGCCAAGCAGCAGCCGTGATTATTTCAACGGACGAAACAGGTGTGGTCAAGCTTTTTAATCCTGCTGCAGAAAAAATGCTGGGTTATCCTGAAAGTGAGGTCTCTAATAAGCTGAATATTACTACTTTTTTCTCACCAGAGGAATTGAAAAAACACGCAGAAGCACTTACGGATGAACTCAAAGAAACCGTCAAACCGGGGGTTGAAGCACTCATTATTAAGTCACAGCATAATATGCCAAATGAGCATGAGTGGAGCCTTATACGGTGTGATATGTCAGTATTTCCTGCACTCTTAACAGTAAGCGCATTGAAAGATGAGTTTAGTATTATAACGGGTTTTCTATTTATGGCGACAGACTTGACGCAGCTGGTTAAAAGTAGACGTAAGCTGATGTCCATGCATGATCAACTACAAAAAGCAGCAGAGGTGGCAGAATTAGGGATTTGGACTTGGCATCTAAACAGTAACCTGCTTAAGTGGAATCAAATGATGTACGATATTTATCAGATTCCAAAGAAAGGTAATGGAGAACATTTGTCTTATGACGATTGGTGTGAGTATCTACATCCCGAAGACAAAGAAGAGACATTGGATAAATTTGATAAGGTCATCGTTGGGGAAGATAACCTTGATTTTACCTTTAGAATCATCCGTCCTAACAGGCAAATACGCTATATCAAAGCTTCTGCTATTGTAGAGAACAACAGTAATGGAGAGCCTATATTTTTGCTCGGTGTAAATAGAGATATTACAGAACAGTTACAGTATGAATTACAACTACAAAAAGCTAAAGATGCTGCAGACAATGCGAACAAAGCAAAATCTGAATTTGTCGCGAATATGAGTCATGAAATTCGTACGCCAATGAATGCTATTATGGGTATGATTCAACTTTTTGCACGTACCCCACTGGTAAATAAACAACGCGATTATTTACAAAAAATAGAATTTTCCGCAAAGATTTTGCTAGCGATCATCAACGATATCCTTGATTTTTCGAAAATTGAAGCGGGTAAACTTATTCTAAATCAACAACCGTGTAATGTTGATCAACTTCTCCGCCATGTTGCCGTGATTGCATCCAATAACCTCGGCAATAAAGATATCAATATTGGGTTTGATATTTCTCCTTCTTTATCTCATAAAATGTTTATGCTTGATGAGTTGCGTTTACAGCAAATTCTCATTAATTTAACCAGCAACGCTATTAAATTTACCACAGCAGGGGAAATTTCATTAGTAGTTGAAGAAACAGAAGATCATGGAACACATTTTTTGTTTTTCGAAGTGCGCGATACCGGTATTGGAATTTCTAAAAAACAGCAACAGCAAATTTTTGATGGTTTCATACAAGCTGAATCATCTACAACCAGGAAATTTGGTGGAACAGGACTAGGGTTAACGATTTGTAGACGCCTAGTTGAATTAATGGGAGGAGAAATAAGTGTCAGTAGCCAGTTAGGAGAGGGTAGTACATTTAGTTTTTATTTATCCTGTAGTCTTGCACCGACTTCACATCAAACCAATGAAGCTGTATATAAACTACGGGTATTAGTTGTTGACGATAATCGATATGCACGCACGGTGATGGCTGATTTAGCCAAGTCCATAGGATGGACTGTTGAGACAGTGAATAGTGGAATGGAAGCTGTGGCTAAATTACATGGATCAGCTCCCTATGATTTAGTGTTACTGGATTGGTGTACGCCTGAACTGGATGGGGCCCAAACGTGTAATTTAATCAAAACCCAGCTTGCATCTGATAAGTGCCCATTGGTTATTCTTGTTACTGCCCATCACGATGATATAAAAAGTCAACAGCATCAAGCTGATGGGTATTTAGTGAAGCCCCTTACCGCTTCAATGCTGTTTGATAAAGTAGTGGAACTAAAAAAACCTATCGAAAATTTGGATTACGCTAAATTTGTAGAGAACCGCCTTCATGGACTATCACTTTTACTTGTTGAAGATAATGAGACCAATCAGCAAGTAGCCCAAGAACTATTAGAGCTAGAAGGAGCCACAGTTGAGTTGGCTGATAACGGTAAGATTGCGTTGGATAAAATTAAAAACTCTCAATTAGCATTTGATGCAATTTTAATGGATATCCAGATGCCTGTTATGGATGGATATACTGCCACTAAAGAAATTCGTGAATCACTAGGGTTAAAGCAGTTACCGATTATTGCCATGACAGCCAATGCAATGGTGACTGACCAAGAAGCGGCTTTATCAGCTGGCATGAATGCTCATATAGGTAAGCCTTTTGAATTAGAACATGTTGTTAAAGTTCTACTTGAATACACCAAGCCAGCAACAGCTCAGAATACCCCTCAAGCAGAAGATCGAGACCAATCAACAATAGTAACTGTAAAAGAAGAGACACTTAATGCCTATTCATCAACAGCATCTGGTTTATTAGATATAAAAAGAGCCATCACTCGATTTGGTGGTCACAAGCATATCTACTATCGAGCATTACGTAATTTTTTAAGAGATGCCCCTAAACGGGTATCAACATTACCAACCAACATACCTTCCCACGAGCAACAGATAGAAGAAGTGTCCAGTCAATTACATTCCTTGAAAGGTGTAGCTTCTACAATGGGTGCAATGGTTGTAGCTGATACTTGCAAACAAATGGAGCAGCTTTTACTTAACGAGAATAGCTCAAATAATTACGAGCAACTACTCCTTCAATTAAATCAACAAATGAATGACACGTGTGAAGTTGTGGAACAGGAACTTAGCAAACAAGCAGCACAACTGACTTCAGTTGAAGAGGGTAGTAAAGCATTATCCGACCAGGATAGACATCAGTTTGTTGAAGACTTAGAAAAGCTAATTGAATTGCTCAATCAATCGAATCTAGAAGCACTGACATTATTTGAGAGCTTACAAATGCGGTTTCAAACCTCTGTACCGGATGCTTTTCAATCACTTGATGAAGCCATTAATAACATGGACTTCCAAACAGCAACCTCTTATTGTCGCAACATACAAGAAACACTGAGTGAGGCTTAAAAATATGGCGATATTGTCTGATAAGGTTGCTGAGTTTAATGTCTTAAGTAAACCAGGACGTATCTTAATCGTTGATGATGAGCCTATTAATATTCGAGTTATTCATCAGGTTTTTTCTAAATATCATACTGTATTTATGGCAACGAGTGGCATGCAAGCAATCAATTTTCTACAAAAAAATAGTGTTGATTTAATTTTGCTTGATGTTGTAATGCCTGAAATGAACGGATTAACTGTATGCCAACAGTTAAAAAGCTCAAAGGAAACTGCAGATATTCCTGTAATATTTGTAACAGGTCATAATTCACCAGAGGAAGAAGATGCTTGTTGGTACGCAGGGTGCGTTGACTTTATTCATAAACCATTCAATATACACACTTTAATTCATCGTGTGCGTTCACATTTACAACTCAAATTTCAGACAGACCTATTAAAGGAGCTTGCCTTTTTCGATGGGTTAACAGGTGTAGCCAATAGGCGGTATTTTAATGAGCATTTACGACATGAGTGGCGGCGGTGTGCTCGCAATTCAAAACCTCTATCATTAATTTTATTGGATATTGACCACTTTAAAGCTTTTAATGACACTTACGGACACCAGTATGGTGATGAGTGTCTCCAGAAAGTTGCCTCAACAATTATCAAGATACCCCAACGTGCAGGTGATTTAGTAGCCCGCTATGGTGGTGAAGAGTTTACTATTACCCTACCAGAAACAGCGCTCTCGGGCGCAGTCAATGTGGCTAAGGGCATAGAAGCTTCCATACGGGACTTGAAAATACAACATAAGTCCTCCACAACAGCTCATGTTGTAACAGTGAGCGCAGGCGTAGCAACCTGGGTTCCTGATAATGATATCTCTCCAAAGCTATTAATTGAACAGGCCGATAGGCTGCTGTATCAAGCCAAAGCTCAAGGAAGAGGTCAGGTTTGTTTTACAAATATCCAAAAGGGCAATGAGATGAAAGCCCCAAAAACTCTGAAGTAGCAAAAGTCTGATAAGCCAGCCTCTTATTTTCCACTAACTGAAATTGTGTCTACTGTCCGTTATCAACCATTCGTTTTGGCTATATATAGGTAGGATTGGTAACATTTTGCTATTAGAATATAGCCAGTTAAAAGTAAAACTGACAAGCGAAATATACTCATCAAGATTCATTTTTAGGTGTAAACCTAAAGCGGTATATACTCACAGCGAAGGTTTTTAGGGCTAGGCCACCGAGCAATGAAGCCTCAGGAGTTTAGATAGGCTAAATGGGGGGAATATCAAAATGACTGAGATGAAGAGCGATGGTAACAAAGCCTAAAAATCGTTCGCGAAGGGTATAAATTCCTTAAGCTATGAGAAAAGTTCATAGACCTGTACAATAGCACTGTACCCAAACCGCGGTGAGTAAAACGAGATAGGTAAGCAATGAGTGATGATAAAGTAATCGATTTCCTGTCTGCTAAGGAGCCCCATGTACACTCCCGCAAGGAGCAAAAAGTAAAAGATATGCGTCAGCGTTTTGAGGCTTATTTGCCGACTAAACCTAAGCCAGTAGCCAAAAAGAAAAGTAACAAGCGTAAAAAAAATAAAAGAAAAAAGTAATAGAAACAGCTTAAGGTGCTTTTCAATTACTGCATAGCTTGTGTTAACAGAGGCCCTAAAGGGTAACTTAGCTGGAATATTTCACAAGGCTACAGAATATCCTCATGTAGCCCACCTTTACATTCGACAACAATAGTCGTTTTTTTAGCAATTATTTTAAAAAATCACACTTGGCGTATAAAGTAATAAGTAGATAAGTTGTTGCTTAGTCATCAAACCGGGTTTCTATGGATAACCACAAGTAGCGGTTTTATGATAGCACCCATTGCCAGAGTGATGAAAAAAATGACAGCAATATTAAGGATAATGGTTCTTTGGTTCTTCTCGGCTTTTGCTATAACAACCCTTGGAGAACAACCCAGCGAACTCATTAAGCAGCAAGGGGATATTCGGGTATTATTAGTTCCTCATCACGAAGCGCAATTATCCAGTCAAATGAATGGACAAATTATTCATTTTAATGTTGAAGAGGGTGATTTATTTAAGAAAGGCGATGTCTTGTTAGAGTTTGACTGTAAAGAGCAGCAGGCAAATTTGAAAATGAGTGAGGCGGAATTGAAAATTGCCAAGAAAACTTATCAGGCACAGTTAAAGCTTTCTAAAATGTCGGCAGCCAGTGAACTGGATGTTGCTATAGCAGCAGCTGAAGTGGAAAAAGCGAAAGCAACCAATAACCTAAACCAGGTGGTTGTACAGCGGTGTGTAGTTGAGGCGCCATATAACGGCTGGGTTGTAAAAAGACTAACAAATTCCTATGAAAATGTTGCATTTGGTGCACCATTATTAACGATTATTGATAATAGTCCTCTGCAGTTGGATTTATTTGTTCCCTCTCACTGGCTAAGTTGGTTGAATGTAGGCCATGGTTTTACATTGAAAATTGATGAAACGGGTAAACACTATAGTGCTCTGGTACAAACCATTGGTGCTAAAGTAGATTCGGCTAGTCAAACGGTTGCAGTTAAAGCGTCACTAACGGGTAAGCAAAAAGAACTATTAGCCGGCATGAGTGGTACTGCTAATTTTTAAGTGTGAAAGGAATCTGTGATGGAAGAAGCTCTGGTTCAAGATACAGCAGAGCAAAATATTGACCCTCGGTTAAAAAGCTTAGCGGGATTATTGCAAATGGAACGGGATATCCGTCAGTTGCATAATCGTGACCAGCTAAAGTTTATGATTTGTAATGAAACCCATCGACTTGTACCTTATGAGCAGGCCATTTTAGTTGTATTTCCAGTGTCCGACAGTTCACAGAATGATTTACATGGAGTCAAAGTAGCAGCCATTTCGTCGATGTCACAGGTTGACAATGATGCGCCCTTGGTTGCCTGGTTAAAGTCCGTTGTTAAACACTTAATAAAAGCAGAAGAAGTCAGAAACATCAGTGAAATAAAACCAGACAATATACCGTTATCTTTGCGTAAGGAGTGGTTCAGCTGGTGTCCAGGCCAGGTATTGTGGTGTCCGTTGATTTCAGCAAGAGGAGTAATACTGGGTGGTTTGTGGCTGCTACGAAAAAAACCTTGGCTGAAAAGTGACATAACGATTTTAGATTATTTAGCTGATGCATATACCTATAGTTGGGAAGCACTGGCGCCCCAGAAAAACTGGCGACAAGTACTTTATACCCATTTAACTGGGAGAATAAAGTGGTTGCTGTTATTGTTCATTTTATTGGGTTTTATTCCCGTTCGGATGAGCGTACTGGCGAATGCTCAAGTAGTGGCGCGAAACCCAATTGTTATTAGCGCACCGTTGGATGGTGTGATTCATTCAATTGATATTATGCCGAACCAAGAAGTAAAGAAAGGGGATGTTTTATTTACCTTGGATGATACCAATATCCGCAATAAACACACGGTAGCTAACAAAGCACTGGAAGTGGCCGCCGCTAATTATTTAAGAGCCACCCAACAGGCATTTGCAGATGCTCGTAGTAAAAGTGAGTTAGCAATTTTAAAAGCGGTACTGGCAGAGAAGCAGGCCGAAGCGGATTATTATGCTGAGTTGCTAAAGCGTACTCAGGTCGTTGCTGAGCGAGCGGGGGTGGTAATTTTTGAAGATATCAATGACTGGCTGGGCAAACCAGTCGTTGTGGGTGAAAAAGTAATGACGTTGGCAGATATTCACGACACTTGGTTGGAAATATGGCTGCCAGTGGATGATGCTATCGCCTTGGATAAAGGAGCAGAGCTAAGACTGTTTTTAAATATTGATCCAGTCCGATCAATAAAAGGTATTATCCAGCAAACCAGTTATGAAGCCACTATATCACCACAGGATATTTTAGCTTATCGATTAAAAGCAACTTTTACTGTTGATCAACAGCCGCCAAGACTCGGTTTGAAAGGGGTTGCAAAAGTCTACTCAGAAAGCGTGTCATTGTTTTATTATATTTTTCGCCGCCCGTTAGCTGAAGCTAGGCGATGGCTAGGCTTATAATGGACTAATAGGCTGACAGTTGTAAAGGATAGGGAATGGAACCCACCGTAAGCTTACAATTGCACTCAATACTGCCGCCATTAAGACAGGAAATTCAATTAGTGCCAGGCCCTCGAGATCAACAGGGGGCGCCAACCTGGACATTACACGACCCCGCCAGCAACCGTTTTTTTCGCCTGGGTTGGCGTGAATTTCAGCTGTTAGCCAATTGGTATAAAAGTGTTGTCGCTGATATTTTAGCGGGCACTAATCAAGTCCTTCCGGGTAAGGTGAGTGTTGTAGATGTTGAAAAATTGTTTACTTTTTTACAGCAAAATGAGCTATTGAAAATAACCCATCAGGGGGCTTTCCAGTTATTTGATGAACGCTATCAGCGTATCAAAAAATCTTGGCATAGCTGGTTAGCGCAACATTATTTATTTTTACGTATTCCACTGTTGCGGCCCGATCGGTTTTTAACTAAAACCTATCCTCACATTCGGTTCTTATTCAGTAAAGTGTGGCTTTGGTGTGTATTATTACTCAGTGCTTTAGGTTTATTTTTGATTACACGACAACTGGATACTTTTTTACATACCTTTAGTTATTTATTTAGCTTTCAAGGTGCAGTAATATTTATGATCAGCTTATGTGTCGTGAAAATTGCCCACGAGTTTGGTCATGCTTATGCTTGTAAACATTATGGTGTCAGAGTTCCGACCATGGGAGTGGCTTTTATGGTGTTTTGGCCAGTGCTCTATACAGATGCGACTGAAGCTTGGAAGCTAACAAACAAACAATCTCGGGCAACCATTGCGATTGCAGGTGTTATGACGGAGCTGGCTATTGCTGGTATTGCTGCCTTCTGTTGGAGCTTTTTACCCCAAGGGGTTTTTAAAACAGTCACCTTTATTATTGCTACCACTTCATGGATATTTAGCTTGGCGGTTAATCTTAACCCATTTATGCGATTTGATGGCTATTATTTAGTGGCAGACTATTTTGATATTCCCAATCTACAACCTCGTGCTTTTGCTTTAGCACGTTGGTGGCTACGAGAAAGATTATTAGGTATTGGCTTTGAGCCGCCAGAGTTATTTTCATCAAGAAAACAATTTTGGTTGATATTATATGCCTTTGGTACCTGGCTTTACCGTTTAGTATTATTTTTAGGGATTGCTGTGCTGGTTTATAATCTGGCATTTAAAGCGTTGGGAATCCTTTTATTTATTATCGAAATTTATTATTTAATTTTTACCCCTATTTTTCGGGAGGTAGCTGTGTGGTGGAAATATAAAGCTGATATTTCAGTTTGGCGAAAATGCCTTTGGCTACTATTTTTTGCTGTTATTGTAGTTTTTTTTATTATTCCCTGGCAGGTGCATATTGATGTGCCGGCAATCATACGTGCTAAACAATATCAATATTTATTTCCCTCTTCAGCTGCACAAATAGCAAAAGTGAATGTTCAGGTAGGAAATCGGGTTGAGGCTGGTGATACACTTTTCGAGTTGTATTCACCATCATTGAATTATCAGTTGGCATTAGCAGAAGCGCGATATCAAGCATTTCAACTGGCGTTGGATCGACGGGCTACCACCGTGGAAATGATCGATACAGTGCCAATTATTGCAAAACAGTTAGCTGAAATAAAAAATAAAATCACCGGCTTAGAGGCTGAGCTAGCAAATTTAGTGATTAAAAGTACATTTGCTGGAGAAGTTATGTCAGTTACTACAGGATTAACGCAAAATCGGTGGGTTAATCCAAAACAACAACTTGCTTTATTGGTTAATAATAATAGCCGGTTTGTTGAAGCTTATGTAAAAGAAAAAGACTTACCTCTGGTTAAGGTGGGTAGTATGGGGGAATTTTATCCAGAAGACCCAGATTGGCCAAGTTTTAAATGCCGAGTCACTGAAATTGAGTTAATTCATAGTGCACAGCTGCAGCAACCTTATTTAGCTTCTATTTATGGTGGAGATATTGCTGTACGAAAGGGAAATAATGGCAAGCTAAATAGCGAACAGGCGTTATTTAAGGTACGTTTACAAGTCAGTGAAGATATTCCTGTGCTTCGCCAGGTTATTCGTGGCACAGTGGTAATAGAAACGCAATCTTATAGTATTATTTACTCTTTATTTAGCTCAGTATTGCAGGTGCTTATCAGAGAAACTCAGTTTTAATTGTTAGATTCTTCTTTAAATAGTCTTTTTAGAAATAACCCATTGTGGCTTTTAAATGTCACAGAATTCTTGCTGACCTTTTTATATTGGTCGTCGCTTTTCACAAGTTGTGCTAGGGAAAATAATATAACGGTTAATCTAGCTGATGTATATAATTAAACAAGGAGAAGTAGAAGTAGTCACTTTTTACTTTTAACATGTCACGGAATTGAAATGAGCGCTTCAACGGATAATTTGAAATTACCTCAAGGACTTGTCATTCGCCCAGCCACTGATGCAGATAAGTATTTTCTTAAATTACTTTATCATTCTACTCGAAGTGATCTGCAGTATATTAATGCTCATGGGGAGTTTATTAGTGAGCTTATTGCACAACAATATCAGGCACAAACAGTTGGCTATAGCAATATGTTTCCCAATGCTTGCTATTTTATTATTGAAAAACAACAGCAATCCATTGGAAGAGTTACCTTAGATTTTACTAATGAGGTGATCCACGTCATAGATATTGCTTTTATTCTTGAGGCAAGGGGAAAAGGCTATGGAAAAGGTGTTATTCAAGCACTACAAATTGCAGCAGGAAAAACCTGTGCCCCCTTATTGCTCAGTGTTTATGCTAATAATTGGGCTGCTAAAAACCTTTATTTAAAACTGGGTTTTCAAGTTGAGCAGTCTGCTACTCCTTACGAGCGTATGATTTGGTATCCCACTGTCAAAGAAATGAGTGCATGAGCAAGGGAGTTGTCATGTAAGTAATAAGTTGCCTGTGACTATTTTGTAATAAAAACAAAGGAAGGGTCGAATATGTCTGAACCGTATATTAGTCAAATAAATATGTTTGGGTTTGATTTTGCACCTAGAACCTGGGCCAAATGTGATGGACAAAATTTACCCATTGCCAATAATCCAAGTTTGTTTTCATTATTAGGGGTTGCATATGGAGGTGATGGTCGTACCACATTTGGTTTACCAAATTTACAAGGCCGTGTACCCATTCACATGGGTAATGGTTACCAATTAGGAGAAAAAGGAGGCAGTGAAACGGTTCGGTTAACCGTTGAAAACTTGCCTCGTCATACCCATCAAATGCAAGCGAATAGTCAACCAGCAGAAACCAATGAACCAAGTAACCAAGTGTTAGCCATGGAGCCTAGTGGTAGAAATATCTATGGTCCAGCCACCAATTTAGTGGAGATGGGAAATTCCCTGATGGCTACTGGGGGTGGCGAAGCTCATTTTAATATGCAGCCATCCCAGGTAATAAATTTTTGCATTGCATTGACAGGTTTATTTCCACCAAGAAGCTAATGGAAACCTCTAAAAATTACTATTTATATTTATAGAGGCACCCTAATTAATGGCAAAAATACTTAATTTATGAAAAAGGAATTGAATGATGGCTGAACCCTATATTGGTGAAATCAGAATCTTTGCTGGTAATTTTGCACCGGTACACTGGGCTTTTTGTGATAATAACCTGATTCCTGTGACTGAAAATGGTGCGTTATTCTCGTTGCTGGGAAACCGTTATGGTGGCGATGGCAGAAGCACTTTTGCCTTACCGGACATGCGTGGTCGATTACCGGTAAACCAAGGCACTGGTCCAGGTTTAACCCCACGTAGTATTGGTGAGCGGATGGGAGTAGAGGAAGTGACGTTGACGGTTCCACAAATGCCTGCTCATACACACCAGTTGCAAGGAAGTAATAATGCGGCAGATAGCATAGAGCCCCAAAGCCGGGTATTGGCAAATGGACAACCGATTTATTCATCAACACACGCGAATTTAGTTGCCATGTCACCAAGCCAAGTAGGTAATACCGGAGGAGATCAACCGCACAATAATGTTATGCCATTTTTATGCGTCAATTTTATTATTGCACTACAAGGTATTTACCCCCAACGAAATTAAAGGAATCTCTAAAAATTACTATTTTTAGAGTCGCCTTAACTTTATATGTAGGAGCTACAAACTATGTCAGAACCCTTTATTGCACAAATTCAAATGTGGGGTTGTAATTATGCACCTCGTGGTTGGGCATACTGTGATGGTGGATTACTATCGATAGCCGAAAATACGGCACTCTTTTCTTTGATTGGTACCATTTATGGTGGTGATGGTCGCACCACGATGGGAATTCCTAATCTTCAAGGGCGTGCCCCCATGAATCCTGGAAATGGCCCAGGACTTACACCTAGGCTATTAGCGGAAAAAGGAGGAACAGAAGAAGTCATCTTAACTCAAGCCTCCATGCCGAAACACACTCACCAAATGTATGCTGAAGATATTGATGCGGTAGAAACGGAAACAGCCGCTGATTATTTAGCAAGAGGAGGAACACCGGGTCGAGGTGGACGCTTTTATCCAATTGATACATACAATAATCCAGAAAATTTAATGCCATTGTCACCATCATCTTTAACTGAGACAGGGCTTGGGCAGGGGCATGAAAATCGGCAGCCATTTTTGGCTGTAAATTTTTGTATGGCATTAATGGGTATTTATCCTAGTCGAAGTTAATAGTATATGTGTGTTAGAAAAGTAGGTGCACGGGGTGTTAAATGTACCTACTTTTAATGGGTAAGCAGGTTGGAAATGGAATTTTAATTAATCGGAAATAAAGGGAATGCTAGCAACGTTAACGCACCAGGATTTTAATAAAGAAATAAACACACCTTTTATTATAAAAACTAATAAAAGTGAATTGATCCTTGAATTGGCTGAAGTAAAAGTGCTTAGAAAAGCTCAGGGAGAAAACCAGAGAGATCAGTTTTCTTTATTGTTTAAGGGAGATGCCGAGTGCTTTTTACCCCAACAAATTTATCAGTTGAACCATGAAATAATGGGTGAATTATCACTTTTTTTAGTGCCGGTTGGTAGGGATCATCAATCGGACCATATCCAGGAAGGAGCTTATTTATATGAAGCTGTATTTACATAATTAATTGAGAAGTTAGGTTAAGGTCAATTTATAGCCGATGCAAAGAGGCTATACGCTGGAGGCAATTGTATGCGTCACTACATCAAAAACCTGTTTAGCTTTACGCCGTTTAAATTTTTTAATGGAAATTTAAATGTTTTATGTCAACAGGTAAAAAACTGTTCTTCATCATTAAAGAATACAGATGTTTCTCCATTGCCAACAATGTACGCTTCTTTGTTACTGCCTTTAGAAAAACGCTATTTATTTGATGGAGCTGCGGTGGCAACTGCTGTTGATGCAGCTCAACAACCTGTTGAACCTCAACCGGCAAATGATGACGCTGCTGCTCAAGATTTGTTACAAGCGTTAAATACGGCGAATGAAGCAGAAAATAATAATGATACCCGAAAAGAAGTGGTTTTTATTGATAGTCGAGTAATCGATTATGAATCACTAGTGGATGGTTTAGGCGATAACCTGGAGGTCGTGGTATTAAATGCTGATCAAAATGGCGTAGAGCAAATCGCTAACAGCTTGAGTGGCCGACAGGTGGATGCTATTCACATAGTTTCCCATGGGGATGATGGTAAATTATTTTTAGGAAATACTATTCTTGATGTCAATACTCTGAATAATCATGCCAGTTATTTAACAGCGATAGGTCAGTCACTTAATAGTGTAGGGAATGATCGTGGGGATATTCTTTTATATGGTTGTGATGTTGGCCGTGGTGCAGCTGGAGAAGCATTTGTTCAAGCACTGGCTGGTTTAACTGATGCTGATATTGCTGCTTCAACGGATGATACCGGTAACAGTGATTTGAGTGGGGATTGGGATTTAGAATACAACACTGGCAATATCACTACCGATACACCGTTTTCAGAGGAGGCAATTGCCGCCTATGATTATTTATTTGCCTTACCTATTTCCAGTGATCAGACCACTAATTATGAAGGGCTGGGACTGGCTGATACAGCAGTTATTGCTAATGGCACAGTCATTGATGATATTTCTTATGATGGTTGGCGATTTAATGGATTTGGAGGTGAAACGGGTATTTATGCTCATGAAGGCAGTTTAACTGACAATGTTAATACGACTGGTACTCGTTTTTATACCAGCGATAGCTCTAACTTTAAATTTACCAGTATCGATTACGTTATTGATACCGCAGGAAATCCTGCCAATGCCACCATTACCTTTTATGGCTTTCGCAATGGTGTGCAAGTAGAGTCGCAAGGGTTTAATGCTGCAGATACCAGCTCTGGTACCTGGACTTTAAATTGGGGCTCTGTTGATGAAGTGAAGGTGGTTGCTAATACTCACTGGATCTTCATGGATAACTTAAAAGTAGGGGCGGAAATTCCTGCCAATGCAACCCCTGCTATTTCTGTCAATGACACTAATTTAGCTTATACCGAAGGAAATGCAGCGGGTCAGATAGATGGTGCTGCCACTGTCAGTGACTCGGATGGTGATGCTGAATGGAATGGGGGTTCCCTTTCCGTGCAAATTACTGGCAACGCTGAAGCAGGGGATCGCATCAGTATTGTGGACAGTGATGGCGATGGTACGGCGATTACGATTAGTGGTACCAATATTTTTGCTAATGGCGTTGATATAGGTGATTTGAGTGGGAGCGGGGGTATTGTCACTGGTGGTACCAAACTGACTATTACCTTTGACAGCGACGCTACGAATGCCAATGTACAGGAAGTATTGCAGTCAATTCGTTATGACTCGACTACTGATGATCCTGGGACATCTAATCGCACAATAACATTTACCGCTACGGATAAAAATGCAGCCAGTGGTTCGGATACACGAACTATTGTAATGACGGCTGTCAACGATGAACCTACCTTAACGTCTAACGCTAGTGACCCCACTTTTACTGAAGGGGGGGCGGCAGCCAGCCTGTTTAGTGGTACTAATATCAGTACAGTTGAGTCAGGACAGACTGTCAGTGGCCTAACCTTTACCGTCACCAATGTGACTAATGGCAGTAATGAGCGGGTCAATATCGATGGCACGACGATTGTGCTGACCCATGGCACTAATGGCTCTACTGCGAGCAATAGCTTAAATTACTCAGTGAGTGTCATTGGCACCACTGCCACCATATCGCTGACAGGGGGTAGCTTGTCAGCTGCTGCTGCGCAAACCATGGTGGACAATATGAGTTACCAGAATAACAGTAACTCGCCTAGCACCAGTAATCGGGTAGTGACCTTAACCAGTATTCAGGATAGTGGTGGTACGGCCAATGGCGGTGATAACACTGGCTCATTAGCGATTGCCTCCACCGTAACCGTGGTTCAAAACAACGATGAACCCACCTTAACTGCCAATGGTAGTAACCCCACCTTTACCGAAGGGGACGCAGCTGCCAGCTTATATAGCGGTACCAGTATCAGTACGGTAGAAGCCGGACAAACTATTAAAGGACTGACGTTTACGGTAACGAACGTTACCAATGGCAGTAGTGAAATCATCAATATTGATGGCACGGCGATTATGTTGACCCATGGCACGAGTGGTAGCACCGCTACTAATAGCTTGAATTACAGTGTGATGGTCATTGGCACGACTGCGACGGTTTCCTTAACTGGGGGCACGCTGTCAACTGCGGCTACTCAAAACATGATAGACAATATGAGCTATCAGAATAACAGCAACACGCCTAGCACCAGCAACCGGGTGGTGACGTTAACCAGTATTCAAGACAGTGGTGGTACCGCCAATGGTGGGGATGATACTGCTTCTGTCGCTATTGCTTCGACGGTTACCGTAGTTGGAGTCAATGATGAACCTACCTTAACGTCTAACGCTAGTGACCCCACTTTTACTGAAGGGGGGGCGGCAGCCAGCCTGTTTAGTGGTACTAATATCAGTACAGTTGAGTCAGGACAGACTGTCAGTGGCCTAACCTTTACCGTCACCAATGTGACTAATGGCAGTAATGAGCGGGTCAATATCGATGGCACGACGATTGTGCTGACCCATGGCACTAATGGCTCTACTGCGAGCAATAGCTTAAATTACTCAGTGAGTGTCATTGGCACCACTGCCACCATATCGCTGACAGGGGGTAGCTTGTCAGCTGCTGCTGCGCAAACCATGGTGGACAATATGAGTTACCAGAATAACAGTAACTCGCCTAGCACCAGTAATCGGGTAGTGACCTTAACCAGTATTCAGGATAGTGGTGGTACGGCCAATGGCGGTGATAACACTGGCTCATTAGCGATTGCCTCCACCGTAACCGTGGTTCAAAACAACGATGAACCCACCTTAACTGCCAATGGTAGTAACCCCACCTTTACCGAAGGGGGCGCAGCTGCCAGCTTATATAGCGGTACCAGTATCAGTACGGTAGAAGCCGGACAAACTATTAAAGGACTGACGTTTACGGTAACGAACGTTACCAATGGCAGTAGTGAAATCATCAATATTGATGGCACGGCGATTATGTTGACCCATGGCACGAGTGGTAGCACCGCTACTAATAGCTTGAATTACAGTGTGATGGTCATTGGCACGACTGCGACGGTTTCCTTAACTGGGGGCACGCTGTCAACTGCGGCTACTCAAAACATGATAGACAATATGAGCTATCAGAATAACAGCAACACGCCTAGCACCAGCAACCGGGTGGTGACGTTAACCAGTATTCAAGACAGTGGTGGTACCGCCAATGGTGGGGATGATACTGCTTCTGTCGCTATTGCTTCGACGGTTACCGTAGTTGGAGTCAATGATGAACCTACCTTAACGGCTAATGCCAGTAACCCGACCTTTACTGAAGGGGGTGCGGCGGCCAGTCTATTTAACGGAACCAGTATTAGCACGGTAGAAGCTGGTCAAACCATTACTGGGCTGAGTTTTACTATCACCAATGTCACCAATGGTAGTAATGAGCGGATTAATGTGGATGGCACCACTATTGTACTGACCCATGGCACTAACGGCAGTACGGCGGGGAATAGCCTGAACTACAGTGTGATGGTGATTGGCACTACGGCTACGGTGACCATGACGGGTGGCAATATGTCTACTGCTGCAACTCAGACATTGGTAGACAACATGAGTTACCAGAACAACAGTAATTCCCCCAGCACCAGTAACCGGGTAGTGACCTTAACCAGCATCCAGGACAGTGGTGGTACGGCCAATGGCGGTGATAACACTGGCTCATTGGCAGTGGCATCCACTGTCACCGTGGTGCAAAACAACGATGAGCCGACGCTAACCGCCAATGGCAGCAACCCCACCTTTACCGAAGGCGGCGCAGCCGGCAGTCTGTTTAATGGCACCAGTATCAGTACTGTGGAAGCGGGCCAAACCATCAAGGGCTTCACCTTTACCGTGTCCAATGTGGCCAACGGCATTAATGAAGTGATCAATATCGATGGTACCGCGATAGTGCTGACCCATGGCACCAGTGGCAGCACGGCGGGCAATAGCTTGAGCTATAGCGTTACCGTGGTGGGTACGACCGCCACTGTGGCGCTGACTGGCGGCACCATGTCCACCGCCACCACGCAAACCTTGATTGATAACATGAGTTATCAGAACAACAGCAATACCCCCAGCACCAGCAACCGGGTGGTGACGTTAACCAGTATTCAAGACAGTGGTGGTACGGCCAATGGCGGGGATGATACGGCGTCTATTTCTGTGGCTTCGACCGTGACAGTGGTGGGGGTAAACGATGAGCCGACCTTAACCGCTAATGCCAGTAACCCCACTTTTACGGAAGGGGGCGCGGCAGCTAGCCTGTTTACCGGTACCAATATCAATACGGTGGAATCGGGGCAAAATATCACGGGGCTGAGCTTTACCATTACCAATGTCACCAATGGCAGCAATGAGCGAATCAATATTGATGGCACGACGATTGTGCTGACCCATGGCACCAATGGCAGCACCGCAGGGAATAGTTTGAATTACAGCGTGATGGTGATTGGCACTACGGCTACGGTGACTATGACCGGGGGCAACCTGTCAGTGGCAGCGGCAGAAACCATGATCGACAACATGAGTTACCAGAATAACAGTAACTCGCCAAGCACCAGTAACCGGGTAGTGACCTTAACCAGCATCCAGGACAGCGGGGGTACCGCTAATGGCGGTGATAACACTGGCTCATTGGCAGTGGCATCCACTGTCACCGTGGTGCAAAACAATGACGAACCGACGCTAACCGCCAATGGCAGCAACCCCACCTTTACCGAAGGCGGGGCAGCGGGCAGCCTGTTTAATGGCACCAGTATCAGTACTGTGGAAGCGGGGCAAACCATCAAGGGCTTTACTTTTACCGTGTCCAATGTGGCCAACGGGATCAATGAGGTGATCAATATTGATGGCACGGCGATAGTGCTGACCCATGGCACCAGCGGCAGTACGGCGGGTAATAGCTTGAGTTATAGCGTTACCGTGGTGGGAACGACGGCCACCGTGGCATTGACCGGCGGCACGATGTCCACCGCCACCACGCAAACCCTGATTGATAACATGAGTTATCAGAACAACAGCAATACCCCCAGCACCAGCAACCGGGTGGTGACGTTAACCAGTATTCAAGACAGTGGTGGTACCGCCAATGGTGGGGATGATACGGCGTCTATTTCTGTGGCTTCGACTGTGACGGTGGTGGGGGTAAATGATGAGCCGACGCTAACGGCTAATGCCAGCAACCCGACCTTTACCGAAGGGGGCGCGGTAGCCAGCCTGTTTAATGGTACTAGCATTAGCACAGTAGAAGTGGGTCAAACGATTACTGGGATGACCTTTACGGTAAGTAATATCAGTGATGGAAACAGCGAAGTCATTGTTGTGGATGGTGTCTCAGTGGTGTTGACCCATGGCAATAGTGGCACCACCGCGACCAATGGCCTGAACTATAACGTGACGGTAGTGGGCACAACTGCAACCATTTCACTGACGGGAGGCAACTTATCTGCGGCGTCGGCTCAATCGCTAGTTGATAATATGAGCTATCAAAATAACAGCCAAACACCGACTACAGCGAATCGGGTAGTAACCTTAACCAGCATTCAGGACAATGGTGGTACGGCCAATGGTGGTGATAATACTGGCTCATTGGCGATTGCCTCGACAGTGACAGTGGTGGCAAACAATGATGCACCCACATTAAGTAGCACGGCCAGTAATCCTACTTACATTGAAGACGGTGCTGCAGTGAGCTTATTCAATGGCACCACCATTGATACGGTTGAATCAGGTCAAACATTAACAGGGTTGAGTTTCAAGGTTAGCAACATTAAGGATGGTATTAACGAAATCATTAATGTTGATGGAACTCGGATCAGGCTAGTGGATGGTCGTACCGGTATAACCTCGGTTAATAATCTAAGCTATACCGTTAGTGTGGTAGGGACGACAGCCCACGTGAATTTAACGGGAGGCTCGTTATCGGTTATAGCTATGCAAGCCTTGGTCAATGGCATGAGCTATCAAAATAATAGTCAATTCCCTGATACCGTTGAGCGGGTAGTCACACTAACCAAATTATCCGACAACGGTGGCATAGCCAATGGTGGGCAGGATGCAGGGGCGTTTAATATTAGCTCTACAGTAGGTGTAGTACAGGTTAATGATGCACCAACTGCAATCAGTCTATCTAGTGATGTGATTAGGAAATCCAATACCACTGGTTTAATAGGGACCTTTGCAACAACGGATGTAGATACGGATGATACCCATAATTACAGTTTGGTTACTGGTGTGGGTAGTCAACACAATGGTTTATTTACCATTACCAATAACCTACTCAAACCTAAAAATTTATCGGCAATAGATGAGGGTACTTATAGTATTCGAGTAGCAGTTAATGATGGTCATGGCGGACGTTTTGAGCGGATTTTTACCATTACTATTATTGATGATGTAAGCAGCAATCTGAATATCACCCAACTAAGTGGTAATAGTGCAGTTGATACGACACTTGCTGTTGCTGAAACGACGCCCTTAGCTACCTTTGTGCTTGAGCCTATAAGCTCAGACACTGTATTGTCTGATGTACTGGAAACGATCACGCCTACCTTAACTGTTACCCCTGTTGTGAGTACCTTAATACCAACTATTAATACGACAGCTGATGTGATTACTGCCAGCACAGGCATAGCAACGGGCTTACCCCAAAGGGTAGATGCAGGTTTAGGCATTAATGCAGCATTTGATTTTTACACGGCTAATGGCGTTGGTTTTAGTTCCAGTGGTGACAGTGGTACCAGCCAGCTAGTCCCCAGTGGTAGTGATTCGGCTGTATCTGGTGGTGAGCCAGGTGTTCGGGTTAGTTTTGGCTCACAATCGCTACCAAGTGTTTCAACCGGCTCACCCTCAATAACACCATCCCCTACAACGTCACCCATTTCGGGAGTGGCTCCCACTGCACCTGGGGCTCCCCTATCCCCAGTAACATCTGTATCTCCGGCTGATAGTGGCTTGAGTAATCAACCTGTAGGTAGTGATCAAGGAGCTAATAGTGGTGACCCATCAACTAATAACAACCAAGCTAATCCTACTGCTGCACCGTTACTAGGCAATGGTTTACCAAGTGGTGTAGATATAAATAACAATAGTCAGCAGCCAAATAATGCAGGGTCAAATTCTAACAATGAGCCAGCTAAGCAAGGAGAAAACACAACTGGTGAGCCTGCAACAAATGACACAAATAGTCAGCCGAGTGAGCAAAATAAGCAGAAAAAAACTGAAGCACAGCTACAATTAATGCAAAACGGGCTCAACTTTAATGAGCAATTACAACTGGTCAGTAATCGTTTTGAAATTGAACAGCTGCTGTTTTTAGAGGCTCTAGAAGATATGCTGGAGCAGCCTGAAGTGGTTAATGGGTAATATAATAGGTAGATTGCTCAAGAGCCTTGGCTATAATTTACCCTACATAAGCAGCATAATAATAAAGAAGGATTTCCTATGTTAAAAGCCCAAGGACGGGTAGGGTATGTTAAGGCTTCCATTGGGGTTTTGGTATTGTGTGTTACCGGTTGTGTGGTGACGCCAAAACCAGTTGATAAAGAAGCGATTAATAAGCGGGTGACCTCTGACCTTGAACAAATGTTTAAAGATCAGGATCCTGTTAGAGGAGAAATTTCGCTTTATGAGGCGATGGCACGCGCCTTAAAATATAATTTGGCCCATCGCTTAAAAATGCTCGATCAAGTGGTTAAAAATCGTGAATTGGATGTTTCTCGCTATGATTTATTGCCTCAATTAGCTGCCTCTGCTGGTTATAAACATCGGGATAATGTGAATGCTTCCAGCAGCTTTTCTGTCTCTCGTGACACTGAATCCTTGGAAACCTCTACTTCTCAAGACCAAGAATTATGGAATGCACAGGCCCGTATTGTTTGGAATGTTTTGGACTTTGGGGTGAGTTATTTACGACAGAAGCAACAGGCAAACAAAGTGCTGATTGCAGAAGAGCAGCGCCGAAAAGTAGTGCAAAATATTGTGCAAGAAGTACGGCAAGCCTATTGGCGAGTGGTAGCGGCAGAGCAAGTTGAAACGAAGCTTAAACGCGTAATGCGTGATATTGAGTATGCGCTAAATACCGCTAAAAGAATGCAACGTGGTGCTTTGCAAAAGCCGTTGTTGACATTAAGGTATCGTCGCGACTTACTGAAAACCCTGCGAAATTTAATGAAAAAAAAGGAGCAGCTTTCCTTGGCTAAAGCTGATTTAGCACGGTTAATGAATATACCGCCTGGTAGTCGCTTTCAGGTTTCCCAGAACCTTTTGGCAACCAATACGGCCGCTGCTTTAAGTGCTAGCCAGCTACAAAAGCTCCAGTTAGCGGCATTGAGTTATCGTCCAGAATTAATAGAAATGGACTATAAGTCACGCATTGTCAAAAAAGAAGGCAAGATAGCCAAACTGGATTTATTGCCTGGTTTATCATTTAACCTGGGCAGTTATTATGACGATAACAGCTTTCTGCTGAACCAAAGCTGGGCTGAAGCGGGTATCCAAGTGTCGTATGACTTGATGAAATTGGCACGTATTTCCGATGTTAATTTACTCCACGAAACGAGACTAAAGCTAGTCAATATGCAGCGTCAAGCATTAACCTCTGCGGTTTTATCTCAGGTGGAGTTATCATTACGCAGTTATTTGGCAGCGAAACAAGACCTGGAGTATTCCACCTGGGCGACTGATATTGAAAAGCAACGCTATCAGCAATACCAGGCAGCAAGTACCAGTGGCGTGGGTGAGCGGCTAGAGCTAATTCAGTCACAAGGGGATTTATTGCTGGCGAAGCTTGATCAGTATTATCAATATGCAGAAGTGCAAAGCGAGTATGGAATGGTGCTTAATTCACTGGGGATTGACCCATTACCCAAAACGATGATCAGTCATGATCTAACAACGCTTTCTAAGACATTACAACACTACTTTGAAAAAGATTTACGTCAGCATGTAGGTCAAATAGTTAATAGTGGACCGGTTTTGGCCAGTAATACAGTTGAGTTGCCGAGTCAGAATACTGCACCACAGTGATTTTATAATTTCGCGTAAATTTTTATTAATCTTTTGTTGAGAAACTAAGGCTCGTTTGTTTTGGTTTCTCTTTGTCATTTGTTTGTCATATAAATCATTACAATAGCCAACAACTTCTTTTCCAGGTTAAAGAGGCTTACTGTGCAGAATGTAACCGCACAATTAACTCAATGGCTAGATGCTGCTGGTTTCACAGGGGCAATCTGTAGCCATGATCAAATGGTGTATTGTTTTAATTATGATCAACGCTGGCTATTGAATATTGAGTTAGCAGGTGCCAGTGAGCGACTGTATTTTTATGGTGTATTAACCCGTTTGACGGATACTGGTAGAAAACAGCTGTCAGAATATCTGTTAAAGCAAAATTTACTAGGCCAGGCTACAGAGGGTTATAGTTTTGCTTTAGACGATGATGACCATGTCATTCTTTGGCATGGAGTTGCCATGACTGAGATTAATAATTCAGTTGGGTTTCAAGAGGTAGTATTTCACTTTATTGAGGTGGCTGATCAGTGGTGGCATCAGTTACAGGCTTATGGTGGTGATACCTCCAAAACGATATCGACTGCTCGTTCCACAGAGCCTTTAGCCATTAAAGTATAGTAAATTAATTCTAAATATATTAGCTGGTGGATGTAAGCTGATGTTGCTGAATCAACTAACAAGCGTATCCCGACAAGTGGTGAATGGATTTATTCAGCAACCACGTACTGCGGCAAAATTGGGGTTATTAGTAGCAATGCCAGGCCTGGCAAAATCCCGTTTGGATAAACAAGCGATTCCACTACCAGCAACAGCGAATGTCAATCAAACAACCCATTCTCCTAAGCTAATCCCACTTGATGTGAAAACCGGGCGGCCGTTCAATCAATCGCAACCAAAAAGTGCACCAACAATTACAATCCAAACTAAGCAATGGGCGCCTAGTGAATTATTAGCTAAGTCCATTGGCTGTGATGAGCAGTTAGCGGCTATTGAAACGGCTATGGGAGAGGGAAAACCATTAGAGGTTGACGCCATAACCACGGCTATTAATCAACTGAACAAGGTGATTAGTCAATGGCAAAACCGTCGTCCTGACTATGTAATTAGAGACCTTATTGATCAGTCCATAATAAAGGCTGACCATGTTTTAACCGGTTTTGTCAGTCAAGATAAGACTGCTGAGTCGATGGAAAATGGACAAAAGCTCTTTAAAACGATACAACAGCATTGGCGGCAGGTGCGTTATAGTCAATCCAATGAGAGCCAAGAGTTGATTGATTGGGTCAGCATGACCTCGTCAATGGTGGCTAAAAAAGCGCGTCATGCTTTAGCGCCACTGACAGGCAAGTTTGTAAGTAAGACAGCTGCCCAAACTCAAGTGGATAGTTTGCAGAAAACTACCTTAGGTACATTGATTCAGTTAAAAAACCAGTTAGCACAGCTACTAACAGTGGGTGCTGAAAACTTTCAAAAACAATACGGTACTCATAGTATTGCTTTAATGCATCAGCAGTTCACCGAACTGGGTATTCCATTTAATATGGCTGATACAGCCAAGCATACTAGTGGAGTAGAAAGCCATCCAGTGATGGCAGAAATAAAATTGTTGTTAACACTACACCAGCAAAGTTTGAATTTATCCCCTGCTAAAAGGGGTAATGGGCGTACTGTATTAGCAAATGCTACACAGGTAGGACAGAAAATTGAAGCGCAAATTCAGCGAAAACGGCAGTCCTTTATCAGCCAGTTATTTCAACCCATTAAATTTCGTCATAAAACGTTGAAAGGGAATTTGGCTCAAGAATTAAAGCAGGGAAAACCTGCTGTCAAAAAGGCTGATTTAGTCAAAGAAAAAGCAAAGCTTGGAGGTGGTTTACAGCGGGCTCATAATACCAGTACGCAACTTGATCAAATGGCGGCTGCGGGAGAGGCAACTCAGCTGCCGTTGATGGTAAGCTTAGCTCCCAGTGCGCTTGGTTTAACGGAAGCGGTGGCTGGTGTTACCAGTTCGGTGATTAAAACTCAGGAGCTATTAAATAAAGTAAAACAGTTGCAGTCTAATCAACAACTTCAGTTGGCAGCCAAAGAAAAAGTTTCTGCATTTTTACAACAACCTTTATTTAACCAGCAGCGGTCTTTTCCTCAGTTGGTCTCTGGTTTACTCGAACTAAATAAAGGTAAGTTGGGAAAAGCAGGGTTATATGGGCTGGTAGTTGATACAAGTGATGCGCTGCTGGGAACAATGCGCTATTTAACCAATACAGCTGTCAACGGTACTCGTTTAACGGATACGGCTGTTAGTACAGCGACAGGGGTGGGCATTGCCACATCAGCTGCCTCTGTCTTGGCGACTGCTTCAACGGCTTCATCTGCTGTTGCATTGGGGTTATCAACAGCTAAAGCTGTAAAAGCTGGGATTAACTTACATCAAGAGCAAATAAGAACAAGACAACTGAAAGGAGCTTTTGCCAACTCGCAGCAGCTACTAGTTGATTTGCCGAGTGAAGAGCAAAATACGACAGCAGTAGCTGATTTTGCTTATGGGATGGCCAAGCAACATAAAGTGCTACCTAAGGCTATTGACCTGGCAAAAGAAACAGTTTCCGCAGCGGCTTATGCAGCATCAACTGGTGTTGGAGCTGCTGCTTTGGCTACAGCTGGTACAGCTGGAGTGGGTATTGCTTCAGCTTCTATTGCAGGGGCTGTAGCAGCAGCTGTTGCTGCTAGTACAGCGATAGGTGCTGTTGCTTATCATCAAGGTCGGCAATGGGTTAAGCAGCGTAATGTTGCGGGCTTAGCAGAAGCTTTAGTGAATATTGCCAGTGATAAAACCCAGTTGAGAGTGAATCAATTATTAAAGCAAAATTCAGCAAAAAATGCTGTAAATTCAACAAAAGATCAGCAAATCCAGTTAACTCATGCGTTATTAAAACGGTTTCCTCACCTTGCTGCTGAACAGTTACTTCATCAATTAAAAATAGAGCTGGCTAATACCAGTATCCAGCATTCAGCAACATCAGCAATAATAACTTTGCTAAAACAATATGCTGAAGAAACACAACCCGGTGAGTCTTTGACCAAGCAGCAGTTAAAGCAACTTAAACAACAGTTAAAGGCAATTGACGAGCAGCAATTAAACTTACTACAAAATTCTCCTGCAGCAATGTTTTTGGTGGGCGTTGGGATGGAGCCAATGGTTATTTTAGGGGTTGCTAATTCTTATGATAATGAACAGCAAGATGAGCTGAACCGACAATTAATTATGAAATATGCTGGATTAACGGGTATAAAAGGTGAAACCCTAACGACTAATTTACCCCACCTTAAGACAGTAATATAAAGAACTCGCTTGTTGCATATTCAGATAACAAGCGAGTTCTTTATTACTTACTAGTAAGTAAATAACTCTATAGGTATCAGTCCACGACAGTTAGTTAATAATGGAGTAGGTTGAGTGGTTTGGTAATTGGGTTGTGCTGAAATCACGATACTGCCTTTACCTTCGGCCAGATCAATGGCCCACTGCAGTTGTCGGGAGCACTGCCCTTGTAGGGCGATAGGTAATACAATGGCCTGTGCTGGATATTGGTTCTTAGGGTAACCGGGCAACTGCACGCCTGAAGCCCACATAATGCCTTCTACCAACTCAGAGGTTAATATTTGACAAGCACTACCTAATTTGACGGGCAGCAGTTTCATTCGATTGGTTTGGTGATGAGTAAATGTATTATCTGGCTCATTTAGCAAGAGGCTGGCAAGTGCAGTGGCAACTATATTGTGATAATAATTTGAGCTTTCACAGTACCTTTCAGGTTGGTGATTAATTTGTAGGCCGGTTAATAAGTCAGGTGATGTTTGTTGAGGATATCCCTGAGCAAGTAGAGCAATGGTTGTAGATTGACTGAACTGCTGGTTTAACAATTCTTTATTGGGCTTAAGCTGTTGAGATGTTGAACTTTGCAGACTATAAACTGGTGTCATAATCCAATCAGGCTCAGCATATTCTATATAGTAATTGCTCAGCATTAAATCGATAATCAGAGCTAAATCAGTTGCTGATTTGTACTCATTCAGACGATAGACATTAGCACCTGTACCTAAGGTTTTCACATAAGTTAATGGGAAACCTTGATTATGACTCCATTGTAAAAAATAGTCTTCCGTTGCAATGGAGTTTTTACTGGCATAAAACTTAACAATAAGTCGGTTAGTGTAACCTTTTCCTGGTGGCCTGGGCTCTTCACCAAAAGCATTACCTACCAAACAGCTCAAGAACAGGAGCAGAGCCAGTAAACATGTTTTGTAAATAAAATGAGAATTATTAAAAAAAGACTTATTTTGGCAATAATAATACATGAAGGGTCCCTCCTTCCTTCTGGTTAGTTGAAAAGCTTATTTGGTAGTTGCTGTGTAGCTATAATCAAGTATCACAATTAAAGGGGGCCTCTAAAAAAATGAGTAATGCGGACAAGTACATTTTTAGGTGCCCTTATTAAGTGGTATATGACAAACAGATAACGCCTCTATGTCAATAGACTTGAATGGATATTTGACAAAAATGTGTCGATTTGGCACAAGGTTTATGACTTATTTACCTACTATATAGTATTTTTTAAATACCATTGAGTCCTTAATCAGGACTCAATGGTGATAATACTATCAACCACAGTTACGGTCTTTATTTTGTTGATCTAACCAAGCTTTTAATGGGGCAAAATAATCTAAAATAGCAGAGGCATCCATTTCCCGTTGTCCTGTCAATTTTTCCATGGCATCTTGCCATGGGCGACTTAAGCCTAATGTCAGAGTATCTTTAAGTCGTTTGCCAGCTGTTTTACTGCCATAAATTGAACAGCGGTGAATGGGGCCCTGGTCGCCTGCTATTTCACACAGCGCCTTGTGGAATTGAAACTGCTGAATAAAGGCTAGAAAATAACGGGTATAAGGCACATTCCCTGGAATATGATATTTAGCACCTGGGTCAAAGGCATTAGCATCCCTCGCGACAGGTGCGCGTACTCCCTGGTATTTTTCTCGCAATTCCCACCATAGTTTATTGTAATCTTCAGGAGCAACTTCACCTGCAAAAACTTTCCAACGCCATTGGTCAACTAATAAGCCAAAAGGTAAAAAGGCTATTTTATCTAAAGCTTGACGCATTAACATTCCCAGGTCGTTAGCTGGGTCTGGAATTTTATTGATTAAACCAATTTGCTTTAAATATTTAGGAGTAATGGAAAGGGCAATGGTATCGCCAACGGCTTCATGAAAACCATCATTGGCACTGCCTCTAAATAATAATGGCTGATCTTTATAGGCCCGTTGGTAGTAATTATGGCCTAATTCATGGTGAATAGTGGAGAAGTCCTCACCAGTTTTCTGAATACACATCTTGATTCGTATATCATCTTTATCATCAATATCCCAAGCAGAGGCATGGCATACAACATCTCGATCAGCTGGCTTAATAAACAGTGATCGTTGATAAAAGGTGTCAGGTAATGGTGCGAAACCTAAGGATGAGAAGAAGTTTTCGGCAGTTTTTACCATTTTCATCTCATCATAATTATGTAGCTCAAGTTGTTTAGTTAGGTCTATTGAGCTGTCAGGGCCTGTTGGTTTGACTAAATCATAGACATTGCCCCAGGTTTGTGCCCACATATTCCCTAATAAATGAGCTGGAATAGGTTTATCTTGTGGAACGATGTCTTTCCCGTAAAATTCACCCAGCTTGGCTTTCACATGACACTGTAGTGAGTCGTAAAGGGGTTTAACTTGTCCCCACAGGCGATCCAGCTCTATAGGAAAGTCATCAACGGGCATATCATATTTGGAGCGCCACATTTCACTTAAATTGGCAAACCCTAATTCTTGTGCACCCTTATTAGCCAGCTCTATTTCCCGTTCGTAAAGTGCACGCATGGGTGGAGAAATTTGTCGCCAACCTTGCCAAATTTCCAATAACTCATCGGCATTTCTGGAAGTGGCCATGATTTTACTCATTTCAGTCAGGTCAAGGCATTTATCTTCACTAGGACAGTATTTTCCTTTGCCGTACATACCTTCTAACTGGGTTTGAATGGTAGCTAATTCGGTATTTTCCTGGGCATTTTGTGGTGCTGGTAGGGTTAAACTGGTACGTAATAAATCCAGTTTACGGCGAGTCACAGGATCTAATGGGTAATCATTATATTGAGCTGCATCGGTAGCTGCTTTTACATAAGATGCTGTTGATAGTTCATTAAAATGTGCAGAAATTTCAGCTGAGTCATCCGTAATAAAGTTGTTGTATATCCAGGCCGCCTTGCTGCTCAAAATATTTATTTTTTCCAGTTTTGCCTGGGTTTCAGCAAGAAAGAGCCTAGCATCGGTGAGGTTGCCACCTTGAATGGGACTTGTTTGTTGAACAGGGTTAAGCTGCTGCACCATAGGGTTTGCTTGTGTTGTTGCGTGAGTAATCCCAAGTGCAAACAATAGTAGATACTGTTTTTTCACTTTCACTGTTAATCCTTAAAATGGACTGACAATATTCAATCCAAAAGCAAATAAATTGTTTTATAAAAATTATAGTTAATAAGTAGTAACTATCGAGTTATAATAATTAATGTTTTTTAATTTGAAATACTACAGTTATTTCCAGTAAATAGCTAGCCTGAGTATTTTATCAGATCAGATAGGTTTTTCTTTTGGTTTAGTGACATTAAAATTTTGAGTCGTTCAATTTATGCTCAAGCTTGTTTGGAAAATGCCGGGGGTTGGTTGATGATGTGTTTGATGGTTTTTTTATGAGGTTTATTTTTATTTTGTACCACAGTATTAATAGATGTTGACGCAAAAACGATGATTGAATCAAGGGGATGGGTGGAAAAGAAGCAGAGTAGTAGTGAAAAAACAAGGATGGGAGAGTGAGTCAAAGCCACGCATAATGACGTGGCTTTTGTTGTTATACTTTTCTCGAATGATTTTTAGAGGTTGTTGTCGTTGCTAAAGACATTCGTTTTAACTATCGTTATTTGTTTTGTGCAATGGCAATTTGTTGAGCTTTTGTTGGCGCGATAAATAAATAGGGAAATTTAATTAAAAGGCCCCGATACTGTGGCTCTTGATAAATCGATGTAGAAGAACGTGGATCAAAAAGTAAGGTAACAAAACGGCCCATTAGTTGATTGGTTGGAATAATTAAATTGCCTTTTTGCAGGCGTAAGTTTGTGGCATGCTGATCCAGCTTTACATCTAACCAGTCTCGAATACCAGGTTTATGTATTTCGTCAATACTTACTGACCTTATTCTCCAGCGGTCAACACGTACGGTAGTAGGTTTATCAATCATTTGATAGTGAATATGGTGCGCCCTTAGCAGCTCAGCCACTGTTTGCGTTTCATTTACCACGACATAAGCTTTAGGTGGTTTGATCGGTCGTTGTGCAGAGATCGTGTCAGTGTTTTTAAAGGTTTTAAATACTTGCTTACCGGTTTGAACTTCTGTTAGAGGGACTTTTATCAGCTTTCTTTCTGGATTATTGGTAAACGCTATATCCAGGTACACTTTTGGTACAGTGTAGTCAGGCTTTTGATGTAAGCGTCGTGCTTGCTCAGTCAGCTGTAAAATCTGAGCTTTGTCTTTGGCAACTAGTTTAAGAAATTGTAGGGTACTTAAGTGTTGTTTTTCAACACGTTGCTTAATATTCCGTGGAGTAGAGTATTGGCCTTGTTTACTGTCCAGGCGGTTTTCAACCAGCACAGATAAGGCACCACGCATAGCAGCATAGTTTCTAAAGTTGGAAATACCGATACCCCCACGGGCAACAGACTGCTGAAGTCGAGTAATTTCCCCACGATAACGGGCAGCTGCTAAACCTGCTTGGTTAACCTGACTAATCAATTGTGGAAGAAATGTTTGTTCAGCATACTGGCGAAGTGGCTGATAAATATTAGGGTTATTCCCCACTTCAAACTGGGCTTGTACATCTGTCATATAACCCTGCTGTTTAGTAAGAATTCGCTTAAAAACTCCCGACTCATGGACATCATAAACAACATGGGGTTGGTATTGATTAAGAGCATCAATATACATCCGGGTTTCATCAGCAGAAGCTGCAATGTAATCCACATTAGGGTTGGTTTTGGCTGCATTATAGCGGGATTTCAGGTCTCGTCCGTCTGGATTAGCTAAGGCAACAATGACTAGGTTTAATTGTTTGAGTAAAGAGGGGTGATTGCCTGCAATTAACTCTTTAGCCAGAATTTGTAAGCCCTCTGCGCCAGAAGGCTCATTACCATGTTGAGAGCCAACGAGCATTACGGTGGGTTTTTCTGCTTTTCCATCACCATTGTTTAAAAAAGCAGGGTTGTCAGATACTAATAATGCATAAATAGGTCGATTTCCTGCTGAAATCCCAAGTTGTTTTAAACTCGCCTTGGGTGAACTATTTGCTAACTGTTTTAAGTATTGGGCGACTTGTGTCGCAGAAGGTAATTGATAATCTTTACTGCGTTCAAAAGGAGTGGGAGGTATTTCTTGAGCAGTGACGAGAACAGGAGGCACACAAAATAATAAGCATAACAGTAGCTTTTTTACAATCATATCTAACTCGCCTTATTTCGGTGTTGATGTGGCGAATCGTTACAGATCTATGACAAATTTTCGACTACAGCAATCACAGTTTGTTTGGAAATTAACTGCAACTAGTGAGTCAAATAGGGGTAACCCTGAGAAACTGGATTGTTATCGGGACTTGGTTAAGCTTGTAATGGACCTGCATGAAGTAACTTGCTAGATTTTTGTTCCAAGGTGCTCATTTGGGCAGGGTGCAAAAAATATGGCTAAGTCGAATTAAGAGTGATGGATTGGGCCAAAGGCGGAAGTTATTTCGTGCACATTCCTAAGTAGCGCAACAACGGAGTTTTGAATTATGCAAGTGTCTGTCGATTTTTGCTTGATCCCCATAGGCGTTGGTGTGTCCTTGGCTAAATATGTAGCTGCTTGTAAGCCTATCTTGGATCAAGCTAGTGTGAGTTGGGAGTTGCATGCCTATGGCACGCTGATTGAGGGTGACTGGGATGATGTCTTTACAGCCATCAAGGCTTGTCACCAAAAAGTCCATGAGATGGGTGCCCCACGTATTACCACCACCTTAAAAGTAGGTACCCGGACTGATAAAGCACAGACGATGTCAGACAAGGTATCTAGTGTTATGAAACTGTGGCACGAATCAGCTGAATGATTTAATGCTTGCTAATATTGGTTAGGTTAACTCCTCTTTTTGGAGTGCATAAAATTGGACAGCATCTTTACGTCCTTTTAACGTCGCCTGATGCAGGGTGGTCATGGGGCGCTCTATACCTGCCTGGTTGATTAAAGCAGCAGAGACAATCACAGGGGCAAGATATTGTTTAGATAAGCTTTCCAGGCGGGCAGCTATATTCACATCATCACCGATTGCACTTACCATTTCTGCGGTTGGTGGTCCCATACTGCCAACAATAGCCCGACCAAAGTGCAGGCCAATACCTATTTGCAATGGTTTATCCAGCTCTGAAGCGACGCGTTGGTTGAGCTTTTCAAGCTTTGCCAGCATCGCTTTTGCTCCATTTAACGCTTGAAAGCAAGCCTGTTGATGGTTGTCATTATCAATACCATAGAGCGCCATCAAGCCATCGCCAGCAAACTGAGCATAATGTCCTTTGGTTTGCGCCAGTGCTTCAGTCATTTCTGAAAAAAACTGGTTGAGAATAAATAACACATCGTAGGGTAAACGCTGTTCTGCCAGGCGGGTGGACTCGCGTAAATCCAAAAATAAAATCGCCACTTCCTGCTCCTGGCCTTCCAGGCCGCCAGGCTTCAGGCTTTCACTCGGAGAGGCTTTTGGACTTATTAAGGGCTGAATTGTCACCGAGCCTTTGGGGCGACTTTGGCAAGCTAAGCGCACATCCCGTGGTGCTTTGATTTTAGTGAGTGCTTGTTGCTCTAGTGGTGAAGGGGGAGGGAAATGGCTACTACCTTCGAGGATGCGTATGCGACAAGTTGTGCAACGGGCTCGCCCACCACAGACAGCGGCATGACTGATATTATTTTGGCGTAAGTTATCAAGCAATGTCGCTTCACGGTTAAGTGGTATTTGATGACCATTAGCTAAGGTAATGGTGGCGGTGGTTTGCTGCTTAATCCACCGTTTCAGCCACCGCAGAGCAAAAGGTGACAAAATGATAATGATCAATAAATAGCGGCCTTGCGTGACCCAATTATTGATGGTTTGAATAACTTCGTTGGTTAAGTTGGCTTCCGCCAGATGCATCACCAAAATGTCTTCTGAGAAATCCCTAAGCAGCTGTTGTCCAGCTGAAATAAATCCAGCTAATGCCAGGGTGGGAATTACTACTGCCAAACCCAATAATGTTGTTTGGTATTTTCGATAGCCAGTGAACACCCGTAACCAGTAATGAATCCCTATACAACCATGTCCCCATACCACTAACAACGTAACCATTTGGATGATGGCTTTGGTAGGGTCAACATGCCAAAATATAGCCAGCACTGACATATATTCGTGATTGACCCCAAGCAGCTCTTCGGCGATAAACGTTCCAATAACATGTTCGATTAATAAAAATGGAATGATTAACCCGGTTATTAACTGGGTTTTCTGCCATTTGGCCAGCTTTAAGCTGTTATGTTGGTAGATACTATAAACGGCATTGAGGGCATGAATAATGAGCGAGGATATTAATAGAATATTGCCAATGCCTGCTTGCCATGGACCAAGCAACCACTGCTGCCATTGATTTTGCATTTGGAAACTAATGATTCCTGCAGCATGATTAAGCAGGTGGGTAAGCACGAAGCTAAACAAAATAAGGCCAGAAATTAAACGGAGTTTGGCTTGCCACATAGACAACACATTGAAATTAGTCGCTGTAATTCGCTACTAGCATAGTGAAATTTAGCCGAAAGTCACGTTTTTAAGATTGTTGTAATTAGAAAAGAAAAGCCCCTTTTCGGGGCTTATTGGAGAAAGACTGTTCAGTAAAGGCGTTACTGAATTTGTTGTTTGATTTTTTGGTAATGTTTCCAGGCAGCGCGTTTTTCTTTATACAGCTTTCTGAGTTCATTTGCTTTAGCCATATACTCCTTACGAATTGTATAACGTTGTTTGTAAGCAGTGATGAGTGATTGCCAAGCTCCCCAGATGTTTTGCCTGTTCCACCAGGCTTGACGAAATGCGTGCCAGTGTTGCCAGACAGCGTAGCGGGCTTGGTGAAGCTGTGAACGTAATGTTCTTAACTGGTTTTTTTGGGCTTTAATTTGTTTGTTAATGTTATCCAGCTTTTCCTTAGCTTTTTTCAGCTCTCCTAACAATGGATTGTTATTTTCAACTTTGGTGGGGAAGTATTTGGCAATCTGTGGAGTGGTAACTCCTAAGCTATAAGCAGCGTCGGCTCCCCAGTAGGTATCGTGGCGGTCAACCCCGCATAGGCTGCCTTGGCATTGTAATTTGGGGCTGGAGAACTTGTAGACTTTACCTGTCCAGTAGTTCACATTGTAGGCTGATTGGTAAGCCATAATGGTAACGAACTTACCTTGTTCTCCATGACCTAAGGCAAAGGGGTATGTACCACCACTGCCGTCTTGTATTCGGGAGTGCAGTAGTCCCATATTGTGGCCTAACTCATGGGAGGTAACATATTCACCACACGTTGAGATAGCCACATGGCTGTACATGTAGTTTTTATAGTAACTGTTGGATAAGTTGCCATTTGATTTATAGCCACCAATCCAGGCAACTCCACAGCTAGCATGGCTAGAGTGATAGGGCCGGTACAGCATTACCATATCGGCACCGTATTGTTCGCGTAACTGATTAACTTGGTCAAAAGCGGGGTCAGATTTATATGTTAATGCTTTAAGTGCATCGCCTGCGTTACCCGTATCTGGGTAGTTTATATGATGAGTATGAACAGCACGGAGTTTTAAGTTCAGGTTACTGTCTTGATAAACTTGATTGGTAACAGCCATTAAATGGTCAATTCGAGCGTTAGGGTTACCACCATATAAACTGGCTGCGCCGGGGGTATATAATACTAATACATCAATTTCAGTCTGACTTGCTACAGAGGCACTACTTACAAGGGTTAATAGCCCTACTTGTAAGCTTGCTAGTGTAGATATAATGGATTTTTTTGGCATGCTTGAGTCTCATCTTCAGTCTTTACATAACAAACTTCCTTGTATCCAATTCGCATCCGTTAAAGACGAAGGTTGCTAAGGAATATCAAGCTAATAACTTTGCAAAATTATGCTTTAAATATTCCAAAACCCACGTGGTATTTTGAAGGGATTTGCTGTTAACTAACCTCCTTAACTGATAAAAGAATAAAAAAGAATTTTTTTGTCATTCAATAGTAAACTTTTATGATGAAGTAATTCAGTCAACCTTTCAGAGTTTCTATATTTGGTTGTTCAGGTGATCCTGGTTCAATATTATCTACTCCACCTGGGCCATTTAACTGCTCAACTGGAATGTTTTTATAAACGATACCTTTACCTTCAACTGCTTCCATTGAGTAACTCCCTTGAGGAGTGGTGATAGTGGCGAAGCTGCTGTTCGTGCCAGAGGTGACAACCACTGGGTAGCGATCACCGTGGCCATCAAGGTGGCCTGATAATATGGTAGCCCCTGTTTGACTATGGGTTACCTGGTTAATTGTTGCAGCTACTTGATAACCTCCTGGCAGATCAAACGATAACTTGTTGCCTACTTGTTTGTTTTCCAGTGGTTCATTGTCTACTTGGACGGATTGTTTTTCGGTGATGCGTTTATCGAGAGGTAATGATTCGGCATCTGTTGTATAGTTTGTTTCCCAAACTGGCGAATTTTCTGCTATGACGGCATCAAGCTGGAACTCTGCGATGGTTGCTTGTAGAAGTTGATCATCCAGGTCATCCTCTTTATTTAATTGAACTAGCCATTGTTGTTCATTCAGTTGTTGGGGTAGCGCATCATCGGTTTGGGGAATAGTAGGGGGTGGTTGGATGGTCGGCTCTGGTTTGGGTTTGCTAGTTTGTGGAGTGGTAGTGATTTGTTGCCAGTAATTAAAAGCAATCGTGAGAGTTGCTCCTAAAATGATTACACCCAAACTGCCAAAAATAAGCTTTGATTGTGTTGCCATAGCGTTATGCTCACTATCATAAGTCACTTTACTGACACTAATTCGATATGCTGATCACGGCTGCCCTTTGTCAGCTTAACCAAGTTTTATTGGTTATCTTTGATAGGTATTATTGTCAGAAAAAGTGTGATTAACCAAACAAAAAGTGGTTGTTATGTAGAATTGATTTGAATAAGCCAATTGCAAAATACAGGAAATGGATAATTTAAATGATAAATAACAAGAAATAATTGTTATTTATTATGGCTTTGGTTAGCAGGCTTATAATAATTAAATAAAAAAGCCGTCAACTGACGGCTAAAGAGTAGGTGAAAGTATGGGTAGGTTTAGCTTCGCTTGTTAAACCGGTTGGCACCAAGTAGTGCTAATCCAATCAGTGCGATTGTTGAAGGAACAGGTACGGGGACTACTGGTTTGTTAGGTGTTTTGCCATGGCCTTTTAAATTGTCGTTCCCACATTGCATGGTAAAATGAGCATAAAAATCTCTATTTTCACCTAAAAAGCTTAAGTCAAAACCTGTTGCGCCGTAGTGAATACCGCCGCTAAAGCCGCTCTCTTGGTCAGTTAAGGTTGAGATTGAAAAGGTGCCATTTCCAATAGTCTGGCCACCGCCAGCATAAAGCCAGGCACTGGAACCGTAATTATTGCCATAATAAGCGGTTTTTGTGGAGGATAAATTGTCTAATTTAATAATGTCGTACGTTAAGTTTGCCCAGTCGACATCAAATACATAGTCATAACCAAAAGTATTTTGGACGGTGTCATTTCCATTGTAATTACGACGTGAATTTGCATTGATATGGTTGTTATCGATATCAATAAAAATGTCACCAGAGTGCCAACGGCGATTATGATAGCCAGTCGCCCCTTGTTGATAGTTAAAACCACCAATTAGGCTAAGAGTATTTTCTTTTTGAAAAAATCCTTCTAAATCCCACTTTTGTCCGGTTAAATTACCTGGCTCTATTTCATTATCTTCTTGAGGACCATACCAACCACTTGCACGACTATGTTTGCCATCATAGACAGTGATATTTTTATCTGCATTAAATGGAAGCGCAAACAGCTGACTGGAAAGAACTAAAGCAGAACTGCCTAACAAGGTGACCAACTTCTTCATAATATTTATCCCTGATACCTAACGCTGGTATTAATACTTAACGACTCTACTCGATGAGGCTGACACCAAGTTGTCTTATTTTAATTAACTATTTAATGAGTCTACAGCAAGCTTGGTGCCAACTTTATAAACCCCTCATAATCAAATAGTTAAGAAGAAGTGAAATATAAAAGAAATAAAAGTGTAAAATATTAAAACAAGTATTATATCGATTATAAATTAAAGTATATTAATAGTATTTATTATCAATCATTGATACTTTCACTGATATTGTTATGTATTCTGTCTGGTAAAGGATAACCTGCCCATGTCTCAACCCATTATTGATCAGCATTACCCAAGTCAGTGGGCCGACACCCATCAAGTAGTGAATCAGCCAACTCCTTTGGAAAATTATAATGTGTTTAACAGTGACTTAACTTTACAACATTGGTTGAAAGTATTTGCTGGAGGCTGGGGGTATAGTCGTTGCCAGGCTTATGGTAAAGCGGTGGGGCATGAATTACTACGAGCAGGCTTTTTGGCAAATAAATATAAGCCTGAATTTAATAGTCATGATCGCTTTGGGAGGAGGATTGATCAGGTTGATTATCATCAGGCCTATCATCAGCTAATGACGGTTGCTGTTGAAAGTGGTTATCACCAATTGCCTTGGCAGCAACCAATTGAAGGGGCCAACGTGGTCAGGGCGGCCATGGGCTATCTGCATACTCAGGCAGACCCTGGTACCGGTTGCCCCTTAACTATGACCTTTGCTGCGGTACCCACGTTGCGTAAGCAGCCTGATCTAGTGAATGATTGGTTACCAAAAGTGCTGGCTGACCAATATGATCCGGAAAATAAGCCTTATTTTACCAAGGCGGGGGTGACAATTGGGATGGCAATGACCGAAAAACAAGGCGGTTCTGATGTGCGTGCTAATACCACTACTGCAACACCCATTGCTCAAAGTGGACCTGGCAAAGCCTATGAGTTAGTGGGCCATAAGTGGTTTTGCTCGGCACCCATGAGTGATGCTTTTTTAGTGTTAGCTCAAGCCAAGGGTGGTTTGTCTTGCTTTTTAATGCCAAGGTGGCGGCCGGATGGAATTAAAAATCAGCTATTTATTCAGCGTTTGAAAAATAAAATGGGTAATGTTTCCAATGCATCTTCAGAGATCGAGTTTCGGGGAGCTTTGGCTTGGTTAGTGGGGGAAGAGGGGCAGGGAGTGCCAAATATTATTGAAATGGTGGCATTGACCCGTTTTGATTGCATTATCGGCTCGGCTGCTTTAATGAGACAAGCTGCGGCACAAGCTTTACATCATGCAGCGGAGCGACAAGTTTTTGGTAAAGTATTACAACAGCAACCATTAATGCAAAATGTGTTGGCTGACTTGGCTGTTGAGTCAGAAGCGGCTATTGCCTTAGGAATGCGTGTAGCTTCTTCCTTAGATAACCAAGACCAGGAGCAGCAACAATTATTTTTACGACTGGCCACTGCAGTGGGTAAATACTGGGTATGTAAACGCACTGTTCAACATAGCTATGAAGCAATGGAAACGATTGGTGGGGTGGCCGTTGTCGAAGATAATATTTTACCTCGTTTGTATAGAGAAGCCCCAGTGAATGCTATTTGGGAAGGTTCTGGCAATATTCAGTGCTTGGACGTATTAAGAGCAATCAATAAACAACCGGCGATACTGGATGTTTATTTTCAAGAGATAAAAGCGGTGCGAGGAAGTGATCAATATCTGGATCATTTAAGTCTGCAACTAGAGCAAATAGCTGTGAAATTAGGTCAATTCAGTTCGACAGAAGTACAATGGCAGTCACGCCAGCTAGTAGAAAAACTGGCGCTAGCATTACAAGCCAGTATTTTAATTAATTATGGAGAGCCTGTTATTGCAGAAGCATTTATTGCCGGGCGATTGGTACCAAATTCTGGTTATCAATATGGCACCTTGCCCACTCATATTAATGCTCAAGCGGTGATTGATCGAGCTACACCACAGTTGTCAACTAGTGGTGATAATAAAGAGAAATACACACACGGGTTAAGTGCGCATAACAATGACTTTGGTGCCTTTTAATCCATTGCCTGGTAAGTCAATAAAGTCTTCGTTAAGCCATTTTGCATCTTCGTGAAAGAGTCGGATACAACCATGGCTGGCATGATAACCTGGTACTGTGTCAGACCCATGGAAGGCAAAACCGCGGAAAAAAAACATGCAATAGGGCATGGGAGCGCCCCCTTTGGGTAAGGGGTATTTAGTTGAAATACATCCAGCTCCTTTTTTTCGAATAATAGAAAAGTTTCCGGCTACTGTGCGACAGGGACGTTTTACGTCTGGACACCATGACTTACCGCCTGAAAGCGGACCCCATCGAACAAGATTGCCATCAGGGTCATAGGCCCCCCAGGCGAGTCGATCTAAATTAACTAATAACAGTTTTTGCTGAGGGGCTTCAATGCGATATTGAAAAGGGGAAATATCCATAATATGCATTGAGTCAATATCATTGGGGATTGCAATGACAGTCCCCGGTCTTAGTGGTGTATTCATCCGATTAAGGCGACGGATCAGGTCTCTTTTAGTTGAGTCTGGAAATAGGCTGTACCAGCTGCTGTCTTCATCAACTAGCACGCATTTAACATGGTCATATTGACAAAAACGTTGGGCATAGTAAGCACCATTGGCTGATGTCTGAGTATTCATCAGCAGGGAAAAGGAGACCAGCATTAAAGAAGCTAGTTTATTCCACATCTTTACAGCTCTGCATATTGCTGATGTGCTTCACCTGGGTATATTCAAGCCTGCGATTGCTGGCATTGAACTTCCCCCTCAGGTCATTCGCTACCTTGATGACCTGTTACCCTGTTTGATAGTAAATTGTAGAACAAGTTTCTTGGGTTAGCATAAAAGGATTTTTTTATTACTGAATGATAGCAGTGAAAGAACTAATTATTATTGATATAAGTGGTTGGTAGGTATTTATAAGCTGGACCCAAGTCAGGCAATAGCAGTATTATTTTTCCTGTACGCCTACTTGAACAACGTTCTCGCTATTTAAAATAGCGTACATCAGTACAAACTAATAATAAATAATTTAAAAAAAGGATTTAACATGTTAAGGACAGGCCATCGAATTTATACATTATTGGTTGTATTATTTAGTTGTTTTTTCTTTGTTGGTACACCTAAAGCAGATAACCAGGATATATTTGCTTATTTGCAATCAGTGCCAGGCATGGAAGTTGAAGAAATGGCTGACCCGCCGGAGGGCTATCGTTATTTCTTACTCCGCTATGAGCAGCCTATCAATCATTTAAGACCCTGGCAGGGTAGTTTTAAACAGCGGATGGTATTGCTGCACCGTTCTGTAGATGCCCCTACTGTGTTAGCTACCAACGGTTATTACACATCAGTTAGTGCCTATCGTTATAATTTAACCAGAGTGCTAGGCGCAAACCAGTTAAAAGTTGAACATCGCTATTTTGCTGAGTCACGGCCAGATCCGCTGGATTGGCAGTATTTAACTATTCGGCAGGCAGCTGCTGATCATCATCGAATTGTACAAGCGATTCGTCCATTTTATCAGGGTAAATGGGTTTCCAGGGGGAGTAGTAAGGGCGGCATGACGGCTTTATACCATCGACGTTTTTATCCCAATGACGTTAATGGCACAGTGGCGAACGTGGCTCCACACAGTTTTGGCCGGTTGGATAAGCGTTATGTGACTTTCCAAAACCAGGTGGGGGAACGCAGCTGTCGGCAGGCACTTAAGCGTTATCAGCGAAATTTATTAGAACGTCGTGAGTCGATGAAAACACTAATCAGTAACTATGCAAAAGAGCAGAACTGGCAGTTCAGTGTGCCAGGTGGATTAGATCAAGTGTTAGATTATACGGTGGCTGAATTATATTTTCAGTTTTATCAGTATGGCTCACTGGATAACTGTCGGTTAATTCCAGCCAGTGATGCTTCTGATGAAGCTATGTTTAGTTTTACCTAATTATCATCATACCTAAGCTATATTTAGTAGCTTACCTGGTAGTGGAGGTGTTCTCAGTGCTACAAATGCTAGCCTAGGAATAAATTCTACTAAGCTAAATCTTCGATTAAATCGATACTGAAATTCAGCAAGATAACGTTGTGCATATTTAGCGCGAATAGCATGATAAGTACTACGTAAAGCACTTTTTAAGTTTCCAAGGATGGTGTTAACCCAATAAAATTCAGGTTCCTCTACTGATGCACGACCACCACCGCATACAATTTTATCATGAAGACAACCTGCTTCTATGACACCATTAAAACAGGCCAGTCCATCGGAGATTACGGTACTGCCCTTGGCCAAATTCTGCCTACTCCAAGCCGTTATCTCTTCTTTATTAAACCCTTTTAAAATGCTCAGTTTAATTCGTGTCGGTTGACCTTGTTTTGTTGTTTCTACGGCTGCTACAAAAGGTATTTTCCCATCTGCTCCCCTACCTCTTTTGCAACCTGTACGCTCACCACCAAGATAGGCATCATCAATTTCAATAAAACCCGACAATTGCTTGGTGCCTTCTCTTTCTTGCATCACTTTCATGAGCTTATGTTTCATTCTCCAGGCAGCTTGATAGGAAATACCTAAATGGCGATGTAATTCTATGGCTGATATACCTTTTTTGTCTTGGGAGATCAAATACATCCCTTGGAACCAAGTCTTTAATGGTAATTTGGTTGATTCAAAGATAGTACCTGCAGTTACAGATGTTTGCTGGTGACATTTATAGCACTGCTGAAGCTTTCTAGTAGTGAGTTGACAGCATTTGTCGTATCCACAATTGGGGCACTGAAAACCTTCTGGCCATCGCAATTTGTATAAGGTATTAAAGCATTGTTCTTCTGTACCATATTGTTTGAGAAACTCGTTTAAACTCAGGCCTTTTTGAAATTGAACTTTGTTGATAGCCATTATTTATACCTTCTCAATTAAGTTTCCATGCTGTTCAAATATACAGCAGTTAATGGCTTAGGTATAGTGATAATTAGGTAGTTTTATGAAAGAGTGGGGGCCTCTGTCATTATTAACAGACGCAGGTGTTGCTACTTTTGAACCTTATTTTTATCAGGCTATTTCCCAGTTTGGTTACCCTAAATTACTGACTCGTCATTTAAAGGACCTACTGATGTACGATCCTAACGATTATCGTGTATATGTTTCTGAGTGGCCAGAACCATTTGATTGGCATGCCATGTGGGATGTGGGTAATTGGGTGACTTTTCATAGTCGGAATGTGATGTTGATTTATGGTGAGATTGATCCTTGGACAGCCGCAGCGTTTTTTTTACCTAACTCCACTTACCGCAGCACCCATAAATTTATGGTGGCAAAAGGCAATCATGGAGAGAATATTGTCACTTTAAACCAGCAGGATCGTAAGCAGGCAGATCGAATGCTAAAACGATGGACAGGGGTTACCCCGATGGCGATTGAAACTCTCGATGATCAAAATGAGGGTTATGATGAAGATTTATATCCTTATTTAACCATTCAATAATAAATGCTAATAGGGATACATTAATGATAAAAGGGTAACCTTAATTCTGCTTACCCTTTTATTTGATCGCTCACCCAAAAAAACAATAGATAATTGATTGATTAGTCAATGGGTAGGGTTGTTTTCGCCCCTTCAGTATTTCTTAATGCAACGCTAATATATTAAAAAAATTTACAACTTTTATGTGATGGCTTATACAAAAAGACAGCCCTGTCGGACTTATTTTAGCCATTTTACTAGTAGGATGTAGACTAAGCGGTGTTTAAAAAATGTAAGATAAATATAAATTTTACAGCTATGTGAAAGCACTGCTTTTTTATGGTGGTAATTACTTTTGAAATGCATAATTTAATAAAAAAATCCTTTCAAAATAATGATTTAGAAAAATTGGCACTGGGCTTGCTTAGCAGGCTGGTATGATTAGGAAGTGCAATAAAATCTATTATGGAAGGTCATAAAATGAGCAAAACAGTTTTTCAAAAAAGTAAAAAAGCATTAGCTATCGCTGCTGCTGCAACTGCATTACTTGTTTCACAAAACAGCTTGGCAACTATCCTTAAAGGCGATTACCAATTTAAGAATAACCGCCAAGGAGCTCAAACTTTAACATGGAATGGCGGTACTACAGCCACAATTAAAGGAACAACCAGACAAGGTATAGATTTCACTATTGAATATCATGATGTTAAAGCCTTAAGAAATAAAGGCGGAAATAATATTGATTGGTTAGTGGGTTTAACTGGTAAGGTTTCTTATAGCGATGGTAGAAGCTATAATGTTTTACGCCACAAATATGCTGGTGCTGATAAGAGATATGCACTGTACTTAAGAGAAGATCAAAACCTTACAGTTCACAACTGGACACCTGGTTTAAGCCCAACAGACATTCATACACAAGTTACCTATGTACAGCCACCACAGCCACCTGTGCCAGTACCTGCTCCTGCTTCATTATTGCTGATGGGGCTAGGTTTAGCAGGTGTTAGCTTGTTAAAAAAGAAAAAGAAGTAATTATTACTTATAAATCGTATATCTAGTTGCTTTCTAATCTGCTGCTAATTTGTTATTGCCTGCTGAGAATTTAACTCGAGGCAGGCTTAACAAATAATAGTTTTTGTTTTAATCCACCCATGCCATTTTCCTTTTGAAAGAGCCTAATATCCTGTTAGCTTCTGCACGTTAGTGTAATTAATTTTCTGACACAAAGCTCGGCTATCTATCTTTATTGAATATCATCCTAATCACTGTTTATTTTTTTATAGCTATTATAGGCTTACAGGACTTTGCTAACTTAAGCTAAGTAAGTAGTTTCCACATTAGTGCCGGTACATCTACGAATATTGTTATAATGAGCAGCTGGTAAACTGTACCACAGTTAAGTTACTCGCTTGACTCCTAATTGGTACACTTTCACGCTCTGGCATCCCTCCTAATCTGCCAGAGCTTTTTTTTGCCTAAATTTTACCTACCTAGCCAGTATCTTTCATCAAATATAATCAATGAAGGGCAATGAAGTTTATTTCATTTCTCTTTATTTCATTGATAGTTGTTACCTGCCTGATATATTCCCTGTATTTGATCTTTAGCTATATTAGTAAAAGATTGTATTGCAACTATACTGCATATTTAAAACGAAAATAATGCATTCGCAGTCATTAGGTGTAGAAACATGAAAAGTAGTCATGCTCTTTGCACAAGTGTTGTGTTAGCACTTGTGACTCACCCTGTATTAGCTAATGATAAAGTTCAGGTTCAACAGCTGCGCCAAGAAATTGAAATGCTTAAACAACAGCTGGATTTGCTAACGAAGAAATTAGAGCGAGTTGAACAAGCTCAGCAGTCACCTCAACAGCAAGTGGTATCCAGTACACAATATAATGAACCCAGCGAGGGAAAAGCTGAATCAACCAATACTATCTCACCAACGGGGGCATTTGCCTTTAATTATGCATGGCGTGATTCAGGCTCATTGCATGGCGGTGATGATAGTCGACTTGGCAGGGCTTCATATAATAAATTGATTTTAGGGGCTAAAGGAGAAATTGAACAAATTGATTTTGATTTTGATTTTGATTTTGCCTATGCCTTTTATAGTTATCAAGATACCATTGTGCGGGCCATTGTTGGCTATGACTTTAATGAAACCTGGCGGGGGGAAATGGGGGTAATTGAGACGCCCTTTGGTATTTTGCCTTATGCGGATAATAACTGGTGGTGGGGTACTCATTATTACGCAGGTTTAGAGTGGGATTATGATTTAGGTGCTAAGCTGACTTATACCCAAGACCCATGGAATGCTCAGATGGCTTTTATTAAAACAGAAGAGTGGGGCAATTCTAGTAAAGATGAGCGCTATACTTATGATTTATTAACCGATGATAGTGGTCGGTTTGGTTTGCAGGCAAATGAGGAAAGTAACCGGCTGCATGGCCGAGTTGGTTATACTTTTAAACATGGTGATGCAAATAAAACAGAGGTTGGCACATCGGCTTTAATTGGTCAGATATATAATACAGTTACGGATGACAATGGAGATCACTGGGCAGTTGCTGTGCATAGTGATACTTACATTGATAAATGGAATATTCGTTTTGAAGGTATGCGTTATGAATATCATCCAGAAAACCCTATAGGGGTGAGTGAAGATACAGTTTTATTTGGAGGGTATGCTGATAAATATTTAATTCCGTCAGAAGCGAATATTTTTGTTTTTAACGTGGCGAGAACCATTGATGTGAATTGGGGAAAGCTTAAATCTATTACGTGTTATAACGACTATAGTATCCTCACTGGAGGGAATAGTATCGAAGATTCACAAATTGATACTTTAGGCTGCAGTTTTGGAATTGGCCCTATCTTTACTTATGTAGACTTTATTTTTGGTAAAAATGCGCAGTATTTTGATAGTGACGATGCCAGAGGGTTTGGAGGCGATGGTGATAGAAATTGGGAAACCTATTTTAATTTAAATGTTGGTTATTATTTTTAAGTGTTGAATATTATTGGGCTGAGGTTTTCATTGAGGCTTTCACTTGACCGTCATTACCAATGACTATCACAGCACGTACGGGGTGATCTGGCATTATTTGACTGGGGAGGGTTAACCAGATTTGTCCGGATGTCCATGGCTCATAATGCTGAATCCAACTGACTTCGATAGGGTTTCCCTGGTAGGTACGATCAGAGAATTTATTCAAGCAAATAGAGCCGGCTAAAATCTGGCTACAATTGAAAAAGCCATTAATATTCTGCACGCTGATTTTAACTTGATCAATTGGTTCTCCGGTATCATTTTGGATCACAATTTCATTAACTGTGGGGGAGGTCTGTTGTTCTGATGCGGTGGTTTCAATATGACTGCAAGCGGTCAACAGGAATATCAAAAAAGATAGCAAAAAAAATGTCATGGCAGCTTATCCATACGGAAACTGCAATATAGCTTAGCATATTTAAGATAATAAAGAGTGCCAGCAACGGCAGGAAATAATTTAAATACTTAGTGCTTCAACCAAAAAATTCTTTCACTACTCAAGGCAACAGGTGATGCCTGTCTGCTTTGATATACAGGCTCTTTCTTAGAGATGCAGCATAAGTCAAGGTGAAAAAACTTTATTGTTAGACTACTAGTTTTGCATCTTGTAGTTCGGTCAATAATGACTGACTGAACTACAAGGTGCAAAGATGTAAAGGACTAAGCCACTAAGTCGATTACTTTGGTTTTGGATAACCAGCCTTTAAACTCCCCTTGCTTATTGGTGACAGCAACGGGCAATTTGGAAGTGAGTAACTGAGGGAAAACTTCTTGTAATTCGGCATCATCAGGGATAGTGATTGCATCCTGCACATAACGACTGATTTCTTTAGCCTGTTCCTGACTGGCTTTGGTGATATCCAAATGAGTAACAATGCCTTTTAAAGTTTTACCTTCTAATACGCAAGCATAATCAAGTCCCTGTTGCTTAAGTTTTTCCAGTGCTTTTTGTGGAGTGGTCCTGGTAGTTAAGGTAATGCCGGGTTGTTTGATGGCGTGGCCGGCAGTAAGTACTTTACCTCTATTGACGTCTTGAAGAAAAGCTTGCACATAGTCATTTTCTGGGTTGAGTAAAATATCTTCCGGAGTGCCTTCCTGAATCAGCTCACCATCTCGTAAAATGGCAATTCGATTGCCTAAACGCAGGGCTTCATCCAAGTCATGGGTAATAAAGATGATGGTTTTATTGAGTTTTTCTTGTAATTCCATTAACTGATCTTGCATTTCTCGGCGAATTAATGGATCAAGGGCACTAAAGGCTTCATCCATTAATAAAATATCCGGGTTAGTGGCTAATGCCCTGGCAAGACCAACTCGCTGTTGCATACCACCGGATAACTGACTAGGATATTGATTTTCAAACCCGGTTAAGCCTACTTGACCGAGCCAATAGCGGGCTTTTTCTTCTTGAGCTTGTTTATTAACACCTTGAATAGCGAGTCCATAAGCCGCATTATCGATAATGGTTTTATGGGGGAATAGGCCAAATCGTTGGAAAACCATACTCACTTTATGACGACGGAAGTCTTCTAAGTCCCGTTTAGACATCGCCATCACGTCAATGCCATCAACGATAATTTTTCCATCGGTGGGCTCAATCAGTCGATTAAAGTGACGAATCAAAGTGGATTTTCCTGAGCCAGATAATCCCATAATGACGTATATTTGTCCTGCTTCAATATTCAAGTTGATGTTGCGTAGTCCAATGGTATGGCCGCTTTTTTCTAATAGTGCCGGTTTGCTTAAACCAGCCTTAGCCTCATCCAGCCATTTTTTAGGGCGGGGACCAAACAGCTTATAAATATTGCGAACTTCAATTTTCATGCAGACTGCTCCTGTTGCCGCTGGCGTTGGCCAAAGGACTGGGTGATACGATCAAATAAAATTGCTAGGGCAACAATGGCCAATCCTGCTAATAAACCACGTCCGACTTCTAGTCGGTTGATGCCCATCAATACTTCCTGGCCTAATCCTTTTGCTCCAATCATAGATGCAATAACAACCATAGCTAATGCCATCATCGTGGTTTGATTAATGCCTGCCATAATATTGGGTAAAGCCAGGGGTAATTGAATACCCAGCAACTGTTGCCTGGTATTGGCTCCAAACGCTTGTGAGGCTTCTAGAATTTCTTTATCAACCAGGCGGATACCAAGATCAGTCAACCGAATTAACGGTGGCACAGCATAAATAACCGTGGCAATGATGGCAGGGATTTTTCCTAAGCCAAATAACATCACCACTGGAATCAAGTAAACAAAGCTGGGCATGGTTTGCATAATATCCAGGATAGGCAAGGTGATTTTTCGCAACCATACTGACCGAGACATCAATATCCCAGTAGGAATACCAATTAGGATTGATAACCCGGTAGCCACAATCATTAAGGCGAGGGTTTGCATACCTTGATCCCAAAGGCCGATGGCGCCGATAAAACCAAGTAAAGCGGGCATAGCCAGGGTTAGCTGCCAGCGGCGGCTACCAAGCCAGGTTAATCCTGCCACCACCAGTAGTACTAGCCACCAGGGTGACTGTCGTAACCCCTGTTCAAGCCATACTAATAGATCGATAAAAGGTTGAGTGGCTTGCTCAAGGATATCGCCATACTCTGCTACCAGGTTATCAACGGTATTATCAATTGCTTTGCGTAGTTTGCGGGCAGGAATCAACTCAGGAAACATATTAGTACCTCACAGTGCCGCTTTAACTTGATTGGCAATGTCACTAGGTATCCATTGACTCCATAAAGGCTCATAATTTTTTAAGAAATATTGCGCAACTTCAGCTGACTCGGCGCCTTCTTCATCAGCCCAGGCTAATAATTTGTTGACTTCCTGGGTAGGAATTTTCACTTTACTAATAAAGTTCACCAGCTGTGGTGCAGCTTTTGCGAAGCCGGTGTGAACGCCGCTTTTTATTTTTGCAACGGGGTAGCTACCAGGATAGGGCTGGGTACACTCAGGGTTGGTGTTGCAAAGGTGACCGGATTTCTCATAAGGAGGCATGGCTAACTTAACCATATCATATTTGCCTAATATGGCAGTTGGTGCCCAATAATAAAATAAAATGGGCTTACGACGCTTGTAGTGTGAGGTAATTTCTGCTTTTAATGCAGCACCAGTTCCTGGTGAAAAAACATTATATTGCTCTTCCAGTTGAAAAGCTTTAATCAAATTCTGGTTGATTACTTCGCAGGCCCAGCCAATAGGACAAGAATAAAACCGGCCTTTACCTGGGGCTTCTCGGTCTTTAAATAAATGCTTGTATTTGGGTAAGTCGTTGACGGATTTTAGATCAGGGTATTTTTTTGCAAGGTACTTAGGAATAAACCAGCCTTCAACACCTCCGGTGTAAACATCACCTAGACTTTTCACTTTGCCTTCTTTAACACCTTTATTCCATGCATCTGAAACACTATTGATCCAAACTTCAGCCATAATATCCACATCACCTCGGCTGATTGCTGCGAGCATGGGTAAGGTACCACCAGTTTCAACGGTGGTTGTACAACCATAACCTTTTTCTAAAATAAATCGTTCAATTTCTACCGTAATTTGATTAGAGAGCCAATTCATTCCTGCAAAGCGAATTTTTCTATCAATTTCACAATCATTTGCCTGTACAGGGAATGCAAGGATCAATGTTAACCAGATAAAAAGCAGTGATTTTTTCATTATCGTAAACCTAATTAATTTCTTTTCATTCGTGAGAAAAGGACTGTCGATTTATTATTGTTGTTACATATTAACGTAATATTGTTAGTATTCAAAATAAAATTTGGTTGTTATCTCTCTGTGTTTTCTGTTAAACATTACAATACAAACTAGTTTGCTAAGCCCGTAAGTTGTTCCTAAAATACGTTATATTGAATGAATTTTAGCAATATGTCCTGATTTTTGTTGTGATGGAGTTAAAGGATTAAAGTTGTGCTAAAGCTTATTTGTTTGAACTCTACTGTTTAGAAGTGTAATATTTAGATTTCGTTTTTCCTGCTTAAGGGGTAGTTGGGTTAAGCGGCTCAGTTTGATAAAACTGCTGCATCATACTGCTGAGTAACAAGGACACTTTGGTTGAATAATGCTCTTAAGGACACCTCGATATGTTTAGTAGTTATTGACTAAAGAAAATCTGTTGTACAATGGAGGTAGCATCAGCTGGTAGAATTGACAGTGGTATACTTACGTATGGAAAAATATGAAGAACTGTTAGTTGCCTTGCGGAAAGTCATCCGGGCAATTGACTTGCATTCAAAACAGTTAAACAAAAATTTGGGTTTGACTGGCCCCCAGTTGTTAATTCTACAGGAAGTAGGAAAGCAGGAAGGCATTACCATTAGCACTGTTGCCAAAAATATTAATTTAAGCCCAGCAACGATTACTAATATTACGGATCGGTTAGAAGCTCGTAGTCTGTTAGTTAGACAGCGCAGCCAACAAGATAAACGACGAGTAGGGCTGTATCTGACTGATCAGGGGCAGGCAGCGTTGAAATCAGCCCCGCAACCTTTACAGGACCACTTTATTGAAAAATTTTGTGGACTGAAAGAGTGGGAGCAATCTTTGTTACTTTCATCAATGCAGCGAATTGCCAGCATGATGGACGCTCAGGATTTGGATGCTGCACCTGTGTTGGAGGTGGGGGCCATTACCCCTGCTGGCAAAAAAGACTTGTCATGATGTATATCTGTCGCGAGTTTTGAAAGTGGAGCTTTCTACTGAAGGCTCTGCTGATATACATGACTATTATTATTTAGCGAAAGTTGGTGTATTGTTAGTTGTCATATTCGGATAACTAGCCGCTTGATCTGAAAACTCTTCTGCAGTGGGTTTTGCTTTTGCGTCTGATTTAATTGCAGGTGGGCTTTGCACATAATGAACAATTAGTCTTGCACAATGAATGAGTGCTTCTAGATGGGTTCTTTCATACCCATGGGTAGCATCAGTACCAAAGGTAATTAACCCATGTCGAACATCATGTCCAGCATTAATTGCTGACACGGCATCACTATAATAATAACGAAAAACATCTCGGCTATGGGGGATATTGTTAGTACGACACAAGTCGATCAGGTGATGAGTTAAATAATAATCATAAGGGCCGCTTGAGTCCTTCATTGCAATGGTGACGCCTCGTTCAATTGCATTTTGCCCTTCTGCTATAGGTCCAATATCAATACCCACACATTCTGTTACATGACAATCCAAGGCGTGGCCCAGGCCCATGCCGGTTTCTTCTGATAAGGTAAAAATAGGGTGGCAATCAATTGTAACGGGTATGCCGTAATCTTTAACTGCTTTGATGGCAGCTAACAAACTGGCAGTACCTGCTTTATTATCAAGATGGCGGGAAACTAAATAGCCATTTTCCATCACCTCAGAATTAGGATCAAAAGCTACGAAATCGCCTACCCCAATGCCATGGTTCAGGGCATCAGCCTCAGAATGAATTTCCAAATCAACTCGCACTTCCACGTGGTCCCAGGTGACCGGTTGGGTATCAATTTCCTGGTTAAACACGTGGCCTGCAGCAAAAATAGGTAATACAGTTCCCCGTAGTTCGCCAACATCGGTAAAAATACTGACTCGACCACCTTCAGCAAAACGGCTTGACCAGTGGCCAACAGGCGTAATGGCCAAGCGGCCATTGGGTTTAATTTCTCTTACCATGGCACCAATGGTATCTAAGTGAGTAACAACTGCACGATCAGGTGACTGTTGTTTACCAACTATATTACCAATGATTGTCCCACGTCGAGTGAGGGAGTAGTCTATTTTGAGTTTATCAAGTTCATGACAGACATAGCAAACGGCCTGGTCTGTAAACCCGGTTGGGCAGGGGATTGCCAATAGAGCTTGCAGTTGATCAAGTAAATAATCTTGATCAATAGTAAAAGGAATATTTTTCATTTTATGTGTTTGTTACTTAATGGAAATAATAAATCAATGAATTTTTCAGCTGTGGGCTGTGGTGCATGATTCTCTAACCCCGGCCGTTCATTGGCTTCAATAATGACATAATCATTGTCAGTAGGGCTTGAGACAATGAGGTCTAACCCAACCACAGGGATGGCTAAGGCTTGAGAAGCTTTTTCTGAAACTGTTTTTAAGGTATTAGATAAATGGCCAGTAACATCCTGCAAAGTGCCGCCAGTGTGTAAATTAGCAGTTTTACAGACAAATAATCGCTTTCCTTTTGGAAGTATAGAGTTCCAGGAAAAGCCTTGCTCAGTTATACAGCGTTCTGTTTCATTATCCATCGGTATACGGCTTTCACCGCCTGTTGCTGCTTGGCGTCGGCGACTTTGGTAAGCTACTAACCGTTTAATAGTATGTACCCCATCGCCAATAATTTCGGCGGGTTTGCGAATGGCGGCCGCCACCACCTGGTAACCAATCACCACAACTCGTAAATCCAAGCCTTGATAAAATTTTTCTAATAAAATATCTGATGATTCTTGTTGGGCGCGTTCAATTGCATTCATTAATGTCGTATGATTTTGAATATTGACAGTAATCCCTTTGCCTTGCTCGCTATTAGCAGGTTTTACCACAATGGCTTGATGTTTGGCTAAAAAGGCATTGGCTTGCAGTTCTGACTGATAAATACAATGTTCTGGGGTATTTAAACCTGCATTTTTCAAGATTTTATGGGTGAGGGCCTTTTGTTGACACAGGTGCATGGAAACAGCAGGTGTTACATCGGATAGTGATTCGTGACAACGTATTTTGCGCCCACCTAAAGACAAGGTAAATAAATTTTCGGCGTAGTCTTGTACTGTTACATCAATCCCTCTCCGCATGGCCTCATCAGTAATTATCTTTGCGTAAGGGTTTAGTTTAGTGGGTGGGTTATCACCTAAAAATAATTTTTCATTAATTGCATTTTTATTTTTTATGGCAAATGTATTTATTAGTTTAAAGCCGATTTTTTTGTATAAGTCTTTAGCCATGTTATTACTGTGTAGCACAGACAGATCTAGATAATGGCAACCTCGTGCGGCACTGTATTCAATGACATGCCGAACCAAAGCTTCTCCAACGCCTGATATCTGGGCGTTGGGTGACACAGCTAATGACCATAAACTGCTGCCATGGGTTGGGTCACTATAAGACTCCCGATGATTAACCGCAATGACGGTACCAATAATTTCTTTAGTGGTAGAATGCTCTGCCACAAAGAAAATTACCTTGCGAGAATTTTTATAAAATTCAACTTGTTGTGGGTCGACCGGCACCATTTTGCGCTGCTGATAAAGCGCATTGATGGCGGTTGCATCATCAGTAGAGCAAGCGCGGCGAATTTGTAGTTGCGAAAAAGGTTTTTTTGCTGCCCGGTAATTATCCATCCAAATCCGCAAGGTATCTGAAGGATCTAAAAACAAGTGCTGGGGCGAGTAGCTGAGTACCACATGGGGATTTGATACATAGAGAGCGATGTCCCTTTGCCCTTCGGACTCTTCGGCTAGGGTGTGCGCCAGTTGTTGTGGATCTTGAAAAGTGTTACCTATTAATAACCGTCCCCACCCGCAGGGAATGATAATGTTTTCTGGTAACTTGTTTGCCTCATTATGACTGGCAACGGCTTTTAAGTTATTAAAAGAAGGTAACTGCTTTCTTAAAAGTCGCTCATTAGAGACTGGCTGGTCAAGTTGCATGGTTAAATTCCTTGGGTTTGAAGCCAGAGTTCAAGTAGGCCCATTTGCCAAAGTTTAGACCCATTTAAAGGAGATATATGGTCTTTTGGGTTATTAAGCAGAGTTTGAATATAATCTGGATTATAAAGCTTACGTTGTTTGGCTGTGTCACTAGTAAGCGCGGTTGCAACCCAATCAAGGGTATCTCCTTGTAAATATTTCAAGGCAGGGACAGGAAAATAACCTTTAGGCCTATCAATAACTTTTTCATTGACAAACTGTCTTGCCACGGATTTTAAAATCCATTTGCCATCATTGGCTTTTACTTTAACGGCAGCTGGTAAGGTAGCACTGAACTCAACTAGCTCGTGATCAAGAAAGGGAACTCTTGCTTCTAAGCCATGGGCCATGGTCATGTTATCTACACGTTTTACTGGGTCTTCTATCAGCATCACGGTGGTATCTAGACGGAGTGCTTTGTTAATGGGCTCGCTGGCACCAGGTTGGCTAAAATGCTCAGTGACAAACTCACTGGCGTAATCTCGCGTTAGCCAGTTCGTTTGAAAAATATGTTGGTATTCTGAATAACTACGATCAAAAAAATGTTTTTTATAGGTTTGTGCTGGCATATTTGAAGTCAATAATGGAGGATACCAGTGATAACCACCAAATACTTCATCTGCTCCTTGACCACTTTGTACGGCTTTGCAGTGTTTACTGACTTCTTCTGCTAGTAGATAAAAGGCGATGCAGTCATGGCTCATCATAGGTTCGGCCATAGCAGCAATCGCATGGGGTAAGTTTTCCATTAGTCGGGCTGGGGAAATAAATAATTTATGGTGATCTGTAGCAAATTGCTCGGCAATCAAGTCAGAATATTTGAATTCATCACCTGCTTCATTATCAATGGAATCAAAGCCAATAGAAAAGGTTTGAATAGGTGTTGATTTTATTTCAGCTAACAGACCCACCAGCAAACTGGAGTCGACACCGCCAGACAGTAAAATACCTACATCAACTGCTGCAACATTGCGCCGTCGAACCGCTGTTAATAATTGTTCGGTGAGTTGGTCTTGCCATTCAGATAAGGTGTCAGCATTTATTGGTTGATGGTTAGGTTCATAATTTAAGCGCCAATATTGATGTTTGGTTAGTTGGCCGTTACCATCAACCCACTGGTAATGGCCAGGTTCTAGCTTATTAATATCGCTAAATAAAGTGTCAGGGGCTGGCACTACAGAATGAAAGTGCATATAGAAGTGTAACGCTTTTGGGCAGAGCTGTTTACTTATTGTAGGAGCTAATAATAATGCGGGCAATGTTGAAGCAAATAAAAAAGTATTGGCCTTTAATGAATAATAAAGTGGTTTGATGCCCAAGCGATCACGGGCCATAAACAATTTATTTTTATCTCGTAACCAAATAACAAAAGCAAACATCCCATTAAATCGTTGCAAGCATTCTGGTCCCCAGGCATGGAATGCTTTTAGTACTACTTCCGTATCTCCAGTAGAGTGAAAACGATAACCCAATTGTTCAAGCTGTTGGCGAATTTCTGGATAATTATAAATAGCACCATTAAATACTAACGTTAAGCCAAGTTGATAATCATGCATAGGTTGGGCTGACTCGGACCCTAAGTCCATAATTTTTAATCGAGTATGGCCGAACCCTACATTATCTTGTACAAATATTCCTGAATGGTCAGGCCCTCGCCGTGCCTGTTTTGCATTCATTTGCTCTAACGTTTTAACAGATGGTGTTGCTTTGTCGAAGCGAAATTCCCCGCAAATACCGCACATAGTTAACCTTTTGGTTGTCAAGTTATCTGAAAAAACATAGCAGATGTTTGGTTTGAGTTCAAACTATAATTTTTAGGTAAATAGGTTGATAAATAAGGTTTTTCCTTAAAATTTGATTAGTATTGAACTTTTTTGGGCTCTAAATAATATTGCTGGGAAGAGAGATGGCTTGGCACAAAGGTGATCCTTTCATCTCTTAACGAGATGTAAAAAATATAGCAGCTAAAAAGCTATAGAGTGGTGGTTGATGTTTGAATGTAATATCGCCTATTCATGTTAAGTGACTGTTTTTTGTTAACGTTAGCTAACGTTTTTTATAAAGTACCTGAAATGATGGCAAGGACTTAGAATAGCCATGCTATAGGGATTTGCTGAAAATAGCTAATGACACTATTGCTACCATTCTGTTAAATGAAGGCTATACTCTTATAAAAATTTGCCAAACCCAGTTCGAGAATATTATGAAGAAGCTTGTTATTGCAGTTATCTTGCTAGTGGTCGTTGTTGGGGGGGCTGGGGGAGCTTACTGGTATTTTGTTGCAAGTACACCAGCCAAGCTTAAACAACATTTACAGGCTATTCAAAATAAATGGCTAACGGATAAAGTGTTGATTGATGCTATCCTTGAGTCTAATCGAAATGCCATTTCGTGGGATGAGGCTAAAGTTAAAGCGCTTGATGATAAATGGCGTTCGGAAAAAATAAGTGGAAAATATGATTTAATTAATGAGATTTTTAATAGTCGTGCATCAAGTTTTGTGCGTGAGCTAAAAGCCAACAGTAATGGTTTATATAAAGAAATTATTGTAATGAATGATAAAGGAACCAATGTTGGCATGAGTGATATTACATCAGACTATTGGCAAGGAGATGAAGCCAAATGGCAACAGACTTATTTAAAGGGAGCAGGGGCTACCCATATTGCTGAAACGGAATTTGATGAATCAACGTTAAGCTATTCTACCCAGTTTAGTTTTACCGTAACTAATCCTGAGGATCAACAGCCTATTGGCGCCATAACGCTGGGTGTAAGCCTGAATCACTTGAAGTGATTAGTTAAGATATCACACACATCGATTGGAATAGCATAAATAATTGAAGCTGCTTGCTATGTTTATGTGACTTCTGACCTTTCTCTAAATTATAAAATTAAGTAATTTTACCCTTCATATTGGGAATATTTTTTTGCTACTTACTATGTGGAGCATTATTGGGAATATTTTCTTGCTACTTATTATGTGGAGCATTATTGGTATTATTTTAATTAAGTTTAATACAGGTGTTGCCTATGTTATAAAAAATGCTGGTTATTATTGATAGTTGACTTGCTGAGTTTATGAGAGCTTACTCAATATGTACGAAATATGATGTATTTACTGGTGAGGTTTTCCTGAATAGATACGTTAGTACGGTACATATTATGTGTTTTAGTCAGTGTTTTTTATATTTATCATAAACTCAGGAGTGGGCAATTATGCCAGATGATAATAGTGTTCCGACTGGTACAGCAAGTTCAACAGAAGCCGTGGCTAATGGTCAGTTGAGTTTTGAAGATAAATTGGCAAACTTTATTTTAGCTTCTGCTTATTCAAATGAACATATTGAAGGTTGGCTGGAAGGTGCTGGCATTCCAGCTAATGCAAAGCCAAAAGTGGTCAAGCAAGCGACAAAAGCTTACCAGCAGCGGGTTAGTAATCATATCGAGTCGTGGCGACCTTATCTTGCTGAAGGCAGACAGGTTAATATTAAGTCTTATTTATCTACTTCACCGGTAAAAGAGTTGCAACAAGCTTTAAAAGGTGTTGTCGATGTCCAAAGTTTAACAGCACAACAATTGAAAGGGTATTTGCTGCATCCTGAAACTATTCCAGGTATTACATCAGCTAAAATTGCTAAAATTAAAAGTTTCGTTATAAAAGATATAAACAGTAATAATGTAGATGATTGGGTTGTTTTAAAAGAAAAGTCAGGTGGCGCTAGTGAGATTCGCTATGATACGGTAGCCGTCACGGTAATTGATAAAACACTTTATTTCACGTCTAATACCAAAACCCGTAGTGGAGTAACCGTTACAGATAATCCAGATGGTACTACACATGTTGAAGGTTTGGAAAATAATAATAAATATTTATCTTTTTCACTATTTCAGGACCAACAACCTACGGCTGAAAATCCTGGTGGAATGAGTCACGCTGCAAATCGGGTTAATTTGGTTGATCAATTACAAGCAGAGTTAAAAGGTGTTGCCGAGTTTGATAAAGTAGTGTTTATTGGTATCGGTGACACAGCTGAGTCAGCTGAAGCTGCTGCAGCTCCTCATGCTGAAATGCAGCTTATTCGTTATTTAAAAGATCATAACATAGAGCTGAAAGGTAAACGGTTTGGAATTTCGAAGCCCGCTTGTAGTGAGTGTGAGGCTCAATTGAAGCAATATGGCATTGAGTATCGAAGTGGAGAATCAACGGGAGAAGGCAGTAATCAAAGCCCTAAAAACTGGTTAGAGCCAGATAAAATTAATAATAATGTTGATGTACGTTATGAAGCGAGTTTAACGGCAGGGGCTAACCTCAATGACTACCGAGCAATTAATGCCCTGCAATGGAGAAAACCGACACAAAATGAGTTGGAGCGATCACCGCTGACAGAAGTGAGTCGTGGTGCATACGACAGCAATATTATTTTACAAGCAGATGGCGATCCTGTTAGCTTTCGTGCTGCACAGAGTTTATTTCATAAATACCCCAGTGAAAAAGTGCGCTGGTTGCAGTGGAATCCGCATCAAGGCAATATGGTTGATGTGCTAACTGGCCAACAAGTAACTGAACTACAACTAAGCAATAATGATCGATTATTAGCTGTTGGACATAGTGATAGGACAACTGACTTATTAACAGGTGGCCATCAGATAGCGGGTGTTGATGCGACTACTTTTAGTCAAAATTTGTTTGAAAGTGGCTTAGTTAAAGGAATGCCTAAGCGTATCAGTTTATTAGCTTGTGGATTAGGTTCCGTTGATCAGGCTGGTAGTAGCTTTGTTAAAAAGCTAGCGCAAGCACTGGTACGATATAATCCGACAGCAAAAGTTGAGATATCAGCTCGAGATACATTGGTTCGAATTAACTCTACAGGACAACGGGAAACACTGCGCTTTATGGCTGATGGCACTGTTGCCTGGCAATCAGGTGACCACTCTCATAAAGTGATTCTTACGACAGATGGTGAAGGACAGTTTAGTGAAGTGGAAGCCCGCTATGGAGAAGGTGAAAGTAGCAGTCCTAATCTTGATATTATCACCGATGAAATAATTGCGGATGCATTAACAAACAGTAAGCTGGTTAACAGATGGCGGCAACAACAAGTAGACTATTTTGCTAATTTAGAGCAGTCAATAAAACAAACTGTCGCCAAGCCAATAGAAGCAACGTTGGCGTTAAGCCATGACCATGGGGTAATGGTGAAAGTCATGGCTAGTGTATTAGCTGAAAAAAATAGCGAAACTGGACGTCACTATGAGATTGATGAGCATTCGTTGAAGGTAGATTTAACGACAGGTGACTTGCAGTTCAATGTGGTGGATGTTAATGACCCTCGTCAGCGACCGTTGGTTAAAACAAAAATACCAACTGAAGAATTGCGAACACCTGGGCTGGTGGATGAATATCATAAAACGGCTGAAGAGCTCAGTAAGCCACAAGAGTTGAAAGGAAGTCTAAATAACCATATTAATCGAGGGTTGGCAATTTATGGGATTGCGGCTGGTTTAAAAGGCGGTATACAGGCCCTTGAACAAGGCAGAATTACAGAAGGGTCGATTGCATTAAGCCAAGCCTCTCATGGTATTGGTGAGTTAACCGGAATTAACCGCAAGTTATATAAGGCAGCAGGGCAGGCGTTAACTAAAGTGCTGTCCCGTGGTGTACAACAGTTGGGTCAGGTTACCGCTGAGGTAGCAGGTAGAGAAGTTGGCCAGCTATTAACAGAAGATGCAGGTAGTTTATTACGCACAGCAGGACGTGTTGGTGAATTATTAGAAGATGTGCCGATTATTGGTACTGCGTTTGGTATTTATAATATTGAACAGGATTTACAACGGGGTGATACCCTAGGCTATATTGACGCAGGCTTGGATGGGGCAATTACCGCTTTATCGCTGGCTGGGCCTGAAGCTGAGCCTATTGTGATTGCTTTAACTATTATTCGCATGGGGATTGATGAGTTTTATACGGATATTAAAAAGGAATTAGATGCATTACCCGCTGATGCCTCGGCAGGACAAAAAGCAGAAGCTGTATTTACTGGTATCGGCAAGGCAAGTTTTCATCTTTGGGAAGAGTGGACGTTACCAGGGCAAATTTATGGTGCAGTGACTCACTCGAAAAAACTGGATCAAGAATATGTCAAGGATCAAGCTTATTTAAATAACCTGGCTGATTACCATAACTATTTTAAAGTGGAAAAAGAACAAGGTGATAATGTTCAGGAAATTAATTTTGCCAATGGTAGTGCTTCCTGGAATGGAGGGAATATTACCTTCAGGTTGGGAGAGCCAGGGCAAGCTTCCACATTAAACCTTGCATCTATACCCGACAGTCGCGGTAATAATCACAGTGAAACTCATCCCCTGAATTTAAGTAACAATGTCAATGATATTGTTTTAGGCGTAGGTGAGTCAGAAAAAATCAGCTTTAAAGAACAGAGTGTGAAGTTTTTATGGTTTATTCCGGTTGATAAAAAACGAATTATCAGTGGTATTGATGAGGAAAGCACAAGCTTACATGGCACCTATTACGGTAATTCCCAAGATAACCGGTTTATCGCAGTACAGCAACAACCTAAAGATCAAGAGGGTAATCCGATCAGGGCAATCGCATATAAATTTACACGGAACAAATCAACTTCATTAAATACTCATGATCCCAACCAGCAGACAGCCTCTTATTTTTTATACCAATTTTATAAGTGTCATCTTGTTTAAGTATATTAAGGGCTATTTGTCTAATCCTGGACATGTTTTCAGCTGAATGGCCTATACGAATTCGACTATCATCTTCCCTAAATGCAACATCCAGACTCCAATGTAGGCTATTCTCAATTTGCCAATGATGCTGAATCATTTCACTGACAGCTTTTGCTGACAAGGGCTGGCTAGAAATATAATAGCGTTGTTCTTTTGCTTTTTTGCCTTGCAAGGTGCGCTCTGTTTCAACCCTAACGACAGCCGCTAAATCGATCCACTCTGTTGCTATAGGTAGTTTAGCCACTGAGTGATAAACCCAGCAGCGCCGTATCTCATGACGGCCATGCTGTTCTTTTTCTGAAGAATGAAAGTCTATAGCGGGACGTTGATACACTTTGGCTTTTTTAGAATACAGTTGTTCTTGAATAGCAGAATATAAACGAGGTTGGTTATTTTTAACTGCCAACAAGTAATGAGCCTCTTTTTCACGAGTTTTTTCAGCAATGGCTTTGTGACATCCCATCGCATCTATTGATACAACAGCACCTTTAACTGTTATTGCTTCTAATAGTTCAGGAATGGCGGTGATTTCATTGGATTTCCTATCAGTTTTAAGTTGGCCTAACACCAGCTTATTTTCTATTGACCATGCGTTAACCAAGTGAATAGCGTTCTTCTTATCAGGTTCAGTAAATGATCGTCTAAGGGTTTTACCATCAATTGCTACCAGCTTGCCAGGTAAGCTATCAGTGATTGACTGAATCCATTGGATGAAGCAGCTTTGAAACGAGATAGGGCAAAGGCGTGAGAAAAAACGACCAAAGGTATCATGAGAGGGTATTCCATTCGGTAGTTCTAGAAAGCTTTTAAACCATGATTCTTTGGCGTTACCAAATCGCTCAATAGCTACCCAGTCATCTGCTCCACATAAAGCGGCACAAATCGTAATAGTAATAATATCAATGAGCTTATGGCGACGATGGCGTTCCATTCGAGGATCATCTAACTGTTCAAAATGATCTAAAACTGTACTATTTTTTACCAATGTTGCACTCTATATCAGTTGCTTTTTATCCTATTATACTGATTTTGTTGTATTTTTATATGCGATTGCCCTGGTAATCCGATTGGTTCATCCATAACCGCTTATCATTATCGACTGTTTGGTGGTGCTGGCAATGATGCTTTTTTAATGGGGCCACAGCAAGCTTATATTGTCGGCGGTGAAGGACAAGATTACTATAGCACAGGACAAGGAGCTTCTTATTTAACGATTAACAATGATGCTGAAGATAGAAAGCTGGATATTCTTAAAGTGAACTCTGAAGCAGCTCGATTACAAGCGTCAAAGTCAGGTAATAATTTAAATTTAACCATTCGCTATGTCACACCTGATAATATTCAATACCTGGTGAATGTAGAAAACTGGTTTTTAGGAGATCGTTATCGGCATTTATTGGTATCAACCAACGATGGTGCCATCTTAAAATTTGTAGATGAAACTTCCGCTAATATTAGTTTGCAAGCAGTCGCCATTAACCGCAGTCACCAAGCTGAGGGACAAATAATTGATGTGTCTGAAAGTGCTACCTGGTTCCATGTAACCAGTATTACTGGTAGCAGTAAAAGTGACGCAATTACTGGCAACCATTTAAATAATATCATTGATGGTTATGGTGGTGAAGATAAAGTAGCTGGCGGCAATGGCATGGATCAGTATTATTTTTCCACCTATACCGACCGTTCTAATGTCATGACCATTGATAATTATGCCCATGATCAACAAGCCGATTTCCTGTATTACACTGCGAATTACGACAACATTCGCTTACATAGAGAGTCTGACAGTAACGATTTAGTGGTATATCATCAAAACGTGGACGGTGACAGGGTTATTTTAAAGCAGTGGTTTAAAGGGGCTGAGCAGCAGCATTTATCCATTATTAGCCAGGATGACATCGTATTCAAAATAGTAGTTAATAATGATGGCTCGTTACTTAAACAGCCGATGGCTGTGGATGCTTCTACTGAAACAGCAGGGCAAACCATTGACTTAACCACATCGGCTACTACCCGACAGGTAGTGGCTGTTACGGGCAGTGCTCACAATGACAATATCATAGGTAATGATAAAAATAACTTTATTCATGGTGGCGGTGGTGCTGATACCCTAGCCGGTGGCAATGGTATAGATACTTATATTGTTGATCCTACCCAAAATGGCTCTGCAGTGACAATCGATAACAAGGCGGCTGATGGCAAGTTTGACTACCTGTTGTATAAAGCTAATTATGATGAAATAAAAATACGCTCATTGCGTGACACTCGAAATAGTGCAGTGCTTTATACAACGGATCCTGTCAGTGGTGCAGAGATTAAAAATTTCTTTGCAGGTGAGCAATACCGTCATTTGTTAATCAAATCCAAAGATGGTCGGCTATTTACGTTAGATAGTAACGATGGCAGCAAGCAGTTGTTGGGATTTGATTTTTCGGCCAGTAATGATAATCAAACTATTAATTTAATGAGTGAGCCGGTCTGGCAACGAGTTCGCCAAATTATCGGTGGTGGCGGTGAAGATAACTTCAAGGGAAATGAAGGTGATAACCGGCTGGATGGTCGAGGCACTGTTGATGGGCGTGGGGGAGATTGGTTACAGGGCAATAATGGTAGTGATACTTATATTGCCAAACAAGGCTACGGTTTAGTGACTATTTCTAATGAAGCGACGGATAACAAAACGGATTTTCTACAGTTAGATATTGATTTTGCCAATGTTCGTGGTTTCCATTATCAGCGGTCAGGTGCTAATGACTTGGTATTGACTAATCATGATTTGACTGCAAAAAAGATTATTCAGATTAAACAAAAACAGCTTGATATTCCTGGTCATGATTATGTGGCAGTAAGGTTAAAAGGCTGGTTTGAAGGTTCTGCCAATCAACATTTATTAGTAAAGTCCAAGGATGGGGTTTTATTTGCTTTATCTGGTGATGCAGCGACAGCAGGCCAGTTTACCCCTATTGTTATTGAGCGTAACCAATCAGTAAATGCCCAAACCATCAGTTTAACTGAAGGTAACTGGCAGTCGGTGCGCACAGTAACAGGATCACTTACACAGAGCAATCAGATCACTGGTAATCAGCAAAATAATCAGCTAACTGGAGGACAGTTGTCGGATACATTACTGGGAAATAACGGTAACGATGTTCTGAAAGGACTGGCAGGTGATGATCGACTGCATGGTGGAGAGGGTGAAGACCAGTTGGTTGGTGGATCAGGTCATGATCATTTATTTGGCAATGAAGGGAATGATGTGCTGTATGGTGGGCTAGGGGCTGATAAATTATCAGGTGGCAGTGGCAATGATACAGTACTGTATGCGGGTGATGTGGCAACCCAAACGGGCGTGCATGTGGACTTAGAAAAAGGTGAAGGTTTTCATGCAGATGCGACAGACGATGTGTTAAATGATATCGAAAATATAACTGGCTCTGCCTATGCAGATCAGCTAAAAGGCGATCACCAAGCCAATATTTTACGCGGTGAAGCGGGTAATGATGTTCTGTTAGGCCGAGGAGGGAATGATATCCTGATTGGTGGGCGTGGTCGGGATGCAATTGATGGTGGAGAGGGGTTTGATACGGCTATATATGATGGTGATAGTCAAAAAGCACAAGGGGTTAGTATATATTTAGAAGCTGGCGAGGGAATAGACGCCAATGGTGATAAGGATATTTTAACTTCCATTGAAGCTGTAATCACGACAGATTATCAAGATAAAGTGATCACTGATGCCACCGTTAATAATCATGTGAATACCGGTAAAGGCGATGACATCATTGAAGCAAGAGGGGGAACTGAATATTTACGAGGTGGCGCAGGCAAAGACACCTACCGAGTTATTATTAGCCATGAAAATGTGCAGTCCAGTAAAACCATTACAGCAGCTAATTATAATGGCCATTCTGTTGTGATTGATAATCATGATGATACTAATGCGATTGATAAAGTGCAGTTGGTCAATTTACAACTAAGCCAGACCATGTTTTCCCGGCAAGATAACGACTTGGTGATTAGTAAATACCAGATTAACGGTGAGCACAGGCAAGTGACTGGGCGGGAAGTTTATTTGGCTGATTGGTTTAGTGATGAAACAGTGCAAAACTTGACGTTAACATTTAGTGATTTACAGGTGTTAGGCAATAACCAACTGAAAGAGATTACAACCAAACTGTCAGTGAAGCCGGATGCTAAATTAAATAGTCAGTTACAACCTGTTTTTAGCGAACAGCCAGCAATAACACATCATTCAGTGGATCGCCAATCCTTAGCACATGCAATGTCAGGGTTTGTCGTAAATGAGGCTAATGGAGAGAGTAGAGATAGTGGTCAGGTTGGTTCTTCAGTTACCAGGTCAGTGGCTTTAGCAACGCCTGTTGTATAAGCATTTGAGCACCTGAAGTAGCAAAGGCTACTTCAGGTGCTCACTAATTAGGGTATCTCTAAAAATAGTAATCTTTGTTGGTACTCATTAGATGGTTTTACCCTGTTCTAACTGGCTTATTAAATCAGCCAGTTTTACTTGATCAGAAACGTCATGAACAATAGGACGTAAAACATTATCCCTTAAAACTTTTTTACCAATATGGCGCATGGTTTCTTCAAATACATGGCGGTTGTCTTTACCCAGCCAAGTTTTGGCTTCATTGGCCATTTGCTCAGTAAATAAGGTTTGACAAAGTAGGTGTAGTTTTTTTCCTTCAGCGCTATCGGGTGTTAACACGTCTAAGTCTTGTAAAAACTTTTCTCGGTTAAATACGTAAATAGTCGTATCTTTTTTACCCCAGTTCATGGGTATAGAGAGAGTATTTGATAACAATGTAGGATGAGCAACAGGCTTGATTAGCTGCTTAACTAAGCGGCCTAAATTAATAATAGGGGCTATAGGGTTAGGGATTTGCCAGGGACGTTTTGATTTATTGGCTGCAATTTGAGTAATATAAGGGCTAGGATCAACCTCGTTTTCTTTGTGACCAATATAGCCATTTTGATTAATTAGGCGTTTGACGATGCGTCGCTCAAACTCTTTATCAAAGCCTTGTTGTTCTGCAAACTGAAACAGTTGGTTGATTTGGTCTGCTGTAGTAGTTTCTTGGGTTGCTGCTGCTACCTTGTCACCCTCTTGTAAAGCGCTGATATGTTGGCTAACAAAAGCAGAAAGTGCGGTTTTAGCATTTGCTCCATTGATATCTTGTTGTAACAGCGCTTTTGCATGATTAATCACATCAATGGTGTTTTGATGATCATTTTTTATATTATCTAGTGCCTCTCTGTATAATTGCCGGTAATGGCCAGTATGCTCGGCATCATATTGTTGGTATTTTTTACCGGTTTCTGCCAATATTTCAAAAGCATCTGCTTTAGGATTATTAATTAAGGCTTGGTAAATGTTTAACCATACTTTAGGTATTGCCTGTTCCTGGCTTAATTTGTATAGATCACTAATACGTTGCTGAATAATAGTTAACGCAGACGCTTGGGGATCATTACCTCGTGACTCGCTGATGGCTTGCTCTTTAGTTGACTTTTCTTCAGATACATTAAACACTTTATTGGAATATTGAGCAGCAGCTTGGCTCATTGCCACCCCACCAATAGTTGCGCCGACCCCGGCGTATAATATGCCACCTATACCTGTGCCAAACGGGCCACCTAAAATCATCCCCAATTGACCTAAGGTGAGAACACTATTACCAACAGTTTCCGCTGCTGTTACATTTCGCTGGTGACGATAAAACTGGTCAACCATGTTTTTGACTTTAGCCAACTCGGGGGTGTCTGGATTTTTCAAGGCAGGTGTTGTATTGATTTGATCCAGCCACTCATTTAGTGATTTGATTTCTGTGATGCCTAAGCCTGCTTTGGTTAGCCCAGCAATGACCATTTGTGCTTGACCAATGACATTAAAGGTGTCTCCCATTTGGCTGAGGATGCCACTGAAAGATTGTGCTGTTTCGCCTAATAATAATTCGCTGGTCGCACGGGCTTCAAAGGAGACCATTCCCCAATACATGCCACTTAACCCCGACTCAGTAAATGCGGCAGCAATATGGGTATCTGCAAATTTAGCTAATTTATCATCTTGATTGGCTTTATATTCAGCTAGCTTCTGAATGAGGTCATGGCACTCTGGTGAAGTAGGGTCAAACAATTGGTTACTGGACAGCTTATCTAACAACTGTTGTAGTTCACCGGATGGTTGGGTATCAGCTAACTGTTCATTAATTTGTTGATTATGCTCAGCCAGCTGGCTTTTTAGGCCATTGATTTGTTTGATGGTGTCTTTTAATTGACTTGTAGTGGCCTGAGTTTGCTCATCATCATGAGGGCTTGCTTTTAATAGTGGCTCTACGCTGGCTAATAAGGCCGTTTTAAATTGACTGTGTTTGAATAATACATCCCGCAACTGTTGTTGATCATTGGAATTGTCAGAGCTATTCAGTAATTGTTCCTTAAGCACCAGTTCCTTGGTAACCAATTCACGAATTTCTTTCTTTAATGCTTGTTGTGATTGGATCAGTTCTTGATATTCCTCCCTAGCCTCACCATATTCATCACTAGCACCTTGCCAGCCTTTATGCACAACACCGATAAAAGCAGGGTACAGTGCTGTACTTTGCACGGCTAACACTAACGAACGAGGTAGGCCTGAGTTTTCCAAACTGACGGCTAAATCATCTCCTCCATCAATAACTAATACTGGACCTGTGTCCATTTTGGTAAGAGACGTCACATTATGTACATCCCGACCACGACCTAGTCTTTCGACAGCTGCCATGTGTTTGGCGGTACGGCGTAAGTAACCCCCTTCAAGGGACTGTTTCATCTCATCTAATGATTTAAAACGAAAAGCTTGCTCTAATGTTTCTCCGGTAACTTTCCAGGGGTAGTTTGGGTTGTTTGAGCGGCTAATAGTTACCTGATACTGGTTAGTAAGCTGTTTGATTTGCTGCTTTCTTAACGCTTTCTCATCCAATGCTGCTTTATGACGCATAGCGATTGTATGATCAGTCGGCGTTAATTGTACTGTGTGGTTACCAATACGACCTACTGGTGGCATTACTGGAGCAGAGGTCGAATCAGGAGGAAATGGTTGGCTGATGGAGGTAGTGGATGGGGTAGAATTTACTGCAGTAGCTGGCATCATAGTCAGCAAATACTCCATAAGTTGTCGTATAAAAATTTCAATATTTAATAAATGTTCCGTAAGGTAGGATTTCCAAAACAGAAAGTATGCTAAATATAGTCGAGAATTATTATCATTTGCAGTTGCATGGGGTGCTGACAGGAAGGACACTGCTACACTGTTTGGGTGAAGATAGGAAAACTATTACTGCATGTGAGATTGTCGTAAAGTTAATGGAGATGAAGGGCACCTCTAATAATTGTTCAAGACCTTGCTAGCTTGTCCAGAGTCTATAAACAATTATTAGAGGTATCCTGAATAAGGTGAAACGGAGAGGATATGCATAAGTGGCAATGTATCGTTTGCGGGTTTATTTATGATGAAGCACTGGGTTTACCGGAAGAGGGAATAGCACCGGGGACCCGCTGGGAAGATATTCCGGAAGACTGGTTTTGTCCAGATTGTGGTGCGGCTAAGGCAGACTTTGAAATGATTGAGTTAGCTGAATAACAGGCACTTCCTTTTGTACCTGGCAGTTTTTTAGCTGTTAATGAGAGGAAAGTGAATACTGGTAGGCAAGTGGGGTATCTTCATTGTCACCAATTAACCAAATACTGCCTTTATAAATAGCAATTTCAGAGGGCTCTTTTGGACTTTTACAGGGTAGTGCATAAACCGCTTGAATCACACCATCTGTATTCATTTTAAGTACTTTTTTGAATGCTTCTGATATGACATAAATATGATTGTTGGCATATAAGACGCCAGCTGTATCATACACTTGAAAATTCTTTGTCCTAGAGGCATCGTTTGCTATGGTAATTTTTGACCCATCAATTTTCGTAAATTCACGGTTAAATTTATATAAAATATCATCATTACTCTCATTATTGTCTGAATTTATTAAATAAAACCCAGTTGTCTCTCGGTTATAGGTTATTCCTCCAAACTCAAATCCAGTGCCAAAATTTAATAGTATCGCTTCACTAGCAGGCTTTATGGTGATTTCCTTCTCTAAGGGTTCCTTGTATTTTTCAATAGTAAACTTGATAGCCGTTTGCTTATCAGTGATCACATAAATTTCATTTGGATTGGCTTCTACCACCCAATGGTAAGAAAATACCAGTATTTTTTATCATCGCTGAGTCCAGTCAGTTTGAATAATTCTTTCTTTTTATTAAAAGGGTTTTGGTAAGTAAATATATTACCAATTTCCCCTTGTTGGGCATTTTCACCCCATGTGTTTACTTGGCGCTCCCTGCTATCTACTGCATTGATATTCAACTCCATCATAAAAGATATGTAAGAGGGCGCTCAAATGTAAATGTGAAACTTTATTCACATTTTTTATGTTAAACTTTTCCAGGTTAAGGCTGTCGACCTGTATGATTGGATAGGTTGTTTAATGAAGGTTTGAGTTTTTTAAGATGAATGTAGTAAAAAAGATGTGGCTGGTTGTAGGAAGCCTGTTGTTAATGGGCGTTGGTTATTGGAACAACGTTGATCACCATATTGGCAGCTTCATGCTTAACGTGTTGACATCAGAACAAGAGAAAAAAGCCGCCATCTGGCTCCCCCAATATCAAGCCATTATTCAGTCAAAAGTGATTAACTGTGTTGACAGTAACCTATCGGATATTACCTATAATAAACAAGATCAGTTATTTTACCTGGTGGTTAATAGCCCAACCAAAGTGGTAGTGGTCAATGAGCAGGGGGAGTGCCTCAATCAAGTTGATTTGCAATTAGAAGACACGGAGGCACTAGTGTGGGTAAAAGATAACCAGTTTATCATATCAGAAGAACGAAAGTTTAAAGTTTCACTGCTTGAAATTAATCCTGAGAGTGAAAACGGTTATCAAATTAAAGACAGTATCTCATTAGATTTTTTAAAGGATAAAAATTTGGGATTGGAAGCTTTAGCCTATAATACGAACAGCCAAAGTATTATCACAACTAAAGAAAAATCACCCATCTTATTTTATGAAATAGTGGGTTTAGTTAAAAATAGCTTGAATAGAAGTGATATTAAAATAAAGTGGCTTTTTAAGAAAAAGCGCTTTGATATTGACGATCTTTCTGGCATGTATTTTCATAGCAAAACAGGCCACACTATGTTATTAAGCGATGAGTCGCAAATGCTGGTTGAGATAAATCAAAAAGGCTCAACGTTAAGCTATATTGATCTGGAAAAAGGCCTGTATGGCTTTAAATCCAGTATCCCACAGGCAGAAGGGATAACAATGGATGATAATGATAATATTTATATTGTAAGTGAGCCTAACCTGTTTTATAAACTCTCACCTGCCCAGTAAATTTATTTTTTGTGGCTGGAAAATAAAACTGGACTGTTATACTAAAATTATACGTCAAGTCAAGTACCTCAATAACATCGTTGAGCAGGACCATAGATTTATCAAGCGCATGACATCGGCCGATGTTGGACTTTAAATCAGTCAATAGTGCCAGGCCTACTAGCTGGTGCATAGGTTTAGAAAAGGTCATGCTGCTGATGTAGCAGCTACATACAAGCTAATACTTGAACAGTTCTGTGCATTAGCAGGTTAAGCAGGCATTTTTGCATCTGAAAAAGTTTGTCACAGAATCCCGAATAGGCGATATTGGCCGTATAATGTGTAAGTTATTAATATCCTATGTTTGCAGAGGGAGCATAGAAGAACAACAGGATGCATTAATCGAAACGTAAAGAAAATGTAAATTTTCTCAGTTTATCTAATAAATTTAAATTAAATCAACTAATATGTACCCAGGCTAGATATCATTCACTAATATTATATGTTAGGGTATACTTCAAGTGTTTTATTTGTAATTTATTTGTTAGTTCTGGGGAGTAGCAGATACACTGGATACTATACCAGAAGATTCTAGTTTTAATAGCAAAACACATTATCAATTCAGACTCAACAGCTACACAAGCCTAGCATGGGAACACTATGAAACAGCAGTGATGGTTCAAGCATGTGGAGTCTTGTACTTGGCTTTCTTATCTTTATAAGACCAAAATTATCTACAGTATTGAAATATGGGTTTATTATGAATGTAAAACCATTAGTATTAGCAATAAGCATTGCTTCTGTAAGCGCCCCATTAGTCTTTGGCAAAACTCAAACACACCAGTGTATAGATAAATTAATTCCAGATTCTACTTGTAAACTGGATATTCGGACCGATGAACAAAAATTTGCTGATATTGCCACTGCTATTACTCTATGGACAAAAAACACAACGGAATTATTTAGTTATACACCTAATGAAATATTAAGTGCAACCTGTGAGAATTATAATGTTGACTGCGATCGTTTTGTAACAGCATTGGAAGCTTATTTAGAAAGGTTCGTCCGTACTAGGCGTCTTGAAGATAGACATGTGCAAGCACTATTTGATGAGTTTCCTCGTCGCCAAAAGAATGATTTTATCAACGCATTCCAACATGCAGCTGTATTATTTTATACAATTCAAGGTGAAAAATACCCCAACATTAATAAGTCTTTCTCTGCAGTTCAAAGCTTTTATTTAACAGCATTAAAATATGAATACCGATATTATATTCCTCAGCATCAGGTAGAAAATAAATGGCGTGAAGTTGGTTTCTCCCTGGACCTATCACGAACAGCACTTTTAAGCGTCGCCAGACAAGTTTATAAAGAAAAAGTAGACAAAGAGCATGGTGAAGGTAAAGGCGAGGCTGCTTTAGATACACTAGATAAGAAAAGGATTGAAAAAAGAGAAGAAGTGAGCTTTTCTGCAGCAAATCCTCACCAATGGGTTTCAGGAATGAATACTGGGATGTGGACAGCTACAATTAATAATTATTATAAACATAACCGTATTCATATTATTTACCATCCTGAATATCAGTACTTAGTTTTAACGCGGGCTTTAAAGCATGCTATTGATACATGGAGGCCAGAATTCAATGCCGATGGCACCCTAATTACCCCTCACCCTAAGGTAAGAATCGCTGCTTTTGCCAAAGAAATAGTAAACGAGTATTCGGAATTAACTACGGATGAATTAAAAAATAAGCTAAGTTATATTGACAGAATAAATAACCACGATAAGTATGTCGATAATTTTAAAAAAAATACCAACTTGCTAAATCACTACTTTGATAACTCTGCGCAGTCTAGTGCAAAATATTTAATAGAAAAAGGCCAATTAATTCTAAAACAGGCAAAAGTCACTAATAAAGATGAAGCGCAGCAATTTATAAATGAAACCCTTAAAGATGATAATTTAGGTTATTGGAATATTAATAAGCATGCTAAAGCAGGGCTAACAATATGGGCTAATGTCAATACAGCGGGTGTATACGATGCTATACAGAATTTAGTCGACTTTTTCCAAATAAAACCCTACCTAGACCATTGGCGTACTGAACTAGCAACTCGTCACCGTTTTACAGACTGGCCCGATCATTATTTAGACGAGCTTGAAGGTAAGGCCCTTTCGTCTGGTTTATCTGCGGCTATCAATGTCGCTATGGCTGCCTATGGTGCGGTTGAAGGTATTGTTGCTATTCGAGCAAATCCAGCAGCCCGAAGAGCAGTTTTTACTGCTATCGCTAAGGAAGGTATGTTACCAGGCGAAGGTGAATTTGCTGCTCCAATTCAAGAAACCAGTTTTATTGAAGAACCAACTGACAATACATCATTACCTGAAGAGACTAGTGTGGAAGAATCGAATACAACAGAATCTCCCTCCTCTGAAACGCCATTCACTGCTGAAGAATTAGCTGCAAAACATGCAGAAGTAAAAACCACTATTGAAAATATTACTGCAAATAAACGAGTTATCGTCTTTAGTGGTTACTCTGGCCTTGGTTATGCTGATGCTACAGTTTACGCTGAATTTAATGAACCCTACTTAGACTTAGAAAACACCTTATCTGAAATTCTAGATAAGGAAATAGAGCGTTATGGTAAAGACAATATTGTTGTTGTTGCAGGTGCAACAGAAGAAGGTATTGGAACTGTCTATGGAGTTGCCAAAAGTAAAAATCTGACTACATTAGGCATCGTTTCTGAGGAAGCAGAAAAATACAATGTGCCTATAGCTGAGGACTGTGATAACCATGTCTACGTGCCTGACCCCAGTGGTACTTGGAAAGTGCTAGATCCTAATGGTGAGTCCTATATGGTGAATGTAGCTAAAGGCAATGCATCCTACAAAGGAAAATTCTACTCTCTAGGGGGAGGGGACGTCACTGTTACCGAACTACAAGAAGCGAAAAGCTTAGGTATTAAAACGGAAGTTCACGAAAACTTCAGGCCAAATAAAATCAGAGTAGATGAAAAAATCGCTAAACTAAAATCAAAAGGCCAATATACAGAGGGGATGGATTTTACCCCAGTTAAAACCTACCAAAAACAAATTGACTTTCAAAATCGTAATAGAGCATTAGAGTACTCTAAAGTATCAGAAGAAAGCTTCGATAGCCCCCCAACCAGAGACACCAAAAGACCGGGCCTATATAGAGATAGTCAGCATATTCCCTATGTAAAAGGCAGTAATGGTACTTATGTACGGTTAATTGAGAGGAAATACACTCTCAACAACAAAATAATTACTAAATATTTCCTCAAACCGAGCAAACATGGATCAAACAATGGTTTTGACAGTTGGGAAGTAATAATAACAAAAGATGGTAGTTGGTGGTCTGTATCTGATCGGTATACTGGAGGTCGTGGAGAGGGGCCAGGATGGTGGAAGAAAAAAGGAAAACAAAACCTAACAGAAAACTTAGATAATCGCCTTCAGACTAGAGAAGGAGGAGAGAGCAGTAGTAATAACTATACAACTAGGGGGGCAGGTCTTACTAAAGAAACAGCTATCAATAATTTGCGCTCAGCATTTAAGGAAAGAACCAACAACTTACAACTAAACGTATTTGAAGAAAAGCCACAAAATGATTTGCTTGATCCAAGTGCTCCTGCTATTTGGATCAGTGAGCTAAACCCTATTAGTTACGAAATTCACTTACCAGGAGAAGAAGAAACGGCTGTAGAGTCACTTCCTGATGCTATCGCCAAAGTAGATAATTTTTATAGCCAACCAGCTAATAAAATACTTTTTGAAACGAATTTACCAAGCAAATTTCATGAGTTATTGGGCATAGATATACAACTGTTAGAAAGTCGCCCAGAGACAAATTATAGCCAGATTGCTATCTATAAAAGTACACGATTTCCTGGTAAGTATTCGCTATACGTTCCTGGTCAGTTACCAGTTCCCCTAGAGGATTTGAGTAAAATAGTTCACCTAGTCCAGAAATATACAATAGAAAAAGCCTTTGGAAGTGATATTAATCTATTCAGTTATAATTTGCTTCCTGATACATTTAATCCTAGTCGTCCTGGAGGCCTTTTCCCTTCAAACCAATTAACTATTTGGCAAAGCACAAAAAGTCCCTGGGAGTACTCTTTATATGTACCTGATTTGCCAGAAGGAGAACAGGTATTGACATTTAGTAACTTGCAAGAAATAAAACCTACAATAGACGGCTTTAACTTCCGAAGATTAAGGGCTTATGTTAATGCAAATTTATCTGGAGAAGCTGATGTATTAGAGACTAAAGATGAGAATTTTCAAGTTAGAACAAAGTTTACTATTTGGCCTAGTAAGTCTGCAACTGGAAGATATACCTTTTGGGTTCCTGAAGATAGTGAGATGAAACTCAAGTTTGATAACAGAACTGGTATTTATGCTCGCCGTGGACCAAATGAGGGCTTTGAGTTAGTAAGAAAAGGCGCTCACCGTTTTGGAAGTGGTGGGTGGGAAGAAACCAAAGTAATCCTTGAAGCTCTTAAAACATCTCGCCCAGCCCAGCCATAAAAAATAATTTGTAATCGCTTGGTTAGCTTAGGTGATACTAACGCATCATCATTCAAATGGCTAAAAAGTGCAAAAATATTATTTCACCCACTAAAACTCTAGTGGGTGAGAGTAGGCTAGATGAGAGAGTATCGATTGTTATTAAGTAAAATAATTATTTAGCTGTTTAAACCTTACTGCCTTAACAACCGTATATTTTCCGGTGGGGCGGTTTCAAAATTACTCCGGAAGGGGTTGATATCTAAACCACCGCGGCGGGTATAGCGGGCGTAGACGGTGAGTTTTTCTGGTTGGCAGTAGCGTTGAATATCGGTAAAAATCCGCTCGACACATTGCTCGTGAAATTCGTTGTGCTGACGGAAAGAAATAATATATTTCAATAAAGCTGCTCGGTTAATTTTAGCGCCGGCATATTTTATCATTACACTGCCCCAGTCAGGTTGACCCGTGACTAAACAATTGGATTTTAGTAAATGAGAATGTAAAGTTTCTTCAGCGTTTTGTTGAGGGTCTGCAGCATCTATTAATAGGGTCGAGTCAATTTCATAGCTGTCAGTGGTGATGTTTTCATCATCAATGGATTGGCCAGGCAAGTTACCAATGGTGGCATTATGTTGATGCCATAAATTGACTTTTACCTCACCATCGGCAATTTGGCTTAAATCCTTAATAAGGGTAGCCTGAACAGCTTCAATATTATCAAAATGGGTTTGATTAAAACTGTTTAAATACAGTTTAAACGACTTTGATTCGATAATATTGGTGGTGGTGGCATCAACAAAAGTTTCCCCTACTGCGATAGTGGGTTTACCGGAAGGGGTCAGCCAGGATAGCTCATATAAATTCCATACATCCACGCCAGAAAAGGGTAGGTTGTCCGGGTATAACCCAATGGGCTCTCGATTCAAGCGCCGGGGCACACCTTCCAGCAGCTTAGGGTTATAGCAGAACTCATATTTAACTGACTTCCCTAAGGGTGTGTTGTCTAGTGGCGTATTCATGTTGATCCTTCTTCGTACTGTCTTCAGTTACAATGAATTTTCGCATAACAGCGTGGGCAGCATAAGTCATGGGAACACTTAACAGGGCATAAATGGATTTTACGATAATTTGTGAGGTGATCATAATCATCACAATCTCGGGGCCCAAGGTATGCCAGAAAGCGATAGTGCAAAATAACAGGCTATCAATAACCGTGCTTGGTAGGGTGCTTCCCAATACCCGTAAGTATAACCAGCGGCTGTTGGTAAGACTACGGATTTTTGACAGAATCACCGCATTCAGGTTTTCACTGACTAAATAAGCAACCATTGAGGCAAAAAATACACTGAGTAATTCAGTACCAATCAGGTTAAATCCGTCGTTGAGCTGCCAATTATTGATGGGTGGAATTTGCAGGGCAGCAAAGATAACTGCGCAGAAAAAGATATTCGATAAAAAAGCAATTTGAATTCCTTTACGGGCCATTCGCAGGCCATAAAATTCATTAATGACATCGTTAATAATATAGGTAATAGGGTAAAATAGTAGCGCGATAGGAATCACTAACTCAGTACCCATTAAATTAATAGGCTTTAGACCGGAAAAATTACTGCTAATCAGGATTGCACTTAAAATGCTGATCATGATGGCATAGGTTGTCCATGAGCGCTCACTACGTTCTTTTTTATCAAAGAGAATCGACGTATTGGTTTTTTTGTAGTAATGCATGCAGATGAGCTTGAAGTCACGCTCAGACACGCCATCCATCATGTCACCTTCAAAAAACAATTCAATGGGAACAGACAGTCTTTTCCCTATGCCTGTGACGGTGAGAATGACTTTGCCTTCAATGCTGTCAAACCCGTGCAAGGCATACTTCTGAGTGGCCTTGTCTTCGTCACGAATACCTTTCTTCAATGAGTACTCCTTGGATACTGTAAGCTTTTGAGTAAAGCATGGTGTTATTTTTATCGTTCAGTGATTGTAGATAAATTAGCCCGTCTGAAAAGGCTTTGCATTTAGCTAAAATAGGTTGCTGTTTATTTGCCATTGCTAGCACAATATTGTCTTGTTCGGGAGGACGGTTACCACTAAATATCAAGGTGACACCAGGGCTAAAATAAGGCAAGTAAGCGTTGGACTGAATGGTTAAGCCAAACCCCTGGTTGATTTTCCGTGATGCGCAGGTAGTGGGGCGGTGTTGATACCAATAAGCAATGGGAAAACGTTTAAAATGGAGTACATCCTGCCATTCTAGTAGAGGAACGGCATAGAGCGCTTTACTCTCTATATACTCTATTTCATTGCTATCATGATCCTTTTTACTTAAATCAACTTCTGTCAGCTCCCAGACATCCACACCAAAAAAATCAGATAAAATATTAACCGTTGACCGCTTAGTGCTGGTAACATCTCCATTTACTAATTGATAAATAGTGGTTTGTTTTACCCCGGTTTGCTGTTGAACATCTTGCTCAGATAACCCACTTTCTGCTAATAAAAACTTAATGTTTTGTGCTAGTTTTGTTTTTGCCATGGCGATTTTTTGAACACTGCCATCCTTGTTAAATAAGCATAAAAATACTACCTGTTTTGTTAAAAAAAAACCAGTTAAAGTGCCTCAGACAGCAATTGTTGTATATTATACAAATGTCTACACTTGATCTAGTGTATATCCTTCGCATTGGCTATGTATTAGAGATAAAAGAATATTGACACTGACTAATAGCCGGTAAGTTCGACAAACCCCCAGCCTTGGTGACTGCCTGTTATTTTTACTGCACCTTCCCAATAAGTAAATAAATAGGGCATCAGTTGGTTGGGCTGAGTAGGCGTTAGAGTGAGTGATAATTGATGCTCAGGAACGTTGAGTTGCCATTGGCTTGGCCAACTTGTTCCATTAGGTGCTTGCCAATATTGAGTTGTTTTAATGTTAATTTGGTTGGAATTGAGAGGGATAAGTTGTTGGTTAGCTTGATTAAGGCTGGCGAATAAGGTTTCAGGGTGGCCGGGCTGGCTACGAATACGGTAAATCATCAGTTCCTGTTGGTTTTCCAATTGCAGTGAAAACCAATCCCAACCGGTTTGAAAATACTCGAGGGCACTGGTGCCCCATTCATGGTCAAACCATGCTTGCCCGGTAACTGGCAGCTGCTGTTGATTCCAGTGAATAGTGCCACTTACCGTTAGTCGAGGGTAAGAATAATAATAAGAGGCATTGCCGGGCATGTTGCTTTTTTGGCTAAGCCCCTGATTACCCTGTAAAACTAAAGTTTTCTCTTTATTGAGGGTTAACTGTAAGCCTATTTGTTGTTCAGGTGCATGGGCAATCAGTTTGGCAGGCAATAGCGACGCTGGATTGATTGACTGTAATTGCCAGGTTTCCAACCAGGCATTCAGAGGTGTGGACTTAATGCCAGCAAGACCGGGCCCTTGGCGGCTAAATTTAGCAGCACTGCGGTGGGTTTGCTGTTGAGTATTACTTAGAGCCAGGTGGGCCATATAAAACTGAGGAATCAACCAAGGGTTGGATGCAGCTGTGGTTGGGCGGCTGGCAAAACGAAATAAGGTAAACTGAAAGCCATAATGCTGTCGATTTGCATCAAATAAATGCCCGGTGAAATACCACCACTCTGAACGAAATGAAAAATGGGGGCCATGGTCTTCTGGAAAATTAAAAATAATCGGCTTGATAGCTTGCTGAAATGGACTGGTTTGTAACGTACCCAGCAGTTGATGTAAAGAAACGGTATTATTGTTATCCACTGACTGATTAGTGGGCTGTTTTCCTGTTTCAAATAAATAGGCAATCGTTGGGAGTAACCAATGATTAGTTAAATACCCACCCAATAAAAAAAGCGTAATAGTGCTCCCAATGATGATTAAACGTCGTTGTTTATTCATGTTTTTAAGGCCAGGGGGGGACGACATATCGGGTAAAGGCAGGCAGTGCTCACCGCAACTAAGGTTAATCCCAGCGTGGGTAATGAGTTTGACCAATTAAATACTAAAGGCATACTCCAGCCAAATGCCCGAATATTAACCCCGGTAATTAACCAGAGGGATAACCAATAACCAATGGGTAAGGCAAGCAAACAACATAAACAGCCAAACCAAATCATTTGACTAAATTGAAAAATATTAATTTGCCACTGGGTAAACCCTAATTGTAATAGCAGTTTAAACTCAGGCAGTCGGCTCAATTGCAAAGCCATTAAAGTACTGGTAATGCCAATAGCTGCAATAATAATGGCGATCGTTCTTAAACCATTCGTCACTAAGAACGTTTGGTCAAAAATGGCTAATGAAAGTCGCTTGATTTGATCTGGAGTAGTTATTTGCAAGTTGAGTCGCTGGTTGGTTTTTCTCTCGGTATGCTGTTTAATAAATTTAATCACTTCTTGCTGTCGCATTGGATTGTTTAAATAAATAGCAATTGACGTGATAGGTAATACAGGCCAGTAATGCTGGTAATTTGTATCACTCATTAAGGCCTGGCCAAATTCACTGGCATAGTCATAATAAATTCCAGCGACTTGAAAAATCTGCTTGCCTTTGGGTGTATTCACTTCCAATGGGCTATGAGGCTTTAGGTTTAACCGGTGAGCCAATGGTTCACTGATTAGTAAATGATTAGGTTTTTGCCAATCTTGCCAAATTTGGATTGGGTTACCATGAGTAAATAGATAACCTTGTTGCATAGGAGGCGGGGTATTGCTACTGGTTAACCGAAAATACTTTCCTTGGCTACTGACTTGGTTAGATTGAAAATGGGCGATGTGAAGAACTGCAGGATGTTGAGCAATTACCTTTAATAATGGGGGGGGGAGTGGTTTCGCTGGTTGTTGTCCCCAGGTTTGTTGTTTTAAGTATATATGGGCAGATAGGCGATGCTCTAGCCAATTGGTAACGGTTAATCGAAAGCTATCAATCATAATACCAATCCCGATTGCTGTTGCTAAGGCAATGACCAATGCCATCATAGCAATGCTGGTGGTCATACTGTGTCGTTGGTTATCTTGCCAAAAATAGTGCCACAATAATCCTTTTAGCTGAGTTGGCCAGGATGCAACTTTGCTGGCAAAGTGAGCAATTAGCCCATTTACTACTGGTATCCATGCCGCATAACCAATAAGTAAACCGCCAATTGCCATAAAACACTGAATAAGCCCAGTGGTGAGATAAAACATTAGTAAACTCACACTTAAGCTAAGCCCGCCGAATAATAAAAAAAACACTAACTGGTTTGACTGCCAACTTAATTGGTATTCTTGTTGGGGCTGGGTAGATAGGCGACTGGCTTGCCAACAATCATAGCCAGTAATGGCTAAGGGGCCAATCAAACCAATCAAGAGGGTTTTTATCAATGTGGCGGTAGGTATATGGAATAAATTAACAGGTGTCCTTCCATAGAGGTTACTAGTCGTTTGTTGTGCCACTTGTTGTATTTCAAAACTGATTAAAATACCAAATAGGCTACCCAACAGGGTTGCTACTGCTGAAATAGTGCTTATTTCCAGTAATAGTAAGTAGGTTTTTTGCTGGACCGTGACGCCTAACTGAGTGAGCTGAATTAATAATGGGTAGCGTTGTAGCAAGGCAAACCGTACGGTATTAAACATAATAAACAGTCCAGTGGCCATCACTAATAAAGCCAAAGCTGATAAATTAATGGTTAATGCTTCACTCATTTGCCCTAATTGCAGGGTGATTTCACTGCTTGGTGCTAATTGGTAAGTGGAAGGTAGCCAATGTTGAATAGCATTAATTTGTTCCTCCTGATGAAGGGTTAAATCAATGCGACTAATCTTACCCTTCATATTCAGCTGTTGCTGCGCCCGTCCTATATCCATTATTAATAAATGGTCAAACAGGGGACTAACGTCTTGATTAAAACTGGCCCATAATGTCACTGGAAAGTCGTGTGTGCCTGTATAAAGAGTTAGTTCATCACCCATTTGCCACTGGTGTTGTTTAACATGATGTTGGCCAATGATCACAGCAGGAGGGGATAACTGAATAAAATCGAGGAATGGGACTGTACGATTGTTTGGTTGTTTTGTGCTGGACTGGTTTGTGGTAAAAAGTTGAAAGCGTTGCGACTTAAATAGATCTACGGCTAATAGCGTGTACAGTTCGCCATTTTGACTCAGTTTAATAGACGTTTGAATAGCTGGGCTAGCTATGATTGAAAAACGACGTATTAACTCACTGTAAAGCTGTTCTGGCAACCAACCGGTTGGTGACGTAATATGATGCGTAGCAGGGCCACTGAGCTGATTGGCCGCAATGGAAAAATTTTCCTGACTATTTTTTATCAATAAATCAATGGTAGTTAGTAAGCAGATAGCAGAGCTGATGCCGATTAAAATAAAAAATAATTGCCAAGGATGAAAACGATAGTGTCTTAACAGGGCAACCAGTAGTAAATAATTCATGACTTGATTGCAAGCTTCCCATAATGAATAACGGCAATCCGATTAGCCCATTGGCATAGTTGCTCATTATGAGTAGCCAGTAACAGGGTTTGATGCCTGGCTTTCACCTGAGAAAAAAATAGCTCAATGACGTTAGCGGCAGAGGCATTATCTAAGCTTCCAGTTGGTTCGTCAGCTAATATGATGCTCGGGTGGTGAATTAAACTACGACAGATGGCTACCCGTTGCTGCTCGCCACCTGACAGCTGATGGGGAAATCGGTGCAGTAATTCATCCATGCCAACGGTTTGTAATAGCGTTTTAGCCCGCGCTGCCACTTGGGTTTGTTTGTTAAGCAAACCAGGTAGCATCACGTTTTCTACAACCGTGAGAGAGGGTAATAAGTTAAATTGTTGATAAACAAAGCCAATGTGTTGTCGCCGAATGTTGGCTCGGTAGGATTCAGAGCTGTTGTGGATAGCATGTTGATGCAGATAAATTTTCCCTTGATGGGGTTTGATCAGGCCAGCAATCAGGTTAAGCAGGGTGGTTTTTCCAGAGCCGCTTTGCCCCAATAAAACCATTATTTCACCAGCCTGAAGGGAGAGATTAATGTCTGTTAATAGAGGGGTACGCTGTTTTCCAGCAGGAATATAATGACACACCTGTTGTAGTTTGATGACAGTCATTGATTAACTCCCAATCCCTTTATAATTTATTGTTACGTTTGGTCTTGTTGGGTATTGGCTATAATGGATTGAACCGTAAGAATGAGTAAGGATAACTCAATGAATAATTTAGACCAGCATTTAGGCCAGTTAAATGAGACTCTGAGTAATATTAATGACCAATTACATATTATTACCGATACCATTAATAACGTTATTAGTTTGCAAGGTTCAGCTGATCAAGATGATCCTATTATTAAAAAATTATTACATAGGCAGCAGGAGTTATTTGGGCAGTCAGATGCGATCTTGAAAAAAATTGACACGTTATTAGGTGTTACCGTAGATGCTGCTTAACTAGGTATTAATAAAGTGGCTTGTTTTCTTGTATAGCAGAAACCTATTATCTATCGAAAAATGTTAGCAATTATACCTCCTACCCGGTCAGCTAACATTTTTTGTAATGAGTACAGCAGCCACTTAGCTACAACAATATAGCCAAAGCGAATGGCTTTTAGGGACGGCCGTCGATAGAGGGTGTAGTATTATTCACGCCTTTTACCAGGCAACTAATGTTTTTTACATAACAGCCCATTGAAGTAGTTGGGCTAGGCCATTCCCTTAAAATAGTCAGATGACTTGCACTATTAATTTTTTTTATGTTGTTCGCTGTGCAGAATAGTGGCGTCGGTTACGCTGACGATTATTATCAATTGCTTTATTGACCTTAATTGTACGTCCTTCTACTTCTATACCATTATGTTGCAGTGCTTGCTTCGCTGCTTGCTCAGAGGCAAAGGTAATGAAGGCAAAGCCTTTAGAACGTCCAGTTTCACGGTCTAAAATTAATTTGATATCATCAATTTCGCCGTATTGTGAGAACAAATCATCTAGCTGTGACTCGTTGATGCAGTAGGGTAAATTCCCTACATAAAGCTTATTTTGCTGCATGAGCTCCTCTAAACTCGCTATTTATAAAAAGCATGTCACGAACACCCATGTTGTCCTCATTACATGCTGGTATTTTCCTAAATAGTTAAACCCGCCACTTGAGGCTCTTGGCAAGTAAAGGCTGACCGTGCAGCAGGTTATTAGGAAGAGTTAGGCTATATAAGGTTTGCTTGATAACTAAGTAACTAACATGAATGAAATAATGTTTGGTTTTATATTACTTCTATTCCCTAGTTTAGTTCACTTCTCTAATTGATCAACATGTTGTTTAAATATTCGAGTGCTAGGTACAATTCGCAAGACAGAATATAAGAGTAAGGCTATGTTTATAAATAAGAAAGTAAAATGGTAAACATTAGTGTGTTTATCGGTAATATGACAAGATGAGTACACTTTTAATAATAGTCAAAGTAAATGGTAAAAATTGTAATAAAAAAGGGGGATACTATAAATAGATAGCATCATTTCGTTAGCCTATCCCCGTTAGTGTTGAATGTTAGGGGTTGAGTAGCTGAGAACCTAAGCAGAGATAATGGTTGCAGCGACAATCTGCATTGACCCTTAAAGCCATTCATATTATCGGGTGTTGATGGTGTTTTTTGGTAATAACAGGTGTGAAGCAGACTGGTGGAATGGTGAATACAGATGATTCGGGTATTGAGATTGAATAAGTCTGGGTTGCCGACGGCATGGATCAGTCGGCAAGAAGCGGCAACGCTGTATGTCAAGCAACAAGTGTTGTGGAGTATTGGTGAACAACCATTACGGATTGTTGGGGGGATAAATAAATTTGGTGTACGTTCAGAAATTAATATGGATCCAATCATTGCTTGCATGGGGAATCATCGCAGGCAGAATTTTGTACCGGGTTTAAATAATGCGTTGTTATTTCGTCGTGATGATTATTTGTGTATGTATTGTGGAAATAAGTTCAAAGAAACGGATTTGACGAGGGATCATATTGTGCCCAAAGTGCAAGGTGGCAAAGATGTATGGAAAAATGTAGTCGCCGCTTGTCAGCGCTGTAATCACCATAAAGGGGGCAGAACTCCGGAACAAGCGGGAATGGAATTGTTGGCAGTGCCTTTTGAACCCAATGTGTTTGAGTTTATGTATTTGGCCAACCGGCAAATTCGAGGTGATCAAATGGAATACTTATGCTCTCGATTTACTGGCCAGCGTTGTTGGCAAGGCTAATGGAGTTTAATTAAAGACAGCTTTTGATAATGATTCCATGAGGGTTTTTACAGTATCGGTCAGTTGTTGAAAGATATTTTGCCAGTCAATATTACGTAAAATTTCCTGAAAAGTATTAATTAATTCTGCAACAGCCTCACCACCTGGGCCTAACTCAGCGTAAGTTAATACGGCTGCGGTTACTAAGGTCCACTCGAACGTTTTGCGCAATAACCAAATAAAAACTAAGCCCACACTACCTAACATAAGTGTATATCTCTAATAGTTGATTATATCTTTGCAGAAATTAACCTGAATATCTCCAGTAATCAACAAACCAAGTGATGTTTTTAACTAAATGATGGCTAATATTGAGATAGACATAACATTTACCTACCAATGGCTTTAAGTGAGCCATAGCACCTATGTAGCTATATTGTTGTTGTGTGTTAAAAAATAATAATGGTTTTGGGTGACTTAAATTATATTGCAAGGGAGTATTTATCATAAAAAAGAAAACTGAATATTCCTATTTAAATAAATAATATTCTAAAAGCATGCCTAATGTAATAAAGAATTCAATAAGCTGTTTATAAAATACGATATGAATTATTATATAGCTTTCTGTGTATGAAAGTTAGGGGTTGAGATTGAGAAATAGTCAGCGCATGATGGATCGTACCATTAATGCTTATTCTAAGGATGCTCATCAATTTATGATTGAATATTCTCAGTTAGGTGCTGCGACAGTATTGGCTTATGTTGATGTAGGAATAGATAAACAAGACCCACGCCTTGGTTTTTTAAAGGACAATACCTGGTTGACTGTTGAAATGACATACTATTTTTAGGGCACCGCTAAAAGCGCGTTTTTAGCGCCTTTAAAGAAGGTACCCTTGGTTGGTATTAAATATTAAGCGAAACTTCAAGTGGCTCAGAGGCTTGGCCCGTTTCATCACAGCCATTTAAACCGACTACCCGAACGACTTGCTCGCTTTCTGTTGGCAGATTAGCAATTTCTACAACGGTTGCTGTAGTACTCACTTCATCTTGCCAATAGCCTTCAACTAGTCGTTGCACAATATATTGTTGTGCGTAACTTGGCGCCAACCAGGATAATTGAAAGCTCTGTTTATCAAGCACTTGTGCGGACAAGTGGGTTGGGTCTGACGGTGTACTGCACTGGTTGCTACCGGTTGTTAGATTAATAGTCCAAGTAAATGAATCTTTGAGATTATTTTTGCTGTCAATAATCACATGTTTAGTATTATCTTGAGCTTCTACGGTTAACTGATATTTACCGGGCTGGTATTGGTTTCCCATAAAGGTAAAATCGGTTGCTGAACTAATTGGTTTGCCATTTAACAGCCATTTTGCAGCGACTGTATTGGTGGTAGGTTGTAACAAGGCGGCAGAAAACCCTTGTTGTTGCCGAGTGCTAAGATTGATGTTTTTGGTATTTGGTGCTTGTGACGAGAGCGGTGTAGTAAAATTGTAAATTCTTCGAATCAATTGCTCACTATTTACGGCGTAAAATGGCAAGCCTAATGTACGCATTAATGAGTTATTGGTTGGCCGATACATACCATATCGACAGTATTTTGCACCTTCAAACACATTCACATTATTGGCGGCGTCAAACCAATGAGACCACTTGCTGCCTGAACGGTTATTGGTGACATTGGCTTCTGAAGCTGGTGCAACACGACAGCTGCCATAATCGTATTCGTCGGCTAGCAAGCCAAACGTATGACCTACTTCATGTAGCGCTAACTCAACTGCAGAAGAGTGAAGTGACATTGTTGCCACTGCACCGCCGGAACCGCCATATTTATCGGTATTGACTACCACAACAATAATATCGCGAGAATGACTGCTTAAACGTTGAGAAACATATTTTTGTACTTCACTGATATCGACACATAATAGTCGGTCGATATTATAGCAATTAAAATACGATTTAAATCGAGTATCTTTGGGATAGCTATAGCCAGCACCAGACTGGTTACTGATTGATTCAACGCCCCATACATTAAAATAGTTTTTATATAGACTGAGAGGATGCTCTTCAAAAAAGCCATTAACAACAGGTGCTAAATCTTCTTTAAAACGCGCAATTTCATTTTTGGTGTAACCTTCTGCTACAAATACCAAGTCGACCCGGTTACTGGATGGACCATTATCAACCAGTTTAAAAACGGACTCTTCAGTTTTTTCTTTAATTCCAATATCGGCCAAAGCTACATTGCGTTCAGTAGCAAACTGCCAAGTTAAGCCTGTTTCACCACTAATTTTAGGTGAAAAAATCAGTATTTTATTAATGGCTGCTTGTTCATCAATCTTTAGGTAAAGGTTGCCAGTGGCCAGAGGCTGATTAACCACTGATTCAATATGACCAGTTTGTGGATTGAATGCTTCTCCTCTTAACATTAATGGGCTAGTTAACTGTTCTAGCTTCACTATCTGGTTATGTTTATTTAACTGGATGACAGCGAGGGTATGGCTTGACTGGGGCTGACCTAGTTGATTGTTTAATTTGTTAAGATAGTTATCGTAACGCTCACTGTCCCTGTCCACTGACAATTCCTGGTTAGTTAGAACAAACTCCAATAGCTTTGCTTGGCTAGTCAGCGTTACACAGTAAAACAGTAGTAGTGTGACTAGTCCTTTAGTCATGGTATTCATAATGACTCCCTATTTGCTGTTAACCACTTGAATATAAAGGTATGGTGTTGGTAGCTTTTAAGTGTAGGTGAATTGGGGTGAGATAAATAGAATGATTTGGTACTGTCGTGCTTTATTTGATTGTGACTGGTAATATACCTATCACGATTCATTTTTAGGTGTAATAAATAAAGTGGTATATTCTCACAGCGAAGGATTTTCTTTGTGTGGTCACCGAGCGATGAAGTTCCAGGAGTTTAGATAAACTAAATGACTGGACTGAAAAGCGATGGTAACAAAGCCTAAAAATCATTGGCGAAGAGTATAAAAGCACTGTAAGCCATACTTGGTTGTAAGTATGGCTTACAAATAGGGTTAATTATTTTTAAGGAAGTTTATTGGCTTTCACAATAATGGTTTCAGCTTTGAATGAGGTTTTGTCTGGCATTGGGATTGTTCGATTAATATGGTCTTGTTTATCTATGTGTAAATCGGGCGTTACCTCTAGTAGCAATGCAGCAATATCCTTGGCTGGAGAAAACAGGTGGGAAACATCCTGGCCACAGTCCATATCACTGCTAGCAATACCGATAAAGAGTAGGGTGCCGCCAGGGGCTAAAGCGTTAACAGCATTAGCCAGCATCTGTTTTCTTTCGGCCAACGGTAAATGAATAAAAACCATATACACCAGGTCATATTGTTGGGTAGATTGATAATTTAAAATATCCGCTACATCTGTCGTAATTGTTAACTGTTGCAAATCCGCCTGTTGATTTATTCTATCGATAGCTTTTTGAGAAAAATCAATGGCAGTCACTTGCCAGCCGGATTTCGCTAAAAATAAACAGTCGGCACCTTCACCGGCACCTAACTCTAATGCATTACCCGAAGTTAATTCAGCCACTTCTGCGGCAAATACCTCATCAGGCTGGGTCCAGATTGTAGATTGTTCTTGGTAATAATTATTCCAGAATTCTGAGTTCATTTCTGTTCTCCATTTTATGAGTTGAAAAAATAAATTAGTGATTTGTTAGACTAACTAACTATTTGGTTAAAAAAATTAAAATAAGTACTCCAAGCGGTACTATTTATTCCTTTCTTTTAGGTTGTTATATAAGCTGTTTTTTAACTATTTATTCCAATGCAGGCTGTCACAAAAGCCATTTTTAGCTCCCTCTCCCTCAGGGAGAGGGGCTCATTAGCTACTGCATAGTGAGCGATAGCATCTTTAATTTTTATGAGAGCGCTAGCTGGAACGGGGTGAGGGAGAAGTTACTTTAAAGGCAATGCTACGTGGAATAGCCAGCATCTTTTATTCCCCCCTTTAAAAAGTGGACTAGGGGGCGGATTTAGTTTTTCCCTTTATCACAACACCCATCTACAAATGTTTACACACTTTATCCATTACCTTCTCAAACTGTCGATATTCCTCCTTGGTTAACTGTTGCTTAATGGTGGTAGCCATATCCTTATAAATTGCCTGTTCTTTGCGTACCAACGTCATCCCAGCTTTGGTGACTAACACATGTTGGGCTCGTGCATCGTAACGGCATTGTACCCGTTGAATCAGCCCACGTTTTTCCAATTTATTCACCATCGTACTGGCTGATGCCCGCTTGACTTGCATTTTTGCGGCTAAATCCGTTAGGTGTGGTCCATCAAACATTGTGTCTTGGTGGGCATCACAAACACCTTCGATAGCGGCCAAGCAAGTTAAGTATTCATATTCGTTAAAACTTAACTCAGCTTGCCGTTGATCTTGATTCCACAGCCGAGCCAAATAACGGTGAAAACAATCTAACGACTCATCTAACTTCATGATCGATCATCATAGCCAACTAGTTTGTTAGTTAAACTAACTAGTTTGAAGTAGGATGTCAAGGGTGATTTTTCAAACAGGGAAGAACGAAGAAGCTGTTAATCAAGGCTGGTTGGTTGAGAAGGCTGAACTAGTTTACTTGGGCAAAGTGATTGGTACAGCTCAACTTCTTCTTTCGTTAAACCGTGGTTGCCGGTAAGTGGTGTGCTACAAGGGTGTAAAACCCATTGTTCTCCGATTCTTTGTTTTAATTGGTTTAGCCCATTGTTAAAAAGCTGTAGGAAGTGTTGTCTTTTTTGTTTACTGATATTTTTCGATAAAATAAAATGATAATTAAGACGAGTTAATGGTTTAGGGTAATAGGTTAATTGTTGAATTTGTTGTGGTTGAAATTCTTTAGCCAATAAACTATTGGCAACATCAATTTCTAATGGGAAAATATCCAGTCGCTTTTCTAACACCATCCCTAAACCTTGTTTATCTTGTACCAGGCGTCGTACATTTAATAACCCTTTTTTTTCAGCGTTGTCGAAGCTTTCACCATAAGTATAGCCGATGGTGCCACCTATTTGAAAATGTTTAAGGTCATCAACAGTTTGCCAAGAAAATGGGGTGTCTTTAAGGTGAAAAAATACTTTTTCCTGCTCTAATATGGCTGGGCCATAGTCAAAGAGTTTTTCTCGCTCTGGACGACGAATCCATATCACAGAACCATCCCAGTTCTTGCCAATTGAAGCTGCTTCAAAAGCACGCTTCCAGGGGAAGAAGCCATAAACAACTTTTACACCTACTAATGCAAATGCTTGGGTAACAATGTAGGAGGAGATACCATAATGTGATACGTTTTTTCCTAAGTAAGGTGGCCACTCGCCATTGGTTAAGCGAATTACTTCTGTTGCAAAACAGTTATAAGAACCTCCTACTATTACCAATATAGTTGATAGTCTTTTTAGTAATTTCACTCTTCATCCTATATAAGAGGACATCGTTGATGTATGTTGCTAGATGGGCGATAAGCAATGGTGCAACAGAATATTCCATGATAAGTATAGTAGATATAACGGTCTGCTATGCTGTAGTAAATAGGTAGGTAGGGCTTGCTATCTCATCAAATAATGAAAAGCTATTTTTTTATCCCAGAATTTACCCCATTTTGGTTTTGCTTCGCATATCGTGACTGAGGCTTTTGCTGAGGCAGGTATTCAAACCCAATACTTGTTTTTACCATGGGGTAGAGCAGAGCATAATGTCAGGACTGGAACAGTGTCAGGGTCTATCGTATGGATGAAAACGCCTGAACGAGAGAAGTTTGCTTGGTTTAGTAAACCAGTGATTTCTTTAGGAGAAGTGTTGTACTCTCGTCGAGAGAGTCAACTTAGTTGGCAAGAGTTCAGCGATCTGTATGGGTTGCGTTTAGCTATTCCATTAGGGTCTACCCTTGGCGTTTGGCTTGAGCATGAAGGTAGCGATAAAATCGAGTTTATACGTGCTAAGGATATAAAACATAGTTTGTTATTGTTGCTTAAAAAGAGAGTGGATGGTTTTCCTTATAATAAAATGGTAGCAGACTATGTGTTGCGAACAGAGTTTCCTTTAGAAAAAAATCAGTTAACACATTCTGATAAAATTATTTCGAAAAATATATATCGGTTAATGCTATCTAAAAAAATACCAAGTAATAAAAATTTTCTGATAAAGTTTAATAAAGGTCTTGATATTTTAATGCAGTCAGAAAAATATCAGAAAATGATAGAGTCATATAATAAAGGAGAGTATGACTTTATCAAATGATATGTTGCCAGTTACTGCATACTTTAGTTGATTATGTTTTTTCAGCGAGAGAGAATAAATAAGCCATTAATACTAAAACACCAATCCAGGCGAAGCCCCAGCTATATCTGCCCGATAAGCATCTTCTATTGCTGATAGTGAGAGTTCTTGAAGCCGCCTGTTTTTCAGCGACAGCAATAAAATAAGGCCAGCTATTGCTGGCCTTCATTCACTTAGTTGATCAATATTATTAATCAATTAACTTGTTACCAGTTCGCTACTCGCCACTGGTTGTTTACTATGATCTTTAGCAAAGAAGGTATACATCGTTGGTACCACATATAAAGTAAATAGAGTACCAATAGTCATTCCTGTTGCGATAACCAAGCCGATATCAAAGCGGCTGGCTGCTCCAGCGCCAGATGCCAGCACTAAAGGCACAACGCCCAAGACCATGGCGGCAGTTGTCATTAATACAGGCCTTAAGCGAATGGCGGTGGCTTCGATCACTGCTTGGTGTTTAGTTAAGCCTTTTTCTACTTGTAATTGATTAGCGAACTCCACAATCAAAATGCCATGTTTACTAATCAAACCAATGAGAGTAACCAAACCGATTTGAGTATAAATATTTATGGTACTGACACCTAAAGTGAGAGGGATCAACGCCCCACAAATAGACATTGGTACACTGATTAATACTACAATTGGATCCCTGAAGCTTTCAAATTGCGCAGCAAGTACTAGGAAAATCACAATTAATGAAAACAAGAAAGTATAGAGTAGGGCACTGCCTTCCTGCATATATTGTCGTGACTGGCCAGAATAATCCTTACCAAAACCTTGGGGCAATAATTCAGTGGCTTTTTGGTTTAAAAAATCCAATGCTTGACCTAAGGAAACCCCTGGGAACATTACGCCTTGTAGTTTTGCTGAATTTAACTGTTGAAATTGATTCAGTTGATTAGGTTTATTTATCGACGTTAGCTCAATAATACTGGCTAATGGAATCATCTCCCCTTGGCGATTTTTAATATAATAGCGGTTGAGCCAATCTGCAGAGTTACGGCTAGTAAGATTGACCTGTGGAATCACTTTGTAGCTGCGGCCATCCAAGGTAAAGCGATTTAAACGGCCTTCACTTAAAAAGGTTGCTAAGGTTTCTCCTATTTGTCTCATATCAATATTGAGTTGTGCTGCTTTATCACGGTTAATATTGATTTGCAGTTCTGGCTTATCAAATTTCAAATCACTGGAAATAAACATGAATAAGCCACTTTGCATGGCAGCAGCCACCAGTTTTTCGCTCACTTGGTTAATGGTTTGGTAATCAGCTGTACTATTAATAATGAACTGAATGGGTAAACCATCACCTGCGCCTGGCAGGGGGGGTAAGTTAAACGAAAAGATTTGTAACCCGGCAATTTGATCTAATTTTTGCTGAACTAAAGGTTGCAATTGTTGTTGGCTACGTTCCCGTTGATCCCAAGGTTTTAATAGCATACCAGCAATAGAGCTATTGACGGTACCCATGCCATTGATCATAAATGAACTGTCGTACTCTGGAAATGCTTTATAGATATCTTCATAAAGTGCCGTATATTTATTCATATACTCCAGATTGGCATACTGGGGTGAAGATGAGGAAATAAAAACAATTCCTTGGTCCTCTGTTGGCGCCAGTTCACTTTTGGTCATCATAAATAAGAATGGAATGCTTACCAAAACTGTCATTGCAAACAACACTGTAACTGGGCGGTAATTGAGTGCACCAGTTAAGGAGCGTTGAAATCGTTGTTTGAGTCGTTCAAATAAATGATCCAGCTTTTGTGCTACTTTACTTTCATGGCTCTTATCTTGTAGCAGTTTTGAGCACATCATTGGAGATAAGGTAAGGGCGATTATCCCAGAAATAATAACGGCACCTGCCAAGGTGAAAGCAAACTCAGTAAATAGTGTGCCAGTTAATCCCCCCATAAAACCAATGGGTGCATAAACGGCTGCTAAGGTAATGGTCATGGCCACCACCGGTAGTGCAATTTCTCGAGCACCCACTAGTGCTGCATTAAAAGGTGATAAACCTTCTTCAATGTGACGGTGAATATTTTCCACTACCACAATGGCATCATCCACTACTAAGCCAATTGCAAGCACCATGGCTAACAAGGTCAGCAGGTTAATGGAATACCCCATCATCAGCATAAAAAATAACACCCCAATCATTGACAGGGGAATAGTAACCACCGGAATAATAACGGAACGAAAAGCACCTAAGAACATTAAAACCACTACAATGACAATTAACGTGGCTTCGACCAGAGTTTTAACGACTTCATCAATAGAGGCATTAATAAATTCTGTGGCGTCATAGACGATTTTGGCTTTCAATACATCCGGCAACTGTGTTTCAATTGCCGGCATGGCTGTTCTTACCCGCTTAATAACGTCTAAGGGGTTGGCAGAAGGGGTAGGGCTAATGGCAACGTAAACCGACTGGATACCATTAAAGGTTACATAACTGTCGAAGTTTTCTGCGCTTAATTTTACTTCTGCTACATCGCCCAATCGTACAAGGGAGTCAGCCTGGCTTTTAATCACCATATTTTTAAAAGCTTCTACGTCGCTCAGGTCTGTTTTTGCATTAACATTGGTGACTACCCATTCACCTTTCGTTTGCCCAGCAGCGGATAAAAAGTTATTGCTGATAATAGCTTGGTTTATATCCTGAGCAGACACTTGAAATGCAGCCATTTTTACTGGGTCTAACCATAACCGCATGGCAAAGGTTTTTTTCCCTAGTATTTCAGCACTACCCACACCATCGATAGTCGCCAGCTTAGGTTGAACAACCCGTGTCAGATAGTCAGTAACCTGTTCATTGGACATTTGTTCACTGTAAAAACTCATATAGAGCAGGGCAGTACCACCGCCGGTTTCTTTGGAAATTACGGGGCGGTCAGCTGCATCAGGCAGCTCATTTTGCACTTCGGCCACTTTAGCCATGATTTCTGTCAATGCACTATTAGTGTCGTATCCCAACCGTAAATATGCTTTTACGCTGGAGACACTTTGCATGCTGGAAGAGGTGATGTAATCAATCCCTTCTGCACTGGCAATGGTTTGTTGCACTGGAGTGGTGATAAATCCTTGAATAACATCAGCATTAGCACCTGCATAGGTGGTTTGGATACTGATGACAGAGTTTTCTAACTCGGGATACTGTCGTATTGATAAGTTTTCAAACGCTTTCGCACCTAGCAAGATGATCAGTAAACTAACCACCGTTGCCAGCACTGGGCGTTTGATAAATATGTCAGTCAATTGCATAGCATTTCCCTGCAATTAAATTTTTACATCATTATTGATAACAATGCGGGCACCATTACTTAATTTAAGTTGACCAGACGTTACTACTTGGTCACCTTCTTTTAACCCTTCTAATACCGCTACTTTGCCATTTTGCTGTGGGCCTGTTTTGATATATTTTCGGCTAACAATCAGCGTGGGGTCTGTTTCTTGTTCGCTATTCGCACTTGGTTGGTCGTTTGCATTGTCAGCTGTCTGGTTGGTGGTTGTTTGATTATTTTGTGCCGTAATTAAAAAGATTGAATCACCATATAAGCTGTATGTCACGGCGGTGACTGGTACGGTAACTACCTGGATTGACGCTTTTTCCAGTACGGCTAAGTCAGCAAACATGCCAGGAATGAGCTTATGCTCTGGGTTTGCCACACTGGCACGCACTAAAATATTGCGGGTATTAGGATCAACCTTGGCGTTTAGTGCAGTGACTTCACCAATAAAGTGTTCATTGGGGTAGGCGTCAATATCAAACCTAACTTGCTGACCGACGTACAGTTTGGGGTAAAACTGTTCAGGCAGGTTAAAATCAACAAATAATGAGTTGATATTTTGCAAGGTAGCAATACTAGCCCCGGCGTTGATATATTCACCTAGATTAATCAAGCGAATTCCAATTTTGCCAGAAAAAGGTGCTCGAACTTTCTTTTGAGCAATGATTGCCTTGGTTTTTTCTACGTTGGCAATCGCTTCTTCCAGTTCAGCACTGCTTAAGTCAAACTGAGTTTGTGGTATTGCTTTTTTTATCAGTAGCTGTTTATCTCGGTTGTAATTAAGTTGTGCCAGTTTTAGCTGGGCTTGCTGACTTTTTAGGGTGGCTTGTTCTACTTCGTCATCTATTTGTAATAGTAATTGACCTTTTTCGATCATTTGGCCTGACTCGAAGTGAATGGTTTGCACCATGCCTCCTACTTCAGTAGCGAGTTCAACCCCATTGACTGCTTGTAAAGTGCCGATACCATGAATTTCTGGCTGCCATGTTTCGGTTTTGCTGTTATCAGCAGATACGGTGATGGGAGGTGGTGTAAAATTGGCAAAGTATTCTCCAACCATTTTTTTTTCGAACATTTTATAGCCGAAAATACCACCAAAAATGACGGTCAATAAGACGACCATAATGGCTAAGCGTTTAAACATGAACAGAATCCCTGCAACTGCAATAGGTTAAGAACAGACGTAACTTGTTATTTAGTCTATTGAGAGTGTTGTATTTTTGTTAATGTGAGGTATTGTTTAAATCATGATCCATGAATATCCTAATGTCATGTAAGCCATAGCACACAATAGGTGACTATGGCTGGCTACTATACCTCATGTATTTTATAAGAAGCAACGCTATGCCTGTATAAGACCTTAGTGTGGAGGGATGGGCAGGACTAGATAATGGGTACTGGGGGAGGATAGAAAAAAGATAGGAATAACAGGATATGCCTCCACCGCACTTGCAGTGCCATCCCTTGACTTTAGAGCCCCCGACCGCAGTGTCAAAATACCCTATTACCCCTAAGTGAATGAAACGGAGGGGAAAAATGCGTATTGGCTGTCTGAGGGCTATTCGCGTACTATATTACACCTGATGTATCGGCTTTTTTTAGCCAAAAAGGGTGCATTGGAACTAATCAAAAGGTGCTATTAATGAGCTTTAATGAAAAACTCAAGCTTGCGTGGAAGAAAAACAATTCTTTGGTGTGTGTAGGGCTCGATCCAGATTTATCGAGACTCCCTGCTGGATTGGCGCCGCAACGAGAATCTATTTTTGAGTTTAATAAAGCGATTATTGATGCCACCCATGATTTAGTCTGTGCCTATAAGCCGCAAATTGCCTATTTTTCTGCTTGTTCTGCTGAAGAGCAGTTGGAGCAGACAATTAGGTATATAAAAACGAATTACCCTGATATCCCGGTTATTCTTGATTCAAAAAGAGGGGATATTGGCAGTACTGCTCAACAATATGCGGTGGAAGCTTTTGAGCGTTATCAAGCCGATGCAGTGACAATTAATCCATATATGGGGGTTGATTCTGCTGAGCCATTTTTAACTTATCAGGACCGAGGGGTTATATTATTGTGTCGCACCTCCAATAGTGGTGCCAGTGATATTCAAGATTTAGTTGTTAATGGCTCCCCCCTTTATGAAAAAGTGGCTGATTTAGTGGCGAATCAGTGGAATAAACACAACAATTGTTTACTGGTGGTTGGGGCTACTTGGCCTGAGCAAATGGCGAAAATCCGCAGTATTGTGGGTGATATGGCATTTTTGGTACCTGGAGCGGGTGCTCAAGGTGGCGATGTAGAGCAATTGGTAAAAGCAGGCAAAACAGAAGATGGTACTGGGCTGATTGTAAATTCTTCAAGAGGTATTCTGTATGCCAGTAGTGGTCGAGATTTTGCCGAAGCCGCACGAAATGAAACACTTAAATTGAGAGATTTAATTAATCAGTTCAGGTAAGTGTAATCTGCTTATGGGCCCCAAAAAATTCAAGTTAATTTTTTGGGGCTGATTATTTAGCCTGGTTATTTTTCGTTTATACCGTTGTGGCTGTTGGCTCAGAGGTTTTAGTGTAACTGCTATAGTTGTTAGCGATAAAGGTGTTTTTGAATAAAAACATTATCCCAATAATAAGCACGGCAGCGGCTGATACCCAACTGAGTGGATAGGTACTATTATGTGGCAGTTGTCCTGCTAGGTAGCTGATGGGTGCGGCTAGAGCCATTTCAGCAAAGAATATTAACCCAGATGCTGTGCCAATGTTTTGCTTGATATTACGTAAAGCTGTAATTTGGCATGCAGGTATAAAAATACCTATGCCAAGCTCGTACAAAAACATACCTGCAATATAGCCTGTAATTGACTGGCTGCTTGTTAGTTTTTCAGTGATAAATGCAAATCCTGTGATAATTGCCAAGCTTGCTCCTGCGGCCATAATAGCAAAGGTAATGTGTATTGTTCGTTGTATACCTAAATGCTCGGTAACTCGAGAAGCAAATATACTACTGATGACATAGCCGCTGATCATAATAGCGATGCAGTAACTGAATTGTTGAGTGCTAAATCCAAAGTGGTCAATAAACACAAAGGGGGCTGCGGCGATAAATACAAAAACACCGGCAAACGCAATTGCTGCTATTAAGGTATAAAAACAGTAGTGCCGATCAGCTAGGACAGTGGTAAACCCTTTTAAAGGATTGCTATGTGAATGGGAGGCTGTCTGTGAAGGCTGGGTTTCTGGGACAAATAAGATGATGATAGCCATTAATATTGTGCCAATGATTAGCATGAGCACAAAGTTAGCTTGCCAGCTAAATAGTTCGGCTACCGTACCACCAATAATCGGCGCAATGGCTGGTGCGATGGCCATACAGCCACCAATGAGTGCAATCATTTTTATTTCTTGCTTGCCATCATATAGGTCTCTCACAATTGTTCGAGAGAGTGCGGTACCAAAGCAGCCAAAAACAGCTTGAAAGAAACGTGATGCGATCAGAAACCAAATATTGTCTGTGACAAGAATAACTGCAGTGGCTGCTAAATAAACAAGATAACCAGCAATAAGGGTCTTCTTTCGGCCATAGCGATCTGAAAGCGGTCCGACGATTAACATTGATACAGCAAAGCCCAGCATAAAAACACTGATTGTCCACTGAGCTGTTGCCGCATCAGTGGTAAATACTGTGCTGATTGTTGGTAATGAGGGCACAAATAAGTCAATAGACAGGGGGCCTAATGCTGTACAAAATACTAATATTAATAGCATGATGTTTGGGCCAGGGCGACGACTGAATTGATTACAGCCCATTGATACTTCCTCTCGAAGGCTATAGTAAGTTAGCCTTTTTAGCTTGTGGCTTTTACTGCTGCTGACAGCTTGTTTGCTTTTTGAGCAAGTTAATGTCGACACAACAACTGAAAAAAGGGGCGAATAATGCCTAGATTACTAAAGCATGACAATGCGTAAAAACCCTATACCTACGCTGTTGTTCGCTCTAATGTGTGAAACTCTAAATCAATGGAGTAAATGTTAGTCAGTAGGATTAAGCCATTAGTTATGTTGAGTAGGATAGGATAGACTCAATTATTTAAGAGTTATATTATGGTTTCTATTTACGATATTAAGCCTAAGTTTCAACAACTGTTGTTGCCTATCCTGCATTGGTTGCACCGTTCGAATATCACTGCTAATCAAATAACCTTGGTTGCTATTGTACTGTCAGTGGTTATTGGTGTGGCGTTTTGGTATGCAGAGAGTTATTCGTGGTTGTTTTTAGCGCTGCCAGTAGGTTTGTTTTTCCGAATGGCCTTGAATGCCCTCGATGGTATGATGGCTCGCACCTATAATCAACAATCGACATTGGGCGAGGTATTGAATGAGGTCGGGGATATTATATCTGATTGGGTGATTTTTTTCCCACTTTTAAAATTCTTTCCAGAGCAGCTTTATCTAGTAGTTGTTTTTTTATGTTTGAGTATATTGAGTGAGTTTGCTGGGCTGTTGGGTAAAGTAATAGCTTATGAGCGTCGTTATGATGGGCCAATGGGGAAAAGCGACCGGGCTTTTGTTATTGGTGCTTGTGGGCTAGCTTTATTTCTGGGTTGGCCTATAGCGACTTATGGGGTTTGGATTTTTTTAATTATCAATATTTTATTAATAATAAGTATTTTTTTTAGGCTAAAACGTGCGTTGGCTAAAGCTGGTTAATCAGCTGAGTGATAAGTTTTGGTTGGAAGCATCTGAAGAAAGTGCATTGTTGATGATTCATACCAGTATAGAAGGCTTAATTGCAACAGGTATTTCGGCTTTTGAACATGAAAAAATGTATTGAAGCTGTTTTAGATAACTTGACTATATTGTCAAGAAAGGTAGAAGGATATTTAGCCAATATTAATTTTTGAACTCCAGATCAATTACTGACTCATAACAGCTAATCAAAAATTTAACGTTTAATAAAAATATAGTCTATGATTCTTATGGTTATTGATTAGGAGTCATCGAATGAAACTCGGTTGTTTGACTAAAGCGTTATTTGTTTTCATAACAATACTTAATATTAATAACGTGTTTGCTGGTATTAGTAATATTGACTTTCTAATTCCTGGTGGTGAGGGCGGTGGTTGGGACACAACCGCCCGCCAAACGGGTCAGGCATTAATAGAGACTAATTTAATCAAATCTGCTAGTTATAACAACTTGTCTGGGGGCGGCGGTGGGCGTGCAATTAAGTCATTAGTCACGGAACCTGATAAATATCAAAACACACTGATGGTTCAGTCGACACCTTTAATATTGCGTAATCTGTCTGGTGTTATTCCACATAGCTATCGAGATATAACCCCAATTAGCCTGCTGATAGCTGAATATCAGGTTTTGGTGGTTCCTAAGGATTCAGTATATAAAAATACCTCTGAGCTTATCGCGGCAGTTAAAGAAAATTACTCTAAAAACTCAATTATTGGTGGCTCTGCTAAAGGAAGTTTGGATCATGTTACTGCTGCGCTTATTCTACAAGCTGCAGGTTTGAATCCTAAAAAAATGCGTTATATTTCAAGCGATGGGGGTGGAGAGGCTTTGGAGCGTTTATATAAAGGAGTAGGTGTTGCTTTAGTAACTGGTTTTGGTGAGATTGTTGACGAGTATAAAAAAGATAAGGTTCGTATTTTAGGCATCACAAGTGAATCAAAGGTACCAGGGCTAGAAATTCCAACTTTCAAGGAACAAGGCCTAAATTTGGTTTTTGCCAATTGGCGTGGTTTTTTTGCTCGGTCTGGGATGAGTAGTGACCAAGTCCAGCAATATGTTGACCTGTTTAAATCCCTTAATCAAACTGATAAATGGAATGAAGTGCGCAGTAAATATGGTTGGGCTGATTATTTGAAAAGTGGTGATGAGTTGAAAGTTTTCCTAAAAAAACAAGAAAATTCCATTCAAGAGATATTAAAATTGATTGAATAATAAATAATTATATGAAGCAAATGAAATAAGAGTGGTTGTGGTATATTAAATAATGATTAGAGGTGAATTAGAATAACTATGAGAGGAAAGGGAAAATGTAGTATACATATAAGGTCAATTCATTATACTATTTGGGTTTTGCTCGTAAGCCAACATTAAAAGAAAGCAAAATTGTTAATAAGACAGTATAAATACGAAGGCAGGTAACAGACCTTTTAATAGCTCCTATTCCATTGAACCCAAATTTGAGTATGGGATTAGTATTTCCCACTGTCAATTTAAATGATTGTTAAGTTTAATTTATGTGTCATCCATGACGCATAAATTAATTTAATAAATTTATGGTAGCTAAAATAATTCAGTTATTTTTCGTCAACGCGCTTTGCTACGGATACAGAAAATATTCCATCATCATCGATGCGCTGGGTGATTTTTTTAAATCCTGCAAGCTTAACCAACTGGTCCATTTCTAATTGAGTACGTCGACGCATGACCCAGGCTTGCCCTTCACGGTGGCTGGTTAATGCTCGGGCAATCATTTCCAATTGGGGGTGCCAGGGTTGGTTGGTGTAAATGAGATAACCGCCAGTAGGGATAGCGCTGGCTAGCCCTGCTAATGATTGTTTAATTAATTCATTATCAGCAAATAACTCATACAAGCCAGAAACGATGCCAATTGTAGGTGTTGGTGTAATTGCTGCTAAACTAGCTTGATCAAAAGCATCACCTGTCGTAAAAGTAGCAATATCAGCTAACCTTTTTTCTTCAATCAATCGTTGTCCTTGCTCAACATTTAGCTCACTATAGTCGCGTAATAAGATTGAAACAGGCTTGATATTGCTAGTCTCAATTGCTTCCAGTGCATAGCGACCATGACCTGCTGCAATATCGACAATATTTATTGGCATGCTTTTATGGTTTAGCCACTGGATGGCCAGTCGTAAGCACTCTTCCAGATGAGTTTTCCGCTGCCTAATACCTCGCCAACCGATACTACTGAGATATTGTTTATCTATCCATTGGCCTACTGATGAAGCTCCAGTGGGTTTATTTCGATAAACGTAATCGAGGGTACTGCCTGAGTCGAACCCTGTTTGATGACCTAAACGAATCCCTTTGGATAATAAACCACCAAGTTTTAATGTAAGTTTATATATATACCAATATAGGTTTTGACAGGATAAAGCGGGATAGGGAACGGCCAATTCATCAGCCTCTGTTTTGGTATAGCCTTGTCGGTGGGCATTAATCATTGATAATGGCTGCTGGGGTGATGCAAACATTTGAGTGATAAAGTGTTTAATTTTATTAACAGCAAGTTCGCGGTGAAGTTCACCTAATGTGTCGTGATAAAATCCAGGTAACACATGCTTTTCTTTGATTATTGAGCTCAAACGAGCAAAAAAAGCATGCTGTGGTTGTTGGTGAACCACATAGTCTGCGCCTGAAATTAATAGCTGAGTAGGCACCGTTATTGCCGCTGCGTCTGTGACGACACGCTCAGCTGTTTCATATAGCCCCAATAATACATTGGCAGCAATTGGTCGAGTAATTAATGGATCGGTATTGTAACTGGTAATGCGCTTGGGATCATGGGTTAGGAATTTAGCGTTGACATAACTATTAACAAAAAATAATCCTTTAAATTTATACCATAATTTAATTGCAGTCCTGGCAAAAGGGATATAGAGCTTGATTTTGAAAGCAGGTGAAGCAAGCACCAGACAGCGAATATTAGGGGCATAGTCATGTACCCAGGTTGCAGCTACCACTGCCCCTACGCTTTGGCCGATAACTGCAATATCATTAATGTCAATTTGGTAAGTTGTAGTAATGTGTTCGATAAAGGTTTGTAAATCCCGGACTAAAGTTCCAAAACTTGGGCTGTAACCCCTTTCGCCGGGTGAATGGCCATGACCACGGGCATCCCAAGCAAAAAAAGTAAACTCGTCTAACCCTAATTCTGCTATCAGATGAGCCACTCTACCGGAGTGTTCGTGGCCTCGGTGTAACAGCACAATAGCCTGTTTTCTGGTTGTTTGTTCAGCTGGCCAGTGGCGATAAAATAGCTCTATGCCATCGTGGGTTATAAAGTGTTTTTCCATAAAGCCCTAATCGTATTTAAACCAAGTTATGTTGTTAATCTATTTGATTTTTATACAACAGTAAGCACTTTTATGCCACCTCCAATCGTAACTAATTGGTAGCCATAGTTCCTGTCAATTGGTTGATGACTTCTATTTAATCAAGTAGCAGTGTTTAAAACCATAAAATAGAGGAGAGCAATGTATGGCTAATGATTTTTTGTGGGATTTTTCTGGTGATTTTGATCTTTTTATTGAATCTGAGCAGGAAGTTGACCGGCTATTAACAGACTTTGATGAGCTAATGGATTGTAATGGCTTGGATGAGTTAATGGACTTTGAAGAAAATAATGGTAATGAAGCGTATTTTGAAGAGGATATACCTTAATAAATAAAAATAGGTATAGCTAACCAACATTGTATGGAGAAATAATAATGAAACTATCAGAACTGCTCCAACTACTTGCTGTTAGTGTCACCTTGATAACGCTTATTCTGACAACTATCAGGCTAAGTATTAGTCGGCAGTTTCAACAGTTAAAACAGCAGGCTGATACTAATTTGAGTAATGTCAGTAAAAAGTTGGATAATCTTGATGAGGATTTTAAGCAGGTATTTCATCGACAAGATCAACATTTGCATGAAGTTGAAAAGAGCTTTTTGGGGTATCAAAAGCAAGTAGCAGAAACCTATTTACGTAAAGATGAGAGTTTTTCTAAAATTCAGTTATTAGAAGAAAAACTGGATAAGTTAATTCAAGACAGGGCAGGATAATGTTATAATAAACATAATTTATGAAAATAGTGTATGATTAATATTTGGGGTTTGATAGACAGCTAGATTGTTTGAAAGCATAGGCACTGATGGTCTATTAGCTGTTTATAGGTAGCTAAATAGCTCGAATGGTTGAATGTTATGGATGACAGTTATAAGCGCAAGGATTTGCGCTTATATAAATATTATTATTTAAAATAAGTTGATAGATTTATTTTATTATGACTTGTTGTTATTTTGTTGATTTTAAGTAAGTTTTTATTTACTTCTGCTTTGCAAGCAGTTCCCCTTTATACATGTTACTTGATGTTTGTGATTTGATGATTGGCTTCCGGTTCATGTCCTTCCATAATAAACATGAACTTGAACTCTAATGCCATTGAAAGGTCATACAGGGTTTTTAGTGATGGCTTATTGATTCCTCTTTCTATTCGGCTAACATATTCTGGGCTGATATTAGCGGCTTCTGCGAGTGCTTCTTGGGTCATGCCGCGTTGTTTTCTTATTTTTTTTATATTTGCTGCCATTCCTTTGCAGTATGTTTCGAACGCTTCCATTGCTTTTCCTCCTGAAGTTAAAAAATAACTGGAGTTTTCCTTAGCTGTAAGGAAGTGTGACTACGATTTTACAAAAAGCATACAACAATAAAAGTTAAACGCGATGAAATAATACTGTTATAAGCTATAGCTGTTTTGTTGTTTGTATATGATCACTATTGCGCGTTATGTTTTTCTATTCTGTTTATATTGATTGGCGGGTGATACAGTGAGTTATTATCAATGATTAAGGAAGGTCGAAATGTTAAACAAAAATTTCAATAAATGTTTTTGGATGAACCATAATCTATAGACAACGTGAATGGTTTTTAGGTGGCTAGCTTATTACTGTGAAGCTAGCGATAGCCGCACTAATTAAATTAAAACTTCTATAGTTGGGCCGCCAATCCATGATATCCCATGAGCTTATGTATTTATAAATGATTGAGGTAATATGCGTAATACAGTTAAAGTGAAGGTATTTATACCCTTCACTTTAACTGTATTGAAGTAGTCGGCAATTGAATTATAATTTCAAAACCGCCCAATGAGCCTTTTCCGATGAACTCAATATTGCCTTGATAATGTTGAATAATATTAGCAACTATATTTAATCCTAAACCATGTCCATCCACCTGTTCGTCCAAGCGTTTTCCCCGCTGGGTTAATTGTTTCTGATGTGCTTGGGCAACTCCTGGGCCATCATCAGCAATAGTAAGCTGTTGGTGGGTGGAGGTCTGCGAATAGCTTAACTCTACTTGCTGGTTAGCCCACTTACAGGCATTATCCAGTAGATTACCCATCAGTTCTAATGCATCTTCGCGATTCATCGCAATGCGTTCAGGCCATAGGTGGGGTTGCCAATTAATGGCCACGGATTTGGTTTGATAGATTGTATGTAGGGTTTGAATAAGGTCAACTAAGTCTTTATGAGGCTCAAACTGGGCGCCAGGTAAAATATCACCTGCGAGTCGAGCAGAGGTTAACTTTTGTTCGCTGTATTGACGAATACTAGTTAATTGCCGTAATAGTTTTTTACTAATTTCTGGTTGTTCCCGTAATTCACTAATAATCGTGTGTTGCATCAGCGCTATAGGCGTTTTAAGAGCATGACTTAAATCCCCCACTGCATTACGGCTGCGTTTTAATAATTTGGCAGTGTTTTCTAATAGTTGATTCAATGCGGCAACTAATGGCTGTATTTCTTTTGGCATTTTTTTAGTAGTAATAACTTTTAACTCGCCTGTTTGGAGTGCATGTAAGGATTTTTTTAATTTGGTAAGGGGCTTTAAACCACGGTGTAACAACCATTGTTGGATGATTAGTAATAATAATAAAGCAAAGAACAGCCCCCATAATAGCCCGCCAGTCATGGTACGGAAACTGGCATATAAGCCACCAACATCTTCGGCAATAGTCACTGTGACAGGGATATCACCAATGCGAAATCCTTGGCTTAATATCATTAATTGTTGCTGGTCTGGGCCCGGTAGCTCGTCGATTAGCTTTTCACCCACTGCAAGTGTAGGAGAGGTGAGTTCATAATCCCATAATGAGCGGGAACGAAATTTTTGTTTGGTAGTTTGAATAATATAGTAATGCCCAGAAAATATTCGGCTATGTAATTGGCTGATCCCTTGTTTGTCTAACACTAGTTGTTGGTTATTGGTACTCAGTAGCGAGAGTATTGTTTTTGCATCATCATCTAGCTTATTGCTGAAAAAGGACTTAAAGCTTTCTCCCATGGCTGCATAAGTAATAACGCCGATAATAAAGCTTAAAAAGCAAATGGAGCTGGCAAGACCCAGCCCCAAGGTACGACTGATTGACTTCATGCAGCATATCCATGAAAAATATAGCCTTGCCCACGACGCGTTTCGATTGCTTTTTTACCTAACTTTCTCCGTAAGTGAGCGATATAGACTTCGAGTACATTGCTGTCTTTATCTGTATCGTATTCATACAGCTGGTCGGTAAGCCGCTGTTTACTTAAAACTTTGCCTGGATTGAGCATAAAATAACGCAATAATCGAAATTCCATGGCAGTAAGCTTGTATTGCTTGCCTTGAAAATTCAGTTGTTGTTTTTCTTCATCTAAACTGATATCGCCTAACTGCAAAGCTGCATTATTATGTCCGTGATAACGACAAATAACCGCTCGCAAACGGGCAATCAGTTCTTCATGATAAAAAGGTTTGCTGACATAGTCATCTGCTCCAGCTTGGAGGCCTTCTACCCGCTCGTACCATTCTCCACGTGCAGTGAGGATGATGACAGGTACTGTATTTTGTTGGCTACGCCATTCTCGCAAAATGGTTAAACCATTAATATCCGGCAAGCCCAAATCTAACACTATCGCTGCATAGTTTTCTTCCTGGCCTTGGTGCAGTGCATCAACACCATTGTCACAGGTATCGACCGCAAAGCCCGCTTGGCGTAGTTCTTGGGCTGTTGTTTCCAGTAACTCAAGGTTGTCATCTACAACGAGTAGTCGCATTGTTTAGTCATCTCTTTCTGCTTCAAGGATGGCACCAGTTTGTGCGTTGACTTCAATTTCCCATACTTGGCCTTGGGGGGTGAGTATTTTAAGCTCGTATTCATAGCGACTACCTTCTTTTTCTAGCTCAGCATTCAGTAACTCCCCGGGGTAGCGCCGTCGTACCCGTTGCAGTAATTGATTCATTGGTAAGATCACCCCCTGCTGCTGGAGCCTCAACGCCTGTGAAGGCGAAATATCCTGACCTGCCACGCCTGATGCTGTGATCCAGCAGAGCAGAAAGACTAAAAGTAATCGCAGTTTCATTATGTTTCCTTGTCAGCTTTGAAGGCCTGGTAAATGATAGCAACTTTACCTGAAATCAAGCTGAATAGGGAGAAGCCGAAGTGTGTCTTAATAGGTGGGAATGGGCAGAAGAGCCCCTTAACCAGATTCAACCCTGATTAAGGGGATAACGGGAGCGCTTTTGTTTAACTCATAAATATGACTTTAGGCATAAAATGTTGGTTTGTTTTCGTTCCCTCCTGTTGTATACACGGTTTCGTATTACTGTTGAAGGGCAAACTATAGAATGCTTACCTTAAATCAAGCTTAATTGATAAGAGATTCTAATCGCTACCATTAGCCTTTTTTATTTAACTAAAATATTTCCACCCCTTAGGCTATCCCTACAATTAACTGTTTAGGGGTGTTTTATGACAAAACAACTGTTATTAGGTGCATTGCTGACGGCTGCTGTTTCACAGGTGCAAGCGGCTTGGCTAGTACAGAGTGAGAATTCTAAGGTTAATTTTATCACGGAGAAAATTTTCACTAATGACAAGTCGGTAAAAGAAACACAATTAATCAGTGGAGTAGCAGGAGAGGTAGATAACCAAAAGCAGGCTGAAATAAAAATCGATTTAGCCACGATTGATACCAAAATACCCGTTCGGAATGACCGCATTAAAAAGTGGGTACTTGATATCACTAATTATCGATATGCGACAGTAAAAGCTGATTTATCAGCTATTAATGAGCAAAAAATAGCAGTTGGGGATTCTAAGCAAATGGCTGTTGATGGTAGTTTAACCATTCGTGAGGCAACGTTGCCCATCCAACTATTTGTTAAAGTGACCAAAAACTCGGCTACTCACTATTCGGTTGTGTCTTATAAAGACACTTCAATCAATATCAATCAGTATGGTGGTGAAGACGGTATCCAAAAGATGACCCAGGTAATGGGGCTCAAGTCGATAAACCCCGTTGTATCAGTGAAGTGGGAGTTAACGTTAGTCGAAAAAAATTAAGTAAACACCTTACTTTTGATGAGAAGTTAAAAATGAGACTAGCTGTCTCCTTTTGTTTTATCTGTCACCTCAGATGTCTTTTTTCTTCATTTCTGCCTTTTTTCAGCAAATTTAATATCTGGTTACCTTGTATAATGGCAGCTATTTCATAAAGCTTATTTGAGCAGCTAGTTATGCGTATTAAAGATGTAGTGTTGGGCCTGATTATCATCTTAGTTTGGGGGTTTAATTTTGTTGTAATTGTTTGGGGATTAGAAGAGATGCCTCCTTTGTTAATGGGAGGGCTTCGTTTTCTGCTAATTGCAACGGTTGGCTCCTGGTTTATAAGCAGACCTCAAATACCGATTAAATGGTTGTTTGCTTATGCTTTGACGCTTGGCTTTGGCCAGTTTGCTTTCCTGTTTTCGGCGATGGCTGTGGGGATGCCGGCAGGGCTTGCCTCGTTGGTACTGCAGTCGCAGGCATTATTTACGCTTCTATTGGCTAGTTTATTGATTGCTGAAGCGATTCAACGCTATCAGTTAATTGCTATTTTAATTGCTGGCGGTGGTTTAGCATTAATCGGCTGGTCTGACAATGGTGAGGCTATGACGGCTGTTGGTTTTGGTTTGACACTGGCTGCTGCTGCTTGTTGGGCAATGGGCAATATTGTCAATCGCGCAATCTCTCAGCAAGGTTATAAAGCAGGCGTTGGTTTAGTTGTGTGGTCAGCCTGGATACCTCCAGTGCCGTTTTTTACTCTCTCATATTTTGTCGAAGGCCCAGTGGCTATTGCTGATAGCTTGCAACAGTTCTCTTGGCTGTCTGTGGGTTCGCTGCTGTATTTGGCATTTGGCGCCAGTATTTTAGGGTATAGCTTATGGAGTTATTTAATCAGTCGCTATCCTGCAGGCCAAATAGCGCCGTTAACGTTAGGGGTACCAGCAGTGGGTTTGACTTCTGCTGCATTATTATTGAATGAAACTATTTCCATGGTGCAATGGGCGGGGATTCTCTTAGTGGTAGTTGGTTTAATCCTCAATATGCGTGGTGCTCAATGGCTAGCTGTATTTCGTAAATGGAAGTTTGCTGAGCATTCTGGCAAGCTTGAATCATAAAATTAAGAAAAAAAGGAGGCAATCGCCTCCTTTTTACGTTTCAGTCAATATCGTTGCTATGATTTATTCCAAGCATATAAGTAATTTTTTTCCTTGGGTGTGACGACAGTGGTCTTACTTTTACCCAATTTATTGCTGTATATCACCTGGTATGCCAGCACATTTTGTACATATTTACGTGTTTCATTAAAGGGAATTGATTCAATCCAAATATCGTAGGGCAAGTTGTTACTGCGTTTTAGCCATTGTTTTACCCTATGTGGACCAGCATTATAGGCTGCGGTGGCTAAGATACGGTTACCATTAAAGGTTTTCATTAGCTCCACTAAATAGGCTGTTCCTAGCTGAATATTTTTCTTAGGGTTGAATAGCTCTTTAGTGCCACGGTAGCGAAAACCATTTTTACGAGCAACATGTCTGGCAGTCGCAGGCATTAACTGCATTAAGCCCATGGCTCCAGCATGAGACCGTGCATTGTACATAAATGCACTTTCCTGACGAGCAATGGCATAAACCCAACTACTGGGTAGCTGATTTTTTTTGCTGAGGGAGAGAATAGGACTTTTAAATGCTAATGGAAAACGTAGTTGTAAATCATCCCAATACTTTGCTCGAGCAGCATTAAAAATCGACTGGTCATACAGTTTCCAGCTGTAAGCGATTTCTGCTGCTGCCATTAACTCTTCGTTAGAAAGGTATTTGGATAGGTGATACCACTCTCGTCTGGCTGATGTATAGTGGTTTAGTTGGTAAAATTCAGCGGCGCGCTTAATACCGTTGAGTGACTTTACTTTCTTTTTGGCTTGGGAGCTGATTGGAAATGGCTGATGATTGAGCTGATAGGGAACTTTTACCCGGTCAGCGGCTAAAAAGGCATAAAAATCACGCTCTTTAGCGAGTTCTGCATATTGGTTGATCACATGCTGCTTAGCACGACTGGATTTAGCCAAGACCTCTTGAGCACGAATATACCAGTAGCGCCAACGAGGTTCTTGTTGCTGTTCAGTAGATAGCAGTTTGTAGGCACGTTTTACAGAAGGCCAATCCTGGCTTTTAAGTGCAATGCGCAAACGCCATTCTACTAACTCTTGATCTGGTTGCTTGGAAGCTACTTGATCAACCCACTGATACTCTTCTGCAGCAAAGTTCTTGAGCAAGTAAAGGGAGATGTATTGATTAACTGAACGGCTTTGTGAAGCTGAAAAGCGATGGGTGCGACTGTATTGTTTCCAAAGATTCAGTGCTTCTTGTGGGTTACGCCGGGCCATTTGCATCAAGCCTACTTTAATTATATCACGCATAAACGGAGTATTGTGTTTATAGCGGCTTGATTTAAAAAGCTTTTGTGGATTGCGATAGGTGCTATATAGCAATTTCCCCAGGGGTTTGTAGGTTTTATTTAAAAAACGATTGAGGTATTTACCAAGGCCAGGATTACGTGCTTCATAAGCCAATTCCATCCGTTGCCAAACTAACCCTTGGGTTAGCTGTCCAGCTTTGCGCCATCGGTCAAATAAAGGGTCACAGGCTTTTGGCTGTGACTTACCTGATAACCAAAGCTGCTTAGCACCTTGATATGCCTGGTGGGTTTGGCCAGTTGCTAGTTGGGCGCGATGGTACCAACACTGTAAGTCAGCTGTGGTATTTTTAGGGGTGTAGTTAGCCTTAAAGGTTTGCCATTGACCGTTTTTTGCCAAATAACGTAACCACTTTTGTTGCAGTTGCTTTGTAACGGGTAAATCACCGTAAGCGTTGATGAATGCGTTGATTTCTTTCGAAGGCGAAACCGATAGCTTTCGTTGTAATTCGTAATATTCCAGGTAAGGATAAAGGGGATAATGGGTCAGTTTATTTTGATACTGGTTGAACTGCTTCCAGTTATGTTTGTTAAGTGCTTTGAGTGCTTTTTTATACAGCAGTCGCTCCTGCTCATAGTGATTAGGCACGTTGGCTGAAGCGCTGGGCCACCAGCTAGCACCTAGCAAACCAATGCATAGGGTCAGTGCTTTAGGGGCGATTGTTTGCATTTTCATTTAACCAATTACTCATTATTGTCTGAACTTCTGGGTCAATGCGTTGTTGTTTCTATGTAAGTGATAATAGTTATTGATAATTGTTGTTACTGAACAGTTCCAAACATTATTGTTAATTATCAATGAAGCATATGTTGTTTCCCACTTAATACTTACTAAATATAGAACACTACACTGGCAGTTAAATTACAATTACGCGTTTCACAAATAATGATAGTTTGTTGTGTGACTGTTGGCTTTTATTTAGTCAAAGTCTCCTGGGTCACTTTAGTCAAATGATATATTCAGGGAAGAGGTTATTTCCTAATAGTGACGTTAGGTTTTCACTGGGGACTTAACGCTTTATGATAACCCGTTAATTTTATCAGTTAGTTTTGGTTGGTTATGCCATTAATTCGATTATCAGAAATTTCCCTTGCCTATGGGGCTATGCCCTTATTAGAGAATGCGAACTTGCAACTGGATCCAGGTGAGCGGGTGTGTGTGATTGGCCGCAATGGTGCTGGGAAATCCAGCTTATTAAAAGTGGTTGCAGGAGAAACACCCCCCGATAGTGGGGAGGTATGGTATCAGCCTGGGGTGAAAATTGGTTTTGTTGCCCAAGCCTTACCGGATGCTGATCAACTCACTGTATTTGAGGTAGTAGCTGCTGGTTTAGCGGAAGTGGGCGAGTTGCTGAAAGAATATCATCAACTATCCGTGCAAACAGGTGAGGCACTAGACTTAAAGCGTCTAGAGCAGGTACAAGAAGCGATTGAGGCCAAACAAGGCTGGCAGTTACACCAGCGAGTAGAGCAGGTAATCAAGCGACTTGAGTTACCTGCTGATAAAGTCATGGCTGAACTGTCAGGGGGGTGGCGACGCCGAGTGATACTGGGGCAAGCGCTGGTGAGTGAGCCAGACATTTTATTATTGGATGAGCCCACTAACCATTTGGATATTCTCACCATTGAATGGCTAGAGCAGCAACTTAAGCAGTTTCGTGGCGCAGTATTATTTATCACTCACGACCGTTCTTTTTTACAAAGTCTGGCTACCCGTATAGTTGAGCTGGACCGTGGCCAGTTAACCTACTGGCAGGGCGACTACCAAAGCTTTCTTGAGCATAAGGCTCATTTGTTGGAAGTTGAAGCCAGACAACAAGCCGAGTTTGATAAAAAGCTGGCCCAGGAAGAAGCCTGGATTCGACAGGGAATTAAGGCCCGGCGGACGCGCAATGAAGGTCGGGTTCGAGCGTTAAAAGCACTGCGAGAAGAACGGGCACAGCGCCGGAATGTTCAAGGTAAAGCGAAAATCCAAGTGGATAGTGGGGAGGCTTCTGGCAAGCTGGTGTTGGAGGCAAAAGGCATTTCTCACAGCTATACCGAACAGCCATTGATCAAAGACTTTTCCATTCGGCTGCTTCGAGGAGATAAAGTTGGTCTGATTGGCCCTAATGGTGTGGGTAAAAGTACCCTGTTAAAACTGTTATTAGAGCAGGACACTCCTCAGCAAGGGGCAATTAAGGTAGGTACCAAATTGGAGGTAGCCTATTTCGATCAGCTGCGTGATCAATTGGATTTGGAAAAGTCAGTTATCGACAACATTGCTGATGGCAGGGAAACCATCGAAATCAATGGCCAGCAAAAACATGTGATGGGTTATTTAGCGGACTTTTTATTTTCTCCGGAGCGCTGTCGAACACCCGTTAAAGCGTTATCAGGTGGTGAACGAAATCGACTGCTGTTAGCCAGATTATTCAGCAAACCTGCTAACGTGCTGGTACTTGACGAGCCAACAAACGACTTGGATGTGGAAACCCTTGAGTTACTGGAAGAGCTACTGATTAATTTTACTGGCACTTTGCTGCTGGTCAGCCATGATCGGACCTTTATTGATAATGTCGTGACTAGTACCCTGGTCTTTGAAGGAAAAGGTCAAGTTATTGAATATGTGGGGGGGTATCAAGATTGGTTGCGGCAAGGGGGTAACTTTAGTGCGCTGGTTGAAGCAGCGACAGGTACCAATCAGTCACCTCAAAAAAGCAATCAAGCCAACAGCTCATCTTCGCTTAAGCCTGAGCCGGTTAAGTTAGCCTCAGGCAAGAAAAAACTCAGTTATAAATTACAGCGTGAACTTGATCATTTGCCTGGCGAGATTGATGCCTTAGAGGCTGAACAAGCAGCGTTAACCCGCCAGACCAGTCAATCTGATTTTTATCAACAGCCACATGAGCAAGTTCAGCCTGTGCTCAATCGATTGGCTGAACTTGAACAGCTGTTGGAGGAAAAACTGGACCGCTGGGCTGAATTGGAGGCTATGCAAGAGGACTAACGTTCACTACTTGCTGCCTACTCGAACTGCCAGTACATCGCATTTTGCTCCATGCAAAATGCTAGTTGAGGTGGAGCCGAGAATGAGCGCTAATCCATGACGACCATGACTACCTACAACGATGAGATCAACATCTTTTTCTTCAGCAAGGCGGTGGATCTCTTTTTCCGGGCGGCCGTAAACCACTAGCTGGTCTTGATCTTTAAGATCAATTCTGTCAGCAAGTTCAGAAATACGATGCTGGGCTTGTTCGGTGATTTCTTGTTGTAAGGTAGTCAAGTCCAGTGGAATATCGCTGCCATAGGCAACACTCAATGGCTCAATGACATGTACCATGGTTAAACGGGCTTGGTTAAAGGCGGCGATGTCTTTCGCTCTGGTCAAGACAGTATTGGCATCTTCGGTGAGGTCAACGGCTACCAAAATATGCTGATATTGATTCATAATGGTTACCCTGTCTCCAATTGTCGCTGCTCCCGGCGAGCTCTGGGTCAACCTGTACTCAGGCCTATCTGTTTCCCTGTTGGGTAAATAGTAATAGGCCCTCTAAACCTTAACCCTAACTAAGGATAATAATGACCACTCTCATTATTGTTATAGTTCTAATTGCTACACTAGGCTCAATTTTCTGGGTTTTACCTTCTCCTCATGAGCGAAAGCGAATGCGATTCCGTCAGGCGGCAATTAGCCAGGGGATGTCTGTGCAATTTGTTAAATCAGAAATTCCCCTGGTTTTGACAGATAAAGTGGCCAGCCAAGACTACTGTATTGGTTATCGGTTAACCTTTCATGACAGCAAACCACTCCCTTCGATACGTTTTTTTCGCAGTGTGAAGGAGCCAGTCTGCTGGCAGCAGGACAGTCGCGGTAGCCAGCATATTGTTGAGGAAGAGGTCTTATTAACCTTGTTAAATACTTTTCCCCAAGATGTAAGAGCGGTGATGGTAGGCGGTCCCTGTATTACTGCAATTTGGCAAGAACGGGGAGAGGAATCAGATGTCGCTGATATTAAACGACAGTTAGTGCTACTGGCTGATCAGTTGATGGTCGTCAGGTAAGGCTTTGTAGGGAGTAAGTAACAGCAAGGAACATACCTTAACCCCAAAAACCAATACTTTACACTTATTCAAGTATCAGACTCCACATGTGTTATTGACAAAAGCAAAAAAATTCCCCATGTTTGTACCTGGAATCAAACAAACGTATGAATAAATTGTATCGCTAATGATTATAAAGTGGCTGGATTATTCCGAAAAGTCATTATATAGAAAGTGAATAGTCTGGAATAGCCCCTTAAATAGTAGATAAAAGCTTATCTGATCAAAAAACAACATTTGTTGTCTGTTTCTTAGGGAAGAAATAACAGGTCTACAATAAGTGTGTTGCAAGACAGGTGAGGTTTGTATGGCTTAATAACTTTCTTACATAGCCTGCAAGCAAGGGTAATTGATTTAGTTCACTGTAATGTATTGTAACCAATAATCAGAGTCATTAGCGAAACAAATAAAAACGTGGAGATCATTTGATGATTTACGAAGGTCAGGCCATAACGGTTAAACCGCTTGAAGACGGTATCGCTGAACTGCAGTTTAATTTGCAAGGCGAGTCTGTAAACAAGTTCAATCGGGCCACTTTAGAAGAACTACGTGAGGCTGTTGACAATATTCGGGGGAATGATCAAATCAAAGGCCTGATTGTTACCAGCGGCAAGGATGTTTTTATTGTCGGTGCCGATATAGGAGAATTTCTGGCTAATTTTAAAATGCCTGAAGAAGAGTTAATTGCTGCTAACTTGAAAATTAACCAGATATTTAGTGACTTTGAAGATTTACCTATGCCCACTGTTGTGGCCATTAATGGTATTGCTTTGGGTGGCGGCTTTGAAATGTGTTTGGCTGCAGACTTTCGAGTAATGGCGGATTCTGCCAAGGTTGGTTTGCCAGAAGTAAAATTGGGCATTTATCCTGGCTTTGGTGGCACTGTGAGATTGCCGCGATTGATTGGTGCCGATAATGCCATCGAGTGGATTTGTGCAGGTAAGGAACATAAGGCAGAAGCGGCATTAAAAGCTAAAGCCGTTGATGTCGTAGTGTCGCAGGAACAATTAAAAGACACCGCTATTACCTTGGCTAAGCGTGCGGCAGTCGGTGAGCTTGACTATCAGGCACGACGTCAGCCAAAGCTGGAAAAACTGAAGCTGAATAATATTGAAAGCATGATGGTGTTTGAAACAGCTAAAGGGTATGTCGCTAGCCAAGCTGGTCCTCATTATCCAGCGCCAGTAGAAGCGATAAAAACCATCCAAAAAGCAGCCACTAAAGGTCGGGAGGAGGCATTAAAAATAGAAGCAAAAGGCTTTGTGAAAATGGCGAAAACGCCAGTGGCGGAGAATTTAATTGGGTTGTTTCTCAAAGACCAGCTGTTGAAGAAAAAGGCCAAACATTATGAAGAACTCGCCTTGCCAGCTAACAAGGCTGCGGTTTTAGGTGCAGGTATTATGGGCGGTGGTATTGCTTATCAATCAGCCTATAAAAAAGTGCCGATTTTAATGAAGGATATCAATCAGGAAGGGATTGATCTTGGATTAAACGAAGCTGCCAAGCTGTTGGTAAAACGGGTTGATCGAAAGCGAATGGAACCTGCCACCATGGCAGAAGTACTCAATCGAATAGTTCCAACACTGTCGTATGGTGATTTTAATACGGTTGATGTTGTGGTTGAGGCGGTGGTTGAAAATATTGATGTTAAAAAGAAAGTGCTGGCTGAGGTGGAAGGACAGATTAAGCCAGAAGCTGTACTTACGACTAATACTTCTACAATATCCATTAATAAACTGGCAGAGGCGGTAAAAAGGCCTGAGAAATTCTGTGGGATGCACTTTTTTAATCCTGTACATATGATGCCTTTGGTAGAGGTGATTAAAGGCAAGCAGACCAGCGAAGAAACCGTTGCTACGGTGGTGGCCTATTCCAAAGCAATTGGCAAAACGCCTATTGTTGTTAATGATTGCCCAGGATTTTTAGTTAACCGGATTTTATTCCCTTACTTTGGCGCGTTCTCTCTGTTGCTGAGAGATGGTGCTGATTTTGCCCAAGTGGATAAAGTAATGGAGCGCTTCGGCTGGCCGATGGGTCCTGCCTACTTAATGGATGTGGTTGGTCTAGACACAGGGCTGCATGCAGAAGGCGTAATGGCTGAAGGTTTCCCTGATCGGATGAAACGAGACTTTAAAACAGCGCTGGATGTGCTTTATGAAGCTAAGCGCTATGGACAGAAGACTAATGCTGGATTTTATCAATATAAGCAAGACAAAAAGGGTAAGCCGAAAAAAGTCTTGGATGAAACAGTATACGACATGATTAAACCGGTTTGCCAAGCCAGTCAATCATTTAGTGACGAAGATATTATTGCCCGGATGATGATCCCTATGTGCTTGGAAACCGTTCGTTGTTTAGAAGATGGTATTGTGGAAAGCCCAGCAGAAGCAGATATGGGGCTGGTTTATGGTATTGGTTTTCCCCCATTCCGGGGTGGGGCCTTGAAATATATTGATGATATGGGGGTGGCAGAATTTGTAGCACTGACCGAAAAATTTGCTGAGCTGGGGCCATTGTATAAGCCCACTGTCAAGCTAATTGAAATGGCTAAATCTGGTGCACGATTCTTAACCGAGTAACACGTTTTAATTAACTATTACTTTTTAACTGTCACCCATGAGTGCACCGCTAGATAGATTGACTTTTACAGATAGCGATGCACTCGATATTGATGAGAACCCATTATTATGAGTTTAAATCCTAGAGATGTAGTAATTATTGATTATGCCCGGACCCCTATGGGTCGCTCTAAAAATGGTATGTATCGCCATGTGCGAGCTGAGACCTTATCTGCCAATTTAATTACTGGATTATTAGCCCGTAACCCAGGTGTTGACCCAGCTGAAGTCGAGGATGTGATCTGGGGTTGTGTTAACCAAACTTTGGAGCAGGGCTGGAATATTGCCCGGATGGCATCGCTGATGACGCCAATTCCACATACATCCAGTGCTCAAACAGTCAGCCGGTTATGTGGTTCATCTATGTCAGCACTGCATACGGCGGCTCAAGCTATTATGACTAATAATGGTGATGTATTCGTTGTGGGTGGAGTTGAACATATGGGCCATGTGGGGATGATGCATGGAGTTGATCCTAACCCACAGTTGAGTCTGTATGCGGCAAAAGCCTCTGGCATGATGGGGCTAACCGCTGAAATGCTAGGTAAACTACACGGCATTGGTCGTAAACAACAGGACGAGTTTGGTGCTCGCTCTCATCAGCTGGCCCATCAGGCAACAGTTGAAGGCCGTTTTAAAGACGAAATTATGCCGATGGAAGGGCATGATGAAAATGGTAATGTGAAAATCTTTAGTGAAGATGAAACCATTCGTCCTGATACGACGGCTGAAAAGCTGGCTGAATTAAGGCCTGTTTTTGATCCCAAAAATGGTACAGTGACAGCAGGTACTTCTTCCCAGATCACTGATGGTGCCTCTTGTATGATTGTCATGTCGGCGGAGCGGGCTCAAGCTCTTGGGCTCAAGCCAATGGCGAAAATTCGTGCCATGGCCATTGCTGGAGTTGATCCTGCCATTATGGGCTATGGTCCAGTACCTGCTACCAAAAAAGCTTTGAAAAAAGCTGGCCTCACCATTGATGATATTGATCAACTGGAACTGAATGAGGCTTTTGCTGCTCAAGCACTGCCTGTGTTAAAAGATTTAAAAATACTGGACAAAATGCATGATAAAGTTAATCTCAATGGAGGTGCTATTGCATTGGGCCACCCATTTGGTTGTTCCGGTGCCCGAATCTCTGGTACATTGTTAAATGTAATGAAACAGAAAGGTGGCACATTGGGTATAGCAACAATGTGTATCGGGCTGGGGCAAGGTATTACGACGATTTTTGAGCGTGTGTAACAGCGATGATGATTGTTAACAAACGATAAGTGTTGACTAATATATTGCTGTTAATGCACAAAGTAGCTGTTAGCAGTTTTGATTATGGTTAACAGCAATGCCTTGTTCTGCAAAGCCGGAGTGATACTCCGGCTTTTTTAATGGAGTTGAGTTAGGTACTGTGAAAACAGAGGTAAAAGCCGGTCGTTACCGCCATTTTAAAGGCCAATGTTATCAAGTGATTGGTGTGGTCACTCATAGTGAAACAGAAGAAAAGTTGGTTTTATATAAGGCGTTGTATGGTAAACAAGGCTTATGGGTGAGGCCATTGACGCTGTTTTTTTCTTCAGTTGTGGTTGATGGTGAGCAAATTCCCCGGTTTGAATATTTAGGCGGTGAATAAGAATGCTGCTATGTTGAAATTATTGTTACTAGTAACACACTGCAATTGTCTTTCAGTCTAATTTACTTGCAGAAAGACAGAATACGTCTTATAAAGGCGCAAATTTTTGTAATTGAATTATCTTTTATGGATAAGTTTTGTACGTTTTGGATATAACAGGTCACCATGGGTAAATCACTAGTTATTGTTGAGTCACCAGCAAAAGCCAAAACGATTAACAAGTATTTGGGTAGTGACTTTGTTGTTAAGTCATCTGTTGGGCATATTCGGGACCTCCCTACCAGTGGGAGCAAGAAGCCAGTTGATGCAAAAGCACGGGCCAAGGCCGCAGCTGAAACGCGTAAGTTGTCACCTGATGAGAAGGCTGCATATAAAAAGCGCAAAGCCCGCGAGCAACTGGTTACGCGCATGGGGGTTGACCCAGAAAATAACTGGCAAGCCAGTTACGAGATACTACCTGGTAAGGAAAAAGTTGTTGAAGAGTTGAAACGACTTGCTAAAACGGCTGACAACATTTACCTAGCAACGGATCTTGACCGAGAGGGGGAAGCCATCGCCTGGCACCTGCGGGAAGCGATTGGTGGGGATAACGAGCGCTATCGACGGGTAGTCTTTAACGAAATCACCAAAAATGCTATTAAAGAAGCATTTGACAACCCTGGTCAGCTTAACATGAGCAGGGTTCAAGCCCAGCAAGCCCGTCGTTTTTTGGATAGGGTTGTGGGTTATATGGTTTCACCCTTGCTGTGGAGCAAAATAGCTAGAGGTTTGTCAGCAGGACGAGTGCAATCGGTGGCTGTACGACTGATTGTTGAGCGTGAAAACGAGATTCGCCAGTTTGTTCCTGAAGAGTTTTGGGAAGTGCATGCGGATTTGAATACCCCTCGGAAAGAGTCAGTCCGTTTTCAAGTTACCAAGCAGGCAGGGAAAAGCTTCCGCCCCACTAATAAAACTCAAGCTGATCAAGCACTGGCGACATTACAGCAAGCCACTTATCAGGTTGCTAGTGTTGATACTAAACCCTCCAGTACTAAACCCAATGCACCGTTTATAACCTCTACTTTACAACAGGCAGCCAGTACCCGGTTGGGCTTTAGTGTTAAGAAAACCATGATGATGGCTCAGCGGCTTTATGAAGCAGGTTATATCACTTATATGCGTACGGATAGTACCAATTTGAGTGCTGATGCTGTGACAGCTTGTCGGGATTATATTGCTGATAACTATGGTAAGAGGTATTTACCTGAGCAGGCCAACTCCTATAGCAGTAAAGAAGGAGCGCAAGAAGCCCATGAGGCAATCAGGCCGTCTGATGTTAACGCTAAACCTGGCTCAGTTAAAGGGATGGAGCGTGATGCCGAGCGATTATATGAGCTGATCTGGCGTCAATTTGTTGCCTGTCAGATGCCGCCTGCAGAGTACCTTAGCACCAGTGTAGTAGTAGCTGCTGCTGAGTTTGAGCTAAGAACCCGTGGCCGGGTATTAAAGTTCGATGGTTTTACTAAGGTACTTCCCCCAGTCAGTAAAAAGGGTGAGGAAGCCACTTTACCGGTGATTAATGCTAAGGAAATACTGGATCTATTAAAGCTGGATCCGAAACAGCACTACACCAAACCACCTGCTAGATTCTCTGAGGCTGCACTGGTTAAAGAGCTGGAAAAGCGGGGGATTGGCAGGCCTTCTACCTATGCATCGATTATTTCGACCATTCAAGACCGGGGCTATGTCAAGCTGGAAGGGCGTCGGTTTTATGCAGAAAAAATGGGCGATATTGTCACTGAACGGCTAGTGGAAAGTTTCCATAATTTAATGGACTACAGTTTTACTGCCAATATGGAAGGAGACTTGGATCATATTGCTGAGGGCAAGCTGGAGTGGCACCAGTTGTTAGATAACTTTTATGCTGACTTCACTAAAAAGCTTGCTCTGGCTGAATCTGATGCCAGTACCGGTGGTATGCGGGCTAATGAGCCGACCATGACTGATATCGACTGCCCAACCTGTGAGCGCAAAATGCAAATTCGCACAGCGAGTACCGGTGTGTTTTTAGGCTGCTCTGGCTATGCACTGCCCCCCAAAGAACGCTGTAAAACCACTATCAATCTGGTACCGGGTGATGAAGCTATTCACGCTGATGATGAAGAAGGGGAAGTGAAAGCATTACGGGCCAAGCACCGTTGTCAAAAGTGCGGTACCGCAATGGACTCTTACCTAATTGATGAAAAGCGCAAGCTGCACATTTGTGGCAATAACCCGGATTGTGCTGGTTATGAGATAGAGTTTGGCCAATTTAAATTGAAAGGCTATGAAGGGCCAGTTCTAGAGTGCGACAAGTGTAGTGCAGAAATGCAACTCAAAACTGGTCGGTTCGGTAAATATTTTGACTGTACTAATGACAGTTGTAGTAACACCCGCAAATTACTGAAAAGTGGCGAGCCTGCACCACCCAAAATGGATCCAGTGCCAATGCCTGAACTGCGTTGTTTAAAAGTAGATGATACCTATATCTTACGGGATGGTGCGTCTGGGCTCTTTCTAGCAGCAAGCCAGTTTCCTAAAAATCGGGAAACCCGGGCCCCCCTTGTGAGTGAGTTAATTCCTCATCGTGATGAAATTGACCCTAAATACCATTATCTGTTGGAAGCACCTCAGCAAGACCCTGATGGTAACCCAACCATTGTACGGTTTAGTCGTAAAACCAAAGAACAGTACGTGATGACAGAAGTGGATGGTAAGGCCACGGGCTGGCGGGCTTTCTTTAAAGATGGGCGTTGGGAGGAGCAAGCGGCTAAGGCTAAAAGTAAGTCCAAGACAAAAACCAAAGCACAGGCTGCCAGTTAAGCGTGATAAAAGCTGCGGATAAAAAGCTAACCCCAGAAAAAGACACCTTGCAAGTATTGGTGAAACAGAAGCTGTATTTTGCCGCTGCTTTATTGCGGCAATATCAGCAGCTACAAGACCCATTGCCGGGTGATCAGGAAGGCTTGCTACAGTCTGTGGCCTGGCATTTGGTCACGACTGTGGATGCCTTTAGCCATGAGCTAGCGGCAGAGTATCAGTTGTCTCTGCCTGTGCAGTATTGGTCGTTTGCTGAGCTAACTAATGAGCAGTTGCAAGCTGCCCCAGGGTTGCTTAGGCTGCAACAGTTATTACAGCAACAGGGTAGCTGGTTAACTTGGCTGAATAGCTACTATTGTCGTATTGTGGCTTTTCAGCCGGTTGACTTGAGCCAACCAAGCCAACTCTCTGAAGCACAGACATTTATCTCAACCAGTCAAACCTCCCCTTTTCAAAACTTATCTGAATCTTATCAAGCATTAACCGATTTTATTCAACATTGGCGTGGCCAATTAGTTGAGTACTAACGTTTCACTTATATGTTTCTACTACTGTCGTATGGTTTGTAGTAGTATCACTTTGACTGGAATGGAGGCCAAACCTATGATCCGCGTATTAACTTTTTTCGTATTGTTATGTTTCAGCACGGTAAACTCACTGATGGCGAAAGAGCTACCTTATAATCCGGCAGCCAATGCTAAGCAACAAATAGCTCAGGCACTGTCGGTTGCTAAACAACAAGACAAATTGTTACTCATTGCGTTTGGGGCTAATTGGTGTCCTGATTGTGTGGCTTTAGATAAAGCTGTTAATAAAGGCCAGTTGGCAGAGCTTATTAAAACTCATTTTATTACGTTAAAAATTGATATTGGTCGTTGGGATAATAATATGGATATTGTGCAGCAATATGGCAATCCTGTTAAAAAGGGGATTCCTTCTATTGTGGTAGTCTCGACTGATAATAAAGTGTTATTTGCAACAAAGGGTGGGCAGCTGGCATCAGCACGTAATATGGGGGATGAGAATTTTTACAGTTTTTTCAATTCATTGAGTAAATTGAAAACTCAGGCAATCCCATAATTGACTGTCATTGTTTAGCATAGGATTAAATCAAGGGTAAAAGGATATTGCATTTAATATCCTTTTACATTGTATGGTCATCATAAACAACCAGCATGTGGTTGTCTTCTTCGACATAAAAACGTCCTTTACTCAACCCATCGGCATATTGTTTGAGGTAATGGGTGAGAGAAGAAGCTAATAGCTCTCGTTGAGCAATTTCGTAACAATGCTCAAAGACCTGGCCTCTAACTCCTTGGCTGGTAGGATTAAGATCAATAAAGATGATATTGAAGCCAGGATCACCGCCAATGGGAATCCATAATGGGTCATAACTCACAGGCTTTACTTCAGGGCAATGACTCTGATAAACCGCTGCCATTTTTTGGAAGTCTTTGCTGTAGTTAAGTGCAACATCATGTTCTAAATGATGCTGGCGTTGTTTGAGTATTTCTGGGATGGAAAATAAATCGCCATGGAAAGGTAAGATGCCGCAAGTACAAAGATGATGGAAGAAATTATCTGTTTTTTCACCACTGATTGCTAATAAAAATGCTCGAAGATCATTGGGTAGATTGGCATCTAGCTCAGCTTCAAGCTGTTCAACTTGTTGTTGTGAGGCACCGGTATTTAGTGCATCTAAAAAGGCGGGCTGGTTTACTTTAAACCACCTAAGGATTTGTTGCCAATAACGTAAAATTAGGTCCGCCATAATCTGCTACTATTGCCTTTGTTAATCCTAATTATTACGTTTTAGTTAGCAATTAGCTAGTTGTAGGGCTATTCATTAGTTTTTTATGGTTCACAATTTTATTGCAAACTTATAAATAACAAGTTGGAAAAATCAGAGCTTGTTTTTAAAATTTTTTAAAAATCAATTAATTATTGAAAGTTGCAGAAATTTGGGTGGTAGTCTGGATTATTGGCTTATTTTATTGAATCACTTCGCGTGCGTGTTTCATCCGGCTTACCATAATCAGTTGTGACTTTAGGCTTCTCATTCGATCATTAAGACGAAATGCCAATGCGCGTTGGGCAGACTTAAAGTTTGGGAAAACATCAAGTTCATCAATCGGGTCAGTGGTTAAGACAATATCGTAGCTTTCTTCACTATCACAGGTGATTTTATAGTGATACATAACTGAACTCTGAACTGGCTGAAGGGCTAAGCAGGAGTGAGTGATTTTTATCAGGTTAGGTTTAAATATAGGTGAGCAATGAGTCGATGCAAGTTAAATTCAATTGTAATAGGTGAGGCGGGATGTACTTGCTATTTGCTGGTAGGGATATTCTACACTATAGAAAGTCTTAACTAGTAATACCATTTTTAGGTGATGAATTAATTAAAGCTATTTTGTCATAACGTTATCAGTTCATTATTGCTATAGATTATCAATGTTTATAATCAAAGGACCTGTACATAATTATCATTACATTGATTTAAGGATATTTCATGATTATTCCGGTGATTCTCTCTGGGGGAACAGGCTCTCGACTCTGGCCATTATCCCGTGAGCTTTACCCTAAACAGTTGCTCAATCTGGTTAACCCAAATACCAGCTTGTTACAAGAAACAGTAGAGCGCTTGGTTGGATTTAAAGAAGTAGGGGCGCCGATAGTGGTGTGTAATGAAGAGCATCGCTTTATGGTGGCTGAACAACTCAGGCAAATTGCACAACCGGCAGAAAGTATTGTGCTGGAACCCGTCGGGAGAAATACAGCCCCAGCTATTGCTGTGGCGGCACTGAAAGCAATGCAATTAAGCAGTGAGGCTGTTTTATTAGTCTTACCTGCCGATCATGCGATTCAAAAAATAGAAGCTTTCTATAAAGCAATTCTCTATGGTCAACAACATGCGCAACAGGATAGGCTGGTTACTTTTGGAATTGTTCCCGACCACCCTGAAACGGGTTATGGTTATATCAAAGCAAGTGAGTCGCTTGGGTTTTCTGGCCATAGTATTGACTGCTTTGTAGAGAAGCCTGATCAGGCAACGGCAGCTGGTTATGTGGCAGAGGGCAGCTATTTTTGGAATAGTGGTATGTTTATGTTTAAAGCGGCAACTTACTTGGAAGAGCTTAAGGCTTATGCCGTGGATATTTATAATGCAGCGAAGCAGGCATTTGAGGGAGCTGAGGCTGATTTGGACTTTTTACGCTTGGATAAGGCCAGCTTTACAGCTTGTCCTGAAGACTCTATTGATTATGCGGTGATGGAAAAAACCAGTAAGGGGGTAGTGATTCCTGCAGATATCGGCTGGAGTGATGTGGGCTCCTGGCGAGCACTGGCTGAGTTGCATGCATCTGATGCGCATGGTAATAGCCAGTTAGGGGATGTCGTATTAAGAGATACTCAAAACTGTTATTTACGCAGTGAAAAACGGCTATTGGCTGCGGTTGGTGTAAAAGATCTGGTGGTGGTTGAAACCGATGATGCTGTGTTGGTTGCCCACAAAGATAAAGTGCAGGATGTGAAGAAAATCGTTGAGGAGCTAAAAAGCCAGCATCGCTCTGAATATTTACTTCATAAAAAAGTGTATCGCCCTTGGGGAAGTTATGAAGGTATTGATGAGGCGGAACGTTTTCAGGTTAAGCGGATTACTGTCAAACCCGGTGCGAGCTTATCGTTACAGATGCATCATCACAGGGCAGAGCACTGGGTAGTAGTAAAGGGTACTGCACAGGTGACTTGTGGTGACAAGGAATACTTGATAGCTGAAAATGAGTCAACTTATATACCTCTGGGTGAACAACACCGTCTAGAAAACCCTGGAAAAATTCCTCTGGAATTAATTGAGGTGCAATCTGGTAGCTATTTGGGAGAAGATGATATAGTTAGGTTTGATGATGTATATGGGCGAACCCGTAAATAGGTTTCTAGGTTTCGCTTTACTGAACCAATAATAGCCGACTAGTAAGCAATAATCGAATGATCAAAAAGTGTCTTTTTCCTGCGGCGGGTTATGGAACCCGCTTTTTACCTGCAACCAAGTCAATGCCAAAAGAAATGATGCCAGTGGTAAATAAGCCACTGATTGAGTATGGGGTAGAGGAGGCTTTGGAAGCTGGCTTAAATGAGATAAGTATTGTAACTGGCCGAGGAAAGCGAGCACTTGCAGATCATTTCGATACTAATTATGAGCTTGAACATCAAATCAAAGGCACTGATAAAGAGCCGATGTTAAACGATATTCGTCGTTTAATTGATGAATGTAGCTTTTCCTATACCCGACAACGGGAAATGAAAGGGTTAGGACATGCTATTCTCACTGGGCAGACGTTAATTGGTGATGAGCCCTTTGCAGTCGTACTGGCGGATGACTTATGTATTAACTCAGGTGATGGTGTATTGTCTCAAATGGTACGATTATTCAAGCAATTTCGCTGTAGTATTGTTGCCATTCAGGAAGTGCCAGCTGACGAAACCGGAAAATATGGCATTATTGCGGGGGATATGATTCGAGAAGATTTATATAGAATTACAGATATGGTGGAAAAGCCTACACCTGAAAATGCGCCTTCCAACTTAGCCATTATTGGTCGTTATATATTAACACCTGATATTTTTGACATTATTCGTAATACCCCTCCTGGTAAAAATGGTGAAGTACAAATTACTGATGCGTTATTACAACAAGCCAAAGATGGCTGTGTGTTAGCCTACCGGTTTAAGGGTAAACGTTTTGATTGCGGTAGTGTTGATGGTTATATCGCCGCTACCAACTATTGCTATGATCAGTTTTATCGGAAAACCAGTTAACAACTCTATTCCATACAACAACAGTTTCTGTTTACTTTTAGTGCTGGCTGTTTGCTGTGCTTTTTACTAGCCTGAAAGTAAGCAGTAACGGTTTGTTGTGTTGTTTCTTTGGTATTGATAGTGACGGTTTTCTTACTTGTCATCAAGTTTTCTGTGAGTGATAAGTTACTTTCTTTGAGCGTATAGCAGGATAATTGATGAAGACTAGTTTAGCAATTAGGTGTTGTATAGTTTGTCAACAAGATGAGCTTCATGAATAGATTATTCTGATAATGGCTTTGTCAAGTGCGTGTGAGGTGTTAGAATCAAGCGCTTGTCCCTAACGATAATGGTGAGAGTCTGTAGATGCCTTCTTATTTAGAGATAGTTGAACTGCCAGATGGTAATATTGCACTACAGCGTTCTGATGCTGATGAAAAGCCATTAGTGACAATATCATTTTCTGAAGAGGCGAAAGCCTATTTACAGGATAATTATATTGAAGTGGCCAAAGCAATGTTGAGTGCCGGTATCCATATGGTGGGTATTATGGCAGAGACAACAACAGAAGAAGATGAAAGCAACCGGGTTGTACATTAGACCTGGTTGTTACTATTGCCATAATAATTTTTACTCTTTAATTTCGCCTTTTTTATTTTTCCTATTAATGACTCTAAATTGAGTCATTTTTTCTGAGTAACACCGTCTTATCTTCCTCTAAATTATATAAATAATGCTAGTTTACCTGTTGAGAATAATTCAAAGATATAAGAATACTTATTAGAAATTATTAATTTAGTATTATTTTAAATTTGGGTGTCCTTTTGTGATGCTTACATTATATCTAAATAAGCAAACTGTAATTAAATGGAATATCACTTAATTAGGTGGATGAGTTGTGATATAATTCACAACAATTTGCAAATAACAGAGTGTTTGTTGTGTTGAATAACCGGCATAATTGGCTTAACACTCAATTAAAAAAAGAGTGGTGTTAGAAACACTGATAGCCTTTAAGGGTTTATAGAAAAAGTATTTACTAATCCAAAAAGTATAAATATAGAGCACTTGTAGTTTAGATAGATAAAGCATGCTACTGCCAATGTGAAAGGTAGAGATAAGATAGATAATAGAACAGTAGATATTAGAAAATTAAAATATATAAAATAATAGTTTTTAGAAAACTGTCTTACAGCGCAAGGTAGCCATACAAATTTTATAAAGAAGCAGAATATAAATGTTTTATTTAACTGTACACAAGGAGGTGGTTGTTAAAAAATAATGTGACCGTTAGGGGAAATATATGCGAATACCATCTTCGAGTCATTCGTCTGTTGATTCGTCTAAAAATATTGATGGTCAGATGAATGTTGATCGTCAGGAAAAAAGCAAAGATTTATCTACTGATAAGTCACATGGAAGTATATCAAACACACCTCAATTAGATAATATTAATTCAATTTCCTCAAGTTTAAACAGGCTAGCTATTTATGGTAAGGCGGGCATTTTAGACGCCTATAATCAGGAAGGACACCGTACTCATTTTCGAGTCAACGATAATGGCCAATTAGAATATTGGCGTTCTAATGCCAAAAAGCACACACCTTTTGGTTTGATTAAATTAAAAGCTAAATTCAAACCTGTACAACAGGTATTTGCTGATGGTAAGTGGCCAGTAAAAGGCAAAGTAGATGCATTAATACCCGGGGTTAATGAAGGTGCACTGGTTTTAATTGAAGGTAAGTTATATCAACTGTCAACAGATGGCTTTGCCAAGCCTTGGGACAAAGCCAACGTATATGGTGATATTACTAATGCCTTTGCCCGAAATAACAACATTTATTTTGTCTTAAAAAGTGGTTTGGTAGGCCAAGGGGTTCCTGGCGCTGACAGCAAAATTGACCGAGTTGCTGCACCTACCTTGGAGCAGTCACTACAAACAGGCGACCGACTGTTTGTTGACAATAAAGGCACTTGGTGGAAGTTTCAGTCAGGTGAGCTGGCTCGTCATAACTCTACTTCTCAGCAGTGGCAAACTGTCTCTCCCCAGGCGGAAGGTATTAACCAGTATACTAGTGTTGCCATGTCAGAATCGGGTCAGGTATTTGGTTTTTACCAGGAAAATAATCAACCGATCCAAGAGGATGTGGTGACGGGCAAACGACTGGATGCGGCGGTTAGTAATAAGACGGTCGATGGACGACTTCATGATGCCTTTACCTTTAAAGCCACTGCCGATAATGGCCAACAAATCACCCTTGGGGTGGGGTTGGATAAAGACGGCAGGCTTACGGGTTATATTGAAGCCCCTGGCAATGGCCAGGATCAACCTGCTCAGCGACTGGCAGTGCTATTTCCCGATGGCAATTCCATTGATGGGATTCAACATTTACGGGCAGGGATGGATGGTACTCTTTATTTTGTCCGTGAAGGCAACGTGTATAGTACATCAGTTGCTGAAGGCCAATGGGTGCAACCACAAGCAGTTTATAACAGTACCAGTAACACGAAGGCATTAGATGTTGCGGTTGCCCGTGATGGCAAAGCTGCTATTTTATTGGCTGATGGGACTTTAATCGGAGCCGGTTTAGCTGAGCCGTTGACGAGCGATTATCCGGAAGGTCGATTATCGCAAATCGCCTACGACAGTTCAGGTCATTTATGGGCGATTACTGATCAAGGTGGGCTGTTAAAGTTTGACCAAGCTGGTAAAGTTGTACTTTCTTCTGCCGTCGCTGGAGAAACTTCAGGTGTTGAAATCCCTCAGTTTAGGCAGTTATCGACCGCTGCCAAAGATGGCTTAATCCGGCTGATTGATAGCAATGGTAAAGGCTACTTTATTGGTTCAACAGTACAAAATGGTGAGTTGGCTAATGCCTTAGCCACTTCGCAAAGACCGAATTTGCCAGGTAAAGCTCAGGTAGTGCGCGTAACCGGTGGCAAGTGGACAGAAACCTTTTTAGGTTTATTGCCCGGCGGCCATACGGTATCAGGAAAAACCGATAAATTTGCCACTATTTTATTTAAAGAAAAACTTAACCGTAAAATACTCGGCAGTATTCGTGAATACATGGCGGCCCATATTAAAACCCCAGTGCAAAAAGGGGCAAAAGGGTTGTGGCGAAAAATTCAACATGCTTTTCAAACTGACGGGCCAATGTTTAAGGAAGGTGGCTCGGCAAAGGTTTATCAGGAAATTAAACAAATTATTGCTAATAACGCCAATTACCAGGGTAATAAAGTTACCTTAGATAATTCGGCAGCTGGGTTTAAATCTGTTATTGATGAAAATGCAAAAATTGTCGCTGAAATTAAACAATTAATTAATTATGACGAATTGATGCGACCTGAAAATGGTTCTTTTTTAAATAAGCTAAAAGGCGAAGTAAAGCGAGTCAGAAAAGCAGAAGGCTTTGATGCCAATAACCTCATTTTTCAGCTATCTGAGTCGCCAGTTTTAGATCAACCCACCCGTCAGTTTATGTATGAGCTGCTTGACTTAGGGGTATTTGTTGACCGCTCGGCACCAGGTGGCGTTTTACAAGCAAAATTATTGCAAAATGCAGATACCTTACGTCGTTTACATCAGGGTGAAACGGTCAATACGACAGCCGTTGCTGATAGTGCAATTAATAAAGCCTATGGACAAGGTTTCCGTAGTTTGCCGGAAATGTATAACCTGGAAAAAGTGGTTAAAGGCCTAAGTGGCGATTTACAAAATCCTGATAGTGAATTATCCAAAGCTTGGCGAGAAGTGACAGGAGTGGATAAATCGGCAGGCCAAGAAGCATTGGTTGCAGCGATTAAAAATAAAATTGCGGCTTTACCCATTGGTGAAAGCTTAACTTTGTCACGCAGCCGTGGAGTGGAAGTCAGTTTAACGGGTAAGCGGGCTGGAAGCAAAGATTTGAACCCAGCTTCGATAACGCTTTACGCCGGGCCAAAAGGCCACTGGAAAATTGCACCTAGCTTAACCATTAATAAAAAAGCAGACGGCAGTTTAGGGATATCTATTTCTTATAGCCGTGATGCGGGAGCGGGTGTTGGCACTGAATTTATTGCAGGCACAGGGATTGCGGGCGGCGTTTCTGTGTCTACAGTATTAGGTGCAGGCATTGTGGGTAATCAGGTGCGTTCAGCTACCTTTGGTACCACCGTCGGGAATCAAGATGATTTTATTATGAAATTAACCAGTGGCAATTTATCGTTAACTGATGTCCGTACTATGTCCAATAGTGCGGGAACCGTTGCAAGAAAAAGTGTTGTGGGGGTGTCAGCCAGTGCTTATGTTAACGCGGGTGTTAATGCACCAGCCCTAGCCGTACTTGAAGACACACCTGGAAGAACACAATTTCTTTTTTCTGTAAAACCCGTGAGAGCCGAAGGGGCAGTTAATGGGAATTGGGCATCAGGGGCTACCACGGGTGCCAGTGGGATTGAAGGAGCGCATAATAGTAGCAGTCGTAGTGCTACAGTGGGTTATGGAATTATGCCATTTTATTCTGGTGTGGTATTTGGCCAGGAAGATGCTGGTAAAGTACGACCACTGGAACCTTACTATAAGAAAATTCGTACCCTAACTGTTTTATCTGATAGTTTGGCGATTAACTTGTCGTTTGAGCCAGATACTGCATTAGGCAATGCTGCACAGCGGGTGAAAAGCATTACTGTTTCAGAAACGTTAAACCCCAGTGCCTTAGCTGGTGGTAAATTACAAGAAGCAAAAACCCGACTCAAAGCTTTGGTTGATAGTAATCCTCAGGATAGTGAGCTAAAAACGTCAGTTGAAACCGTTTTGGAAGCAGCCAAAAAAGGTAGCAGTCTTACGCTTAGTTATGAGCTGACAACAGAAGGTGTACGTCAGTTTAACTTAGAGGGTAATGGCCAGCAGTGGTTAAAACGAATTCATAACGATTCTTTAACTAACCCAGGTGCGCATGCAAATTTAATCCGAGTTAAGTCAGTCAGTTTGGGTAAATCTGCTAGTCATGGCACTTCAGGTGGTGCCGTTGTTTTAGCAGGAGCGGTATCATCGGGAACCATTAGTGAAAGCATTGCCTTAGGGACAGTTTCGTTTAAATACGACAATCATCGTCATCAACCTTCCTTGGATAAACGTTCAGGTGCTTTGTTTGTTGATTCTGTCAGTGGCGTTACCCCTGGTGTTAACCCAGGTAAAGTTCCAGCCCATGTCGAGGCATTTGCCAATCAAATCAGTCAGCCAGGACATTGGAATTATGCTGGGGCTGATGTAGCACCATTGGCGATTGCCAAAGCACTGGGTGTCACTTTTGATCTTGAACATACTAAAAATGTTGTAGATACGTTGCATGGTGGCCGTAATCTGCGGGGTAAGTTGATTCATTCAAGACCTAGCAATAACACGGATAGTGATCATTACCTGGTGCGTGGTCGCAATGGCCGTGTTTATTCTATGCCTGCTGATGGCGACTGTTTATTCCATGCCATTAATTTTCTGCAAAATCCGGGGGACTATCAAATCAGTCCAGACCGACCGTTAATAGGTCAAATTCAGTTGGTGGCTAAACCCGCAGCGGCTGAGCGTATTCAAGCCTTGCGTAATCAAGTGGCGGAATGGGTAAGAGCAAACCCAGCAGCATTAAGTGATTTGATTCAATCTGATATTATTGCGTCGTTAGGTGACTTACGAAACACGGGTAGCTCGCCAACCGCACAGCAATACGACAAGTTTAGTCAAGTATTGGAAAGTGCAGATCAAACCATTGAAGCTAATGAAAGTGCTTCCAACAGCCACAAAGTACGGGATATTGATAATGCTCGGTTAATTCAATATACCTTTGACCAGTCGAAAAGGATGCTTTCCGTGGGAAAGCAGCATGGCTTAAGTGTTGAGCTATCCCCAGCAGTTAATAAAAAGCAAAACACTTTGCTGGCTGATGTGTTATCCGTTGCCACCGCTTTACATCAAGAGGGAGATGTCAAAGCATTGTTAGCCAGCAAAAGCCAAAGCCGATTTATCAGTGAATTAATTAAACAAAACAAAAACAGTGTTAGTGAAACGGCTGCGTATCAACAATACAGTGAGGCACAGATAGAAATTGCCCTGCTTGTTAAAAGCAAGCAACACTATCGAGAAAACCTGGGTGAGTTTGGGTTAGCCACTATTGCCGATAAAGTCACTACAGGCGGTGATCAGTCAATGATTTTCCGCTCAGGTCGCCACCGTTATTTATTATCTAATACTAAAGGTAAATTATCTTTTTATGATCCTGCAGTGGGTTGGATCAGTGGTTTTCAGAATAAAGCCAGTTTAGTTGGGTTTTTAACGGATTATTTTACTCATTCTACGCAACTTAGCTTGGGCATTGACCCGAATAAGTTTCAAGCTCAGTCTATTGCGGATGGTTTTTATCAAGATGCCAGGGTTATCCAGGCAACCCAACAGTTGCAGCAATCACTGCCGGTTGAGTTAGAACGACTGTCTGCGCAAGATCTTCAGCTTGGTTTACTGAAAGTCAATGGCCAGCCAATCAGCCGCACTCAGCTCTGGTTGTTGGGCGCACAAGTTGATGGGCAACCAATTGCTGTTGATCGACTAGCTGATGGTGGTGTAGCCAGTATTAAATTTAATGGTGAGGTTTTACAGCAGTTTTTAAGTACGGCACCACAAGCAGACTTTGCTGAAGGGGCTAAAATTCTCAAAACATTGTCACAACAACAAGACCTACCTGTGGTGGCATTAATTGATGGGGAAGTATCAAGCAGATTAAAAACAGTAGTTGATAGAATTGATAGCACACCTTCTGTATTAACCGATAGTCAAGTTCAAGGCTTGCAAAACAAACTAAACGGAAATACCCGTATTAGTGTAAAAGGATTTGCTTCCCAGGTACCGGGGGTGGGACTACAAGCTTGGGGGATTTACTCAGGTATAAAGGCAGCTGATGCTGCTTTTGAGAGTGGTGATATTCAGGAAGGCGTTATTCAAACGGGTAGTGTGATAGCCAATGTTGCATCTATTCCTGCTGAAATAGCGCTCAATCGCAGCTTACCTAAATTAAGTCAACGGTTGATTGCCCGTTCTGTTAGCAGTAGCAGCCGGTTAGCGACATCATCTGCCAGCCGTTTAGGCCAAGCGTTAGGTCGTAGTGGTGGCGCGTTGGCAGCATTAATTACTTTACCTTTTGATATTTATACAGCAGCAAAAGCCTTTTCTGATGCACAAGGGGAAGGATTAACTGATAAACAACGACAGGACTTGTATGTACAGGGTGGTTTTGCGGTAGCCGGTGCGGTCACTGCATTAAGCTTAGGAGTTGCTGCCCTATTTACGGGTAGTGCTGCCCTTGGTCCCATCGGCTTGGGAATAAGTGTGGGATTAATTGTTGGTGCACAAATTTATTCAGCAGTACGACAGGTGGAGGATGCTTGGGAGTATGTCCCTGAGTTAGATGACTGGCGCCATCGTTTACGTCAAGGCTGGTTGGCTTTTTGGGGCCAGGATATGGATGAGTGGGTCACTGATGCCTATAAAGCGAATAAAACCAAGCATGATGTAATCGAGCAAACCCGTCAACGTTCAGTGGAATTACTGCAAGGTGAATTAGGTAATGCTGTTGACACCATCGTTTATGGTGATGTAGAGGTGGCTATTGAAGAGGTCAAAGTATACAACTATGAAGGTGGTTATGAAATTGTTAGAGATCCTAAAGTTAAGGGGGGGGATGATGTTATTTTTGCCCAAGATGGATTACAGGGCCTAAGTAATGCAGTGTTTGGGAATGTAGACCCGGAAAAAGCTGTCTTATTTAATATTGGTGGCGGCACTGATACAGTCTTTGGGGTGACTAATAAAAAGAATGAGTTTATTTTTGGTAAAGGCGCAAAAAAACTAAAGGGTGGAAATCTGAATGATAACTTTATGTTTTCAGTTGATTTCTCCGATATGGAAAACTTTTTCAATAATTTAAATAATCCCAATGATAAAATATTCTTCGAAATTGATGGGCAGGGTGGTGATAATACCTTAACTATCAATGCGCAAACCTACCGAAACTATGCTTATTCCGATCAACTCTATTCAGGTTTTATTATTGATTTGGAACAGGGCAAAGTATGGGTAAGGAATACTGGAAAAACTGGGGAGGCAGCTAAAGGCCCGCAAATTGGTGAATTGAAAAATATTCAACATACCCTGGGTTCTGGTTCAGATGGAGACGCTACTAGCTCGGGTTCTGACTATATTATCGGCACAAACGATAGTAACCGTATTTTTGCTAACAAAGGCGATCAAATATTTGCCAAAGGTGGTAATGATGTAATCACCTTATCTGACTATGCCAAAGTGGATGGTGGGTCGGGTCAGGATATCTACCTGGTTAAACGGGATGTGCGGGATGTCCATATTACTGAAAATGGTCAGGATGCTTCTGTCGTACGGTTAGAGTTTGCATTGGATGAAATTGCTGATTGGCAATTAATCAATAAAAATATGGTTATCAAATTAAAAGATGCCGGTACAGTAACCATCCATGATGTTTATAGTGAATACAACGGTCAGTGGGTGTTGAACAATAATCAAATCAGCTTCCAGTCTCATGATGGATTTATGTTGACGCCTGACTTGCCAGCACAGCGTAAAGTATTAGCTGCTGATCAGGTTGAGTCAATTCAGCTGCATACCCGCTATTTGAAAGCAGGAGATAAAACTTATTTCAACCAACAAACCGGCGTGACGATTGATCTTAATGACAACCGGATTGATGGTAATAACCAAGGGGGTGTGTATCAGCAGGATGAGTTTGAAAAACTGGATAAAAGCCAATTAATTGTTTTACACGGTGATGATGACCACCAAAATGCTCCAGCAGGTTCTAAGTACTTTATTGGGCGTGGTGTTGGGGAAACTGTTATTAAGCCACAGGCCCAAGATCGCAAAAAACCGGTAATTAATACGGTATTCTTAGACTATGATGCGGCAGAAATAACGGCTATTGAAACCCGTTATCGTAATGAAACCTACAGTGCTGGTTATCGTCGTAAGGACTACAGTTTGGTGGTTTCATTGAGTGATGGGCGTAAAGTTATCTTAGAAAAAATTATTGATGATACACTCCATGTGTATGATGCCCTTGCTAGGGGCGGAGAAACGCTTAGGGACTTTGTGTTAGTGATGCGTGATGGTATAGAGTATTCACTGGATGAATATAGTGGCTCTAAAACTCTAGCCACTGAAAGCCATTATCACGGTAAAAATAATAATGGCGTTTTCTTGGTAGATACTTTAAGAACGCTAAAACAGAAAGACTATAAACTTTCTGATTGGCAGTGGGGTGAAGGTAAAAAACTCGACACTCGCTACCAGTTATCCGCGGAAGGAACTGCTTATGGAGATACCCTTATTGGCAATCAACAAGCTAATGTGTTGCGTGGTTACGGTGGTGCTGACATCATGCAGGGGAATAATGACCATGACACTTATGTGGTGGGTGCCTTTGAGGGTAAAGTGACGATTAATAACCTGGCAACAGATAATAAAATCGATAACTTGGTAATAGGGGCTGCGTTTGCTGATATTACCAGTCGCCGTGACGGGTTGGATCTACTTTTGGAAGCACGATTACCAAGAGCCACTGAAGAAGGAAATATTGAGTCTATCAATCGCCAAATAGTCATTGAAAACTACTTTGTTAGTGATGCTTTCCGCCATCTCAGTATTGTTTCTAATGAAGGGTTGCAACAAGAATTAGTCGTTGATGAACTAGGTAATATCAGCCGTATTATTGCAGCGCCAACTACCACTGTTGATCATACGACATCACCAGTGGCAACTCGATTGAGTGGTGATGATCATCATTCATCCCTGCTGATTGGGAATATAGATAGTGATTATTTAACAGCAGGGCTGGCGGGCACCATTATTCGAGGGGGCGCAGGGGATGACACCTTAATTGATAATTCAGGCAATGACTTATTAAATGGTGAGCAAGGCAATGATGTAATTAAATGGGTTGCTGCTGGTGATGATATTGCCAGTGGGGGTGAAGGTAGCGACAGCTATCAAGTCACTGCTACTAGTCGCGGATTGAAAATTATTGATAATCAGGCGAATAGTGGTGATGATATTTTAGTGCTGGATCAGGTTAACTCTCTAAATAACTTACAATTAGCCCGGTTGGGCCAGGATTTACACTTATTGGTAAAAACTGACGAAGGGCAGTTAGAATTAACCGATACAACAGAAGTTGTCATTAAGAATTTTTATTTGTCTGAGGTATATCAACACTTGTCGTTAATTTTAGCCGATGGTGACGAAGTATCCGCGATTGATTTGGCGGGTATGGCTAAATTGGCACCACTAAGAAGTCAATTAGCGAATATTCATTTAACAGCTGATGATAAACTGCTTAAAACTGATTATCGTGCTCACCAAGGCCCAGTCTATGTGACGCTAGACAATGAGCAGTCGGACCATACGACTTTCAATGGTAGCGATTATTCAGATGTAGTTACAGTAAAACGTTTTGGTGAAATCAAAACCATTGACTTAGGTGAGGGTAGTAATACCTTGGATTTAAGTCACCTATCTGCTCGAACTGCTGTGAATTTAAATGGGCAAACTCTAAATACCACAGGTGCAGATAAACAAGTCAATATTACTTTAAAAGGTGTACAACATGTGGTTGGTAGTGAGACTGCCGAGAATGCCATGATAGGTAATAGCCAACGCAATATTTTAATTGGTGGTAATCAAACAGACCAGTTTTTTGCTGTTGCAGGCGAAAATACCTTAGTAGGGGGTAAAGGCAATGACAAAATCCTGAGTGGAACAGGAAAAGATACGATTATTTTTAACCAAGGTGATGGCATAGACACAATATCAGGTAATACCACCGGTGATGTGCTTACACTAAAAAATATCAATCTCTATGATATCCACTTTAGTTTGGATAAAAATAATCAACTTCAAGTCAGCTTGAAAGGTTCAACAACTGATAAAGTTATTGTTCAACAATGGAATGATAACCAAGCCTTTAATGTGGTGGCTAATAATGGTGTGATTGATAAGTCAGGCATTGAACAATTAGTGCAAGCTTTGTCAGGCTTTACTGAAAACCAATGGTCTCAAGGTTTGGTAACACTTAATAGTCATGCTAAAGAGCAAATAACTAATAATTGGCTTATTACCCAATAGCAAACTTTAAGCTGATCAATTAGAACCAGGTATATTACCTGGTTTTTTCTGGCCATAAATAGACTTCCTTCCAGCTTTTCTAATCCAACTGACGCTGATTGTCGCGCAGCCGTTGATCAGGCGATGAGTAACTTATATAGCATTCAGATTTAGTAACCTGAAACAACGTTAGTAAAACTGGAATAAAAAATAAGTGTTATATGGATTTCTATCTTTCCTATTAATTTTGCTTGATAAGAAATTTGAATAATACCCGCTTAGTTGATTGTTAATAGAAATTTTTATTTTCAATAACCCTTCGTTACGACCATACTGTTATTTATTGCACGGATTTGTTTGTTTAAAAAGCGCAGGCTTTGAACCAGCTGAGTGGATAATTTAGCTGGAGAAGCTAAGGATGCGTGTTTCTGATGGAGGGGATAATGTGCCATAAGAAACCTTACTATTGTCAATATCTAAAGCAGCCAACCCTATTACTGGCCGCGGCTATTACAGCCTTTCCTTGGGTTAGTTATTCTGGTCCATTAAACCTGGCTCAAGATGCATTAGAAATAGCTCCTGGTGCAGAGCCTAATATTGTAATTTTATTTGATGACTCCGGTAGTATGGCCTGGGAGGCACTGATGTCTTCTGACTATATGAAAGCAAATCAACCAAGTGGGGTGAATGACAATGCTGCTGGTACTGTTACCCCGCAAAGTATTAGATATAGAGGTTATTCAGGCCAATATGCTTGCTCTGGTACTAGCTATATTTACGGAGTACAGTTTACAACAAATTCATATTACCCATATACATGTTTTGTTGCTGAAACGGATAATTGGCGGTTCAGAAATAGCAACTTTAATAAACTATATTTTGATCCTACTAAAACATATAAACCTTGGCCAGGCTTAAATAAAAATGGCAAGCAGTTTGCGAATATTGACATAACTAAAGCACCTGATAACCCTTATGATCCGAAAGAATATATTAACCTTTTACAAGATGATGAAATTTTATATGGTGAGAATGTCTGGAATGGAAGCTCTTGGGAGTGGCAGCAAACAAGCACCACTCGCAGTCAAACACAAGGCTTTAAATATTACCAGTGGAAAGATGATGGGGATGGAGTATTTGAAAATGGAGAACAGATAGAATATTTAATTAAAAATGCAGCCCCTGAGATACAGCAAAATTTTGCTAACTGGTTTGCGTACTATCGATCTAGGAATTTAGTTGCCAAGGGGGGGTTGGGCTTTGTTATTGAAGGTATGTCCAATGCAAGAGTTGGCTTTACGTCCATTAATACGAAAGATAATAATTTCCGGGTAAAGTCATTAAATACTTCTGTACTATCTGGCGCAAAAAAAGAGTTATTAGATAAAATATATGGTACGCCAATTCCTCAATATGGAACTCCTTTAAGACAAAACTTACGGGATGTAGGTAAGTATTATGCCTGTGAATCAGGCAACCGATTTGATGCCAGTGGTTCAGATTGTCCAATTCAACCTGCACCCATAGGAACCTGTCAGCAGAATTATACGTTATTAATGACTGATGGTTTTTATAATGGTGGATCACCTGATGTAGGTAATCAGGATGCTGATGATGGGAGTAATGCCTATGATGGTGGTGCTTTTGCTGATAGTTATTCAGAAACCTTAGCTGATGTGGCAATGAAGTATTATAAGCTAGACTTATCTAAACAACTACAGAACAGCGTCCCCATTACTAAATATGATAAGCAACGCTCTCTAACCATATTAAGCGATGAAGATACATTACACCAGCATATGGCTACCTTTACCGTTGGGTTTGGTTTGAAAGGGTCAATTACTGGTTTTCCTACAGATCCCAAAGTTGCCTTTAATTGGCCTGACCCTCAGGTGCTTATTAACAATAAAGAGTTAGCTAAAGTCGATGATTTATTACATGCAGCCTATAACGGGCGTGGTGAATATTTAAGTGCTGAGGATCCTGAGCGATTAGTGCAAGGCTTACAGGAAATTTTTCGGCGAATCAAAACAGATTCTGGTGCTGCAAGTGCTGTTGCGTTTAATACCCAAAGTATCAAAACCACTTCGTTAGCATTTAGGGCTTTATTTAATCCTAAATTAAGTAATGGTGATGTATTAGCTCACCCCATAGATTCAACAACAGGAGCAGTCGATACGTCGGTTGTTAAATGGTCAGCTGCGAAAAAGCTGGATGAAAAATTGGCAGGTAATAATGTCAATAATCGAAATATTATTACTTACCGAATAAATGCAGATGGCACTAAACAAGGAATTCCTTTTAATTACGATAATAACCTAAACCAAACACAGAAAACCAGTTTAGATAACCCAGTACCCTTTGCATTACCCGCTAACTATGGTGATAACGATAGTACAATAGGAGATGAACGATTATTTTACTTAAGAGGCGATCAAACTCATGAGGGTACTAACTATGATATAGGTAAGTTTCGTGAGCGTCTATCTGCAGAAGGGCGGTTAGGTGATATTATTCATTCCACTCCTACCTATGTAGGACCACCTGGTTTTGCTGGTCGAGATAACTCTCCCTATCCGACAACCAATCTTTACTCAAGCTTCGTTAAAAATAATACTAGCAGGCGGCCTATGTTGTATGTAGGAGCGAATGACGGGATGTTACATGGGTTTAATGCAGATACTGGGGAAGAGGTATTTGCTTATGTGCCTAATGTGTTATTTGCTGAGTTACATAAATTAACGGATCCCGATTATGTACATCAAATGTATGTGGATGAAAAAGCCAGTATTAATGATGCCTATTATAACGGTGCTTGGCATACTATTTTAATTGGTTCCTTAGGCGCAGGGGGCAGAGGCTACTTTGCATTGGACGTCACTCAACCTACCGATTTTGATACCGAAGTAGGTGCAGCGAATAACGTACTTTGGGAGTTCACTGCCAGTGATGATGATGAGTTGGGTTATACCTATAGTCGTCCGATTATCACCATGACTAACCTTCAGGAGGGGGGAGAGCAGGTGTGGTTAGCCATTTCAGGAAATGGCTACAATAGTACCAGTGCCAAGGGGAATGCTGTCTTGTTTCTGAATAAGTTAACAGGGCATGGTGTAGATGGTTCTTGGAACTTAGGTACTGATTATTATAAAATTGATACCGGTAAAGGCAAAGCAGCGAGTGTAGATAAAAATACGCCAAATGGCATTGGTTTACCCAGGGCGGTAGATTTCGATGGCAATGGTACTGTTGACTATGTGTATGCGGGGGATTTGCAAGGTAATCTCTGGCGTTTTGACATAAGTGGCAGTAGTACTGGTTCCTGGAAGAAAACAATTATTTTTACGGCGACTGATGATCAGGGTAATCCGCAACCTATTGTTAACCAACCTATTGTGGTTAGGAATAAAACTTCTGGAGGGATTGTCGTTGTGGTTGGTACTGGTACGTGGATTACTAAAGATGATATTGCCTCTCAAGATATTCAAAGCATGTATGGGATCTGGGATGACTTATCAAGTCAGGGCTATCCAGTGAGTAAAAGTGAGTTGGTCGAACAATACTTCACCAATGTGAAAAGTAAATTTAATAGTTACACAATAAGGACGCTTAGCAATAAGCCTGTGAATTACTCAAAAGATGATAATGTAATGGGATGGCGTTTAGATTTTGATGCTGTTGAAGCTCAAGGAAATCAAATTGAATTTCCGGGTGAGAGAGCTGTTAGAAAATTATTTTTATTTGGTGATAACTTGTTAACTACTACGGTAATCCCAAACCCTGCGTTAGCTTGTTCGACATTACCTGGCGGTTTTTTGATTGGGCTTGATCCTCTAACTGGAGGGGAAGCGAAAACCAGTCCTCTATTCGATTTAAATGGTGATGGTGAGTTTGATGAAAAAGATAAGCTATCAAATGGTACTCCTGTGGCAGGCATTAGGTTAGCTGGTATTCCTACTGATCCTGCTTTTATTGGTAATCGTATAGTCATTCAAGAGCATAATGGTAATGTGTCTGGCTTTAATACTAATCTGAAAGGGATGCAAACAGGTAGAATGTCCTGGCGACAGTTGCAGGGTAATTAACGATTAATAGGGGATGTCAGAAAGACGTTTGGATAGCGAGAATTGGTGAAGAAGAAAATTAGATAAAAGGGTACTAATTGGTACCCTTTGTCACTATCAGAGAGGCAACAGATTATTTATCAGTCGTAGTCACCAGTCATTAGTCTTACTTTGACTATCATCACTGCGCATTTTATCAAATACATAAATTTCTTTACCATGTTCATCTATTTCAATCTGGCCAGCCCCTTTAGCACACAAATACTGTAGTATTTCCGTCACTTCATCGATTGTCATAGTATGGCTGGAAGCTAGCTCAAAGGCCGTAACTCGGTAATTGCGTGCTTTGATCATATTCAGAATGACCCGTTCATTATGTTCTTGTTGGGCCGCCTTCGTTTGTGTGTGGGTTTTCCAACTAAATAACGCACCACCAGCAATCATACCGCCACCTACTAGGAGCATTGGAATACTGGTGTAGCCGAGTAAGGAAACTAACCCTCCCATTGAAGCAACGCCATAGCCTAAATAGGGATGTTTTGGGCTAGGAGTGGGAGTGCTGCTTGGGGAGGCAGTGGTCGGATTAATATGACTGGGTTGAGATATGGACTGACTGCTTGGAATAGCCTGTTGGGAAACAGTTGTTGTATGCCTTTGTTTCGGAGCAGCAAAACCATACTTTTCACCAATTTTCTTAATGCCTTCAGCGTATCCTTGTCCCATGCCTCTTACTCGCCATTCACCTCGATGACGGTAAATTTCAAACAAAATGGCGCTATTATAGTTTTTGGCGGCAGTTTCAAAGATAAATTTGCACACAGGTTGGCCTGTTACAGCACTGATTAAGCGGGTTTCAACGTAATCCACACTGGAAAAACGTTTGGTTTCTGGACTACGTGTGACCAGTAGTTCGAGTTTGGCGATATCTGCAGGGATTTGTTCGAGATAAATATCCCCTTTGGTTTTACTCAGGACTATCCCTTCTCCCCGCAGCCTGGGATTCTCAGAATAAAGAAAATCTTTAATATTTTTTACTTGGCCTTCGGCATTAACTGCCACCACATTTAACTCAATGTCGTTTAGCGCGGGTACGCTTCGTGCTTGCCATAACAGGTTTTTACAGTGGGAGAAATGTTCAGAAAGGGATAAATTTTCACCAGGTGATAATTCAGCCCCTTCATCCAGGGAAATTCCATCGTCTTTTTGGAGGGGCTGGGGCAGTGTAAACTGAAATTGCTCTGCCACTAAGCTTAAATCCCCTGGTGACTCGAAGCCAATAAAGCGTAGTTTCCATTGGCCTTTATGGCGGTATACTTCTATTAAGGTGAGTGATTGGGTTTCCGGGGCACAACTTGGCATATTTATGCGAGCAGCCTGGCCACTGTTTACCCTGACTTGAATATTTTTTACCTGAGAAAAATTATGGCGGCTATCAACTGGAAATGCTAAAACAATATAGAATCGCTCGTAGGGAGTGGTTAACACGGGCAGAGTGAGTTCAAATAATTTCCCATGAGGGTGACGAGTAACCAAGTCTGGAATGGTGGGGTTAGCCTCCCAAAGAAAATGGTCCTGGTTGACCACCTGTTTATTTGCATTAACTGCTAATCCATAGGCTTCTAAGCCTATGTCTGCGGTTAAACTACGCCAGCCAATATCAATTCTTAATGGCTTTTTGGAATCTAACGAAATATTCTGACCCCTGATTAACTCCATAGCGCTTTTCACATACCTAGTAAACCAACACACTCAGAGTTTACTTGGCTTATGAGGGAGTCGCAAACCTATTAGTTTTTTGCATGAGCTAACTCTAGCCGGGCTATTTTGTAGGCTGTGATTTAGTTTGTCGTTGCTTTAACAGGCTGGCAATTTCTTGTTGGCCAAATTGTGTGGCGAATTCCAAGCTGCGGTTAGCTAATTGCTCGTCATCGCAATCAATCGCAAACAATTTACGGGATATTGACAACTCGCCTGAAACAATTGCTGCCATCAGCGCTGTGTTTCCCCGCTCATCCACTAAACAAGCAGATGCGCCGGCAGTCAGTAATTGACCAACAATGTCGGCTTGTCCTCTAAATGCCGCTACCATTAAACCAGTATACCCTTGATTATTTTGATAGTTTAGATTAACGCCAGACTCAATAAAAAGTTTCATTAGTTGGGTATCGCCAGTGCGAGCGGCGTGAAAGAAGGCTAGCTCCACTTCCTGTACTGCTGATAGCTCAGGCGTATCTTTTATCCTAACACCTTCTTTTAGTTTAACCTGTGCGGTCGTGTTGTTTTTTTGGCTTGGATTGGGTTGGCTGCATGAGGCTAATAGGGAGGCTAACAAAATCACTAAGTAATAAGTCAACTGACGCATACGCATGTTGAGGTTCTCCTTAATAATAGATGTGAAAGGGCATTGAAGTATCAATATTATTAGTGTGCGATATGGAGTGACAGGATAGTCTGCTGAATATCCTGTCCATAAATATAAAAATTACTGATACTGATTAGGCTTCAGACCTAACTTGTCACCTAGGCGCTTGCCATATTCATGATCTGCCTTATAGAAGTAGCTGACCATTTGGGCTTGAATACCCTTATTATTCACTTGAACCAAAGCGCCTGACAGGTTGTTAATCAAGTTGGTTCTTTCCTGTTTACTAAACTTGCGATAAAGAATACCAGCTTGATAAAAGTTTTTCGGTTGGCTGATTTCTTCTCTGACCATGTAGCCTTTTAATAAAGCAGAGTTGTCTTTTTTCGGAGTCACCTGGTCTTTAACATGATGGCTGGGGTAATAATTCACATCTCCTCGTTGATCAGAGACATTCATTACACCATCAATATTATAGTTATTGGTCTTAACTAAAGGGCGGTTTGCAGGTAGTAATTGATAGTTTGCACCTAACCGATACATTTGCGCGTCGGCATAGGAAAATAGCCGACCTTGCAGCATTTTGTCGGGTGAGGGAGCTATCCCTGGAATCATCCTCGATGGGGCATAAGCAGCCATTTCGGTAAACTGAAAGAAGTTAGGTGGTATTTTATCTAATACCATAGTGCCCACTTTAACTTCAGGTACATCAAACCATTGTTTGGTATCGTCAAATATATTAAAGTCAAATTTATTCAGATCTTTTGGATCAACCAGTTTAACCATTAAATCCCACTTTGGGTAATTCCCTTTTTTAATGTTCTGGTAAAGGTCTCGAGTCATATGACTAAAATCTTTACCCTGAATTTTTTCTGCTGATTCACTCGTTAGGTTTTTAATCCCCTGATGAGACTTCCAGTGAAATTTAGCCCATTTAATATCGCCATTCTTATTAATCAGTTTAAAGGCATGAACCCCAAATCCATCCATGGTGCGATAGGAAGCAGGTGTGCCGTGGTCGGAAAACAACCAGGTAAGGGTTTGGGTGGCTTCAGGGGTTTTAGAAAAAAAGTCAAAAAATCGGGCAGGGTCTTGTAAGTTTGTAACTGGGGAAGGTTTATTGGCGTGAGTAAAGTCGGGAAACTTAATCGCGTCGCGAATAAAAAAGGTAGGCAGGTGGTTTCCCACTAAATCCCAATTGCCGGTTTTAGTATAAAACTTAACGGCAAAACCCCGAGGATCTCGAGCTGTTTCTGGTGAGCCTTTAGAATGAATAACACTTGAAAAGCGAACTAATACAGGTGTTTTTAACCCTTTCTTAAAGAGTGAAGCAGTCGTATATTTTGAAAAATCTTTTGATGCTACAAAATAGCCCTGAGCACCAGTACCACGGGGGTGCATAACCCGCTCAGGAATACGCTCACGACTAAAGCGTTGTAGTTTTTCAATTAAGTGGACATCTTGTAGCAACACAGACCCATTATTGCCAACGGTTAGTGAGTTTTTTGTGTCGGTAATCGGTGCCCCATTATCGTCAGTCAGTATTTGAGCATTTACCATGGAGGCTAGTGCAATACCAACTGCTGTGGTGATTAATGTTGTTGAAAATAGTTTCATTTAGTAGTAGCTCCTGAAATGACTAATCACATCTTTTGGTTTGACGTTTTCGATCATAGGAGCAGAAAATTTAAGAATAAAATGGAAAGGTTATATGACAGTTATAGACTATTTCTATTTAATTAAATTTATTATTATCCGACAAAGATTATTATCTATTTATTTTGCAATAATAAAGCCCTGATGACTCAGGGCTTTTGTCGTTTAATTTATGAATTATTTATCACTGCTGTCCCATAAGATTGAAACAAAAAAGGCTTAAGTCCCCATAAGTTGTTACAATGAGAGTGCAACCAAACACTGCAAAACCAGAGGATTTAAGCCTTGGCTCATCGTAACACAATCTTGCACCAAATACTTCAGTTGCTTTCTAGACATGAGTTTGAATCACTAGCCAATCAGCATCATACGGGTCAACGGCTACGTAAAATGACTCGGTGGGGGCAGTTTGTTGCGCTATTATTTGGTCAACTCTCAGGTCGCAATAGTTTGCGTGACATCATTGATCACCTATCGATTCAGCAGCATAAACGCTATCACCATGGTATTGGAAATATCACCAGAAGTAGTTTGGCCCGTGTCAATGAACAGCAACCCGCTACGCTTTATGAAGCCTTGTTTTATAAGCTATTAAATAAATGTCATCATCATCGGCCAGGGCATAAGTTTCGTTTTAAAAATCCATTGTATTCTCTTGATGCATCAGTGATCGACTTGTGTTTATCCATGTTTCCTTGGGCAGATTTTCGAAAAAGTAAAGGTGCTATCAAGTTACATGTTGGGTTTGATCATAATGGCTACTTGCCTGCATTTATGAGTATTACTGAAGGGAAATGTCATGAAATACAGATAGCACGCAGCCTTGATCTCCCCAAGGGGAGTATTCTTGCTGTAGACCGTGGCTACACTGATTATCGCTGGTTTAATACTTTAAATGAGCAAGGAATCTTCTTTGTAACCCGACTAAAAAAGCAAGCCAAATACCGTGTACTAAAGCGCCAGCCTACCGACAATAGCAGTACAGTCACTTCTGATCAGCACATTCAGTTGACTAGCCAACAAGGGGCTGTTTATAAAGGTCATTTACGTCGTATCGGTTTTAAATGCCCAGAGACTGGCAACCAATATTACTTTTTAACTAATAATAGTAAGCTCGCAGCCAGCACCATTGCAGCTATTTACAAAGAACGCTGGAAAATAGAGCTATTTTTTAAGTGGATAAAGCAAAACCTAAAGATAAAATCGTTTGTCGGTACCTCTAAAAATGCCGTGTTAACCCAGATATGGGTAGCCATGTGTGCTTATTTGCTCGTCGCTTATCTAAAATTTTCTCATGGAATAACACTATCGATCACTCAAATAGCTCGACTCATGCAACTCACTTTGTTTGAGCGTAGAGAGCTTAAAGCATTATTTACACCCTCACCACCGAATAATACAGATGATCATAAGCAAATGAGGATGCTGTAAATGTGGGACAGCAGTGATTATTTATAAACCATATTGCCATAATTATTTGTCACTTCAATTGTGTCAAACATCCAGTCGTGTTGTTGATAGTTATGTCCAACTTCGTGGTAAGGCCCCAGCTTTTAACATGACTTAACGTTTGTAGTTTGTAAGCCATGATGGGGTAGCCTGCATCCAACCAGCACTAATGGTTAAGTATACATGGTAGCGATTGGGTAAGCTTGGAGCACGGTGTGGAATAGCCCCATTGGTTGTTGCCAGAGCTGTGTCTCCATGTTTTTGCAACTGGCTAAGCCAACGACACTGCCATTGTTGACAGTGCAATGCTTAACGGTTAAGCATTGCACTGTGTTACCTATTACTATTAAGGCCTAATAAATACTAACTTTTCAGGTTATGATGGGCAGTAAACAAGCCATGAGTGTGAACTCAATGAACTATCTTGCTCATTTATATCTTGCCCAGCCTGACCAGGGGTTCTCACTGCTAGGCAACCTGATGGGAGACTTTTGTAAAGGAGTCGTGTTAACACAGTTGCCAGTCCCTATTCAACGGGGGATTAAAAACCATCGTGCAGTAGACCAGATCACTGATAACCATCCTATTATTCGGGACTTAAAAAGGTTGTTTGAACAACGGTTTAGGCGTTTTGCGGGTATTATTACCGACGTCGCATTTGATTATTTTTTAATTAAGCATTGGTCTGTTTTTTCGCAAATACCACTCACTAATTTTATTGAACATGCTTATGTTGAGCTTTGGGCACATCGGCAGTGGATGCCAGTGCAAATGCAAGGAATAGTAGGGCGGATGATAGAGCAAAACTGGTTGCAATCTTATCAATCTCTGGATGGAGTAGGGTTTGCGCTGGCGCGTATGTCGAAGCGAATACGCTTTGAGAACCCATTGGCTGAGACTAAAGGCCAATTGATAAAAAATTATGATGAGCTAGAACAAGGATTTCTGCACTTTTTCCCCCTATTAATAAAGGAAATAAATGAGTTAGCCATTGAGTCTCTAGAAATCCCAATAACCTCTAAGGTAAACTGAGCAGATAAGCTAAAAGGTATCGTATAACGAAAGTTCAAACCATAAAGTAAAAAGTGTCGTATTGCTGAAGAAGTCATTAATAATGTTAAAAACTGCTAGAATAACCTTTCGTCCAATTACTGCTGCCGATTTTGACTTTTTATTTACACATCTTTCTGATGAAGAACAGACCCGTTATTTACCGTTAGGTGAACCTTACCCAAAAAACAAGGTGAAGGCCTACCTTAGTAATCGGCTGAGCCATTGGCAGCAACATGGCTTTGGTACTTTTATCTTAAGCTTGGTTGAAACAGGAAAGACAATTGGTTACTGCGGGTTGGAACATGTGTTGGACTCCGATTTTATTGACATTCGCTATGGGTTAACCAGGCACACTTGGGGGCAAGGACTGGCAGTTGAGGCTGCATCTACCTGTGTGGCATATGGGTTTGACACATTGCAGCTGACTGAAATTTATGGTGCTGCAGTACCTGAAAATAAAGCTTCTATTGCAATATTAACAAAACTTGGTATGACATCTGCCCCCCATTTTGATGTGTATGGTGAGGCGGTGGCAGGCTTTTCGATAAAACGAGAAGATTACCTAAAAATTAGACCATCCTAACATTTGATGCGTATTATTTGTTCAATAAGTAAGTATAGTATTAGCTTGGACTCAGTATGTATATTCCAAAAGTGTTTAATTTTAATAACTAAGAAGAACAGTTGAATTTTGGTGAGTTGAATGGCAGAGAATCAAAAAAATAATTGGTTTTTAGCTATTAGTCCTTGGTAGTTAATGGCTGAAATTGGATGTTATTTCGACCCGCTTGTTTGGCTGCATAAAGTGCTTGATCAGCTGCTTTAATTAATTGGTCAGGAATCAACTGTTTTGTTGGTGTTGTAGAGGTAACCCCCATGCTCAAAGTCACCTGTTTGCTGCAAGGGGAATCAGGATGACTAATCGCCAATCGTTGGATATTATGATAGATATGGTTAGCAACAGACTTTGCTCCAGTAGCGTCGGTATTGGCGAGAATAACAATGAACTCTTCACCACCGTAACGAGCAGCCAGGTCACATGGATGAGTAACCGATTGCTCAATGGCCCGTGCAACTTCTTGTAAACAAGTATCGCCCATTTGATGGCCTTGGCTATCGTTATAGCGCTTGAAATAGTCAATATCAATCATGATCAATGAAATAGGAGACTGATCTTGCCTAGCTTGTAACCACTCTCGCTGGTAAACTACATCAAATCGGCGACGGTTGGCAATATTGGTTAAACGGTCTAAGTTGGATACCCGTTGCAATTCCTGAATAATATTTTTTTGCATTGATAAATCATGCATTAGACAAACATAAAGTGATTGGGTGACACTCAAGCGCTTTATTGAAAGGTCAAGAGGAATAGTAGACTTATCATGACGTATACCAACCACTTCCAATTGCAAACTTGACTGGCTTTCTTGGTTGGCAAGAAACTGATTAATCAAGCCGGTACTTTCAGGAAATAATATTTCAGTCAGTAAATGACCAATAAGTTCATTTATTGTATAACGAAATAAATGTAAAGCGGCGGGGTTTACTGATTCAATAACACCATTTTGAAAAATAGTGATAATGGGGTCAGAAACTTCATTAATAATGCAACGATTACGACTTTCATAATCGTGAAGCATCATTAGCATTTCAACTCGTTGTTTTGCGAGTAGCTGGTTAGTAATATGAGTTTTAATACGTGCACAGACTTCTTCTTTTTTTATGGGCTTACTAATATAGTCAATCGCCCCAACATTAAAACCTTGTACAACATCGGTTGTTTCATTTTTAGCTGTGATAAAAATAACTGGGATATCTTTAGTTGCTTGGTTTGCCTTAAGCTTTTGGCAAGTGGTAAAACCATCGATATCAGGCATCATAACATCCAGTAAAATCAAGTCGGGTTGCACTTGTGGTGCAATATTTAAAGCAACAGTACCGCTAGGGGCAGCTGCAACTTGATAACCTTCGTTGGTTAAAATATTGTAGAGTAAATCAAGATTAGCAGGTGTGTCATCCACTATCAGGATTTCTGCTTGAGTCAGGTCGATTCCAGCTTGATCAATCATGATGAACACTCTGTATTAATTGAATAAGCCCTGTCATATCATATTGGCTAACATAATGATTGATTTCGGAAACCAATGGTTGATAGCTTTCATCTAGTTTGGCTATTTCTTCTAAACACAATTTAACTTCTGAAATACGATATAACTCAGCGGCTTTCAATAAACGTTGATAAACTGAAGCAGGTAGTGTCACGTTTAATGAATCAATATTCACAGGTTGCTCTAAAGTGTCAGTGGGTGGCTGGTTATTAGCTGAGTATTCAAATTTTACGTTTAATAATTCACTTAAGCAGTTGTATATTTCCGATACCTTGTAAGGCTTGGCAATATACTGATGAAAACCCTTCCCAAGGTAAAAAGCAGGATCATGATGAAGACTAGCTGCAGACACCGCAACGACCTTGATATCTTGTAAGGACTCTGTTGTTTGAATTTGGTTAAGGGTTTCAATGCCATTCATCACAGGCATATTAATATCTAAAAAAATAATGTCAGGATGGTGGTGTTGCAATGCTGACAGGGTTTCCAAGCCATTGGTGGCTTCTAGGGTTTGGACGCCAATGTTCATTAATAGTTTAACCAGCACCATACGGTTATCAGCTACATCATCCACTATCATTGCATTAACAGAGTACCCAGCTTTTAAATGTTTTATTTGTCGGGTAGAGGTTTGAACCACTTGGTAATTAGTGGCTTTAGGAAGTGTTAAGGAAAAAAAGAAACGCGTTAATTGATTAGGTATAGAGGTATATTCAAGGCTTCCCCCCATAATTCCCACTTGTTTTTTCGCAATCGTCAGTCCCAGACCTGTTCCCCCTTTATTGTACCCAGCAGTGCCTTGTTGAAAGGAGCTAAAAATATCTTCTTGGTTATTGGTTATTCCTGGTCCCGTATCACTGACTTCAAAGTAAATCTCATCATTTTCCTGGCATACTACTTTTAGGGTGACTGCTCCTTGGTCAGTAAATTTTACAGCGTTACCAATTAAATTAATTAATACTTGACGTATTTTCCCCTCATCACCCATTACGGCTAAGTCGTCCTCTCCTAGGTAATCTAATTGCCAGTGAATACCTTTATTTTGACATCTCATCTTAAACATCATGGCAAGGTTTTTCAGTAAGTCATCGAATAGAAAGGAATGCGTGTTTAGTTTAATCGCATTAGCTTCTATTTTAGATAAATCCAAAATATCATTAATAATTTCCATTAAATGGTTGCCAGCCTTTAAAATACAGGTAACCGCATCATGATGCTCTTTGGCTAGTTGTGGTTCTTGATCTAGAATTTGGGCATAGCCAAGCACCGCATTCATTGGAGTCCTGATTTCATGAGACATATTGGCTAAAAATAGGCTTTTAGCCTTACTGGCTTCTAATGCTTGGTCTCGGGCATTGGCTAGTTCCTGTGTTCTGTCATCCACTAGCTGTTTTAAATGTAATGAATTACTTCTAAGTTTATTAATCACAATGGTGATAGCTAGCGCAGCCAAAATACCAATCGTAGTGAGCAATAAAGTGATACCCTGAAGATTTTTATTTGCGGTGGAAATGGCTTTCTCCATTGGTAAAATAATCTCCAGAACACCTCTAACATCCCCTGTTTGCCAGTCAGTTTTGGGGGAGCTAGGGTGAGTATTATGGCAATTGATGCACCCTGCTTGCATAATATCAGCTGTGGCGTATCGAATGACTTCTTGCTTGTTTAGTTGCTCAAAACGATAGAAAGGCTGGTTTGGAAATTGGCGCAAATATTGCCAAGCTTGTTGACTGTAATCATCAGAAACAAAAGCTTTTTTAATTCGCCAGGGAAAAGGGTAGGGGCTGTAAAGCCTTACTTTGGCACCATTCTCATGCATGCCAATTCGTTCTCCCAGTAAAATGCTTAAAGTAGCAGGTAATGGAATGGCATGCTGCACAACTTTATAATTGTGAGTGACGATAAGGCCTCTTTGTTGGGCAATGGTAACTACTTCTGAAGTATAAAGAGAACGGAACTCTTTTAAAGCCTGTGAATATAGTGATGCGCTACTAATGGCAGAGGATTTAACCAGTTGAGACTGTAAGTGAAAAATATACCAGCTGATTAATAATGCTAAACAACTAAAAGAAAAAATAAGTGTAAAGACAAAGCGCCAGTTTTTTAACTGCGACCAAGCATAATAATAAGGTGACTCATTTGCAGAGCTAGACATGCCCAAATAGCCGAAGTTATTGACTACATTAGCTTACATAATAGTCTAATGTGGCAATTATTACCTGGCAGGCTAACGACCACTAGGCTAAAGGCTAATAACAAATTTAGACCATCCTAACATTTAAAGCTAAATAACCAGATACTGCCATTCAAAAGATTTTTATGCTAAAACTGTTGTAAACCAATAATTAAGAGATTAAATAGCGAGCTTAATAACGGTTTTTTGTTACCAGATAAAATATCTCAGGCTAGGATTGGTGGAGAATGGAAACGTTTGCTAACTATATTAATGGTCAACTAGTAAGTAAAAAAACGGACAGCTATTTAGAAAATGCTAACCCTGCAACAGGTGAAGTCTACAGTTTGTTACCTGATAGTAGCTCCCATGAACTGGAAGAAGCTATTAGAGCAGCAGAAAAAATTCAGCCCAGTTGGGAAGCGATAGGTGTTGCTGGCCGAGGTGATTACTTGAATCGTCTGGCTGATAAAATAGAAAGCAACCTTGACCTATTAGCTGCAGCAGAATCTGAAGATACAGGTAAACCAATAGCTTTAGCAAAAACATTGGATATTCCTCGAGCAGCCAGCAACTTTCGATTCTTTGCTCAAGCAGTGTCTCAGTTTGCATCTGAATCTCATAATATGGACAACCAAGCCATTAACTACACGCTGAGAGATCCACTTGGCGTGGTAGGATGTATTTCCCCCTGGAATCTACCACTTTACTTATTAACTTGGAAAATAGCACCTGCATTAGCAGCGGGTAACTGTGTGATTGCAAAACCATCTGAGCTGGCTCCTAAAACGGCCTATTTATTGAGTCAATTGTGTATTGATATTGATTTGCCTAAAGGGGTTTTAAACATTTTGCATGGACGGGGTAGTCAAATAGGTAGAGCAATAACACAACATTCTAAAATAAAAGCGATTTCATTTACTGGTGGAACCAAAACGGGGAGTGAAATTGCAGCTTCAGCCGCACCACAGTTTAAAAAACTATCCTTGGAGTTAGGAGGGAAAAACCCTGCATTAATCTTTGCTGACTGTAACTTTGAGAAAACAGTAGAAGGTATTATTCGTGCAAGCTTTACTAACCAAGGACAAGTTTGCATGTGTAGCTCCAGGCTCTATGTTGAACAGCCTATTTATCAGTGTTTTAAAGAGGCCTTAATTGAAAAGGCCAAAACGCTATCTATTGGAGACCCACTGACTGATGTCAACTTAGGCGCATTAATTTCTAAATCCCATCAGGAAAAAGTATTAAATTATATTCAACTGGCTAAACAAGAAGGTGGCACAATCTTATGTGGGGGGCAACGACTGGCGCCAGTGGGTCGTTGTGAAGGTGGCTTTTTTATTACGCCCACAATAATTGAAGGATTGGACATTAGCGCCAGAGTTAATCAAGAGGAAATTTTTGGTCCAGTTGTGACTATTCAGCCTTTTACTTCAGAAGCAGAAGCCTTAGCGTTAGCAAATGGAACCGAGTATGGTTTGGCCGCTACAATTTGGACTGAAAATCTAACGCGACTTCATCGACTGGCTAAACAGCTAACCTGTGGTATTGTCTGGGCAAACAGCTGGATGTTGCGTGACTTAAGAACCCCACTGGGTGGGATGAAAAACTCGGGAATAGGGCGGGAAGGTGGTTGGGAAGCACTACGTTTTTTTACTGAACCCAAAAATATTTGTATTCCCTATTAGAAAAATATTAGAAAACAAGGGTTTCATTGGTAACAAAATATGTCAATTATGATTAATGCTGATCAAGCACCTGAACCGGTAGGACTTTATCCCCATGCAAGGCGAGTGGGGCAGTTATTATTTTTATCAGGTGTTGGTCCTCGAAAGAGAGGTAGTCAAACCATTCCTGGGGTTATTCTGGATGAGCAACACAATATAGTCAGTTATGATATTGAGGCGCAATGCCATAGCGTGTTTGCAAATGTACGTGCTATTTTGGAGTCTGCCGGTTCAAGTTGGGAACAGTTGGTCGATGTCACGGTATACTTAACCAATATGAAAAGTGACTTTGCTATTTTCAACCAACTTTATGCGGAATACTTTAAAAGTAACCAACCTTGCCGTACTACATGTGAAGTCAACTGTTTACCAACTCCGATAGCGATTGAGTTAAAATGTATTGCGACTATAGCATAATCAAACATTAATGATTGAAATAAATGAACACTCGATAAAAAATAAAATAAATCAAGAAAAAACAAAGGAAGGAACTGTGAGCCTGCTAACACCTCCTATTAATTTACAACAATGGATTGAAAACCACCGAGATTATCTACAGCCGCCAGTTTGTAACAAGTTAGTATTTGAAGAACAAGGTTTCTTTATTATGGTGGTGGGAGGGCCTAATAATCGTAAAGATTACCATGTTGATGAGGGGCCAGAATTTTTTTATCAGCTTGAAGGGGATATGTTGCTAAAGACTATTCAGGCAGGAAAAGTCGTTGATATTCCAATTAAACAAGGTGAAATTTTTTTATTACCCCCTAAAATCCCCCATTCACCTCACCGATTTGCTAATACGGTTGGCCTAGTCATTGAGCGACGGCGAAATCAAGAAGAAAAGGATGGATTGCAATGGTATTGTGATCATTGTAATCACCTGTTGTATGAAGAGTTTTTTATTTTAAATAATATCGAAGAAGACTTTCCACCTGTGTTTGACCGGTTTTTTGGCTCGATACAACACCGAACTTGTAGTCAGTGTGGTGAGGTAATGCCAGTATCATGCTAACTATTGATATTCATACTCATATTTTACCAAAAAACTGGCCTGACTTAAAAGCCCGCTATGGCTATGGGGGGTTTATTCATTTAGACCACTACAAATGTGGTTGTGCACGGATGATGCAGGGAGATAAATGTTTTCGGGAAGTCACCAGTAATTGTTGGGATCCAGTTATACGACAGGATGAATGTGATCGTTACGGCATTCATGTTCAAGTATTATCTACTGTACCCGTGATGTTTAGTTATTGGGCAAAACCTCAGAATACATTGGATTTATCCATGTTACTCAATGACCATCTAGCCTCAGTTGTAGCTGATTATCCCCAGCGTTTTGTTGGCTTAGCTACTCTTCCCATGCAAGCACCGGATCTGGCTGCAAAAGAGCTTGAGCGAGTGATAAATCAGTTAGGGCTGGAAGGTGTGCAGATAGGCTCACATATTAATGACTGGAATCTTAATGAACGTCAGCTTGACCCTGTTTGGGAAACCGCTGAAGCATTAGGTGCAGCAATTTTTGTTCACCCTTGGGATATGGTGGGCAAAGAAAAAATGCCTGATTATTGGCTGCCTTGGTTGGTAGGGATGCCAGCGGAAACTTCATTGGCCATTTGTTCCATGATTATGGGTGGCGTCTTCGAGCGTTATCCCAAATTACGGGTTGCATTTGCTCATGGTGGTGGTGCTTTTCCTGCCACTATTGGACGAATTGAGCATGGGTTTAAAGTTCGTCCTGATTTATGTGCTGTCGATAATTCTGTTAATCCACGCCAGTATCTGGATAAAATTTATGTGGATTCATTAGTGCATGATCCAATGATGTTCGAGTATTTGTTAAAACTCATGGGCGCAGACCAAATTGCTTTAGGTTCTGATTATCCCTTTCCATTAGGCGAATTGGAACCTGGCCAGTTAATAAAACAAATGGATTTGCCTGCTGCTACTCAGGCGAGATTACTGCATGGTACTGCACTAGAGTGGCTAAACTTATCAGCAGAGAGATTTACGGGATGAAGCTGACCTTGATGCTGGCTGGCAAAACCTATCAACTGTTGTATGATCAAGCAGTGAGTATAGCTATTCCTTTAGCATTTAACAGCCCTCAGCCCAACCATTTTAATGCGCCACTAGCAACCAGCCAGGTAGTTGAAAGCCAAGGTTTTATAGGCGACACCCGTCGTGGTGGCAGTTGTAACGTTGAACAGCTGAGCTTCACCCCCCACTGTAATGGCACGCATACGGAGTGTATAGGGCATATTCTTGATCAGAGAATATCTGTAACCAACACAGTGACAGATTGCTTTATTCCATCAGTGATCATTTCATTAACACCTAAAAAAGCTGATCAATGCCCTGATCGTTACCGTCCCACGCTGGTTAACACAGATTACATTATTGACCAAGCTAGTTTGGTTGACAGGTTGGCTGGTATTCCTGATGAGCAGTTAGTTGGCTTGGTTATTCGTACCTTACCTAACTCATTGGAAAAACAGACACAGGTTTATGAAAAAAGTAATCAACCTGTGTTTTTTTCACTTGATGCCATGGAGTACTTGGTAAAGCGCCGGATACAACACTTGCTGGTTGATTTTCCTAGTGTTGATAAAACGTATGATGACGGCAAACTCACTTGCCACCATATTTTTTGGCAAGTGCCGGAAGGCAAGCATGAAGCTACTTCTGTCAGTCATTTGCACCACAGTATTAGTGAGTTAGTTTTTGTGCCAGACGAAGTAGTAGATGGCTTTTATTTATTGAATCTTCAGGTGCCGGCTTTTTTATCAGATGCAGCGCCCAGCCGGCCAATATTAATACCATTAGAGTCAATAGGGTAAAACAACGTCTTGCTTGAGTAAGAAGAAAATAAGCCCAGTGTCCGATATGGAATAACAGAATATCCTGTTCCCCCATGTCCATTTGCTTTGGTGGTAGCTTCAAATTGGTGAAGTGAAGGATAAAATAAAAATGATTACGGAGGATCAAGTGGGTGAGATTCAGCCACAACAGTTTCAGTTAGGTGAAGCATTTGCTTATCAGTTAGATCAGCAAGATCCCTTAAAAGCATTACGTAGTGAATTTTACATACCCTCTACAGCAGAGGGAAAAGAAGAATATTACTTCTGTGGTAACTCACTAGGGCTGCAACCAAAGCGTACCCAGGACTATATTAATGAGGTTTTAACTAACTGGTCACAGCGGGGAGTGAAAGGGCATTTCCAAGGGGATTATCCTTGGCTACCTTATCATGAGTATTTGACTGAGCAAATGGCATCGCTGGTGGGAGCTAAGCCATGTGAAGTGGTGATGATGAATTCACTAACGGTGAATTTACACTTAATGATGGTGACCTTTTTTAAACCTACGGCTCAGCGATATAAGATCGTCCTTGAAGACCATGCTTTTCCTTCAGACCATTATGCGGTGACCAGTCAGCTTGATTATCATGGTATTTCAGCGACAGAAGGTGTACAGCTGTTGACCCCAAAACCAGGAGAGGAGTTACTTGATGAAGTGGACATTCTTAACCTGATTGAGTCTGAAGGAGACAGTATTGCTCTAATGTTGTTACCAGGTGTGCAATATTACACTGGACAGGTATTAGATTTAAAAGCCATTACTGAACATGCTCATCGTAAAGGGATTATAGTCGGGGTTGACCTGGCTCATGCTGCAGGCAATATCGAATTACAGCTGCATGACTGGAATGTAGATTTTGCATGTTGGTGTTCTTATAAATACTTAAATAGTGGCCCAGGTTCCATCGCGGGTTGTTTTATCCATGAACGGCATGTGACGAATACCCAGTTAAAACGCTTCGCGGGTTGGTGGGGGCATGATAAAGCCAGTCGCTTTGCGATGATGAGTCAGTTTCAAGCCATTCCAACTGCTGAAGGCTGGCAACTTTCAAATCCTCCTATTTTATCATTAGCGGCCATTCGCGCTTCTTTGGATACGTTTGCCTTAGCGGGTGGTATCAAGCCACTTAGAAAAAAATCAATTAAATTAACAGGGTACTTGGTTTTTTTATTAAGCCAGTTGGCTGATGCTATCAGTATTATTACACCTAAACATCCAGTCAGGCGAGGTTGCCAATTATCTTTAAAATGCTGTGTGCCACATTTAACAGGCAAGCAACTCTTTGAACAGCTGGACTTGCAAGCGGTTACGACTGATTGGCGTGAACCTAATGTTATCAGAGTGGCACCAGTGCCTTTATACAACAGTTACTATGATGTTTATCAGTTTGTACAAATATTAAAGTCAATTGTGTTGAAAGGGACTATCAATCATGGCTGATAATGCAAACAAGAGCTCAGCGTTAACAGTAGTAGGTGGTGGTCCCGTTGGGGCGATGATGGCGACCTTTTTAGCCCGTCGAGGACTCACAGTTGCACTTTATGAAAAGCGAGTCGATTTACGCCAACATGATATATCAGCAGGACGATCAATTAACCTAGCTCTTGCCAATCGGGGTATAGCTGCTTTGGAAAAGCTTGGTTTAATGGCACAAGTGAATAAACTGATGATTCCGATGGCAGGGCGGATGATTCACCATCAAAATGGTAAAACAGCGTTTCAGGCCTATGGCCAACAACCTCATGAGGTGATTTACTCTATTTCTCGTGGTGAACTGAATCGACTATTACTCAATGCAGCAGAAGCAACAGGTAAGGTAAATATTCAGTTTAATCATCAATGTCAGGAAATAGACTGGGATAACAGCCAAGCTATTTTTCAAGATAACCAAACGCATGAGATCAAAACGATCAAGTTTGATCGATTAATTGGTGCTGATGGGGCGGGTTCTATTGTACGACAGGCATTAATCAATCGTTGTACTGGGCACAATGAATATCAATCGTTAGGTCACAGCTACAAAGAGTTGACCATTCCCGCTGGGTCTGACCACCAATTTCAGTTAACAGCGCAAGCATTGCACATTTGGCCTAGGGGAGGGTATATGCTGATTGCCTTACCCAATCAGGATGGTAGTTTTACTGCAACATTATTTTTACCCAATGAAGGTCCCAATAGTTTTTCAACATTAAATAACCCAGACAAAATACAGCAGTTTTTTGCTCAGCAGTTTTCTGATGCGTTGCCCTTAATGCCGACTTTATGTGAAGACTTTTTGGCTAACCCAACAGGGCATTTAGGTACTGTACGTTGTGCACCTTGGCACTTTGCGGATAAAGGGGTGCTAATCGGTGACGCAGCCCATGCGATTGTACCTTTTCATGGGCAAGGGATGAATTGTGGCTTTGAAGATTGTATTGCACTTGATAAGTGTGTTAGTCAGTTTACACTTTGGGGAGACCGTTTTGCGGAATATAACAAACAACGGTTTTTAAATGGCAATGCCATTGCTGACATGGCAATTGATAACTATGTTGAAATGCGTGACTCGGTGCTAAACCCAGATTTTTTATTTAAAAAAGCCATAGGCTTTCGTTTGGAGCAGGAATACCCCAAGCGTTTTATACCCCGTTACTCCATGGTGATGTTTCATCGCATCCCTTACCAGGAAGCTCAGCGGCGAGGACACATTAGTGAGGCTATTCTTAAGCAGTTAGTGCGGGGGATCAGCCACGTTGATGAGCTGGATTGGCAATTAGCTGACAAACTCGTGCGTAGCCAGCTTGAAGAGATAGACAGTGAGTCAAGAGATACAACAAATGAGTAAATTATTTAGCAGTGGTTAACAAAATAGGATTTTTAATGACACTTTTCCGCCTATTATATATCTTAATGGCCCAATCAATGCCGATAAACTAGAATTACCGTTTATTAAGGGTACCGCTAAAGTGGGGCTGTTTATGCTATTTAATGGTATACAACAGATACTGTTGTGCTTAGTCAGCACTTAGGGCGGAGGCCTCAACACCAGGGGGAAATACATGGCCATATCAAGTGCTCTTGTTGTCGATGATTCCAAGTCTGCTCGATATTCGCTGCGCAAAATGTTAGAAAAAATGGATGTATCTGTTGCATTTGCAGAGTCTGGCGAGCAAGCTCTTGAGTCATTAGGTGACAGTCAGCCTGATGTAATCTTTATGGACCACATGATGCCAGGCATGGATGGTTTAGAAGCAACCCAAGCGATTAAAAATAATCCACAATGGGCAAACATACCTGTTGTAATGTGCACATCTAAAGATGGTGATGAGTATGCCGCGGAAGCAAAGTCTCATGGCGCTGTAGCCGTTTTGCCAAAACCAGCAACATTAAAACAAATTGCAGAGATGCTCGACTCTTTAGAACAACTTGCGGCTTTAATACCTGAGCCTACGCCAGAAGTAGTAGAACAGCCTGCTGCTGCCGAAGTGGCAGTCTCAACAGCTGACATTGAAGCCCAGATACAACAGTTAGTTCAAAAAGCAGTTCAAGCTGCAGTAGCAGAAGCGATTCAAACCCAAATAACACCTTTAATCAATGAGCGCAATGAGCAAATCGAATCACGAGTAGAATCTCAACTACAGGCTCAATTAGAGCAGCAGCTACCGGATCAAATTAGTCGTGCTACAACTGAGCTATTAAATACAACATTAGAAAAAACTGAGTCAACCAGTCAGCAGTTAGTTGACAAGTCACTGACAGCCGCTCGTCCAGAAATGATTGCAGAGGTGCAAACAAAGACCCAGGCGAGCTTACAAGAAATGCTCAATAATGAAGTGGAAAGTCAGGTTGATGCAAAATTTCAGCAGTTGGTCTCTTCTGTTACCGAGCAACTAGAGCACCTCAAGGAAAAACTAGCAATGGCTGCACCAGCAGAATTAAGTGCAGAGCAGTTAAAAGACATTAAACACACCGTAAAGCATGAAGCGTCTCAAGAAGCAAGCAAAGTAGCAAAAGAAGCCAGTAGTGCAATCGAAAAGCTTGCAAAAGAACAAGCTACTCAAGCCGCACAACAAGTCCTGGATAACCGCTCTGTTGATCAGCAAACCCAACGGGAAGAAGTCACTGAAGCAATCAATGCCAGTACACAATCTTTATCTAGTCGATTGTATATATTATTTGGCTTGGCGGCAGGTATTGGTATTGCGGCAGCAGCCATCGTGTTTGCAATAACATAATTTAGTAATTGATTTTTCATATTACCCTTATTATATTGGTAGACATATTTTTTAGCTTATTAATTTAGAAATATAGCGTTTCATGTATCAAAGCAATAAATCAACATTTACTTTAAACAGTATTGTGCATTTGCAACAAGTGCTCTGGCGACTTGGTTCTTCCATGCAGCCAAAAATTGCTTAATTGTTAAATCATTTTTTATATTGGCTGCGGTTTATCGCGGCCTTTCTATTTTTTACTCTCATAAATAGACTCTCAGCCAGATATACACCGCAGCCTAAAACCTTGATATGGGGGAAGTAGGTGAGTGGTGTTAAACAGGCTGATCAAGCAAAATCCGCTAGTTCTTTAATTATCAGCAACCAATCAGTTGGGTTTGGGTTAGCTATTTTAGCTACCATTCTATTTTCTATTAAACCTGTTTTTGTCAAACTGGCTTATCAGTATGGTGTTGATAGTGTTGTTCTAATGACATTAAGAATGTTATTTTCTCTACCTTTTTACCTAGTAATTGGCATTTGGTTACTGTTTAGCAAATCAACTTCCTTAGCCACATTGCAAATAGAGTTTTGGCCTTGTGTCGCTGTTGGTTTGTTGGGTTATTATCTGGCAAGCTATCTGGATTTAGTTGGTTTAACCATGGTATCGGCTCAATTAGAGCGACTGATTTTGTTCATCTTCCCCACACTAGTGGTAGTTATTAGCCGTATAGTATACAAAACACCTATTACTCAAAAGACTACAGGGGTACTCTTTACTACTTATTTAGGGGTAATGTTAATTTTTACTCATGACTTTAAAGTATCAAACCATTATACATTAGTAGGAGGTATGTATATATTTGCCAGTGCAGTTGCCTTTGCTTGTTATATTTTATTTAGCAAAAAGCGGGTAGTAAAAGTAGGAAGCAGGCTATTTACTTGTATTGCAATGGGATCTGCTAGTTTGGCTATCATTATCCACTTTTTATTAACCCATCAATTGATGGACCTTAGGGTGAGCATGCCAGTTATTATTATTGCGGCAATGATTGCCATTGTTAGCACAGTGCTCCCCTCATTTATGGTGAGTGAAGCAATTGCTCGGCTTGGTTCGGAACAAACTTCACTAATTGCTACGTTAGGGCCTGTTATTACTACTGTATTAGCCATTGTGGTGCTAAATGAGGCTTTCACACTTTATCACTTTGTTGGCATGGCATTAGTTATTGGAGGAATGGTGTGGTTAAGTGTAAAAAAAGAGTAACTAAAAATATTAATTCAGTTATTTTCTGATAAAAAAATGCCTATTTAACTAGAGAATTAGTTCAATAGGCATCACGCATCTTAATAAAAATATTATTATTTAATTATTTCTCATAACTTTCTTACCGGTTATACAGGTGCAATACATCACAGGATTGAAAATAGTGATTAAAATTGTTCCTCTTCAGTTGATCCCGTTAGTGCGGTCACTGAAGATTCTCCACCTTGAATCACATTAGTCATATCATCAAAATAGCCTGTGCCGACTTCTTGTTGATGAGCTACAAAACTGTAACCTCGCTCTGCATCTGAAAACTCTTTTTCCTGCAATTTAACATAAGCTGCCATATCATTACGGGCATAATCATAGGCGAGATCAAACATGCCATGCCACATAGAGTGGATACCTGCTAAGGTGATAAATTGGAATTTATAGCCCATGGCTGATAATTCCCGTTGGAATTTTGCAATAGTGGCGTCATCTAAATGTTTTTTCCAATTAAAACTAGGCGAGCAATTGTAGGCGAGTAATTGCTCGGGATATTTATCTCTAATCGCTTCAGCAAACTGCTTGGCTTCTTGTAAGTCAGGTGTGGCTGTTTCACACCACAATAAATCGGCATAAGGGGCATAGGCAATCCCCCTCGCTATTGCCTGCTCAATTCCAGCATTGGTTTGGTAGAAGCCTTCTTTGGTGCGCTCATTGGTAATAAAGGGGGTATCATATTCGTCAATATTGGAGGTGATAAGGTTGGCCGCATTCGCATCAGTACGAGCAATAACCAAGGTAGCGGTATCTGCAACATCAGCAGCTAATCGGGCACTCACTAATTTTTGGATAGCTTCTCGGGTAGGTACTAATACCTTGCCTCCCATATGACCACATTTTTTTACTGCAGCCAGTTGATCTTCAAAATGGACACCGGAGGCACCAGCTTTGATCATCGCCATCATTAATTCATAAGCATTTAATACACCACCAAAACCAGCTTCAGCGTCAGCCACAATCGGCGCAAAATAATCAATATAATTGGGATCATTTGGGCCGATATTTTTTTGCCATTGAATTTGATCAGCCCGTGAAAAAGCGTTATTAATTCTTTCTACGACATAAGGGACAGAATTTACCGGGTATAATGACTGGTCGGGATACATGGTCAGTGCCGTATTATTATCGGCGGCTACCTGCCAACCGGATAAATAAATCGCTTTTACCCCAGCTTTCACTTGTTGAACTGCCTGGCCACCCGTCAATGCACCTAAACTGTTGACAAAACCTTTACCTGATTGATCATGAATTAATTGCCATAATTTTTCAGCCCCTTGTTTGGCGAAGGTATAATCTATTTTAATTGAGCCTCTTAAACGCACCACATCAGCTGCTGAGTAATCGCGTTTAACATGCTGCCAACGGGGATTATTTTGCCAATCTTGCTCGATGCGGATGATTTCATCAGTACGGTTGTAGCTGGCCATTACCATGACTCCTGTGGACTGTTAGGATGCTGTTGCTACGCCAAATATCATTGTCATTATTGGCTTGTGGTTAATTACGTTGGATTAGCCTGCCCCTTTATACATATTAATTGGTAGGGGCCCTTAGTCGTGCGTTGGGTAAACTATAGCCCAGAATCTTTGGTATTCGATGAAATCTTTGGGCCAGGACAAATAGTAGAAACTGTGAGATGATTTAGGAAGTTTATACTTTTTATCTTCGGTATTTTTAAAATGAATATAGCGAGAGTGGATTTAAACTTATTAGTTTACCTGGATGTGCTACTTAGAGAACGTAATGTGACAAAAGCGGCTGCCCATTTAGGGATTACCCAGCCGGCCATGAGTAATGGGCTGCGGCGGTTACGGGAGCTGTTTGATGACCCGCTGTTGATTCGCACCAGTGAAGGGATGGCCGCAACAGAACGAGCCCAGGACTTACAACCCGTCATTCGCGATGTATTAGCCAAGGTTGAGCAAGCTTTACAACCGCAAAAAGCGTTCGATGCTCGGCATAGTCAACGGGTTTTCCGCATTATGGCCAGCGACTATGCAGAATCTACGCTGATTCCTGCAGTATTAAAAAGGCTTCGCCATGAAGCGCCAACAGTGATTTTGGATGTACTCACCCCCAGCGATGTCAGTTTTTTAGATGTTGAACAGGGGAGGGTGGATATGGCGATAAACCGGTTTGATGAAATGCCTCAGTCTTTCCATCAAACCACTATTTGGCAGGATACATTTTCCTGTTTAATCAGCGTGGAAAACCCTATTTTAGCAGATTTTAACTTAGCGAATTATTTGCAGGCACAACATATCTGGGTGAGTAAAACGGGGATGGGTGTTGGTGTGGGGATTACGCCACAAGATGTACAACGACTGGGTTGGGTTGATGAAGCCTTAGCTAAACTAGGGAAAAAACGCAATATCAGTGTGTTTACCCGGCATTATCAAGTGGCTACTTTATTAGCCCAGGAAAAAGATTTAGTGGCAACCCTGCCAACCCGTGCAGCATTATTACAACAAAAAAACAATCAGTTAGTGATTAAACAACCACCGTTTGAAATCCCACCCTTTGAATTAAAAATGGCCTGGAGCCCACTATTACAACATAACTCAGCACACCAATGGTTACGGCGGTTAATTGTAGAGGTGGCGGGGAAGGTGAAATAAATATTTAATTTGCTGATAGGGACAGATAAACAGTCCAGAACATGCAGGCAGTTGAATGTTCCTTGTTGCATAAACTGTATTCCCATGATCCATTATGGTCACAACCTTCCCCGGATGCTCTAATCAGCATCCATGCCTCACAAGGTTCTATATCGTTTGTCTGTCCCGCAGGAATAGGCGTATTGTCTTGTTAAGGTAAATACCCATAAGCTGGTAGGGTTAAGAACTCGACCAACTCATCTCGAGTAGTAATATCATCCAATATTTTTTTCGCCTCTTCAAAACGGCCTTGTTTCCAACGTTCTTTACCCACTTCTTGTTGTACAACCGTTGCTTCTTGGTCAAGCATTTCTCTAAATAAGGCTTTGGTTATCACCTGGCCATTATCCAGATCCTTTTGATGTTTAATCCACTGCCAAATAGAGGTACGTGAGATTTCCGCTGTGGCAGCATCTTCCATTAATCCATAAATGGGTACACAGCCATTGCCGTTAATCCAAGCTTCGATATATTGCAAAGAGACACGAATATTATTACGCATTCCCTGCTCCGTCCTTTCCCCAGGGCAAGGGGCTAATAAATCTGTTGTTGTAATGGTTGGGTCTTCTTCACGAAGCACATGTAACTGGTTGGGTTTATCTGCCGGTATGTATTGATCAAATACTGCAAGAGCTGTATCTGCTAGGCCAGGATGTGCTACCCAGGTACCATCATGCCCATTGCTTGCTTCCAGGGTTTTATCAGATGTTACCTTTTCCATCACCTGTTCATTAACAGCTGGGTCTTTACTGGGAATAAAAGCCGCCATCCCCCCCATGGCCATCGCGCCACGCTTGTGGCAGGTTTTAATTAACAAACGGGAATAAGCACTGAGGAAAGGCTGATTCATTGTTACTTGTTGACGATCAGGTAAAACTCTGTCTGGGTGATTTTTCAGGGTTTTAATATAACTAAAAATATAATCCCAGCGGCCACAGTTTAATCCAACAATATGCTCTTTCATTGCATATAAAATTTCATCCATTTCAAATACCGCAGGCAGCGTTTCGATCAATACTGTAGCCTTGATAGTGCCTGAATCCAACTTAAATTTTTGCTCAGTAAATTTAAAAACTTGTGACCACCAAGCAGCTTCCTGATGGCTTTGTAATTTGGGAAGGTAATAATAGACCCCAGAGCCTTTGGCTAAACGGGTTTTGAAATTGTGGTAAAAATACAAACCAAAATCCAATAAACAGCCAGGAATTGGTGTATTGTCATAGGTAATATGCTTTTCTGGTAAATGTAAGCCGCGGACCCGGCAAATTAATACCGCAGGATCATCCTTTAATCGGTACTCTTTACCTGTCGTAGGGTGGGTATATTCAATGGTGCCAACATTGGCATCGCGCAAATTAACCTGGCCTTGAGCAATACCATCCCAGCTGGGCGACTGAGAGTCTTCAAAATCCGCCATAAACACTTTAACGTTGGCATTGAGGGCATTAATAATCATTTTACGATCAACCGGCCCAGTGATTTCAACTCGGCGGTCTTGCAAGTCAGCAGGTATCCCTGCAATTTTCCAGTCGCGATTTCGAATTTCGGCTGTGTCAGTTAAAAAATCAGGCAGTGTCCCTTTATCAAAAAGCGCTTGGCGTTGTTTCCGTTCTGCTAATAATGTGCTCAGTTGGGATTGAAATTCTTTAACCAGTTCAGCTATAAATGCCATAGCTTCATCGGTAAAAATGGTTTCATAAGCTGGCGTCAACTCAGCATGAATTGAAAGGCCTGCAATTGAAATGGGGGTTGTCATAAGTTTACACCTTAACTTTTATAGAGCTTCCAATGCTGATTACATATGCACTACAGGTTATTACTAGTGAGTATCTAGTAAATTTGCTATTAATTGATGCCAAAAAGTGTGCGATCAATGCTGGATAATGTCAATGTAAGGCATAACAAATCAAGCTTGGCAGAAGGAATAGTCAGTATTACTTTGACTTATGAGTCAGTTAATAGCATGCTTGAATCAAAATAATAGCTATTTTGACAGGAACCACTGGAAATGAAAAATACGCTTAACAAATCAGTTGTCGCTATTTTGTTGTTATTAATTACTTTGCTAGCTGCTTGTTCTGCACGACATAACTATCGCGAGCAATGTGCTGCCTTGGTAAATACGACCTGGGAAAGAATGGATATTGCTAAGGCGGAGGGTTTTGCAGGTACTTTGAGTTATTCTAAAGCAGTAGGGCTGCTTTCTTTAGCAAAGACGGCTCAAGCAGTTGAGAAATTTCATTCCTGTATTAAACATGCTAATAAAGCCTTATATTATGTGGAGCAGTCCAGGCAAGGGCAGTAAGGCGTTTACTCTTTCTAATAAAGCACATGATGTTAGGTGATGATATGTTTAGCCAGGCTATTCGGTTTTGCTGTGCTCAGCGTTGCACAAAAAACGTCAAGACCGTTTATCTGGTGTATCTGATGTGATTTATAAGATAAAAACCGGCAAAGATTATCAGTTATTATTGAACCAATACTAGGAATAGTAACCACTAATAACCGTTATTGGGTTACTTCATTGATAATCTGCTCAATACGTTTTTTTATTTCCCCCTCCTGTTTCATTATTTGTAGTATGCCAATCTCCACTCTATTTAAGTTAATGAGTTGCTTTAGTTACTCGCCCTCCGTCATCTGAGATGCACCTATAACATGCATTTCTTTCATACCATCTTCGACAACTTTCATGCCAATTAAAATGTATAGCAAGTTAACTAATCAATTTTGCCTTTAACTATTTGGAATTTTTTGTAGTCTTGCACTAGGCTTAGAGTGAAATTTTGCTATGACCTTTCATTATGCAGTCACAAGAAGAGAAGTAGAAAAATGAAACTCAAGCCTATTTTTATCCTTGCCCTCCTATATCTTGTAGGCACTACCAGTGTGTTTGCAGCCATTGATATTACTCACCCGGTATTACGAAAAGGCTCTGATTTAGATGCTTATGCCAGCCGATTGCTTGTATTTCTGGTCGAGAAATCTGGCGAGACAGCTAATATGAAGCCCTATCGGTCAGTGGTAAATGCCCAGGATCGAAAAGTAGATTTACTGAAAAAAGGGGAGCTGAGTGTTGATTGGCTAGGGGCTAGTAAATCATTAGAAGAAGGGTTGTTGCCGATTCGTTTTCCAGTCTTTAGAGGGCTGTTAGGGCATCGTATTTTTATCACGAATAAAACCATGGCAGCCAAATTAGGTGATATTAAAACCAAAGCAGACTTGGATAAATTAACCATGATTCAAGGACAAGGCTGGGCTGATGTCGATGTACTCAAGTCCGGCGGCTTTAAGGTCAAGGAAGTGGCTAACTTTGAAAGTATCTTTAAATTGGTGAACGGTGGGCGAGTTGACTTATTCCCAAGAGCCGTTATCGAGCCCTATAGTGAAGTGGCCAGTCGCGTGGATAAGCTACCTGACTTGGTAGTGGATGATAAACTAATGGTGGTATATAAATTCCCTATGTTTTTCTTTGTGTCACCCGCTGCTAAACCATTAGCGGACGCATTAACCAATGGTTTTAAAAAAGCGTATGAAGATGGCTCGTTTATCAAGTTTTTTGAAAGTGACCCATTAGTCAAAAGTACTTTCGAAAAAGTGAAAATGGATCAACGAATGGTGTTTAATATCGATAATCCTCATTTAAGTGAAGAAACCAAAGCCATTGATGATCAGTACTGGATGAAAACCAAGTAAATTGAAACAAACTACTGTTAGCAGCACCCCTAAATACAAGTGCTGCTAACGCGGTTTTATTAAAAAACTGACTACATTAGTGTACGACTGATGTCTGCAGCTATACCGACTGAGAAAGCGCTACCACCAAAACCTTCGTCTTCAGCATCATCATCATAGTAGACATATTGAGCAAACGTAGAAACACCATGGCCTAAGGCATATTCGGCTAGGAAAAAGACTGCATTGCCTTCATCATCGTCGCCATCCATTCTACCAAAGCTTTTTCCTGAGCCATCTTTATCAGATGTAAAGCCATTGACACCAGTCTTAAATGTCCAGTCATTCATAGAATAACCAAGCCCTAGTCCATATGCTTGAGTGTCATCTTCTTCATCTTGGTAGGTGCCAAATACACTAAAATCACCAAATGAAACAGAAAAACCTAGTGAAGTGACACCAATCTCTGTAGGTATATAATCAGACTCAGAATCAAAACGAGAGATACCAAAATAGAAGGTATCATCTGAATAGTTTATACCAAATATGGTTGCATCAACTTCATCCTCATCTCCAGAAGGTGTTTCTGTAAATGCATCCGTAGCTAACTGTACATAACCATGAAAGCCACTTATTGTAGGAGTGACATAGGAAATAGCGTTACCTACACGATCAGGTGCAAACAAAAATGTGCCTGAATCATTTTTAAAGGTATCAATCTTTTTAGTATCAGCTAAGATGTTATTTTGTCGGCCAAAAATGAACTCACCATAACCTCCCTGTAAACTAACAAGAGCTTTACGTAAACTTACATCACCTGTGTCAGTAGAGCTGTTTGCTGGGCCATTAACTGGCAGATTATATTCTATTTGCCAACGGGCTTTTGAGCCAGCCATATTAGATAGCTCATGGGCACCTTTTAAGCCTATTCTGGCTTTATCAACAAAGGTATCTAAGTCAGTAGCTTCACGATTGACTGATCGAACTTCTATCTCCCCATAAAGTTCAATATCGTCCTCTTTGCCTTGACTGGCGGCTAAAATTGAATTGGAAGCAACGCTTGCGACAACGGCAAAAGATACAAGCGATACTAGCTTGGTGGATTTCATAGATCCCTCCTGATGGTCTAATTCCCTTTATTTATACCCTTCGCGAATGCTTTTTAGGAGTTGTTGCTACTCTTCGACAGCCGCCCCTTTTAGCACTTTTTAATTCAACTAGTGCTGCTGTCGTTAGCCTTGCAGTAACAGACTAGCCCCTAAAAAACTGACGCTTTGGCTATGCAATATTGATTGATAATCTATTCTGTGAGACTGCCTGACAGGATGTCACTGTTTAGAATAGTAGTGAAAAGCTCAATCATCGTCAGTAAAAGTTAACATCACTATTCACCGACAGTTGCAGTCAGTATAGATTTGGTAATGGAAAGGGTAAAGGTGACTTTATACCGCTTATGATGATTTTTTGCAGAGCTGGAAGAAAACGTCGCTATTGGCAGTTAAAAAAATAATAGATGGCTAATAGCGACTGTATATTAATGGTTGTCTGGCAGGGCTTTTACGTTAAGTGGGTTATTACTTTTATTAGTAGATTTAGCTGCCAGTTTTTGGATATCAATAAAAATGCCATATAAAGCGGGGATTAAAAATAGTGTGATTACTGTGGCAAACAAAATTCCAAACCCTAAGGCCACAGCCATTGGAATGACAATTTGTGCTTGTAAACTTTGTTCTAAAATAATCGGCACTAGCCCTAAAAAGGTGGTGATTGAGGTGAGCATAATGGCTCTAAAGCGAGTTTTACCTGAGTTTAAAATAGCTGTTGATAAGGTTTTCCCTTGTTTGAGGGAATGGTTAATAAAGTCAACCAAAATTAAGCTATCATTTACTAATACGCCAGCTAAGGCAATTAACCCATAAATAGACATCATACTCAAGGATAAACCAAATAACCAATGTCCAGCTACGGCACCAATTAGACCAAAGGGAATAATGGCCATAATTAATAGGGGTTGGCTATACGATTTAAGCGGTATGGCAATCAATGCATATATTAACAATAAGGCAAACAACGCTGCTGTAATCATTTTTTGCTGGGTTTGCTGCTCTTCCAGACTGGCTCCTTCTAAATCAGTGGTTAGGGAAGGGTAGTTGGCTTTTAATTGGGGAAGGTAATCTTCTTCCAACGTTTGAATCACCGTTTGTGGTTCAATTTTACTGGGATCAATATCTGCACTAATAGTAACCACATTTCTGCCGTTAAGCCGGCGAATTGAGGCCGGTGCCGTTTGTTCAGACCAGCTAACGGCTTGATTAAGTGGCATACTGTTTTCACCATCCACCCTGACTTTAAAATTGCCCAAATCCCCTAAATGAGAGCGCTCTATTTTTGGGTAACGGAGTACAACAGTCACTTCCGAGGTGTCACGTTGGAATTTTTGCACTTCTTCACCATGTACCCCTTGTCTCAGTTGCTCACCAATATTTGCTAACCGCAACTGATAGGCTTTGGCTTCTGGTAATAAGCTTAATACCTGATCAGGTTGGGGAGAACTGTAACTGGTTTCAATATCAAACACCCCGTCATAACTGGCTAAATGGGCTTTAAACTCATGCACAGCTTTGGTTAATTCCACTTCGTTACGGCTGGAAAGTTGATAAAATATGGGAGCACCCCCACCAGCATTAGTACTGGAATCAAAGTTCAACTGTTTTATACCAGGTAAACTACCCACCGCTTTACGCCATTGTTCAGTGATAGCATTAGCATCTAACTGCCGTGTTTCTGATTTGGTTAACTCCACAACAATGTCACCTTGTTGCTCGTCTTCTGTATAGGTGAGCATATGCTTGACTAAGTGCTGATTTGAATTAGCTTTTGCATAATGTTGATCAATGGTGGCCAGCGCCTGTTCAATATGCTGCAGTGTCTTATTACGCGCTTCATTGGAGGTGCCTTCATTCATGGTTAAGGCCACTTCAATAAAGTCAGAAGGTACATTGGGAAAGAAAATAAAACGAACAATCCCCCCTTTTAGTACACCAACAGTAATAATGAGCATGCCAGCAAATATCGCAATTGTCGTATACCGATAAGTTAATGCTTTACTTAGCCAGGGCAGGTAAAAGCGTTGGATGAAAGCTTGCAGTTTACTATCAATCCTATCTTGCAAGCGGGTCAGCCAATTTTGCTGATTGACTGTATATTTCATATGCACCAGATGAGCGGGCAATATCAGTTTAGACTCAACCAAAGAGAAAAATAAACACAGCATGACCACCATAGCGATAGATTCAAAAAAAGGCGCAGCCGTGCCACCCACGGTTAAAATCGGGGCAAATGCAGCCATGGTCGTTAGCACCCCAAAGGTAGCAGGTACCACTACCCGTTTAACCCCTGTAACAACGCTTTGGTGGCTATGGCCACTTTGGACAATTTCACTGTAGGCACTTTCACCAATAATGATGGCATCATCGACGACGACCCCTAGCACCAGGATAAAAGCAAATAAACTCACAATATTAATAAATACGGGGAATGGGCCCACAGGCATCAACCAGATAGCCCCCAGAAAACTGATGGGTATGCCTAATACGACCCAAAACGCTACCCGCAGCCGTAAAAACAGGGTGAGCACCAGAAACACTAACAATGCACCAGCCCCCATATTTTCCAGCATCATATTCAGGCGGCCCTGCAGATAAAATGAGGTATCCCCCCAATAATCAATGTGCAAGGTGTCGGGCAGTGAGGCTTGTTTTTCAGCAATGTACTGTTTGACGGCAGCTGAAGTCGCAATTTCATTGTCACCGGCTGCTTCTACTGATAGGCCAATCGATATTTTTTGATTAAAGCGAGAAAATACCCCGGTATCTTCGTAGCTATCAGATACGGTGGCAATATCCCCTAGACGCAGCAACGAGCCATCACTATTGGCTCGAATTATAATATCCCGAAACTCCGTTTCTGTTTGTGCTTGCCCCTCAGCCCGTAATTGGATGTTACCATTTTTTGCTTTGATGGTGCCGCCTGCAATATCCACAGAGCTATTACGGATAGCATCAGCTACCTCAGCAAAGGTTAAGTTGTAGGCTTGTAGTTGCGTTTCAGTAATTTCAACGGCAATTTCAGCGCTGCGTGCACCCAAAAGTTCTGCTTTGCTCACTTCCGGTAATGACTGAATTTCATCCCTGACTTCCAGGCTGATTTGATGCAGCGTGGAATAACTGACATCGCCATAAAGGGCTACCCAAATAACTCGGTTTTTGGGCGTTACTTTACGAATACTGGGCTTTTCTACTGCTTTCGGAAAACTGGTAATGCTATCAACAGCTGTACGCACTTCGTCCAGTTTTTCATCAACATTAAAGCCTTTTTCAATATCCAAAATAATGACCGTATAACCCTGTTCTGCTCTTGCATCCATTTTTTTTATACCAGCAATTGAGCGAACGGCTGACTCCACCCGTAAAGTCACACTTTGTGCAACCTCACTGGGTGAAGCACCTGGGTAGTTGATTGATACAACGATCGTATCGAGCTTAATGTCAGGGAACATCTGCTTTTTAATAGACAGCGCTGAGCCGATACCTAAGGCAAGTAAAAACAGCATTAACAAATTGGCTGCAACGGAGTTAGCCGCAAACCAAGCGATGATACCTTTATTATGGGTAGCGTTTGACTGCATCGTTACCCCTCACTGGGTGTATTATTGGCAGCTGGTTCATCAGTGCCATGGTTTTTTTCAATTGGTTTTTGCTGTTTGGTGCCAGCTTGGGTATTGGTTTTTTCACTATAGCTAGCAACGGTAGGCTGTTCGTTGGCTGACAGTTTTGAATCATTATTAACAACAACGGTTGCCCCACTCACAGGCGAAGGGATGGCGGTTAAGCAAAGTTGATCACCTGTTTGTAAACCAGACTTTACGTAAGCAAAGTCAGCATCTTCTCTTACCACTTTTACAGTACGTAACTGTAGAGTGTTGGCTTGATCAACAACCAGCAACTGTTGATTTTTACGCAGCAAGTGTCGCGGGATTGGAGAGAGGTTTGCTATGGTAATTCCACTAATTTGGGCTTTAACAAAAGACCCTAAATACAGTGGGACTTGCTCCATTTTTTGACTATTTTGTTGTAAACCATAAGGGTCTGCTACCCGAGCTACTAAATAATGCATGCGGGTTTTTTCATCAATAACCCCCTCCTGCCGAGTAATTTCAGCTTGCCAGATGGGGGAGGGAGCATTCCAGGCACTTAAGGTAACGGCTGGACCTTTAGTTTTGCTGTTACCAAATTCAGGTAATTGTAGAAAAGCCAAGTCACTCCGCTTAATGGGTAACCGCACTTCGGCATAATCGGTAGCAAAAATAACCGCTAAATTACTACCTGCACTCACAAATTGTCCTACATCGACCTGTTTATTTTTAACCATGCCGTCATAGGGGGCACGGATAACTGTTTGGGTTAAATAATGTTCAGCTTTGGCTAAGTCTGCTTTAGCAGCCTTAACGGCAGCTTGGGCTTCTATGATATAAGGCTTGCGTAGTGCTAAATCGCTGGCTTGGTTTAAGCGTCGTCCTTCTCGCAACCAGTCCCGTTCAGCTGTTTTAGCTTTGCCTTGTTCTTCAGTTAATTTTGCTTTTGCCTGCGCTAATGTTGCTTTTGCCTGGGCAACTGCAACCTGATAATCGAGAGGGTCAATTGTTAGCAGGGTATCGCCTTTATTGAAAGTCCCTCCGCTGACAAATGCCGACGAAACAGAACGTACCTTGCCTGATACTTGTGAGATTAAGCTGGTTTCTGTATGGGGCTTAACAGTACCTTGACTGGTAATGGAAAAATGTACTTGGGTTGGTGTAACAGACCGGGTATCTACTGGTAGTTTGGCAGTCGGTTTGGCTTCTGTATCAGGTTTTTGCTTGCTATTGCTGAGTTGCCAGCTGATGATAAGTGCTCCGGCAATTATGCTAATGGGAACAGTAATTTTCAGCCAATTCATAATGATACTCCCAGTTGAAACTGCTGTTAGAACGCGCATCAATTGCATTTTGCCTGACTGTTTGTAAAAAATAAGGCAAATGTGTTACAGCCATTTCACTGTATAAAAGTTGCAGCTTTGATATTAAAAATGGCGATTACAATAGCAGGAAATTGAGTGTGTCGGCAAAGCTTATCCTGTCTGATAAGTCTGAAATTTGATAAACAGGTACAAGTACCAACAAATTGAAACAGGCGTCAAATGGAAAAAGAAAAACTCAATCTTAATCTACTCCATGCGTTGTATAGTTTATTGACTACCGCAAATGTGACCCGTGCGGCAGAACAAATGCACTTAACCCAGTCAGCGATGAGTCGCAATCTTGCTCAATTGCGAGAGTATTTCAATGACCCGTTATTGGTTAGAGAAGGTAGCCAGTTTTTTCTGACTGCTCGAGCAACTGCTTTGTTACCCAAGCTGAAACAACTCATTGGTGATATTGATGCACTGTTGATTGATGAGACTTTTACTCCAGCGCAATGTGAACGCCGGTTTGTGTTAGCTTCTTCCGACTATGTAGCCCAGTATATTTTGCCGCAAATTGTACAACAGGTGTATGACCAAGCCCCTCAAATAAAACTCAATTATCGGCTATGGGAACCAGATTGGTTAACTCAACTGGGCCACTTACCCATTGACTTGGTGTCAACAATGAATACTGGCGATATCCCTGAAAACTTACATGGCCAATTCATTGGCCAGGATTACCCAGTTTGCTTAATGAGCAAGCACCATCCACTCGCTAGCCAATCAACAATAACGGTTAAACAATTACTAGCCTGGCCTTTTGTGACGATTAAAACCGGTGGGGATAAAGACAGTTTTCTTGATCATTGGCTGTCTCAACAGCAACTCAAACGTCAAATTACCGTTGAAGTACCATTTTTTTCGGCGGCATTTTCTGTGTTAACTGAAAGCAAAATGTTACTGGTTATTCCTTTACATATTGCCATTAATGCTTGCCGTTATTTACCCCTCTGCTATCAAACGCTCCCAGTGCCTGTGCCGGAGTATCAATATCACTTATTATGGCATCGAATTCATCATAATGATCCTGCCCATCAATGGTTTAGGCAGCAGGTATTTAAAAAGTTAAGTGAGTCAATGTATTCGCCCATAGCTCTGGAGTGATAGGGCTTTTACAGTGGCAACAGTGACATTCAAATAGTGTTAACAGGCCCTAGGTAAAACCGACTATGCTTATTTTTAAAGTCTAAGCTTATTTTAAAATCTCAATAGTGGATGTATGGCTGTCACTATGCGCATCGCCAAATTCTGGGGCATACTGGTACTCATTGGTTTCATAGTCAATAATGAACCCGCTGCCAGTCAGGAAGTGTCTATTGAGCTACGCACGCATATTTCTCCACCTTATCAAGTCAAAGTCGATGAGGTTCTAACAGGAGAGGCGATAGAGTCGATAAAATGTGTTTTTAATACCTTAGATAAGAATTACAACATTAAGTTAATGCCATGGAATCGGGCAATTAAGGAAGTTGAAACTGAAGTGGCACACGGTTATTTCGCAGTAGCAGAAGATAATAATGTCAACTTATTTGCTAAGCTATCTGCGCCATTAGTCCTGGAAAAGTGGGCTTGGTTTTTTAAGAACGACCTGCACCCAAAGAAGCAGCAAAATAGTTTTAAGCAGGCAATCATTGGTGTAAAGAGTGACTCTAATGAAGCTAACTGGTTGTCTGATAGAGGCTACAAAATAGCCACAAAAGCACGATCATTAGCACTGCTAGTGCATCAGTTAGAGCAGGGCCGCATCGAAGTGGTGTTAACCAATAGCCAAGCATTTAACCGTGAACTGATCAAGCAAGGGGTAGAAAATAACTATACATCAATATTTACTAAGTTTACGCCGTTGGGGGTATATTTTTCTAATAATTTTTTAAGTAAAAACCCGTTGTTCTTGCATCGCTTTAATCAAGCTGTAGGGCCTTGTACTTCGCAGCAAATTAAATTAACAGACCAGGATCGGCTTTTACTCTTGCAGCTAGCCAATAGTCGATTGCGTGCAATTGCACACCATCCTGTGGTAATTAATACTATCATCGAACAAAACGCCAAACACCGGATGCTAACGCTACAACAGGAGCTATCCCTTGATCAACAGTGGCTAGGTGAGTTGAAGAACAACGAACAACCTTTGATTAACTCTGTATTAGCGAACAACTTATCTAGCTATTTAAAAAAAATAAAAAAAGAATCCAATGGTTTATTTGCTGAAGTTTTTGTGATGGATATTAAAGGCTTCAATGTAGGACAGAGTGATATTACCTCTGACTATTGGCAAGGGGACGAAAGTAAATATAAAAACACTGTACTCATTGGTAAAAATGCAATTTTCATCGATGAAATTCAATATGATGAATCCAGTCAACACTTTCAAGCTCAAGTGAGTTTGTCTATTGCTGACCCTAAAACTGGTCGGGTGATCGGTGCTATCACCTTTGGTATTGATGTAGAAAAAGCCTTACAGCAATACTAGCCTGAATATTTTATCAATCCTCCCCCGTGGAGACCATTACAAATAATCATACTTTATATGTAAAAAATCCATTTCACTCATGATAATTTCCTGGATAAAGTAAATACGCTGGGTAGAGCAAACCAGCACTTTGATTCAGGCTAATGTGAAAGGGGTATGCCGTGGAGTTGACCAATTGGTTAGCGTTAATAGGGGTTTGTATTCTAGGAGCTATCTCACCTGGCCCTAGTTTGGCGGTGGTGATGAGAAATACTGTGAGTGGCTCTCGTGGTTTGGGAGTGGTAACGGCCATTGCACATGCAATTGGCGTGGGGGGGTATGCTTTATTGTCAATTTCTGGGCTAGCAGTGGTTTTTGCTGCTTATCCTTCATTGCAACAAGCCGTTACCTTAATTGGGGCAGGCTATTTAGCCTGGTTAGGCGTAAAAGCCTGGCGTGCTACCTCTGGAGATAAAGGCCACATTACTGGCTGTAAAGTCACAACCTGGCAACAGGCAGCACAAGAAGGATTACTAATTTCATTGTTAAACCCTAAGCTGGCGATTTTCTTTATTGCATTATTCAGTCAGTTTATTCAGCCAGGAATGGGGTGGTTGGAAAAATTGACAATGGCCTTAACCGTGATGGTGATTGATGGTGGTTGGTACTGTCTTATTGCTGTATTAATTTCTCAGCAACGGGTATTGGCCTTGCTACAACGGCAGGGGCCATTGATTGACCGAGTAACAGGTGTCGTCTTAATTGGTTTATCGATTCGTGTTGTGACTTTATTGTAAACAGTTGGTAGCGGCATAGACTGAGAGACGCTAACAAAGCCTAAAAATCATTCGCGAAGAGTATAATTAACATCTACTGTTGTGCCTTCCTCTATAATTTAGAAAGAGCATGTTGCAAAAGGATTGTCACGACCATGCCCCTACTGACTTATGATCACTTGAATGCGAGAGTCATTAAGTTACCCCAAAGCATTGATAACAATACTATTAACCACTTAAGTCAGAACCTCGTGGGTAGTGCTTCCGATCTGGTATTGGATTGCCGGCTGACAGACTATATCGATGTAACCGGTTTTCGCTGGTTAGTTAACTTACAAGAACAACAACGGAACAAGGGAAAAGATATTGCATTGGTCAATGCAACTGGCAATTTATTAAGGCTATTGTCAGTGTTACATGCTAATCACTTGTTACAAATATATGATGATATTGAGTCGTATATTACGCATAAACAATGTTCATGACTTTGAGTGCCCTTTATTAGTAGTCCTTACCTATAAAAAAGTTGCCATTAGTCAACAGCACACTAGAATAGACGACCCTATTTAATTTCAATTGAAGCTCCGGCGGGCTGAAGGTTAAGGGTGTCGTAGTGTGACAGCATTTGAAACAATTCTAGAAGAAGGCACAAGCAACCGTACCTTGGCAACAGACGTAACCAAGGTGGTTCACTCCAGCCTGATAATGCGACCGATCTATGAGTTACCTGGCCGTATTTATCGGCAAACTGGGCAGGAAGAAGATACGCCTAATTTACTGGAGCACATTGATTTAATGTGGCTTGCCTTTGCCACGTTGGATATTATTGCTGAGCTAACAGAGTATCAGGTGGGTGCCAGTCGCACTGAAATTTTACAACACTTGTTACCTTTAGCTGAGGCACAACTTCAGGTTCAACAAATTCAAGTCCCTTCAAGTGCTTTAGAAAATGTGCTGGGTAAAGTCTTTGATCATTTAGTAAACCGTGATAATCGTTATCTGCCGTTTACTTATCGATTTTATGATGGCGCACACCATCAGTATCACACCCGTAAATTCTGGCTGATCAAAGCGGTCTATACCGGTCAGGGTAAAGAGTCTTTTTTTGCTCTCACCGATGCAGGTTATGTCGCCTATTTTGGTCTTCATGAAAGCAGTGCTTTGGATGCTGCTGCTATTGGTAACTTGCGCATTAAATTATTAATTGAGCGGGGCAATGTGGATGATGCCTTGACGGTTACGGAACAAAATCGTAAGCAATGTTTACGCAAAGCCAATGAAGTACGCGACGTGCGTCGTAGTATTGAACGGAATATCCAGGCCGTAGATTTTCGACACATTAATCAACTAGCTGATGAAGGGGCTGATCAAGCCACCCAGATTCAGCAGGAAAGTGGCCGATTACACCACCTGGTGTTGGATAATTTAGATAAAAACAGTGATGAAGAAGAACTGCGCTATAAACTTCAACAATTGGCAGAAAACCTGGAGCGGTTAAATATTCAGCAAATGGAGCTGGTCAATCAGCTACAAAAACTACCGGATGATTTTAATAGTCATGGCCATAAACTGTTTCGGCGCCGTTCCATAGGAGTGATGCCAGCCATGGATACCATTACCCGACGGTTGTTCGCTACTCCAGAAGAACATGCTGCCGCCGTTGGTGTGGAGTTTATTGCCCGGTTTGACCCACCTCTGCGTCAGCCTTTATTTGACCCAGGCTCAATGATTGATGCCATCGACCGGGCTTTAGAGCGGCAAAGTGCATCAGGTGACCTCTATCAACAAGTGGAAGAAGAAGCCGCTGAGCTGATTGAATATTTCCAGCCTGAGCTGAATGATGCACTGATGGGAGAAGCGTTAAAGTTATTGTTTACGACTGTTGCCGGTGAACCCATTTTACTCAGCCAATTATTAGCCCAAGCGGCTGAGCAGCCAACATTGGCGGAAGAGATCCAGCTGTTACTACCGATCGCTATGTCCATGTTAGTATTCCAATGTGTTGTTGATCATCGGTTGGCAGAAAAATATCACCTAGATATTGAGCCTCAGGCGGACCAGCACGTACGGCTGCTGTTGCCTGATGGGCGTTTATATCGCGGCCACGAATTGTTGCTGTCCAGTACGCATCCAAGCACATATTTCAGTGTTCACCAGGCTTAAATTTAAGGATTGTTGCCATGACATACCTTGACGAAGATAGTTTTCCTCAAGCCAACCGGCTGATTTATTTAAGCCTGATTTACAGTAATGGTAATAAGCGAGCATTAAGTCCATATAGTGAAGAAATGACTGAGCTGCTGCAAAAATTTCGTTCCAGCGAGCCTTTTCAGAAACTGGTGGAAAGCGGTTTAAAAGCCATGGAGTTGCAAATTCTAACCATCACCAATGAGGGCTTACGCCTATCAGCACGTAATGCGACTAGCTTTTTTGCTACCACGTTGACGGACTATGGCAAAATGTTGGCCCGCACGGATAATAAAGCCGCTGATCTATTGTGTGTGCACTGTGCAATTGCCACAGCATTATTTCCTAATGAAACCGATTTGGATGCACCTGTAGAAGATTTAGGTGTTGTCATGGTCGACGACATTATTCAGGTATTACGTCGATTTGCTGACCAGGAACAAAAGCTAGCACCGGACGATGATATTTTTGACCCGCAGGTGCGAACCGCTGCCCAGCGGATTCGTGAATTACCAGAAGAAAACCCTGATAGTAAACGCTCTGGTGCAGGGGCCAGTTGGTTAGCATTGATTAATCGGGTATTAGAACACCTGGTGAGCACTGATTATTTGCTAGCATTTGATGACCATCAGGAAGAAACCATCGAGTATCGACCTACCCCAGCATATCAGGCTGCACTCCGTCAGGCGGCGGTTTATGCATTTCATAGTTTTCGAAATGTAGCCACTGGGCAAGATCCGCAATTGAAAGAAACATCGTCTACGGAACAGCAACAAGCTCAAACATTATCGCCGCAATTAGCAGAGCAAACAGAGGAGAACTAAGGTGTATCGGCTGTGTAAATTCTTTGTCAGTGATATTGTTGCGGGCGGTAATATTTTAAAAAAAGGTTATTTCCCTATTTTTAAAGAAGGGGAACGGCCTGACCATGGCGTATTATTTGCTGCAAATGGTACCTGTAAAACCACTTTACTATCTTTTCTATTAGGCGTTTTTTGTCCAGAAAAACGCCGTTTTGTTCAACACCTGCAGTCTAATGGTGATAAAACCCTAGAGCAATATTTAATTCCCGGTCGCCCCGCGGTGGTTGCAGTAGATTTGGTAACCACGGGTGAAAACAATTTATTTGAGGCGGAACCTGAAGAGCACTTGGTGTTAGGGCAGTTATTGTTTCGCCATAAAAGTGCTACAGAACGGGTCGATCGTTACTTTTTTATTGCTAATCAACCGGATTTATTTGACCAACTAAAGCACCAGTGGGATGAACTGCTGGCACAAGATCAACCTTATACGGCTGTGCGAGAGTTTTTAAGTTCGCGAGTGCAACAAACCCAGTCTCAAAGAGAGTGGGAAGAAAAACTGGAAAACCTTGGATTGGATCCCTGGTTAATGAGCCGTCAGGTGGATTTTGCCCGTAGTGAAGGGGGCATTAAGGATGCCTTTAAATTTAAAGCAGAAGCAGAGTTTATCAGCTTTTTTTTAGGCTGTGTGGCAGATATGGAAGCAGCACAAAAGCTAAGGGAAACCACCGAGCAATCAATTACTAAAATGCAAGACCGGCCAGTTAAACAGCGTCAATTGACGGCGGTGAGAAAAATTCAACAACAACTGACGGATTTTGATCAAAAAGCGGCTGAGTGGCGCCAAGCTAAAAATGAGGCCGATACCAATCAGGCGCAGTTAGCGGAAGCTGCATTTTTGCTTCATAAAGCCTATACAAAAACCGATGAAAAACTCCAAAAAGCTTCTGAGCAGCTGAATGTCATCAAACAAGAACAACAACAAGCACTGCATAAATCGGAAGTGGCTGGGGTGAATAAGTTGGTTGTTCAAGAGGCTCAGCTACAGCAGATTTATGATACAACTGCACAACAACTGAAGGATAAAGAACAGCAAAAAATAGCGGTCATTGCAGAAAGGGAAGCCATAAATGCAGCCGATTATATTGCGTTAATTCAAGAATTAACCAGTAAAGAAAAGACTAAACTACAAGCGTTACGGCAAGCGGATAGTCAGCTTTCACCAGTACGGGAGGAAATTAATCGACGAGCTTGTCAATATCATCTACGTCTTGAACATGAAAGAGACCAGCTGCAAACTGACTTACAAAACTTGGACAGCCAACAGCAGCAGTATGCACAGCAACTTGGTGAGCAAAAACAAAAGCAACATACCATTCGTCAGCAGCATGACCAAAATAATGCAGCCATTACTCGGTTGAAAACCCAGTTGGAAAGTGCTCAAACCAGTCAGCAACGGTTGCTACTTGAACATAATGAAACACCAGAACAGGCTCAATCTCGCCTCACGGAAATGGTAGCGCTGGTAACAGACCAACTGGAAAATTACCGTGCTAAATTGACCCAGTTGGAGCAAACCCGGCGTGAGCAGGATAACGAGCAACTGTCTTTACAGCAAAAACTAGCAACGGCAGAGCAGTTACTTGACCAATTAGCACAGCAGCAACAGCAAGCAGAACAATTACGAGAACAGTTGCTGGCCAATGAGCAACTGATTACCTTAACCGGCAGCCACAGCTTTGAGCCAACCAGTGCGGAATTAACCAATAAAGTGGAAGAGGTGATTAACCGACGCCAACAATCAATAGAAGCACTACAGGAAGCACGTTGGCAGTTAGAGCATGAATTAAAACAGTGGGAGCAACTAAAATCTTTAGCGGTTGACTCACAAACTCAACGGCTACTGCAGTATTTTTATGATGAGCATAAGTTTACCCCGGTTCAGTTAAAAGCCTATCCGGATTATTTAACCAGTTTTTACAAAGATGATCCGGACCAGGTAGCGGCTTTTTTGCAGCGAGACCCAGGTCGGTTTACGGGCATTTATGCGGCTAATCAGGAAATTATAGACAAAATAAAACAATTGGAAATTCCTGACTGGTTAAATCGTCCCGTGATTATTTCATTACCCTGTAAGGGGTTGGAAGAAGTCGTCGCTACCGAACATTATGTGGTTACACCGAATGATCCGAATATTTACAGTGAACAATATATTAATCAGTTAAAAAGCCGTTTAAATGAACAACTGCAAACAAATTTAACTAAAGCAACTGACATTAAGCAACAATTAGCGCAATGGCAAACCACCATACAACAACTAAACCACTATCGTAGTCTATTTCCTGATACGGTAGCGGTAGCGGCGGCGAAAGAGCAAGTAGTTAGTCAAACCCAAGCCGTTGAGCATTTACAGCAGCAGCTTAAACGACTGAAGGCACAGCGAGAGAAAACGATTACAGATCAAGAAACCATTGGTCAGCAAGCTCAGCAGTTTCAACAACAATTACACCAATACCAACAGCATTTGAACACCATTACGCAATGGCTAAATCAGTATGAAAACCTAGCGGAATGGCAGCAAGCTCTACAGCAACACCAAGAGCAGCAAATCGTTTTAAATAAAGAGTGGGATAACCTGGTTGAAACCATTGAAACAATGCAACAGCAAGTGATTGCACTAACAGGGCAGCAGTCGGTAAAACAAACAGAATTAAAGCGGCTGGATCAACTGGCAAATGATGTGCCTGTCAGTGAAGAGCTAGCATTGTCCAAGCAAGATCAGCAAGAGGCATTGCAACATGATATCAGTGTATTACGTCAATTATATGATCAAGCACAGGAAACCCAGCGGCAATTAGTCACCGAGCTAGGAATTACAGCGTTAAATAACGAATTAAATGAATTAACGAAAGCCAAGCAGGAAGCGAAAACGGGTTTCGCAAACTATCAAAAAAACCATCAGTTTGATCAGCAATTGGCAGAGCCGTGGGCAGCACAAAGTAAACTTGTTCGACATGATCAAAAAGAGATGCTGGAAGCCCAATTACAAACATTAATTGAGCAGGCAGCAAAGCTCGGCGCAGATTTAGAGAAGAAACAGGAAGATCTTGACCGTTGCCAAAAACAACTAAAAGCCAAGGCGAGAAATAAAATAACCCCGAGTATTACTTCAGAAGAAATTATGGCAGAAGATTTGGATGTGTTGTTACATCGGTTCCGTCATGAAGAAGCCAGCAGCCGAGAAAATTACGATACGTTAGGCGAGCAAATACCGCCGTTTGAAAAACGCCTTGCCGAAATACAACAGTTATCCAATACCTTATCAGTCGCCAAAGCCACTATTAGTACCTATGAGCCATTATGGGATGAACAATCCCCCAGAGCAGAATGGCCTGATTTAATTTATGCTGATTCACCTGCAGCCAATGCTGAGGCAATGGCTGAATTGGTCAAGGAACTGACTAAAAATCAAAAAGCCCGAGAAGATCATGTCAAACGCTGCCGTGATAAGCTGAGTAATGCGTTTGAGCAATTGCAATCAAAATTACAGGATGAAAAACTCAAACAACAGTTACCGGCAATTGTTGATGAGTTAGCTCGTCATGATGCCAACTCTCTGGGTAATCAGTGCGAAGAATTATTGGATAAAGCCGAGCAAATTGCGCTTAATATCGAGGGTGATTTATCTCGCTCAGAACAGTTTGTTAAAGCATTAGTCGGTACCTTGCTACAACATACCAAGGAATATCACCAAAAATTACAGGCAGCTGCCAAGGTGATGATTCCTGAAGATGTGTATATTTATGGGGGAAAACCCATATTGAAAGCAGGTTCTCGATTAGACTTCAACAAAAATTACGATGTGTTCCATAGTAGTATTGAGCGTTGGTTTGAAGAGCTAATGGAGCATGGCCGCTTACCTGAAGTGAACCCGACGGCAGGTAATGTATTAGGCGCTGAATTACTTTATCGGTTATTACGTGCTTCCACGGCTAAAGATAAATTTGGTATCCATCTATTGAAGTGTGATGATACTGGGCGTCATTATGAGCCAGTAGGAAAAGATTTAGGATCGGGTGGTGAAGCCTTAACTACAGCGGTACTGTTGTATTCTTTGTTAACGGCTATGCGGCAAAAACGGCGTCATCGTGCTGATGAACGGATTCCGGCTTTTTTAATTGCTGATAACCCATTAGGGGTGTGTAACCGTTCAGACTTTTTGGATGCTCAGTTGAAAGTGGCACGCTCAATGGGCATTCAGTGTGTGTATTTAACCGGGATTAATGACCGGGAATCACTGAGTATTTTTGAACACCGGGTTGCAATCAGAAAAACCAATCGACAGTTACAGGTCGATAATACGCCTTATGTATTATTAGAAGTGATAGAGCAGCATGTGGAACATGCCTAAGCTAATTTAACGCCCCCTCCCTTTGGGTGAGGGGACTGCAGAAAGTGACAACCTGATAGCGTATTACAAGAGAATTTTTAAAAAGGAATGTGGTAACCAATGGATCAATCCGTCGAGCAAGCAATTAAACAACAAGTACTGGCTATTTTCGCTGAGTTGAAGAATAAAACTGTTAACGTAGAAGAAGTACTTTACCAGCCTATTAAACAATCCAGAAAAAATCTAGGCGTGTTTGGCGATGATTTAAAAATGGCTAAGCAACTCCTTGCGGTTTTAAAGTCGCTGGTTGAGGAAAGTCAGATAAAACCTCTACTTGCTGCCAAAAGCAAAAAATGGAACAAAACCACGGGCTTGCCTGAAACGGTTGTACTTATTCGTGATGATAGCAAGCAAGCTAACCCTGAGTTGGAGCGGATTAAAAATGAAACTGCTTGGGAGCCAACCAAAATGGCGGCTATCGCACCAAGCATAACCAAGCTAAAAGATACTGAGATGGCGTTAGCTATCAATGATTATTTAAAATACCGACCAGCTAACCCAGATAGATTACCTACCAGAGAGCGAGCTTTACAGTTATTTGGTGATGAAAAAGCCTTAGATAATTGTCGAGAGAATAAGGGACTATTTAATAACCAACTGCAGTTATCTGACCTTGACTGTTTTTATTGCCCTGAACCTTTGCCATTTCAACCCCTTGCTTTATTTGATAAGCGTCTGACCAGTAATAAGCCGTTACTTATCGTTGAAAATGCCAACACATACTACAGCTGTTGTCAGGCCAATCAGCAATTACAACAATTTTCGGCCATTGTTTACGGTAAAGGGAACCGCTTATCCAGCGAAGCTTATTGCGACAGTTTGGCGGTACTGGAAGCACAGTTTTCGGCAACTGATGTGTATTATTTTGGGGATATGGATACTGACGGGTTTTTGATTCCTCAACGAATTTCCGCTATTCGAAAACAACAAGGACAATCACCTTTAAAACCTTATATAAAGCACTGATCACAAAAGGTATAACCACCCCTATAGAAATTGCTAGCCAACAGGCACAGAAGAAACTTCAAGCTATTAGGGCCTGGATAACCGATTGGTTAGGTGAAACGCTAGCTAATCAATACCTTGAGAAGGCGGCAGAAGAACGTTGGCCGCAAGAGGCATTAATAGCTGCAGAGATTACTTCATTATTAAGTAACGTCCCTTAGTAATAATACTCCAGATAAGCATTATTAATAATTTCTTCAGCTTCTTTATTTTTTACTAAAGAACTTAGAAAACCAGTAAAGTCACGGCGAACCTTTTTACAGGGGTATTGATTGGAAAAAGCATAATGGATATTTGTTTTGCCTAACGAGTAATCAGATAATTTAATCGCTTTTAAGTCTGGTTGATTGCTGAGCAAGCCAAAGTATGTTTTATCCGCAATGAGATACCGAAAAATGCCTTTATTTAGCCGGCGGAAATAAGTATTAATATCTCCATAACGGTAGTTAAGATGATGGGTTGGCAATTTGGCTGAAACTACCTGGTTAATATCAACGTTAATAGCACTGACTTTGTACAATGAGTCTTTGGTAAACTCGTCAAGTGAAATCATATTTTCATTAAGTGCATAGATCCCAATATCTGATTTATAATAGCTGGGCTCAACTAAGGATAGTAATTTCGGTGCATTAACATTAGAAATAGGAATTAAGTGGGTTTGTTCATCCTTGATTGATTTAATCACTTTAAAATAGGAATTGGCGATAATGAAATTGATTTTAATTGACATAGCCTTAAAGAATTGCTCAGTGATTTTAATTGCTGCGCCTTTATAGCCATCAGGTGTTTTCCAATAAAGAGGAGGATATTCGTTGTATAGTAAAATATTAATTTCTTTACAGTCATTGTTATTTGCAGCGGCTACATCTATAACAAATAGAACCTGCATTACAGTTAGTAACCAAACTGTAAGCACTCTATTACAATGTTTGCGTTTCATATAATACTCAATCCCTGTATATGCGATCGTCATTGATCTTGGGAGACGACATAGCGCTCGACTATTTCCTTAACCCGTCCAGATGACTTCATTTTTTTTAAAATAATATCCAGTTGCTTAACAAAGTCGGTTTTAAATGGAAAGCGGCCACCCCCTTGGTTAGTGTAACCTACATGCCCCCATTCGGCACTGATAATAACCCCTTGGATAATACGACCATGTGTAGCTGGTTCATACACACCTTCTTTTTCCATTTGTTGCAGCTCCCAGAAAATGGACAGCTTGTCGTTGACGTAACAGGGAATCCTATTTTTAGCGATTTTGAGCAAGTTCATCCTATTACCCCCGGCACTTTCCGCTTTAATTTTGTCACTGGCAACCAAGCGCCAAAAATCTACACTGAAAGCTTCAAAACCGCTGTTTCTACCAATAGTTAAGCCTATATAATCATAGGGCCAATCCGGTCGAGGGCCGTTAGCAAACACTTCTTCTCGACAAACCACCACCAACTGCTCAGCTAAAATCGGAGTAGAGTAGGGGGCAATATAAGGTCGGGCTTTTTTTCTTAAATAAGGTGGGTACAATGCAAAACCCACCCCTTGCTCAAGAAATTTTAACCCCCGCTTCCAGGGTGTGGGACGAATGTCCACTTGATAGCTTGTCATTTGATCAAATGCTTCTCTTAAAATATCGGTATAAATACCCGTTACTTTACCATTGTGAACATAAGAGTAGGGTGGGTAAGAGTCATCAGCAAAAACAGTAACGGGTTGTTCAGCATGAACTGAAATGGCAATCAAAGTTGCCCAACACCAAACAACAAGCCCTTTCATTGCATATCCTCAGTACTTCATTCTTAGCATTCAAAGTAGCAAATATATGTCAGAACGAAAGGTGTTTTATTGGTAAGAATAACTTTTTGTAAGCAACATTAAACCTGCAGTAATTATGCTAACTGCTACAATTTAATTGATGAAGGATTACATTTGTTGGAAAAGATAACGGCAGGGCTGAGCCAAAATTGAGAGAACAGAAAATTTTTTTAAAAATAATTTTCAATATAAGTGGTTGCAGTTATTTCTTTATAAAATAGAGATAGTCACTTTATGCCACAAATCATCAATACCAATGTGACAGCACTGATTGCACAACGTACGCTCAATACGACCCAGCAAGCTGAAGATAATGCATTAGCCAGGCTGGCGTCAGGCCTACGGGTGACCGGTACTCAGGATGATGCTGCAGGTTTTGCTATTTCCATTCGATTTGACTCACACATTAGAGGGTCAACCATTGCCATTCGAAACTCAAATGACGGGGTATCTTTAGCCCAAACTGCAGAAGGTGCGTTTACCTCTATCATTAATAACTTACATCGAATCCGCGAATTAGCATTACAGTCAGCTAATGATAGTAATACTGAAATTGATCGAATTGCCCTTAATGAAGAAATACAACAGTTGTTGAGCGAAGTTCAAACTGTCGCTGAAAACACTAATTTTAATAGCAAGAAATTGTTGGATGGTTCATTAACCAATACCTTATTCCAAACGGGGGTAAATTTAGGCGATGTTGTACCTATTTCAATTGCAAAAGTGACCACAGACAGGTTAGGCAGTACATTGACAGATGGTATTTCATCCTCTCGACCAGGTGCTTCAACCACACTTGCCAGTGGTGATTTAGTGATTAATGGGGTACCCATTGTGGCACCTACTGGTAGTGATGATAATGCATCAACCCACGACCGTGAACGAAGCGCTATTGCTATTGCGGCTGCGATTAATAAGTCTGCAGGTTTAACGGAAGTAACAGCAAGAGCGAATCCCAATGTGGTGGGCTATTCAGGTTTTTCAGCTGCCACCAATGCGACAGTCAATGGATCAATCATTATTAACAATGTATCCATTAATGTCTCAACCAATACCAACTTAGAGGCAGATGTGAATCGTGAGTCGGTTGTTTCAAGCATTAATAATTCCACTGGGCAAACCGGCGTTCGTGCAATTAATACTGGTAACCTTAACACAGGGATTACTTTAATTGCCGATGATGGTCGTAATATTCGCTACGATGATAATGGCTCTGGTTTATCCGCTGCGGTAGCAATTACAGCTGCTGGCACTCAAACTTATGTAGGTAGCTATACATTAGTAGCTCAAAATCAACAACCAATTAATATTGATTTTGGACGATCCGATATTGGCCGTTTCACCGGTTTAGCGTTTGGCTCTTATAGTGGTGGCAACAGTGGGGTAGTTGGCAGAAGGGTAAGTACAACAGCATTAAGTACAGGGGACTTGGTGATTAATGGAATAGCGGTTGGGTCTTCAGTAACTGCATTCGATACTGCATCGTCAATTAATAATAATGCTTCCGCTATCGCTAAAGCTGCCGCCATAAACTTGGTTAAAGAGCAAACTGGTGTGACAGCGACCGTATTACCAACTGTCGTTTATGCTCGCTCAGTCAACCCTGGTAATGATCGTAACGAGTCAGTTGAAATTAATGGGGTAACCATTAGTTTGTCATTTACGGCAAGTGATTCTGAAAGCCAAGTAATTGATAAAGTTGTCACTGCTGTTAATAAAAAGTCAGGTCAGTCTGGGGTTATTGCTGAAGTATTTGGTGACTCATTTCGTTTGATTGCACAAGATGGGCGTAATGTAAACTTAGCCAATGAAACCGCAAATGCTACGGATGCAGGATTTAATGTACCGTCGATTGGTGCTAATACAGGGGCTTCTATTCAGTTACTTTCAGCGGGAAAAATTGAAATCAGTACTAACAACCCATTTTTATCAATTAATCGGGTTGGTTTCAGAGTGGGCATTTATGGTAATTTGGAACAAAGCCAATTATTACAAGATATTGATGTGTCTACGGCAGCAGGAGCTAATTTGGCTATCAAGGCAGTTGACCATGCGTTGGATCAGATTGCATTTCAACAGGCAAAATTAGGTGCCATTCAAAACCGTTTTTTCTCAACCATCAATAATTTGCAAGTTAATAATGAAAACCTTGCATCAGCAAAGTCTCGCATTGTTGATGCAGATTTTGCTGCAGAAACGGCAGCATTTTCTCGTGCCCAAGTACTACAGCAGGCGGGTATTTCAGTATTAGCCCAAGCCAATGCTAAACCTCAGCAGGTGTTGGAGTTACTACAGCTTTAACGCAAATATTTAATTTGTCTCTAATTCTAGTGAGATTTCAGCACCATCTACGGTATCGGATAAGTTATCCGTTGCGTCCTTAGTTAATAGACCACCAGAAATAACCTTTTTCTTTTTATCATTACCATTAAACATATCAGGTAACACACCGGTGCTAGAAGACTTTTTCTGGTCATTTTGGTCGGTATCATCATCCAGCATTGATTGATCAACCTTCAACACTAAGGGCTTGTTAACGGTGTTAGTTTTAGTTGACTTATTTTGTGCTGTTGTTGTTTTGACGGTTTGTTTTGCAGATGTATTAGCACGGTTTTCATTAACCATCGAAGCTGACTTAGCTGGTTGTATGGCGGTTGATTTGGACAAGATTATTTTTTTTGAGGAATTGTCAGCTTTAGCAATGTTCATTGCTGTGGTTTTCTCTTGTTTTTCCTCAATGCCGCAACCGGCCAATACGACGTTTAACAATAGCGTAATAGAGCAATAGACCACACCAAGTTTATATTTTGTCAATTTGCTTACCATAAGATTAACAATGATTAACTGATTAGTTGTCAGCTGCTAAATAAAGCGTCAGCATGTCCGTTTAGAGTATTTATAATACAACGAAATCAGTTTATTGAATACAAGGTGCTGAATAAGAGAGCAGTATGAATTAGTTGGCAGTAACAGCTATGTAATCGTTTATCTATATAACTAATTTAACATAATATACATTATGCGAAGTTAACCAACCGAGAGTGGAGGGTGAATCCACCCGTCACCCGATCAACCCGGTTAAGCTTCACCAACAAATCTCTTAACCACCAACCGCTACGGCTCAGTGCTTCGTTAGCTTACTCACTCGCGCCCGAGGCGCATTTCGCAAGCTGCCTCAGCTTTCTTCGCCTTCCGCACCGGTAACGGCTGTCTTCAATGAGAAACGCCCGTAACCCGGTAATTTATCGCCTGTCCAGCGGGTTACCCGGGTATCGTCAACCACGCAATAGAAGTCACTTGGATCCAACTCAAACCGCTCACAGCTCTTGTCGTATCGAATACGACGAGTCACACCCGAAGCTGTCTCGATCATTACCCAGCGGAGCCGCCGACCATCTCGCCAATAGTCATAAAAATCACCTGTAATCCGCCAGTGATACGAATACACGGCCTTTGTCGGTGTTGCTGACTCAACCGTTGTTGAAGGTTGTGACCCGGTAACAGGCACGGTCTTAATCGGTTGTGGCTGGTTGATCGGTGCTGATTGTGTCTTGGCTGGCTTGGTTTCTTCAGCTTCTGCTACTGGCACATTGAAGAAGCTAAACACGCTGTAGACGGCATACAGGATTGAGACAAACATAAACGGCAACCCCAGATACACAACTGGTTGCTTCAGCACGTTGTTGCGGTTACTCGTCGTGTTGTTATCCGTCACACCATGTGTTGTGTGTTGGTTGGTCTTGTATAACTCCGCCGTCGTTGTATCTAACCACTCATCCATGGTCCGCGCTAACGCGGACTCCGGGTGGCGTTCCAACGTAACCGGGCCGTCGTATATCTTACTGATGATCTTTGGCTTATCCGACCGGGTGACTTTCTCCAGGTTGTAATTGCGCTGAACAATCACCGTTTCCTCGACATAGACATGCAGCGGTTTCGCGATCTGGCTTAAGCATTGCGTCACCAGAATGATGTCGTTTTGTTGCCCGTGTTCATCCACCATGTGGCCATGCTCAGCAAAGAAGTCGAGCGTATCCTTATCAATCTGTCGTTCAGTGGTACCCGCCGGGACATAGCGTCTGAACTCATCTAGGATAAACAGCGTGCCTGCGGGCCAACGCTTCAGATTGAAGTAACCCGGCCTATAACTGCGCTTGTCGTCTAATGGCGCATCACGACTGATGCTGTGTACATTCGCTTTCGGATAACGCCGCAGTATCTCCGGCATGTTAAGCGGGATATTCGTCACCACCAGTCGCCCTGACTCTAACGCCGGTATCAGCTCATATTTAACCGCGCTATAACTCTTACCGTTCCTGGGCTTACCGATATACGCTCGAACTGTCATACATCACCCAATAAACGGAATCAGCTTAATCACAAACCGCGCCAGTAACGCCGAAAACAAGACCTTCATGCCATAACTGAACTCGGCTATCGACAGATACCAACCATACTCAGCCGATAAGTGCGCCATCATGGTATTAGCATCATGCATAAAGTCAGGCACCGGAATTAACCCCAGTACCTTGCCAAACAAGCTCATGAAGAAGTCCGCGATACACCACAGTAGATACGCAATGCCATCCATGACCCAATCTAAGAAGTCGCTAATGGCTTGACTGATTTTATCTAACATAACAACGCCTATAGCTTTAAAAACACAATGACAGCTGCCAGAGTCCACATGGCTTTAAATAAAATGCTCAACGCACCCCGTAACCGATTAATAAAGTCACAATGCTGATCTAAGGTGTGCATCCCCAGGGTGCCTAAATCAAAACTGTATTTGGGGCAGGTGCCACCCGTGTTAGGCGGCGAGAGTTGTTTAATCGCTTTAACGATAGGGGCTTCGTAAATATGCCGCATTAAGCTTTGCGCCATCTTATCCGCATTGGCGCGGTCATCCGGTAACTCCGGGCCTGTAAAGGTCAAATCCCCTTCTTCCTCTTCGCCCTCTTCTTCTGAACCTGTTGTACTGCTTCCGCCTTCTGAACCCTCTTCGGTCCCTTCTTCTGTACCCTCATCGTCAGGATCATCCGGCCCAGGGGTTTCTGGTTCCTCTGGTTCTTCTGGCGTGTCAGGATCGTCTGGCCCTTCAGGTTCTTCCGGTTCCTCTGGCTTATCGGGTGGACCTGACGTCGATGTTGCGCTTGGCTTACCTGCGCCTGATTCGCCTGTATATTCCGCTGAAGTCGCAAAACACCATTCCTCACCTGTCGCCTCAACTACACGACACTGCATAGTGCGTACAACCACCTCACAACCGTTCAGCTCAAAATAATCGTGATAACTATTCTCGCGCTTCACCTTTAAATAAGCGGGCTGGCCTTTCTTATCAGCACAAGGACTTTCCTTAACACACTCTAATTTTTTAGGGTCCCAATGCGGCTTATCCGCTGGACAACCTTCAATACGAACACCAACCGCTGTATAAAAAGTAGGGTGATAAACACTATCTTGGCCACACTCCAACCCTTCAAATGCAACACCTCGATACTCAAGCAGCCATTGGTTAGGGGGAACCTTAAAATACACATCATTTTCAGGTTTACGCTCAGAACCTAAAATATAATCACAAACTGCTTCCAAACTACCAAAACGCGGGTATTCAGCTGGGTATTTCACATAGAAAATATGCTCACCACTCGCGAACGATGAACAAAGTAGAGAGATAGCCAAGAACAAAAAACGCCAATACATACAAATCCTGCACAACCTTTTTCCCTTCATTAAAAAAGGGGCCTTAGCCCCCTTGTGCTTAGTTTTTAGAACGCAGCATATCCAACACTAAGTAAATGCCTTTACGGCCTACATAGAACGCAGCCAGTGCAATAGCAACTGTCGTAATTTGAGCGAGCACCCCATCAAAGCTAATGCCACTCGTTAACGTAGGCGTGTCACCTTCAGCGAAAGCCGCGCCAGACAGTAACGCCACGGAAAACACAAAAAACAAACGTAAATAACGTTGCATCGGTTTAACTCCTTGTTTTTAAAAATTGCAAAATTAACGTCAGTCCCTTTGCTGATGCCCAATACGCTAGGCATAAGCCAGCGCCAGAACCAAACGCAGCGCTTAACGCTGCTAGATCAAGTTGGGAGAGGTCCCAAAATAAACGGCTAGCGTCGACCGTTGTCAGCTCGCCATCACAACGCAACTGACCGGCTTCCGCTAACCATTGCCCCGAACACAAAACTGCTTGCATTAAGCCGCTTTTTGTTTGGATACAGTGACGTCAGTGACAAACGTCCGGCGAGGGTTTGCCGGATCAACTGCCAACTGACAAGAGATTTTTGTGCCAAATGGAATGTCACGCAGCTTAGACAACAACGCTTTTTCCATATCGATCTGTTTCACTTCATAACCGGCTTTTTGAATAACACACTTGTCGTTCGAAAAATCCTCAGCCGGGACTGCGTAATCAATCGTTGCCATATCAAATTTACGACCACTCTTTTTACTCTCACCAGAGCCCACAGTGGCACCTACAAATACGATATCCATTGAAAAAGACATAATGACTCCTTTATTTACCTTTTGGCCTTGTAGCGCTTTACAACCGCGCAATGAAAATGATTTAAAAAATGTGTGCAATAATTAAACGATGGCGATAACCTCTTACCCCTTGCGTAGAGTTATTGACACAAGTCCAAGGCAGCGGGCTTCGCCCGCCGCAATAACAATTCATGCTTATTCTGTTGATAAGCCTCATCCAATAATTCAACCATCCCCGTCATGATCTTACGGGACGCCTTACGCACGTTTTCATTCTCTTTTATTTGCCAGGTATGCATCCGACTTAACACCGTAATACCCGCCATTAACACGCCAATTACACGCTCTTTGGCATCATCACCGTATTCCGTACAACCCGGCACGTTAATAATCTCACCCGTTTCCGTATCAATATATTCAGACTTCGAAACCGCATACGCTGGCTTAACCAATTGATCTTTACGCAACGCATTCGGACCACCCATGGCTTTCACAAACGCCGCCCAGTCTCCGGCATCCGCTGCTTGTCGTACTTCCTCAAGCAACCCCTCTTGCTCTGCTAGCCGTCGCATTTCTCGCCATACCGTCACACTCGGTCCCCCGATCTGCTGAAACTGTCGTATTCTGTGAGTCCGCGCCCACGTCTCGATTCTTTCCGCTAAACTCGCCGCATCTTTATCAGCCCATTCACCGTCAGCTGCCGTATTATCAACGCCATAACCATCTATGTTTTTACACACGTATTTGATGATATAGCCCGTCGCTGAATAGTCTTTGCCGGTCTTTGGGTTTACCCCGGTTTTGATAGGCTCAACCTTTACCCGGTGTTGCTCCGCACCCTTTTCGTCTGGCGTATCTTGCATCGCCCATTGCTGAAAAATATCCACCAACTGATTCACCTGGCCAGGTTCTACAAATAATAAAAAATGCCAGTGTGGTGTCGCATCATGATGCGGTTCTGCTACCCTAAAACCATAAGGTTTAATCCCCTCACGGCTTAATTTCGCTTGAATTTTTGCCCACAAATTAACAAGGTATTTTTGCGTGTCCCGTGGTGTCTGACCACCATAATTTTTGTTGGGGATAACTTTTACTACTTTTCCACCCACGGTAATTTTAGTCATGCAATGAAAACGTGAAGGCGCGGTTAACGTTATAAATAAAGCACTATGCGCCATTTCCTGCGCTATGGCTTCAAACCCTTTAATACGGGTAATTAACTCCATACGACGAATCGCTGGATTCGAAACTGTGACATCGGCTAATTCTGCTAAAGTATATTCCTGGTCTTCCTCATTAACCGCTATCTGTGTTTCTAAATAAGTACGATTAATCACTTTCTGTTGACGATGCAGCTTTAACGCAATATCAGAACAATAGGGTTTAGCATGGTTATGCACCTGCCTTAAATCACGCGCAATAGAATCTACCGTTGTTTTTTGTCTTTTGGTTAATTGCCGTTTCCACCATTTATCACAGCAAAAACGATTCACGCAGGGTTCATAGCCACCATTACTGATAACACTCGGCGCTTTCACCTCATATAATTTGGCAAGGCTGCAACAACCGTGATAAGCCCGTTCAAAATCATTACCCGCTGCCGCACGAATTTGCATGCAATTTTCTACACGTCGCATGACAAAGTCATCCAACTCATCACGATCAGCTAATAAATTAAAATCACGAATATGCAATTGCTTATCTAATTCTAATAAACGTAAATTCGCTTCTACGTGAGACTGGTTTTCAGCAATAAATAAATATTCCGCACGCATCGCCGGTGCTAACGCTAAATATTTAGATAAAATTCGATCCCGAAAATGCAGGCAATCCGGTGTACCGAATTTATTAATTTCATCATTTTTATGCACACGACCGTCAAAGCCGACGAATGTTTGAGTCACCACAGAACTCCTTCCTATCTGGCCGCAAAGCGACCTCCAACGAGTGCGGAATTAAAACCAGCTAAATTGGACTTGATCAGGTAATAATAAAAGGCGGTTCAATCGCCAAGTGATTAAAAAATATTCTTATAAAGCACAGGATGTGTTTAGAACGTGGCCATGTTAGTCAAAAAATGCGAAACATGTCAACAACCTTGTCTACTGTTACCATAAAAAGGTACGTTAACTAATTACAAGACTACATGTAAGGTGAAATTCTTCACCCAAGGAATAAAAATAACCTGTATGAAATGGCTAGAAGATTACGTCGATGAATTTAAGGCAAAGCTGAATTTGCCAAGCGATTATGCAGTCGCAAAAGAATTAAACGTCGGCAGACAAGCAATATCTAAGCTTAGAACTGGGTCAGTATCCATAGGTAAAGAAAAATACCTAAGAATTGCACAAGCATTAAAAATTGACCCATTGCAAGTAATTGCTACTGCTGAAGCGCAGAAAACTAAAAACCCTGAACTAAAAGCTCAATGGATTAGACTTGCCAAAGAAAAAGGCAACAATTAAACGCAGCCTTATGAAAAGCATCAACCAATTAGTTTTAATACTGGCAACAACCTGTATAAGCACCACAGCCATTGCTCAAAAAACACTACCAAAAGCATACGCTGTCGATCCAAACGCAATGAAATCCTACTCAACTTGCAGCAGCGACCCTACATTTATTGTCATACATAAAAACTGGGAATTTAAAAACACCATTGAAAAAGCTGCTGGTGAACAACTCAGGAAAGGTAACTACAAAAGAGCTATCAAGTTAATAAAAACTAACTTAAGCATGCCAACCACCAGCATGGCTCAACACAATATTGCTGTTATGTACTTTGAAGGGTTTGGTGTGGTTAAAAACTATCGCAAAGCCTATTTCTGGCGTCTTATAAATGAAGCCATGGCCGATATTCCAATAAAAGAACTTAGAAGAACCAACGGACTCACCAAACATCTAGAGAACTGTATACTAACTAAAAAGGCTATCCTTGAGACTCAAGCTCAAGCCTCTGAGTGGATAAAAAAACACCGAATATAACTTTATCCGCTATTACGAGTTCCAAAAATGGGAGTAAAGTGCAGTATTACCAAACACTGCACTTACAAACACTACTTAAGCTTTTTTTCTATTCTTTTAATAGCTTGTAATATTGAGTCTAAAACTATTGACGGTCTTACCTCATAAACATACCCACAAGATAAACAATAAACCACTTCAAAAGGCTTAGTCCCCATTTGACTTTGTTTGCTACACTCCATCAAATGAAAACCTTCCTCTTTACAACTTGGACAAGACGGTTCTCTAACTGTATCAGCCATTACGCTCCTCCATTCATTCCCACAGACCATCCAACTCAGTCTAGGCAACTCCCGCCGTTTTTCCTATTAACTTGCTTATTTGTTGATGCCTGTCGGGCCAGCCCGACACCCGCCGCTACGCGGGTTTCTGGGTGCAATCCTTTAAACCTGCCAGCAAGCCTTTATCATTGGCCTATATAGTAAGCATGTATTTACTCTTAATTAAAGGCTTGCTGAACTGTGTCAAGTATCAATTTCTATACTTTAGGGTGTCGTTTTATATCTATTTGCAGAATTTTAAGAGCGTTCAAAAGAGAGACTTACCCCGATAGCAAAACTTCCTCTTATATCATTGCCGCGTACAATAAATTTTACAGCCTTGATGCTGACGCTTAAAAACCCAAACAACATCTACTACTTTAATCTTTCCATGACTGCCAGTATCAATAGACTCTCCTATTCGTATAGGAGTCTTTATGCTACCAACCTGTATTTCACTACCATCCAAATAAATAATTGCACTTATCACAATAAAATCCTCCTTAATCAGACCAAACGCTTCCGCCAACTAACTCAGTCTAGGCAATTTTTGTTATGTTTCCTGTTATCTTGCTAAGTGGCTGAAGGCTGATGGGGCTAGCCCCAAACCCCAGCCCTGCGGGCGCTTCAAGGGTTACAAATTTACGCGAATGAATGATGCTACTGTCTCCGACGGCTTCACGCCGTCTACACCAAATAAGCATGGTGGCAATCAACGCAGACTCTTAAAAAGCAAGGTTAATAAGGGAAAGGGTTGTGAGGCATGGGGGTATATACGGCATAAGCGTTATGGCATCACATTTACTCACCACCTGTTACACGGTCACAGACATGCGAAACGTGAACGGCTCACGTCTTCTTTGCGCAAATAGTTATCTGAATAGCACTCAACGATATTACCCCGTGACTGCGGTATTTGGCTAAGCTCCATCAATTGCACATCCACTGTCTGCAATCCTCTGAAGCTATCTACAAGGCTTAATACATCCTCAAAGCTATCAAATACCACGGTTCTCCCCTGCTCATCAGCATAAAGTACCGGCCATCTCACACGAGGAATAATAAAATAAAGAATATAGCGAGGCCGCCAATACAACAGCCGTCGTATGCTAACTGACTGAATCCGTAAGCGTCTCAGATCGCTAATATGGTAGTCCATACACCAGTAGTCCATTACTGCGTAATACGAAAGAAAATAAGCTAAAACGCGGTCAAAACATCGCATAAGACACGTTATGTGTAAATTTTCGGCTGAGATAACCTGTTATTCTCTCAGCCGAAAGTTCAACATAACGTTGTACATTATGCGAAGTTAACCAACCGAGAGTGGAGGGTGAATCCACCCGTCACCCGATCAACCCGGTTAAGCTTCACCAACAAATCTCTTAACCACCAACCGCTACGGCTCAGTGCTTCGTTAGCTTACTCACTCGCGCCCGAGGCGCATTTCGCAAGCTGCCTCAGCTTTCTTCGCCTTCCGCACCGGTAACGGCTGTCTTCAATGAGAAACGCCCGTAACCCGGTAATTTATCGCCTGTCCAGCGGGTTACCCGGGTATCATCAACCACGCAATAGAAGTCACTCGGGTCCAACTCAAACCGCTCACAGCTCTTGTCGTATCGAATACGACTAGTATTAAAAAGGTTTGCACGTATTTACAAACATTGATCCAAATCAATATCCATACACACGAACTGACGTATTCTTGGTATTAGAAACAGCTAATATTAAGGATTAAGAAATGCTACACCCAGATTATGAATTCCTAGATTTAGGTCTTTACTTGATCAACAGCTTGCCATTTTTTTAGTGGTTTATTCATAGTAAAGTGCAGTGTTTGGTAACACTGCACTCGCATACTGTCTTATGTAAAATTAAGGTTGAACATTAAATCTACACACTGAAGAATTTTCAATACAATAGTCATAATTTAAAAATGGAGCCCAAGAATTACTGTCATTCTTTTCAGCCTGAACTGGGCCAACTGGCCATAATACAACCGGATCATCATTCCCTAAACGATACACACAATGTACAAAAATCTTATTCGTACGATCTAAAAAAGCAGAATCGAAACTTTCAATAACCCCCACATTTTCACCAGGATGGCTCTTAACCACTAAACTAGTTCCTGGCAATACTGATTCATAAAACTCACCATCGTACTGAATACTTGCGATATCAGGACATCTTGTTTCAGTCGAAGTGCCAGCGGTTACATAAGATGCAGAAAAGGCAGCTAAAGCTACAATTGTTGAAATAAACTTCATTTTTTTAAACACATAGAATTAATAGGAAAATGAAGTCTAACAAAACCATCTAATTTAGTCTAAACTAATAACCAACAACAGCTGTATATTGAATAATCAAAAGAAAAACCCTTAGTGTCAGGAATGGCATAAAGCTGTTTAGCCATTGAGTTTTTCTAAGTCTTTCGTCTTTTGGTCGGATGGTAGTTGCTGTGTTGCTTGCACCAGACTTTCCACGTGTTGATAGGTATAGTTCACCTGTTGGGTTAACTCTGTCAGTAAGCTTTCGTAATTATCTGTATTACTGGGAGGGCGCAACAGCTTTTCCATTTTTTCACTGGTTAGTTTAACGGCTGTTGCGCCCATAGTGGCAGCCATGCCTTTTAATGTGTGCAAGATATTAGCTACTTCCTCTGCCTGCTGTTCAGTCTCTGGCTTTTGTAAAGGCAATGTAGCCATTAGTTTGGGCATGTCTTTTAACAAATTGAGTAAAGCACGCTGATAAACCTGCTGATGTCCACCAAATCGGGCTAATGCACTTTTCGTATCCAATATATGAGACTTGTCTGGCTTATTGGGTGTTGCAGACGCTGTTTCTCGATCATTCAACGGCTTGTTATCTAAAGGCTGGGTAATTTTGAGTAACGCACTTACCACTTGATCGACTTCAAATGGCTTGGCGATATGGTCATTCATGCCTGATACTAATGCAGCCTCTCGGTCTGATACCATTGCATTGGCAGTCATAGCGATGATGGGGAGTTCTGTTAACTTTAAAGTTTCACGGATTTCTTGGGTAGCGGTGTAACCATCCATTTTGGGCATATGAATATCCATTAACACCGCATCAAATGCTGATGCTTTATCTTTAAGAATTTCTAATGCTACCTCTCCATTTTCGGCCACTTCAATACAGGCGCCTTCTAGTTCTAATAACTCTTGAGCGACTTGTTGGTTAGTTGGATTATCTTCCACTAACAAAATGGTAAGTCCTTGAAGCCGTTGCTCAGCTTGATTGATTGAACTGGTATCCTGATGGGTGGTCCCCTTAGTTTTATCCATAATGAAATCAATCAACATGGATGCAGTAATCGGTTTAATTAAATGTCCATCTGCATACGTGTTAAGATGACTAATATCATTTCGATGGGAAGAAAGAAGAACAATTAAAGGTTGCTGGTCTGGTTCAAATCGTGCTTTCAGTTGCTGTAGAGCATCCGTATCAAACATACGCCAGTCTGTTAATAACAGGTTATAGGAAGGGGCTTTCTGATTCCGAGTATTCAACTGGGTGAGCGCCTCCGTTCCACTTCTGGCACCATCAGCTATCCAACCAAACGAGCGAATCATATTTAATATCACATTTCGTGCATATTCATTGTCATCAACAACTAAAACTTTCTGCTGTCGGGCGAGTTTATTGATTTTATTTGGCAAAGCTGTTTCTTCAGCTAGAGTACAGGGGATGTAGAAACTAAACGTACTCCCCTCTCCTAGCTTACTGGTGACACTTAATTCTCCATTCATTAATTGCACTAAACGTTGGCAAATGGCTAGTCCTAAACCCGTACCACCATACTGTTTGGTTGTAGATGTTTCGGCTTGAGTAAAACTTTCAAAGATAGACATCTGCTGCTCCTGTGAGATGCCAATACCGGTATCACTCACTTCAAAGAATAAAACATTGGCTCCCTCCTCGATGGAAAGCTCTACCTTCAATACGACTTCTCCTTTTTCAGTAAATTTAATAGCATTACTGGTCAAGTTGATCAAAATTTGCTGTAAGCGCAGTTCATCCACTACTACCATTTTTTGTGATAATGAGGGATCTAAATCAAATAAAATATCCAGCGCTTTATTGCCTACATTGGAGGAAGTAATCATGCCAACATTTCGTAGTAAGCGCTCAATATTGCAAGGTTGCAAATTCAGAGTTAGCTTACCGGCCTCCATTTTGGAAAAATCGAGAATATCATTGAGAATACCTAGCAATATGCGTGCAGCGGAGTCGATTTGTTGTACATATTGGCATTGTTTCGCTTCAAGTGTGGTACGCATGAGTAACTGAACTATTCCCAATATGGCATTCATGGGGGTGCGGATTTCATGGCTCATATTGGCCACAAATTCTGACTTGGCTACGTTGGCTTTATCTGCTGCAGACTTCGCTTGTTGGAGTTGTCTTTCATATTTTAATTGTCCAGTAATATCTCGATTAATGCCTAATAATAAGGTAGGTTGTCCTTGATTATCACGCTCAACTATTGCAGTAGCTTTTAGATATCGGATATTGCCATTAGGTCGAATAATACGAAAGGTGGGATCATAGGTATCAGTGCCTGCTAAGGCACCATGGAGTTTAGTTAACACATATTCCTTATCTTTAGGGTGTAAAGTTTTACACCAATAATCATAATAAAGATCTTTGTTTTGATCTTTGGCTGGCGTTTGATGTATTTCATACATTTGCTGATTCCAGGTCAGCTTATTATTATTTATATTCCAAGTCCAAATACCCAACTCAGCCACTTCAGCCGCTTTCAACAACTGCCCTTGCATTGATAACAGCTTACGCTTGTCTTTTACTTGCTGTGAAATATCTGTTGCCATGAATAAATAGCCGGAAACAAGACCTGAGTCGTCTATGAGAGAGCTCACCAACAGATAGACAGGTAAAAGGGAATGATTTTGTCGAACAAAAGTCCATTCATGTTTATTAGGGAGGCTATGTTGTGATTTAATGACTAATACATCAAAGCCAGGCTCTACTTTTTCTTTTAGTGCGGTAGAAAATTCCTGAGCACGAGCCTCGATTTCAGTCGTTAAAAACAATGAGGCAACGTTAAGCTTGCCTGTTACCTCTTCAGTACAATAACCCAGCATATGCTCTGCTGCAGGGTTAAATAAATGGATATCACCTTGGGTATTTGTTGCAATAATTGCTGTACCTGCTTGGTTTAAGATGGCTGTTTGCAACATAGCATAGTGATGTATTTCTGCTGTTCGTTCTGCCACTCGTTTTTCTAAGGAAGCATTTAACTCGCGAATCTGGTTTTCTGTTTCTATTTGTTTAGAAACATCTCGAATGGTTTTTGCAGCACCAACTATTTTTCCTGTATTATCTTTGATTGGAGATGCGGATACAGATACATCCAGTAAACGGCCATCCTTACAACGTCGCTGTGTGTTGAAGTGTGGCACAGTTTTACCTACTGCTACTTGCTCTAAAATATCATCTTCTTCAATAATTCGGTTGTCTGGAATAATAAGATTGATAAGTGGCTTACCAACAGCTTCTTTAGCAGAGTAACCGAACATCAGCTCAGCGCCATGGTTCCAGTCAGTAATGTTGCCTTGAAGGTTTTTGCCTATTATTGCATCCTGGGTGCTCTCCACTATGGCGGCAAGTCGTGCTTGTTCTACGCTAACACGTTGCTGCTGTTTTACATTGAGCCAATATAAATAAAGAATTCCCCCAATAACCAACATACCAGCAATCATTGCAACTATATTAGTCATCAAGCTTTGAATAATTCTATTGTTAACTGTGGCTTCAGGTATCGTAATGGCCAGGTTTAAAAAACGTTGTGGTGTTTCTTCTAACAGTAATTTGCTGTTACTGACTAGCCTATTAACTTGCTGGTGTTGATAACGCTGTAACTGGCTTGCAACTTTATGCGACAAAGGTTGAAATTCGTCTTGCCATCGAAATCGCTTTCCTAAATCAAATCCAAAAGCTTTTTCTGGATTCGGGTGAATTAAAAAATCACCTTCAGTATTAGTGAGGTATAATTGATAATCTTTTGGCAAACCACTTTGTAAACTGGTAAATAAGGCCGTTACATTAAAGTTAATGACCAACATCCCAAAGGGCGTACCATCGGGATTATGAACAGGGGTTGCCAGACGAAGCATTGGTTTATGAGGATTTTCCAGCTCTTGGTGTTCACGATTTAATGTAATATCTGATATATAAAAAGAGCCGGGAGGTTTACTAAGCGTTTGTTTAAAATAATTTCTATGGTTTTTCGTTTGAAGTGCATCTTCTTTAATAATAACTGCTAGATTATTTTTATTATCTACTCGTACCAGCTCTTGACCATTATTGGCAATGCTAATATAACGCACCTGGCTAACATTTGGGTTGCTGGTAATATAACTACTAAAAATAGTATTAAGGCGTTTTTGCCAAAGTGATATAGTACTGTTTTCTTGTTCATCAAAACCATTATTTGCTGTCGCTCTGATAATTCCTTGGATAGGAGGGACAGAGGCTAAGAATGATAAATCGCTTTTCAACTTTTCTAAATGAGTAGTGATTGCAGTAATACTTCTTTGTACTTCTCCTTGTAATAATATGTCAAACTCTGCATAGACACGCTTTTGTTCCAGATAACTGCTGATATAGGCTGCCACTATAAATAAAGAGGTAATAGCGACTAACACAACTGGAACACGATAAACCGTTTTAGCGAAGATATTTAACATTTTTTGCTCGAACAAGTCCGTTTATGTATTATGTCTTTTTATTACAGTTTTTGTGAGTTGTGATTTACCCATACACAAACTATGAGATTTAGTTTAGCTCAGGATAATGTGAATGAGCCTATGCTTAGTTATTTGTTATGCAGCATATTAGGGCCTGTTAACATCAGTTTTTCCCACTGATCCTGTAGTATGGTTATAGTTTTTATGTAATGGTTTATCGCTTGTATAGGTTGCTTGGCTTATTTGCTATTGTTCGGGGAGAACTTACCAGCTAGGCTTAAACTCGCGCTTCTGAATTGTCAGCTGTAATGTACACATAAGAAAGCTCATAACAAGAAAAAGGTATGCTCAATATGGAACACTTTGGCTTTCCCATAGAGACTATAATAATTCTCTTTTCCGTTGTCTTTGTTTCTGTGGCCATGGATTTATTTAGCCACCGTAATAAGGAAGATGTGACTTTCAAGGATGCAGCGGGCTGGTCGGTGTTTTGGATTGTCTTGGCAATAGCATTTTACTATTACTTGAAAGTACGGTTTAGTCCTGAATACGCCAGTTTATTTATGGCGGGTTATGCCTTGGAGAAAGCCCTGAGTATCGACAATATGATGGTATTTGTCGCGATATTCTCCAGCTTTGGAATTAAAGGTATTTTACAACATCGTATTCTCTACTATGGGATTGCAGGTGCATTAATCTTTCGGGCCATTTTTGTTGCTGCAGGGACAACATTATTTGGATTGACCCCCTGGGTAGAGCTAATTTTTGCATTAATAGTCGCTTGGTCAGGTTGGGCGCTTTGGCATGGTAGTGGTGACGATGATGATATTGATGACTATTCCCAGCATTGGAGTGTCAATCTAACTAAAAAGTATATGCCAGTCATTCCGCGACTGGTTGGTAAAGCTTTTTTTGTTCGGCGTGAGGTTGTGGAACAAATGAAGCAGGATGACCCTACCCTTACCTTCAGTGATACAGCAAGACACGGTGCCTGGTTTGCCACACCTATGTTTCTTTGCCTGATCTGTATTGAAATATCTGATATTGTGTTTAGTTTTGACTCTGTCCCGGCGATTATTGCAGTTACCCAAGAGCCCTTGCTGGTTTATGCCGCTGTTATTTTTGCTATTTTAGGCTTGCGTAATCTCTATTTTCTGCTAGCAGTTGCTGCTAAATATCTTTGCCATTTAGAGAGAGCAGTGGCGTTTGTTTTAGTCTTTATTGCAATTAAGTTAGGGGCATCAGCCGTTGAGAAAACCTTTGGACTTGAAACCTTTCATATTCCCCATGATGTCAGCCTTTATGTGGTGCTTGGTCTTATCCTGGCAGGGGTTATTGCCAGTATACTTTTCCCTGAAAAAGAACAGCCTGCTACTACAGAAACCAAAGCCGATGATGAGACCCCTGCTTCTTAATGACAACTTTGTGATTGCTGATTGGCTATTTCTAACCTAGGCTAAAACAAGTGAGCTTTAGCTTTTTGATAGTAGTAGTCACTCAGCATATGCAGTTATATTCATGGCAGCAGCACAATTAGTATTAGATCAGCTTTTGGTTTCTATTGATGACTCATTGCTCATTTGTGATGCTAAAACCTGTATTCATTCTGTAAGTCGTGCTTTTTGCAAGCAATGTGGCACTGATGAACAAGCTATCCTTAATCACCCACTATCACAGTTTATCTCTCAATCTTCAGTAGAAAATGATATTGACCCGCTAATGTATGCTTTTAAAAATAATACTGCCTGGAATGGTCAGTTATTAGTGGGTAGTAGTGGGCATCGCGTCCTTAAATCTGTAATTGCCTCCCCTATTTCTGTTGATAAAAAGCGAGCACTTTGGCTATTAAAAGTTATTCCTGACGGTCAGTACTCTACTGAAACAAAAGTTGAAAGCAAAGCCACCAACATTGATGAACTCACCGGGCTACCGAATCAGGTTTTATTAAAAGACCGGATTCAGCAGAGCATGATTAATGCCAAGCGATCAGGTAAGTCAGTTGCTGTATTACTTTTTTCAATTGACCGTTTCGCTGATATAAAAGCAGGTTTTGGTCAACGCTTCAGTGATGAATTAATATGCCAACTAGTTGAGCGTTTACATAACTGTATTCGCAAAAGTGATACCATTGCCCGGTTAACAGAAGATACATTTGCTTTTGTTTTACAAGTTACGGCATCAGACGACAGTTCAATTGTTTCACGAAAACTACTCCACTCTGTTGAGACTGCTTTTGCTATTAACCAACAACCGGTGCATGTTAGGGCTTCTATTGGTATTAGCTTGTTTCCTGGTGATAGCGAAACTCCGGAAGGCTTGGTTGAATCAGCCTTCAGTGCACTTAACCATGCTAAGCAGGAAGGAGGTAATTGTTACGATTACTTTTCCAATGAAATGAATTGTCGAGCCAAAGCACGGATTGAAATGGAAGGCCGGTTGCGCCATGCGATTGCCAAAAATGAGTTTCAATTGTTTTATCAGCCTAAAGTCAGAGCCAATGATGGCCGTATTGTGGGGATGGAAGGTTTGATTCGCTGGTTTGAAAACGGGAAAAACATGGTTTCACCGGGTGAATTTATTCCTGTTGCTGAAGAAACCGGGCTTATCGAACCCATTGGGATGTGGGTGCTCGAAGAAGCCTGTCGACAAAACAAACAATGGCAACAGCAAGGTCTAGGTCCGGTTAAGTTTTCAATCAATGTATCAGGGCGGCAATTAAACAACCCTGACTTTGTACAACATGTGCAGGATGTTGTGCTTAACACTCACATAGCCCCTGAGTTTTTAGAGCTGGAAATTACTGAAAGCATGTTGGCTCATAATGTTGAGAAGACCATTAACAAGCTGGAAAAAATTCGAGAGCTGGGTTGTTACCTATCCATTGATGATTTTGGTACAGGTTATTCCAGCTTGAGCTACCTGACCCGTTACCCAATTACCGCGTTAAAAATAGATCGAGCCTTTATCCACGATTTAGAAGTCAATGAAAATACAGCAGAAGTCGCCAAGGCTATCATTGGCTTATCACAAGGGCTTAACTTGGAAGTGATTGCTGAAGGCGCAGAAAATATTCATCATGTCGATTTTCTCCGTAGCCATCATTGTGATGCTATCCAAGGCTATTACTATAGCAGACCCCTCCCCGCCCATGAGTTTGAGTCTCTACTTAAAACCGGCTACATCAAGGTTGCTTGATACTAATCTGGTTAATTGTCAGGATCAATAATCACATCCTTAAAATGATGGACAACACAGTCGATATAATCCCCCTGTTTTAGTGCAGTAAAAGGCGTTTGGTAATTAACTAATTTACAGGCATAACTTTTGCCAGTGGGTGTGCTAGGGTCCCAACGCCAGTCTTGCTCCCAATAAATGGCTAGTGCACCACTACCTTGGTTATCAAATCGTTGCATATTGGCACAACCCAGCACTTCACTACTGGTAATGGGTACGTTTAAATATTGGGTAAAGCTTTGATAATAACGAATTCTATTTAATGACTGTTTGTGTTCTTGTGTTGCACCACACTCTACACCACCGTTGATGATCTGGGTGGTTACTCCAAAGCCTGGAAATAACCCATTGTTATGATCATGTTGATTGGGCTGCCAAGTGCCTTCAACTACATGCAACATACTAGGCTTTGGCGGTTGTGGATAAACAAAGAAAAATACGGCACTGGCTAGGTTCAGCCAAGTATCAGCAACCTTTTCAGGGTGATCCAGTAAAGTCCTGATGGTACCAAACATGGCATCGGAAAAAGGCCCATAATTATAATTATAACTCAATTGTTTTGCGCCTCGACCAAAATAGCTTTTAAATTCACCATCTTTAAATGTACCACAAGGCCAAGTGCGTCCTTGCCAGGTATCTGGGTTGCATTCGCTGTTATACCCCCCTCGCATGGTTTCGTTCCAGCCCATTTCTCTTACCCAAAATAATCCTTGACGCCATTCAGGTACTTCTTCATAAGGATTGTGTCCTCCTGTTTCCTGGGTAAAATGAGCGAACATGGTGGCTAATGATTTACGACAAATAGCATCTGCATCACGATTGTCTGAATAACCCCCGCAAAAAGCTGGAAATTTACCAATGGCTTTTAAAAAGTTATTATAGGTATAAGTAACGTTGCGTTTGGAGAATAAAAAGTCCCAATCTTTACTGGAGATAATAGACTCTACTCTTTTTACATTATCTGGGTTGGTTTTACTATTAGGCACAATTTTTTCAATAATTTGGTTATCCAAAGTAGTAATTGAATACTTAACTTGCCGCATAAGTTTAGAATTAGTCAGCTCTGCTTCTTTCTGCTTAAGTTGGCTGATTGGAATGGTGTATGATTGGTTGTATGGCTCTATAAATGTAGCTGTAACAGAGTGTGGGATAATTTCTGCCTGTGCACTTGTTTGTAGTGAAGTTATGCCTAAAATACTTAAATATAAGTGTTTGTATAATAGAGGCTTCATAATCATCTCCCTATGACGCTTGGGCCCGCTGTATTATTTTGATTGTCATCATGTGCTGAATAATTAAAGCCTTAAAAACCTACATCAAATGGCTTTTGGTGTTATGGTTGTACTGAATAAATGTTTTTAAAAACTAAAACCAGTTTAGCAGTGAAAATTATCGTGAGGAAAATTAAAAAATATATTTTATGATTATCTAAATGAAGGATATAAGTGCGCCCAGTTGTCAGTTCCTTTTTCAACAGCAAGGCGCAGTGGTTTGTCTATAGTGGTTGATGAAATATTCAAGCTAACATGGTTCGCAAATAACGTACCCAGTTTCTGGGTCGACATTTTTAACGAGCCACTTTTCATTAAGGGCAGCATTGATAGAGGCAACATTACCTCCATCACTGGTTTGTCTGGCAGGAATAACATCACCAATGGCGGGTAACTGAGTAAAACTGTAGGGAATGCAGACATCTTTTTGGTCAAGCATTAAATAAACCGTTGCTTTTACCATATAAGTAATCCTCATTAACTGCTGTAACACAGGCTGATTATAATGCTTTTTAGGTGAGCATTTCTCTTACATTTTTTTTACCAATTGTCTAAAAATAGATTATTTGTCAAATTTGCTCGCGAATGAAATGGATACGACTATGCTAAACAGAAAGCGGATATTGCTACCTGAGGTTTTCTACCATGTTTTTAAAAGAAAAAGATAGTGGACATCTGGTTGAAATCTTAAGCTTGACTGAACTTTTTGATTTATACCAGCAGGAAGTGGTTGGACGTTATCATTATGGTGAGGAGGTGCAGGATCCTGAAAAATTTAGTAAACAGAATTTAATATTTCAGTCCGGTGAAACACTCCCCCGTTGTTGGACTGATCCTCATTACAGAGCAGCAGAATTAAAACGATAACATACTCTTCGGGTATAAATAGCCATTCGCCGTAGGTATTCGCTATGGTAAGATTTCAGATAGTTATTTTTGATTAATTACTTTTGAGAGGTCGAAAAGAGTTTGTTGGTTAACCATTGATTATCTTCTCCTAGTGAACGACCAACGGATTGATAACGAGCATGAGCATTAGAAAATTTGATTGGACAGGCCATTTGTTTTTGCTTTCCTTGCTGTGAAGCAACTTCAACAATCATTTGTCGGTTTTTAAAATGCGGGTGTTCACAACTTTCAGCAAAAGTTAAGACAGGCTCAATACAAACGTCAGCTGTTGCAAACAGCTGTTGCCAATAAGCCAACTCCTCAGTTAAAAATAATTCAGTCAAAATGGTCTTAATCTGTTGTTGTGCAGTGGGCTGAGGATTACTTGCCAGGCTAATTAACTCGGGTTTGTCAATGAGCTGGCAAAAAGTTTGAAGAAATTTAGGCTCTAAACAACCTACTGACAAAAACCGGCCATCACGAGTCTGATAAAAATCGTAAAAACTGCCGCCATTAAGTATTTGCTGCTCTGGTTTTGGCTCAACTCCAGCGCCTAAAAAGCCAGAACCAGCCAGTGCATTTAAGGCAAAAGCACAATCAGCCATACTGATATCAATGTGTTGGCCTGCTCCTGTCGTTTGTCTTGCCACTACGGCGGTTAAAATGCCAATGACACTGTGTAATGAACCACCTGCTACATCGGCAATTTGAACACTTGGTGGTACGGGGGGTTGTTCTTTCCGGCGTGAGTTGTCTGCAATACCGGCCAATGCTAAATAATTAATATCATGACCGGCTCGCTGTTGATATGGACTAGACTGACCATAGCCAGTAATGGAACAATAAACTAGCTGTGGGTTGATGGTTTTTAACTGATCATAGCCCAGGCCTAAACGATCCATGACACCAGGTCGAAATTGTTCAATTAAAATATCATATTCTACGATTAGTTGTTTAACTTTGTTGACAGCTTCAGACTGTTTTAAATCCAGACTAATGGATTTTTTATTGCGGTTTATATAGCAATGTAATGCTGACTCTTTACCTGCAAACGGAGGCGTTATTCTGGCTAAATCCGGACGATTAGGTGATTCAATATGCAATACTTCAGCACCTAAATCAGCTAGTAACATGGAACCATAAGGCCCAGGAAGCAAAGTGGAAAAATCCAGTATTTTCAGCGATTGTAAAGGTGGTGAAGGATCACAACCAGACATATACGTCACCCTTTTAAATAAAAGCTGCCTTCGCTTTATTTTTATTCAGTAATAATGCGGGTGGTTGAAAACGATCGCCATATTTACCGGCTAACTGTTTAGCTTTGTCAATAAAATAGGCAAGTCCATAATGGTTAATATATTGTAACACCCCACCTGTCCAGACTGGAAATCCGATACCAAACAACGAACCAATATTGGCATCCGCCACACTTTCCAGGACACCTTCCTCCAGGCAGCTAACAGACTCGATTGCTTGGCTAAACAACAGTCGTGTGGCAATATCTTGCTTTGGAACAGCGTTTGTTGATGGAAATAATCGGGTTAGGTTTGGCCACAGTTGTTTTTTTCCCTGGGCGGGATAGTCATAAAAGCCACCTCCTGTAGCTCGGCCTTTCCGGTCGTATTCAACTAACAATTTATCTAACACTTCATAGCCAGGTGCGGGGATAAAAGGTTGTCCCGATTGTTTACAGTCTGCTTTTTCTTGATCTCGAATATGGGCTAATAAACTTAAACTGACTTCATCAATTACAGCTAATGGTCCCACTGGCATGCCTGCTTTAACTGCTTCCCGTTCAAGCAGTGCAGGTGCAACGCCTTCTTGTAATAAAGCAAGCCCTTCCAGACAATAACGACCAAATACTCGGGAAGTAAAAAATCCTCGGTTATCATTAACGACAATGGGTGTTTTACGAATCTGGCGAACAAAATCAAATGCTTTGGCCAAGGTCGCTTCGCTGGTTTGCTGGGCTCGAATAATTTCAACTAAAGACATTTTGTCTACTGGCGAAAAAAAATGTAAACCAATAAACTGCTGTTGGTGCTCAACTGCCTGAGCAAGACTGGTAATAGGTAATGTAGACGTGTTGGAAGCAATAATAGCGCCTTTGGTTGCATATTCGGCAGCAGCCTGAGTAGCTTTTGCTTTTAATGATCGATCTTCAAACACCGCTTCAATAATTAAATCACAGTCATGAAAATCACTATCAACAGTTGTACATTGAATGATTTCAAGAATACTTTCTGCGTCTTGTGTTGTTAATCTTCCTTGTTGAACCTGTTTTTGTAATAGTCGACGACTGTAGTCTTTGCCTTGTTTCGCTTTATCAATGGAAATATCTTTTAGTACGACAGGAATACCAGCTTTAGCAGTGACATAGGCAATCCCTGCTCCCATCATACCTGAACCGATGATACCGACTTTTTCAGTCTTAGTTGTTGTAATTGTCTGAGGACGAGACTTACCACTATTGACTTGATTTAACTGATGCCATAATGCTGTGATCATGTTTTTGGCGACAGGGCCTGTCGCCAAATGAACAAAATAACGACTTTCAATAGCATAAGCGGTATCAAAATCGACTTGAGCTCCCTCAACTGCAGCACAAAGAATTTTTTCGGGTGCAGGTAAACAGCCTTTGGTTTTTTTAATTAACATGGCAGGGGCAATCATTAACTTTTGGGCCAGTTGGGGGGATGTTGGAGTGCCTCCTGGTATTTTATAGCCAGGCTTATCCCATGGCTGTGTTGTTTCAGGATTAGCCTTTATCCAGGTTTTAGCCTGTTCAACTAAAGTGGACTTTGACTCAGCCAGCTCATGAATTAAACCAATATGTTTTGCATGTTGTGGATTAAATTTTTTTCCTTGTTGAATATAGGGTAATGCTGCTTCAATACCTAGCAATCTAACCATTCTGGTTATACCACCAGCGGCGGGTAACAAGCCTAATGTTACTTCGGGTAAACCTAATTGAATAGTCGGCTGATTAAGACAAATTCGATAATGAGTACTTAATGCAAGTTCGAAGCCGCCCCCCAATGCTGATCCATTTATGGCAGCCACTACGGGTTTACCCAATGTCTCCAACTGTCGTAAAGGCACTTTAATCTCATTGACTATTTGATAAAAAGTACTGGTATCAACTTGCTCACTCAGCTCATTTAAATCACCACCTGCACAAAAGGTGTCTTTGGCAGAGGTAATAATAATTCCCCTGATATTGTCTAAGTCATTTTCTAGGCGGTTTATAGTATTGATCATTGCCTCCCGATAGGCGGCATTCATCGTATTGGTTGCTTGCCCTGGACTATTGAGGGTTAAAATAACAATATTGTCAGCATCCTGCTGGTAGTGAATAATAGCATCCATGTAACGGCCTCTATACTCTTCTATATTAAACTTATCCAGTCAGTGAGCTGTTCAATTGCTTAGTCGTTCAATAACAGTGGCTACTCCCATCCCACCACCAACACATAAAGTGACAACACCATACTTCAACTGTCTTCGCTCTAACTCATCAAGCAAAGTGCCTAATAGCATCGCCCCTGTTGCACCTAATGGATGACCCATGGCAATCGCGCCACCGTTAACATTAATTTTTTCCATTGGCACCGACAGATCCTGAGCAAATTTTAAAACCACTGCGGCAAAGGCTTCATTGACTTCAAATAAGTCGATATCAGCAATAGACAGTCCAGCTTTGGTTAGGGCTTTTTCTGTGGCAGGTGTAGGCCCGGTTAACATTAAGGTAGGATCAGTGCTAGTGACAGCAGTTGAAATAATACGCCCCCTTGGTGTTAAACCCAGTTGGTTAGCCATGGTTTCGCTACCAATCAACACAACGGCGGCACCATCAACAATGCCAGAAGAGTTACCTGCAGTGTGCAAATGGCTTATTTTTTCAAGGTGTGAATACACATTTAACCCAACTTCATCAAACCCAAGTTCACCTATTTGAGCAAACACGGGCTTAAGACCAGCTAATACATCAGTTGTTGTATCCGATTTAATATGCTCATCTTTTTCCAGCAATGGCATACCATTTTGGTCAATAACGGGAATAACAGATTGATTAAAATAACCTTGTTTCCAAGCATGAGTCGCTTTTTGTTGTGAATTTACCGCAAATTCATCAAGTTGGGTACGACTAAAACCTTCCAATGAGGCAATCAAATCAGCGCTAATGCCTTGGGGGACAAATGCTGTATGTAAATTAGTCTCCGGGTCCAATGGCCAAGCGCCGCCATCAGAGCCCATGGGCACCCGAGACATAGACTCGATACCACCACACACAACTAATTGTTCCCAACCTGAAGCAACTTTCATGGCTGCCATATTAACGGCTTCTAACCCGGAAGCACAAAAACGGTTAATCTGTACCCCAGCTACCGATACATCCCAGTTTGCTATGCTGGTAGCAGTTTTGGCTATGTTTGCCCCTTGATCACTAATCGGGGTAACACAGCCTAATACAACATCATCAACGAGTGAGGTATCTAAATTATGCCGCTGCTGTAGTGTAGATAAGAGATTACTGACTAAGCGAACGGGTTTAACCGAATATAAAGCACCACTGGGTTTACCTTTGCCTCGAGGTGTACGAATGGCATCAAAAATATAAGCCTGCTGTGTCATAAGATCCTTCTAGTGGTCCATGCGTATAGTTGGATAACAGTCTTCAAAGCCATTTATTTTCTTTGCAGGCATAGTGGGCCTACGTCAAAAAAAGTAACACAGCCAAAGGGTAAATGGAGAAGACGCTGTTACCTTCTTTTGCTCATGGACCACTGTATGCACGGATACATTCATGCTTAAGGGTAAAAGGACATTGTGGGCAATTGAAAGTGTAAACTCTGACTAATCAGGCAATATAATAGCGAGGATAATGGTATAAGCGTAAAATAAGAAATAACTTTACACTTATACCAATAGTGTGAATAGGCCCTAAATAAGAACTAACCTATGGCTATTTTTTATTCAGGTGTGCTCATTTCTACTTGGGTAGACACTTTCAATAATAGCTCTAAAAAGTTAACGGGCGAGGTTCTTGAACAAAGCGCCTGCCCAGCCACTTCTGGGTCCATTGAGCCGGGAAAATGCATGTCTATAGCATTTTTTACTGCGGTTTTACACTCTTTTTCAACAATTGTGGGTGCAAAAACATAAGCAGACTTAACACTAGCTGCAGCATCTAATAAGGCCCCCGATGCTTTGATGGGATTTTCAGTAACAGCATAAGCATTGGCCCCTAAAGTTAAAACAATAGCCGTCAGTAACGCTTTTCTCATAATTAACTTTCCTAAAAATGATTAATATTCATTCCATGAATGGTTAAACCCAGGTATTCAAAACGTAGAACATCATGAGTTTACTGGGCAAGTTATTGTTAAAGCTAATTTAGATAAAATCAATATATAAAAACTATGCGGCTTACGACTTATAAGAAAAACTAAAGTAATTGGCAATTTTTTTGCTTTAATTTATAAAACTAACTCTCATGGAATTTTATAAGTTGGTCTGTGTATATACATAGGTATATTTTTTATATTTTGTTATGCGGTTGGACTGAATAACAATCACTTTCTACTGACACAGTGATAAATAGCCAAAGACAAAGCTATAATAAAATTTTAATCAAAATTTGTTAGCTAATCGAATATGAAATGTCCAAAGTGTCAACTTGAACAAAAAGACCAAAATATTAGTTGCGAGCAGTGTGGGATTGTATTCTCAAAATATTTTAAGTATCACCCTTCTGCTACTCAGGCAAAGAAGGAGGAAGCACTTGAAGACAATGAGGCATTAGAATCACATGATTTTGATGGTATTACTTGGAAAGACAGGCTGTTATACCCTGGAGATAAAACAGATGCTATTGCTGTTTATGTACGTTTTGGTTTGTTAGTTATACTAACGATTTGGGGGTTGCGCTTAATATTTGCTTCGATTTCGAGCAATACTGTGGGAGAGTCATTTTTACATCTGATTAATCTGCCCTTTCACGAAGCTGGCCATGTTATTTTCAGGCCTTTGGGGCAGTTTGTTGCTTCATTAGGTGGTACATTAGGGCAATTACTGATGCCATTGATCTGTTTATTCGTATTGCTAATAAAACATCATAATACTTATGGTGCAGCGGTGTGTGGTTGGTGGTTTGGAGAAAATTTTCTTGATATTGCCCCTTATATTAATGATGCTAGAGCAGGACAGCTGCCTTTATTGGGTGGAAATTTCGGCCATTCAGCACCTTATGGTTTTCATGACTGGGAATATTTACTCACTGAGATGGGGTTATTGCGTTACGATCATAGTATAGCCCAGGCTTCTCATTGGCTTGGATCAATCATTATGATTGCATCATTAAGCTGGGCTTCAATCATTCTTTACAAACAGTTGAAATTATCCCGTCAATAGTTTTTTTTATTTAAACTGAAAACGGAAAAGTAAAATCCTCTATACCCCCAATGCGAGGGATTTTTTGGTTACGAAAACCTTATCCCCTCACATTAATATTGTTAATCGTTGGCTTACCAAAACAATACGTGATGGCATTTTTGAAAAGCTAATTTCTAAGTATGGGCTGACAACCTTGATGCCTGTAAACCAATAACATTTCAGTTGAGTCGGTTATTTTTTAGAGTTGCTCTTTAGTCGACATGGTTTAATTGAGGTATTGATTAAGTGGTAACGTTGTAGCAGCGCTTGCCACTGCTGGTTATTTGCTAAATTTTCAATGGTTTTAACCAAAAATGGATAAGCTGATTGTTGACCCTTTTGTACTAGAATATGACGTGTGTATAGGCTATGAGGGGTTGTTGAATAACAAATTTGATGACTAACGCCCATATCAATGGCTAAATAGCGGATGGTATTATTAGGAATAATCACAAAATCAACCCGCCCAGCGATTAATATTTTTAATGTTTGGCTAAATGAAGCCACATCAAGTCGTTTGATAGCCCCTTGTTTTATCGACTCTTCCAACCCACTGTATACATGTCCAAACACACCACCTAATTGAAGTCCTGTTAGTGATTCTGGTCCTTTATAGCTAATGCTATTTTTAACTAACGAGATGACTTCATTGGTATCTTGTATTAAAGGTGGAGTCCATAGGTATTTTTGCTTGTGCTTATCATTAAACCAGGCAGGGTGAACCCAGGCTACAATGCCATCATTACGCTTTTGCAATAGCTCATCCAAACGATTTCTTGGGATGTAGTGAGCCAGAAAAGTCAATTCACCTGGTGATAGTTTATTCAATAGGTCAACAAAGTCATAAGTCAGCCCTTCCCTTTTTTCATTATTAATAGAAAAAGGGGGAGAGCTATAATAAGTCCAGATAATGATCGGTTGCTCTGCTGCACGGCTGTTAAGTGCATTGAACAGTGTCATTACAATTAGTAATAGCAACGAATTCTTTAACATTAGCAGGCATATAAATTTGGTTATTACTTAAGCTAAAGTGTAATTTAATAACGGCTAAACCACTCAGTTATTTTGGCAGGAGACTCCTCAAACCAGGCATGCCCCTTGGTGGGTTTAATCCACAGCTCAGTATAAATACCACTATCAACTAAACGATGATAATAACGCTTCATGGTCCATACGGGTACAGTTACATCCAACAGTCCATGAAGAAATAAAGTGGGTGGATGGTCAGTTGGTAAATCGAAGGGGACATGGCAAACAGGACCAAGGCAGGCGGCATAAGAAGCAGACTGAATTGCCAAGGCACGAAACTCACCTGGAAATGATAGTGCCATCCGACTGGTGTTGTATCCTCCACTGGAAATACCCGTAGCAAATTTGCGTTGATTATTTAATGGCCCAAATGAACCTTGTTCAATACCTTCTATCACCCGTCCAATAAACTGATAATCTGTAGTCAACCGATAAGGTGTTGCACTAGCTAGCATATTGGTTTGCCAAGCTAAGTTAATGGCTGCTCTTGGGGCTATAACAGCATAGCCTGCATCTAATAATTGCTTAATCAACATTGCCTCATAAAACCCACCAAATGGATCATTTTTACGCCGTTGAAACTCTACTGGGAAAAAACTACCTTGATAAATCAATACTACCGGCCAACCATGAACAGGTGGCTCCCCTACAGGCAACTGATACTTCACCTCACGTTTAATACCTGCATTGGTCTCAATATAAAGCGAGTGATAACTACAGTTAACTGCCTTGACTTCGTTTAAAATCGAATAGTTGAAATCGCAACGGCTATTATTGTGGATATTTTCAGCATCAACTGTTGGACTAGCAAATATACATAATAAAACGGTTACAAACCAAAGTATGATTAGATAAATAAACCTGAATTGTATTTGCATGAACCTTCCTTATTATTTTTCTGTAAGCCTATAAAAAAATAGCTCTGTTGTTGAAAACAACAGAGCTATTTTTAGAGTAGCTTGGTTAGAAGGTTACTTCTTTTTATCTAGCTTGATATTATCCAGATAAAAATCATTACCAGGCTCTGGGCCAAAGATATAAAGTTGGGCAAATTTCACGTTACCTTTGGCTTGGTAGTTAAACTCTCCCGAGATTGACATCCATTGTTTATTGGCTGGAACAGTTTCTGTCTTTATCCGCTTCCAGTGGTAGCCTTCGTCGTCAACATAAAACAGTTGCATATCAATAAACTGTTCTTTACTGACCTTGTCGGCTAAACGAGTATCAAAACTGAATTGGTAGTTTTGACCACTTTCCACTAACCCTTTGACATCCAGTGCTGGGCCTGAATACCAGTGGTCACGTCCCATGGCCATTAGGCTGTATTTGCCGTCTTTTGCCATTTTATCGGTACGCTCAACTTTATCGATACCAAAGAATGGAATCCAGCCGTGTTTATCCGCTTCAAAACCATGATCAATTAATGGGCCTAAATCGGGCTTATCCCCTGCTTTTCTTAAGATTACTTCATCTGCAAAAAAGGCAGTGTTTTTCTCTGGGCCAAAAATTAATAGCTGAACTTTGCGAATATTGCCAAAGTGGTCAATTTTAAACTGACCTTTTACCGTTGACATTTCATTGTTGGTAATTGAGCTATTTGCGACATATTGATAATGCACACCTAAATCATCAGTAATTTGCAATGCAATTCTGGCGTTATCACGTTTTTGCCCTTCTGTAGCCAGCTGCATTTTAACACTGACTTCAAGCTCAGTGTCCTTCAAGTTAGGTATATTAATCACCTGGTTGGTGATATCTTGAGCCACACCATCATAATAAGCCATACGGTTAGTGACTTTTAAATAATTATCACGACCACATTTGGTTGTTTTTCCTTCAGTGTCAATGGTCACCACATTATTATAAAAACTATTCCAGCCGCTTAGGCTATTAAAGTCTCCAGACTGAATCATATTCTTTGACATGTGCGGCTTTTTACAAACATTATCATCTGGGTTCGGGTTCGGGCCAGGTTTATCATCGTCATCATCCGGCCAACCAGGACCATCATTATCTCCATCATCAGGTGGTTTGGGGCCATCGTCATCAGGATCATCCGGATTGGGGTTTGGATTCGGCTTGTCCGGCCAGTCTGGACCATTATCATCGGGATCAGGGTTTGGATTAGGATTCGGGTTTGGTTTATCTGGCCAGTCTGGACCATCATCATCACCTGGGTCAGGATTTGGATTGGGGTTTGGCTTATCTGGCCAATCTGGACCATTATCATCACCGGGATCAGGATTCGGGTTTGGATTGGGGTTCGGATTTGGTTTTGGATTATCCGGCTGTTTGGACGGCATAAAGTCAGCTAACTGAGTCGCCACTGCATTGATATTTTTAACACTGTCAGTGTAATTAGCGCGACCACAAGGCTGGTTTTTACAAGCATTAACATTAGGGTTGGAAAAATACTGCACATTACGTGCATTATAAGCAGAACCATAAGCCATGACGGTTGCAAACATGCCTTGTTCACCATGGCCGCGCGCCCAAGTCCAAATTCCACCTTTACTGTCTTGAGCGGCTGAGTGGCCTAACGCCATGTTGTGGCCAAGTTCGTGGGCAAATGCCACATTACCACAGTCGGTGGCGACAACACTGTACGCTTGACTGCTTTGTACCCGACCTTGAGGCACCCAAGCAACACCACAAGTACCACCAGAACGTGGTGCAAAGTAGCTGACAAAATCAGCGCCATATTGTTGCCTGAGATTGGAAATAGTCCTATCGTTGGTCACTCGGTTTAATGCATTTCCATTGGTATTGCCATGAAAAGTATTAATCGGTACAACTCCGACTAACCTTAGCTGAACATTGGCTCGGCTATTTTTATAAGCTTGGTTAGCCCAGTTGACATAAGAGGCAGCGAGGGCTTTGACATCGCGAGTGCCACTTTTCCCTTCGGGGTAAACCACCAATACATCCAACATCGTATTGGCAAGTGCTGAGGTGCTGTAAGCGGCAATTGCCAAGCTTAAACTGGATATCTTTAGGATATGACTTCGCATAAAATCAGCTCTTGGTTTTTCAAAAGTTGGTTTTTGTTTAAAATTGGGATTTGCAAAAATATTTTTAAATGGACCTTCTCATATAAGTTGAAGGTGCTTACTAAAAAAATGAAAACTCTTAATAAAAAGGGTGGAAATACTCATTAATAACGAGTAATAAACCCGAGTAAAAGCAAATACTGGGCTTACGTTAATCGGTATAAAAATAAAATAACGCGATTTACTACACATTCAACAAGCTAATTATTGGTTTTTGTTATAGATGAAATTTTTTTCACGACTAATGAGTTAAATAGGTAATGGGTTGGCGTGATTATTTAGAATATTTTATTGATTGCATTGAAAATAATTAATTTTGAGTGGGTATACCAGTTGAGAGATTAAAAACAACTTTATTGAAGGGGCTTACTAGATAAGCTGCTTTGTGATCTGATTAAATAAATGATTTAATCAGATCACAATTTTAGTTGTTATTGAGGGTCAGTAAGTAACAGTCATTTTTATAATTATTCTTTATTGTTCAGTTGTGGTTTCTTCTTTTTTCTCGTCTTGCTTGGGTGGTTCAGTCGTCGCTGCCACGGGACCAATTAAATTAGTATATTCTTCAATGACTCGCATAATACCTTCAGGGGGCTCGACGGCTTGAAACTCCATATCAACTTGAATTTCATCAGCAAACCGTGCATCGCTTTTGCCTCGTTTATTCGATTGAAAAGATACAGTGAACCCGCCTCGTTGCATTTGCTCTGCATTGTCAGCCGTGGTTGCCTTTTTCAGTTCAATATCTTCCATCCTGACGGTCATTGAGACCTTCATCTTATCCATCACGATACCTTTAGGTGCCACCATTGAGATTAATGGCACCATCATCGCGTGGTTATCACCCAGTTTTATCTCAACCATTTTAGCTTTCAGGGGTGAGTCTGGGTCTTTGGGGTCTTCCCGATCAAAAAACTGTTCAAATAATCTGACATACTGCTGAGCCACCATGCTGGTCGTGGTCATCGCCGCATGGTGCATACCACGAGTGATGTTGGTTAACGAAACACTATTCATGGGTTCTTTCTTTTTATTAAATACCATTTTTTATTCCCCCTCAATAAGATCAAAACCCCCTATAAACACAGACACCTCTAGTGTTGGGGTGTTGCCACCCAGTGATCACTAGAGGTGCTTTAACTACGACAAGGTTATTTAGCCAGTTTTCTTCTCTTCAGCTTTTGGTGCAGGAAGCACATCATCTGTAGGTAATGCGTCTTTATTAGCTGGCTGATCATTTTTAGGTAATACAACAGGTTTAGTGGCTGCATCAGTCAAGTAGTCAATCACTCGCATTAAGGCTTCTGGAGGATTTTGACGCTTAACTGTGGTAGAGATGCTGTACTTCGCCCGAGTATCAGTTTTACGGGTTTGTTCTGATTTATGCGAAACACGACCATTGATAGTTACACTGAAGGGGCCCCAACCTACTTTGGCTTCTAAAGACGCTTCTGCTTCAGTAGAAGATTGGCTTTCTTCAGATTGGCTAACTTCTAGTTCAAAGTCGATTCTACCTTCATCAACAGTAATATTAGGATGGCTAATAGCCGCTAATAAAGGTATCCGCATGGTTTTGGTTAAGGTTCCTTGGTATCGGCCTTCAGAGTTTACCAAGGTTTCGTCGTATTCAAACTCTACTGCAATGGCTTTACCGTCTTTAATACAAACAGTTAATAAGAAGTCTGCATAAGCTTTACTTGCTTGAACTTGAGCTTTGATCATTGCATTTAAGGGTGCAGAGATCATGCGGTCCAGTGGTAAAGCATTAATGACTGAGCCTATCAGTCCAGTATCTATCGCCATAGTTTTTCTTCCTTGAGAGTTTTCTTATAGAGTAGGGTTCTGGTGCAAGACAAAATGACTGCACCATATGTATACCCTTCACAAATGATTTTTAGGGTTTGTTGTCATCGTCCCTCACCCCAATCACCTATTCATTCATAGGCTCATAGGAGCAGCTCTGCTACTGTAAGAACTGCGGTGGTAGCCACTTAATTTGAATAAATGTGCTACAGGAACTCGTCACTCGACGGCTTTCCTTAAAAACCATTCTCATTGGGCATATACAGTCAGTTTTCTAAAAAATATAGTTGCTTGGTTCACCAAGCTATTAACGGACTGTGCCAAAAAACATAGTTAAGGAGTAGTCAATCAGCAAGTAAAACTGAGGAAATTTTGTACGACGATAGCGGTTGACAAAGACCCTACTTCACCCATGGGCCCTTATCCAAAAAGCAGTTATTTCACCAAGCCAGGTCGACTGTTAGATATTTTATTCATTAAGTCTTCAACGTAAGGGTTGACAGTATCTCGCCAGCTAGGATTCAGTTGCAGAATCGTTTGGAAAGCCCGCTTGGCATCATGCCACCGCCCCTTATGATAAAAAGCTAAAGCTAGATACCAGTGACACCATGTGTCGTTTGGATAGCTCTCTACTCGTTGTTCACTAATTTTTTGGAGCTGGTCCAGTTTATTTTGCTCCAAGAATTCATCCGCTTGTTCTCTAAACAGCTTACGTTTTTGCACTGCATCAATATGAACCAACCAACGCTTGGCTTTCACTACTAAAACCATTAGGAACGTGGCACTGGCCAACCATAGTAAGATAAGCGTAGCCAGGAGCCACTTGATTGCTCCCCACTCAGTGGTAACTTGGCTGATCAATAAGGTGGTAGAATCCATTACATTCTCCTTTATACCCTTGGAAAGAATTTAATTGAAAGGCTCAGGAGCCTTATCATTTACGACCTGACTAGCCCCTCGTTTGGCTATATAGGAGCAGATGTCGTATAGGTTGAATGTGATAGGGTCTACTACAGCAATTAATAAGCCATTAGCCTATTAGTGGAGTTTATTACGTGTAGTGATAACAGAGGCTTGATGCTATAGCTTGATCAATAAAAAAAACCGGGCATTCTTTTCTGGTTGTAACCATAAGAATTAAACAGCAGCAACTTTATTGCGATACTTACCTATATTAAAAATGCTGCAATAAATTGGTTAAAAAACAACTGTTGTGCTTTTTTACAAGGAGTTATGATGTAATAGTGAAATATTCGGGCTACCCCGCTACAATGCCGCAGCTATTTTGGATGCATTGTTAGCCCTTAAGTAAATAAAGATGTTATGAAACAAGCGACCGTCACTCCACTCCGTTATCCAGCTAACAGTCAGGATTATTTTCTTGCAATTCGTCATATGCCTTATCCTGCCTGGCTGGATAGTACTGATGCCAAACACCCTGATGGTCGCTTTGACATTATTACGGCTAACCCACGTTACTTTTTACACTATCAACAAGGAGACTGCACTTTACACAACTTGTTGGCAGATGAGCAGCAGCAACTCCAGACTGATCCGTTGGTATTGCAACAGCAGTTATTTGATCAGTACGAGTCAGTTGATTGCCATTGGCCTTTTGCTGGTGGTTGGCTTGGATACTGGGGTTATGATTTAAAGGCAGTCACTGAGCCACATCGATTTAGCCACCACAAAGATGAGTGGCCTTGTCTAATGACAGGGCTTTATTTATGGGCAATTGTAATTGATCATCAGCAGCAACAGGCGGTATTAATTACCCATCCAGATCTTTCTATAACTGAACATCAATACATACAGAACTGTTTAAGTCCATTAACCCAAACACAATCACTACAGCCATTTGCGTTGACTACTCCCTTTCAACCAGTGCTTTCTCAAGCCCAATACCAGGCAGCATTTAACCAAATTCAGCAATTTATTCAGGCAGGTGATTGCTATCAGGTTAATTTTACTCAACGATTTGATAGCCAATATAGTGGTGACCTATTAACAGCTTATACCCACTTGCGTGCAGTCAGCCCAGCGCCCTTCTCTGCTTTTTTAGATTATGGGGAAATCACTGTGTTAAGTCATTCCCCTGAGCGCTTTATCCAAACCAACCAACGTTTGGTTGAAACCAAACCGATTAAAGGCACCCGGGCTCGAAGTGCTGACCTAGAACAGGATCGTTTACAAGCAGAAGCATTATTAAGTAGTGAAAAAGACCGGGCAGAAAACTTAATGATTGTGGATTTATTACGTAATGATTTGAGTAAGCATTGCTCTCAGGTAAAAGTCCCCCATTTATTTGAACTTGAAAGTTTTGCCAATGTACATCACCTAGTCACTACTGTAACTGGTCAGTTACACAATGATGCTAGTTATTTTGAGTTACTGACTGGTGCCTTTCCTGGCGGATCTATTACGGGAGCACCAAAAATTCGGGCAATGGAAATTATCCAGCAGTTAGAGCCTGTTTCCCGAAGTGTTTATTGTGGGGCTATCGGTTATATCAGTTTTAGTCAACAGATGGACACCAGTATCGCTATCCGTACCCTCGTGGCCAAAGATCAGGGACTTTATTGTTGGGGCGGTGGTGGCATTGTTGCCGATTCTAATTGTGAAGATGAGTATCAGGAGTCGTGGGCTAAAGTTAGCAATTTAATGAGTGGGTTGAGTCAGTTCAGTCAAACATAGTTGGCAATTAATTAAACCTTTTTTAATTTTGTAATGCGGCAGCAGTGGCTTTGGCCATAATAGTATCTAATAAAGGTTGATAGGCTTTTTCGCTTTGTAGCTTGTCAATGGTTTGGTCAAATTGGTCAACCAGTGCTTGTCCATATTGAGCAGAACGCTTTGACAGCAGCAAAGTGAATTTCATTTCACCATATACTTTCGGCAAAATAATCAGCTTTTTATTCAACTCAAGTCGGGCAATTTCCGCGCTACCAACAGCTAGGGGATGAATCATTAAGTCAGCGCGCGCCCTATCAATCAACAACAAACAATTGCTGACCTTAGGTACAGGTAGAAATTTAACGTTGTGCTGTTGCCAAAACCGATACCCCCAACCATTACCAATAATTTCACACACATTAAAAGCATTTAAGCCATAAACGGTTTGAACCCGATTAATTTGGCTTATAAGTTCTTTATTTTGGCGGGTAATAGCCTGCATTTTGATGGTATATACGATATTGCGTGAACGTAATGCATATTCCAGCCGTTGTTGGGTAGGTACCGTAATAAATGCATCCATCAGCCCTGCTTTCGCTTCTGATTGCACCCGTTTCCAAGGAAAGCCAAAGTTAGCCGTTTTGATACCGATTTGCTCAATAAACAAGCTGTCAAGCAAGTCAACCAAAATGCCTTTTACTACTCCATCCCGTTTATCTGTATAAGAATACGGAGGCCAATCGCTGTTATAGGCGATTTTGATTTCTTTGGCAGCTAGTGGAATAGCCATTAGCCACCATAAACCAAGACATAGATAAAGATTACACTTGAGCATAGCTTTTATTATAGATAACGATTTCGTCTTAGCTCACAGGCAACTGGCTTACTGTTATACCCTGTCTACATATAAATAGATAAAGATTTTATTTATCTCTTATAGCTGTGACTTGGTATTATAAGCCAGATTTATAACTGATAATTTTAAACTAGGGCATTGCTAATGCTTCAAGCCCTAACTGTGATTACATATAAGCCAATTAATGATAGGTAACCATTGTGACTAAGCCGCTCAATACCCTCCAATTGCAGCTGGAATACAGTGAGCGGGATCCTGAAGCGATTCTCGAGCTGGCCTTTAATACCTTTGATAATATTGCGATTTCATTCAGTGGTGCAGAAGATGTTGTGCTAATTGAGTTAGCTACCCGAGTAACCGACAATATTTCTGTATTCACCCTAGATACAGGGCGCTTGCATCCCGAAACTTACCGCTTTATTGATCAGGTACGGGAGCATTATGGGATAGAAATTGAAACATTATCGCCGGATTATGCTGAGCTGGAACCCTTTGTCAAAGCCAAAGGGTTGTTCAGTTTTTATCAGGATGGTCATCAGGAATGTTGTGGCATTCGTAAAGTAGCCCCACTTAGGCGTAAACTGAGTCAACTGGATGCTTGGATAACCGGCCAACGTAAAGACCAAAGCCCTGATACCCGAGCTCACATCCCTGTCATTGAACAAGACTTGTTCTTTGGTAGCCAGGAAAAACCCTTATACAAATTTAACCCACTGGCACATTGGCACTCGGCGAAAGTGTGGGAAACCATCCACGAATATGATGTGCCTTTTAATGAGCTACACCATAAAGGGTTTGTCAGTATTGGTTGCGAGCCTTGTACCCGTCCAGTATTGCCTAACCAACATGAACGGGCAGGACGTTGGTGGTGGGAAACGGCTACACAGAAAGAGTGTGGGTTACATGCAAGTAACCAAAGTAAATAATTTGAAGAAGAGATCATGACTGTAAAAATTACGTTAGTGAAAAAAGTAATGGCTGATGGTTCACCCTGTAAAAAGTGTGCTGATGTTTTACAGCGGCTAGAAAAGTCAGGCTATATACAACACATTGACCATATTGTTGAAGCTCATGAAAATGATTCTACAAGTGAAGGGATGCAACTGGCTCAAACCTTACAAGTTGATAAGGCGCCTTTCTTTATCGTTGAGCAGGCCGATGGCCAGCAAGTGGTGTATACCGTGTACTTTAAACTGGTACAGGAAGTATTAAAACATTTACAGTAAGCGTGCTCTATAAAAGGCTGGCTAATGCCAGCCGACGGTTTTGTCAAAAATTAATAGACGGGTAACTGTACCGACTCAAATAACTCTTCCAGCTCTGCCCGGTTATGCCGTTGAGAAGCTTCATTAACAATATCTTTATTGAGGTGAGGTGCAAATTGCTCAATAAATTCATACATAAAGCCCCGTAAGAAAGTTCCTTTCCTAAAGCCAATTTTAGTGATGCTCGACTCAAATAAATGACTGGCATCCAGTGCCACTAGATCCTGATCAAGGTCTTGGTTATAAGCCATTTTGGCCACAATCCCTACCCCTAGACCTAACCTTACGTAAGTTTTAATGACGTCTGCATCTGCAGCGGTAAATACAACTTTAGGTGTAAGCCCTTTGCTCATAAAAGATTCATCTAACTTAGAGCGCCCAGTAAAACCAAACACATAAGTTACAATGGGATATTTTGCTACATCTTCAAGCTCAAGTCGGCTGATTTGGGCTAGCTGATGGTCTCTTGGCACTAGTACACAACGGTTCCACCGATAACAAGGCATCATAATTAAATCATTAAAATGCTCCATTGCTTCAGTGGCAATAGCAAAGTCGACGGTACCATCGGCGGCCATTTCAGCAATTTGCATGGGCGTTCCCTGGTGCATATGTAAAGACACCTCTGGGTATTGCTGAATAAACTTTTTGATGACAGTGGGTAAAGCATAACGTGCTTGAGTATGGGTGGTAGCAATAGACAAGCTGCCTTTTTGTTCATTACTGAACTCTTGCGCCACTTGCTTGATACTTTCTACCTTACGTAAAATTTCTCCAGCGGTTTTTATAATGGCTTCACCAGCTGGTGTCACCCGAGTTAAATGTTTACCACTACGTGCAAACACTTCGACCCCAAGCTCATCTTCCAGTAAGCGAATTTGCTTACTAATTCCAGGCTGTGATGTATATAGGCTTTGTGCGGTAGCCGAAACATTTAAATCGTGATGCGCTACTTCCCAGATATAGCGCAACTGTTGCAACTTCATAACCCCTCCATTCGGCATTTATATGCATAAAGCATAAAAATATAAATAAATATTCTTTTCAAGAATAGATGGAAACCGCTAAATTTCCAAGAATTATGGTTTTATTCTCTAACTCATAGCTTTTCTATCACCATTTATAACTTTAGACCATATTTGATGGAAGTTTTGCTTTATATTTTGGCAGGTGCCACAGTTGGCCTTGCCGTCGGACTGACTGGGGTTGGTGGAGGATCACTGATGACTCCACTGCTATTGCTATTTGGTTTTCCACCTCATATCGCCATAGGCACTGACTTGATGTATGCATCCGTCACCAAAGCCAGTGGGGTTTCGTTACACCACAAGCGTCGGACAATTAACTGGCGTTTAGTGGGACTGCTCGGGGCCGGTAGTTTACCAGCAGCCGGCTTAACGGTTCTGATACTGAATGCCTACTTCAAAGATAGTTCAGAATATAGCCATCTACTAACAAGCAGTTTAGGTTTTATGCTGATTATGACTGCTGCGGTATTATTAGCCCGATCACGCCTTGCTGTCATTAATAGTCAATCATCAATTACTACCACTATACGACAGTTTATTCAACGACACCTTACGGGTATTACCTTAATTATGGGTGCTTTGCTTGGCACTTTGGTGACACTATCATCAGTGGGGGCTGGAGCGATTGGCACTGCATTATTGATGGTGCTGTATCCCCAGTTAACAGGTGTGAAAATAGTGGGAACAGATTTGGCCCATGCTGTTCCTCTTACTTTTATTGCTGGTATTGGTCATGTTTGGTTAGGCAATGTTGATTTTGGACTGTTGGTCAGCTTATTAGTCGGCTCTATTCCTGCTATTTATATAGGCTCCCGTTTAGGAGCCCACCTTCCGGAAAAAGTCATGCACCCCGTATTGGCCAGTACGCTATTGGCATTAGGAGTTAAATATGCTTTCTTTTAGCCCTAACTTTCAACAGCTTTGCTGTTAGTCACTCCATGGGGCACATGCCCTGTGGCAACATGTTCTCTTGCTGAGTCACAGTGCCCCATCTGATCATCAAAAAATACATCTGCTCCAAAAGCTTTTAAAAAAGCCCCTTTTGCCAAGCCACCTAAAAATAGTGATTCATCCAGGCGAATTCCCCACTCTCTTAAAGTGCGAATTACGCGCTCATGAGCAGGAGCTGATCTTGCTGTCACTAGAGCAGTACGAATTGGACTTTGCTTGGCTGGAAACTCACTTTGTAGTTGATGCAATGCTGCTAAAAAAGGCTTAAATGGGCCACCTGATAAGGGCGATTTGGCCGCAGCCCGCTCACTGGCAGCAAAAGCTTCTAACCCTTCTGCTTGATATATTTGTTCTGCCTCGTCTGAAAACACTACTGCATCACCGTCAAACGCAAACCGTAAAATATCATCATTGGGTGCTTCTGATGACTTTGCTGAAGGCATGATCATTGCGGCTGCAAACCCTGCAGATAATGCATTGGTAACGTCTTCTATATGAGTGGATAAAAATAAATGACAATTAAAAGAAGCAATATATCGATAAGGGCTTTGTCCACCACAGAATGCAGCTCGAATAATATTCAAATCATGATGCTCAATGGAGTTAAATATACGCAACCCAGTATCGGCTGAATTTCGTGATAACAATATTACTTCTACTCGATCCTGCCCTAAACGCTCATTTAGTTTGAGTAGTTTGGCGACTAAAGGAAAGGCATCGCCTGGTGCTAAAATTTCATTTTCATGGGCAATCTGGTATTCCTGATAAGCATCCAGGCCCTCTTCTTCATAAATACGGTGGCTTTCTGCCAGATCGAACAGAGCCCGCGATGAAATAGCAATCACTAATTTGTCAGTTAACTGCGCTGGCATAAAACCTCCAAAGTGGATGGAGTATTAGAAGTGCCCTTAAGTTAGCATAAAACAAAGAAAAGCTTCTCTATTACTCATGCCGTATATGCTTTTAGAGACTGTCGCAAAACTATTGCGACCCCCTCTCTGAGAGAGCGCTAGGGGGAAACCAATTTTGATCTCTTCCTTTCCTCAAATACGATGCTTCCTATTATTATAAAACCACTTCAACTAAATAGTATAACTACTTGACTACTATGAAAAAATCTTAAAAACATAGAATTCACATTAAGTTAAAAAATACTCCGCGATATATCTAATAAACAAGATTAAGAATATCCAGTAACTAATTGATTTTTAAACAAATATTGTTTTTTAACTTGATAAATTGCTGCCCCTACTATCAGCACTTCAAGCATAAAGCTCCAATGCAAAAGAAAATTAAGTGGCCACCAGGCAAACCGAGCAGGTACCTCTACTAAACCGAAGCTTTGCTTAACAACAGGGTACAGCCACAATATTTTAGCGGAGACACTGTCCAGTAACAGATGTAGCATAACATTCATTAATAGTACGACTACTGTTGTTAACAGTAGTTTCTGTTTAGTAATCCAGGCGACAATACAAGGCAAGAGAAAAATGGCTAGCCAAAAAACAGGGGTGTGGGTCCAATAGCTATGGTGGTTATGCTGTCGCTGATCAAACCAATAGAAGTACAACAAGTCTAAATCAGGTAACACACTGGCAAACAGCCCTACCCCAACTAACCAGATTCTGTGTTGTTCCGTACAGGGAAGAAGTTGACGCTTGATAAATAGCTGGGTAATTAAATAGCCAGCTGGCAGGTGAGCAATAAACATAAATCAGTAACAGCCTTTGCAGTGTCGTTCGGTTTGTTACTGATTTAGCCATAGAACGATGGCAACTAGCAGGCACAATTATGATCAATTAGGACCAGCTTTTATAGCACTTGCTGAGTGGCTGCTTTCGCTCGTTCGGTATAGTCCTCGTAAGCAGGAATAGCGATGGCAGCCAAAAGGCCCATAATAAAGAAAAAAAGTACTACCGATACAATTGCATATAACCAGCCTGACCGAGGCGGTTTATGACCATGCTTCTGTGACCAACGGGCATCACTAGTACACGCAAACACAATAGTTTCAATCAAAGAAACTAAGCTTGGAATACCCGTCCAGAAAAATAATAAGTAAAAAATACCCCACCACTGTCCCAAGTAAAAACGGTGAATTCCGAGTGCCCCTAAAAAGAAAGCCAGTAAAGCCGCAGCCACCTTGTTTCGTCCATTTAAGAGTTGTGGTTCACCACAGCTCGGACAGTTTACAGCTTTTGGTGAAAGTTTATTACCGCAGTTACGGCAATAAACGGGCCTCTCTAAAGCTGACTCTGGGGATGCATAGGGGGTAGCTTGCGCTTGCTGCATAACTGCTCCGAAATACTAGACAACAAAAAAAGACGCCAGAGTATCTCAAATCTAAGCACTAATGCAAAACATGCCAACTGCTCTAAAAAATGGGAATTAAGGGGAAATAGTTAAACTTAAACAATCGAGTACTACTCCTTAGTAAAATAAGTGGCATTTACAGGATGTAGCACTAAGTTACAATAGCCCTAATTTGATTAGCCGACGATTATCCTGTGACCAAAACACTGTTTGATATTTCTGGTTTAGAAGCTGCGCTTAAGCATGGGGAGTTGATTCTTACCCCGAACCGGCGGATGACAGCAAAAATTCAGGCTGCTTATGCCGCACAACAAACAGCTGCTCATCACCAGGCTTGGCCTACTCCTAGGGTAATGGCCATTGAACATTGGCTGCAGAGTTTGTGGCAACGGCTGGCTGATAGCAATTTTCAGCCAGCGGCAGATCATATTGTGTTGTCTGAGTTAAGGGAGCAACTGTTGTGGGAGCAAATCATTCAGCAACAAAGTGGTGATAATTTAGTCAAAACTGCGTCTGCTGCGCAAACTGCCAAGAAGGCATTTGATTTATTATTATTATGGCAGCTGGATTGGCGAGACTCAGCGTTAGCTACCACCTACGACAGCGAATGTTTTCAGCAGTGGCTCAAGCAGTTTTTGGCGACTTGTCAGGTGAAGCATTACTTAACGAAAACTCACACTGCCCACTTTATATTAAAAGCCTGTGAAAAAAACTGGCTGACTCAGTACCCACATATACATCTAGTGGGGTTTGATAACTTGAGCCCCTTGCATCAAGCGATTATTGAGGGGCTGGCAGAGCAAAGTCATCACTATCGACCCAAGGTACTGGAGCCTCAGTGCCAACGAACTCAGTTAGCGCATTTTGAAGAGGAACTTCAGGCAGCCGCTAACTGGGCTCACACTACACTGGCCAATAACGCAGAGGCAATGATTGGTATTGTCGTGCCAGAGTTGCATTTACACCGACAGCAAGTGGAAGCAGCTTTTCAACAAGTATTTGAGCCTCAGGTCAGTTTACCTGAGAGCCCTCGCTATACCCTCCCCTTTAATTTTTCAGCTGGACAGCCTTTAACCCAGCAGCCAATTATTGCTACGGCATTAGCAATGATTGAGCTGAATAAATCGGAAATGGAAGTAGCCCAACTTTGTCAGTGGTTAATCTCACCTTTTCATCACCTGGATAGTTTACACGTAGATTTTCCAGCCCTACTCAGTGAACAAATTATTCGTAGCCAACAATTGACCATTTCTCCTGGACGGCTACGGCAAATGAGCCAGCAGCTGTTTGATAAACAACAACAGTTGCAGTCTGCTGATTTACAGCAGGATTTATTTAATCAGGCTAACTGTCCGTTTACTCAGGCACTACAAACCATAGAGCAACTTAAAATCAAAGCGCAGGCAGGCTACCAAAACCGCCGCCATTACCCTAGCCATTGGGTTAAATTATTTTATCAACAGTGGCAATGTTTAGGTTGGCCTGGAGAACGTCGTTTAGATAGTGTTGAGTACCAACAAGTCAGCCGGTTTTATGAAGAAATCAAAGCCTTTGCTGGGCTGGATGAAATTGTGGGGCAAATACCTTTAACAGAAGCCAGCCGGTTATTACACAAACAATTACAACAAGTGACGTTTCAAGCTCAAACCAAAGATTCGCCGATTCAAATTTTGGGTTCGCTAGAGGGGGCGGGGTTGCGGTTTTCTCACTGTTGGTTAATCGGGTTTGATGACAGTACTTGGCCAGCGATTCCCAAGCCAAACCCTTTTATTCCTATTGATATTCAAGTGGCGCAAATGATGCCTCATGCCTCAGTTGAACGAGAATTGGCATTTACCAAGGAAATTATTGATACCTACAAACATAATGCTGAGCATATTGTTTTCAGTTATGCCCGATTGAATGGGGATAAAGAACAACAATTGTGTCCTTTATTAACAGATCTCCCTGAAGTGGACGCCAGTTGTTGGCTAACCCAGTCGGTACAACAAACAGCTCAGCTGCTGACCTTAACAGCACCACTAGAGTCGTATGTTTTAGATCAAACTAAGCCCGTGGCAGAAAAGGTCATTGCTACGGGAGCTGTTACCATTAAAGGTGGCAGTCAAATTTTGAAAAGTCAGGCCAGCTGCCCTTTTCAATCTTTTGCTAAGCACCGGTTGGGTGCCAGTGCATTACCAACACCATTGATTGGCCTTCCTCCCTGGTCACGCGGCCAGTGTTTACATTATGGTTTGGAAATTATTTGGCGTGAGCTGAAAGACCACTCCACTTTAATCAATAAGACAGATGCAGACTTACAAGCGTTGATTCAACGAGCCACTGTTCAGTCATTAAAACGGTTATTGCCCCAATTTCCCAGTGTAATGTCGATTCGCTATCAACAACTAGAGCAATGGCGAGTCAGTCAGTGGTTAACGGCCTGGTTAGTCATTGAAAAACAACGCCCGCCGTTTCGGGTCGTAGCAATTGAGCAAAGCAAGCGATGTACAATTGCTGGGTTACCCTTAAACTTGCGGGTAGACCGGATTGATCAGCTAGAAGATGGCTCTTATTTACTTATTGACTACAAAATGAATCCCGCTAGTGACAGTGCTTGGGCTTCAGAGCGATTGGATGACCCGCAGCTGCCACTGTATTGTACGGTGGCTAACCGTAAAATAGGTGCCATCAGTTTTGCCAATTTATCACCGAAAAATCGAGGTTTTTGCGGTTTAAGTGAAGCTGATACAGGCATACCTAAGATTATTCCAATTGAACAAAACAAACGGGAACTGCCTTGCCAGTGGGAAGACACTTTAAAGGAATGGCAACAACAATTAGAGCAATTAGCCGTCGCATTTTTACAAGGCGCTAGCCGTATTGATCCCAAATCGGCCAACAGTTGTCGTTATTGTGATTTAGCCAGCTTATGCCGGATTAACCACCAGAGGGAAAATAATGAGTGAGGTAACCCGGCCAGCAGATTGGCAAGCCCGCCAGCAAGCCCTTGACCCTACCCGCTCGTTTGCCGTAACAGCCCCGGCTGGCTCTGGAAAAACTGGATTATTAACCCAACGAGTACTGACGTTATTAACCACGGTTAAGCGGCCAGAAGAAATTCTCTGTATAACCTTTACCCGCAAAGCCGCTGCTGAAATGCACAGTAGGATTTTAAATGCCATTCGTAAAGCTCAAACGGAAAGTGAACCCACCAATGAATACGAACGCCAGACTTGGTTATTAGCTAAAAGGGTTTTAAGGCAGGATCAAAAGTATGATTGGCAATTATTAATCAACCCAAATCGGCTGCGAATTCAAACCATCGACAGTTTATGTGCTTATTTGGTTCGCCATTTTCCATTACAAACCGGTTTTGGTGGTATGCCTGATATTATGGATGATGCCAGTGACGGCTATCAGCAAGCCGTGAGAAAGTTTCTAGGGGTACTACGTCAGTCGTCACCGGAAGCAGAGTTATTGGGCAAACTGTTACTGCACTTGGATAATGACTTAAATAAATTAGCGCTATTGTTAGAGTCTTTACTGAGTCGGCGTGACCAGTGGCTACCTTATGTAGTGGCTGCCGATACCCAACAACTGTTGCAGCATATTGAACAAGGACTGTTGGCAATCATTGAAGACAGTTTAATAGCTGTCACTCAAGCCCTGAATTATCATAGCAGTGAGCTGGCACAATTAGCGGATTTTGCTGGCCAGCAATTAGCCGAAGAAAAATCGGATCACATACTGTGTAGTTGCATTGGATTAACCGGCCTGCCTGATACTACTCCTGAGTCGTTAAATAAATGGCTTGCGCTTACTGAGCTATTGATTACCCAAGATAAAAAAGGCAGTTGGCGTAAAACAATAACGAAAGCGGCTGGTTTTCCTCCCGGTAAAACCAAGGTCGAAAAATCCTATTTTAAAGAAATGAAACAGCGGTTGCTGGGGCTAATTGATGCCCTGGCAACTCAGCCTGGATTAGCCCAACAACTGGCTAATTTGCGTTTATTGCCTCCTGTTCATTACCAACCCAAACAAGGGGAACTATTGATTGCCCTTTGTCAGTTGCTGCCCTTGTTAGTCGCACAACTGATGGTCACTTTTACTGAGCAAGGCAAGGTGGATCATACCGAAATTAACCGGGCAGCACTTGCTGCATTAGGTTCCGAGGACGCCCCTACGGATTTAGCCCTAGTGTTGGATTATCGAATTAACCATATTTTGGTGGATGAATTTCAGGACACCTCTAAGCCTCAGTTAATGTTATTGGAAAAGCTCACTGCTGGCTGGCAAGCCAGTGATGGCCGCAGCTTATTTATTGTGGGTGATGGTATGCAGTCCTGTTACGGGTTTCGGGATGCTAATGTGGGGATTTTTCTAAATGCCAGGCAGCATGGGATTGGCTCAGTACCCCTTACCCCCCTCGCATTAACTGTGAATTTCCGCTCTCAGGCTAACGTGATTAACTGGGTAAATGACACGTTTAAGCAGAGTTTTCCCCAACAGGAAAACATCCCTTTAGGTGCCGTGAGTTATGCCCAATCAATTGCGTTTAATTTGGCACTGGCTGGCCCTGCTGTTGAGTGTATGGGATTTCATGATGAAGTGGGGCGCCAACTGGAAGCAGATAAAGCTGCTGCATTGGTTAGCCAGCATTTAGTTGAGTCAGCTACGGATACCATTGCTATTTTAGTGCGTAGTCGTGGCCATTTATTGGATATTATTACTGCATTGCAAGCGGCAGGCATTAAATGGCAGGCAACGGAAATTGACCCGTTGGCCAGCCGTGCTGTTATTCAGGACTTATTATCCCTTACCAAAGCGCTGCTTAACCCAGCAGATAAATTAGCTTGGCTAGCTACCCTCCGTGCACCTTGGTGTGGTTTAAATAATGATGATTTAGAGATATTAGCTCATACCCAGTCGGCAATAACTGTCTTAAATCGCTTACAAGATGATGCTGTATTGGCGCAACTATCTCCCCATGGTCAGCAACGACTGAAAACTTTAATGCCTATTTTTCATCAGGTTTACAGCCAACGACAACGGAAGCCGTTTTCCCAGGTATTAGCGGGCTGCTGGCAACAAATCGGTGGTGGAGCCTGTATTGATCAAGTACAAGGCCAACAAGAGGCTGCTGTATTTTTTGCTACCTTGCGAGAATATGCCACCCCGTTTGCAGGCATAGACTTAATGGGCTTTGAAACTAAACTACACAAGCTGTATGCCCAGGCCAACCCAGACGCTAACCCACGGGTGCAAATTATGACGATTCATAAAGCCAAAGGGTTAGAGTTTGATGTGGTTATTTTACCTGGCCTGGATAAACAGCCGCGAGCGGATGATAAATCTCTGCTAGTCTGGCAGCAGTTTTTAAGCGCTAATGGTGAAGATCATTTATTACTGAGCCCGGTCCATGCCTATGAAGACCAAAGTGATGCTATTTATGATTTTATTCGCCATCAACAGCAACAAAAAATACGTTTAGAAAATACCCGGCTATTATATGTAGCGGCTACCCGGGCGATAAAAAAATTGTATCTATTATTTAATGGCAAACAACATGAAGCTGCTGGTGAAGTAAAATCGCCGGTGGCTTCATCATTATTAGCAACCATTTGGCCGGCAATAAAAGATCAGGTCAGTTGGCAAACGGCCCCAAAAACTCTTCCCTCACAATCGACAGAGCCAGGTATTAACTTATCGACTGGTTGGCGATTACCCAGTGATCATCAACCACCTGCACAACCCTATGGACAATTATTAAAAGCCTACCGGGGTGAAGAATTTAGTGATGAAGAAAACTTACCGGAAATGGTGTGGGACGAAGTGCCCCGTCATGTAGGAACCGTTGTTCACCGGGCGTTATACCATATTACCTTATTAGGTATTGAGCAGGTTGCCAATCAACCCCAACAGTATTGTCAACAACGTTACAACATTTGGCGTAATCAACTACGACAGTTGGGGATTGCTCAGGATGACTTAACCAGTGCCTGCCATCAGGTAAAAAGTGCGGTAGAAAAAACCTTGGCTGACCCTAAAGCGCAGTGGTTTTTGAATCACCATCATCCAGCCAGTCAATGTGAATATCCGTTAACCCTGCAAATGCGTGATAAAACGATGCATTATGTGGTAGACAGAACTTTTATTGACCCAGATACCAACACTCGTTGGATCATTGATTATAAGACAGTACAGCTTGCTCAAACGACGGTTGAATCGATTGAACAGAAAATTGCAGCTGAAGTACAACAGTATCGTGCTCAATTAAAAGGCTATGTGCAAACCTTCCAAGTGCTGGGTAATGAGCCAATTCGGGCGGCGTTGTACTTTACTGATATCCAACACTTGGAAGAGGTTCACTTCAATTAGCGAATTACTAAATACAATGCTGCACCATTACGATTAATATGGAGCAGTACTGCTGATTGGCTTTTTTGTAATGCCTGGCTAAAGGATTTTAAATCGAATACCCGTTGTTGATTAGCACTGATAATAATATCCCCGGGGCGTAACCCACTATAAGCGGCAGCAGAATTAGGCGCTAATGCGGCAACAACAACTCCTTTGCCTTCAGAGTTATTTTCAAACCGGGCGCCTTCAAGTAATGGGTGAAAGTTGCCAAGGTTAGTCAATAAACTATCAGGACTACCCACAGTTACAGATATTGACTGTTGTTTGCCTGCTCGTAAAATCGTCAGGGTGATTCGATCGCCGACTGTTTTTATACCAATTTGACTGCGTAATTGCCCTGTAGATGAAGTGGTTTCTCCATCTACAGCTAAAATAACATCACCTGATTTTAAGCCCGCTTTTTCTGCCGGTGAGCTTTTAGCCACCTCAGTCACTAGTACACCTTGTTGGCCATTCGCTAAATTAAAAGCTTCACGTAAGCCAAGTGTAATATCCTGAATACCTACGCCTATCTGGCCACGCTTTACTTCTCCATGCTTAAGAATTTGTTCCATACTGGCCTTGGCCATATTCATCGGAATGGCAAAACCGATTCCTACATTACCACCTGCTGGAGCAATAATTGCCGTATTGATTCCAACCAACTCACCTTTTAAGTTAACCAAGGCACCACCAGAATTACCTGGATTAATCGAAGCATCAGTTTGGATGAAATTTTCGTAACCTTCTATGCCAAGTCCTGTACGGCCAAGTGCACTGACAACACCAGTAGTGACGGTTTGCCCTAAGCCAAATGGGTTGCCAATAGCAACTACGAAGTCCCCTACTTCCAAAGCACTGGAATCTGCTAGGGAAACTTCTGTCAGGTTTTTAGCTTCAATTTTGAGTACGGCAATATCCAGGTCTGGGTCAGAGCCTAGCACTTTTGCTTGATAACCTCGCCCATCAATAAGAGCAACTTGCACTTCATCTGCATCTTTAATGACATGATAGTTAGTGAGTACTACACCCTGCTGTGCATTAATAATGACCCCCGAGCCAGCACTTTGTTGCTGTTTTTTGGGGAGCTGTTGCTGATATTGCTGTTGATCAGGGATATTGAAGAAATGCCGGAAAAATGGATCGTTTAGCAGAGGGTTATAACTGTATTGTAACTTAGAGTAAGTAGCGATGTTAACGACTGCCGGATTCACTTGCTTGAGCATTGGGGCTAATGAAGGGTATGGTTTTCCTGATGCATCATAACTTGGAATAGCTGCCAGGCTCAGTTGATGAGTGAACATAGTAAAAAATAAGCAAAATAAAGCAAGCGTCGTCTTTGATCTCATAAGTGGTATCCTGGGTGTTTCTAGAAAGTCAGTTTAGCTAGTGCTGTTTTCAACCCATAGGGTATATTCACAATGCTAGTTTTTGGTGACTGATATTGTTGTTTTCAAGCACAGTGCAATAGATTATTTATATCCTAGCTTCACTAGAAAGGGTTGTTATGAGGTCCAGAAAGAATCCCATCAGCCTGGTCAATGTCATAACTACCTCGCAAATAGGCTGTTTATTAAACTTTTAACAAAATTTTTCACTTAGATTGCTGATTTTCTTGTAGCTTCTCTTACAATAGAAACTGTTGAGGAGTGATAAAGTCAACACACGCAAATCATTATGAAGATCTTGCCACCCGCCTACCATAACGGGTAGTTTGTATTTAGTAGGAATAAAAATGTCTAACATTGTCATTGACAACCTGAATGTAGAGTCTCAAGACCTACTGGTTACCCCTGAAGAGCTCAAGCAAAGTATTGCCCTAAGCGATAAGGCTGCCGAAACAGTTTCCAAAGGCCGTGAAACGATCCAAAATATTCTGGACCATAAGGATCACCGTCTGTTTATTGTGGTGGGGCCTTGCTCTATCCACGATGTAGAAGCGGCTAAAGACTATGCTGCTCGGCTGAAAAAGCTGGCTGAAGCGGTACAAGATACCCTTTATATTGTAATGCGTGTGTATTTTGAAAAACCAAGAACAACAACAGGCTGGAAAGGACTCATTAATGACCCCTATTTAAATGATTCGTTTAAAATCCAAGATGGGTTACGGATTGGTCGGCAACTGTTGTTGGATATTGCTGAGATAGGGCTGCCAACAGCAACCGAAGCACTGGATCCTATTTCTCCTCAATATCTTCAGGATTTGATCAGTTGGTCCGCTATTGGCGCTCGTACAACCGAGTCGCAAACACACCGGGAAATGGCTAGTGGCTTATCCTCCTCTGTTGGCTTTAAAAATGGTACCGATGGTAGTTTAACGGTAGCAATTAATGCATTGCAATCTGTCTCCAGCCCTCACCGTTTTCTGGGGATTAATCGTGAGGGTCAGGTATCAATAATTCATACTAAAGGTAACCCTTACGGCCATGTTGTACTTCGTGGGGGTAATGGCCGACCCAACTATGATTCAGTCAATGTCGCATTATGTGAGCAAGAGTTACTTAGCCATGGTTTGACAGCCAATGTTATGATCGACTGTAGCCATGCCAACTCAAATAAAGACCCTGCTTTACAACCACTGGTACTTGATAATGTAGCGAATCAAATTATTGAAGGTAATCGGTCGATTATTGGCCTAATGGTGGAAAGTAATATTGGCTGGGGTAACCAGAAAATTTCTGATGATATGCAGTATGGCGTATCGGTTACAGATGCCTGCATTGACTGGCCAACTACTGAAAAAATCATTATGGAAATGCGTGACAAACTGAAAGGTGTGTTGGAAAAACGTAAACCATTAGTTCCAGGTGTTTGATTACGCTTATTGACAGTTACCAGATGGGCTTACTTGTCTGGTAACAACTAAAAATCAAATGCTAACTGCTGTGGCTCTTCCATTTCTTGCTGATTAATTTTTCGACTGATCGCTGATTTTGTACGAGGCATATTACTAATTCGGCGGTCTAAAATGGCCTTACAAATTGAGCAGACCTTCCCTAGTTGCGCACCAGTGAGTACATCAATATAACGTGAATGTTGTAATACTTCAGTGCACAGAGTGCGATCCATTGAAGCCTCAATATCATAATTGGCCTCCATCAAGTGTCGCACGTTACTGGTTAAATCCTGCACTATAAAGTAATCAGATAAAATGGATTGTTTATAGCGTTTCACAGTGGCTACTTCGGTCCTGCAAAAAAGGTCTGTAAGATACACTAATTGCGTTTCTTTGGATACACTTTTTTAAAAGCAAATACAACAGATGTGTTTGGCTATAGGATATACATTATGAGTCGTTATCGCCCTCCTCAACCGCCAAGCAACCATTATATTACGCCTGGTGGCCATGCCCAGTTAAAGAAGGAATTGGATTATTTGTGGCGAGTTAAACGTCCACAAGTCACTCAAGCGGTAAGTGATGCTGCTGCATTGGGTGACCGCTCAGAAAATGCTGAATATATTTACGGTAAAAAACAACTACGGGAAATTGATCGCCGAGTACGCTTTTTAAGAAATCGATTGGATAAGTTAGTTGTTGTTGATCAATTACCCAGCAATACCAATAAAGTTTACTTTGGTGCTTGGGTTCAATTAGAAAATGAAAGAGGTGAAAAATTCACCTATCGAATAGTTGGCCCCGATGAGTTTGATTTAAAGCAAGGCTTAATCAGTATGGATGCACCGTTAGCCCGTGCCTTGTTGGGTAAGCAACTGGATGATGAAGTGATAGTCAACACACCCGAAGGTGAACAAATTTATTGGATAATTAATGTTTGGTATCAAGCCCCAGAATAAACTTTTAGTCAGTACGAAACTTGTGTAGTGTTGTTTGGGTCTAATGAAACTTAAGTGAATTGTCGGATATAAAACAAAAAACACAGCAATAAAAAGAGCGAAGTATGAAAACTATTTTAACCAGTATTATCTTAGTCAGTTTAACCGCAACCAGTTATGCAAGTGGACAATCCGCACCTGCAGCAGTTCCTAAAGCAACATCTGCAAGCTCTTCACCCGTTGTAGCTCAAGATGATCGCATAGTCCAAATGTTAAAAAAATCCGGTAAAATATCACCTAATGCCAACAAGGAAGAAATACAACAGGCCGTACGTGAGTACTTAGCAAAAAGAGCTAAATTAAATCAAGCTAGAAAAAACAAACCACCGAAGAAATCCCCGTAGAGTAGTTATGGGGACAGGTTTTATTAGCTGAGTAAAAAACTATTATTTTAGGATATGGGTTAATTACTTTTTAAACCGAACTTATGTGACTTAACAACTGCTTCACTATACGCGCCACCTGTCGATAAAATGGCGTTTGTGCTACCTGTTCTAGCAGATCACAATAGGATGGTATCCAAACTAATATATGCTGTTGTTTAAAGTCCGTTGCTATTTTCAACAACTGATTATATTGCTCTTTATCACTGATAAGCATGCCATATAACATAGCCATAAAACGGAGCTCTGTACCAATATGATCAGGTGGGCAACCCTGATACTGCAAGTTGCCAAAACCAGCTGCTGCATAGGCCGCGGAGACTGAGGTAATAACATCTTCTCTTCGGTAAGGTGAACAATGGAGTGATTCATAAGGAGGGGGCGGACCATAACCTGCCTTTAAACCTGCAAATAACCGAGTATAGTCTATTAATAATGCCTCGTTACTATAACACAAGCCTGACAACTCCCCCATTAATGGCATTGATGCTGTAATGTTTGCTTGCTTAATTTGTTGTTGCAAGTGATTAAGAAAGTTAGACATAGGTTGAATTAAAAAAAAGTTGCTACAAAACCAGTACAGTTTACTGCAGCCCTTATCAACATCGGCTTGGTCTGTGCTTATGGGTTGGTGCTGCCATGATACCATTGCGTTGCAATGCCCCCCTGCTGATGACAACCTAAACAAACACTACGCTCATACTGACCTTTGGCTAAAGCGGGATAGGGTTTATACTTTACCATAATCAAGAAATCGTTTTTGTAGCTATAACCATAGTGACAGCTGCTGCAGTCCATCAGCATTTTATCTGCATGAATAATATGAAATCGTCCAGTTTTTGTGTTTAACGAATATTCTTTCCCTACATCTATTTCACCGCTACGAATTTTTTCCGCAACTACAGCCAAAGGAATATTATCTGATTTTGTTTTTTTATCACCTGCTATGAGTGAAAAAGAACTCAAGCTTACTATCAATAAAAAAAAACTCCATCGCTTTATCATTAAAAATCTCCCCCACTTATTTTGTAGTAGACTTGGGGATTCGTGCCGTATTCTTTTTTCAATTGCGTCGCTTTCTTGGTACCTATCTGACGTGATACTTCGCTGTCAGGATTATCCAGATCACCAAAAAAACGGGCATCAACGGGGCATACTAAATCACAGCTAGGAGTAAAGTGTGGATCTACACCAATTTTATCAATTTGATTGCTGTTTATAGCTTGTTCCAATTTGTGCCAACAAAAGGTACATTTTTCCATCACATTGTTTTTTTTGCGGTGCGTGGGATGACGCTGCTCTTGAGGAATTGTCTCTAAAGGACTCAACTCACCTTCGCCATAAAGCGATGTTATTTCTTTACTAAACTGAGGCACATTGTAGGGGCAGACAGTATCGCAATAACCACAACCTATACATTTGTCATAATCAACTAGTACTACACCATATTCATTTTTGCTAATGGCGTGTACATTAATGGCATCACACACTGTTTTACACGGTGCACCCTCACAATGCATACAACCCATGGTGCCAAATACTTTGCCAACATGAGGATAGGTGCCAATCTCATATTCAATCATTTCATTCCAAGGTGAGCCAGGAGTGTAATGATTTTCCTGATAGCACGCAGCCACACAAGCCTGACACCCCATGCAGCGATCCATATCTATTAGCCGTACAAATTTGGTCATAGAGTTATACCTTTTCGTGTATATCTACACTTTTTTCAAACGACATACCGAGTCATTAAAACTATCCATTCCAGACACTAAATCAGAATGCGATTCTAGTATTGAATTAATCCAAATTCCCTTCCGTGCATAGTCCGGCATGCCCAGGCTTTGCTGACCATAGTGATAAGAAACTGCCAGGGTGTCGGGCCTGATGCCCTGAGTTAATTTAACGCGGCCTTGCACACTGCCTACGCGGGTCTCAATCTGCACTTTATCCTTTTCTTTGAGCTTCAGTTCATGGGCCGTTTGTTGATTAATTAATACAAAGTTCTCATCAGCTTCTGGGCCTAAGGCATTTAATAAGGGGTTCATTGCAGTATTACCAGACTGAGTTCGATTCATCCGCTTGTATGTAATGATATAAAAAGGGTATTTATCCTTATTGCGATGGGGCACAGGCATACTATGTACCTTTAATGGCAGTGGTGATAAGGAAACTTGGTAATCATCCAGATCAATATTTTTTATACCATGTTGCTTAACCGTTTCTTTAATATTAAACAGTGTGCCCAGCATGCTTTCTGCGTAGAACTGCATTTTTGGCTTACCTGCTCCCTTAAATTTAGCTTCTACCCCTTTTAAGTAAGTATCATTTTCGGATAAATGTTTGCCACTAAAGCCATGATCGACGGCATAACTAAACTCCTTACCTTTAGTTTTTTCCAGCCATAACTTTTCTACTACTTCTTTTGCGTTATAATCCCGCCCTATTTTTAGCGGATACTTCTTTAAGCCCCACTTTTTATTAACTTGTTCAATATATTGATCTCGTAGTCCTAAACGACTAGCGAGTTCCCAGATAATGGAAAATCCATCATGGGGTAAATTAAACACATTAATTACTGGTTGACGTATAGCCGTATGTTTGGTGGCCGGAGTATAACGTGTTGGTGATAAATGCCAGGATTCTAGATACGTTAAATCGGGCAGCACAATATCAGCCATCTCAGCTGTTTCTGACATAACAATATCAATCACCACGTTATAGGTTTTTTCCAATGATTTAAATTGTTCCTTACTATCCGTAGTGGAAAATGGCCGATTGGTGGCATAGAAGATTTGCATTTCGGGGGTATAAGGCAAACCGAATTTTTCTGGTTCCAGAATCGTTTTTGCCACCTGCTGAGCAACATTATGTGTGGCATGAGGAAAAAAAATACTTTCCTGTAAATCCACTCGTATAGGTGGATATTCAGCTTCAGCAGGCTCCATATAACTAGGCTTTTTGTGCACACTATGAAGATTAAGGCCACCCACCGCATCAATGCTGCCCAATAGCATTTGTACAATTAAACCCGCACGCCAATTCTGTACACCATATTGTTTAGCCGCAAGACCACGAAAAGTATGAATAGCGACAGGGCGATAACGCAAGGTTTGCCCATTACGCACAACTGTGGCACCAATTTGGGCCTGTTTCGCTATTTCCTCTGTTAACCGTCTAATAGTTGCTTCCGGCACCCCTGCTTCTTCTGCTAAATCCTTATCATTCAGCGTATTTAAACTATCTGCGAATACCTGAAAAGCTGTCGAGTATTCTTGTTGATTGTGAGTAAACCGCCCGGCTAATTCTGGTTTGATTTTACCCGAGCTAAATGCCACTGCCTGTTGCGTTACCTGGTCCCATACCAGTGCTTGACCATTATTATCCCGTAAAAACTCCCCATTGGTATCCACCAAGTTGGGTGCATTGGTGTATTGGGTAAGAAACTCTCTATCAATCCAATTCTCTTGAATTAAAATACGTGCCATGCCCAGTAACAGTAATATATCCTTGCCTGGTCTTACTGGTACCCATTCATTGGCCTTGGCTGCACTATTAGACAAACGGGGTTCAACCACTACCACTTTCATGCCCCGTTCTTTTGCGTCAGTTATAGTATGATCCAGCCAGCGGGCAAACTGTTCACCCTCAAAATAGTTAGCACCAAAATTAAGCAAGTAATTACACTCTTTGATGTCAGGTAAAAACCCGTGATATCCCCAGGTAATTTCATCGGCTACATGACGTGCAGCTTCACAGGACGTCGTTCGATGCACCAGGTTTGGTGTACCAAAAGCAGCTGCAAAAGCTTTGGGGAAGTTATCTCCTATTAAGTATTTACCATGACCGTGTTGCCAAATAAATTTTCGTGGATCATCTTCACGTATGCGTTGAAGTTTTTTGGTAATGGTGTCAAAGGCTTCATCCCAAGAAATTTCTACCCAACTTGGGTCTTGGTCTAAACCTTTTTTAGGATTAGTCCGTTTCAGCGGTGTTTTGATACGGTAGGGGTTATAGGTATTAAAACTACCTGATACCCCTTTTGGGCAAATACCATGATTATAAAACTCAGCTCTTGCTTCATCAGGATAAATATTACGAATAGTATTGTTCTCTAATTTAATATTAATGCCACAGAAATTCACACAATGAGCACAAGTAGACTTAACATAACGAATTACTGACTTTGTAGCGGCTGATGTTCCTGTTTTCATCTTTTCAACTTCTGTGGCAATAACAGACCATGGCACCCCAAAACCAGCAAACAGCGATAATAAACTGCTACTTTTTAAAAACACTCTTCGACTCAGTCTCATAGGAAAACCGTCATATATATTTTTAGATTTTATCTTTAAAACCGTTATTCATTTATAGCTTATTATCTATCTTTACTTGTCTAAGAAAACTTTCTCTTGGCTTCACCTCATCATGCACTAAGTTAAAATGACAACCTATGCAGGTAACACCATTGCGCTCAGCAAGTTTATGTTGACGTTGACCTCGTTCACGAGAAGGCTTAACTGTGACATGACAACTACGACAGGTGTGACTGTCATTCTCCAATAACCAATCTCGCACCCGATAAGCCATTTCTGGCCGTGCCGCATTCCATTGTTCTTCTGATGAAAAGTCATTAATGAGAAGTGACCACAAGTCACGAGAACCATCTGTAATATGTGCCCATGTTGCTGGCAGCAGCCCTTTTGGAATATGACAATCAGCACAACTTGCTTGAACACCTGAACTGGTAGCACGATGACTGGATTGTATAAAGAAGGGTTTATTAGCAACAAAACGCGTCATAGGGTGACAGCTATTGCTACAAAAGTTGTCAGTTGATGTTAATTGATCTACTTTCTCTAAGGCTAGCATAGACATCATACCAACCAACACACCTATTATGGCTGACATAGAAAATACATATTTAAATAAATTTCCCTTCACCCAAGCCATTAAAATAAGCCCCTGTAATTACTGCTAGCTAAACACTCTGTTACACATATGGTTATTGATGAAAAATATGAATGCATTAGTTCTGATTATAGGGTCCCTAAAGTTTAGCGCTTATTAGTTGAATCTGCCCAAGGAATAATTTGCCTTAATAAATAACTATTACTAAAGTTGACCCTGATAATCGTGATTGGGATGATGGGCTCTTTAATGAACCTAAAAGATATTATTGGACCTATAAGGCTGCCCTTTCTTATTTTAACCCCAATCTGTGTTTTTCTAGGTTTTGGTACTGCCGCTTGGCGTATAGGTACAGAAAACATTAATCTTTTCTATTTATTCTTAACACTTATTGGCGCAATATTAGCTCATATTTGTGTTAATACACTTAATGAGTATCATGACTTCAAGAGCGGGCTAGATTTTAAAACTACACGTACTCCCTTTAGTGGAGGCAGTGGCACTTTACCAAATAAGCCAGAGTTAGTTGATCTCACACTGATCATTGCACTCTCAACTCTTGTTCTCACAGTATTAATTGGTTTGTATTTTCTTTACATCAGAGGACTAGCCCTACTACCAATAGGCATAGTCGGCCTTTTGATTGTTTCTACTTACACTCCTTGGCTTACCCGCAAACCATTACTTTGTTTATTTGCACCAGGACTTGGGTTTGGTCCTTTAATGGTTATAGGAACTGATTTCATGCTTACTGGCGAGTATTCTATGACGGCATTTTTCGCTTCGTTAGTACCTTTCTTTCTTGTCAACAACTTACTGCTTATTAACCAATTCCCAGATGCTGAGGTAGATAGTGAGATTGGCAGAAAGCATTTACCTATATGGATTGGAAAGCGTAGAAGCAGCATGGTTTATGCTCTGTTTATAGTATTAACGTTTCTTTCCCTTATTTTGGGTATCAGTTTAGAATATTTACCCAATAGTAGCTTAATAGGCTTGATTACTTTAGCGATTGCAATTCCAGTATTTATTGGTGTTTACCGTCATACTGAGGAAGTGACAAAGCTTATTCCTTATATGAGTATGAATGTTGCTATCAACATTCTGGCGCCTATTCTCATAGCTGTAGCTTTACTGTCAGCCTAAAAGTTGTCCGGGTTCAATGACTATCTTTACCCCAGATGCTGTTCATTACCTTTATGTATGTTTTATAGGCAGTGGGTAGCTTATCCTTGGTTTTCTTATCCATTTGGAATTATTCATAAACAACAATTGGTGTTGATATAGCTGGAAAATCATAAAGTGACATAGATATTCTCATCAAAAAGCTGGCTATCACTGAGTATTGAGCTATCCAACCTATGCCACATTATAGATTTCTAGCTATAGCGTCACTCAAGGGGATTTACGTTTAAACACAGACTATATAGTCACAATTAATAGTTCCTTTTTATTTACTTTTAGCGTCAGCTTATTTAAAACAGCGTGATGACACGCTCAGCTAAGTGCTGTTTATTGTCATGCAATAAAAAAATAATAAAACTGTAGCAATCAACAGGGGTTGTGTGTTGTTCCTTTCCCATTAAAAAGCCCATTGAAGGGTATAAAAATACCAATAATAAAATATAAGTAAGGAGCTTGAATGTTCAGACTGTCGTCTATTTCACTATTAGTGAGTAGTCTACTGGTAGGGGCCACTTGTGCTGCCAGCCCTGCCCTACCACACTCAACTGCCGATTTAGCGATTGCTGATGAAGCAGGTATCACCAAATTGCTTAAACAAACCGGACGCTTAAAACAGGATGCAAGCCCGGCGGAAGCAACAAAAGCAGTTTTAGCTTATTTAAAAGAAACGGAAACGAAAACCCTGCAAATGATCCCTGGTGAATTGGATCGACAAGCATTAAAACGCCGCAAACAACAGTTACAACAAGCTCAACAATTCCAGTATCAACAGACTGGGCAATTACCTACTTATCCAAGACAATTAAACAGCCAACAACAAACCCAGCAATATCAGGGTAAGAAAACTCAAGATAAAGTGCTGGCATTATTAATAGAGTTTCCAGACTATAAACATAATGAAGTAGGCCCTGAGGATACTGAGCGCTATTACCCTGATTATAATATTCCCCATTATACCCGGCTGTTATTTTCTGATTCAGGTTATGCAGGGCCTAATCAGGAGCAATTGATTTCTATGCGTCAATATTATGAGCAGCAATCAGGCAACAGTTATAGTGTTGATGGTCAAGTAGTTGGGTGGTATATGGCCAAACAACCAGCTAAATATTACGGTGAAGGCCGTCCTGATCCTAAAGTGCCAGACTTAGTAAGAGAAGCACTTGCAGCTGCTGCTCAAGATCCAACCATTGATTTATCGCAGTTTGACCAGGAAGATCGCTACGATTATGACAATGATGGTGATTTGCGTGAACCTGATGGGATAATTGATCATTTAATGGTTTTCCATTCCAGCGTAGGACAAGAAAGTGGTGGTGGTGATTTAGGCGAAAATGCCATTTGGTCCCATCGCTCTAATTTACGTCAGGTATATAAAATCCCTGGCTCTAGCATGTCTGCCTATGATTACACTATTCAACCTATCGATGCCGCTGCTGGTGTCTGCGCCCATGAATATGGCCATGATTTAGGGTTACCTGATGAATACGACACTCACCGTGATAGTAAAGGTGAACCGATTGCCTACTGGTCTATTATGTCCAGCGGTAGTCATGGCGGTAAAATAAGGGGAACCGAACCCACTGGTTTCAGTCCTTGGGCTCGTCAATACTTACAGGCTAATCTGGGTGGCAATTGGTTATCCGGCAGCAGTGTTAATATGGATGAACTTAATGGTCAGGGATTAACCTTTTTATTGGATCAAGCTAATGAAAAAGCCGAATACTTGGATGTAGTAAGAGTGAATTTACCACCAGAAAAAGTCGTGGTTAACCAACCTTATCAAGGGGAAAAAGAATACTTCAGTGGTCGTGGTGATGAATTAAATCAATTAATGAGTATTGAGCTGGATTTAACCACTGCCGAAGCACCTGTCTTGGAGTTTAAAGCTTGGTACCAAATTGAGCAGGATTATGATTACGCCAGAATTTTGGTTAACGGCACCCCTATTCCGGGTAATTTAACCACCCATGAAGATCCTCATGAAATTGGCCATGGCTGGGGTATTACTGGTAAATCTGATGGTTGGGTAGATGTAAATTTTGATTTATCTAAGTTCAGAGGCCATAAAATAACCTTGAGCTTTAATTACCTGACAGATGTTGGTACTTCAGAAGCTGGTTTTTATGTGGACGATATTACCATCATTGATAATGACCAACTGTTACTGGAAGACAATGCTGAAGGTGAAAGTGCCTTTACTTTGCAAGGCTTTACAGTAGACCCAGGTTATTTCATGGCAGATCAATACTATTTATTAGAATGGCGTAATCATCAAGGTGTAGATCAAGGTTTAAAGCATATTAGTTTTAACAATAAGTTAATGACCTATGATCCAGGCTTAGTGATCTGGTTTGCCAATGATAAATACACTGATAATTGGGTGGGCGTACATCCTGGAGAGGGCTTTTTAGGTGTAGTTGATGCTGACCAGTCAGTATTGCGCTGGGAAAAAGAATCTGAAGCCAAAGTGGCCTCTACTCGTTTTCAAATGAGAGATGCAGCCCTTAGTTTAACTTGGCAACAGTCTCCGCTTAACCTTGCATCAACGGATGGTTATACTTTATCTGATAATCAACTCTATAACACAGCAACTTTCTTTGATTTATTTGATTATATGAGTGAAGAAATACCTGACGCCGGCCGTATTTTACCGAAATATGGATTATTAGTTGAAGTGGTTGATCAAGCAGAAGATATGAGTGCAGCTGCTATCAGGGTGAGTTATGGATTAGATGATAATACTGTCCAGCAAAATCAGCAAGAGGCTCAACAACAGTAGTCACGCTAAGCAATACTAAAAAAAAACAATAATATAAAGCAGCCTAAAAAGCTGCTTTATTTTTTTCTAAATTTTAAATTTCTTAAATAAATATCCGACCAAATAGTCATAATAGCTGGCTTTTTAAGCAATTTATAAATAAAGCCATATTTTTTGTAAGATAATTTACTACTTTGGGTTAATTGACTAAGACGGTATTTCATTAAATTGAGTGCATCCTTACCTTTAGAGCAATCAATATAAATATACTGAAATAATTAGTTACAATTGCCCGACAAAAGTTACCTATTGTGAATTTATGTTACTTTTTTCTTGAGTTTTATTGCTTTATTTTGTTATAACCTAACAGGTCGGTCAAAGCGACTGTTTAAACTGTGGTATAGCCAACAGTAAAGGGTATAGCACCATAAAAAATATTAATAAATGGGTTTATTCCCAGTTCCCTGCTGTATACCACACGTAGTTTCTACCCTACCGATATACAATAAAAAACACATTAGGAGGTTTTAACGTGTCTTATAAGCGAGTATTTGCCGCTTCGGCGGTAGGCACGCTACTGGCTAGCTCGTTGAGTTTTGCCGCGCCCTTTGATAATGGTCAACCATTTGATATACCCCTGGCTAATGAAGAAAAACTCATTAGCATGTTAAAAAAATCAGGTAAAATTGACCAAGCAGCCACCAACAAAGAAGCCAAGGTGCTTTTAAAAAACTACCTGCAACAACGCCAGGCTCAACACACTGGTCAGTCAGGCGAGTTAGCCCAACAAGCAGCACAATTGCAACAGCAGCAAAAATATCAACTCCAGGTTTTTGACTTTAAGGATTTTCACCAGCACTTCCCTACCAAGCAATTAAACTCAGTTCAACTTGAACAATATAAAGGGGGGACCCGCACGGATAAAGTCTTAGCAATTTTAGTGGAGTTTCCTGACTATAAGCATAATGCCGTGGGTCCAGAAGATACAGATATGTATTATGAAGATTATACGGGCGGACATTACCAACAATTATTATTTTCAGGTGCTGGTTATAGTGGACCCAATGGCGAAAATTTAATTTCCATGCGCCAGTTTTATGAGCAGCAGTCAGGCGGCAGTTACAGTGTACGAGGGAAAGTCGCTGGCTGGTATATGGCTAAAGAGTCTGCCCGTTACTATGGGGATAATGAAAATGAGCCATTAGTGCGTGAGCTGGTAAGGGAAGCCCTTGAGGCCGCTGCAAAAGACCCTAATATTGATCTTAGCGAATATGATCAGGAAGACCGCTATGACTACGATAATGATGGTAATTATCGGGAGCCCGATGGGGTCGTGGATCATTTAATGATTTTCCATTCCAGTGTTGGTGAAGAAGCTGGTGGTGGTGATTTAGGTGAAGATGCTATTTGGTCACACCGCTGGAATCTAGGTCAGATTTTTAAAATTCCTGGTACTTCCAGTGAAGTGGATCGTTTTGAAGGGATGATGGCTGCTTATGATTATACTATTCAGCCCATCGATGCTGCTGCTGGTGTCTGTGCCCATGAATATGGCCATGATTTAGGTCTGCCTGATGAATACGACACTCAGTATACTGGTAAAGGGGAGCCTGTCTCCTATTGGTCAATTATGTCCAGTGGTAGCTGGGCGGGAATTATTCCTGGTACCGAGCCAACTGGTTTTAGCGCTTGGGCAAAGCAGTTTTTACAAGCTAATATGCCGATGAGTAACTGGCTCCATGGTAAAAGTGTTGACTTGGATGATATTTCTATTTGGGGTAACGCTTATTACTTAGATCAGGCTAATGATAAAGGTACCAATAATGATGTGGTGCGAATTAATCTGCCACAGAAACAAATTCAGGTGAATAAACCGGCTGAAGGTCAATATGAATACCATGGTGGTAAAGGAGATGATCTGAATAACTTAATGACGGTGAAATTGGATTTAACTAAAACCAAAGCACCTGTCTTGTTATTTAAAGCTTGGTATCAAATTGAAGAGGATTACGACTATGGTCGGGTGCTGGTTAATGGTAAACCAATTCCAGGTAATCTAACCACGTTTGAAGATCCCAATGAAATAGGCCATGGACATGGTATTACTGGGCATTCTGAAGGCTGGGCAAATGCTAAGTTTGATTTACGGGAATTTGCCGGTCAAACTATTACCCTAAGTTTTAACTATCTAACAGATAGTGGTACCTCTGAAGCCGGTTTTTATGTTGACCAGATTGAAGTCAAAGATGGTGGTAGACTATTGTTCAGTGATGCTGCTGAAGGTGATGTACCCTTTGAATTAGCTGGTTTTACGGTTGATCCTGGTTATTTCATGGCTGATCACTACTACTTATTAGAGTGGCGTAACCATGCAGGTGTTGATGTAGGATTAAAGCATATTAACCGCAAAGATAACCTGATGGTATTTGATCCTGGTTTGGTCATTTGGTATGTCGATAACAGTTACACTAATAACTGGGTAGGTATTCATCCTGGTGAAGGTTTCTTAGGTGTGGTTGACTCAGACCAATCTCCTGTACGTTGGGATGATAATGAAGTGGCTGAAACTCGCTATCAAGTTCGCGATGCGGCTTTCAGTATGAATTGGTATCAAACCCCATTAAAAGTTGAAATTGACGATCGAGTACTTACAGATAGTCAGTTATTTAATGTCAGTACTTTTTTTGATTTATTTGACTATGTTCATGATGACATTCCTGATGCAGGCCGTAAGCTACCAAAAAATGGCTTATTAATTGAGGTAAATGGTCAAAGTGAAGATATGACTGTAGGTCGTGTGTTAGTTTCTACTCCATTTAAAGGGGCTAGGCGAGACCCTTTCCAGTGGTTAGGAAAAGGCTGGATGGAACAGTTCTAACCTAACATTCACCAAAAATGTAATTAAAAAAACCACCTACGGGTGGTTTTTTATGGAGAAAGGAAATTAAATAGCAACATTTTATAAAAAATGACAAAAATGCACTGTTTTAATATTGACCGCTTTGTTGCACAGGACGGTTTAGCTAACTACAGTTAAGCTAGTCCCACTCAGTTTGGGCAATTAAATTTACTGTAATCAGCAATAACAGCCACAATTGTCAATAGTTACAATCACCATGAGCAGCTTTACTTGTGATAGTTTTACCTCACTTGACCAAGAAGTTATTGATGACTTCTATACCTGCTTTCATGAAACCTTAGAAGAAATAGAAGCCTGTTGTGGTCGGCTGGATTCAGATAATGATCCTTCTGATATACACGATTTATTCCGATCAATGCACTCGTTGAAAGGAAATTGCCGGATGGTGTTTTTAGACCCTCTGGTGGATGCCTGTCATAAATTGGAAGAAATCGTTTCAGATATTCGCGATGATCTATATCCCTATGAACCCCTGTTTGGGGAGTTTATATTAGTTATCGTCGGTAAAATTGAGCTACTTATTCAACAATTATTAAACCAGGGAGAAGCAGATCAAGAACTGCTGGATGATGTTGAAGACTACATTATTCAAGTCAAAGAAGCGGATAATAGCCAACGAATCGCGGCAGTTAATGAAATTCTGAATAAGTTAGCAGGGGCAGAAGCCAAGGAGGAAGCAGAAGCTGCCGGAGCCCCTGAAACGGCGCCCCAACCGGCTAAACTCAGTGACCTGGATTTTTTCTATGGTTTAGCCTTAAAGCTTGACTCGTTAAAATTATACAACCGTGAGCGGGTTGCAGAAGTTGTTAAACTTTGTCAGCAAATTAATGATGAATTGAATAATCCCGTCGATAACCAGCAACTAGCCGCAGCAGTTTATTTACATGATTTAGGAATGGCATTTATCCCTAAATATATTCTTGATAAACAAGGTTCGCTAACCAAAGTGGAGCAAGCACAGTTTTATGATCATACCCGCATTGGCGCTGAAATACTGAGCCGTATTCCTAACTGGGAAGAGGCAGGTAAAATGATTGAACAACATCATTGCCGCTATGATGGAACAGGCCATCCTGTAGGTATTAAAGGCGAAGATATCAATCCTGGTGCTCGCATTCTATTTGTTGTTGATACCTACGAGGATGTGATTAATGAACACCGTGATGATAAAAGCTTTCGGCGTACTCTATTAAGAGCGGTCACTGAAATTAACAGTAATAGTGGCACCTTTTTTGACCCTAAAGTCGTTGAGGCTTTTAACCTGGTGGTTAGACAGCGCTATGTTGCTTGAAAACTACAGTGACCCCTTTTATTCTAATGTTTACTTTCAATACTATCACTAACTTAGCTCTGGTGTAACAGTCTGTTCTTGTTGAGAACTCTGGTCACCAAATAACCATGCCAAAAAGACAATTAAGAAATCCAACCCTGCTGTTAGCAACATTCCAACAATACTTTGGATAGAGTCGTACTTTTCAGCATAAATATAAAGTCCAACATTAGCAATACCAAACAATAGCCAGGTGGTTTTACTGACCCCTTCTCCACTGCGGTTTTTCAGCACGACCCAAAGTTGCAAAAAAGTGGCTATAGGAAAAACAATCGCAGGTAACCATCCAGCAACTTCTAAAATAAATGATGGCATTATTAACCTCTACTACTGACAAAAAGCTGGTACAACAGCGTTGTTATACTCTTCGACGTATTCAACTGGTGCCATTATATAACAGACAATACAAAATTTGTCCATATGGTCAATAATTTTTTGTAACCAAATAGTGGCTTATGTGAAAGACTGGCAGTATTTTTACACCTAAAAATCAAACCAGATAGGTAGGTATACGATTGAATACCAACCAGTAAGCTCTCACCTTGCTGGAGTAGGTTTTCACTAGCAGTGGAAAAAATATAGCTAATTATTTGAATATTATTGTTGATACGCGTTGAGAATGATTTAAAGTGTTTTTGTCGTATTTTATGCTATTAATTTTTAATTATTTTTTTAAGCTAAAGCATGAATGCCTCGTATTGTTTTTGTAATATTCATTTACTTCTATAATGGATAAAACCAGGAAAAATAAGCAATCAGATTTCAAACAACTGTTTTATTTTTACCTAAAAACGATATCGAGAATGGATATAGTTGTTTATACAACGTGGAATGTATAAACTACGTCCATTAACAAACATAATACAATAATAATAACCAATGAAAAAATTCAGCGATTTAAAGAGCTATTATGGTTGGGGGGGGGTGATCGTAGTGGCTACCCTGCTTTTCTGGCAAGATGTGCAGCAGCTACTGCCTTCATCTGCCCAACAAGTCGTTAAAAAAGCTAAGACCTCCCCTTCAGGTACCATTGCTGATAACAATAAACCCTCTTTAAAACCCAATCAATCAAACCATTTCAGTCGACTAACATCCCCTACTGTTGAACTTGAATTGCCACACTCGCTTAAACACACAACTGTTGATGGCCATTTTCCAGTGGATGAAAATGGTCACCTAATCCCATCTCAAGCAATTAAAGAACGATTTGATTATTTCTTATCAATTATTGGTGAAGAAAGTCTTGACCAAGTAATTGCCAGGATCACTGCTAATATAAACCAGCAGCTAACACCACCGGCTCGAGAGGAAGCACATCAGTTACTGACTCGTTATTTGGATTATAAAATCGCTTTAACTGATTATGAGCAGTTATTGGCTGACAACTTGTTGGGGCAACAACAAAGGCCCTTATTGCAGTTATTTGAACAATACCAAGAAGCCCTCAATTCGTTAAGGCTGCAATATTTTTCTTCTATGATAGTTGAGGCATTTTTTGGTTTTGATCAGCAATACAGTGACTGGGTCAGGCAACGGCTTGCTATAAGCAGTGATACAAGCCTGTCTGAGCCAGAAAAAGCTGCAGCGATGGAACATTTTTTACCAGTAGATTTGCAGGAAGTTTTCGCGCCTAACAAGCAAGAGGTTGAGGTAAAGTCAATAGTTGACCAATTAAACCAGCAAGGTGCAACATCTGACATAATTTATAGCGCAAGAGCTGAAATTGTTGGTGAAGCGGCAGCCTCTCGGTTAGCTCAACTGGACCAGGCTAAAGCCCAGTGGCAACAACGATTACAGCAATTTCGACAAGCTTATCAAAGCCTAGCAGCTCAACAGCTCCCTCAAGCTGAATTGCAATTGGCTGTTAGCGCTCTGTTAAATCAACAGTTTACTGATCAAGAACAGCTAAGAGTGAAAGTGCTGGCACAATTACCGGATACATTTTTTACCAGCCCTGAATAGTTATACGCTTTATTTTTCTTGGTTTTAGGATCTTAAAAAAATAATTACAAATAAATTTCAGTACTCATAAAAACCATGAAAACCTAGATTGGGTTAGGAGAATAGCTAATCCCAAAGTATTAAAAATACCACTAGTCAACTGTATTATTATGGACTAGTATCACGTTGATATTTAAACACTAACATTAGCCCATTATTAAAATGGTATATTTTTAGTAATGAGCAAAAATATATAATAATAACTATGAACAATACCAATACTCACTGCTGCTTTCCTCACCTTTATTATTTTGTTTCCTGCTTGTTCCGGTGCACTATCTACCATTATCCAATTGGCTAGATACGTTGAACTATAGTTTTTAACTGTTTTTAGTAAAACTATTGTCAGATATTAAGTACTTAATGCCTGGCATACTACCTATGTAAGAAAAAACAGTTTTACTCTATCTTCATGCAAGCATCTTTTTTATTGAAAAACATGCTTTTTTAAAATAATAAGGGATGATAATGATGAAAAAAATTATTTCACTACTGAGTTGTGCTGTTATTATTTCACTCGCCCCCGCTAGCAGTGTCATGGCAAAAAAAAACTCTGGTTATACTGAAACTCGCTACCCCATTGTATTAGTCCATGGCATGTTAGGATTTGATAAAACTTTGGGAATTGATTATTGGTACGGTATAGCAGAAGCATTACGTAAAGATGGTGCCCGAGTACATATCGCTAAACTGACGGCTTTGGATAGCAACGAAGCAAGAGGTGAACAATTAATTGAGCAGCTTGAATATTGGCGAGCTTTATACAATGAACAAGGGTTTAATTTAATTGCCCACTCTCAAGGTGGGCCTACCAGTCGTTATGCTATGTATCACCTAAACTACAATAGTAAAAAGCCTCTGGTTAAGTCTCTCACCACTGTTGGTTCTCCTCATAAAGGCAGCTCTGTTCCTGACGTAATGTTGAATAAACCTGTTGGTGAAACTGCTCATAAGGTTTTTACCAGCGTTATGAATGGTTTGGCAAGCTTGATTGATAAGTTTTCTAACAATCCAGAAAAACATATTCAAAGTTTTACCCATAGTATCAGTGCTTCCAGCACTCCTAAAATGCAGCTGTTTAATCAGTATTATCCGGCTGGTATTCCCACATCAGCATGTGGTGAGGGACAGTATACAGAGAATGGGGTTCGTTTTTATTCCTGGTCAGGCACACAGGTCACTACCAATGTGTTAGATCCAACTGACTGGGGTTTAGGACTATTGGCAAAAGCCTTTAAAGACAAAAATGATGGATTAGTCAGTCGCTGTAGCTCCCATTTTGGGCAAGTGATTCGAGATAATTATCGAATGAACCATGTTGATCAGATCAACCATTTATTTGGTTTACATCATTTGTTAGAAACTGACCCAGTAACGATATATCGTCAACATGCTAATCGTTTACAACGGGCAGGGCTCTAGTTGAATTTTTACTATCTGGTGAAATATTCCGGTTAGTTCGAATTAATAATTAAAGTAATTTAAGTCGGTTTTTCCTGCCAAGATAAATTGTCTGAAAACCGACTTAACGAAAAACTGTTTGTTTTTTGTTCTTAATTTCAGTTATCGCTTTTGTATATTACAAAAGCTTTTAGATAGTGTGTTGTTTACTCTTCCCGAATGATTTTTAGGGTTTATTATCATTACTCAACGGCCCCATAGTTATTGAACCTTGTTACAATTGGTGTCTGACTTAATTTGTCAAGTTTTAATACATGTGAAGTAAAACTTTGTGTCATTCCATTCCCCATTGGCTTTTTTCGAAAAACCAAGAATACTCTAAAGCCTACGTGCTAAGAGCCTTTGATAGTGGGCAAAATAAATGTACGAGAGTTTTTGTTCTGATTAATCTAAGTGTTTTAAAACGAGTGTTTGAGATATTCGCTAAAAAAGTTTTGTTTACTATTTGTCATTTGGTGTTCATTTAGATTACGATAAGCGCAAATAGATAATAAGAATATGTATATGCAGTCAATAACACCAGAACTACAATCCTTTCCTATGAATATACAAACAATGAAGCTGAAAGTATGTCAGGCAGCGACGCTACTCAAAGCCATTAGCAATGAAAATCGGTTGCTGATTCTGTACCACTTAGTAACAGATGGCGAGATGTCTGTGGGTGCATTGAATGATGTCCTGGACCTGAGTCAGTCTGCTCTTTCCCAACACTTGGCGGTATTGCGCAAAGATGGCTTGGTTAAAACCCGTAAGCAGGCACAAACTGTTTACTACTCTCTCACCTGTGAGAACACCCGGCAGGTGTTAAGCTTGCTGCATCAATTATATGGAGAGCAACAACAAACAGCGCACTAAAGAATATGCATGAAAAGACTAGCAAGTTATTTCATGCACACTCCTAATTGACGTTGACGAATTGTTGTTAGAATAAAATCAAACAGTTAAATATTCATGGCCTTTAACCTCATTAGAGAAAAAAAGAGGTCATGAATATTTAAATCAGTTATGACACTGACATAAGTTGGAAAAGTGTTTTAAACCCAGTAGCCTGATTAAATATTAAAGGCTCTCATATTCATGCTAACGGTAATAAGCATTTTCCCTGAAACTATGGTCGGTCACATCCCTCACCCCTTTTAATTCTGGGATTTTTTCCATTAACGTACGCTCTATCCCATCTTTTAATGTAACATCCACCATTCCACAACCTTGGCAACCCCCACCAAACTGTAAAACAGCAACATTTTCTTCAGTAATCTCAACTAACGACACCTGTCCTCCATGGGAAGCTAGGCCTGGATTAATTTCTGCTTGCAAGTAATAGTTTATTTTGGCGTCTAACGGGCTGTCTTCACCAATTTGTGGTACTTTTGCATTAGGTGCTTTGATGGTTAACTGGCCACCCATTTGGTCTTTTGCATAATCAACCAGTGCATCTTCCAAATAACTTTCACTAGCCGCTTCAATGTAAGCAGTAAAACCATTCAGAGGCATTTCAATGTCATTCTCTTGAGATTCACCTGGTTTGCAGTAGGCAATACAGGTTTCTGCATAGGGTGTACCTGGTTGGGTAATAAAAATACGAATCCCTATCCCTTCCACATTTTGCTTTGCCAGCAAGTCGGCTAAATAAACTTGAGCATCATCAGTTACGGTTAAACTCATGGTAGGCCATCACCTTATAATCAATTACATCAATTGCATTGATTGTACGCCAAGTTTCACCTGATATAAATCCTTACTAAATTGATCAAGTATTAACAGGATACCCAGCAGGTAAATTTCAATCATTGCAGAATATAAGCCATTATCAATCAATAACTTATTTCTGTTATGATTGCCCAGCAAGGCATTTTTGATAGATTAATCGCTTCAGGAAACCCACATGGCTTCGGAAAATCCACGTATAGCGCAACTTAAACAAGCCCTGGCTGATCGTATTTTGATCCTTGATGGTGCAATGGGGACGATGATTCAGTCTCACCGTCTGGAAGAAGCCGATTATCGTGGTGATCGGTTTGCAGATTTAACCCAAGAGGTCAAAGGCAACAATGACCTGCTCTCCATCACCCAGCCTGACATTATCAAGTCTATTCACCTGGCTTATTTAGAAGCTGGTGCTGATATTGTTGAGACTAACACCTTTAACGCAACTCAGGTTTCCCAAGCCGATTACCAACTGGAGCAGTTAGTCCAAGAAATTAATGAAAGCTCTGCCAGATTAGCCCGTCAAGCAGCCGATGAAATGACAGCCAAAACACCCGATAAACCAAGGTTTGTTGCCGGTGTCTTAGGCCCAACCAGCAGAACAGCAACGATATCCCCAGATGTCAACAACCCAGGGTTTCGCAATGTATCCTTTGATCAACTAGTTGAAAATTACTGTGAGGCCACTGAGGCCTTGATCAGGGGTGGGGCTGATATCATTTTGATTGAAACGGTATTTGATACCCTCAATTGTAAAGCAGCGATTTTTGCAGTCCAAAAGACCTTTGATCAGCTGGACGTTGAGTTGCCCATTATGATTTCAGGCACAATCACAGATGCTTCTGGGAGAACCTTGTCCGGCCAAACCACGGAAGCATTCTGGAACTCAATCGCCCATGCCAACCCTATTAGTGTCGGCTTAAACTGTGCTCTGGGAGCCAAAGAGTTACGCCCTTATGTAGAAGAGCTGGCCAATAAAGCTAATACCTATGTTAGCGCTCATCCGAATGCGGGGCTGCCCAACGAGTTTGGTGAATATGATGAAACTCCGGAAGACATGAGCCAAATTGTTGAGGAATTTGCCCAAAGTGGCTTCCTGAATATTATTGGTGGCTGTTGCGGTACCACACCGGCTCATATCAAAACCATTGCTGATACCATGGCAAAATACCCACCCCGCTGTATTCCCAACCTACCTGTAGCCTGTCGATTAAGTGGTTTGGAGCCATTGACGATTAGTTCTGAATCACTATTTGTGAATGTAGGAGAACGAACTAATATTACCGGTTCTGCCCGATTTGCCCGGTTAATTCGCGAAGAAGACTACGAAACTGCGTTAGAAGTGGCCCGCCAACAAGTTGAAAATGGCGCTCAAATCATTGATGTCAACATGGATGAAGGGATGCTGGACTCCAAGCAGGCAATGATTACTTTCATGAATCTCATAGCCTCCGAGCCAGATATCAGCCGGGTACCAATCATGGTGGACTCCTCTAAGTGGGAAGTCATTGAAGCAGGTTTGAAGTGTATTCAGGGTAAACCGGTGGTTAACTCCATCAGTTTAAAAGAAGGCGAAGCCGACTTTATTGAAAAAGCCACGCTCTGCCGGCGTTATGGTGCTGCTGTAGTGGTGATGGCTTTTGATGAAACTGGCCAGGCAGACACAGCCCAGCGAAAAAAAGATATCTGTAAACGTTCTTACGATGTGCTGGTGGATAAAGTGGGATTCCCTCCCCAGGATATTATTTTTGACCCGAATATTTTCGCCATCGCAACAGGCATTGAAGAACACAATAACTATGCTGTTGACTTTTTTGAAGCCACCCAATACATCAAACAAAACTTACCCCATGCCATGATTTCTGGTGGGGTTAGTAATGTTTCTTTCTCGTTCCGGGGCAATAACCCTGTGCGTGAGGCCATTCATGCAGTCTTTCTTTACCATGCTATTAAAGCTGGCTTAACCATGGGGATTGTTAATGCGGGTCAGCTAGCCATTTATGAAGACATCCCTGCTGAACTAAAAGCAAAAGTAGAAGATGTTGTGCTGAATAAGCACCCTGACGCGACCGAATCTTTATTAACTGTTGCTGAGCAATTCAAGGGCGATGGGGTAACCAAGCAAGAAGAAAATTTAGTCTGGCGCAGTTGGCCGGTAGCAAAACGGTTAGAGCATGCCTTAGTAAAAGGGATCAACCAGTTTATTGTTGAAGATACCGAAGAAGCCCGTCAGGCAGCCAGTCGCCCTATTGAAGTCATTGAAGGCCCATTAATGGATGGTATGGGTGTGGTGGGTGACCTGTTTGGTGAAGGAAAAATGTTCCTACCTCAAGTAGTGAAAAGTGCCCGAGTGATGAAACAGGCCGTTGCCCATTTAGTGCCGTTTATTGAAGCAGAAACAGGTGATGCAGCACAGTCTAAAGGCAAAGTACTGATGGCCACGGTTAAAGGGGATGTTCATGATATTGGCAAAAACATTGTCGGTGTAGTGCTGCAGTGTAATAACTATGATGTCATTGACTTAGGGGTGATGGTGCCCTGTGAAAAAATCCTCCAAACCGCTAAACAGGAACAGGTGGATATGATTGGATTAAGTGGCCTGATCACACCTTCTTTGGATGAAATGGTCCATGTTGCCAAGGAAATGCAGCGCCAAGGGTTTACTATTCCCCTACTGATTGGTGGTGCTACAACATCTAAAGCCCATACTGCTGTTAAAATAGAGCCTCAATATGAAGGTGCGACGGTGTATGTACCGGATGCTTCCCGTTGTGTCAATGTGGCTACCCATCTGTTAAGTAACGAGTTAAACCCAACTTTTGTTCAAGCACGTCGTGAAGAATATACCGTCATCAGAGAGCGTAACGCTAACCGCAAACCAAAGACAGGCCCTGTGCCTTATGAGCAATTACCTGAACGTAAACTAAAGCTAGACTGGCCAAATTATACGCCACCTACCCCTAGCTTTACGGGTAAAAAAGTATTTGATGACTACCCACTGGAAAAACTGGTGGACTTTATTGACTGGACACCTTTCTTTATTGGCTGGGATCTGGCCGGTAAGTACCCGAAAATTCTCCGTGATGAAGTGGTTGGTGAAGCGGCTACTAATTTATTTAATGACGCCCAGAAAATGCTCAAGAAAATTATTGAGCAAAAACTGATTAAGGCCCGAGCCATTATTGGTTTTTGGCCAGCCGCTCAAGTGAATAACGATGATATTGCTCTATATACAGATGCTACTAAACAAAATCAACTCACCACCCTACACCACTTACGCCAACAGGTAGATAAAGTACCTGGCAAACCCAATATGTGTTTAGCTGACTATGTTGCCCCAATTGACAGTGGTATCACTGACTATGTAGGTGGCTTTGTAGTCACTGCGGGTATTGGTGCAGAAGAGCTCGCCAAGTCCTATGAAGAAAAGCATGATGATTACAACAGCATTATGGTGAAAATCCTTGCTGACCGTTTGGCTGAAGCCTTCGCTGAACATATGCATCAGCGGGTTCGGGAAGAGTTCTGGGGGTATAGTCCAGCCGAACGCTTTTCTAACGAAGAACTTATCAAGGAGCACTACAAAGGTATTCGCCCTGCTCCTGGCTATCCTGCTTGCCCAGACCACACAGAAAAAGCGACACTATTCAAGCTATTAGATGCAGAAGCTAGCATTGATGTGAAGTTAACTGAGCATTACGCCATGTTCCCAGCTGCGGCGGTCAGTGGCTGGTATTTCTCCCACCCTGAATCAAAATATTTTGCGATTGGCAAAATTGACCAAGACCAAGTGGCCAGTTACGCCAAACGTAAAAATATGACAGTCACTGATGTAGAACGCTGGCTAGCACCCAACCTGATCTATGACCCTAAGTAAGGGTTTTTAGCCTATGACTCAATCTCGACTGAAGGCCTTGCTCACACTTGGTTTACCCATTATGGGCGCAATGATGTCGCAAAGCCTGCTAAACCTGGTTGATGCAGCCATGGTAGGATCACTGGGAGAAGTGGCGCTGGCAGGTGTTGGCTTTGGTAGTTACGTTAATTTTATTTGTGTTGCTTGTCTGATTGGCCTGTCATCGGGGGTGCAAACCTTGGTGGCACGCCGGGTTGGAGAAGGCTCTGTCATCAGTGCCCCTAGCCCAGTGATGGCAGGCTTATGGTTGGCTGTATTAATTGCCCTACCTGTTAGTTTACTACTGTTTTTGTTAGGCCCAGTTTTTATTCATTGGTTGAATGCTGATACTACCGTAGCAGAAGCAGCCACTCCCTATTTTCAAGCAAGAGTGCTGGGTATGTTTGGAGTGGCACTGAATTTTTGCTTCCGTGGCTTTTGGAATGGCATAAGCCAGTCCATGATGTATTTACGGGCACTGTTAATCATGCATGTGCTTAATGTAGCCATCAGTTATTGCCTAATTTTTGGTGTCGCAGGTTTTCCTGCTATGGGAGCCACTGGAGCTGGACTGGGTACAACCCTATCACTCTATATCGGCAGTGGTATTTATGCTTGGCTGTGTTGGCGGTCCAGAAAAGACTATAACTGGCAACTCAACTGGCCTGGATCAAGGGCTTTACGACAAATTATTAGCCTGTCATGGCCGCATTCTGTACAACAAGTATTGTTTGCATTAGGCGTGACAGTGCTATTTTGGATCATCAGCTTGGTTGGTACCCATCAATTAGCCGTCGCCCATGTACTGATAACCCTTGCGTTATTTTTAATTTTGCCTGGGGTTGGATTGGGAATGGCCGCTACCTCTTTAGTGAGCCAGGCCATCGGCCGCAAAGCCAAGGAAGATGCCTATCAGTGGGGCTGGGATGTAGTCAAAGTCTCTGCTGGGATTTTAATTTTATTAGGTGCCCCTTTTATCATTTGGCCTGAGCTTATTCTAAGTATTTTCCTCAAATCACCGGAAGTGATTGCAATGGGGGTTATTCCTTTACAGGTTACTGGCGTTATGATGGTCATTGATGCCACTGCCTTGGTGTTATCTCAGGCATTATTGGGTGCTGGAGCCAATAAAACCGTCATGACCGTTAATTTATCCAGCCAATGGCTACTATTCTTGCCTATGGCTGCCATCATCGGTCCTATTCTTGGTTATGGTTTAGTGGGTATCTGGTGTTTACAGGCTTTTCAACGGTTCATTAATTCATTGATTTATGGCTGGATCTGGTATCAGCGTAAGTGGCAAAAAATTAGGCTGTAACATTTTACAATTTATAGCTCTCAGTCTGTTTCTAGCTTTAACAGGCTGTAGTGAATTGCGCTATTATCACCAGGCCTGGCAAGGGCAATGGCAGCTGATTCGACAGCGAGAGCCAGTCACCTCGGTTATTAATAATGAACAGACACCAAAACAACTTAAACAACAGTTACAGTTGGCACAGCAGTTAACTTTGTTTGCTAAAAATAAACTCAAGCTACCAGTTAATGGCAATTTCCAGACTTATACTGATACCAAGCGTCCTTTTGTGGTATGGAATGTCTTTGCCGCTCCCCAGTTTTCTACCCAGCCTTATCAATGGTGTTATCCCTGGCTAGGCTGCCTCAGCTATCGAGGTTACTTTACTGAGCAAGCAGCTCAACAAGAAGCTGAGCAATTAGAGCGTGAAGGGTACGACACCTATGTAGCCGGGATTAAAGCCTTCTCGACTTTAGGTTGGTTTGATGACCCACTGTTAAATACTTTTATTTATTTTCCAGAATTAGAGCTGGCCAACCTGATTTTCCACGAGCTGACTCATCGCTGGTTGTATGTACAAGATGATGTGGATTTTAATGAAAGCTTAGCAACGACTTTGGCTATTATAGGTGTTAAACAATGGTTTGCAGATCGTGAGCCTCAAGCCGTTACTCGGTTAAAGCAACGTTTTCAGTTTGATCTCGAATTCAGTCGCTGGCTATTGAGTTATCGTGATCAATTGGAACAGCTTTATCAGCAGCCACTGTCAGTAAAAGACATGACAACCAAAAAACAACAGCTGTTGGCTGATATTCGAATAAGTTATCAGCAAAAAAGGCAACAGCAGTGGCATAACCAGCCCCATTATGATCACTGGATCAATAGCCAGCTGAATAATGCAAAACTAGCAACAGTAGCTACCTATTATCGTTGGGTCCCTGCCCTGCTGACACTTTATAACCAGCATCAAGGTAACCTTGATCAGTTTATGAAGGCTTGCCAACAACTAGCGACAGCAACTTATCAAGTACGACAAGATAAGCTCCATAAGCTAGCCTCTGCAGCACAGTAGGAAACAATATAAAAGAATAATTAGTTTTCTATTATGCGAAATCTTTCTAAAGGAATACTGGTCATTTAAAAACTCTACTTTTATGATGGTATAATAACAATTAGTTTAATCAATAATAAATATTACTTTCCTAATAAACTTCTTTTAATTAAGGGTATAGTCATATACCGATGAGTGGATGTTGTAAAAAGTTATTAGCTTTACGGCACTCTCTCATGAGCGATAGAGGATAATTATAATGCCATCACCTCTGAAGCACGTTCTCTACATAAGCTGTGTTCTTTTTTCCTGCTTCAGCTTTGCCGTTGACCGCAATGCTATCGTTATTGCCACTGGTGAATGGAAACCTTATGTCACCAATACCGTTGAAGGCAAAGGCTATGTAACTGAAATCATCACAGCCGCATTAAACAAAATTGGCATCAAACCCATTTATAAATTTATGCCCTGGCGTCGCTGTGAAGCTCTATTAAAGTACAGTAAAGTGAAAGCTATTTTTCCTTATGGCCACACGAAAAAGCGAATAAAATACTATACGTATTCTGCCCCGATTGCGGAGTCTAAAAACGTTTTTTTCTACCTAAAAAATAAGCAAAAGCAACCACCGCATCAATGGCAAAGTTTAGCCGACTTAAAAAACTATACATTCGTCATTCCTAATGGTTATGCTGATGAGAAAGCACTGCGCAATGCAGGCTTATCAGTGCATCTTACCAGTAATGAGAAAGAAGCGTTCAGTGAGCTGTTAAAAGGAAACTATGACTTTCTCCCATTAGCCGAGCTTGTTGCTTGGGAGCTGGTAAGAAGTGAATACCCTAACCAAGTCGATCGATTTGCTACGCTAAAAAAACCCCTATCTTCTCGTCCCCTTCATTTGTTAATTAATAAGTATGACAAAAGTGGCAAAGATATGCTCAGTCAGTTTAATGCAGCTTTAGACGAATTTAAGAAAACACCTGAATATACTGAAATTTTACAAAAATATAATATTCCTTTTTAACAGTTTAACTTAGAATAACCCAAGCCCACGATCAAGTTTTATCGAACAACATCCTCTAAAATTCTCTTAAGCCAGCAATAATAATACTTATAGCCACACAATATTGAATAATAATCACTATCCAAAAAAGTGTTGGCGTTGTACTCTTGTGTATATCAAAGAAGTCTAAAGGATTTATGTAATCAAAAAGGCTTCCTGCTTCAGTACTTTTTTCTCTTAATTCCAACGTTGTGATTATTAATAAGATAATACCAATTATAATAAGCCACATGCTACTAACCTAAAAATACTAGTTCATATTAAGACTATTATACTCACCATGAGTGATTTTTATAAGGCATCAGTACCTTGTTATTATCGTTCAGGAACTTCACTTAAAACTCATTCGTGTTGTTATCAGCATATAGACCAGCCCTGAGTTACTCTTCTTCGTATGAGGGTAGATCTTGATTTATATTGAGGTGTAGGAAAGTAAAAAATGCAGCAGCAACTATTATATATAAGCTTAACTGGAACGGTGTAAGTGGATTTATTCTTATAGAAAAAGAGAAACCACCATTAATAATGGTGGTTTCTCTGACAAATACAATGGAATATTAATTAAAAGTAAAATGTACTGACGACGGGATAATGGTCTGATAAGTCACTATAATAGCCGTTACTGTAAATACCGTGTCCCCAGCTGCCTCTTAAATAACTCCAGTACCAGCTTTGATCAGACTTTAATGGAATGACTTCCATATTAGATGAACTAAGTGGTTGTTTGAAGTCATTATGGCTCATCACATAATCCAGGGTATCATTGTAAAATAGGCTGAAATCGTTGTAATAAGCATTAGCCTTCGCTACCCAGTTGGTGCTTGAGGAAAATGAGCCGTAGTTTGATTTTGTATAATTCAGCTGACAGCGGCAGGCAGCTACCATATCATTCACATGATGCTGTTTACTAAACTCTACATTTAAGTCACCAGCTATAATCACCGGCTGGTATGAAGGTACTCGTAAGGTGTTTTTAATCCATCCATCCATTCATTTCTTTCAGTTGATTCATACGATAAGTATGAGCATCAGGTGCATCATCTTCATCCGCTTGTAGATGGGTGCCAACCACATTAAAAATGGTTCCATTTTTGTTGATCTTGACTAAAGCAGCACCTTTATTCGCCTTATAGTCCCAGGTTGCGGAGTGCGAAGCATAATAAATATAAGCATGTTTTTCGGTAATAGGATAACGGCTCATAATAAATACACCGCCTCTAATGACAACAACACCACTAGAGCAATTACCATTCAGTGAATTCCAACCGTACCCAGAGCAACTTTGTCCGACTACCGGTGTGCTATAGGGGTAAAGATCGGCTAAATGGGAGGTAATTGTTGAATAAGCATCATCAGTAAATGCTTCGTTAAAAACGATAACATCAGGTAGATTAGTTAACTTCCTAATTGCATTAGGTGTACGTTGTAGCCGATTAGTTTGGTCCCAGTCTTGATAACCTAATTGCATGATATTAAAAGTCATCACCCGAAGTGAGTTGCCTGCATTGGTTATAGAAGAAAATAACAAGGAGATAGGTATTAAAAAAGCAAAAATAGCAATGCGCTTTTTAATAGTAAATAATGACATGGTACACCTTTAAACCAGTTAAATTATTTATTTTTAAGTAAGTGCGCACTGAGAGGTTTAGATAGTATACAGTTAACATTTTTATGTAAACGTACTATCCATATTTGTTTGGAATAAATAATGCCCAAGCGTATCAATATAATTTTTTTGTTTGTATTTACAAAAAGAAAGCTTTGCGTCTAGATAGGAGTTGTGCAGCAAAATAAAGAATACTAAATCAAGCCAGTAGTTTTTAACTTAAATAAACAATTAAAATAAACTTTAACTTGTCTAGCCGCTTTTTAACTGCTGCGATGTTGACGAATAGTGGCCACGACTGACTCTAAGGCACTGTCAAAAGTAAATTGGTTTTCTAGTACTTTGGCATAACCATTTTGAATATCCAATAGCAAATCGTCTCTTGAACGCTCAAACAGTTTAAAACCATGATTATCAGTAAAAACGTATTTCTCAAGACTTGGAGAATGAAAAGCGACTTTACAGCGAGTAAACTCTCCTTTAATCATATAGTTCATTCGAGTCCCAGTCCTTACCTTATTTACTAGACTTAGCGTTTCTGCCATTGACAAGCGGTCAGGCTCTGTTTCTGCAGTGGTTGTTTTATCGACTTCCTCTGGTTGACTCTGCTTAGATTTTTCTGTTGTAAATGAAAACTCCAATGGTTTATCTGAAACTGAAGTTGTTTCTTCCTTTTGAGAGGGCTCCTCTTCAGTAAGCTCTTCGGCTGCTGGCTCAAGTTCAATAGATATTTCTGATAGTGTATCAGGCTCCAAGTTCTCCTCTTCTGTTTCAGAAAGACTGACTTGCTCAACTTTTTTTGTTGTTTGCTTGAGCTGTTGGTAGTCATGACCTACCGCTTGCTGAATTTTCTCAGCTAATTTTGCTTGTGCCTGCTGTTGTTTGAGCGCTTCCCTGGCTGCTTGCTCTTGGGCTAGCTTCCCGAAGATTGCTTTCGCTTGAGAGTCTTCAACAGGTTCAGATGATGTTTCTATGTTTTTATTCAGTGGATTAATAAACTCGCCTTCAGCCTTTTTAATAAAAGACAAATGGATATCTTTTAATTGCTCCATAAAGTGGCTTTGAATAAGTTCATCAATTTGGCAATCTGCAAATATCCTTTCGATTCCTTTTACAATTTTAGGTAACTCACGCATTAACTCATTTTTCTGCAAAGCACTTTGACCTACAGCAGTTGACCATAAAATTTTATCAAACATCTCAACCACTGCTGTTCGTTCATCACTCAACGGCAAGTGCTTCATAAAGGAAATGTGCAATACTTTCGACCAAACCTTTTCTAATAAATGATGGAAAAACATTGGCTTTTGCATCTTGCTAATAGGCATAACTACATATTCTTTAACAGCCGCTTCTGCCTCTCGTATGCGTTCTTCTTGTTCCGCTTCAATGCGCGCTTGTTCAGTAATTGATGACTCTTGTTGGCTTTCTGATTCGATCAAGTGAGATAGAAAATCCTTCGTCTTACTTTCTAACGCCTGAATTTGGTCTTTATTTGTCGTGAAATTATGGGTTAACTCATCAACACACTCATTAATCATATTAAATGCATCAGATTCTGTCGAAGTCACTCGGTAACTAATTTCAGTTAAATTGTTTAATAGCTGCTTCGCTGGATGTTCTTGTTCGATAAATAAGTCTGCATCTGATAATGCCAAACGCATATAGGGAATTTGTAACTGCATCAATAAAGCAGAAACAACTGGAGGAATACCCCTATCATTTTGAATAAACTCAAACATCAACCCAGCCAGGTTGATAATATTCTCACCTGAATGGCTCATAACACTGTACTGAGTATCAGATGAATTGCGCTGAAGATTCTCTGCTAAGGTTTGATGCACATCAGAGATGCCAGCGTGATCGCTTAATTTTGCTGAGTTCTGAATTACCTCTAGCATCTTGTCCACATCCTTATTGGATATTGTGACGATGGACTTATCATCACCAATATCCTCAGGTACATGGGATAAACTAGGTTTATTGGTTTCAGTACCTGCTAACAATGCCGAAATATCAGCTGATTGAATCAATTCCAGAATATTAAGGTCAAAATCCTCGGGTACTTCTATGAGTTTGCTACCGACAGAAGCACCATGGGACTCAGCTAATGCTTCTTCTCGCTCCCGAGCAGGGGCCTCTTCAAGGGTGAACCCGTTATTCTCTAATTGTTTTCTAATACCGAGGTATAAATGTTTAAAGTTAGGGAATAGCCGGTCGCGAAACTGTTTTCGTAATATTTGGTCAAGTGAACTGTTTAATTTGGCTTTTGTTAGGCTTTCTTGCAAACACTCCCCCACACAATGAGGAAAAAAAGGTATATTTTCCTGGGTAATATGCGCCTCGGGCATTGCCTGAGAAAAACCACTGACAATCGGTACCATCACAAAATTAAAGGCACTTAAACTACTTGCAATCATTCGCTGCACAACCAGTTTTTCTTCAAGGTCATCATCGCTTACTAAGCTGAAGCCACTTTGCTTTAATTTATCTGTGTACGCTTGCTTGGGTTGGTTTAGAGCCTTTTCAAATTCTTGCCACTGGGTTGTGAATGCACTGACCATAACAGGGCGGCTTTTACAAAGCTCATCTGCCAGTTGCAAATAGTCTTCTGACTCTTTTCCTAGTTGATCAAGCTGTTCCTGTACTGCATCCAATAGCACATTATATTGTCTAAAAATCTCCTTTTTTGCAGCACTAATCAGCTTCGCAATCAATGCTGGCAATGGCTTAATCATGGAGTCAGAGGTAGGCATGGATAATAAACTTACAATAATTAATTTAGCTAATACCTAATTATAGACAGTTAACGACAACTCAAATCTTATTATTGCTATTTCCCAGGATTTTTTAGCGTTCGGAAGTGCTGTCCACGGTTGGTTTAAAAGAAGTGTGGACAGAATGAGTTAGGTCAACCCTACTCTACGACAGCTACTGTACTATGATTTCACTGGGTGAATGCTGCCACTGATTCATAACTTCTGAAATACAATTCAAGGGAAAGATAGATGTCTCCACGACAAAACTGGTGGCATTGTTCAACATCTGATGTCATTTCATTACTGAGTAGTAATGAACAGGAAGGCTTGTCTCAACAAGAAGTCCAAAAACGTCTGGCAAACTATGGCTCTAACAAACTGCCAGAAGCTGAACAACGGAGCTGGTTCAGTCGTCTGTTGGCTCAATTTAACAATGCACTTATTTATGTGTTAATCGTTTCAGCCATTATTACTGCTCTGCTCCAACATTGGCTGGATACAGCAGTGATTCTGGGTGTAGTCATTATAAATGCGTTAATTGGAGTCATTCAGGAAGGTAAAGCTGAAAAAGCCTTAAATGCCATTCGTGCCCTGCTCTCTCCTCAAGCCTTAGTTCGCCGGAACAGTGAAACCCATATTATTGAAGCCTCTGATTTAGTTCCTGGGGATATTGTGTTATTACAACCAGGCGACAAAATCCCTGCTGATTTACGTCTACTTAAAGTACGGGAACTCCATATTGATGAAGCCATTTTAACGGGGGAATCCCAGGCAGCGGTCAAGTCCGATCAACCAGATACTGCTACCGCCCCACTGGCGGAACGATTCTCAATGGCTTATTCAGGGACCCTAGTCACCTCGGGTAATGGCGTAGGAATTGTCACCAATACAGGGGTTAATACAGAAATTGGCCGGATCAGCGGCCTAATGGGCGAGGTGGAATCCATATCTACCCCATTGCTCCGTCAGGTGGCCCGATTTGCTGGATGGCTTTCTGCTGCCACTATTTTATTGGCGGCAGCCACCTTTTGTTTTGGTTGGTTATGGCGCCATTACAGTGCCACTGAAATGTTCATTGCCGCAGTTGGTCTTGCGGTAGCGGCTATCCCCGAAGGGCTACCGGCCATTCTCACGATCACCCTGGCAATCGGAGTCCAACGGATGGCAAATCGCCACGCCATTATTCGTCAATTACCCGCGGTAGAAACCTTGGGCTCTGTTACTGTCATTTGCTCCGATAAAACAGGCACCTTAACCCGCAACGAAATGACCGTGACCGATGTGGTATTACGGGGAGAAACCTACTCAGTATCAGGAGTAGGTTATGAGCCGGAAGGCTCCATTGGTCAAGCAGGCATGCAGGTTGATACTAACCATCACCCTGACCTGGATTTAATGATGAGTGCCTGTTTGCTTTGCAATGATGCCACTTTGCAACGGCATAACCAGCACTGGCAAATCAGTGGCGACCCAACCGAAGCGGCATTGATTACCTTGGCTTATAAATACGGGCTTATCAGCAACAACGAAAAATCAGACAAACCTCGGCTGGATGAGATCCCTTTTGCTTCAGAAAGCCGTTTTATGGCCACGCTTCACCATGACCATCATGGACACTATTTTGCGATCATTAAAGGAGCCCCTGAAAAACTAATTGAGATGTGCAGTCATCAACGTTTGAACGGCGAAGATCAACCCTTTGATTCAAGCTGGTGGCTTACTCAGGCCAATGAACTGGCTAATAATGGTAAACGGGTATTAGCGCTGGCCTACCACCAATTCACCTCTCACCCCAATGAACTTACCTTAACTGATATTAGTGAGGGGCTGGCCATGGTGGGGTTGGTCGGAATGGTAGATCCTCCCCGTCCTGAAGCCATTCAAGCTGTCGCATTGGCCCAGTCGGCAGGAATCCAGGTCAAAATGATCACTGGTGACCATACCGCTACCGCTGCCGCAATTGGTCGACAGATGCAGATTGGACTGAATAGTGACCCTGTCACGGGCAGTGACTTAGAACAGCTATCTGATCAGGCATTACAGCAACTAGTTCAAGAACGGGATGTGTTTGCCCGTACTAGCCCTGAACATAAATTAAAACTGGTAAAAGCCTTACAAACCCAAGGCCATGTGGTGGCAATGACCGGAGATGGGGTCAATGATGCTCCTGCTCTCAAACGGGCTGAAGTGGGGATTGCCATGGGCTGTAAAGGTACAGAGGCAGCCAAACAGGCGTCCCGCATCGTACTGGCTGATGACAACTTTGCATCCATTGTCGATGCAGTCGAAGAAGGCCGGGTAGTTTACGATAATTTGAAAAAAGGCATTATGTTTGTGCTACCTACCAGTGGTGGTGAGGCTTTGAGTATTTTAGCGGCTATCGCTTTAGGGGTGGTATTACCGATTACCCCTGTACAGATTTTATGGATTAACATGGTTACTGCTATCACTCTAGCGATGACCTTAGGATTTGAACCAGCTGAAACCGATGTAATGAAGCGCCCACCCCGTAAACCCGATGAACCTTTATTGTCGAAACTGCTGATATGGCGCACCTGTTTTGTTTCTCTATTAATGGTGGTGACTAGTTTTGGAATGTACCTCTGGTATAGACAATCCGGGCATGCATTAAATGAATCTAGAACCATTGCGGTAAATGTGCTGGTTTTTTGTGAAATATTTTATTTACTGAATACGCGCGTGTTACAGCTGCCTGCTCTGTCCTGGCGGAGCTTAACCAGCAACCGTTATTTGTGGGTCGCTATCGCTGTCTTACTACTATTGCAAATAGCATTTACTTACAGCGGCTATTTTCAATATTTATTTCAAACTAGTGGGCTGACATTAATAAGCTGGCTGCATATCTTAGGTGGCACTATATTATTTTTTATCGTTGTTGAAATAGAAAAATATCTAATACGAAAATTTACTTTATCCCTACACTAATCAGGTTTTGCCTTTTTTGATTTATATTTGGGGCTCTTTTAACCACACTTGTTTTACATCACTCACTTTATAAAAAAATGCCAACCCCTAATTAAAATAGTTATCATTGATTTTAATCATTAAACAACGATATAACAGATAAGATAATAATCACATTATTTTTAACGTTGAGTGATGCTGTCAACGTTAACTAAGAGGAAAAGTAAGGTATTCAACGACAACAAAAATAAAGGATTGAATATGGGAGATATTGCCCAGCGCATTCGGCCTGGCTGGTTATTACTGGTGGTCATCTTATTAGTGGCTGGCACCTTTAGCTGGGAAATATGGAAAAAACAGCATAAACAAGCCGAAGGATTAGTGTTTGCTAATGGACGTATTGAAGGCGAAAGCATGTACTTGGGTAGTAAGCTGAGTGGCCGAATCAAAACCTTACCAGTTCAAGAAGGTGATACCATCCAAGCCGGTCAAATCTTAGCCACACTGGAAGATCAGGCTTTGTTGGCTAAGCTGGAACAGGCTAAATCGACTGAGCTTTCTGCTCAGGCACAATTGGCCAATGTACAAATCCAGCTGGAAATATTACAACAGCAGGTTCCCCTCAATATTGCTCGGGCTCAAGCGGAAGTCGAACGAACTCAGGAAGCGGTACAGGCAGCCAAAGCTAACCTACATCAAACTAAAGTGGATGCTGAGCGTTATTCTCAGCTGGCCAAAGAAGGCACCATTGATACTCAAAAAGCAGAACAGGCGGTGTTAGCTCACACCATGGCTAAAAGTAAACTCACTGATGCTAACAGTGACAGGAAAGAAGCACAGAACATGCTGGAAGATGCTCAATTAGGCAAATTACGAATCAAAGCCCAGCAACATGCCCTGGAGGCAGCCAGAGATAACCTCAAGACTACACAAGCCGCTGTGATTGAAGCTCAAAGTTATGTGGATGATTTACAAATCACAGCCCCCGCTAATGGCGTTATAGTGAGTCGTAGTATCAATTTGGGCGAAATAGTGAGTGCAGGTACTCCTTTATTTGAAGTGGTAGACCTTAACCAGCTATTCCTTAAAGCTTACATTCCCGAGCGCGTTATTGGTCAGGTCCATCTTGGCCAGGAGGCGCAAATTTACCTTGATGCACTGGTTGAGCCGATCCCTGCCAAAATTAATTATATTGCTAGCAAGGCAGAATTTACTCCTCGAGAAGTACAAACAGTCGAAGAGCGCACCAAGTTGGTTTATGCGGTTAAATTGCAATTAGCCAGTAATCCTCTCCAACGAGTAGTACCTGGTTTGCCTGGGGATGCAGCCATTCGGGTGGAGCCTTCGGCCCAGTGGCAACGCCCCAAGTGGTAGCCATGACTGATTCATCACTGGATGCAGAGCCACTGGTAAAGGTGGCAGGCTTAACTAAACACTACCGCAAAACCCAAGCTTTGGATGGAGTAAACCTCTCCATTCCCCTCGGTGGTTTCTTTGGGGTGATTGGTCCCGACGGAGCAGGTAAAAGCACCTTACTGAAAATCCTGGCTGGGGTGCTGCAGTATGAACAGGGCAACGTGTCCATATTTGGTCACTCAATTGCTACCAATAAAGCAGCAGAGCAAATCAAACCACGACTGGGATTCATGCCCCAAGGGCTCGGGCTAAATTTGTACCCTACTTTATCAGTAGACGAGAACATTGAATTTTTCGCTCGAATTCGAGGGGTTAAAGGAGAGGTCTTAACGCAACGTAAACAACAGTTACTGGCGTTAACCCGCTTGGCAAAATTCCGCAAACGGTCGATGGGTAAACTCTCAGGGGGGATGAAGCAAAAACTCGGCCTGATTTGCACCTTGATTCATAACCCAGAACTACTGATATTGGATGAGCCCACTACAGGTGTAGATCCAGTGTCCCGTCGGGACTTTTGGAGCATTCTAACTGAGCTGCTTAAAAGTCAGACGTTGACGGTCATTGTTGCAACAGCCTACATGGATGAAGCCAGTCGCTTCCATCACCTGGCGCTGATGGATCAGAGCAAGGTGCTATTCCAAGGCGATTTGGACCAGGTTTTACATCAGGCAGCTGTTAAACCCAATCAAGTTAAACACGGTCAACCACCTTTGGAGCTGGCATTCAGCCGCCTCACTGGTCAACAGGATCAAGTCACTTTTCACTGGCCTATAAGCAACACTGAGCGGAATAATCACTTTGATACGGCCATTCATGCAGACAACCTCAATAAATATTTTGGTGATTTTTGTGCCGTGAATGCCGTTAATTTACATGTCCCAAAAGGCCGTATTTTTGGTTTATTGGGGGCTAACGGGGCTGGTAAAACCACGGTAATCAAAATGCTGACCGGTTTATTGAAAGCTTCTTCAGGTAAAGCGGCCATTGCAGGGATTAATATCAAACGCAGCCGACGCATTCGCCAAAATATCGGTTATATGTCCCAAGCATTTTCCCTTTATCAAGACCTGAAGGTGCTTGAAAACGTTCAGTTATATGGAGGAATTTATGGACTACGTGGGCGCTACTTGGCTGAGCGGGTCAATTGGGTGTTGGCTGTTTCAGAGCTAAATCGCCATCAACAGGTCATGACAACCGAACTGCCTATGGGACTCAGACAACGGCTGGCACTTGGCTGTGCGTTGATTCATGAGCCTTCAGTCCTGTTTTTGGATGAGCCAACCTCGGGCGTTGACCCTCAGGGACGAGAACGGTTTTGGCAACTGCTTCGTCATCTAGTCGATACCCAGGGCGTTACCATACTGATTACCACCCATTATATGACCGAAGCCGAATACTGTGACCAGGTGGCATTAATGCATGCTGGGCGGGTCATAGCGGATGCTTCACCAAGCCAGCTCAAACAACAATTAACAGAAGAGGCTGGCAAATTACTGTTGCTGACCCCTTCCCAGCCGATGGAAGCGCTGGCATTACTGGAGCATCAGGTAACGACCAATGTGGCCTTGTATGGTCGGGATTTGCATATTTTCGCCGGCAAGCAGGAAGCCGCGTTGCGACAGCAGCTTGCAGCGGTTTTTCAGGACCACCAGATTACGATGAAACCACCCGTTGAGGTGGAGCCCAGCATGGAAGATGTCTTTGTTTACCGGATGCTGCAGGAAGAGCGACTACAAGCATGAAGATGGAACGGATTATGGCTCTGGCCACTAAAGAAGCCAGGGAAATCTGGCGGGATAAGCTCTATCTGGCAATGGGGTTTGTGGTACCGATTATGATGATGATGGTACTAGGGTATGGGCTCAGCTTTGATGTGGAGCGAATTCCCTTTGCTATTCTGGATCAAGATCAGTCGCCGAAAAGCCGTGAGTTTGCAGCAAAATTGACTGATTCCCGCTATTTTTCACTGGTTCGCTATATTGACCATAGTGACCAGGCTAATGACTTGTTAGCCCGCAGTCAGGCCCGACTGATATTAATTATTCCCCCAGATTTTTCCCGGCAACTAAATGCCGGACGCCCTGTGGCGGTACAAACATTAATTGATGGCATTTTCCCCTTTCGTGCAGATACGACCCGAGGCTATGTACAAGCCATCACCAACGCTTTTAATCAAACCTTATTACAGCAATGGTTAGCCCGAAATGAGGGAATCCATCCAGAGGTGGTGGCAAATCGTTTCACTCCTGTTCAGTTACAGCCTCGCTACCTCTATAACCAAGCTATTCGCAGTGAGTGGTCATTGGCCCCAGGATTAATGATGCTGATTTTAAATATTATGCCTGCGTTTCTTACTGCTCTGAGTGTGGTCAGGGAAAAAGAGAGTGGCAGTATTTACAACCTTTATGCCTCCAGCATTAGCCGCGGGGAATTTATTGTCGGCAAGCTACTACCCATTTTGGCCATCAGTATCATTAATATTCTGATTTTATGGCTGATGGTTACTCAACTCTTTAATGCTCCATTTAAAGGCGAAGCTATTACCTTTTTTGCTATTTCCGTTGTTTATGTGATTTGTACGGCTAGTGTTGGAATGCTGGTATCTATCCTGGTGCAAACCCAGGTAGCAGCGATTCTAGTGACCATGGTCGTGACTTTGGTGCCTGGTATGTTGTATTCGGGGTTAATGGTCCCAGTCAACTCCATGAGTGGCGATGCCCGCATTGCCGCAGCCATTCTCCCTGCCCATCATTATTTGAACATCATTTGGGATATCTTCCTCAAGAATCTACCCCTTACCCGTTTGTTAGCTGATCTAGCAGCCATCATCATGTTTGCTGTGGTGCTCTGGACCATTGGTTTCTGGCGATTCAGTAAGAGGCCTAAACGATGACCCCTGCGTCTTTATGGTACTACCGGTTATGGGTGATGACCCGTAAAGAACTGCTTCAGTTGGGGCGGGATAAAGTCATTCTTGCAGTACTGGTTTGGTTTTTTCTTGGCGAAGTCTATATGGCTGCCAGTGGTATCTCCATGCAGTTACGCCATGCCAGCTTTGTGGTGATGGATAACAGCAATACCCCTGCTTCCCGGGAATTGATCAGCCGGTTTCAGGAGCCCTACTTTACCTTTAAAGGTCGGGTTACTTCGCCAGAACAAGGCCTGGCTCTACTGGATCAGGGTAAAGTGATGGCCATGCTGGATATCCCCGCCGACTTGGAAAGCCGCTTGCTCCGGGGGGAAGTGAGTAATGTGCAACTACAAATGGATACTACAAACACCATTCTCGGTACCCTGGCCAGCAGTTATGCCGCTCAAATTGTTGCCAGTTTTGCCCAAGAGCAAGCCTTGCAGCTACAGCAATTACCCCCTCGTCAAATGGAAGCAATGCCTAGCATCGAAAATCGAACCCGGGTCTGGTACAACCCCAACCAGCGAGACCCCTGGTTCATGGGAATCAGCGAAATGATGACAGTAATAACCATGCTGTCACTGATGTTACCAGCAGCGGCCATGGTCAGAGAAAAAGAGCGAGGAACCATTGAACAGTTGGCAGTATCTCCATTAACCCCGTTTCAAATTCTGTTACCAAAAATTCTAGCCATGGGCTTGGCCCTGTTAATTGGTGTGACCGCTTGTATTACCTTTATTTTGATCTGGCAATTTGACTTACCCTTTGTCGGTAGCCCCTTGCTATTTCTTCTGCTGACAGCCTTATTTATTTTCGCCACCTCAGGTATGAGTTTATTTATTGCTACCATTGCTCGGAATTTAGGGCAGGTAGTGATGTTGGTCATCCTAATCTTAATGCCTATTCTATTGCTATCCGGCGCCTGGACTCCACCTGAAGCCATGCCAGACTGGCTACGCCACCTGATGTGGTTATCACCGTTGTATTACTACATTGAAATGGGCTATGGAGTACTATTAAAGGGGGCTGATTTAATTGACTTGCTACCCAATATTATTGGCTTAACTCTGTTAGGCACAGTGATTTTTTTATTTGGGATATGGCGTTTTTTTCGTCAATTTGAATAACTTTTATTTTATAACCAGTCAATGCCAAACACACTTAACTATAAACATTTGTATTATTTTTGGGTGATTGCTCGTGAAGGCTCACTTGTTAATGCCAGCAAGACGCTTAATTTAGCCCCACAAACTTTGAGCGGTCAGCTAGCAACTTTAGAAGAGTCATTCGGTGGGCTTCTGTTTAATCGGCAAGGGAGGCAGCTTACCCTGACCTATTTGGGGAAAACAGTCTTACGTTATGCTGATCAAATGTTTCAAGTCGCAGAAGAGCTGAAACAAGTTGCTGCGATGGTGACTAGCCGGCGCTCCATTCAGCTATCCGTGGGAATATGTACCTCTATTCATAAGCTGGTGGCTTATCAATTACTGGAGCCTGCACTGTCGATTGACCAAGAAGTCGCCTTGACATGTAAGAGTGGCTCACTGGATTATTTGATGCAGCAGCTCGAAAGTCATCACCTTGATATTGTACTCAGTGACCAACTGCCGCCGCCCAAATCAGATAGATTAATGCACTGGTATGAGCTAGGTCAGTCAACCATCAGTATCTTTGCTGCGTCAGCGCTGGCTGAAAGGTTGCGTGATAACTTCCCTTTTAGCCTGGATAAACAACCCATTTTAGCAGCAACCTTTAACTCCCCTTACTTTCAACAGTTGATGCAATGGTTTGGACAACAAGGGGTTAAGCCTATCATTCGTGCTGAAGTGGATGATAGTGCTTTGATTAAAGTATTTGGTGCCCATGGTCTGGGAGCTTTTGCTGCTCCAACAGTGATTACTGATGAAGTATGTCGGCAATACCAAGTTGAACTGGTGGCTAATATTGATGCAATCCAAGAAAGACTATTTGCCATTACCCGCTCTCGCTTTGCCAGCCATCCCGCTGTAGAAGCCATTTGCAAGCAATATATCGAAAAAACCGTATGATAAAGACGGCTTAATCTGCTTTTCTCGATCCTAATTCTGAACCAAACTCAACTTGAGCATAACCAATAGGAGGATCGAGTAATGAAAACGATACATAAATATCCATTGCAAGAGGGAATTAACACCTTAACCCTGAAGCAAGGTTTTCGCATTGTCCGATCAGAATACCTGCTAATAGAAAAAGCTGTTTATTTATGGATTGAAGAGCCGTTAGCTGTTGCGACGCCTGAATGTAGTTGCCAGTTTAAAGTTGTCAAAACCGGGGAGCCTATCCCTGAACTTTATGAATACCTTGATACGGCATTAGATACCTTAGGACCAGAAGCGTATCATGTTTACAAACTACCAGCTCAAGAAAAACAATATCAATTAAGTGAAGTGTTTCAACCACCTCGAAAAATCAATCAGGCTGCATTAGCCTTGTTACGACAGTATTAATTGCACTTTGCTTAGGTGAAAGACAGGTCATCAAGCAGTTTAAGCAATACAAGTATTGTACTTCTCCTGTCTTGGTGACCTGATATTACTAATAATTAATTGAAGTGGTAGATAATGATACTATTTACTATTGCCATTATCATAGGTTTATTATTATTGGTTTGGAGTGCTGACCGATTTGTTTTTGGCGCAGCCACTATCGCGCATCGCTTTAATGTTTCACCATTATTAATCGGCATTACCATTGTCTCCATTGGTACATCCGCACCTGAGATAGTTGTCTCAACCATGGCTGGGTTGAGTGGAGCTGGATCACTGGCGGTTGGTAATGCCTTAGGCTCTAACATCGCCAATATTGGCCTGGTGCTTGGTGTTACGGCACTAATCTCCCCTATTTTATTAGAAAAAGGGTTAATTAAGCGGGAATTACCTCTGTTATTAATAGTGACTTTAGTAACAGGGTATTTATTATATGATCATAAGCTAGCGGTGATTGATAGTATTATTCTACTACTGTTTTTGCTTATTACTCTTTATGTTGTCTGCTACAAAAATAGTCAGGATTCGCAAGCTGATAATGATGTTATTAATCAAGCGGAAGCTACCACAACCCCTTTATGGAAAACGATTGGTTGGTTTTTGGTAGGGTTAATTATTTTATTATTGAGTGCCAGACTTCTCGTTTGGGGAGCAATGAATATTGCTACCAGTTTAGGGGTTAGCGAATTGGTGATTGGACTCACTGTTGTTGCTATTGGCACCAGCTTACCTGAATTAGCGGCATCTGTTGCTAGTGCTGTTAAAGGGCATCATGGTATGGCAATCGGGAATATTGTTGGCTCTAATCTATTTAACTTACTGGCCGTGATGCCTATTCCTGGATTAATTGCAACCACCTGGGTTGAACCTGGTGTCTTTAGCCGAGACTACTCCGTATTATTGCTCAGCACCCTTATTTTGCTTGTTATTACTGGTTTTTTTAAGCAAAAAAAAAGTTTAGGTCGTTTTGCAGGATGCTTTTTAGTGGTGGGTTACAGTAGTTATTTACTGTGGTTATACCAAACACATCAAGCCGTATGAAAAAGCAAATTAAGAGGACTTTGCTATGAATATCAATAAAATATTAATACCGTTAGCTCCTAGCCAAATGCTAAATGATCAATTTCACCAAATATTAAAAGTAGCTAATCAAAATAGTGCTGCTGTGACATTATTTTCAGTTGTGGAAGATATAACCGCTACCCGGATGGCTAAATATGTACCGATAGAACTCGCTAAAGAATTAATGGATGGCATTTTAGAAAAACAAGAGCAGCAACTATTAGACTATGTGGCTAACTTAGAAATTCGTTATCCTGAAATTAAATTTGATGTCAAAGTCAAATCAGGTATTGCTTTTCTAGAAATTATCCTTTTCTCAGTGAAGTATCAGTATGATTTAATTGCCATCGACGCTAATCGTGGGCATAAACAATATGCCGCTCAGTCAGGTAGCACAACCCGTCATTTAATGCGTAAATCCCCCATACCGGTTTGGACAACCGCACGAAATGCTGAGCCACAAGCAAAGCATATAGTCGCAGCGGTTGACTTAGCTGCCCCTACGCCTGAAGGCACTGAGTTGAATAGCCTAGTGCTAAGCTTTGCTGCCTATCTTGCACGTTCTCTCGATGCAAAACTGCATATTTTTCATGCCTGGCAACTGCCTGGTGAATCCTATTTTCGCAGTTGGGGGCGATTTCAAGAAAACGACATTCACAGGTATGCAGATGTTGAGTTAAAAGATAGGGAATTGGCAATGCAAACACTGATTAATCGATTAGCCATACAAGATTTATCGCCTGAGATTGCACTGGTTGAAGGTGAACCTGAAACCCAACTGCCTGTTTACATAACAGACAATGAAATTGATTTGTTAGTAATGGGCACACTATGTCGTACAGGCATCGCCGGCTTCATAATCGGCAATAGAGCAGAAAGTATTTTGGATACAGTCACCTGTCCTGTCATTACTTTGAAGCCAAAAACATTTAATTCTCCAGTAATGCAGACAGAGTAAAATTATTCTTAGCTCATTGTATTATTTGGAGGTAACTGTGAAACCTGATACTAACGAAAAGCTGATTGACAAACTGTACTTTGTTATCCATTGGTCTGTTAGGTTGTTGGCTATCTTAATGGTATTTGTCATTGTTATGGGTGTCATTGATGTAGGATGGACGTTATATCAAAAACTCGTCACACCACCGCTTTACATACTGACTATATCAGACATGCTGGCAACATTTGGCGCATTTCTCGCTGTTCTGATCGCCATCGAAATATTTATTAATATTACTATTTACCTAAGAGAAGACGTTATCCATGTCAAAATTGTCATGGCAACCGCGTTAATGGCTATCGCTCGAAAAGTTATTATTATGGACCACGAGTCATCTGACCCTTATTATATTTTGGCAGTGGGCGCTGTTGTTTTAGCAATGAGTATTGGATATTGGTTAATCCATAAGCTGCCGCGAAAAAATCACTTGGAGGAGACGGCCTTACATACGGGCAGTGAAATCAAATCCCCAGCGTATCAAGCCAAACAGCACCAGTAAGCCTCCTTCCAACCGGGAAATGCGCCAGCCGCTACGCATGAATATTACAGTCACTACCACCATCGCTGTAACAGCCAGTAATGAAATACGTGCCATTGGATCAGTTGTGACGGGTTGTAACATCCCAGCTAACCCCAGCACTCCAAGCAGATTGAACAGGTCACTGCCAATGATGTTGCCTGCACTAAGTGAATAATGCCCTTTGATTACCCCTGTCAGGCTGGTGGCGATCTCGGGTGCAGAAGTACCAGCTGCCACAATAGTGACAGCAATAACCCACTGGCTGACACCAAAATCAGCGGCAATAGAAGCGGCTGCGTCCACCATCAAATGGGAGCTGGCTAGAATCATCAGCAGCCCTCCCCCCAACATCAGGCATTGTTTAAAAAGCGGGTGATTGGATGATGATAAGGCCTCTGGTGCCAGTGAATCATCACCCCGATATAACAGATACATGATGTAGAGAATCAGTCCAGTAAACATCAATGCCCCTTCAAGACGCCCCAGGTGTAGATCTAGCCCTACTACGATGGTAAGAAAAATTGTAGCGGTAGTGAGTACCAGTCCATCCCGCCAAACCAACTTAGTATTGGTTGGAATAGCTTTTACCAGGGCACAGCCACCCAAAATAAAACCTAGGTTAAAAATGTTAGAGCCAACGATGTTACCCACGGAAATATTGCCATGGCCTTTTAGCCCTGAAATCAACGTTACAGCAAATTCCGGCGCCGAGGTGCCCATGGCAACCACAGTTAAACCAATCACTAGCTCTGACAGCCCCAGTAACTTGGCTAATTGTGAAGCAGCAACCACCACCAACTGGGCGCCTTTGGCAATCAGCAGCATTGTTACCAAAACAATTAATGCATTAAGCCAAATCGGTGCGTCACTGAGCAGATTATCACTCATAAAAAGATCATTTTATCCGCAGTTAAAAGACATTTGTTGTTTAATCATAAAGCAAGTGTTGCCAACCATCCGATTACTCCGCAGGCAATCACCACCAACCAAGGGGAAGCTTTCAGAACATCAATGCTATGCGCCATTCCGGCTATTTCCACACAAGTTGAAATAGGGAGAGCAGCTCCAAATCAAAAAAACAGCCCATGGATTATCAGCAATGGTTTTATACTTTGTCATTGACAGTCTCTCACGTTTACATACTTTGTTATATGTTATGACGTTATTATGACTATATTGAGACTTGTTATTGAAAAGTCTCTATCAGCCAAACGGCAACCACATGACAGTTCATTGAAAGTATGCTTTTTGGGTAATACCACTCTCTGAAACTGATGGACCAGATAACGATTCTTCCACGCCCCCAAGTTTTTAATTAATTTAGTATATTGGGTGGTTAATGATATGTGGCGTTCCGTACAAGCAGCTGCATTAGAGCAGCAACTACCCTCTCAATCAGTGAATATCGATCAATTTAAAACCCTGATAAATAAATAGCCTCGAAAATGATGTAGAGCTTTATAAAAACAAGTACTTTGAAACGATCAATTTTCTCTCCAAAAATTATGGTTATTTAGATAGCAATACGGCAAGCCTTGAGTATTTTTTGGAACTGCTGTTTGAAGAGAATGTACTTGATATTAGCGAACAAAAAAATTAAGTATCCACAAGTGTTAGAGGCGATTAAAAAGAAATTTTATAATATAAATGCCCACATCAAGAAAAAACTTGTGTGTAAACTGAATACCTAGATCCTTTGATAGACGATGTAATGTTAAGGCAATAAGCTAAGTTCGCATTATTTTAAAGTCCAAAAAATGGGTCGAACAGGAAATGCATGGGTCATAATTGCGGATGACTCTTTCACAAAAAAATTTTAATGCGTCATCACTATTATTTAAACCGAACTTTTTAACAGAATATTTTAAATCCTGTTCTATTCTGGCTTGGTTCTGACTGGTAGGTGGGATAATTGTACAACTAATTACTCGCCCCTCGTCGTCTAATTGATAATGATGATAGATCATTCCCCTAGGTGCTTCCGTGCAATAACAGCACGCTCCAGCTTTGGGTGATACTGGTAGATGGGCATCACCGGTTGGACAGGGTTCAGTCAACAATTGTTGTGCTTCAGTTAACGCTAAAATAATTTCCACTGCCCGGGCCTGAATACTGGTAAACATATTTTGATTGGGAAAAACGACACCATTCTCATTCGCTAGTTTTTTTATCGCATCAGGCAAAATAGTAAAATTATTATTTAACCGAGCTAACGGGCCGACTAAATAATCTTTACCATCCAGTAATGAATAAAAAGCTGTTGAATGCCGCACCTGATGTTCTTTAAAATGATCAGGATATTGCCAGTAATTTAAAGTTAGCCCTTCACTAGTGGCAATGTCTCCGCCATTAATAGGGTAAATCTGAGGGTGTTTCAAGCTGACCCAAATAAAGTCATGGCTGTAGTCCGGTAATTTCAAACTGGCAGTCCAACGTAATAACTCCGTTGCAGCGGGTAGCGCTTGATCTACTTGCTGTCTGGCTGCATTCCAGTTTGCCGGCTCAGGTAGTCGACCAAAGCCACCTACCTGTAAACCCACCGGGTGTACAGAGCGCCCGCCTAATAAGGTCATCAAGGCATTGCCGGTTTCTTGGATTTGCATGCCCCGTTGCAAAATTTGTGGATGCTGCTTCGCCATGCTCAAGGCACTTTCAAATCCCAAAAAATCAGGAATGGCTAAGAAATGAATATGCAGTGAATGACTTTGAATCCACTCACCTAGGTTCATTAACCGTCTGAGTTGTACCAAGTGATCGGGTAATTCAATGCCAAACAATGCTTCAATCGCTTGAATAGACGTTAGTTGATAAGCCATTGGGCAAATCCCACAAATGCGGGCATTCAGATCTGGTACATCCTGGTAGGATTTGCCTTCCAGAAACTTTTCAAATAGTCGAGGTGGCTCAAAAATCTTTAGGTATAGCTTATCGATTGTATCGCCCTTAGCGGATAGCTCTAATGCACCTTCTCCCTCCAGACGGGTGACAAAAGGAACTTTTAAAGCAATCTTACGCTTTTTAGCCATTACTCGATTTCCTTAACCTCAATTGCACGCCAATGCTGGCTTTCTTCCCGAAAGGGTTGGCTATGGCTATGGATTGAGGCAAAACGCTGGGCAATTTCTCGTGGGACTAAACCCAGTCCAGCAAACCTGTTGGCTATGCTATGGCAGTTGGGTTGTTCTGAAGGGCCAAAACAACCATAACAGGGTCGGCCAAAAGCTGGACATAGAGCACCACACCCTGTTCGTACCACCGGACCTAGACAAGGTGCTTGTTGAGTGACCATAACACAAACTAATTGCCGGCGTTTACATTCCATACAAAGCTTTTCTGTTTCAGGCCGGGGTTTGGCACCAAACAACAGCTGGCGAATAAAATGATTCACTTGCCTGATAGTAATGGGGCAACCCCATAGTTCAAAATCCACTTTTATATGTTCAGCTACCCCAGTTGAGGTCGCTAAGGTGGCAATAAAATCAGGGCGGGTATACACCGCCTGCATCCAGGCATTACCATCAGCCATATTTCGTAACGCCTGTACTCCACCACTAGTAGCACAGGCACCAATAGTGACCACTAGCTTGCTGTTCTGGCGAATCTGTTGGGCACGTTTCAAGTCTTCTGGAGTGGAGACACTACCCTCCACAAAAGCCAAGTCCACTTTTTCATCTGGGTAGTTTAGTCCTGCTTCGATAAAGTGTTTAAAGTCAACCAGTTCAACTAGCTCAAGCAACGTGGCTCCCTGATTAAGAAAAGCCAGCTGACAACCTGAGCAAGATGTTAGCTTATGAAGGGCGACGGTTAGTTTATCTGGGTTCGTTTGCTGGCTCATGTCCTAAACCCCCGCCAACCCAAACCAGGATTTGATTTGTGGATAGTGAAATACGGGGCCATCTTTACAGACAAAATAAGGTCCTAACTGGCAATGACCACAAGAACCATGACCACACTGGAAATTCCGCTCCAGACTTAAATACACAGATTTATCGGAAACCTGATGTTTAGCCAGTTGTTTCAGGGCCGCCAACATCATAATCTCTGGGCCACACATCAGCACGGCACAATGGTTAGCGTCAAACCGAGCCAGTGCCAATAGCTCAGTCACCATTCCCAACCGCCAATGATATTTACGCTTTTTCTCTTCACTTGCTGCCAGTAATACTTGGCAATTCCCTAAGTCACGCCAACATTCGTACTGGGGCTGCCACAGTAAATCATTATGGTGCTTTACCCCTTGCAGAATTACAATTTGACCATACTTTTTGCGGTGATTTACCGCATAATTAATTGCTGCAACCACAGGCGCACAACCTAACCCAGCCGTAATGAACACTAAGTCCTGACCTTCCAGTTGGTGTAGTGGCCAGCCTTGACCAAATGGCCCACGCAAACCTAGCTGTGCCCCAATGTTCAACGCCACCAATGGCTGGGTAACCCGACCAACAGCTCGGATAGTGTGCAGCAGCAAGTTCTGTTGCCAGCCCATAATAGAGATAGGCACTTCCCCTAGCCCCAACAAATACAGCATATTGAATTGCCCAAAGGCAAAGTCGAAAGATGAGTCCGTATCCATGGCTAAGTGCAGCGTATAAATACCGGGTGACTCCTGCTGTTTATCGGCCAATGTTGCTACGATTGGTAGTTGCTGCCCTTTAGGTAAAAAGTCAGCCATCATCTGCCTCGCTCTTTAACAAAGCTTGAGCTTCCTCTACCAGGTCAATACCCACCGGACACCAGCTAATGCAGCGACCACACCCCACACAACCACTGCGGTCAAACTGCTGCTGCCAGGTAGCCAGCTTATGGGTTAACCATTGACGATAACGCTGGCTGATTTCCGGGCGGAAAACTTTCCCTACAATGTAACTATGCTGCTCACTGAAACAGGAATCCCATAGTCGTACTTGGTCGGCCTGCTGCCCTTTAACATCACTGTGTGACTCTTGCTTTGAGCAAAAACAAGTGGGACAGACCAAAGTGCAATTGCCACAGGCCAGACAGCGTTCTGCCACATCCTGCCATTGAGGATGTTCCAGCCTGTCTACCAGTTTCAGTAATTGCTGTTCGTCTGGCATGACTCGTTGCTGTTGGGTGGCACTTTGCAATTGCTGTTTAGCCTCGGATATCTGCTTTTTTTTAGTATTGGCCAGCGGTAACTGCTGCATGATTAATTCACCCTGATCACTCCCACTAGCGACCAGAAAACCTTCTTCCAATTCATCCAACAGCATATCGAACCCAAAAGTAGCAGTAGGGCCGTCACCCGTAGAGACACAAAAACAGGTACTGGCACTGCGGGCACAATTAACGGCAATGATAAATAGTTGCTGTCGCTGTGCTTGATAATATGGATCAGTAAATACCCCTTTGAGAAAATGCTGATCATGAATTTTCAGCGCTGCCAGATCACAACCTCGCAGGCCAATAAATGCCCTTGGCTGAACTTGCTCGGGTGTTTGGCGAAAACATAAGCCATCTGCTGTTTGCTCTGCCTGCCATAATGGTTGTTCAGGTTTAAACAGCCAGGGCTTAAGCGCTTGAGGGCCAGTGTTCCAGTAAAAACAACGCTGACCAGCAGTCTGTTCCAGTTGATAGCGCCCTGGGGATGTCTGTTCCTTCCAGCCTGTTGGAAGCTGCTCAAAACCCGCTAATGGCGAGAATACAATGGCACCATCCTTTACCGTTGGCCCAATCACTTCATAACCCGCTTTTGTTAGCGCTTGATACAATTCTGGAAATTGTTGCCGTGGTAAAAAGCCTTTATCCATGGGGATGGTGGGTATGCTGTGGTAAGGTTTTGATAACGGGTTTACTGGTTGTTAACCAGTGTTGCCATTCAACTAATCCCTCTCCGGTTTTTGCCGATAGTAAAAGGATTTCTGCTTGGGGGTTTAAATGGCTAATTGCCTGTTTGACTTTGGTGAGATCAAAATCTAGGTAAGGCAATAAATCAGCTTTATTGATAATCACCAGTTCACAACTGCTAAACAGGTGGGGATACTTCTCTGGCTTATCATCACCATCAGTGACAGCCATCATTGCTACTCGGTGCTGCTCCCCCAGGTCAAATAACGCGGGGCAAACCAAGTTTCCGACATTCTCAATAAACACCAGGCTACCTTTTGTAGGTACCAGAGCTGCCAAACCCACTTTGATCATTTCTGCATCCAAGTGGCAGCCAGTACCGGTGTTAATCTGCAGCGCCTTAGCGCCTAAAGCTTGGATTCGCTTGGCATCATTGAGGGTTTGCTGATCTCCTTCCAACACGGCCACTGCAGGCAATACGCCTGCTAACTTTTTCAGGGTAATTTCCAATAACTGGGTTTTACCTGCACCGGGGGTGCCCATCAGATTAATACAAGTAATACCCTGGTGGCTCAGCCACTGGCGGTTTTGCTCAGCAATTGCTTCGTTTCCTGCCAGCAAGGATTGCTGTAATTGAAGCGTATTAGAGTCAAAGTGCAGGTGACGGTGTTGGCTATCCGTACCCGGCTCGGTGAACAGGGCTTTTTCGCTTGAGCATCCACAGTAATTACACATTAGGCAAATTCCATTTCCGTCAGTATTAATTGCCTCCCCGAAATCAAAGTATAGTCATAACTCCCACAGGGGCATGGTAAGCCCAGCCTGACTAGTTCAAACAATTTCTGGCAATTATTACACCTGGCCTGACCTCTAGGGTTGTCGATAACTAGTTCAGCCTCAGCTAAATCAGCTTGCTGTTTCACTATCTCGAAACAGAACTGCAACCGGTCAGGGTCCACACAACTGAGCCCACCCACCTCAATCCAGATTTTGCGAATGTTTTTATCGGTATAAGGCCTGAGTTGCTGGAGTAGTGCCTGAATAATCGACAGTTCGTGCATAGTTCCTTATGCTTCTCGAATGATTAACAAATCCTCGGTAACTGCACGCCATGGGGCGTTTCTAACATTCGTTTTCCGCCATAAGCCGTTGATAAATAAACCATCCCTTGAGATGCCTCGGTAACCTGGCCAACTAGCCTCGCCTGTTGGCCCAGAGGGTGCGACTGCATGAGCTTTAGGGCCTGTTCCGCCTGTTGAGCTGGCACGACAAACGCTGCCATCCCCTCATTGGCAAGAAACAAAGGCTCTAAACCAAGGATTTCACAGATAGCCTGGGTTTGGGGGCGAATGGGAAGTTCAGCCTCAAATAGCTCGATAGTCACTTGGGAAGCTTTGGCGATTTCATTCAGCACTACACCCAAGCCACCACGGGTAGCATCACGCATATAGCGAATTTGTGGATATTGGGCTAACAAAGGCTGAACCAATAAAGATAACGGAGCACAATCGCTGTGGAGTTCACTGTAAAGCCCCAGGTTTTCTCTGGCTAGCATCACCGTAGCTCCGTGATCGCCTATAGAACCATTGACTAGGATTTTGTCCCCCGGTTGTGCAGCACTGACGTTAACCTGAATTCCACTGGGTATAACCCCCACCCCGGAGGTATTAATAAACACCTGATCTGCCATCCCCCGCTCGACCACTTTGGTATCCCCAGTGACTATCCTCACCCCTGCCTGTTGAGCGGTTTTTGCCATGGAGCTGGCAATGGTTTCCAACAGTTTGAGTTCAATTCCTTCTTCCAGAATAAACCCAGCGCTGAGATACAGAGGTTTAGCGCCACCTACAGCCAGGTCATTAACAGTGCCACAGACCGCTAGTTTGCCGATGTCTCCCCCTGGGAATATCAAAGGTGTCACCACAAAACTATCGGTGGTAAAAGCCAGACGATCTCCTTGGACTGTAAGCTCTGCTAAAGAAAATCGAGCTTGATCTTCTTTGGGCTGGCCTTGCAAAGGACTGTTGTCATCAAAAACACTAAGGAAAACCTCATCTATCAACTGCTGCATAGCCTGGCCACCCGCGCCGTGGGCCAGGGTAATAATGGGGGAATCCATTTTAACCAAAATCAAAGTTCTCCTTATCAAACACCCAATTTAGTTCCTTCTCCCTTTGAAAACTGTCTCAAAAGGGGCTGAAAATAAATCTGTTGCTCCATATTTATTCTCCAACAGCCTGCTACCCCAAATCAGACACAAAACTCTCGCTTATAGTGATAATAGGCTGCACATGCCCCTTCTCCCGACACCATCAGCGCCCCCTTTGGATTCTCTGGTGTACAGTGCTTGCGAAACAAAGGGCATTGGTCAGGCTTCAGTTTTCCCGTTAACACCGCATTACAGTAACCAGGGTCAGTTATTTCAGCAGAAGATAGAGACAAAACTGTGCTGCTCAGCAGCTGCGTAGCATCAAATGCCTGATAATAATCTTTAATTTTGACTCCAGAACCAGGGACTACTCCTAGTCCTCGCCATTGACTATCTACACCGTCATCAAACACGGTTGAAATAGTCTGTTGTGCTGACAAATTTCCCTCAGCGGTGACTACTCGTGCATAAGCATTTTCGATTTCGCAACGACTCTGCGCTAATTGCAAGATGAGTTGATATAGCGCCTGGAGGAAATCTACTGGCTCAAACCCTGCTATCACTAAAGGCTTTTGGAAGCATTCTGCAATGGGATGGTAAGCATTGGCCCCGATAACCATGCTGACATGGCCAGGCCCGACGAAGCCATCTAACTGGACGTCATCTCCTACCAATAATGCCATTAGGGTTGGCATGAGTCGGATGTGATGACACAAAAAACGTAAATTGCGAATGCCTTGCTGAGCAGCTGTAAGCAAAGAAAAAGCAATACTGGGTATGGTGGTATCAAAACCAATGGCGAAAAAAACCACCTGTTTATCTGGATTATTTTTCGCTAAGTCAATGGCATCTAACGGAGAATACAACACCCGTATATCCGCACCTTGCGCTTTGGCCTGCAACAAACTTTTTTTCGAGCCGAGTACCCGCAATGGGTCACCAAAGCTGGTGAAAATCACTTCTGGTTGTTCAGCAATAGCTAATGCTTGATCAATAGTTTCAACGGGTAAAACACAAACGGGGCAGCCAGGCCCATGGATAAATTCAACAGATTTGGGAAATAACTGATCTAAGCCAAATTTAAAAATAGCATGGGTATGCCCGCCGCAAACCTCCATAACCTGTAATGGACGCCCCCATTTATCAGCTAGCGGGTCCGCGACAGTCTGAATCAGCTTAATCAGTTTGGTTACCTGGCTGCTGTCACGGAAGGCACTCGTCAGCGTCATCATTGGCTATCAGGGACCATTTTCGCCAATAAATCCAAGGCTCGATCAGCTTCTTCTTGGTCAATTAGTGCCATAGCAAAACCTACATGAAGTAATACCCACTTTCCCACTAACGACTCAATAGTTTTTCCCTTTAAGGTCAACATTGCCACACTCACCTGCCGTTGTACTCCAGCAGTTTCCGCCAGAGCCAGGCTGTTTGCCAAGTCCGTAATAGCAATAATTTTTGCGGGTATGCCTAAACACATAGTGAGTAATATTCCATTTGCATTGCAAAAATATTAATAATGTTTTGACTTGTCTGCTTAGGTTTAAAGCTTATTTTAAATCATACTTATCCACTATTTCCTGATATATTCCATTTACTTTTAACTTTCGAAGCCCTTGGTTAAATACTTTTACTAAAGCTTTATTTCCCTGAATTTTTTTAGAAAATAAAACATGATAGACTGACACTTTTAGTGGCTTTGGATGATGGGTAAATAAACTGGCAACTTCTGCATTATACTTGCTATTGATAAAATAATAGCCAATATGAACATTCAAAGGGAAAAGTTTAATACGGGATACCAATAGCTTATCAAAATTAAACTCATCCTGTATTACTTCTTGAACACTTAGAATACCCGTGTCTAAAGCTTTATGAAAATTACGGCCGTAGTAGTTTTTTACCACTATTCCGATAGGGATATCTTTCAAGTCATCATAGCTTTCCCATTTAAAGGAGTAACTTTTTAAGTGAAAAAAAACCAACTTGCCTTGTAGAATCGAGTCACTGTAATAGAAAGACTTTGCTCGTTCTTCAGACCATACCCAACCCACTGCTGCATGGTAGCTGCCTTTTTTTGCACTTAAAAATGCCCTGCCAGGCGGCAAAAAATTATACTCAATATCGATATCCATCAGCTTAAAGGCAGCCGCTACAATGGAAGGTTCAACTCCATAACCAGGCAGTTTTTCTGACATATAAGGGGGATATTCAATCAAACAGATTTTGATCTTATCTGCAGCCCAACAACTTGCTCCATACGAAACAATCAAAGACCACAGTTGTATAATCCAAAACTTTTTCACTGATGATTTGTTCTACTTATGGCTTATTCAAATGCAGAATCGAATTCTTATCTACACTCCCCAATTTTTGTTAAGGCTATAGCCGCCTGCCCTAAAGCAATACCTCCATCATTACTGGGTACTTGGCTATGGGAGTAAACCACTAGTCCTAGAGCACTCAGCTCCGCTATCAGTTCACTCAGAATCAGCTGGTTTTGGAACACCCCACCACTCAATGCAACTTCATTAAATTCCAGATGCTCCTGCTCCAGCAGTTTGATTACCAATGTCTTTAACCCTTTCACCAAGCTTAGTTGAAACTTGGCGGCCAACTCAGACTGACTGATACCTTGGCTTAGTTCTTTAATCATTTGGGGCCAAATGGTAGTAGTATCCAGTAACCAGTAATCCTGATTACGACATACAGTAAATAAATAGTAATCAGTAATACCAGCATGATACGCCAAAGCCTGAGCTTCCAGCTTCATGGCTGCCTCCCCCTCAAAACTCAGTTGCTTAGGGGCTATTTCCAATAATGCAGCAACTGCATCCAATAACCGACCCACAGAGCTGGTTTGAGGGAAATTATCTGCCATATGCAGTAGCAGCTTGGCTTCTGAATTGTTTAATTGCTTCAATACAGAAAGCGCTGACTTATTACTCGATAGCGTGTGCCAATAGCCCGCTTGAGCTAACAGTGATAGTAGGTTGCGCCAGGGTTGACTGTTGGCTTTATCGCCGCCTAATAATGGAAAAGGCCGTAAATGGGCTATTCTCTGATATTGACAATAATCCCCTAATAACAACTCGCCTCCCCAGAAAGTGCCATCGTCACCAAAACCAAGGCCATCTAAAATAATGCCTAGTACGGGTTGTTGAGGTATTACTTCATTTTCAGCAAGACAGGCAGCCAAATGGGCATGGTGGTGTTGTACTTTAATCAATGGCAGTTGTGCTGTTTTAGCTAACTGCAGTCCTAGATGACTGGAAAAATAATCTGGATGTAAATCAACAGCAATTGCCTGAGGTTTTACATCTAACAAAGTTTGCAAATTAGCAACTTCAGTTCGCATAGTTTTAAAGCAATCTGGCTGAGATAGGTCACCGTTATGGGCAGACAGCATTGCCTTTCCTGCGGAGGCCAAACAAAAAGTATTTTTTAAGTCTGCACCGAATGCTAACACTACGTCATTATTAGCACTTAATTTGTCGGGTAGTTTGATTGAATCCGATACATAGCCTCTGGCCCGGCGTATCAAACGTGGTTTATTGGCAATGATTTTCACTACCGAATCATCACAGTGATGTAGAATATCTCGATTATGTAATAACCAGCCATCGACTAAATCGGTTAATGCATTCTTCGCCTGGTCATTATCAATACAAATAGGAGACCCCCTTACATTACCTGATGTCATCACCAAAGGCTGACCAAACTGTTTCAATAACAGCCAGTGTAAAGGAGAATAAGCTAGCACTACCCCAATAAATACCTGATCGGGTGCTAATAACTCAACTAATAGGGACTGATCAGAATTAAATTTTTCTTTCGCTAGCAATAAAATCGGTGCAGGAGTACTGGATAATTGCAGTTTATCCAGTGAAGTCAGTTCAAAATACTGCGTTGCTTGGCTGAGGTCGCACATCATGACTGCTAGAGGTTTTGCTGGTCGATATTTACGCTGTCTTAATGTATTAATTGCGTTACTATTGGTGGCATCACAGGTTAGTTGAAAGCCTCCAATTCCTTTTATTGCCAGTATTTTTCCTGCAGCCAGCCACTGACAATAGTGGTTGATTAACTCCTGTGTTTGGCCAGTGATTACATTATTTTTATTATCTTTTAGCCAGATGCTAGGACCGCATTTCGTACAAACAATTGATTCCGCGTGAAAACGCCGGTCAGTTGGGTTTTCATACTCTGTCGTGCATTGCTCGCACATAGGAAATTTTTCCATAATGGTACGGCATCTGTCGTAAGGTAGTGCTTTAATAATGGAAAAGCGTGGCCCACACTGAGTGCAATTAATAAAAGGATAACCATAACGTCGATTGTTTGAGTCCGTTAATTCAGTTAAGCAGGTTGAACAAACGGCTAAATCGGCAGGGAAAGTGATGCTATTACCTTGTTCTTTTCCTCCAGATATTAATTTCTTTCCATAATTTTCCAATACCTGAAAGCTGTTAGGGATTGCTTGGAAAGTACAGGTCCGCCACTGGACTTGCTCAATACAAGCCAAATCAGGACACTCTGTTTGCAGTCGATCACAAAATTGCTCAGCTAATTCAGATGTAGTTAAAAGCCTGACTTCAACCCCATAACAAGTGTTTTGAACGTCGCCCATTAGTCCCATTTCCTGAGCTAATTGGTAAACAAAGGGGCGAAATCCCACCCCTTGCACACGCCCAGTAATTAATAACAAAATACCTTTTGAGGAGGATGTACTATCAGCATATTCTTTAATTATTTTTTGATGTAACTGCTGACATACGACAGATAGTTTCTGTGTTAAGCATTTGCTTAATCCATGACTAAAGGGAGTAAAACTAGCACCACCAATCGCAAAGATATCAATGACAGGTAGTGGAGAAACCAGTAACGGCAACAAAGCTAGTAACGACTTAACCCCACCACCATGCTCAACACTTGTCATGCCAGATAAAAAGTCAGCCCCGTCACTCCCTGGCTGTACATTAGTCAAATAAACCACTTCCCCTGCTTGATGAGGGTTTTTAAAGCTATCAATCAAGATGACTCTTTGACAGTCACGAAACAATGAAGTTAGCGTTACCCCGCCAATACCACCATCGACCAACTCGACATGATCAGGCCAGGGATACTGTTTGAGTAACCCTAATGCATAATGAGCAATAGCATCATCACCATGTAATTGATTTCCAATGCCAATGATACGGACGGTTGCTGAAGTATTGTTGATTTGCTTTCCTTTGCTTATCAACGTTGCCACACCTGTTGTGGTGATTAAGGCTGCAACTGCAGCTTAATCAGTCGTTTAAAGTAACGCGCTATGGGGATATCCATTTCACGCTCCAAGGCTTTTGCTTTGGCTTCGTATAATTTCAAATCTAACTTTAACTTACTTTTTCCACACAGAATAATTCGGTTTTCAGTGGAGCCTGCCAAGCATAAATACACTTCAGGGTATTGTGCACAAAGGTCGTGAAAAAATGACTCATTGAAATTAGGCTCTTGATGATAGTTAATAATCAACCAGCCATTGTCACTTAATAATGCAAAACTATCTTCAACAAATTTTTTTCTTTTCTGATAAATATGCATCCCCAATGCCTGGTAAATATCTGCAAATATAATATTAGTGCTGCCTTTTTTCGCTTGAGGTAGATATTTTTGCGCATCAGCATGAGTGACTGTAAGCCGAGTATCACTAGGTAGTAGAAAATACTTGAAAGCAACATCAATTACCATTTGCCTTAGCTCAATAACCTGTATCTCAACCATTGGTAGGAAGTGGTGAAGACAACTGGCCAAGCTACCGCCACCTAGCCCTAACAAAGTCACATGTTTGGGAGTGACGAAAGTTAACCCGATTAACATCGCTTGTAGATACTCATAAACCAGTGAATAGGGCTTTGCAATCAACACACAACTTTGTTCATAGACTGAGTCAAAGGTTAAGATACGACTGCCAGCATGCTCTAACACAATTACCCGTCCATATTCATCTTCATTTCGGTATAACTCGATAACGCTGGTTGCTCCTGTAAAATCTGTAATGAGCTTTTTTATTTTTTGTAACATACTTGTTGGCTTTAAAAACATTATGTACAACAATTACTACCTAGTTTAGGCTGAATTTAGTAACTTTAATTACTGAACTGGAGTTGTATGAGTAGGTAGTGCAATCGAAATAACTGCAGTGATACCAACAAACAGAGCAGATAACCATAAACAAGCTGTAAGCCCAACTGTTTGGTAAATCCAGCCCGATAGTACTGTACCTACCAGCCGTCCCATTGCGTTTGCCATATAGTAAAAACCCACATCAAGGGATACGCCATCTTCACTGGCATAACTCACAATCAAATAACTGTGCAATGATGAGTTAATGGCAAATAATCCTCCAAATATTAGCAGCCCTCCTAATAGCCCTGCTAAAGGGTAAATGCTGAAGGTGAGAGACAGAGCAATCAATACAGGGATAACCAATAGTATAGAGGCCCATACCAAGGCGGTTTTGCCATCAGGCACATGCTGGGCGTCTTTACCTGTCAGTTTCGGAGCAATGGACTGAACAAACCCATAGCCAATTACCCATAAGGCTAAAAAGCCGCCCACATGCCAATGACCCCAATTAAAAGTAACGGCTAAGTACACTGGTAGTGCAACGACAAACCAAACATCACGGGCACCAAACAAAAACAACCGTGCAGCTGAAAGTGCGTTAACAGCTCGGCTTTTTGAGAAAATATCGCTGAATTTAGGTTTATTGGTCGCCTTTCCTAAATCCTTTTTCAACATGACCAGGCTAAACAGCCAGGCCAGCGCTAGCAGGATGACCATTACCCCAATTGCTCCTTGAAAACCAAGCAGCGAGAGCAAAGCGCCCCCTAAAAAAAAGCCTACCCCTTTAAGTGTGTTCTTTGAGCCAGTCAAGATAGCGACCCATTTATATAGGATATTTTGAGCGTGACTGGGTACTAATAGCTTAATGGCACTTTTAGCACTCATTTTATTTAGGTCTTTCGCAATACCTGATAATGCTTGTGCAGCCATAACCCAAGGAACAGTTAGCCAACTGGTTGGTACCAGCAACATGCTCAAAGCAATGACTTGCATCGCTAAACCAATATTCATGGTTTTATTTAAACCAAGAAAAGCACCTAACCAACCACCGACTAAATTGGTAACGACGCCAAAAAACTCGTAAAACAAAAACAGCAAGGCTATTTCAAGTGGTGTGTACCCCAAGCCATGAAAATGGAGTACAACCAACATCCGTAGTGTCCCATCGGTCAAGGTGAAGGCCCAGTAGTTGCCAGTAACCAGGAGGTACTGGCGAATAACCGGGGGTAAGCTGGCTAATCCTCCCATTTGCGGTCTACTCCTGGCCCACCATTCGCACCAGCTCTACTGTGCGGTTTACATAGCCCCACTCATTGTCATACCAGGCATAAATTTTCACTTGTGTATTGTTTACAACCATTGTTGAAAGCGCATCAACTATGCTTGAGCGAGGATCGGTTTTATAGTCGATTGAAACCAAGGGCCTCTCTTCATATCCTAAAATTCCCTGTAACTCATTGTCAGCGGCTGATTTCAGTAACTGGTTGACTTCTATTACATCCGTTGCTCGCTCTACTTCGAAGACGCAATCCGTTAACGAAGCATTAGCCAAAGGCACACGCACAGCATGGCCATTCAGCTTACCTTTCAGTTCCGGAAAAATATGGGTGATTGCCGTGGCTGAGCCAGTTGTCGTTGGGATTAAGCTCGTGCCGCAAGCACGGGCACGTCGTAAGTCTTTATGAGGTGCATCAAGAATGGTTTGGGTATTAGTCAGGTCATGGATAGTCGTCATTGAGCCATGCTTTATGCCTAACTGTTCATGGATCACTTTAACCACTGGAGCTAAGCAATTGGTGGTACAAGAAGCCGCCGTCACAATCCGGTGCTGATTAGCATCATATAGGCGGTGGTTAACCCCCATCACAATGTTTAAGACACTAGGCTCTTTAACAGGTGCCGTCACCACTACCCGTTTGACACCCTGGGCTAAAAACGCCTCTAACTGGACGGTTTGCTTCATTTTGCCAGAGGCCTCAATGACCACATCGCAGTCAGACCAATCGGTATCACTGACTGCCTGGTTACGGGTACAATGAATACGCTGATTACCCACTACAAGATGCTCACCCTCACTGATAGCCTCACAATCCCAGCGGCCATGAATGGAATCGAAGTTCAGTAAGTGAGCCAGAGTGGCTGCATCCCCTGCAGGATCATTGATATGCACAAACTCAATATCTTCCCAATCAAACGCTGCTCTAAAAGACAGACGCCCCATGCGGCCAAAGCCATTAATGCCTACTTTAATTGGCATAGTTAACCTCTCAATTGCTGTTAAGGCACAACAAAAAACTGCTATTTAGTCAATTAGTGAGAAAACCTATAAGCACCTCTATATATGGATTTTCGTATATAAAGGGATAAAATTTTTTTAGCAGCATGCACTAGCGCGCTCAGGCCGGCTTCCCATCTTGCATAGGTTCTGTAAGTTCTCTTTTAAGAAGCCCTGGTTAGCCTCAGTGGTTTGTTGTAACACAGCCTTTGCCCAACTAGGTAAGTTTGGGTTAATCCGGTAAAACACCCAAAGCCCTTGGCGGCGATCAAGCAACAGGTTGCACTGACGGAGTTGAGCTAGATGGCGGGATACTTTAGGCTGAATCTCTTGTAAGGCTTCAGTCAGCTCACAAACACACAATTCCCCTTCTCGCTCAATTAACATTAAGCAGCGAAGTCGCGTTTCGTCTGACAGGCATTTATAGAACTGAACAGGGTTCATCACGTGGCGCTCTGTTAGTTAGCTTAAAACCAATAGTAAGACATAAAACTATATACGGTAAATAGTATATATGAAAAACCATATGTAATAGTAAATAACAAAGCCATACAAAGCACATGCTTGAGTAGCTAGCTGATAAAGGTTTCGACAAACATTTCCCATTGACTCTAGAGTTAGCTCTAGGGTTTACACTTTTTAATAGTAATTATCAACGGGTAAATGTTAGGTATTGAGATGGGGCATCATTGTCATCACGACCACGGGGCAGGGTCAAATTTCCGGGCGTTATTTATTGCTTTTATAATTACCACAGGCTTTATGGTAATTGAAGTTATTGGCGGTTTAATTGCTGGCTCGTTAGCCCTAATCGCTGATGCTGGCCACATGCTGACTGACAGTTTCGCATTAGCCCTGGCTTTAGTCGCCATCCGCTTAGCTAAGCGGACACCGGATGATAAGCGCAGCTTTGGCTATCAACGCTTTACCACCTTAGCTGCCTTTATTAATGCCGCAAGTTTACTGCTGATTGTAGGTTGGATTCTGATTGAGGCTGTTCAACGGTTTATCGAGCCTCAACCGGTGATGGGCCCGACTATGTTAGTGATTGCAATCGTGGGCTTTGCTGTCAACCTGCTTGCGTTTTGGTTATTACACCGTGGCCAACAACAAAATATCAATATCCGTGCGGCCACTTTACATGTACTTGGTGACTTGTTGGGCTCTGCTGCAGCGATCATTGCAGCGGTCATTATCATTGTAACGGGTTGGACGCCCATTGACCCTATTCTGTCTGTGGTGGTGTCTTTGCTTGTTCTCCGCAGTGCTTGGGCGTTACTTAAAGAAACCAGCCATGAGCTATTAGAAGGAGTACCAAGCAGTCTGAATACCGAGCAGATTGTCCAGAAAATGCCCAATGAGCTGGAGGGTGTGATTAATGTACATCATGTCCATGCCTGGCAGTTGGGTAGCGAACAATTATTAGTGACATTGCATGTGCATGCAGATGGCAGCCAATATCACGATAAGCTATTAGCGACCATCCATGCGTGGTTATATAAACAATTTGGCATCCAACATGCCACAGTACAGCTTGAATATGATCAATGTGAGCAGTTTGATTGTGGACCGCTACCATCCCACTCTCATTGATTACTCCACACTGCTTTTGGCTGACTGTTTTAGCATATTTTCTTCCAAGCGTTGTTCCAGGTGCTCACAGCGTTCTTCCAAGAAATTCAGTTGGCCTTTTACTTGCGCATAAGCAATTTCAGCCTGTTGAGCTTTGGCTCGTTCATTAGCAACCTGTTGGCTGAGTTTTTCTTGTTGATTAAACAGGTGGTCTTCACGATGCTGGGAGTTTTCTAAGGTTTCTTTCGCCACTACCATTTCCGCTTGGGCTCTGACCAGCTGATTCCCCATCTCCTGTAACTGCTTGGCTAGCTCCCCTACTTCATTGCGCAGTTTGGCCTGTTCTTCACTGGATTTTTTCTCTAACTGTTTGTAAGCCGTGCGCTGATCATCCAGTTGCTGATAAAGCTTATTTTCGTTTCCTTCGTAAATCTGGCTAATCCGGTCAACTTCACCTTTAAGGCGCGCCTCTTGAGCTTTTAAGTCAGCTTCATGTTTCACTGACAATTGGGCCATCTCTTCCCGAAGCTCATTACGCTTGCTTTGCTCTTGCTCTAGTTGTTGTTTAAGCTCCAGTCGTTCTGTACGTAACTGGCTCAGTTCAGTACGTTTGTTATCAATATGGCGCTCGCGTTCAGCCACTGTTTCCCGTAAGTCAGAGAGCTGCTCTGTCAGATGCTCCACTTGTTTCAGCAGCGTATCTCTTTCTCCTGCCACTGTAGTCAGTTGATTACTTAAAGACTCGATTTCATCCTGATAACTATCTACCTTTTTTTCAGCAGCCTGCTGATATTTGTGCTTTAACTGCTGACACCAGTTATTAAGGCCTGCCAATAGCTCGTGGTCTAAGTGCTCAAGGCCTGAGAGTCGTCCATCCAGCACCCGCCACTCCTGAATCCAAGGGCCAATTTTTGAGAATGAGCCCCCAGTGATGGCTTGTACATCCGCTTGCCTCACTTGCCCTTGTTCGGATTGTAGTTGGCGACAGGCGGAGAAAACCGCTTCTTTTGTTACAACACTGGCCACTTATATTTACCTTTTATTTCATTAGTCAGTTTAGCTTGAATATTTCAATATGTTTGCCACATCTTGCGGGCTAACAGCTGTTTTTAGCTATTGATAGACATAGCGCTGCACTGTATATCGTCATTAACAAACCCTCTAGTTTCTTGTGTGGCTCTCTTGTTCCATCCCTATTCCTCTTTCAGTTTTTTTCTTTAAGGGCTCGATTAAGCATGACAATTCAGTCCTTCAAGGGCCCTAACAGCCATTTCTGTGAATTATCTATCATTTCTCTGAGTTTGTACAGAATACGATAATACTAAATACCATAATACGTAATACTTTATTTGATATTATAATATCAAATAAAACTGAAACCCTCCGATAACATTAGTTATCGGAGGGTTTTTAAATAACAGTGCAGCTAATATTACTCAGAGCAAGAATGGAAAGAGTAGTGAATGAGTAAGTGAGCATAAAAGTAACTATGAGGTACTGTTGTATGTGCAGAAACCATCTGCATAGTACAAATAATCGACAGCTATTTTAGATAGCTTTCGTCCTTTTTCATTGGCGAGCTATGCTTTTAAACACTAACAGTCAGGTTAAATGAATCTAGATCGAGAAGCTTTTATGAAAGCTATGCTTATAATGGTGCTATTACTGTTCTGCTCACAGATATATGGAGATAAAAACGAGTCTATAGAATTTGTAACAAGTGCATATGAGCCGTATGTAATTGAGAACAACAATGAAGCAAGTGGTATATTTCCAGACTTAATTACGAGTGTTTTCAGTCGGTTTAGCGTTAACGTCAAATTCCAATTTCAACCATGGACACGTTGTGAAGAACTCGTAAAAGAAGGTAAAGCATTTGCGACTTTCCCCTATGTAATAAATGCAGAGCGTACGAAGTCATTTAATTTTTCAGAGCCTATCATTTATTTTTTTCCTAAATTTTTTTATCTCAAAGCTAACTTTCCTGATGGTTTTAACTGGCACACTTTAAAAGATTTTCAACCTTATGTGATTGGAGGAGTGTTAGGTTATTGGTATGAATCTGCTTTTAAAGAACAGGAAGTTAACGTTCATTATGCAACCTCAGACATTCAAAATATTTACAAGTTAATGAATCAGCGAATTGATTTTACCTTAATAGATGAACTAGTAGGCTGGCGACTTATAGATCAAGCCTACCCTCGACACAGACGTTCTTTTGCTGTCGCTCCAAAGCCAGAAAGTGCAAATACTTTTCACCTAATGATTTCGCGACAGTTTGTTCATAACCAAAAGCTAACTGAACAATTCAATAAAGGGCTGGCATATATAAAGGCTGACGGCACTTATCAACGTATCTTTCGGCGGTATGGCGTACCAATGGAGTATGCAACTTCCTGGTAACAAGCCATCACAAAGAGTTAACACAAGAAATAAAGCAATCACCTGTAAATCATCTATCTTAAATGGACCCTATTTTAAACAAAATAAGTAGTGCGTAATTTATAGGAAATCGCAAAGGATCTAATATCCGAAGGAGAGGGATATGAACATTGCATTAAAATATACTATTTTGCCTCACAACACCTATTGGCAGTTAGCACAGAGTTTTAATGAATGTGCTGGTGTTTCATGGGAGAAAATTGCGCAAGCTAATCCAGGTGTTGCCCCCAAATATTTAATGCCAGGACAAGTCATTAGTATACCTGCAGTAACAGGTAACAAAATTGTTTTGCATTACACAATTTTAAGCGGTGATACTTACTACAATATTGCACAAGGTTTGGCTAAAACTGCAAATATAACAGCTAAAGACATTGAACTAGCAAATCCGGGAATAACACCTACAGACCTGCATGTTGGCCAAATCATTAATATTCCAACTTCCTCCACTGTATCTACTAAACAACGCTCAACCACCACACAAGCAGCTGCTCCAAATGTTGGCTACTATGACTGGACATGGTCTCCAACTACACCTCCTTCCGGTGCAACATTAGGCATAGCATTCAGTGGCTGGGTTGACCCACAAGAAGCATTGAGTAACAGCAATAATGTATATAGTGACCTTGCAGGCAAAAAATACATCAGTTTAGGTGGTGGTAATGATAATGGTAGCTGGACCAGTTCATCGTTAAGTAGTGTTACTGATGCAATTAATAATGCTGATTTCAGTAAATATGATGGCATTGTGTATGACGTTGAAGTAGGCTCGGCAGGACTTGAAACACAGTTTGAACAGTCATTTCTGGCAGCAAAAAAACAAAGCCTGTCGGTATTAGTCACAGTAAGTCATTCAGCACCTTATGGTATTTCAGATGCTCCCCAACTCATGAAGAGTTTTTTCAGTAGCGGCAATATCGATATGCTTTCTCCACAGTTGTATACCACAGGTTATGAAACAGAAAATGATTACGCTGTTAGCCAAGGGGTACAATGGAGTGAATATGCAAATGCTAAAGCAGAAGTTGTTGTGAGTATTGTTAAAGCGGATATGTATCAAAGTGCCGTGCAATATTTATCTAACGTTGGTGTGGATTTAAAAGGTTATGTTGTATGGGCTAAAAGCAATTAACTTAGAGCCTGTAACACTAATAATCCAATACATCCGTCGTTTTAATTTAAAGAGGCTTTTTATAGCCTCTTTAAACTATGTCCCAATAAATCAACGACTACGTTGTTAAAAGGATAATCAATTATTTTATCTAAGCGTTACTTTCAATATCTACTAACACTTCACCAGGTGTTACACGGTCGCCTTTGGTCACATAAACCGCTTTTATGATGCCAGCAATAGTGGCTTGCACTTCCGTTTCCATCTTCATGGCTTCAGTGATCAATACAGGTTGGCCAGCCTCAACCTGGTCTCCCTCTTTTACCAACACATCAACAATATTACCCGGCATTGCTGTAGTAATATGGCCAGGTTTGGAAGCTTTTCGGCGTTCGCTACTGGTACTGCAGGTGTAATTCCCTAACGTTTCAAGCACCACTTCTTCTGGCACTCCATCGATAGTCATGAAAATACTGCGTTTGGCACGGTCCTTATTTCCAGCACCGGTAATCACAACCTCATAATTCTCACCATGCACATCCAGAAGAAATTCGGTAGCGATACCTGCATCAATAGGTCTACCAGCGGGTCCTGCTTCCACCGGCAATAAAAGTTCTGGCTCTAATTTACCTTCAGCTCGCTCCTGCAAAAACTGCTTACCGATATCCTGGAACATAGCATAGGTCAACACATCTTCGTCTGACTGTGCCAGAGAGCCGATGGTTTTACGCAACGATTTCATCTCTGGACTTAATTGATCTGCTGGCCGCCCTTCTATTGGTGTTTCATTGCCAATGGCTTGTTTCTGCAAGGTTTGATTCACCGTAGCGGGCGGTTGGCCGTAGCCCCCTAATAAATAGCGACGAACCTCCTTAGTAATGGTCTTGTAACGCTCTCCTGTCAGTATATTCATCACTGCTTGAGTTCCCACTATCTGAGAAGTTGGCGTAACAAGCGGTGGAAACCCCAAATCTTCACGCACCCGAGGTATTTCATCAAACACTTCCTGGATCCGATCCAGCGCATTTTGCTCTTTCAGCTGATTCGCTAAGTTCGACATCATCCCACCTGGTACTTGGTTGATCTGAACCGATACATCTTCACGGGTAAACTCGCTTTCGAACTGGTGATATTTCTTGCGGACCTCTCTAAAGTATTTGGCAATCTCCCCAAGTAGCTTAAGATCAAGCCCTGTATCCCACTGGGTATCCTTTAATGCTGCTACCTGAGATTCAGTTGCTGGATGACTAGTACCCCAAGCAAATGCTGAGATCGCTGTATCAATATGGTCTGCCCCCGCTTCTATCGCTTTCAATTGGCATTGTGCTGCTAGGCCTGCTGTCGCATGGCTATGAATAAACAACGGTAAGTCAACACTAGCCTTGATAGCACCTACCAGATCATAGGTGTGGTAAGGTGTCAGCAATCCAGCCATGTCTTTAATAGCAATGGAGTCTGCCCCCATGTCCCGCAATGCTTTAGCTTGCTCAGTAAATTTGTCGAGGGTATGTACCGGGCTGGTGGTATAACAAATCGTTCCCTGTGCATGCTTGCCAGCCTTCTTCACCGCCAACATGGCCACCTCAATGTTATTCAAATCATTGAGTGCATCGAACACCCGGAAAACGTCGATACCATTTTCCGCTGCCTTGGTAACAAAAGCTTCCACCACATCATCTGCATAATGCCGATAACCTAATAAGTTCTGGCCACGCAGCAGCATTTGTAAGCGAGTTGAAGGTAATGCCTGGCGTAACTTACGCAGACGCTCCCAAGGATCTTCCTTGAGAAAGCGCACACAGGCGTCGAAAGTCGCTCCCCCCCAGACTTCCAGAGACCAGTAACCGACCTGGTCTAGCTTTTCACAGATTGGCAACATGTCTTCTGTCCTCATGCGGGTGGCAATGAGTGACTGGTGAGCGTCGCGAAGGATAACATCGGTAACTTTTATTTGAGTCATTATTTTTCCCTGAAATCTGGCGGTTAAATTCCGGCATAGGCAGCTATCGCAGCAGCAACTGCAACAGCCACCTCTCTAGGACGGCGCTTTTCCGAATAATTCAATAACTCGGGATGGCTGGCGACAAAACTGGTGTTGAACTCTGCTTGCCGGAATTGTGGATGCTCAAGAATCTGCTGGTAATAGTGGGCTGTCGTTTTTACCCCTTGAACCCGCATATCATCCAAAGCGCGGGCACCTCTTTGGAGGGCATCCTCCCAGTTCAAAGCCCACACAACCAACTTCAGGCACATAGAATCGAAATAAGGTGGAATAGTGTAGCCAGTGTAAATCGCGGTATCCGTGCGAACCCCCGGTCCACCAGGTGCGTAGTATCGGGTGATACGACCAAAACTGGGTAGAAAGTCGTTTTTCGGGTCTTCAGCATTGATGCGAAACTGCAAAGCATAACCCAAGTGTTTAATCTCTTCCTGGCGATAGCTGAGCGGTAGACCAGCTGCGATGCGAATCTGTTCCCGCACAATATCCACACCGGTGATTTCTTCTGTAATAGTGTGCTCTACCTGAACACGGGTATTCATTTCCATGAAATAGAATTCGTTATTAGCAAACAGAAATTCCACGGTACCTGCATTCGCGTAATTGACTGCCTTAGCAGCACGCACTGCCAGATCGCCGATATAGTTACGCTGTTCAGTCGATAGCTGAGGGCTGGGAGCAATTTCGACTAGTTTCTGGTTACGGCGCTGAATGGAACAGTCGCGCTCAAAAAGATGGATGACATTACCGTGGTCATCAGCCAGCACTTGGACTTCAATATGTTTGGGATCGACGATGCATTTTTCCATAAATACCTCGGCCGAGCCGAATGCTTTGGTGGCCTCAGAAATTACCCTGGGGTATTGATGACGCAACTCCTTTTCTGAGTCACAACGACGAATCCCCCGCCCGCCCCCACCAGAAGTAGCCTTTAGCATCACCGGATAACCAATTTGTTCAGCAACTTCTACAGCGTGATCAATACCTTTTAGATTGCTATCGGTGCCGGGTGTCACGGGAACTCCTGCCGCAACCATGCTGGCTCGGGCTGCCGTTTTATCCCCCATCTTGTCAATCACCTCACCCGCAGGACCGATAAACTTAATGCCTCTCTCACTACACACCTTAGCCAGCTCGGCATTTTCCGAAAGAAAGCCATAACCGGGATGAATAGCATCACAGCCAGTTTCCACTGCCAAGTTGACCAATCGGCGTAAGTCCAGATAACCCGCCAGTGGATCCTCCCCAATGGAATAGGCTTCATCCGCTCGTTTTACATGCAGCGCATAACGGTCAGGCTCTGTGTAAATGGCTACTGAACGAACACCTAATTCCGCACAGGCCCGAATGATGCGCACCGCAATTTCACCACGGTTTGCAATCAATATTTTTTTCAGCATGCCTCTCCTCCCAGGTCAGCAAACAAAATTCATCTATCGTACTGAAAACAAGCAAAAACACTGGATCTGTATTATTTTTCCAAGTAACAAAGAACCACTAAGACAAAGTCATCCCCGTTTAGACATAGTAAACAAAAATTACTGTTTTATTAACTAATTGTAAAACCGTGTAAGTCGCTAAAACCTTTGGAGAACGATAGTCAAAAAACTTGTTAAATAATTCGAAGTTCAGAAGCTTATCTGAAAGATGAAGCTATTTAATCTTAAAGGTATAAAAATGCTAAGTGATTCGGTGAGTAATGGATTTTACTAAAAACGACTAGTCTATACTCTTTTGTTCTGTTTTGGCGTAGTGTTTTCAGTAACAGATTGCCAAACCTATCGGCTACTTATTAGTTTCAGTTTGCTCATCCAACACAAACTTACCCTGCCCCTGTTGTTTCGCAGCGAATAATGCAAGCTCAGCCCGCTGATAAAGTAAATCACTGGTCTCTAATTTATTGTATACGGCAATTCCTTGAGAGATACTGCTACTGATAAAAGTGTGCTCATCGACCGGTAGTTTTACTTGGCTAACAGCATTTGTTAGCCGTTCAGCAATTTCTTGTGCCACCTCAGCAGTACAATGGGGCAATATCATAGCAAACTCTTCCCCACTCACTCTCGCGATCACTTCATTACTTCGTAAGGTTTTACTAATCGTATCCGAGATAGCTACTAATAATTCATCACCTATCGTATGGCCATACTGTTGATTAGTCTGCTTGAAATTATCAACATCAAAAATAATTAATGCAAATGAGATATCATGTCGCTTGGCAACGGTAATTTCTTCAGCCAAACGGCTACGAAAGTAACGTATGTTAAATAGACCAGTGAGTGGGTCTTTGACAGAAAACTGCCCAACAACGGTTTCATTATACCCGACATACCAGCCTACGCAGCCAAACACAATCATCGAACCAATGAGCATATACAGGTATAAACCAATATTTTGGTAAACTTCCGCCCAAATATTTTGCCCTTGCAGCCATTGGATGCACAACCAGCCAGCAGGGGTTGCAAGAGCAAAAAATAAACCTTGCACTGAGCGGATAATCTGCTTATAGCCTATTAGCTTAACTGTCACTGAAGCTCTCGTACTTTTCCTACAAATAAAGGTGTTTGATTAGCTGTTATGGTGAGGGTATCTGAAAAGTATGCCCTATAAATTAATATAGCCCCGTTAACAACACTGGTCTGGATGTTTAATCAAATAACATAGGAGAAACGGTATGAAAAACGCCCCTATAAAATTGTCAGGCCTTTCCCTAATAAAAACAGCATTGGCAAAACCTTGGAGGACTACCTGGCTACTCCATTTTTTTCTACAACTGCTGCTGGGTACAGGTTTCTCTTTAGCTTATGCAGGTTTTACGATTAAAGAATACGCTCTACCTTCCGGTTCACGTCCTCATGATGTAGCGCCTGCGATTGATGGTGGCGTTTGGTATACAGCTCAGCGTAAAAGCGCACTGGGTTACCTTAACCCAGACAATGGTCAGGTAGAACATATTCCTCTAGGGGAAGGTTCCACACCCCATGGGGTTATAGTGGGACCAGATGGCGCACCCTAGATCACTGATGGTGGATTGAATGCCATCGTTCGGGTTGACCCAAAAACCAAAGCCGTCAAACGTTTTCCGCTGCCCGATAATACTGGCTACACCAATTTAAATACTGCCAGCTTTGATAATAATGGAATGTTATGGTTTACCGGACAGTCCGGTATTTATGGAAAGGTTGATCCAACTACTGAAAAAGTCATTGTTTTCCCTGCACCTAGAGGCAGAGGGCCATACGGTATTCATACCACCCCTGCAGGTGATGTTTACTATGCATCTTTGGCTGGCAATCACATCGCTCAAATCAATATAAAATCGGGCACGGCTAAACCAATAGACCCACCTACCCCCAATCAAGGCGCGCGGCGGGTATGGTCTGACTCAAAGAACCGGATTTGGGTCAGTGAATGGTTAGCCGGTAAAGTGGGGGTTTATGATACAGCGACTAAGCAGTGGCGTGAATGGAAATTACCTGGCAGTAATCCTAAAGCTTACGCCGTATATGTAGATGATCAAGACATCGTGTGGCTGAGTGATTTTGGAGCAAATACTATCGTACGCTTTGATCCAAAAACAGAAATCTTCACCAGTATTAATATTCCCAGCCCCAATGGACAAGTGCGATAATTATTAGGTCGACCAGGCGAAGTATGGGCGCCAGAGTCCGCACAGGATAAATTAATGGTGATTTATACTCTTCGTGAATAATTTTTTTATACCCCTAGGGCACAAGGGCTTTGTTACCGTCGTTCTTGACCACTATGTAAGGAGGATAGACTCATCACTCGATGGCCTCGCCTAAAATATCCTTCACTATGAGTAATACCGATTTATCTAAGTTGCTTAAGATAGCTTCAGCAATCAATTGACGTTAAAATAGCCTTGTTTTACGTCAATTGATTTAGGGCTCCTCTAGTAACTGTTTATGAAAACCTATGATGCCAAACACTTCGTTATTTCCATGAGGCTCAAGCCAGAAGCAAACACGTTATCTGAGCACTATCCTTTTAACCTATCAGCGGTAAAAGCACTGGAAAATAGTATTGAATTTCACCCAGCAGTTACTTTTATTGTGGGGGAAAACGGTAGCGGGAAATCAACACTGCTGGAAGCACTGGCAGTTTCTCAAGGGTTCAATCCAGAAGGCGGCACTAAAAACTTTAACTTCTCGACACACGCATCTCATTCAGATCTCCACCAATATTTGCGTGTAGTTAAAGCAATTAAAAAACCCAAAACAGGCTTTTTTTTGCGGGCAGAAAGCTTTTACAATGTTGCCACTGAAATTGAGCGTCTGGATAATGGACCTGGGGGTGGTCCTATTATTGATTCCTACGGTGGTATTTCACTTCATGAACAATCCCATGGAGAATCATTTTTCGCATTAATGAAAAACCGCTTTGGCAAACAAGGTTTATACATACTCGACGAACCAGAAGCTGCTTTATCACCCAGCCGACAAATGGCCATGATCAGTTTATTACACCAGTTAGTTGGTCAACAATGCCAGTTTATCATTGCCACCCACTCCCCTATTTTATTGGCCTACCCTAATGCGACTATTTATGAAATAAGAGGTGATAAGCTGACTCAAGTTGATTATGAAGATACTGATACCTATGCAGTCACCAAGCAATTTCTAAATAAATATGAAAGTATGTTGGAAATATTGTTAGAGGAATAACTTAAGGGCTTCACTAAAATAGCCTGTTGTATATAAGCTTTTGGCTTGATCAATCGTCATTGGTATACTCCATGCTTGTAAAAATATTAATTCAAATACAGCTCAATCAAACTATTCACATTACGTCATCAATCACTACTTCTATTGGTTAAGGGGATATTGTGTAAAGCTTCTTCTAGAGTAGAAAAATATTCTATTTTATTTGGTATTGGTTTTATCTTGGCACGACTAAGCGTCTTCAGCGGTTGAAACTGTATATCTGCAATCAAAATATGGGTATTTATCTGTTGGCACTTACTAAAAAATTTTTGCATGGCAGCCAGACCACCTGCATCCAGAATAGGCACAGCATCAAAGTAAAGCACCATCCCATTTTGCCTCTCAAGCATTAATGATAGTTCGCCAAATACTCGATCAGCAGCCGCAAAAAAAAGTGGTCCATTAATTTTTATTACTCGCCACCCTGGTGGCAGTTTATCGGGTACCTGTTTGTGGTTATGAGTGATATCAGTCACCTTCGTCATTGCGGCAATTTCTTTCATAAACAACAATGACGCCAATACGATACCTGCAGTAATAGCAATTACCATATCGAACAAAACAGTCAGTGAAAAACAAACCAAAAAAACTACGATGTCGCTAGGTGGCGCTGTTTTTAACAAATGAATAGCTTTGGGCGCTTCGCTCATATTCCAAGCGACAATAAATAACAATGCCGCCATACTAGCCATGGGTAAATACGCCAGTAATTTCGACAACAACAATAGTGCCAACAACACCACAAGGGCATGAATAATGGCTGCAATGGGTGATTGAGCCCCAGCTTTTAAATTAGCAGCTGATCGTGCTATAGCGGCAGTTGCAGTAATACCACCAAAAAATGGCGTAATGATGTTACCAATCCCTTGCCCCAACAACTCACTATTGGCACTGTGCTTTTTGCCACTCATCCCATCCAGCACTACAGCACATAATAAAGACTCAATCGCCCCTAACATAGCGATAGCAAAGGCAGCGGATAATAAGTCCTGAGCTACAGCCCAGTTAAATTCCAGGCTACTTTCACCTGGCAACGTTTGGTGCCAAGGCCAGGCAATCTCAGGTAATACTGAGGGAATGCCCACACCTGTCTGGCCATCTGGTAATGTAAAAGTAAAAGTGGAACCAATAGTAGCTACTTCCAACCCCTGTTGGGTTAGGAAAAATGCCAGCAAACTACTGACAACTAAGGCTGGTAAGTGGGCAGGCACTACGATTTTTAATTTTGGCCACAGTATCATGACCGCTAATGTGGCTAATCCCACGATTAAGCTGGATTCAGAAAAGGCGGGTAAATGGCCAACAATGGTAATGAGCCTATCTGTAAAATGGGCTGGCATTTCAGTAATAGCTAACCCCAGAAAGTCCTTGATCTGTAAGGTTGCAATTACCACTGCAATTCCCCCGGTGAAGCCCAACGTTACTGACTCAGGAATATATTCGATATATCGGCCCAAGCGTAATAAGGCCATAGTCACCAGGATAATCCCCGCTAACACACTAGCTATCAGCAATCCAGCAAAACCATGTTGTTGAACAACAGGATAAAGAATCACCACAAAAGCAGCCGTGGGGCCAGATACGCTATATCTGGAGCCGCCAGTTAAGGGAATTAACAGCCCTGCAATGATTGCCGTGTAAAGCCCATATTGTGGAGGAACGCCACTGGCAATCGCTAACGCCATTGATAGTGGTATCGCAATCACCCCTATGGTTACTCCAGCCATTAAGTCCTTAGTCAACCAAGACCAGCTAAAGGGATTCTTCTGGAGAAACTCTCGCAAAGCATGAGCAATTCTTAATGAAAATAGGTGAGCACGGTGAGCCATAACGACACTTTCAGTCACATTGAATTTGAATCTAGTATGAATTATCCTCTCATTCAAAGAGAATTCAATGTTAGTCAAATTAACATCAATTACTAACAGTGATGGATAAGTGGTGAGTAAGATGGAACAGCGAACAGCCCGACTAACTTTGTTGATAGACCCAAAGAAAAAAGCAGCCTTTGAAAAATTGTGTGCGCTTGAGGATGTCACACCCTCGCAAAAAGTACGGCAATTTATCCGCGAATACTTGGAAGAAAAGCTAGGTACTGAATGGAAAGATCAAATTTTTAGTGAGAATGAAAAGCCAGAAAAGTAATCCACTTACCTAACTGCCATTAAGTAGGTGGTTTTAGTTGTCACTATCCAAGTGCTGACCAATTTGCCATTTATCTACCCGGCCAAATTTAATCCCGGTAATGTCTGCATTACTAATCGTTTCTACGACACTTTCGTGATAAAGCTGGATGACATCTTCTTCTAACACAAAAATCAATCGCTGTTGTAGAGGAATTTTATCGAGCAGTTCTTCATTCAATGATAGCTTTTCAATAAATATCTCATCGTTTGTTTCATTAAAATCAAATATTGAACGAGTAGGATGGAGTCCGGCAATTTCATTATAAATGTGTAAAAAATAATGGCCTTTCCACACCTGTTTGCCACTAATAATTTCGGTGGGATAAAAATCGACTTTAATAGGGGTAAATTGTTGAATTAAGGTTTTTAAACGTTCCGACACTATAGGCTCAGGTAATTCATGGTAATCATGGGGGTGGAAATGGACTTTATCACCTCGATTAACTTGTATCTTACCTGTTCCTTTCACTTCATTAGCAATACAGTGGTCAGATTCTAGTAAAAAATCTTCAACACCGGTATTTGCTGCTGTGCTTAAAATATAGCGGGAAGCAGGGCCAACATCCCTGGCAATATAATACTCACTGTCGTATTTCATTGTTACTCCCTACAGATTCTACCCAGCTACCTTTTAGTTGTTTTTTACAAGCATAGTAGAAGGGAACAGACATACCTAGTTAACAGGCCCTAGATTAAATACTTAAGAGGTAAGGTTATAAAATTTTAACGCATTTCCCTGTTATTTCTGAACTAGACTAATAACCTGACACGCTGTGTTAGTGAGGTAAGGAGATGCCCATCATGAAACCGGTTTACCTTTTCGCTCTTATTCTGATGACAGTTGCTGATGCAAGCCATGCTGGCGAATGCACAAGTAACAGCTTCCGCCCAACCTTTGTTCGACATAATGCAGTTGCTCCAACAGTGTATTACGTTACATCCAGTCGACAATTTATTCCAATGGCAACGCCGACTCAGGCTCAGCAAACCTGTCAAGCAAATGGAGTACGACAATTGATTGGAGGACTGGATTGCAATCGTCGGAGCTGGGGTGGGTTTGGTTGCGGTTGTAATATCATGCCCTCTCGCAATACTACCTGTGCAACCTTCCAGAATTTTCTGCGCGGCCAGGGGATACGGCTTTAACTTTAATGCACTTTTCAATTTTAGACGTCGGACCACAACAAAAGAGAGACGGTGTCTAGCGCAAAGATGTCTGCAACTCAAGCAAGCTACATTTTATTTAATCATTACTTGCTTATCCGCTATCGGAAACTTATGTCTACAGTGGTTATTTATTAAAACAACTGATTAATTGAATAATAGGTCTGGATTAATATCCTTTTGTTCCATAATGTAATTCATATGAGTGCTGCATTCTAGTTCTAACCTTATTCGAATTCGAATAAAAAAATTAAATTAATTTTTTTCGCAATATTCAAAAACAACCAATCATTTAACTAACTTCCAACATCACTACAAATCTATTTCCATATAAAAATCAATCAATTTACATTGTTGTTGCACAGCTACTAAACATTAACCTTACTAAAAACCCAGTTTTAAAAAAAAGGATTTGTCTTACTTTCTGTCTTTTGCTTGATTTGAATGACTACACACAACTCCAGCTTATTTAATGACAGAATTTCTTCCCATAAACAGGCTTATAAAAATACAAACTTATTAATGGGTAACACACCACACCCTGCGAATATTTTTAAAAAGTTAGTTTGTTAGCCTTCCTTCTATATTCATTATAATTAAGTGTTTTAGTGATTATGAAAAACAAATCAAAATTCACACTCAATATGCTATCAAAGCGTATTCTCTCAATAAGTGCACTGTGTTTAACAGGCAGTATATTGTCGAGTTATCCTGCCTTTGCCAGTGATTTTGTCCAAAACAGTGATAAAGAACAATCCTCAAAAGCGATCCAGTTTGAAGAAAACCATCTTATTTATACCACAGACGAAATGTTATCGTTTGATGTCTATGAATATATCATCCAACAGGCACCGCACCTGCAGAAATTTGCCGAAGTCATTTCTCACTGGGCAGGTTATACGAGTATTCACCCCAAAATATTAATTGCATTAATCGAGCACCAAACCGGTATTATTAGTAGTCCACCAGCATCGAAAGTACTTTTACGGAAGCCTTTGGGTGGTTTATCGAAAAAAATTGGCTTTTCTAATCAGGTAAAAGATATTGCTGAACAACTTGCCCGTGATCACTACCAATTGATTGAGCAAACCACTAAACAGCAAACCTCAACTCAAGCTTACTCTCAACAATTTCTTGAAACAGATTCGGCACTTAAAAAACTATTAGCAAAAAATAACCAAGCGAGTAATCAACAACCCAATGCTTACACAGAAAGTCAGTTCTCAGATACAGAAAATAAGCTGGATAGTTTTTATCAAACCTATTATCGATTGTTTCCCGAAGCACAGAATAAACAATCCAACTTAAGTGAAAGCTATTATTCCAGCTACTACGATGCAACCCCTCCAGATAATATGCTGCAACTACCCTACCCTACTGGCGAATACTGGTGGATAGGTGGCAGCCATGTCACCACTGGCCAGGGTGAATACCCTCAGTCTTCCTTAGATTTGAATAATAGTGGTGGCTGGGGTTCAGATACTTCCAATAAATGGGTAATTGCAGCTGCAGCAGGCCAAGTTAAAGTACATTCGTCGTGTAATATAGAAGTCATTCATGAGAATGGCTGGTCAACTACCTATTACCACTTAAGCAACCCTCAAGTAAAAACCGGCCAAACGGTTAAACAAAGCCAACGGCTTTCTAATTATGCCAACAATAAAAGCCAAGCCCTTTGCCAAGGTGGCATGTCTACCGGCCCTCACCAACATTTCAGTTTGAAAAGAGATGGCCGTTATATCCACTTGAATAATGTTAAGCTGTCGGGTTATGCCGTGCATACAGGTCGCTATAGTTATGACAGAGATTGCAGCTATTTCTGGTTCACACGAAACGGTGATAAGCACTGCTCTGGACGTATTTATAATCATGGGGTTGAGAATCCAAAACCCGATCCCAAGCCGGATCCAAAACCCGATCCCAAGCCGGACCCAAAACCCGATCCTAAGCCGGATCCAAAACCCGATCCCAAGCCGGATCCAAAACCCGATCCCAAGCCGGACCCAAAACCCGATCCTAAGCCGGATCCAAAACCCGATCCCAAGCCGGATCCAAAACCCGATCCTAAGCCGGATCCAAAACCCGATCCTAAGCCGGATCCAAAACCCGATCCTAAGCCGGATCCAAAACCCGATCCTAATGACCCACTATGTAAAAAACCTGACTTATTGAAAGACAACTTGATCAGAGAGCCTGATTTCAACGCATTAACCCCTTGGAAACGCTTTTATACCAAGGACATAAAACATACTATTGAAAAAATGCAGCGGGACTGTGGTCAAGATAATTGGCTAAAAGTCACCGAACGTAAGCAGTATTATGATGGTGTACTACAAAAACTGGTTAAACCCTTAGAAGAAAATAAAGAGTATCAATTTTCAGCCAAAGTGAAGCTACCCAAAGGGGCTAAAAAAGATTTAGCCATGGCCACCCTGTTACTTAAAAATGATTTAGGTGCCTATTACTACCAGTATTTGGCTATCAACCAAGTGGATGAAAATGTTAAAGAGCTGAAAAAGCAATTTAAAGTAAATGCACTGGGTAAAGTAACAGCCGCTTATATTGTTTTATTTGGCCCGAAAGCGGATAAAACCCTATTAATTGACGAAGTGAAAGTGGTACCTGTTGATAATACTCCAGGCCCAGATCCCAAGCCTGATGACAAAGTAATTTTTGATCACGGTTTTGAAAATGACTTACAGGGTTGGAAAGCTTCATTTAAAATGGGCAAACTGGAACACACCAACCAAATGAGCCATCAAGGCCAATGGAGCGTTAAATCCACCGAACGTAATCACTGGTATGCAGGGCTTTCGTTACCCGTTAAAGATAAAATAAAAGTCGATGAAACGTATAAACTGTCGTTAGCCGCTAGTTTAGGTGAAGCAGCAAAATCAAGCCAAATGCTCGATGTACAACTGTTTTATGTGGATGATGACGGCTACCACTGGCAACGAATTCATTCAATGAAACTGCCTAAAGGCAACAAATGGTACGACTTAGCTGCCGAGTTTAAACTCAAGCCCAAAGGTAACATTAAATCAGCTGATATTTACATTATTGGCCCAGAGCCTAAGGTGGATTTTTATATTGATAGCATTAAGCTAGAGAAAAAATAATTAATCACCACAACTAATGAGGATGATGATATGGGTTAACAGGATAGTCTGTTAATCCATATCAACTATATAATCAAAGCGAAGAGCATACTTACACATTTGGCCATCTAAAACCTAGTAACCGCCCTTTAGGGTAAGAAGAAATATTCACTTCATTACACTGGTTACCACCTAACACCAGGATATGACTGCCATTGATACCCACATAAAAACCCACATGTCCTTGCCAGGGTTTTGAACCACGTTTAAATACCACAACACACCCTTCTGTAGGTTCCGGTAATGCCTTACCCCATTGTAACCAGGAGCGTGCCGCGGCAGATTTCGTCCCGGTTATACCACTGATCTCAATACACCAATTAACAAAACTAGAACACCAAGCGGTTTCATCATCACTAGCTTTTAATGTAGTGCTTTGGTGATATTCAATAATTCTTGGGTTATGCTCAGCCCCTCTAATTTCCTCTACCCCTACTTCCATTTCTTTACGAGCAACCAGGTACCATTTGGGTAATGAGCTATCAGAAATTTCAATGCTTAAATCTTTTTCAGCATCCTGTTCATTGATGGGTATATTAATAGGCTGACCAATATCAATGAAATCAGGGTTCGCTATCTGCGGGTTAATGGCTAGCAATTCTTTTAGCGAAAGGCAATGGACTCTGGCGATTTTAGTTAGGGTATCACCCGATTGAACTCGATAGATAGTATTCATCATGCTGTTGCCTCTAAGGTAAAAAGCAGATCCAGGCAATAACTCTCTTTATAGCACCACTACTAGGTTTAGTAGTTCCGCTGATTTAGTTTTTTATTTGCATAATGATAGGATGGTCTAAAAATGTCTAGTTCAATTTATAGCTATGGACTTTATAAAGTCAGGTTATGCTTGGCAACTCAACGTCTTTCAGCATTTTGCAAACAACAGAATACTTAAGCTTAAGGAATTCTAGAAAATTCACCCTTAAGTGTTTTCAACATAAGGAGAGTTGATAGGATGGTCTAATATTTTTAGACACTAACTTATAATAATGAGGTTAAGGAGCTTGCCACCATTGATCCGCTTTGGTCCGATCACCCGTCAGTGCCGTCAAAAACTGCTTGATTTGTTGTATTTCCTCTGGCATCAAACCTAATGGCAAAATATCAAAGTGGGGCCTAAATGGGTGTTGGTTCCGGTCATAATAAGGTGGTACAGGTTTGTTGTAATGGGCCAATACTTCTTCCAATGTATTAAACTGGCCACTTTGCATATAGGGCGCCGTTGCAGCCACATTGCGCAACGAAGGGGTTTTAAAGGCTCCCACTAATTCCTGGCCTTGTTTTTTTAAATACAACATTTCCTGACAATAATTTTTATTCGCATCACTCCACTCGGATAAACAGGTAAACTCATCTTGCAATAACGCCCCTACTCCTCGATAACGGCCCATATCCACTTGTGCGATATCCGGTTCAGGTGCCCCAATATTATGGAACTCAAAATTAGTAAATAACGGCCCATTATGGCAACTTGCACAGTTGGCTTTCCCCATAAACAACCGGAGCCCTGCTACTTCTTCCTCCTTTAACTGCTTTTTCAGTTGCGTAATTTGGGTCGGGTCTTGTTGCAACTGTTCAATAAACTGATCAAAGCGACTAGGTAAAGGCTGCAAATGCCGTTGATAAGCCATTAACAATTTGCCCACATCAGCAAATAGCATATTAACCTGCGTTTGTTGATTATTCGTCAGTTGTTGCCAATTGGCTCTTTCTGTTTCACTACCAACTGGGCTTGCAGGGCCTTTCAACTTCAATAGATTATTAGCATTAACTTTGTTGTCCGTAATTCGTTGATAAGGTTTTTGATAAAAACGCAGCAGTAACTGTGCTACCTCAAGTCGGCTGAGACCATGCTCAACAGCTGACTCTAACGGGGCTAATGCCTGTGACCAGAGGCTATCCTTACGTCCATCCCAAAATTGCCAGGGGCTATAAGCCGCACCAATAACGGATGGCGCATTCCGCCGTGTTTCAGCAATACCTTTAGATTTTGCGATTCCATCAGTAAAATATTGATTTGGGTTATGGCAACTAGCACAAGCTATCTTTTGATTGGCACTGAAGCGTTTATCGAAAAAAATCTGCTTGCCTAATTTAGCAGCAACAATGGAGTCTGCATATTGGTTATCTTTCGCATCAGGCAATGGCGGCAAGTTTGATAAACTGAACTGAGCTAAAAACTGAATATCATTTTCAGAAAAGTGATAGAGAGAATTAATTGCCAATACTGGACAAGCTAATAGAGAAAAAATACTGGCAAATAATAATTTATGCTTTATAAAGGTCATACCTGCTTATAAAACCACATTAAATTTGACTGTATCCATCCCCTCTTGATGCGGGACATCAAATTCTATTACCCACCAACCGATCATCTGAAACTTCATCCCTTCCACTAAGTAAACACCAGGCTCTAGTTCCTTAGTCACTTTGGGTTGGGTCGGTAAGCCATGAACATGGCCTGGCATGTGGCCACGCACATTAATGGCTTTTCCCGAAACCGGCTGCCCCGATAAATCTGCTAAGATGAGTCGCCACTGATGAATCTGATTTAATGGCACCATCGGTTGTTGATCCTGGGCTGTATCAGGTATTGGTTCTACATGAGAAAAAAAATTAATATCTCTCGAAATTTGAAAACTATCCGTATCCAATGGCGAGGGTATCGACTGCGCACTCAATGACGGTACTGACAATGTCATCCCCGTAACAGAGGAGCCCTCTTCCTGCATGTTTTTTGGCATATTGGGATGAACACTGCGAATTTGGGTATTATGAGCCATCAACTGTTGTGTTGATGGCATTAAAGCTATTTCACCATTCAGCTTAATATTGGCTTGCCACCGTTGTTTAAATGTTGTTGTTAATAATTGTCGGCCATAGTTAAAATAACGACTGCTTTTCTGTCGGCTGTCAGCACCTTGTTCCTGCCATAGGGCAATTTGTTCCGCCAGTGTATCTGCAGCTGTATTCAATTGTTGTTTAGCTATTTTATCGGTTAAGGATCGTGCTGTTGCTCTTAAGTTATTTACTTGTTGACGTATTTGATTGGCTCTACTAATAATCTGCATAGATGCCAATTCCAACTTTCTGGCATCTATAATCAAATCATTTGCTACCTTTAGAGTTTCGGGTGTTGCTGGCTCATTTGCCATACTCACCATACTCCAGTGAGTTAGGCTATAACCCAGTAACAAAACCAATGCATTATTTAAACAGAAAGTCTTCTTTTTTGTTTTTTTAGACATACCGTATTTTTGAAGAAATTAAGCCATGTTGTAATCAGTTTTGAATAACTTTCAATTTGACTGTATGTAAAACAAAGGCTGGTAAAATCTTACCAGCCAGCTATCCATCAATAATAATTTCTATCGTTTATTTAAAATTTAACTGCGCAAAGTATTTCTGTTGTAATTGATCTTGAGTTATCTTTGTCGCTTTTACCATTTTCTCACTGGCATGAGTGTTAGACAGCTTGTTAGCCAATTCAGAACCAGATGAGATATTAACTGTATAATCTTCCACTTCACCATAGTTAAAGCTACCACAGGCATTAGGTACAGCATTATAACGCATCACTACCCGTAACCGAGTTTTACCAGATTTTGCGCTGTCTGGAATCATTAACTCCCCTTTAACTGTAGAGGATGTAGCATGATTAGAGCTAAAAACTTGCTCACCAGTATCTTCAAAATCACCATCTTTATTTAAGTCAATCCAAATTTTCCAATACTCATTATACCGAATACCACTAAAGTCTGGTGTTAATTCTACTGCACTTTTCCCTTTTTCTAGATTAATTACTTTATTGGTAAAGTCTGAGTAGCGCTTGGAATCAGAACTATTAGTAAAACTGGCAATTTTTACAGAGCTAACCCATTCTTCACTGGCATTATTACCACTAGCTTCACAGTACTCGACTGTTGGATCTGGGTTATTAATGGCATCCCAATCAGGCTGAACTACAAACAAGCCATAACCAATATCGCTCATGACGATATTACCACTGGCAAAGTATATGTAATTACTCCAGGTGCCGGAAAACTGAGCACTATTTGATCCAGGAATGGTATCAAAATAAGCTTCTTCTTTTAATTTACCTGATGTAATATTCTTGGTACTAAGAATACGTAAACCTGCCCGATAGTTCGTTTCAAAGACAAAATTGTTATGGGTATACAAATTATGATCAATGGCTGATGTGGGGCCTACATAACGGCCTAATTCTACTGGATTATCCAAAAGGCTAACGTCGTATATATAGGAGGTAGTATTGATCCCATTGCGTGATTCATCAAGTTCATCATTCATTATTAAGATATTATGACTGTCATTGAGAAACCAGCCTTGATGAGTATATTGAGCTCCCTGATAGGGTGTTCTCGAAACTTGAACTGGATTAGACTTATTCGTCACATCCACAATAGTAATTGTATCTTCATTGTAACCAACACAAACTTCTCTGCCATAGTACCGCGCATCTTGACCTTTATAAATAACACACTGGGTATCATGGGTATAACCATCAGATGAAAAACAACCTGCATAACGTGGTTTCACAGGGTTAGAAATATTAACCATATATAAACCGCCACTACACTGGTTACTACCAACAATATAGGCATAGCCCGTATCTTCATTAATCGCTATATTATGGGCATTGCCAAAACCTCCCAGATGGGCTGTTTCATTAAGCGTTTGTCCAGGTGATGGTAAATAACGCAACGAAGTTAAATCAAAAACTTGTAAACCATGGGTTTTATTACCACTACCATCAGCCACTATAAAGGCATGATCGTTATAAGTTTTAATATCTCGCCAGGCATCTGAGCCATTATCATGAGATGGTAAAAAACCCAGGAAAACCGGGTTGACAGGATCAGTAATATCGACAAAAGATGTACCATTGGTTCTGCCTACAATGGCAATTTCAGCACCGGTTACTGGGTCAGTGTACCCCCAAATATCATTTAAATTAGCCGATCCTCCACCCATATTTTCTTTTGCTAAAAAAGCATGCAAATCAACTTTATTACAGGGATAATCACCTGCCTTACCATTAATACATCGAACTGTTTGTTGTTGAGGTAGCAACAGCTGTGCTTTCTCCCCTTCATTGCTATCGTCAAATTTAAATCCGTCAGGAAACATTGCACTATGACCAAAACTGAGCCCTATAAAGCCCACACCAGTCAACAATGTCACTGTTCTACACGCCACTAGGGTTCTTCTCATAGCAACTCTCCCTGTCGCTGTAACCTTATTACTTACCACTGTTTTAAGCTTTGTTCTGATGCAAACAGCCCGCTAAAAACAAAACTTGTCAATAGATATAAAATATAATTCTAGCAAATTAAATATGAAAGCCCCTCCAATATTTGTCAATTAATGCTAACAGTTAACCAAATGAAGATTAAATATCGAATCAATTAAGCTACTGTACGACATTTTGTCATGTAATTGACATAAAGAAACCCCAAACAATTTTAATAACAACCACATTAGTTACCATTGATGTTTAAGCTATATACCCTTCCTTCCGAGAGTAATTATTAAACATCAACAAGGTAACCAGTTACTGTGTTCGGTCCAAAATTAATTCATATTTGGTTTAGGTGTTTCAGGCATCTCTACGGGTAAAATAGGATAGGTAATTTTTGGCTGATTACCCGTTAGCGTTTTCAAAAATGCTACTATTTTTGCTGTTTCTTGTTTTGAAAATGTCACACCTAACTGATATTCAGCCATTACATTCACAGCTTCATCTAAGCTCCATATACTACCGTCGTGAAAATACGGTGCTGTCAGTTCAATATTTCTTAATAACGGAACTTTAAAAACGTACTTATCTACCTTATTTTTTGTTACGTTATATCGCCCTAGGTTTTCCAAATCTTTCTGATAAGGTTTGACAATACCAAATTTTTGATAACTATTGCCTCCAACACCAATGCCATTATGGCAACTAGCACAGCCTTTTGCTTTAAACAATTGATAACCTGCTTTTTCTTCTACTGTAATGGCCTGTTCGTTCCCCATCAACCATTGATCAAATCGCGAGTTAGGTGTAATTAGGGTTTTTTCAAAGGTTGCAATAGCATCTGTTACTTCAGTAATGGTTATTGTTTTTACACCATAAGCTTGCTCAAAAAGTTCTCTATAACTGGGAATAGATTGTAATGTTGCTACTGCAAGTTTATGCGTAGAAGCCATCTCACCTGGGTTCTCAATAGGGCCAGCAGCTTGTGCTTGTAAATCTAGAGCTCGTCCATCCCAAAACTGCGCCAGGTTAAATTTAGCATTCAATACCGTAGGCGAATTAATAGGGCCAAGCTGCCACTGGTGACCAATAGAACTGGGCAAATTATCATCCCCTCCCATTGCTAAATTATGGCATGAATTACAACTCAACCAGCCAGACTTTGACAGCCTTGGGTCAAAAAATAGTTTTTTCCCCAACGCGACTTTTTCTTTGTCGTAATCCATATCCATTGGAATGGGTTTTATTGGCTCATTACGTAACTGAGAAGCGAATCCATTGTTTGTTTGAACAATTGTGACTACAGTGAGTAATATAGCTAAAAAATAGGTTTTCATCATTAAGCTAATCCTTTTTCTTAAATAAAGTGTTTTCACATCAATTTTATTATTTTATTTATTCATATCTCTCTATGCTCAATGTGTAGAATATAGAGTTCCTATAATATTTATCAGACTAATGAGCTTGCACCTCACCAGCCCCTCTTGGGAAACGAATATTTTCTACCATATCTTGGACATGCCTTGGAGAATCATTAGTCATTCGATTAACAAGTAAGGCAACTGAAAAGTTTAACAGCATCCCTAAAGTTCCTATTCCCTCAGGGGAAATACCCAATAACCAATACTCAGCTGTATTAGCTGCTGGGTTTAAAAATTTAAAATATACAATATAAGCTGCGGTAAATACTATTCCTGTTAGCATACCACAGATAGCCCCTTCTTTATTCATTTTCTTAAAAAAGATACCCATTACAATAGCAGGGAAAAAAGAGGAAGCTGCCAACCCAAAAGCAAATGCGACCACTTGGGCCACAAACCCCGGTGGATTGATGCCTAAATAACCCGCAATCCCAATTGCCACTGCTGCGGCAACTCTGGCATAACGTAACTCCTGTTTGTCAGTAATTCTTGGCATTAAGTTTCGTTTCAATAAGTCGTGAGAAATTGATGTAGATATTACCAATAGCAAACCGGCTGAAGTTGATAATGCTGCTGCTATAGCTCCTGCTGCCACTAAAGCGATTACCCAGGCAGGTAAATTAGCAATTTCAGGATTCGCTAATACCATAATATCACGGTCGATTGACATTTCATTTCGTTCATCACCTGAATAAAACATACGACCATCACCGTTATTATCTGACCAGGTGATTAATCCAGTTCGCTGCCAATTTTCAACCCAACTTGGCACATCTTCATATAAAGTACCCTGTCCTTCAGGTCCATTAATGGTGCTAATCATATTGACTCTTGCAAATGTGGCAACTGCTGGTGCGGTGGTGTATAAAAGCGCTATAAATAATAATGCCCAACCAGCCGATTTTCTTGCATCACGTACTTTAGGGACAGTAAAAAAACGCACAATCACATGTGGTAGGCCAGCGGTACCCACCATTAATGCCGCAGTAATAAAAAATACATCAATCATGCTTTTATTACCTTGGGTATATTCTGAAAACCCAAGCTCTGTCGATAACCCATCCAGCTTATCAAGTAAATAGATACCAGAGTCATCAGCTAACATCCCCCCAAAACCGAGCTGAGGAATAGGATTATTAGTCATTAAAATCGATATAAATACTGCAGGTACTAAATAGGCAAAAATAAGCACACAATATTGTGCCACTTGTGTGTAAGTAATACCTTTCATACCACCTAAAATGGCATAAAAAAACACCACTCCCATGCCAATCATTACACCACTGATAATGTCTACTTCTAAAAAACGGGAAAATACGACACCTACCCCACGCATTTGCCCTGCAACATAAGTAAAGGAAATAAATATGGCACAAACAACCGCCACTGTTCGAGCAGTTTGTGAATAGTATCGATCTCCAATAAAATCAGGCACAGTAAACTTGCTAAACTTGCGCAAGTAAGGTGCTAAACATAATGCTAACAATACATAACCACCTGTCCACCCCATGAGATACACAGAGCCGTCATAGCCCATAAATGAAATTAAACCCGCCATTGATATAAATGAAGCGGCTGACATCCAGTCAGCTGCCGTAGCCATTCCATTTGCTACAGGATGGACACCTCCACCGGCAATGTAAAAGTCTCTTGTTGTACCAGCTTTGGCCCAAATGGCAATGCCAATATAAAGTGTAAAGGAAGCACCCACCAGTATTAAAGTTAAGGTTTGAATGTCCATCACTCACTACTCACTCGTCTTCTTGCACATCATATTTACGATCAAGTTTGTTCATTTTTCCCACATAAACAAAAATCAATCCAACAAAAATATAGATAGCACCCTGCTGAGAAAACCAAAAGCCTAATTTAAATCCACCTATTTGAATGGTGTTCAGTGACTCAACAAATAAAATACCGCAACCAAAAGAAACAACAAACCAAACTATCAAGAGCATCAACATTAAATGAATATTCTCTTTCCAATAAGCACTGGCTTTTTCTTTACTTTCAAAACTCATTACTTTATCTCCCTAATAAAATATAACTTTAAATAACAGCTAGTCTTTACTTATTTCTATTATAAAAAAACTCCATCAAACACGACTCATAATGCCTGGTAAAATTGCCAAGGTATAGTTCTACAGCGTATATTAGAAAAGAATATGGATGTTCTGTTTTACACCGAATAAAGTATATCTCTAGTAAAAGGAAACAATATGGTTACTCAATTCTATGACCAACGTCGGTTTGACCTATATTCCTATGACTTCCTCTCTAATCCTTATCCCACTTACCAAGACTTGCTAGAAAACCAGCCTATCTATCAATGCCCCAAATATGGCTTCTATTATATTTTTCAGCATAAAGATATTAAGAGATTACTTAGACACCCTCATACGTCTTCTGACCGATCAGCTGCCTTAGTTGCTAACTTAACACCTGAAGAACAAGCACAAATATCACCCTTAAGACAATCTTTCTCATTAATGGCTATCTTCAATGACCCACCACAGCATACACCTATACGTAAGCTAATGGTTCGTTCTTTGTCTAACAAAGTTATGAACAACATGACAACGATTATTGAAACTGTTGCCAATCAATTAATTGATTTATTTATTGAGAAAAAACAATGTGATCTGATCAAAGACTTTGCCTATCCATTACCTGCAGTGATCATTTCAAAGCTATTAGGCGTGCCTGTCTCTGATATTGATAAAATTAAGTCCTGGTCTGATGACCTAGCTTTATTCTTAAGTGATAGCACTAAGATAGATATTGTGGCAAAAGCATCCGATACCGTGGTTGCTATGAGCGATTATTTTAGTCATTTATTGACTTATTACCGAAATCAACCCGCAGACAACTTCATGACCAAGTTAATAGCAATACAACAGTCACAAATTTCTCTAACTGATGCCAACCTTATCGCTAATGCTATTTTATTAGTCTTTGGAGGTCATGAAACAACAACTAACTTAATCGGCAATGGTTGGATGACGTTGAAAAAGCACCCAGAACAGCTTGCTAAACTAGGTAACCATTTAAATTCAGCCATTGAAGAGTGTTTACGTTTTGAGAGCCCTTTCCAGCGCATAGGCCGGATTTCAACTGACCCAATCGATTTGGATGGTTTTCAAATCAAAGCTAACCACCGGATATTATTAGTCCTAGGGGCAGCCAATCGCGACCCTGCTATTTTTCAGCGTCCTAATCAATTTGATATTACTCGATCTGACAACCCTCATCTTGCTTTTGGCCATGGTATACACCTCTGTTCTGGTGCTTCTTTATCGAGGTTAGAAGCTAAAGTCGCTTTTTCACTATTACAAAAAAGGCTTCACAATTGGCAACTGGTAGATACAAAACCCAAATGGCAATTTAATTTAAGCTTACGGGGAATGTTGAGTTGTCCCCTGCAAGCGATATAGTAATTATAAGCTCTTAAGGTACTCAATTAACTGCCACCGTTGTTCTTCCGTTAATGGGGGTAATTCCGTACCATCTGCCTGAGGGGTTCTACCTGCCGCATATTCATGACCACTATTCATGTTCCCTGTAATATGGGTTTTAAACTCAGTGCCTTGATACCCTGTGTATCTGAAGCCAACCTTATTAGGGTCAAATTCACGACTTCCTACCATAAATGTATCTGGCCGGTATTTCCCCTCTTCAGAGTCTCCCTCACGCTTTTTCGGTAATAATAAGTCGTACAAACTGGGAACTGAGCCATTGTGCAAATAAGGAGCCGTTGCCCAAATGCCATTTAATGAACGTGCTTTATACGACAATAATGACTGGTAAGGTTTAGCCGTTGTATCAGGTTGATAGTTCCCTGCTTTAACGCTGGCTTTTATCGTATTATCAAAAAATGACATGCCAAGAGTATATAGCCAGTCTAACCAACGCCGGATAAAGCTTTTATCTGGGTCAGGAGTTGCCACTACGCCAGTTGTGACGGCAGTTAAAATTTGTACTACAGGAGCAGTTTGAGCAACAATTATATCGCCTACATCAGTGCCTTGATAAATATGTTTAAAATTACCAGAGTTACCTACATAATTTACACTATTGCTGGCCATGGCAATGTCTGTGCCAATCGAATCAATGCTTGACATTTTAGCAACCATTAAACGATCCCAAGCGTCTCGTTCAATAACCTCATGACACCCCTGGCAATACTGATTATAAAGCAAGCGTCCTTTTTCAACTTTTTGTTGATCAAGTTTGCCAAATATATGTTCCGGCCACTTGGGCGATTGTAAACTTCTTAACTGGTTCTCTAGTCGCTTTAAATTGGTTAAGTCAATTGATGACTTAAAATTAACTTGTTTTTTCTTATTACTTTGTCCAGAGAGCCAAGCAGCTAAACTAAAGCCAGGCTCTTTCTCCTGCCAGTCCAAAATACCAAAAACACCTATTACTTCTCCTGTATTACGACCTAATGGGCCTAGTCCTGCATTACTCGCTAATCCATTCCACTGTACAAAATCGGATTGTGGAATATCCCATAAAAATGGATAACTCACTGGTGCATTGGGTTCATTAAAAAGGGCATTGCGCACCCGTAATAAGTCTCTAAAACTTAAAGCAGGATAACCAGGCTTTTTAGATGCCAGTCGATTAATAATCGTCGCAAATTGTACATCATCAATGATAGTTTCATTAATGCCTTCTAAAACTTTATCTATTTCATTTTTTGTTAAAAACTGTCGTTGAGAAGGCCGTTTTAATATGGTTAATACATCTCTTACCTGCGATTTATTTTGTACATGTTGTAACACTCGATTATAAATACGACCAAAAGCGTCTAAGCGAGCATAGCCATATTTAACATGGCTATAATTCAAAATATTATATAATTGAATATTATTACTCCATTTGAGTAATCCTTGCTTAACCTGCTGTCTATTCGCGTAATTATTATTCAGAGCAATGACATTTGAAACAAAACGTGAAAGTTTATCCTGTTCATTCAACGTAGCTTCTATTGATTTTTGTAATTCAATCAGAAATGATACCATATCAGCCATGGCTGGACCGCCATCAATCCTAACTGCTTTGTCTTTATAATTAACCTGTCCTGTATGACAAGCAGCACAAGTAAACCCCATATAATCATGACCTTGGTAAGTATCTTTCACAAAACCAACGGGCAAACCATCAGGGTTAAAAAAGGTAGGCTTTTGCGGTAAATAACGAAATTTATCCATGTTACTAGTAGAGCGAAATAACTCTTGTGAGTCAGCCTGCTCCAACATCAAAAAGAAATCATAAGGCAGTAATCCAGAGCCCTGGGTTGTATAATAAAACCATAAACTATCTGCCTCAGACCATCCTTGATCTAAATAAATAGGGGTATCATAATTTTCATTAAACTCACCACTATTAATGGCGATTGCCCCACGGTTCGGATCATCATCCCAGTGCTGATATGTTTTACCAATAATTAACGTCACAACCATCAAAATAGCTATTGTTGCTATGATTTTGCTAAAAAGACGAAGCTTTCCTTTTATAGTCTTTCCTAGAGATAACAAGAGATGACGTAAAAACATTATTATCTTCCTAGCCTTAGGCTACTTACCCCAAATTTTTTATCAGATAATAAAAAACCAGGGAATTCAGGTTAAACAGTTTAAAATTTATTTACAGTTTTATATTATTTTAATGACACACTTCTACAGTATCACTCGTGCCACTATTACCATAGATGAGATTAGTGAAACTTTCCTAGTTTTGCTCAAATCGAATTATCTTTAGCTCTCTTTGATCAGACAAAAATGTAAGTACCTACTGCACAACATAACCAAACACTAAATCAGTTTTATTATTTAATTGTCATTAAATCTTCAAACATGGGTTGATTAGCACCAGAATAAAGCATTATATTACTGGCGATCATGAAGATTACCTAAACATGAAAGTAATAATAAATTAACAATAATATGCCTAACATATTACAGTTTCTGCTTAATGAAACAGTGCAAACGGTTGAAAATATCAACCCTAATACCACTGTACTTCATTATTTACGTAGCCATTTGAACTATTGTGGTACTAAAGAGGGCTGTGGATCAGGTGACTGCGGTGCCTGCACCGTTGTAGTCGGTGAGTTAGTTGATGGAACTATTCATTATAAAGCGATTAACGCCTGTATCACTTTTCTTGCCAGTTTACAGGGCAAACAATTAATCACTGTTGAAAGCTTAAAAAACTCAAACCTACTTCACCCTGTACAGCAGGCAATGGTTGACTTCCACGGGTCTCAGTGTGGTTTCTGCACACCAGGGTTTGTAATGTCACTATATGCTTTAGCACAGCATTACCCTATTCCCACTAAAGCACAAATTTTTACTGCATTATCCGGCAATTTATGCCGTTGTACTGGTTACCGTGCCATTGTCAATGCAGCAGCGAATATCGCTAAATCCATTCAGTCACCAACAAATAGTCAACAGCCTACAAATAGTATTGCCCAGCTTAAAACGATTAAAAGGAAGCAGCTAATTCATTTAACGGATGGCCAAAGTCACTTTTTTTCACCACAAACAATTCAACAACTAACGGCACTATTACAACATTATCCTGATGCAAAATTATTGTCAGGCGGAACCGACTTAGCACTAACAGTTACTCAGCAACAGCAGGAATTCAAGGTTATTATTTATCTTGGTAATGTCGCTGAATTAACAACCGTTAAAGAAACCTCTCATTACCTCATTATTGGTGCAGCAGTCACCTACAGCAACTGTTTTATCACCTTGAAAAAGCAATATTCCGACTTTGCTAATATGATGGAGCGACTAGGTTCCTTACAAGTTCGTAACCAAGGAACCATTGGTGGTAATATTGGTAATGCCTCCCCCATTGGCGATATGCCCCCCGTTCTAATTGCGCTAGGGGCTAGTTTAACCTTGCATCAGGGAACGTGTAGCCGTCAGTTGCCCATTACTGATTTTTTTCTCGATTATAAAGTCACCGCTTTACATCCAGGTGAATTTATTCAAGCGATTCATATTCCTAAAGCCAAGCAGGGCTATCAATTAAAAGTGTACAAAGTATCAAAACGAATTGACGATGATATATCAGCAGTATTAGGTGCTTTTTATTTAAACGTTGACAATCACCAAATAAAAGACGTCTGTATTGCTTTTGGCGGTATGGCAGCCATTCCTAAACGGGCCTACCACTGCGAAGCTGCATTACAAAATAAACCCTGGACAGCGCAGACAATAACAGCAGCAACCAATGCTTTAGAACAAGACTATAAACCGCTAAGCGATGTTAGAGCTTCAGCAAACTACCGAATGCAAGTTGCTAAAAACCTTTTATGGAAGTGTTTTTTAGAAGTTAGCACCCCCAACGTCGTAATTAGAGTTACTGATTATGCGTAAACTATCTGATATTGACACAACGCAACCTGCTATAAATATCCGTGGTGTTATAGGAAAAGCTGAAAAGCACGAAAGTGCCCATAAACACGTTAGTGGAGAAGCAGTTTATATTGATGATCGCTTAAATACCATTAATCAACTCCATGCCGCAGTGGGAAAAAGCCAAATAACCCACGGTAAAATTAAGTCCATAGATTTAACTGAGGTATATAAAGCAGAAGGTGTCGTTGCCGTCGCAACCGCCAATGATGTACCAGGCCAATTAGATATTGGTCCAGTCTTTCCAGGTGATAAACTACTGGTTAAAAACCTTGTCGAATTTTATGGACAACCGCTATTCGTCGTTGCAGCCCACTCTCATCAACAAGCATGGCGTGCTGCTCAACTGGCTAAAGTTGAATACGAAGTCTTACCCGCTATTTTAAATATTGATACCGCATTACAGCAGCAAAGTTTTGTTCGCCCACCCCATACCATGCAACGAGGTGATGCGTCAGCAGCCATTGACAATGCCCCCCATCAGCTTTCAGGTGAGTTATCCATTGGAGGGCAAGAGCATTTTTATTTAGAAGGCCAAATATCAACTGCAGTACCAACTGAAGATGAGGGTATGCAGATATTTACATCCAGTCAACATCCATCAGAAGTACAAAAATTAGTCGCTGAAGTATTGGATATTCCTTTTAATTTAGTCACGGTTGATATGCGACGAATGGGAGGTGCTTTCGGTGGTAAAGAAACCCAAGCCGCTCAATGGGCTTGCTTAGCCGCTTTACTAGCCAAAATCACCCAGCAACCAGTTAAACTCCGTTTAAATCGAAGTGATGATATGGTGATGACAGGCAAGCGTCATCCTTTTAAAAACAGTTATCGAATTGGTTTTGATCAACAAGGGCGAATTTTAGGTGCAAAGATTACAATAAACGGCAACTGTGGTTACTCTCCCGACCTATCCGATGCAATTGTCGATCGGGCCATGTTTCATACAGATAATGCCTATTATCTTGATCAAGTTAAAATTGTCGGAAATCGATGTAAGACACATATGGTATCCCATACCGCTTTTCGCGGCTTTGGTGGGCCACAAGGGATGATTACTATTGAAGCCGCCATGGATGATATTGCCCGTTACTTAGGGACAGATCCCCTGAGCATTCGAAAAATTAACTTTTATGATGAAACACCTGGCTCTCGAAGTACAACACCATACTACCAAACAGTAGAGCAAAATATTATTCCACAACTGGTAGAGAAACTTGAGCAAAGCTCAGATTATCAGCAGCGCCGTGAGCAAGTCATAGCATTTAATCAAACAAATAAGGTGCTAAAAAAAGGCTTGTCTTTAACCCCCGTCAAGTTTGGTATTTCTTTTACAGTTCAGCATCTGAACCAAGCAGGCGCATTAATTCATGTTTATACCGATGGTAGTATTCACCTAAATCATGGCGGCACTGAAATGGGCCAAGGATTGCTTACCAAGGTAGCGCAAATTGTTGCTGAAGAGTTTCAAGTGGACATTGATACCATCTGTGTGTCGTCTACCCGTACAGATAAAGTACCCAACACCTCCCCTACCGCAGCATCATCTGGTACTGACCTAAATGGCAAAGCCGCTCAAAACGCCGCAAAAACCATTAAAAAGCGTTTAACTGACTTTGTTGCTCAATATTTTAAAATTGAACCAACTGTGGTCGAGTTTATTAATAGCCAAGTTATGTTTGGAAAGCAATCCATCTCTTTTGCTGAGCTGGCACAACTGGCGTATATCAATCGCATTTCATTGTCAGCCACTGGTTATTACCGTACCCCTAAAATTCATTATGATCGCAACAAAGCAGCTGGCCGACCATTTTTTTATTTTGCAGGCGGTGCCGCTGTATCAGAAGTAATTATTGATACTCTAACGGGCGAGTACAAAGTACTAAGAGTGGATATTCTCCATGACGTGGGTAAATCCCTTAACCCAGCCATTGATATTGGCCAAATTGAAGGTGGCTTTGTTCAGGGTATGGGCTGGCTAACCACAGAAGAACTAGTGTGGAATAATCAAGGGCAATTATTAACCACTGGACCAGCCACTTACAAAATTCCTGCTGTCAGTGATATGCCAGTGGATTTTCGAGTCGAACTATTTCCTGAATACCCAAATCGTGAAGCTACTATCTACCATTCAAAAGCAGTGGGAGAACCCCCTTTAATGTTAGCCATTTCTGTTTGGTCAGCATTGCGTGATGCAGTTTCTAGTTTGTCTGATTATTCCATTAGTCCACCTTTAGATACCCCAGCAACTCCAGAACGTGTACTTAAAGCAGTGGAATTCATCCAAGCCAAAACCAACCAGGAATGCAGTGAAAATGAATTGGGTTGAGGCGATTAATCAGCTTAATACGTCAGGCGATGCCTTTGTTTTAGTCACACTATTGGTTACTCGTGGTTCTACTCCAAGAGATGCTGGCACAAAAATGGTGATCAGTGCAGATGCAACATATGACACGATTGGTGGTGGGCATTTAGAGTATCAGGTCATTGCCACTGCCCAAAAAATGCTAACAGAGCAACAGCCTCAACAACACTTGGCATATTTTCCTTTAGGTCCTTCCCTAGGACAATGCTGTGGGGGGAGTACTATCGTATTATTTGAGCAATTTAGCGCCAACCAAGTGAATATTATGTTGTTTGGGGCTGGTCATGTAGGACAAGCATTAGTTTCAATTTTAAGTGAATTGCCCTGTCACGTTAGCTGGGTGGATAGCCGCCAAGCACAATTTCCATCGACTATTCCCAGTAATGTCACAACGATTACGAGTGAATACCCAGCAGATGAAGTAAATTTGATGCCTGAAAATAGCTATTATCTGATCATGACTCACAGTCACCAACAAGATTTTGATATTTGTGAAGCTATTTTAAAACTTAATCATTTTGGCTATTTGGGACTGATTGGCTCGAAATCTAAACGGCAACGTTTTAAACAGCGTTTAACCCTTAAAAACTTTACTGACAAAATCATCAGTCGTATCCACTGCCCAATGGGACTTGATGAAGTTCCTGGTAAACGACCTATGGAAGTAGCTGTTTCAATTGCTGGTAAAGTTATTAACCACTATCAACAGAATCAATCAAATGAAGAAGCACTGAAAGTAAAACAACAAAGTATACACTGGAAACAACTAAAGTCAGTATTGACTGATAATAACTTATAAATCAACTTAATTAAGTTATTACTAGTATTATAAGATTATGGGAGTGTAAACCGTGCAACAAAAAACAAGCTATACTCTATCAAAAATAAAGAGAGTAAAATCAAATCAGCTATCAGTGCCTTTGCCTGTTTTCACCCATGCTTCAATATTTAATGATATTATCTATACATCATGTATCCAAGGTTTTAAGCCTGGTCATTTAGAGCCCATCAGTCAAGAAGCCAGCGATCAAGCTAAACAAATTATGGAAAATTTATCACTTCTTTTAGAAGAGTCAGGTAGCAATCTGTCTAATATAATTAAAATGACATTATTTTTTACTAATCTTGATGATGATTTTCAATCTGTAAATCAAGTCATTAATAGTTATTTCCCGACAGATGCTCCCGCTAGAAGCTCTTTAGGTGTTAGCCACCTACCGAAAGACTGTAAAATTGTAATTGAGTGCATGGCTGCAGCTGCTAAGGATAACACTTTATGAGTAGCATTCCGTGCAGTATCATTGGCGCAGGTTGTATGGCCAGTACTATGGCCCACAGTTTAAGTAATAGTGGGCACTTTTCCATAAAGAAAATTTATGACCCTAATAAAGAAAAAGCTATTTTTTTTGCTAAAGAATTTCAATGTGAAGTGTCTACCTCTCTTGATAGTGCTGTGACAGGAACTAAGTGTTGCTATATTGCATCTCCGCCCGCCCATCATAAAAATGCTTTTATTATCGCCTTGCAGAAAGGTAACCATGTATTATGTGAAAAGCCTTTAGCATTAACCTCAGTACAAGCAGATGAAATACTTGCCGCATCTCAAACTGCAGCTTCTAAAGGTATTGTAACAGGAATAAATTTTCCTATGGCATTTGTTAGTGCCATTACTACTTGTAAAAATCTACTACATCAAAAGTATTTAGCTCATCTTCACAAAATAGAACTGAAGCTACATTTTCCTGTTTGGCCTAGACCGTGTACAGGTGCATCCCAGAACTCTTGGCTAAATAATAGACACGAAGGCGGCGTCATTCGCGAAATAGTGCCACATTTTATTTATGGGCTACTATATATACTTGATAAACAATTAACAATTGAAAGAGTTAACACAATAATTTCATACCCAGAAAACAAACCAAAACACTCAGAACAGAAAGTTCATGGTTTACTAGAACTTACCGACAAGACCCAAGTTCACCTTGATATATTAACAAATTTCTCTCAAGACAAAGAAAGTATCACTTTAGAATTTTTTGGCACACAAGGGTACTTAACTATCGAGAACTTTCAGTTTTTAAAAGGCCGGAAAAACCAAGAGCCACTAACCTTATTAGATGACTCTGGAGTTAAAAATCCAGAAGCATTCATGGAGAGCAAACATATTGTTGAAGCATTTAAAAAAGCCATTGATGGTGAGCCTAATAATCTTCCAAGTATAACTGAAGGTCATAAAGTTCAAAAGGTAATAGATGCTATTCACCTATCTGAAGGAAAATGGATCCAGTTATGCTAAATAAAGGCTATATTTATCTATCATTAGCTCAAATTGCTGTCGCGACTAACGTTATTCTTGGGAAGTTTTTAAGTTTTAGTCTTTCTTCATTTGTTTATGTAGGATCAAGGTTTTTTGTTAGCAGTATCATTTTCCTAATACTATTTGCAGGACAAAAACAAAAAAAAATATTAACAACTAACGGCAACAAGAAAAGTCTATTGTTACTGATTGGATACTGTTTAAGCGGTGGCTTTTTATTCAACATACTTTTTTTTGAGGGACTAAGTTCAACCAGTGCAACCTCAGCAGGCATTATTGGGAGTGTACTCCCTTGTTTCATTGCTTTTATGGCTTTTGTTTTTTTACAAGAGTCCCTTAGCTCAAAAAAAATTTTAAGCATAATATTAGCCTGCTTAGGCATTTTAATTTTAAACACTGGTTTTAACAATAATTTTTCATTAACTTTCAATAGAGGAGATATTTTTATACTCATCGCAATGATTCCACAAGCGATATATAGCATTATAAGCAGAAAAGCCAGAGGCCAATTTCATATCATCACAGCAGCACTCATGTTAAATATTTCCGCACTCATCTTATTTTTCCCTATCAACTTTAAAATACTAGAAAATGACCAAACCCAATTAAATGCCTTACTCGACACATTTAATATAACGCTAATTTTCTTTAGCGGCGTATGCAGTTTTTTGTTTTTTTATTTATGGACACTTGGACTTCAAAAGGTAGAAGCTTCTATAGCTGCCATTTTTGGAAGTATTTTTCCGCTTTTCACAACAATACTCGCAGTTACGTTTTTAGAAGAAACGCTAAGTATTTCAGATACTATAGCAATGGCCTTGATCATTAGTTCAATATTACTTGGCGCACAGTCTGCCACTAAAAACACTAAAGTATAGTCATTTTCTAATAACTGATCAAATAAAAAATAAGTAACACACAAGAATATTATTTTTCAAAAAGACTTACTAACCGTTGTGATGGAGAAATTTTTATGAGTCAGATAACCACCCATGTATTGAACACTACTCTTGGCCAACCAGCCTTTAATGTATCCATCAGTTTAAGTTGGCAAACAGGTGATGGCTGGGAAATGTTAGCACAGGGAAAAACCAATCATGATGGCCGTATTCAAGACTTATTAGACCCCGATCAAGTCTTAGCTGAAGGAACTTACAGAATGCACTTTGATACTCAAAGTTATTTTGAACAACAGGGAATTACTGCCTTTTATCCTTACGTAGACATTGTGTTTTGTATTAGAGGGAATGGAGAACATTATCATATTCCCTTACTACTAACTGCCCATAGCTATACCACTTACCGTGGTAGTTAATACACAACGTTAGCCGCTTATTTTGATTAAAGTGGCTGAAAATATAAAGTATAAAAGTGAACTAGTGATAACAAAATAATGGAAACATATATAACTGAATGGCTTAATTTATTGCTGCGATTTTTACACGTCATTACTGGTATTGCCTGGATAGGTGCCTCTTTTTATTTTATTTGGCTAGATAATCACTTGGAAAAACCGCCTCAATGGAAAGCTGATCAAGGGATTAAAGGTGATTTGTGGGCCATTCATGGTGGCGGTTTTTATGAAGTGGCTAAATATCAGCTGGCACCTCCCCAAATACCGTCCACCCTACACTGGTTTAAGTGGGAAGCTTACTCCACCTGGATCACAGGCTTCTTTTTATTGACACTGATGTATTACGTCGGGGCGGAAGTTTATTTGATTGATAAACGAGTCGCCGACTTAAATCAGTGGCAAGCCATTAGTATTGGCTTAACGGTAATCTTTGGTGGCTGGTTGTGTTATGACGTATTATGTAATACCAAACTAGCAAAGCATGGTGCAATTTTAGGTATTATATTACTCACCTTAGCCACTGCCATTGCTTACTTGTTAACCCATATCTTCAGTGCCCGCGGGGCTTATATCCATATGGGAGCAGTTATTGGCACAATCATGGTGGGGAATGTGTTCCGTGTTATTATTCCCTCGCAAAAAGCCCTAGTTGACGCAGTGAAAGTAGGTGGAAGGCCTGACCCCAAATTGGCGACTAACGCTAAATTACGTTCAACTCATAATACCTACACTACCCTACCACTGATTTTTATTATGATCAGTAATCACTATCCAATGACTTATAATCATTCATTTAACTGGGCTGTTTTAATTGCTATTATTATCATTACTGCATTGGGCAGACAGTATTTCGTATTACGTCATACGGGTATTCACAAGCCCAGTATTCTGGTTGGCGCTGGAGCTGCCACGGTAGTACTTGCCTTAGCTATTATCCCTTCCCACCTTATTTATTCTCAATCAACAAGTGCTATCGAGCAAACAAACATAGTAGAAAATCAAACGGCAGAGACAGATAAATCTGTTGATATCACTCATGTTGAGGAAGTAATAAAAAATCGATGCAGCAGCTGCCATTCACACAACCCAACGGATGATGTATTTCAAGTGGCACCAGCTGGGGTGCTACTTGATAATATTTTGGTGATGCAACAATGGGCACCTCGCATTAAAGCCAGAGCAATTGACTCTGAAGATATGCCCTTGATGAATAAAACAGGGATGACAAAATCAGAAAGGGAATTAATTTCCCGATGGATTGAGCTAGGCTCACCTAACAGTTAATGAAATGACTAGCTTTTTTGCAAACTAACTACACTATCAGCAGTTGTCTGGCTAGAGCGAATGGTTTTAGCCAGTACAACACCTCCTATTGTAATCATTAATGAGCCTATAACTGCAACTGGTTCTGGAATTTCCCCAAATATCAAAAAACCAATCCCCCCAGCAAAAACTATTCCACAGTAATTTACTGGCGCCACCAGTGATGCTTCAGCACATCGATAGGCTTGCACCGTACAATGTTGTGCAGCAATTGCGATCGGTCCAAGCAACATAAGTCCAATTTGCTCAATCACAGTAACAGATTGCCAACTTGCTACTCCAGGAAAAGCAAAAATAACAATACCTAGTCCATTAATATAAAACAGCATGGTTAAAGGAGATTCTTGGCTAGCCAACAACTTGATGAAAATCATTTCTGCTGCAACAAGACATGCTCCAAGTAAAGCCATGCCTACTGACAAATTAATAAAGAAAATACTAGATGTATATTTTTGCTGACCATGGACAATTAGGAAAGCCCCTAATGCACAGCAGGCAATAGCAACCCAACGAATAGGTGAAACCGTTTCACCTAATAGTAATACAGCAAAGAGCACAATAAACATATTTTGAGTGAGACTAATTGCAGTTACATCAGCTAATGGTATATTCATTGCCGCAAATAACAGACATGTGATACCACCTATACCTGATACTGCACGTGCCATATGTAAGAAAAGACAGGATGTAGTGAGTGTTTCTCGAAAACTTAATCTTTTATTCAATGTTATCATCGCAAAGAGAATTACAAAACCACTCAAATAACGCATAAAAACAATTTGAAAAACAGGTATATCAGTTCTTGTCAGCTTTCCAGATGCCAGGACAAGTGATGCCAGGAATGCTGCTACCAACATCCAACCAACTCCCACCAGCTCCTTTTTATACCACCAATACATTGGGAACCAAGCTTCCTGTTATTTACTCGCTACAGCAGTCATATTATCTGCACTGACCATCATCCACTGGCCAAGTAATGCCCTCTCTTCATGGGATATTCCTGTAATATTTCCAGGTGGCATCGCTCTGGATAAAACAACAACCTTATTAATTGCTGGAGCCCAGTGCTGCATATCAGTCATTGTTTCCAACATAACTCCTCCAGGAGCTCGATGTATACCAGGCCATGATGGTGTTCGAGCATGACACATGCTACATCGATTCTGAACAATAGTTTTTGCTTCAGCATTAATTGATTTTAAAAAACCCATTGTTCCCCAAGCAGGTTTTGGTTTATTCATGTCAAAAACACTTAGCGTCACAATAGTTATCGCTATTGTAGCTGTCATCCCCCATGGCCAAATAAGCAACTTCCCTGTCTCATGAAAAGTATCAAAATGGAATAGTCAGCCACGAATAAGTACCTGAGTGGGCAAGTGGAAAATGCACTGCTAACATCAAAAAAACCACAGCAAGCACTAAGTAGTTATTATGTCTTGCCCTCATCAAAAACCATTGCAAACGCTCAGGTGACGGCTGCCAACCTTCAGGTTGTGCAATCAATTTACGAAGTTCAGGCAGTATATTCACAAAAAAGTACGCCGTGACAAACATTCCAAGCGTCGCCCCCATTTGCATGAATACACCACGACCAGAAAAAACTTGACTGTAAATAAAACTAAGTCCAGAGAGAAAGACAAAGCTTGTAATCAATATTGCAGTCTCATTATGTTTAAGAGGCAGCCGATAAAGCCCTTCATGAACAGCCAATGCCACAAAAATACCTAAAATTGATACAGCTACAGCCTGCTCAGCAGACATGATAAATCCATCAATATTAATAAGATAAAGTTCAGCTTGAGTATAATAGATGAGTGATAATAGAATAAATCCACTTACAACTGTCGTAATATTTGGCCACTTATACCATACCAACAAATTATTTGGAGGCATGTCAGTTTGACGAGATAGATACTTAACCGTTCTATAGATACCAAAACCACGGATTGCCCATGCTTCACCAACGGCATTCGGCTGTGTTGCGTCTTGCCTCTGCATTGCGCGGTCAAGTTCACGGGTATGAAAGAAAAATCCTAACCATACAATGGCAGCAACAGTATGCAACCAACGTGTTGCATAAGTAGCCCACTCCCATAACACTACATCCATGTAATTTCCCTTATTATTTCATAAGTAAAGACTACATTCTCTAAACTATACTCGATTACTAATGGCTCTTAGGTGTGCCCATTGAGTGAGACCCCATGGCCTATAAATAATAGGTGATTGGGATAACAGTTAAATGTTCCATGCTTTAACTGAATTCTCACCATTCTATGGTAATCAGGAATAAAGAGTACATGATTTATTTTAAGTATAAGAAGCACAATAACCATTATATTATTAGCTAATAACTATATAACGGCAGCTGTATTATTAATTATTAAGCAATTCGGTTGATACTTTTATTTCCACCTAAATTCACAAAAAATTTGGCTGACAGTCATCTTGCCAACCAAAAATATACGGCAGTTAATACCTTATTTTAAGACAACTTCACTTTCCTGTTTTTAAATTGCAATTTTTCTGTTTGGCTGGATTTCACCATTTTTGCAAACGCTTTAAAATGCTCTCTTTGTGCAGCCGCTCCTTTAGCTTGTCTTAAATGATGGGCTTCTTCTCTTTTTAGCTTTAAATACTGCTGCCAGCGATTAACCGATAACTCATCAGCATCCAGTGCCGCCTGTATTTTACAACCTGGCTCAGCATCATGTTGGCAATTTCTGAAACGACACTGATTGGACAGTTTTACAATATCGTCAAAAACTTCTTCTAGCTGTCCTTCTTCTAACCAGAGTTGAATTTCCCTCATCCCAGGCGTATCAATAATATTGATACCTGTTTCAGTATGAAGTAGATAGCGACTCGTTGTCGTATGATGTCCTTTGTCGTCATTTTCACGAATGCCCCCAGTGTCCAACATAGGCTGTCCTAATAGGCTATTAATCAGCGTCGATTTGCCTACACCAGAAGAACCTACTAACACGAGCGTGTCACCTGGATTAAGCCAAGGACTTAGTTTACTGCTAACCTCTTGAGTATCAAGCCCATTAATTGCCACAGCATTTAGCTTGAGTTTTTGGCCAATTTCAGCCACAGACTCTTCAGCATTTTCCACTAAATCTGCCTTAGTTAATACCACAACTGGCTCCAACCCAGCATCATGAGCAACCATGATATAACGTTGCAAACGCTGTAGGTTATAGTCTTGATTGAGTGAGGTCACCAATAACATTGTATCTACATTGGCTGCGAGTAGTTGTTCTCTGGTTTGTTGTCCAGCGGCTTGTCGACGCAGTAAACTACTTCTGTCCAATAACCGTACCAACCAAAGACAATCCCCTTTCGCTTCTGCCAATACCCAATCGCCAACCGCTAGCCAACTACTCATTGGACAATCAAGCTTCCCTACTCGCAATAACTGCTTACCCTGCTCTGTTTCAACCCAAATACAATCACGCTGAATATTACAAACTCGCGCAGGAGTACAACTGTCCCACTCTGAAAGCAACAACTGTTGCATAAAAAAAGCTTTCCAACCAAAACGGCGCAATCTGTCTAGTTGCACAACAATTTCTCCCAATAGCCGAAGCTGTTACAAACTTAAGTCATAAAAAACATTTACACAAAACCGTTTATAAAGCGGGAATGGGAAAGGTTCACCAGAGAGGTTAATCCATTACAGAAGATATGAATTATAAGTAAGAAGGGAGTAGTTCTTGATTACAATAACTTTACTTGAAGCTTCTTACTCATCGTTCATCCATCTGATGACTTTCCCTGCTAATACAATATCACTCATATTCATACTTAGTTTCCTCCTATGGCTTGTGGTCTGTCTACTATTACTATGTAGTGTGCAACTGTTTGGTGTGCCTGTAAAGTACTAATCCCAAAAATTATTCACGTAACCTTGTTAACACCTTCCAACCATGAATCATTTTCAGGTCTGAACATTTGCAATGGGTACACTAGTTGATTAACTGTATTTGATTGTTCCTAAGTAAGCTGTCGTATGCCTCTTGCAACTGGATAATGATTTCATCGGATGTTGCTAAACTCGCAGCGACATAATAAGGTGTAGTAAATAATGGCATGACAGCCATGACGTTGGAAGGATCAAATCCAGCATTTTTAAACTCTAATACAAATGATATGTTATTAAAGGCAAGTAAATCCACATGGCCTTGATGGAGCATATTAATAGCACTCTTTAAAGTAGGTGGACTCTCTATTCTTGAAAATCCATTATTTTTCAACCAAACATAATCCATTGAATTAAAGTTAGTGGCTATAGAGTATTGCTTTGCCTGCTCAAGGTTCGTAGGCGCAACTTGGTAGTTTTCTGTCAGCCGATATAAATAAGTAGTGCCTCCTTTACCCAGAGGTCGTACCCACTTAAATAGTTTTTCACGGGAAGGAATTCTCACAATCGTATAAATAATACAGTTGGGTCGAGTCTGTGCTAACTGGTATGCTCTCGCCCAAGGTAATATTTGTATGGTATAACTGAGTTTTGCCTGTTTTAACACAGCTTTCATTATCTTAGTAGAAACGCCTTTTAACTCGCCATTTTCCATATAATTAAACGGACGCCAGTTTTCAGTAACCACCAGTAGACTTTCAGAAAAAGCAAGTCGCCCAAACAATACCGCCATGAATAACAAAAATAGTGGTCTTAATAAAACTAACATAGTCACTTTAACAGTACTCTTTTCCTAAATAACAGCCAGTTCACTGCAGGTTTTTCAAGTATCTTTTAGCAATTTTTTCATAATCACCATTTTTATGCGTTTGATAAATTTCATTCCAAATTTTTTCTACAAGTTGGGTGTTTTCCTGATAAAAGTGGTGTGAGAATATAATGTAATAATCTTTTACTGAAATTGGAGGCTGCACTTTAACCACTTGGGAAAAACGATCAGATCTAACGGAAAGCATAAAGTCGGCTATATTTTCCAAATCAACTACGCCAACTAATCGACCACCAACAAGTTTTCTAAAATTCATCTCCGCATTATAAGCCTCATCAACTACGAGCCCCATTGTTCGTAACTGATCAACAATTGAGTATTTATAAGTAGCTCCTATCACTCCATCCAGATTTTGAAACTGCTTACCATCCCAGGTTAAGTCACTTCCCTTGAGTTTATACAATACATATGCTTTACGATGGACTTTTTTAAAACTATCAGGCTGCCCATCTTTCATTGGAAATACGCCTAACTTCAACCGCTCTGGTTTAAAGCTGGCATGAAAAACAGCATCGACTTGATTCTTTCCCAACATTGATAAGCAGCGTGACCAAGGATAACGTCGATACTCAATTTTATATTTCAATCGCAAGGCAATCAGGTTCAATAAATCCGGCGTAATCCCTGGGGAGTGACTAGGAGTAAAACCCTCTCCCAAATAATGAGGTGGGCCTGGTCTATCTTCATAAGCAATCACAACCAGAGGGTTTGCCCCTACTTTTGAAAATAACCAAAAACTGAATAAAAGTACTACAAACTTATAACACATTAGACCATTGAGGTCCTGCCTTAACTATTACCTTTTATCCATCTAGAGCAACCTAACTGATATAGCAAGTTATTTACGCTTTAGCCTATTTTTTCTCCTGTAGCCTACTGGTTCTAAAAGGGCCATATTTTGCTTGCTCTAACTTGGTTGCATCATCAATAAAATAGCTTGGTACAGGATAATCTATAGGCCTAAAACGAGGGTTAGGAAAATCTTTATCACGATCAGCCCGTTCAGGCCTTTTTAATGAGTTAATATAACCTGCCACATCATACGCTTGATCGATTGATAAAACCGTTGCGTTAGCAGTTGCACCAAATGGCATATTGGCATAAATAAATCGAGTGGCCTTAATCACACGACTCATTCCTGCTCCATTATTATAAGAATCTCGCCCTGCAATGGGTGGAAATAAGTAACCGCTATGACGGTTACTGGCTGCTTCTTTTACTCCCAGCCCACTCTCTCCATGACATTGAGCACATTGGCTTTTATATACCCTTTTACCGTTGTGTAAACTCACTTTTCTGTTGGGAATATCAATTACCGGCAGCCCCACCCCCACCATTGCCTGATTAGTAGCTGTACCTTCTGCTAACCAATTAAAATAAGCAAGCACAGCCTGCATTTCTAAAGAGTTTTCAGGCAAAGGTTTGCCATCTCCCATACTACGACTCATGCAACCATTTACCCGATCAACAATAGTTCCCACCTTCATACTTCGGGCACGAAAATTAGGATAATCGTTCATTACATTAACAAAAGGAATCCCATAATATTTCGTGCCTGGCAAACCTGATGGGCCTTTTAAATGGCAGTTTGAGCAACTTAAATTATTACCAGAAAAGCGTTTTTGTGGTTCGGAAACATTGGGACCAATAGTATCCGCAGTATGGTCAAGTATCTGTATACCGTAACGAATTAGTTTAGCATTCTTATGGGTATCAATATTACTTGAATCATTCACCCGCCAAACTCCCATTGGCCTATTTTTAAACCGCTTTTTTAACTCTAATGCCTGACCAGTTGTGAGAGATTGTCCCGGTTGATATGGGCTTACATCTATTGCACTCACCCCTAGCGGAAAACCAGAAGCAAGGATCATGAACAAAACAGATTTAAAGCGAGTTTTGCAGGTCATTTATCAGGTCCGTCTAAAAGCGACAACTGTATGACAATGCAAGGTCAAGTTCATATCTGCTGACGACACTACCAAAGGATCAGCTTATACTTCAAAATACCAACTAAATGATGTATCCAATACGAATGGTTTTCAGGGGCTGCCATCAAGTGACGAAGCCCCATAAGCCTCTAAATAGTGGATTAATATGCTGCAAAACCTTCTATTTTGGGGGCTATTTCCCCTCGTTATTCCACAGGCCATGATTATTCGCAAAAACGCACCTCGCTTTTCTGGCGCCAATGGCCCTACATCTGGTTCTGTCGGCTATGGCAGACAGCTTACACTGATAGCATTAGGGGACTCACTCGTGGCAGGGGTAGGTGCAACCACTTTGTCGAATGCCCTGGTGGGCCAAACCGCCACTACTCTCGCTATAATGCTACAGCGCCAAATCAACTGGAATGCAATAGGCATCATTGGTGCAGATTCGCACCAGGTGATGAATGAACTGATACCAGCGCTACCAGCTCAAAGAGCTGACTTGATTATTTTGTCCATAGGCATAAATGATGTAACAGCATTGACCAATCAACAACGCTGGCAACAAAACCTGATAACTATTTTACTATTATTAAGAAAGTATTCTCCCCATGCCATTATCGCTGTACTGGGGATTCCTCCACTCAACAATTTTCCGCTTTTACCACAACCTTTACGAATGCTACTGGGGATTCGAGGGAAAATTTTTGATGGCATTATTAAACAGGTAATATCACATCCCTCTATTATCCATGTACCGCTTGTTTTTAAAGCCGATAAACGACTGTTTGCAGCTGATGGTTATCACCCATCTGAACAGGGATATACTACTCTTGGTCAATTTACAGCCAAACAAATAACTAAATTATTTTTAACTCGACATAATAAACCAAAATTTACACAAAACGGATGAGGCAAAATTTTATTTTTGCTGTTTAATAAGACAAGTAAAAAACCTAACTGCTTACCACAGCGCTTTATTTTTCCCCTTTTCTCCAACCATATGTTCATTTACGACATTAAACAACATTAAAATACCATTGTAATTTAATGCTGAATTTATCGAGTGTTTTTCAAATATTCCCCATATGTCTCAAAGTTCATAACATCATTAATAAAAAGCTGGTGTCTTCCTTAACTTCTATAGATAATGAATACACACAACGCTAGTTACGTTTGGGTTTTGACCCGTTGTGGATTTTAACAAAAACAATGTCGTATAGAGCAATGCAAAATAAAAATTGATAAAAATGGAATTTAATTTTCAACCATATTAGGGATTAATAAATACTTTGCTCATCCTGTGCTGCTAACCAACTGGTCAAGTTTGCTCCAAACAGATTGGCGAGTATTTTAAATCAGTTTTTACCCGTATTTGCCGTCATAACGATTTTGCGACAACCGTTAACATGCTTGTTCAGCGAATATAGTCTAACCCACATCTTAGTTAAAGAAGGTTGGATTTTATTATTTGAACTCAAAATGTTAGAGTTATAAAGGTTTGTACTCAAATCGGGGAGCTGTATGGATAAACATCACGATAAATATAGTATAGAAAACACTGACTACACCGTGGGTCAGGATAATGTTCAAAAGTGGGGATTCGACGTCCATAACCCGGTATTTGGTATAAGTGCTGGGCTGATTGTGTTATTCCTCGTTGCCGTACTGTTGGTAGAACCTGCCACTGCCAAAGCAGCGTTGGATGGTTTGAAGTGGGATATCATTGGCACCTTTGACTCCCTCTTTATCTGGTCAGGTAATATCTTCGTTATCTTCTGCCTCATTTTACTTGTATCGCCTTATGGAAAGATCCGTATTGGTGGAGCTAATGCAAAGCCACAGCACTCGACTCTGTCTTGGTTAGCCATGCTTTTCGCAGCAGGGATGGGTATAGGCCTTATGTTCTGGAGCGTTGCAGAGCCAGTGGCCTACTATACCGGTTGGTATAAAACTCCACTGGGGGTCGAGGCTAACACCCCAGAAGCCGCTGAGCTAGCAATGGGGGCCACCATGTATCACTGGGGCTTACACCCATGGGCAATTTACGCGGTAGTTGGCTTATCTTTAGCTTTCTTTGCCTACAACAAAGGCTTACCTCTCTCTATCCGCTCAATTTTCTATCCCTTACTCGGTGATCGTGCTTGGGGCTGGCCAGGGCACATTATTGATATATTAGCGGTGCTAGCCACCCTGTTTGGATTAGCTACCTCACTGGGCTTAGGTGCTCAACAAGCTGCCAGTGGTATCAATCATGTATTTGGTACTGATGGCGGCATCGGTATGCAAATTCTGGTGATTATCGGGGTAACCGCATTAGCAATAATGTCTGTTGTCCGTGGTATTGAAGGTGGGGTTAAGCTACTCAGTAACATCAATATGCTGGTTGCCTTCGCGCTACTAATATTTGTTATTTTTATCGCTTTTGCTGTTGTCATGGGCAATGTACCAACAACGATTGCTGCCTACGTGAAGAATATTATCCCTCTCAGCAACCCTCATGGCCGTGAAGATGAAGCCTGGTTCCAGGGTTGGACTGTGTTCTACTGGGCTTGGTGGATTTCCTGGTCACCTTTTGTAGGGATGTTTATTGCTAGGGTGTCTGAAGGTCGTACTATTCGTGAATTCATCACAGCGGTATTGCTTGTACCCACCGCTGTAACCATTATTTGGATGTCTGTTTACGGTGGGATCGCCTTAGATCAAGTAATAGCAGGTGTTGGTGCGTTGGGTGAAAAAGGCTTAACTGAAGTACCACTGGCTATGTTCCAAATGTTCGAACAACTACCAATGAGTACCCTCCTTTCGGTCACTGCTATTGTGTTGGTATTAGTTTTCTTCATTACCTCTTCTGACTCTGGCTCGTTAGTCATCGACAGCATTACTGCCGGAGGTAAAATTGATGCGCCTGTACCTCAACGAGTATTCTGGGCATCAATTGAAGGTGCCATTGCCGCTGCTCTACTTTGGATTGGTGGAACCGAAGCTATTCAGGCTTTGCAAGCTGGAGCCATCTCAACGGGCTTGCCGTTCACCATTGTGTTATTGCTCATGTGTGTAAGCTTAGTGGCTGGTTTGCGTACTGAAAAACGCTAAGCTACGTTGCTATCTAAACTAAAAAAACCGGCATTCATTGCCGGTTTTTTTATACAAGTATAGCTACAGCCATAGCTGTGAAATGGGAGTGTCAGGACGATAATGATGGGCAATTTGTGCCAGTAATAGCTCAGCCGTTGCCAAGGCATCAGTCATTGCATGATGGGGATGATAATAAGGTAAAGAATAACGTTGCCGGCAGTCTGCTAGCCTAACTGAACCCAACGGCTGCTGTAGTAATCGCCCCACGAACCCCTGCCTGGCTCTTAATGCACGTTTTTCCAACTCCAGTGTATCAATGACAGGAAACTGAATCCCCTCACCAATTCGCCGTAATAAGGCCCTAGAGAAAAAATCACACTCAATTTGCCGACAATGAACAACCACTACCTTGCCCGCCAATGCTAGTAAGAGTTGATCGAGTATGTGCTGTAAATCAGGGGCCGCGCTAATTTCAGAGTGAGTAATACCATGGATGACCACCGACTCTTCTGCTAGCGGTTGTACAGGTTTGACTATCCACTCAGCAGCCTCTCTGCATAAAATCCGCTGTAAAGTAAAGGGCACCAAACCAATACTAACAACATCGTCCTGTTCAGCATCCAACCCCGTGGTTTCAAAGTCCAGGGCCACCAGGGCTACCTGATTGATTGGGGTCTTGCCAGATACCATGCCAGCGGCATAAAAGCGCTGTAGGCGTTCATCCTGGCTATTGGCGTGCAGCCAATCATAGTGTTTTCGCCAAGAAGTTGGGCGGGATTGATCAACCATTTCCCCCCCTTTACTTCAATGCTTTCGACGCATGATAACGATACTTCAAAAAGCTTTGTGCTTTATCAAGCACCTGAAAAGCTTCTTTTAAATTGCGCCGTTCAAAGGTGGATAGCATTTCTGGTTCAATATTGTTATCTGGCTCATCCCCTCGTTCAATATCTGCAGCTTGATGGCGAATCCGCACCATGGCGATATACTCCAGCGCATCGCTTAAGTCCTGGCCCTTTCCTGGGGGTAAAATATTAGCCTCAATAATATCTTCCAGCCGCTCGAACGAATTCTGCGCCCGGGAGCCAACTGCTAGGGCATGGACTCGAATCACATCCGACAAAGGAGCAGTTCCACGGCGTTTAAGGTTAATGGACTTTTTATGCTGGCCATCTTGCTCCATCACAAAGCCTTTAAAAAAGCCCAATGGAGGGGTTCGATTAAGCGCATTCCGAGCCAGGCAGGCGAGAAATTTTTGATTCTGACGAGCCTTGCGGGCAATAAAGGTTTGCAGCTGCTTAGCCCAGCTGGTTTTACCCCAAACTCCATCCAGGTCAAAAAAAATCGAACTATGCAATAAGGCTTCAGGCACAGGGTTTTCAATCCAGCTGGCAAACCGCTCTTTCCACTGATTTAGGGTCATCCGCCACTGAGGATTTGAGGCCATTATTTCACCACTACAATAGGCATAGCCACAGGCTGCTAGGCCGTCACAAACAAAAGTGGCCAGTTGATCAAAGTAGCTATTATGTTGTTCTGGGTCGTAGCCATTATCCAGAATAATCGCGTTATCCTGGTCTGTAACAATCAGCTGCTCATCACGTGCCATTGAGCCCAAAGCCAAAAAACAATAAGGCACCGGGGGGGGGCCCAACTTTTCCTCACCCAGTTCTAAAAGGCGTTGTTTAAAGCTTCGGCCAATCCAGGACATAGCACTACCAATCATATGGGAGTTAGCATCTTCATTGACCATTCGCACAAACACCAGCGGTAGTTGCTGAGCATAGCTTTTTAAGTCATCCACCGTTTGCTGAGCGAAAAGGCCTCTTACCAACAACAAGCTGCTTTGAGACTCATAGCGAACAATATCCGACATAGCCACCACGCCGATTGGACGATGACGACGCATGACTGGCAGGTGGTGCACATTAAAGCGCAACATCTCCAGCATGGCTTCAAACACATAAGCATTGTCATCAATAACCGCCACATCAGTAGTCATGACTTCCTCCACAGAAGTGTGGAGGGGGATATCCGCCGCCAATACCCGCTCCCGTAAATCCCGGTCGGTAATAATTCCAATTAGCTCGCCACTGTTTTCATCATCATTAACCGCTCTATCAGGATCAGTAATCAATAATGATGACACCCCTTCTTCAGTCATGGTCATAGCAGCTTCTCGAATGGGTGTCTGGCAGGGCACAGTCACTGCTTCTCGGGTCAGCAGTGATTTTATTTTAACCGTGGTCAGGTCATTATTATCAGCCTGACTGGATAAGGTGCGACGTAACAACTCTCCACCTTCCGCTTCAAAAAAATCAGCAAAGGTTTCAAAACGATCGTTATATTCACTGAATTGCTCAGCGGGGATGCAATAGACTAAGGTATCTTCCAAAGCTTTGGCAGGAAAACGTACCCGGCGATTCATCATCAACCCCATTTGGCCAAACACATCGCCTTCTGCTAGGCGGTTATGAAGCTCTCCCGTACGCCGATAAATTTCGACTGCACCACTGCGAACAACAAATAAATCTTGAATGGAGTCACCATAAGTCAAAATCGCCGAGCCAGCCCGGTAATAAGCAATTTCCGTTTGTTGGGCAAGTTGACTCAGTGCGTCTCCAGGTAATTCATCAAAAGGGGGGTGCTTAGCTAGAAACTCAGCTATTTCCAGTTGCTCTACTTGCATGAGTTGCCCTCTTTACTACGATGCCCTCACCAACAGCTATACCAAACAGATCGAACAAAAAAGCATAACCCATTTAGACTACACAAGCTGCCTACCAGGCACTCAGGCTAGCATTCAACAGATTGAGAAGAAACCTTGCCGTGCTAAATTACGGCGACTGTCGACGATCTGTACCCATCAATAGTCGTTCAAATGCTTCTGCTGGCAAGGGTTTACTAAACAAAAAACCCTGGGCTGCATCACACTGGGCCTGTTGTAAATACTGACGCTGTTCTTGGGTTTCCACTCCCTCCGCCAAAATTTTCACTTTTAAGGTTTTTGCCATACTGATAATGGCATCAACAATGGCATTATCATCAGGACAACCAAGCCCCTTGATAAAACTGCGATCAACTTTAATCACATCTAAATGTAAGGCCCTGATCCGTTCGAATGATGAATAACCGGTACCAAAATCATCAATGGAAATCGCCACCCCCAGTTCGCTTAATTGCTTCAAAATTGTATTAGTGGCCGGGGTATCATCCATTAAGGTCGACTCAGTTAATTCCAACTCTAACTGTTGTGGATTCAAATGCGTGCAGGCTAATACAGATGTCACCAACTCAATAAAACGCTGGTCAATTTGATAGCCCGATACATTCACCGACACCTGCAAGGTACCAATCTGTTGTTGATACCATTGATGAGTTTGTCGGCAAGCTTCTTTCAGCACCCAAGCACCTAACTCAACAATTTGCCCGGTATGCTCAGCAATTTCGATAAACTCAATAGGTGGAAGTAGCCCTCGTTCGGGATGCTGCCAACGTACCAGCGCCTCCATACCAAATATTTTATCGGTTTGCAGGTCTATTTTAGGCTGGTAATACACCCTTAATTCATTGTTCTGGATCGCTTGATGTAACTCTGCTTCAACTTTTTGATGATGAAGGACTCGCGCCTGCATGTCTGGAGTAAAAAACCGGTAACAATTACCGCCACCGCTATGTTTGGCCTGGTACATGGCCATATCAGCAAAATGAATCAATTTTTCTTGGCTCTTGGCATCCGCTGGGTAACAGGCAATACCTATGCTCCCACCAGCCCGAAGTTTATGTCCATCCAAAGAAGCCTTCGTAACGAGTTTTTTCAATAGCCGCTCCGCCAATTCCACTAATACTGCATGATTGGTAATTCCCTGGGCTACAACAGCAAACTCATCCCCCCCAAGTCTCGCGACAGTATCCCCCTCTCTTACTGCGCTCTCTAAAGACCTAGCCACATGTTTTAAGAGCAAATCCCCCACTTCATGTCCCAAACTATCATTCACTTCCTTGAACCCATCCAGGTCAACAAAAAATAAAGCCACTGGCTCACTTGTTTCCTCTGTCACTTCCAACGCTTGCTTCAACCGTTCACCAAATAGTACGCGATTCGCCAGCCCAGTTAAGTGGTCGTAACGGGCTAAATGTTCAATTTGTCGTTGAGCTTTTTGTCGTTCCTTATTTTCCTTTTTCAATTGATCATTACTAATACGTAACTCTAAAGTACGTTCTGCTACCCGTTGTTCCAGTTCATTTTTTGCCTGTGCTAACTTAGTTTCAGCCACTTTTCTTTGTTGAATTTCCTCATTTAAATTTTTTACATTGAGTTCAATGGTATTGGCCAGCTCATTAAAGTTATCAATTAATTCCCCGACTTCATCTTCCGTGGTACTTGAGAGACGGTGGCTAAGATTACCTGCCGTGAACGTTTTCATCCCTTCGATAATATGTTTTATCCGATTAGTCAGATAAGAGGCCATCCAAATGGCTATCAAGATCACTAACAACACCATCACTACCGTAGAAGTTGTTAACTGCACAGTAATTTTCTGTAACGCACTATTGATACCGTCGATTACTGAATTGCGTTTGTTCTCCAACTGGTGATTCGCTTGCTGAATTAATTGACTCATCTCTTTTTTAGTGTTTAACGCCGGTGCATGAAACTGGTTCAGGTTAGCCCCAATCGTGACAAACCCAAACCCCCGAGCGCTGTTGGCATAACGACCGGTATAGTAAGGGATTACTGCTGCCGTAGTGATTTTCCAAATGCCACTCCAAAAAATCACAAATGATCCTGCTCCTCCTTCCTGGGTGAGATTCCACCAACCTGAGCACTGAGGTGCAAAATTCAAATAACGGCAATCCAATGCCAGTTGTCCTTTACTGACTTGGGATAATGCTGGCTTTCGCTTAAGCGACTGAGCATGGTAGATTGGTTGCTGATGGATAAACTGCTGAAAAGATAAACCACTGTCCTGCCACTGTTGCCAAGTGGCCTGATCTAACCAAGAAGGTACCTGTTCACCTGTTGCAGGGTCATACCCCACGATAAAATAATCCCTTGGGTGAGAAATATTCCGACCTAAATAGTCCCACATAAAGGCATAATTCCCTGAGCTGGCATCCGCAATTGGCGTAAAACGCTGCTCAGTTGGGACCAAATGATCCGTAAATTCCATCAGGTGAGTATGATCCAGTGCAAGCGATAAATAACCAATCTTATCTCCTGCTTGAAAAATAGGTGTTACCCATCTAACGATGCCTTCAAACCGTTTCCCTACCGGATTTTCCTTCCCCGCATAAGCTGCATTTTCGGGTAAAAAAGAAACTCCTTTTTCTTTTGCTTTCACTTGGGTATAGGCACCGATAATCGGTGATGGCACATAAGCACCAATGACATCTGAGACGTAGATGTCCCCTTTTTTTAGTGAATTAAGCTCAGCAAAATAATCTTCAGCCTTGTACCAAGTATTTTCCGGCCGTGAAATATTCATTAACGGCGCAGCCTGGTTTGAGTCTGATAAAATACGAATTTGTTGTTGACCATTTAAGTCAAAAAAGCTGATTTCCCGATACAACGGTCTTTTTTCCTGAATACCTAAATGATCAGGTGGCCGATAATGAAAAGCTGTACGGTTGTCTTCTTCCGTAGCTTTAATTTGTCGATATTGAAAACTCATCGGCCTAACCGATTGCCACTGCTGGCCCGCCTCATCCAACTGCCAGGGCTGATGCAGAGTTACCACAGCCGTTCGATGGGTGATAAATTGCTGATAAGTGTCAGAATCGGGTGTCTGCCCAGCAAGTAATAGTAAGTCTTTATCTCGTTCATAAAGAAACCGTGCCACTTGCTCAGCCGTATCCACTGTTAAGCGTTCAATGGCTGATTGGGCTTGAGATTCCAGCGCTTTAAATGACTGTTTGGTAGTCACTTCGCCTATTGTTGTAACGGTATGCAACATCCGATCAGCCATTTGCTGACTTTCACTGACTACTTTATGCCCCAACTTGACACTATGATCCCAAGCAATCCACGCTAACAATAACAGTGGCAGTACTTTGATCAGACTGAAAATTGAGATGAGTTTTCCGCGAATCCCCAACTGCAAACGGCTTTTTGGCATACGGGTATCACTTAGCGGTAATGCTATTTATTCTTTTGACTACGTAATCACAGTGTAGGTGATTTGAAGGCTCTTAGGAGACTACAGACTTCACCTTAAGCTATTACTCCCTGAAAGAACTGCTACTGAAGTTATGCATTGAAGACATAACACTAGTTTATGCTTATATCAAAACTTCCTGATCATTGAACAAAACACATACAGCTGCCTTGCAGGGATTTTCCATAAAATACTCGAAAAATTGGGTTTAGGGGATAAAGCGATTGATACTGAACAAATGCTACAAGTGTTGTAGTTGACTAGCTATAAACCCCTATCAATTATCGCCCATAACTGACAGGGGTTTTACCCTCATTAAAGATTAGTTGATTTACTTGAAAAAAATAACTTGTTGGGCTGGCTTTGTTCACTGGCTTTTAAGTAAAAAGCTAACAAGCAAACTTCAACGATGGTAGCCACACTCACAACCAATGCTATCCAGTAAGGGTGATAGCCCTGTTGAGTGAAGAACACAGCACCCAGTACCATCAGGCAATTTGCTATCAGAGCCGAGCGACCAATGGTATTCGTTAATGATTTAACCATTAATAGTCCCTGTAAATAGTTTTGCAATGACATCAACAATGGTAGTAAACAAGCAGCCAAAATAACGTTACTTATATTATCCCCTAGCAGTTGGGAACCTCCATAATAACGACAAAATGCCTGTCCCCAAGGAGTCACTGCTATGAGAAATAATATGAAACTAAATGCAGTCCCAACCCAAAGTGAAAAATAACACAACTGTTGTCGTGCTACATAATCAACATTACGAATCACTAACTGTTGAACCATTCTTACCCCATTACTCATACTGATGACCAATGCCCAACCTGCCACCCACACAGCAATAAACAACTCACCTGTTGCAGCAACTAAAAAAGGCAACAATAGGCGTGCCCCCCATAATGAAAGCATGGACTGTGCTAATGGCCAATAATAACGCCCCATTTCACTTAAGTTGGTAGGTAACGAATAGTGGGGAGTCACCTCATCTAAAACAATTTTATTAGCCTTATAACGAATAAATAACAGCTCTCCAAAAACACCTGCTAATAAAGCACCCGCCGCTACCCATTCACCACGACTTGTCACTGCAGATATAGCAAAAGCCGTCACTGCTAACAATAAACAACGCAATACTGAGCCCTTGGCAATAAGCCCAGAAAAACCTGCTCGAATAATTTTCCCTTGCCAAAACCGACGTAATGCAATCGCGAGTGGCCAGGGACAAAGTAACAGAATAATTAATAAAGCAGAATCCCAAACCGGCTGACTAATTTGAAACAACGCTGGTATACCAATAAAGCTTCCTATTAGTAACATAGCAACAGTTAGCCCACCGCCTAATAACAGTACAAAACAGAGCAATAACTGTCGTACTTTAGCTTGGCCTGCCATAGTATTTGAAGTAGGTAAAATCGAAATGATTGGACTTTCAAAAAAAACAGCAACACCTTTCCCCAAAGCAAACGCAGCCAAATACAATGTGCCATTTGGCAAGCCTGCCAACACAAATACAATAATAGGATCGCCTAATGCCATTACCATATCACTAGCCGACATAGGCAAAAATTGCTTTAGGAGCAGATAGGATTGTCGTTTAGCGCTTTTCACAGGCAGCTCCCTTACTATTTTCTGGAAAGACAACAGGTTGTATAGTATTAATTGCCTGCATAAGCTCACGACGATTTAACAAGGTAAGGTGTTGCTGCGCTAGCCACTCAGCATTATAAACGGTGTCCAAATACCGGTCGCCTCGGTCAGGGTTAATCAATACAATCGTTTTTGCTTGGGATTGCAACTGTAGGTAAGCTAATCCAGCACTAACAATGGCTCCAGTTGATGCCCCCAGCAATAAACCTTCTTTCTTGGCCAACAAATGACACATTGAGAATGCAATATGATCTTCAACATTGTAACCATAATCCAAATAATTTAGATCAAATGCTGGTGGTACAAAAGACAATCCAAGACCAATCATTTTATAAGGATAACGCGGCATACCTAAAATAGCTGATCCTGCCACATCAACACATATAATTTCTGTGTTTGGTGAATAATCTCGAAAATAACGGGCTATACCAGCTAACTGTCCTGCAGTACTCACCCCAATCACAATTGCATCAGGCGGTGTTGGAAACTCAGCAGCAATTTCTTTAGCGGTATATGCTTGATGTGCAGTAGGATTATCTGGGTTAAGGTGTTGACAAGGGTAAAATGCATTAGGAATTTCACTGGCTAGTTGCCGTGCCTTAGCCATTCTCGCTTTTTGCATAGAGCCCGCTTCATCCGCCAAGGTTAATGGCACCTCAACTAAGCTGGCACCATAAGCATGAAGCATCTTAATGACCGGTGGTGGAGTTTTAGCATCAATCACAATAATCACTTGATAGCCTTTTGAAGCACCAATGCTTGCCAATGCTAAACCAAAATTACCTGAACTTGATTCAATAATCGTTCCCCTCGGTTTTAATAGACCTTGTTCTTCAGCTTGCTTAATTAAGTAAACTGCATTTTTGTCTTTTATACTGCCAGAGGGGTTACAAGAATCCAGTTTGATATAAATATTATGTTGTTTACATAATAAATCTAATTGATTTAAACGGACAATAGGGACTTTACCAATAGCATCATATAAGCTTTTGGCACAATAATGACTAGACACTAATAATGATTGAACAGCTGCATTGGGTGAATTTACTGGTAACATATGTTTACTCTTTAATATAAGCTTTTTAATAATTTGAATAGACGGTTAACTCGATGGTACTTATTTAAGACGCAACCCTTAATTCTTGTTGTAAATAATCAATAATATCTTCATGAGGTTTAAATAGAAAACATGTTGACTTTTTGGGGCATAAATAACCATTAATGGCATCCTGATAAATAGTATCTATACTCGGCGATTTGGTTTTTATAAATAAATATTGATGACTACGACTGCCCAGTTGGCTATTCGCTTCATTATTTTCTTCATAAAATTCTAATGCTTCACTAGAAATAAAATCTATGCCAGAAAATCCAGTCAATTTTTCAATAATAAGCTCAAAGTGGTAGCCTGCTCGCTTAGTATCGTCTTGACGATTAATCCGTGAGTCAAATGCAACAGCCAGTTGTTCATTTTGATAGGTAATTAAATAGTCTGCTATGCTTCGGTTACAAGATAATAACCCTAGTTGACGTATATACTGAGCAAATCGTTGCCAATTAAAATTGGCTGTAAGCCGACAAATTAACTCAAAACTCTTAACTCTGGCTTGTGACGCATGAGTTATAAATACAGGTAGCGATCTAACTGTTTCTATACCACTATTCACTTGCTGTTGATAGGCTGTAAAACGGTGGTGACCATCAGCAATCAGAAAATCCTCGATACACTCTATAGCAGATATAACTTCCTTAATATGATCAGCGTCATGCATACACACAACTGAATGGGATAATGCATTATTTGTAAATTTAGCGATCAATGTGCCTGAATCGAACAATACATCCAATTTCTTTTTCGGGTAACTATCACTTTTTGTTACAAAATAACTAGGAGTATTAATCGCCTTCGACTTTGTAATTGACTGTTGAATATCACATACTTTCTGGTAATCAACTTGTTCGTGGGGGTAAACAGGTACTCTCCAGCATCTATTATTAAACTGTGTTAAAATACCCGTTATTTGATGGTATTCACCATTTTGTAAACCTTCAATACGATATAGCAATAAATTATTAGTGCTAGCAGCTACTTGAAAATGATGAAGTAATTTACATTTACTCACTTGAAGTGTCTGTTCTATAACGTCCATAAAATATTCCTTAAAAACCTATCCAATGGCAATTACTCAGTTAACAAGCAATAGCCACTCTTATTAAAACTTTTGTTTTTAACAGAAAGAAATCTTGGTTGTATTTTTTTGCAATAGCCAATCCACACAGGCGATCAAAACCACTGCTCTACTTTTCAGCAAATAAATAACAAAATATGCTAAAAGCGCAGCACAAACAGCTCTTAAACCGCTACTAAAGTGGCATTATAAATTATTGATTAAGTGCATAGTTGCCAGTTTTTCAGGCAATAGGAGGGCGAAAATGCAGATCAATAAACAGCTTTAAGTTAGTAAGTGTAATGGCAGGGTAAAAAACAGCGGGGGTTTTGAATAAGCTATAGTTAGGTAAGGCAATTAAAGAAGAACAGTTACCAAAACAGCAGTGACAATCATCAATAGAAACATTATGTTCAGATGATAGATGACTCTCTTGATCATGCAGGTAGTGCAAACTGGCTTCTTCTACTGTAGAGCTATCACTATTTATTTTATTAGCATTTGCTGCTGTTGAAAGCAGTACAAAAAAGCCTATCGCTAGAACAATGAGGTAGAGCAAACGTTTAGCTAATTGAACTAGCATCTCTCAATGACACTCTTAAAGTCAGCCATAAAAGCAATGTTATGAATAACAGTTATTTGATTAATAGCACACATAACCAAGCACAATCTTCTTTTAATATACTATATGAGCCGAATACTATTTACTAGTCTAATTATATTAGCAAAGGCAACAATTACTCAGATTAATAGTATTTATACAAGTTCACTTTTTTTAAAAAATATTAACTCACCCTATCAGGTATCAAACTGGTATCAAACTAACAGATATCAGAAAATCACTTGCTATACTATCAGAGCACTCTTCAACACTCTAAAATATGACATTTAGATGAATAGTTAGAGAACTAAGACTAGGGAATGCGCAATGGAATGGCTTGATTATCTTCGTTACTTTTCTGAACAAGATGGCTCTGATTTGTTCTTAACCACAGGCGCACCTCCTAGTGCCAAAATTCATGGCCATTTAAAACCAATTGCAGACAAGCCATTACTTCCTGGAAGAGTGGAAGAAATTGCTTACTCGATTATGGATGAAGAGCAACGAGTCGCTTTTGATCATAAACCTGAAATGAATCTAGCCATTGCAGAGCAAGGCATAGGTCGTTTTAGAGTCAATATTTTTAAACAAAGAAATCAAGTATCGATGGTTGTTCGTGCCATTAAAACAGAAATCCCTCACTATAAAGACTTAGGGTTACCCAGTATTTTACTGAAGCTGATTATGCAAAAACGCGGATTGGTATTGTTTGTTGGTGGCACAGGCTCAGGGAAATCGACATCACTCGCCGCCTTGATTGATTATCGTAACAGTAATTCAGCCGGCCATATTATCACCATTGAAGATCCTGTAGAGTTTGTCCACCGGCATAAGCAGTCTATTGTTAACCAACGAGAAGTGGGGGTTGACACAAACTGTTATGATGATGCCTTAGAAAACACCTTAAGACAAGCCCCTGATGTTATCTTAATTGGTGAAATACGTACCCAGGAGCAAATGGAGCAAGCTATTACTTTCGCAGAAACAGGCCATTTATGCATTTCTACTTTACATGCCAACAATGCTAATCAAGCCCTTGACAGAATAATTAACTTTTTCCCAGAAGAACGTCATAAACAACTTTTTTTAGATTTGTCACTAAACTTACAGGGTATTATCTCTCAACGTTTAATCCCAACGGTTGATAACAAACGGTGTGCTGCAATTGAAATATTGTTAGGTACTCCTCGCCTGTGCGACTTAATAAAACAAGGTAAAGTGGCTGAAATAAAAGAAGTCATGCTGAAATCTGAAGCGCAAGGTATGCAGACTTTTGATACCGCACTTTATAACCTATATAAACAGAAGAAAATCACTTTAGAAGAAGCTTTAAAAAATGCAGACTCTAAAAATAATCTAAGACTACGTATTAATTTAGAGTCCAAGACATCTACTACTGTGGATGAAGAAATATTAAAACGAGTACAAGCTAAAAAAGCAGTAGCCAAACCAACAATAGAAAAGAAAGATAATTCATCTATTCTGTCTAATCTTACACTAGAGCCACTGGAAGAAGAGCAAGATGATGAGGATGAACTTCAACCCTATAACGATTAGAAAAGGGGGAATATTTTCTTTAATTTTTTTGCATTGCTAAAGGTAGTGTGAAATAAAAAGTACTACCTTCCCCGGGTTTCGACTTAATCCATATGGAACCACGGTAAGCCTCAATAATTTTTTTAACAATACTCAAACCAGCTCCGGTTCCACCACCATACTCGTCTTCGGTATGAAGTCGTTGAAAAATTTTAAATACTTTACTTTGTAAATGATCAGGTATACCTATACCATTATCTTGTACATAAAAAACTGATGGTACACTATTAATATCACAGCCAATTATTATTTCAATTTTTTTTCTTTTATTGTATTTAATTGCATTGGTAATCAAGTTGGCAAACAGTTCCATCATTTTAGTTTTATTACAGTATATCGTTGGCAATGGCTCTTTTGTTACCACATTAACATTAGGAGGTTTTATTAAGTGGGATAGATTTTCTTTAACCTCAACTAATAAACCCATAATATCAGTTTCAATACGTACATCATCAATATATTCCACTCTTGAGTACTTCAGTAGATCATTAATAAAACTTTCCATTCTTCTTGTTAGCTTGCGCATGTTATTCAACATATCACTCCCTTGCTGGTCAAGTTTATCTTTATAATCTTCACTGATAAACTGACAATAATTGCTAACACCTCGAAGCGGTTCCTTTAAATTATGTGAAGCAATATAGGCAAACTCTTCCAACGCTTTATTAGATTTTTCTAATACTTCTGTCTGCTCACTCAGTGCATGTTTACTGGCTTCCAGCTCCATAGTACGACGCACAATTTGTCGCTTAGTTGCTTCTGCTTGACCAGTGATAATTAGTAATACATAACTCAACATACCAATAATAAAAAAACCGCCAACAACTAATAACCAGATTGACCAAAATCGATGTTCAAAACTAATTTGTGGCTTAAACTGAAAATTAAGTTTCCACTCTCGGTTTGCTACCGAAAGCGTTTTACTTAAATTAATAAAATTATCAAGTGATTTATAATTATCTTGTTGGTTAATTGTTTTCCCAGGATTGTATATTACTTCATTATTTTCATCATATATAAGAACCGTTGTCTCTAGGTTACTTAAATGTTGATGAAGTTGCTCCATTAATGGCAATATCTTAAATACCCCTAAAACAAAGCCAGGTACGAAATTTATATCCTTAATAACAGGCTGAAACACTAAAAATACAGGCTCAGGTTGTAGAGTCTGAATCAGCATAATTTTCTCCGTAGCAACAGGCTGTAGTGTTTGTAGTGTTTTCTCAATCGCCTTTAAACAACGATGGTTTGACCCCAAGTCATAACCCAAAGCGGTTTCATTTGTTTTTAAAGGTTCTATATAAAATACCGGATAATAAATTTCACGTTGTTTTGCTCTTTCTATTTTATTAAAGTGAAGATTATATTCAGTGATTTCAAAATTATCTAACCCTTCCACTTTAGCCATATGAATAAGTCTCTCCCTTTCACTGGAAGGCACAATAGGAACCCACTCCAATGCTTGGATACCTGGATATTTACTGACAAACCCTGTAGCAAAACGCTGAAACTCCTCACGACTCACATAGTTTGATGATTGGAAAAGTTTTTCCAGAGAAAATAGTGATAAAAGATAGCCATCAAGGTAATCTTGCATATGCTCTACAGCACGCTCCATTTCCTTAATAGCCTGATTATTTTGTTGCTCTTGCTCCCAACGTTGGGCTGAAAAAAACAGATAAATGACGGTGACTAGTAGTGCCATTAATGGCATAACAACGATACCCTTCCTTGATTGAGAAATTGAACCAGCAAACAATGCCAACAACACCGGTGCACAAGCCACTACTCCAATGCAGTCGCCTATCCACCAGGTTAGCCACGCGGGTAACCAAGCATCGGGTTGAATAACCCCATTCAACAGTAATATTGTGTTACCAATCGTTGCAGAAACAATACAACAGATAGGCCCCCCGACCATCACGATAGCAGTGATTTGTTTTACATCTTCCAGCTCCCATGGTGGTTGAGTGACTTTCTCGATACACCACTTGGAAACAACAGCTTGTAGTGATGCCCCCAAGGCGATACCCATCCCATTAGCTAACGCAATAATATTGGTATAAGCTTCTTGAGAGGCCCAAATATTGACTGTCATTGAGCCCAATAAAATACCAGGCCAAAAGCGATACCCCCACAGTAGCACCAATCCAAGCGCAACGCCTGCCGGAGGCCAAACGGGAGAAGCAAATCCTGGCGGTATCGCTAACCAGAGTGAGAAATAACCAATAACCGCATAGCTCACCGCAAGAACAAATATCTTTAAGAAGTAATCTTTGATTATTTGCAGATACATCGTAAGGTTAATGACATGTTTATTATTTTATATTTTCTAAGAACCTCCATTTAAGGGTAACTCAAATTTAGAGATATCCTTAAGGTAGATAGGCAATTTTTAACCAATATTCTGATATAGCTGCTATCACCCGATTGAAAGCTGATAAATCCATGGGTTTAGTAACATAAGAGTTACTCCAGACTGGTAACAGGTTTTTATATCCTGTAGGCTCTGAGAGGTGGTAAAAACAATGATAGGTATTTGTTTCAGAATACTATCTGCCTTTATTGTTTTTAATACTTCAATACCATCGATACCCGGAAGATTTAAGTCTAGTAAAATAAAATGAGGTAGGCTAACAATATTATTAGTTACTGCTATTTTTACCTGCTCCAAATAATCCAGTGCTGTTTCTCCTTTCTGGCAATGTTCAATGTGTCCCTCAAACCCCGTTTTCCTAAAGGCACGTTGAATTGCAGTAAAGTCATGCATACTGTCTTCAATTAACAGTACTATTGGTTGTTTGCATAGTTTACTCACTATTAACTGCTCTAGTTATTGCCTTAATAAGTTGGGGTTATTTACAGTAATCTTAAACCTTAGCGTTACCACTAAGTCAGTATTATAAAAGTGATGCGATCTTGACTATAGTATAAGCCTTCGATGCCATACCGTCTTAAACTAAATACGGATCAAAAAAATTCCTTCAGCCCGACTACTCGGCCGCAAGCAACCGAGTTTACGCCGACCTGATTGACCTTCGGTCAAACGGAATTTTTACAGTTACACTCGGGAGCAAGCTCCCGAGATATCTTTCTTTATATCTGCACAAAGTTTCATCTGCTAGCAAAGATACCTAGTTCCAGTAGTGAGTAATTGTCATTACTCAACTATGGCCTATTAAACCTATGTAGTTCTATAGCTAAAGCGAAAGCGAAAGCGAAAGAATCGCACTTTAACTAATCATTTTTATTTACTTTTCTAATAACATTTTAATAAATTAGCTTTATTAAGAATTTACAACGTTAACTTGACAATTCAAGTACACCATACAAAACCAACACTTTGGCTATACTTGGGGGAATAACAACTAAAATATAAAAAGTAATTAAAAATAATGATGAGGCAACAGAGCTTTTACAAAGATGGACGTTTTCAATACCATACAACATGTTGAATCAAAGGGCTCTAACATCTTCGACAAAAAGAAAGTTCTAATTGTCGACGACTTTGAAAACTTTCGGCTATCATTAAAGAAAATGTTACAAGAAATTGGCATTAGCTCTATTGATATGGTTCAAAATGCCAAGCTAGCTCTATCATCTTGTGGTCAACAAAGTTACGATATTATTATTTGCGACCTTAACTTAGGTGAAGGCAAGAATGGCCAACAGCTTTTAGAAGAACTAAGACATCTCAACCTGCTAAGCCCAACTTGTGTCTTCATAATGATTACCGCTGAAACCTCTAAAGATTTAGTCATGGGTGCCCTTGAGTGTCAGCCTGATGCGTATCTTTCTAAACCAATTAACCAAGCCCTGCTAAAAAAACGTTTGGAAAAACTAGTTAAACAAATCAATGTTATATCCCCCATCAAAAAACTTATCAGCAAAAAGAAATTCACCCAAGCGATTGAAGATTGTAAGCAAGCATTATCCAACGAAAGCCGGCTCACACCTTGGTATCAAAAGCAACTATGCGAATTACTAATTATAAACAAGCAATATGATGAAGCAAAAGACTTATGCAATACCATTTTAGCTGAGCGCAGTGTTGACTGGCCCCATCAAATGTTAGGTAGAATTGAGTCACAGAAAGGTGATAAAAGTCAGTCATTAAAGCACTACGAGCAATTGCTCAAAATTAATCCAAACTCTATGGCTGGATACGATGAAATGGCACAAGTGCTCCTTAACCAAGGCAATACTGAAGAAGCACAAAAAATGTTACTGCAAGCAGTAAACATCTCTCCTTATGCAATTTTGCGCCAGCAAAAATTAGGGCAAGTCAGTCGTGAAGCAGGCAGTTTAGATGTAGCCACCAAAGCCTTCAGACGTACCTTAGAATTAGGTGAAAATTCTTGTCATGATGACCCTGATAACTATATTGACCTGGCAACCTGTTTGATCGACCTAACACAAGAAGATGAGAGCATTAATCCTGCAAAAGCCATTCAAGAATCCTCTCAACTATTAAAGCAAGCGGGTAAGCGCTTTAGTCTTGACCTAAATAAATTAATAAAAATCGATTTGGTTAAAGCAAAAGCAGCCTTTCAAAAAAAAGACATGACAACAATGGACGAGCTGTTTGAAAATGTTCAAAACAGCTACAATGAACCAGAAAATAATTTATTACCTGATACCAAGTTTGAGATAGCAAAAACGCTCTTTTTATGTAATAAAAAAGAGCTTGCCGAAACTATTTTTTATCAACTGATGGAAGAGTATGCTGATGATAAAGCTTATGTAAATAAGATCATTTCCTTTCTTGATGAACCCATTAGTCAAAAAGTTAGACAAGAAGCAGCTATCGCCAACAAAGAAGGTATTTTGCTCTACGAGCAAAAAGATTATTTACAGGCCGTCGAGAAATTTCAAAAAGCATTGGAACTGTCACCCAGACACCCAGGCCTCAACCTCAATTTAATTCAAGCCTGCCTTTATCTATTACAAGAAAAATTTTCACATAAGTGGCTTGACCTATGTGAACAGTCACTTATCAATGTCAAACATTTGAGAGAGAACCACCCCCAATACAACCGGTATCAGAAACTACTTAAACCTGTTAAACAGTGGCAAGAGAAATCTAAAAAATATGCATAGTAATAACAAGCAACATTTGACCAAAGACATACCCATCTTGAATCATTTTAAGGTGTAAATATAAATCGGTATATACTCACAGCGAAGGATAATTTAGGCGAGGCCACCGAGTGATGGAGTCCCAGGAGTTTAGTAAACTAAATCGCTGAGGTGACAGTTAAATGCTCCATGCATTAACTGCGCTTCCACCATCCTTGGTGGTCAAAAACGAGGGTAACAAAGCCTAAAGGTCATTCGAGAAAAGTATAGATAATTGAAGTGAGGTTTTGATCATGCTGAAGCCAGATGCCAGCATAGATATGTCAACTATATTAGCCACTTGCGCTCATGATATCAAAAACTCTTTATCAATGGTTGTTCAATCACTGGATGAGCTTAGGTTACATATTCCCGAAGACAACAAAGACGCGATAGATAACTACGCGCTGCTTTATTATGAATACTCCCGAATAAATAACGATTTAACCCAACTACTAAGCTTTTACCGATTGCAAGATCACCAACTACTTATAAATAAACAACAATTATTTATCTCTGATGTTATTGAAGAGCAAATAGCAAGAAATCAGTATTTATTTCAATATAAAGATATTACAGTAGCTGTAGAGTGTGACGATAATCTTTCCTGGTATTTTGATGAATATCTAATCGGTTGTGTATTGAATAATGTGCTAGTTAACGCTGCGCGCTACACCAAAGATAAAATCCTAATTTTAGCAAAACAACAAAATGCCCAACTAGTCCTGCAAGTACATGATAATGGCAAAGGTTTTCCTGATAACATGATAGCTTACCAACAACCAGCTACTATAATTACCAAAGGTCATAGTGGCAGTACTTTTTTAGGTTTATATTTTGCCCAGGAAATTGCTAAAGTTCATCAACAAGCAAAACACCAAGGAAAAATCGAGCTAAGTAATAATAGTCTAATCAATAGTAGTGGCGGCTGTTTCACCCTATACTTACCTTAGTAGCACACCTGTAGATAATCATTGACAACCTAATGTGGCCCCCCCGTCTACTCGTAAATCATGCATAGTAATGTGGCTGGCTTGTTCAGATAATAAAAATATCACAGCATCAGCAATTGTATCCGGGGAGGCAATTTTTTGTAAGGGAATCCCTAATCGGTGGTGATCAAGAGAACCAGCTATTACTTTTTCAGGGCCACTTGCATCTGTCCATAAAGCACGCTGCATTGCTGTATCAGTAGAGCCAGGGGAAACAATATTACAACGGATATTAAATGCAGCTAATTCCAATGCCAAACACTTTGCTAACATTGTCACGGCTGCTTTTGAAGCAGCATAGGCCCCCATCTGCATTCGAGGGACAGAAGCTGCATTGGAACTGACTACAACCATTGACCCTGAGCATCTTTCCTTCATATAACGAGCTACGGTACGGGTTATATTAAAGGCACCTGTCGTATTAACTGAAAAAGTCGCTTGCCAATCCTCATCTGATAGTGCAAGTAAATCCCCCATTCTTAAGATACCTGCCACACTTACCAGATAATCAATAGGACCAAGCGTTTTTTCTATTTGCTCTACAACACAAATCACTTGTCTACTATCACTAATATCAACCACAAAAGGTAAAACAGTTTGACTTCTCAGACTATCGATAAAACGATAAAGTACAGTTTCATTACTATCTAAAGCAGCAACTTTTGCTCCATACTGACATAATTTATCAACGACAGCGGCACCAATACCCTGTGCAGCGCCAGTCACAAGAACAACTTTGTTTTGGAAATTCATAGTTTATTTATCTTACTTTTTAAAGATAAAGATTTTTAGACTAAAAAAGGTCATCCATGACCCATTGATTGATGCAAAGCAGTAAAATAATCAATACTTAGAAAGATGCAGTAAACCCGGCATAGAAAGTCCGCCCTCTTTCTACATAGCCAAAACTGTCGTCTTTTTTATCCAGCCTTGTATCAGCCAAATTGGTGATGCCAGAACGTAAACTCACTTGTTCAGTTAACTGATAGGTGACACCCATATCCACTAAACTGTATCCTGGTAAATTCTTGTTACCGCGAAAACTTTCCTGGTCTCCAATATAGCGGGCTTGAGTAAATGCACCTAACTTGCTGTCTACTTCCCAATCCAGACGAACATTCACATTTTCTCTAGGTGTTCCTGTTAATCTATCTCCACTATCTCGGTCCCTTGAATCTGTATAGGAATAATTTGCAGTTAAAAATACACTGTCTGTTAAATCAACACTACCACTTAACTCTATTCCATCGACCCTTACATTACTTACATTATTATAGGTTCTCAGACCATGGACCGGCTTACCCAGTGTGATTTTATCTTTAATGTCAGTGCGAAAAATTGTAGTACCTATATCCCAGCTGTTTCCTTGGTAGGTGAACCCAAGTTCATAGCTTTTCGACTTTTCTGGCTGTAAATCTGGATTACCAATTAAAGTACAACCATTTTTTTGGCCACCGCAACTTGGAATACTAAACTCTTTGGTTAGCTGAGTTAACGTCGGGGCTTTAAATGCGGTACCCACACCACCTTTAATGGTTAAGGCATCTGTTGGGGTATAAACTAAATAACCACGGGGGCTAAATTCACGGCCAAAAAACTCATGGTCGTCCAACCGCCCACCGCCAGTAAATGACCAATCCTGGGTTAACTGCCATTCATCTTGAATATACAGCGCCTTTTGTGAAACATCAGCGCTGCCGGATTGCTTTAAGTTAATATCATTATCCAGTTCTGACTTTCTATATTCTGCACCTGTAGTAATCGCATGATCACCAAAGGTTTTATTGATAAAGCCATCAACCACCTGGTTGGTTTGGGTGATATCGCCATTAGCTACGGTGGTACTGCGTTCTTTAAATTCAATCTCTTCCTGATAAACACGTACCTGACTACTTCCCCAGTACCAGTCTCCTTTGTGGGTTAATGTATAAGTGTCCCGTCGTGTTTCTTGATCAGTAATTTTATTACTCCTACTTTGGCTGATATGGGCTTTACGATCATCATGGCCATAGCCATATTCAAAATCAATCGTCTGATTACTATTCAATTTCCAGCTTAAACCAAGATTAGCATTGGTGCTATTGCGACCTTCAAGTCCTGACAATATCCGTTCATTAACTGTGGCAGTTGCCGAATCATCCTGAAAAGGCGTCCATTCCTCTCTATCATATTTATTCCCATGAAAAGACAGAAATAACTTGTTTTCAATTAACGCTCCACTCGTACTGATACTGGTGCGGATTTCATTACCATCATCACTGCCACTACCTTCAGGAGTTGAATAATCAACACTGATCTGCCCCCCCCACTGATTGTCTGCTTGCTTGGTAATGATATTAACTACCCCACCCAATGCTTCTGAACCATATAAAGATGACATCGGCCCACGCACAACTTCAATGCGCTCGACCTGATTAAGTGGAATAGTCGATAAATCAAAGTCGTTGCCTCGAATTAAAGTATTGACTGAATTAACTCGACGACCATTGATTAAAATTAAGGTATAAGAGCTATCTAAACCTCGAATACCAATCCCTTGTCGCCCATTACCCCCTTTCTTGTCTTGAAACACCCCCACTGTATGACGGATCGCATCACTGATATCAGAAACTGGCATCTCCTTTAATTGCTCACTGGTAATGACTGACATGGATGCTGGTGCCGTAGTCAAATCATGCTCTGTTTTTGTTGCTGTCACTACGACTGAGTCAAGCGTCGTATAATTCTTCTGTTGTTTATCATCAGCCAATGTTGCAGCAGGCATAGTTGCTAATATAGCCAAGGTAAGTGGTGATAAAACATTTTTTGAAACATTACTACTGGCGTTCAAAATACTCTCCAAATTTCTACTGTTATATATCTGTCGGCATTAATATCAAATAAATTCAGTAAATAAATTTCACTTATCAGGCTTTAGGGCATGTTTAATTAAATAAATAGTAGAGTTGCCCTTTATTATTGTTGACTAATAAAACAAATATTAAAAACTATTGCTCTGTTTAATGGCAGTACTTGATTTACTCAAAACTAAAACTGTTAGCTGGCTCTGGCAACTACAATTGGTTTACCATCTTCTGGTGACTGTAAAATATCTGCATCTATATCGTACAATTGTTTTACCAGTTGGGCTGTAATAATATCTTTGGGCTTACCCGATGCTATTATATTCCCGTCTCGCATTGCAATTAAGTAATCTGCATATTTAGCCGCAGCTACTAAGTCATGCAGAATTAACACAAATGTTTTACCCTTATGTGCCAACTGTCGTACTAGCTGTAATACTTCCAGTTGATGCCCTGGATCAAGCATACTGGTGGGTTCATCCAATAATATTAATGGGGTTTCCTGGGCTAATACCATGGCCAGCCAACAACGTTGACGTTGCCCACCCGATAACTGGGATAATTTCCGCCCTGTTAATTCAGTCACTCCCGTCACATCCAACACCAGACTTATAACCTGTTCATCTTGAGCAGACCATTGACGAAACAGCCCCTGATGTGGATGTCGCCCAAACTGCACTAACCCTCTCACGGTAATATCATCTGGAGCCTGTGGCACTTGAGGTAATAAAGCCAGTTGTTTAGCTGCTTGGTTGGCTTTTAATTGCCAAATATTTTGTTGGTTAACTAATATTTCTCCAGTATCAGGCTTATGCAAGCGTGCAATACTTCGAAATAAAGTGGATTTACCACAACCGTTTGGCCCAACAATAACCGCAACCTCTCCAGTTTGCACCGAAAGACTAATATCATTAACTGCTAAAAACTGGTCATAACTTGCTGTCAAGTGATTTACAACTAAACTCACAAATTACCTCATACCCTTTTACAGAAACCCATTCACTTTGGCTTTCGTTTATTTCTGGTTCACTTTTTTGAAAAATGGCTTCAGGTATTTTTATTACTTAATAATACCCACAACAAAAATGGCCCACCTAAAATACTGGTTAACACACCCACAGGTATTTCCAAAGGCGCTACCAAAAACCGCCCTAAGGTATCCGCAACAATCACTAAAATACCACCCAATAATCCCGTGTTGATCATGGCCAAGTGGGTACTGCCTAAAATTTTACTAATAATCACTGGTGCGACAATAGCGACAAAACCAATTGGCCCACCAATACCCACAGCTAAACCAGCAAAAAGAATAGCCAAGCAAATTGCTGTAAGTTGAGTCTGAAAAATGTTCACCCCTAAGGTACTGGCTAACTCTTCACCTAATTGAAATATCTTTAGCTGCCGTGAAATAATCAAGACTAAAGGCAGCAACACAGCTAAACCAATAGCAATAGGTTCAGCGACTTCATATCCTCGGCCATTTAAATTACCCACAGACCAACTATAAGTCGCACTGGCATGTAATGAATTAATATGGGCCAGCATCAATTCACTGATGGAACGCACCAAATAAGTTAGTGCCAATCCCACCAAAATTAAGCGATAACCTTGCGTACCCAGACCTTTTGCTATTATTAACAATAATATGCCTGATACAAATGCTCCCACAGGTGCAACCCACCAAGGTCCCATTAACCCAACATTACTGCTAACCAGTACGATTAACATCAATAATGCGGCCCCTTCATTAATCCCCAGTACATCAGGTGTTGCCAAACGGTTTCTGACCACATTTTGAATAAGACTGCCAGCGATAGCTAAAGCAAACCCAGCAATTAAACCCGCAACTACTCTTGGTAAACGAAATTCATTCACCAGCAATTGTTGACTTTGTGTACTCTGCCCTAATAAAGCATCAAAAACGGTTTGAAAATTTAAGATAGTGGCGCCTAAGGACAATGAACCCAACACAGATAAAATCAGTAAAACTATTAACCCTGCACTTAGTAGAATAACTGGCCGATTAAACACCAATGAATAACGACCATTATTTAGCCTGACAGCTAACGCTCTATCTGCATGATGTTTAGTTAAAGCCAATTTAATCATCGAATCAGTCAAGAATCAGCTCCCTGTTTTACTTAAGATAAGCTGACTAAAGCGGCTACTATGGGTTAAACCAATTAATAAAGGCGCCCCGATAATTGCCAAAATTACCCCAACGGATGCTTCAAATGGCTGGACAATTAGTCGGGCACAAATATCAGCAATCAACACCACTAAAGCACCAAATAACGCTGACAAAATAAGTTGATGAAATAAAGCTGGTCCTGTAATCGCTCTTGCCAAAAACGGTGCAATTAATCCTAAAAAACTAATTGGCCCTGCCAAGGCCACTGAGCCTCCAGCGAGTAAAGTAACTGTGATAGTGACAATGAAACGGGTTAATGCAGGCTTATGTCCTAGTGATTTAGCTACATCATCCCCTAACATTAAACTGGCAAGTGGCCTGGTTAATATCAGTGATGCAATTAAACCAATCACTAAAAAAGGTGACACCTGACTTATACTCTTTAAGTCAACTCCCGCCAAAGAGCCCAACACCCAATAACGATATTGATCATAAGTCGCCTGGCTGTTAATTAATAAAAACGAAGTAATACCATGAAATGTGGCGCTAATTGCAATGCCTGCCAGCACTAACTTAACAGGCGTCACCACAGCTGAACCATGATTAGCCACCCAGAGAATGATCCCACTACCTACCAAGGCGCCAAGTATTGCCCAAACTAAATAGGCATAACCTGTTTCAGCCGCCAAAAAACTAATACCAATCACAACCCCTAACGCAGCTCCAGCATTAACCCCTAATAAGCCAGGTTCAGCCAACGGATTACGAGTCACTGTCTGCATTAAAGTACCAGCCACTCCCAAACACCCCCCAATAATAATGGCTGCGATTGTCCGAGGCATTCGTAGGGTCTCCATTACTGAGGCTAATTTATTATCAGCAATGGCATCAGGTTGTCCAAGCAAGTAAGCCAAGCTTTGTCCAACGCTGATATAACCAGCACCAGTTGTAAGGGAAATTAGCAAAAATATGGCAAGAACAGCAATTAACAAATAACTAATGAGCCAAATATTAGGCTCATTATGTTGTTTAATTAGTTTTACAGCAAACAAATCCTATGAATCCTTAAATACTTTTGCTAAGTCATCCAACACCGCCATTGCCGCCAACGGACCACCAACACTCGTCCATAACGAACCATCAACGCTAACTACATGGTTGTTTTGTACGGCTTTTAACTTTTTAAAAACGTCTGTTGTTTTAATGTGCTCTAAAGCTTGCGCTGCTTTACCTTTTTCCGCAAGGGTACCAACAAACAACCAATCACCATCAATTTGTTCCAATGCTTCTAAACTGAGGGATGGCGAATGACCTGCCCCCGGCTGGTTTTGCGCCACAGGTCGTTTCAATTGCACATCGTTTAATACTGAGCTAATAAATGAGTCACCTAACATGTATCCAGGACCTGTGGGGTTCCAACGTACGACACTGATTTCAGCATTGGCGTTTTCCCCTAAGGATGTTTTTAGCTGCTCTACACGTTTTTGATATCTTGCCCAGAAATTATCTGCAGCTTGTTTCTGACCAAGTATACTTGCTGTGCGTTGGAAAGCCTGCTTCCAATTTTCACCCACTTTATGAGTGATAATGGTAGGCGCTATCTTTTGAACCTGTTTTAACGCAACAGGGTCGATAAAGCCTCCCGCTAAAATTAAATCAGGTTTCAACTCAATAAGCTTATCTAAACTTGGTAAGCCTAATCGCCCAACAATACTAATATCAGCTATATGTGCAGCTAAATAACTGGGTACTGTTGCTTGCCCTCTTCCTGCAGTCGACCCTAATGGCTGAATACCCAGTGCAATTAAACTATCCAAGTCAAACTCACTCAGTACAATCACTCGCTTTGGTTGACTGGGAATAGCAACAACCGCACCTGTAGCATCCGTTACTTGGCGATAGTCTTCATCAGTCGCTGACTGATTATGTAAGACAACTTGTGTCGTTTCATTACTATCATTTGAACGGTCAGACTGTATATCATTCGATTCTTCTGCAGGCTGACAGCCTGCTAAAACAACAAGCCCCATTAGTAAAAGACAATTGATCAGTTTTTTTGCCATAATCATTATTCAGCCATTAATTAATAGTCCAGCCCATCCAGCCACCGTTGGATTTTCTGCTAATTCAATAAAACTGATATTTTTACCAGTTGCCTTAAACTGTTCTAGCAGTGACATTACCCGAATAGAGTCCAGCCCACATTCAATTAAGTTATCATCGTCTTCCAGCTCATCGCTGTCCACACTCAACCAGCCTGCAATTAATTGTTTTAGTTGCTGCTTATCAGTGGGTATATTTGCTGTTAGCTCAGTAGCATCAGCCAACAGTTGTTGTGTTGTGACAGTCCTAGCACAACGTTGTGCAGCATAATTAACAGCCATTATATGATCTTGCTGAGTAAAATCTGCCACCGCATCGCTGACAAAAAAAGCTTTAATATCATTCATAAAAGCATCCGCTGCTGTGAGCAAGCAACCAATATGGGCATAAATACCACAGATCACCAACTGATCTCGCTGTTGTTCTTGCATCATTTTTAATAAGTCAGTACGTTGGAAAGCACTATAGCGCCATTTGGTAATCACTTGATCATTACCTTCTGGCATTAATAAATCAGTAATATCGGTTTCGGCACGATCAGCGGCTAACCCTTTACCCCAAAAATCTTGCAACAAGGCGCGCTGCTCTGGCGTTTGGTCACCAGGCTGAGCAGAATAAATAACAGGGACGCCTAATGACTTCAACTGTTGTTTGATTGTTTGGATATTGGCCACAACACTTGGAATAGGCTCAGCATTACAATCATAATAATTCAGAAAATATTGCTGCATATCATGCACCAACAACACGGCCCTTGCTGGATCAAACTCCCAATCCACCCGGTTTTCTGGCATTAGCTCAGCAGTTGGTAATTGATAAGCTGCAATTTTAGGAATAGCCATAACTTCAAGTTTTCCTATTATTAATTTAAACTGTTTCGTAACGCTTTTTTATTAACCTTGCCCACTGCTGTTTTGGGGAAAGCATCCACAAATTCAATTAGATCTGGAATTTTATAATTCGCTAACCCTCGCTCACGTAAAAAGCGTTTTAATGCCATCACTTTTGGTGATTGATCAACAGGACAAATTACAAACGCACAACTGGCTTCGCCTAATGATTCATCAGGCACAGCCACTAAAGCAGCATCATGGATAGCCGGATGGGCCAGCAAATGGTTTTCCACTTCTTCTGCCGCAATTTTTTCTCCGCCGCGATTGATTTGGTCTTTTACTCGGCCAACCACAATTAAATAGCCTGACTCAGTTAATTTCACCTCATCGCCCGTGCAATAAAAGCCATCTGCTGTAAATGCCTTAGCATTATGCTGTGGGGCTTTATAGTAACCACATATCGTATAAGGGCCACGGGTTTGTAATTGACCTATTTGACCAATCGGCACTGGGTTATCTTCTTCATCGACCACCCGTACTTCATCGGCTGGCGACATCGGTTTGCCTTGGGTATGAATACAAATATCGTCGTCATCAATTAAGCGGGTATAATTAACCAATCCTTCAGCCATACCAAACACTTGCTGCAACTGACAACCTAATACAGGTTTCACTTGCTTAGCAGCTTCTGCACTGAATTTTGCACCGCCTACTTGCAATACCTGTAAGCTGGATAAATCAAATGGAGTATTTTTCACTGCCTCCAACCATAGTAAGGCCATTGGAGGGACCACAGCAGTAATCGTTATTTGCTCTTTTTCAATAAGTGAAAAAACTGTTTCAGGCGTAGTATCTTTCGTTAATACCACTTTTCCACCAGAATAAAAAACACCCATGGTACCTGGCGAGCTTAAGGGAAAATTATGAGCGACAGGCAGACAACATAAATAACTACTTGCTGTGCTCAAAGCACAAACCTCTGCACTCACTTTCACACTATATAAATAGTCATCATGGGTGCGAGGAATTAACTTAGGTAACCCTGTCGTACCACCAGAGACTTGTAATAAAGCAGTACTATTTGAACCAGGTTTAGCTAGTGTTGCTAGAACGTCATTTGCTTCAGGTTTAAGATAAAGCTCAGCTAATGAAGTATATTCCTGTGCATCGCCCACCACAATCACTTGCAGGAGTGAAGGTACTTCTGCCTGAACCTCTCTGGCTAATTGGCGATAATCAAATCCCAAGTGTTTATCAGCAATAATATATGCTTTAGCTTGGGTAAACTGACAAAAATAACCGATTTCATGACGGCGATGAGCTGGCAGTGCCATGACAGGAATAGCACCCAACCGAAACAAAGCAAAACAAACAGCAAAAAATTCATTAATATTCGGTAACTGCACAACCACCACATCACGGTTTTCAATACCTGACTGATGAAAACCTCTGACTAACTGATCGACTTTTTGATCAAAAACTTGATAAGTCCAACGATCATTGGCAGAAACCAGCGCTTCATGATCAGGCAATTGTCGCGCCTGTCTTTTTAACATGTCACCAAATGTCATTCCCTGCCAATAACCAGCTTGACGATAATAATCAGCCAGTGCTTGTGGCCATCGGGGACAATCAGCTTCATCAAATTTAGCTGGCAATACTTGTTCTGCCATTATCATTAACTTGCCTCAAGCTGATTCGTTGCTGATTTATTTACTTCTGAAAGTGGTGCCATACCAATAGCATTTAACATCGTACGAAATTTCGCCCCTGTCTCATTCCACTCACTTTCCGGACAGGAACCTTCAACCACGCCTGCACCCGCAAATAATGTCATTTCGCTACCAGCCACTTCAGCACAACGAATAGTTACAATCCACTCACCATCACCATGACTGTCACACCAACCCAACATACCAGTAAAAAAACCTCGATCAAAAGGCTCAATGGTTTTTATAGCCTCCTTCGCCATCGCAGGAGGATAACCACATACGGCAGGTGTAGGATGTAGTGCATGAGCCAGGGTTAATGATGAAGTGGTAGGATCAAGTAATTCACCTTGAATAAAAGTAGAAAGATGCCACATGGTAGCAGTAGATATTACTGATGGTTTAGCAGGTACATCGAGTATTTTACAATAAGGGCGCAATGCTTCAGCCACTGCATCAACCACCACCGCATGTTCATGAAGGTCTTTCGCTGACTCTAGCAAAGCGGCTGCTCGCTGCTGGTCTTCTTTTGGGTTACTGCTTCGGGGAATTGAGCCTGCTAATGGATTAGACTGTACCATCGAGCCTGATCGAGAAACTAATAGCTCAGGGCTTGCACCTAAGAGTGTTCGCCCATGGGACACAGATGCATTATTAGTGATTGCCTGAGCTTCAGCCAAATTAACAGCAAAAGTATAACCTGCTGCGTTATCAGCAGCCAGTTGTGTTAATAACTGCTGTACATCAATGGGGCTAGGTGCCATCACTTGTAATGAACGGGATAACACAACCTTATTTAATTCTGTCGTACGAAACTGATGTAGCGCATTATTTACCCCTGCTTTATAAGCTTCTGCTGCTGGTATCTCTGTTATTTTCGTGGCTTGAGTAACACTATTATTAGGTTTACTCATTGAGCCATACTTCACTTGTCTTGTTCGCTCTACATAATCAGGTATCACCAATTGTGCACTTTTATTTGTATCAAAAGGCACAGCTCCTACAACAATAGGGTTAAAGTAGCCTTTTGCTCGTGCTTTGGCTTGCATTGTTTTAATCGCATCAGGTAGCCCATCAGCAGCTTCTGTTGTAGTTAACATCTGTTGTACACCACGAGCGAGTAAAGCATGTTTTGGTGTACCAAAGAAAAATGAAAAGTCATTAGCATCATAATGACTGATCAGTTCAGAACCCGTTGGGATTAACTCTGAACAATTACTTTTCATGGGAACCTCTTCTCATTGACGTGACGATTTACTAGCGGGGCCCACCAATAAAAACTGATATCTTGTAGATATTATTGCAAATGATAACAATTATCAATAATATTTTAACTTTACTCTATACGACTTAGGTCTCAGACAGCCGTTGAGCCATCACTTTTTTATCTTTTGGAGTAAGAGATAAAAAATTAGCAGTGAGTTAGGTTTTATAAACACCGTCACAACCTGACAGACAATCAGACAATATATTGCCCTGTAAGACAGTTTTAGAAGGTTAGTAAGCTAAATCTTTAAGGACTGCAGCTACACCACTCTCATACTTTATTCTAACTTAGGGTATCTGTTTAATGAGATATGCCCTGTAGGTCTGTTTAGGGCTTATACCTAAACCCATACCCTAATGTAATCTGCTCAATTTTACCGTCTTGCAGCATTTTTTTTAGTGCTTGGTTAAAGCGCTCAATAATGTCGGGTGAAATTTGCGCAGACTTGGAAAACCATAAATAAGAGCCTCTAGGCTGAGTGACAGGCTTTGGCAACGCAATAATTGTGTCAATTTTCAGTTCTTTAAGTGCAATCTGCGTTGGTGAGTGTGCATCAATGACAGCATCCAATCTTTTTGTTTGTAACATTGTGAACAACTGATGTCGTTTATTTGCATCCGTCAGAAAAATGTTGTTCTGTGCTACTGCCAGGTTAAACTCATCACTAAAATTATAGCCACTTAACCTTCCGACTCGTTTACCATATAAATCCTTTATCTTAGTAAAATATAGCTTTCCTCCTTTTAACGTAAAAATGCTAAAATAGCTGTAGTGCAAAGGGACTTCGGTATAAATGCCATAAGCAAGCCTTTCTGCATTTTTATAACCACCTATCGCTCCATGCAAACTACCATTTTTAATTAAAAGTAAAATTCGTTTCCAGGGCATTGTCAGAATATTTATCTTTACATTTATGCGTATAGCAGCTTCTTTAACTATATCCGGATCAGCCCCTTTAACAACACCTTGCTCTGCCCAACGATATGGTTTTAGCTTGCTGTCAAATAAACCTAAGACCAGCTCTTGAGCTATATACTTTGAGTCAGGCCAATTACCCCCACCACTATGGCAATCAGCACAGCTAAGACTTTTCTACGATTCATTATTTTCTACATACTTTATCCCATGCTATCAGTTTTAGCATAGATCGATTAATCAAAAGTAGGTAGTCGCTAAATAGGTCAGGTTTTTATACAAAAAATAAACCTTTGCCTATCTATACCTATTAGTAGAAGCCTTTGAGCAACCGGCATATAAGTTGCTGAACTCATCAAGCAAAAGTAGTTAGTTAAGCAGTAATTTTTGCACACAATTAGCACGCTTCTATTAATTAGTGGATTATTAATTCCGCTAGTGGCTCATGCAAAAAGTTGGGTAACAGACTTCCAAAGCTATTTATTTTCTGACAAGTCGCTTGTTTACAGACATAGTGGGCCTTATGTCAAGAAAAGGCAACTAGCCAGAGGATAAATGGATAAGAAGTTGTTATCTTATTTTCTGCATGAAATACTAGGGACAATCATCCACAATCGCCATTTATGGATGATCATATGCAAAAAATACTAACACGCTTGTTAAGTCATTTAGCTATTATGGCTTTACTGCTTATCAATCAAACTTTTGCTAGCATTGCCAAACTTGAATTTTCAATAGTAAAACAGCCCCCTAAAACATTCACTCTGGAAGAGTTAAAATCGCAACTTAAAACGCATAAAATATCATTTGAAGACCCTCACTACGGCAAAACCAAACGCTTTTTAGCTTTTAAAATACAAGATGTATTACAATTAGCATTTGGCGACAAATGGAAAAACCATGCATATTCTGATGCAACTTTTACTGCTAGCGATGGCTATAGTGCCATCAGTAAAGTATCAAAATTATATGAACAAGGGGGATATCTCACCTTTTTTGATATTGATGCTAATGGCTGGGAACCTGTAGGCCACAGCAAAGTATCACCTGGCCCTTTTTATCTGGTATGGACAGGCAAGCAACAGACAACAGAATATGCATTTCCCTGGACTTGGCAATTAGCATCAATCAGCCTTATTCAGTTTGAAAACCAGTATCCGGCTGTTTACCCACAAGGAGTAACTAGTAGTACAACTGTTTATCAAGGTTACCAGCTGTTTAAAGGCCGCTGCCTTCAATGTCACTCAATTAACCAGCAAGGTGGCAAATTTGGACCTGACTTAAACGCCCCCCAAAGCATTACAGAGTATCGCTCAAAATCTATGATAAAAGCATTTATCAAACAGCCTTCTAAGTTTCGCTATTCTAAAATGCCTGATCATCTAGATCTTTCAGATCAAGAGCTAGATGCACTTGTTGATTATTTACAATACAAAAGCAGACTGAACTGAAAACGCCCTTATCGATAACGTGATAAAACCTGCTTAAATTTATTTTGCGAGGCGGCCTTTTGGTAGGCTCTTCTAGTTGATTAAATAGTGCTTCTGATACCGACTGTTTACTTAGCCCAAAATAAACCCAGTTTTGATTGATAACAAAGGGATGAATTTTAACGTGGCTATAAAGTGGATCAATTTTTATACGATAATTAACTGAATACAAATCACCAAAAACCAGCGATTCTTTTTAGCTGCAATTTATGAATATTTTGTTCAGAATGAGGCACTGTCTCAAACCGACTGGCAAATGCTTGGTCTTGCTTGAATAAGTTATCAAAAATTTCGCCATAATATGCGCCTATTTCAAACCCCACTTTATGTGGCAGTTTTGCCAGATCAGCATGTGAGTTTATATGATAATGACTGTCTTTATGAACGACTAAAACAATGGTTTCGTCACGTTGAGGCCCAATAAAGTGAAGGAAAGCCTTCCGATCTTCTGTTATTGACAAATTTGTCATCATATCAAGCTTTCCACTCTTTAATAGAATAAAAGACCTTTTCCAGGGTGATTTAATATAGACCGGTGTACAACTTACTTCATTGAATAACACTTCGGTCAACTCGATGGACATTCCTTGCCACTGCCCCATTTCATTTTGATAATATTGGGGAGGAAAATCAGCGACTCGTACTTTTAATTGGCAATTAGCAAAGGATTGGAGGGCTATTCCAAATAACACGAAGATAGTGCCTATCTCTTGTAGCATTATTCGCCCTCACTATCAGTGCAACAAATTGACCACTTTGCTCATTGTTAATATTAGGGCATCCTTGCCCTTTTTATGAGGTATGAAAGTTACTGATATAAAACGTTATTTACATACCTCGTCATTATCAAAGTAGCATTTTTTCATCAATGACTTCGGTATTGGTTTGCGCAGTTTTTTCCATTCCTTTTTATTAACAATAATGCCAGGCCGTTCAATACGCTCAATAGGGATGGTCTCAGCTGCTTTACCATTTAAAATAGCAATCGCTTTATCAGCCGCTAGCTCACCTAAGTGACTTAAGTTAGGAGCAACTGAAGCGAGTGCACCTAATTTAATGCCACTTGCAGATGCAGTAAATACTGGCATTTTATACTTGCTGACCAGTCTCTTTATGGTATCTGTTTTGCTGACCAAAAATGAGCTTTGTGGAATTAACACAGCATCTGCTTGCCACTCTCCTTTTGCCAGTTTTTTTAAGAAACCTTGCCAAATAGGCTCTTTGTCTGATACCCGCACAATATTCAATTTAATATTTAGACTGTTCGCTATGGGTTTTAGCTGTTGGACATAGAGTGCAGCATTACGCTCTTTAGGATTATACGGCACCAGTAGTGATTTAAAGGGGATTAACTGCTGAAGCACATGAACTTGGTAAGCCACTGATACCCCATCACTAACACCAGTTAATCCTTTTGGTGGCTCTGCAAATTTTTCAACAATATCTGACCCCACTGGGTCTGAGACCATATTGAATAATAATGGCACCTTATCATGGGTATAATGCCTGACTGTTCGAGTGGCAGTGGTACCAAATACATAAATAAGATCATATTGATCAAATGATGAAACTTGCTTGCGTAACGTATTCGCCAGCTGTTTACGGTCTTGATTGACATCAATTTGGGTGAATTGAATACTGGTCATATTATCTTCCAGCTTTGTTTTAAATGCTTGATCGGCTTGCGTTTCACCCCGCCATAACAGCATCAGTACTTTTTTTACGTCCTGCTTTGCCTGCAAGCCAACTCTGTGGCTAGACTGCGTATTTTCTTTCGCCATACTACTGGCCGCAACTAACGTTGCTAGCACTAACATTAACCCCGTCAACCACTGTTGCCACCATGCTGGCAGCCGATTGTTACTACTCATTGTCTATCACCATCCCGCACAACTAATGTCTGGATGCTTACACCACGCTTACCATTACTACCATCGTGGAAGCATCAACTGTTATTTATAAATAAATTCTGAAACAAGGGGCGGCAATGTACCTTTTGAGACACATTTCATAAATAAGCACATGCCGAACTATGCGGGATACTAGTACCTGTCCAAGTACAAAAGTTCTGTCAAAATCAGTGGCAAGGTCCTATATCACAAGGCGATATGTCACAGGGCAGTTCTGGTTTACAATCAACAATATCCAAACAATCGCAGCTATCACAAAACTTATTGCTGTCTTTATCTCTGCGCCTCCTTCTCCTCCGCTGGTCATTTTGCTCGGGATCTTCTGTAATCAATTGTTGATAAGCTCGGCGACAAGCTTGAAAACGCTGGACTAGTCGTTGGTATCCCACAACCATGCCATATTGCTCCAACAAATAAATGGCTTCTGCCGAGCAACTACGACCTTGGTGATAAACAGCGTGAGCACAGCTAAATCCTTTATAAGGCGAAATCCAGCGCTGATAGCAGCGAATTAATCCAATCAGTAACCACTTCATTAGTAGCCCTTCTATTACATGATTTTGGCCCTGCTTATCATTTTTAGGCTAATACTTGAGTCAGACTATAACAAGGCTCCATAAATATCCCATTTTTGACTGATAGGTATCAAGCGCTTTAATGCCTTACTTAAGCATCCAAAATAACCAACATATGAATGAATTTCTAAGCCACAATTAATAACCGCCATATAACCAGTAAATTTTCAACACCCGCCGTATAGTGTCTACACTGGTTGATACCCTTCTTAATATATTGGGGGTAGAGAGGGGTATATAAATAATAAATAAAACAAAATAAGGAGATTTAAATGAAATTCAGGCGTTTAGTTAGTGGTTCATTTGCTGTTGTTTTAGGCATTTCCAGCGCTTCCGCTACCGAATTTCAAAAAGTTGAGGGGGATAGCCCCTGTCCAACTGGTTACTCTCTGGTTAATCCCAATGAAGTTAAAGCTAACTACACCGATATTTGTAGTATGTTAGGTAGCTGGGATATTGTCCGACTTGCCAATGGGGCCTCGTTAGATGGGCCAGGTTATGGCTGTAAAATGCGTGCCAACGACACCCGTAAACTGGGTCATAGTTTATGTAAACAACCTACCCAGTTTACTGCCCGCCCACGAGACTACTACTGCGAAGCAGGTGAAACCATGGTCAGCTCCTTAGTTGCCAAGGCCCACTCGTCAGAAACCTGTGATGCCTTAGGTTCTTGGTATATTGCTCGTTTATTAGATGGTGGCGCCATGGATGGACCAGGCTATGGCTGTAACTTAAGGCCTCGGGAAGAACAATTATTAGGCCACACCTTATGTGCAACTTATACCCATATGAAGGTCAATGGTGATAGTGGCTGCCCCGCAGGTACACGCTTAGCTACACCTGCAGAAGCAGAGCAAAACATAATCAAGGCTTGTCTATCCCTGGATTTTTGGGACATCGTTCGATTAGCTGGTGGCGGCTCAATGGATGGCTTAGGTTATGGTTGCCAAATTCGCACTAACGATAGCCGTGCGTTAGGTCATTCACTATGTGTTGCTGAATAAAATAGAAAATTATTACTAAAGAGGGTAAAAGGTCAGTTTTAGTAAAATTTTCTAGGTATAAAGTATACTCATAGCGAAGGGTTATTTAGGCGAGGCCACCGAGCGATGAAGCCCCAGGAACTTAAATAAACTAAGTGACTGGGGTGAAGAGCGACAGTAACAAAGCCTAAGAATCATTCGCGAAGAGTATATTACTTACTTCGCCATACTTTAACCATCATCCACACCCCCACTACTACAGAAATCACCAACCAAATTAATCCCCATAATATCGTGGCACCACCAAATTCTTCAGCTAACATCGCTGCATCTGAACGCAAGTGACTACGTATAATGGTATCGCTGATAATGTCTAACGGAACATACATCATACAACTGATACCAATTAGCCTAAGCACTAAATCATTTAGCCAGTGGCTGCCTTTAATCGCTAATAAAGCCAACACTGCGCCCGCTACCAAACAAAAAATCAGTGCAAATTGGTTAGGCGAAAAAAGCAAAACAACCACTAACATTAACAAGGTCAGCGCACCTGTCGCATAACGATCCAAGCGGGTACGATCAGCAAACCAGAATAGCACAACCCCCCATAGCAAAGAGCCTAAATACCCTGCTGTTAAGGTCCAAAACCGATTCCCCCCAGCCGACATTACCGCCCCACCTTGGCGTGGGTCTAATTCAAAGCTGACGACTTTACCGCCCGTGGCAATCGTCATCAACGCATGAGATAGCTCATGAAAAAAGACCGTTAGCATTTTCAGTGGATACAGCCAACTGGAATGCCAACCAATAACAATTGCCACAATAACCGCAAAGGTAATCAGTCGGGTGATCTTTCGTGATTTCTCTGGCGAAGGTTCTGTTATTACTTCATTCATAAATTAAAGTTCGCTTAGTCTTAAATAATAGATGTACAGTACTGTATACCCAAATTGTAGGGTTTTTAGAAGATAAACATCAGTTATGCTCTCACAGAGGCTGACACTAAAGTTAAAACATATAGGGTAACAGGGGTATTCTGAAGCCACATCAGAGATATTGTTTTAGCTCTTGATAAGCCAGGAAAGGCCCTTCATGAGTGGTGGAAGAATACCCTGTTATTCCATATTTGACAGCAAATTTACTTTTAGAACCCTTTCAGCCTTAAATAAATTCCTTATTTATAGGATGCAATAATAACGCCTTTGTATTACCTTTTAGGAAGATGCACAAAATAACTTGCTAGATTTTTGTTCCAAGAAGCCCGTTTGGCAAGGCGCAAAAAAGAGAACATAGTGGGCCTACATCGAGTATTTACAACACAGTCAAGCGGGATGGATTGGAGCCAAAACTGTAAGTTATTTTGTGCACGTTCCTTAATAGGATAATAACAATAATGCCAAAGGAGTGTGCATGAATATTCTCAAGAGAACTTTTTTTATTTTTCACTGGTTATTACTCACCTGCTTAAGTGTATCCCAAGTGACTTTACTTTACGCTGCTAATGTCCCACCAGGTACTAAGCTGGCGAAACAACAAGTGTTTTTTCGAGGGATTGGTGCAGAACCCAGCTCTCTGGATCCACAACTGGTTGAGGGGAGTCCCGGTGGGTTTGTCGTGCGTGATTTATTTGAAGGTCTGGTGACTGAAGATGAGACAGGCAAAATTATACCAGGGCAAGCTGCGTCCTGGACAGTTAGCCAAGACAAAATCGTTTATACCTTTAAATTACGGGATAATGCCCGTTGGTCCAACGGTGACACAGTCGCAGCCGATGATTTTGTATTTACCTTTCGGCGTGCCGTTGATCCACAATTAGGCTCCAGTTATGGCTGGTATATTGATTTAATTGGGGTTAAAAATGCCGATGCTATTATCAAGGGTACAAAAAAGCCTGAAACACTAGGGATTCGTGCTATTGATAACAAAACCTTAGAAATTACCTTAAAGCACCCCTTATCTTACTTTATCAAAACCCTAGCCCACTATACGACATTCCCCGTACACCCCGCCACCGTAAAAAAATATGGCGAGAAATGGACCCAGCCAGAGCATATTGTCACTAATGGCCCCTACACCTTAACCAAGTGGGTCGTGAATGAGCGGATGGAAGCTAAACGTAACCCTCACTATTGGGACAACGATAACACGGTAATTGAACAGGTGACTTATTTACCCATTGAATCGGCCAACACCGAGTTAAACCGTTATAAAGCCGGTGAATTACACTGGACTCGGGAAATCCCGGAAGACCACTATCAAAAACTAAAAAAAACCATCACAGCAGAAGTAAAATCCCATGGTATTGTGTCAACGTACTTTTATGCCTTTAATACCCAAAAGCCACCTTTTGACAATGTAAAGGTAAGAAAAGCCCTGTATTTAGCCACAGATCGGGATATTCTTGCTAAAAAAGTGTTAGGTATGGGAGAAATACCTGCCTATAGTTTAACTCCCCCCTATATTGATGGTTATGTGGCACCTGGTAACCCTTTTGCCAAAATGACCCAACAACAACGTAATACAGCAGCCAACAAATTATTAGCGGAGGCTGGTTATAATCAAGAAAAACCCCTGACTTTTGAGTTACTATACAATACCAACGAATCCCACAAGCGAATTGCTTTAGCTGTATCAGCCATGTGGAAACAAAACCTGAAACACATTAAAGTAAATTTAATCAACCAGGAATGGAAAACTTTTTTAAGTACTAAACGACAAGGACAATTTGAACTTGCCCGTTATGGCTGGAATGGGGATTACAATGAGCCTTCCACCATGCTCAGTGTCATGGCTTCCACCAGTGGTGCTAATGATGGCAAATACAATAACCCAAAATACGACGAGTTGTTAACTAAAGCAGCCACCGCCACCAATCCAACGCCTTATTATCAGGAGGCAGAAAAGTTACTGGTTACCGATTTTCCGATTATTCCCTTTTACTATTATGTCAGCCGTAATTTACTAAAGCCCCATGTTAAAGGGTATTTAAATAAAAATCCGCTGAATAATATGTATACCAAGAATTTATATATAGTGGAGAATTAGCTTAACGAGTATAACTCTTTAGTAACTCAGAACAGAAGTCAGATATTTTTTTATTCTTCACTTTCTTAATAGCACAGTTGAAAATAATAATTTCCTGTAAAGGGGGCTGTAGTATCCGAATCCCCTTTACTCCAGACAATGCTAAATTACCACTTTCATGCAATACAGCAACATCAATTCTTCCTGCTTCCAACGCTTTAAACAACTGTATACCATAGGATACTTTCAGTGTATCCATACCTTTAGAGCCAATTTCAGCATACTTAGCACCTCGTAACACGCCTATTCGATAAGGCCGAAGATTCTCCCACCCCTCAATAGTAAAACGCTCATTCTTGCTATAAACAAATACAGGCAGGCTATAAAGAAACTCCGGTACCATGATCAAATTCGGGTACTCTTTTTCCATACCTGCAATCCGTCCCGCTTCACCATCCACTCTGCCACTATTTGAAGCAACCAGAGATCGCTTATTGGGCATTACCTTCAACTCAATTGGGATACTTAATAACTTATAAGCCTCTGCTAAGGTTTTCTCCATAACACGCACATGAGTTAAGTCTTTATCTGCTAAAGTAACAATAGTGAGTTGTGCTGAAGCCCATAAAGGGACGCAAGTAAAAGCTAAGATGATTAAAAGATAATAACTATATTTCTGACTACACATTTCTATGACAACATTTTATAAACAACGAGCTACCTTCAAGCATAGACTACAGGTGAAATTCTCCGTCACCGACCATAAGCGTTTTGCTGTTTTAGTAAATTATTTAACCCCTAGCAAATGCCCCTCTCCTAATATTTTAGCTCGCCGGGTCATTTCCGTTAGCCAAGCTTTATCGGCTAAAGCCGCTTGATCCACCGTCATCTCACGCTTCAGCTCCCCTAAGTAAAACACCGCGTCAACCATTTCACCCACGCTCGTAGACGACTGTTGTACTGTATTTTTTGCTTTATTGGGACGTAATGAAATCAGGTAAAAATCCAAGTTACTCAACCAATTCCCTGCCACTGTTGCCACCCTTCTGGTAAAGGCATATTACTGGACCAAACCGAAAAATCGCCAGCTTTATTTTCCAATACTTGATAGCAGTAATCACTATAATCGACAGGTGTCGTCATTGAGGCTATACCCTTCTCAAATGATTTAAACTCATAGGGTTTCATCGCTTGACGGCCCATTTAGCACTTTTTTATGTTGGGCTGCTATCGCTTTATAGCTTCACATTAGTCAGATCTCGCTGTTACGCATACCTAATGCCGTTCTGTGCCAGCTGATAAGGGGAATAATAAAGTTTTTGTTGGCGCTATACTTCAGAGGGTTTACCCATTGCCTACTTCCTGCTGACTACTTATGTTACTACAACGAATACTGCAAGTGAGGCATGACTTTATTGCAAATGATAACAATTATCAATAAAATTTAATGTAAGTTAGTCCCATATTTAATTTTTGTTACTTAATTGAGGAATCATGACCCAACCCACCTTATCCCCCCCATCAGAGCGCACAATTGTGCTACTGATGGCATTAGTACAGTTCATTAACTTAGTTGATTTCATGGTGGTCATGCCACTAGGGCCAGACTTTGCGCAAGACCTGGGCATTCCTGCTAACCAAGCTGGTTTTATTGGGGGTGTTTATACTTTTTCTGCAGCATTAATGGCCTTGTTACTAGCCTCTAAACTGGATCGTTTTGACCGCCGCAATGCCTTGGTTTTTTGCATGGGTGGCTTAAGTGTCGCTACCCTGGCCGCTACCTTAGCCAATGGCTTAACAGGGTTGTTAATCGCTAGAATTGTTGCAGGGTTATTTGGTGGTTTAGCTTCATCACTCGCAATGGCTGTAGTAGTTGATCAAGTCCCACCCAAAAACAGAGGCAAAGCCATGGCAATGGTGATGGGAGCATTTCCCGCGGCCTCAGTAATAGGTGTCCCTCTTGGGCTCCAGCTGGCCCATTGGTACAACTGGCAAGCACCCTTTTTATTGATTGGTAGTGCTGGCTTATTGGTAGTTGCTATAACTTGGGTCATTTTACCTAAACAAAACAACCACAAAGCTAACCAGGCTGAACCATTTAAACTCACTATGGCATTAACCAATCCAACTATGCTGCAAGGTTTAGCTCTAACCGGCTTTGCTATTTTTTCCAGCTTTTTGATCATTCCCCATTTTGCTACTTACTTTTTATTTAACCTCGACTACCCCAGAGACTCCCTTGGCACTCTTTATATGGTGGGGGGAATAGTTACTTATATAGTGATGCAAATAACTGGTTGGCTGGTGGATAAATGGGGACCCATTATTTTAGGTTGGGTGGCTGCAATTGGGATTAGCAGCAGTATTTTAGCAGGCTTTTTACCTAATTTATGGTGGCCGGTATTAGTGGTTTTCAGCGGGTTTATGGGTTGCAATTCAATTCGTAATGTCACCGTGCAAACGGTAACATCTAAAATTCCTCCTCCATCACAGCGGGCCGGTTTCATGGCCACCCAGTCAGCGATAAGGCATACATTTAGTGGCATAGGTGTGGCGGTCTCCACGTTAGTCTTAAGCCAAAATGCAAGTGGCCAGCTGGAGAATATGGCTACAGTGGCTTGGATAGCGGTTACCACAACGGCATTACTGCCCATACAAATCCAACTGTTACATAATCACTTAACGCGTCGTGATAAAGAGGTTAAAGCTAGCCAACCAGTGACTACCTGATTAACTATTAGATACCTTTTTAACTCTAGATAGACCAGAGATGGACTTTCTAGAGCAGCTGTACATTGCTGGGCGAAAAAATACTTTTTTGTGACACCCTCTTCCAGTGAGAATGGGTGGCCTTAATAAGTACTTAAGTTGTGGTGTATAACTATACCAACGTTGCGGAGAGTTTCAGCAAAACTTTTTAATGACTGACTATACTTTATTTCAGCTTAGACTGGAAAAATAAAATACTTGCCAATTTTTAAAAGGATATCCGCCAATGGAAACGGCAACACCCGCTCAAAATACCCCTAAAAACAATGTCTATCAAGAAGATAAACCTCACCCCTCATCACCTGTAACAGCACCTTTAGTTCAACCAAGCAGTCAGCCGGCAGTTACTGCTAGTGAGGCGCATAGTGATAAACAAACTCCATCAAAAACCTGGGTATGGATTTTAATGGCTTATTTATGCCTGTTTATTGTAACCGGTTATATTGCCTTTATCCATCAAACCCCAATTTTACATGCAGATGAACAACAACGTATTTTTACAAGTATCCAAGACCCAGAATCGAAAGCATTAATATCATCTTTATTTAAAGATGAAGTAGCCAATTTCAAAGAAAAACAAAACATTGCCACCCAATCATTTCATATTATCCTTGGAGGGTTAATGGGGTTTTTATCTGCATTAGGGGCTTCGATTATTGGGCGTAAGAATTAAATTCTTTGTTTTATTAAATACTAACAGACATCATAGCAATAATTCTTTCAACAGTATTTTAGCTGACAGATCTTTTTAACCTTCTCTGTCAGCACATTTTACCTTTTAGCCTAGTGCACGAATTTTTCTCATAATTTCATTTTTTCTAACCCTATATAATGTTTTTTCATCTGGCTTCATTTTTGTATACTCTTGTAGTGCTTTATATCCCTGTCTTTTAAAGCGATCTGGGTTCAACTTGATTAAATCAAATTCATCATCATCCAATACTTCAGAAGCATAAGCTTCAAACTCTGATACTTCCGTGGATATTCGTCTACTAGATAGATATTGTTGTACATGCTTATACTCATGCCGGAAAGTATGTAATACTCTGATAAACCCTTCTGTACCTAAACTATATTGTTCATTAAGATAAGGAGTCCTAAATTTGATCGATAAATATTTATTACTTGTAGAAGCTGATGTTGTTCGTCCTGTTCTTCCATCTCGCCAGCCCGTTGAAGCATTTGAATCGTTATCAGTAGAAATTTCAATTCGATAGTTTAAAGTATTAAATCCATAAGCTTGAGAAATCGCATTCATAGCCTGAGCATATTGCTTATTTTTCATGTGGCCTTTCCAAGCTATTTCTGCTCTCAGAGCTTTCCCGCCTTTGGTGACAGAGCCCAACATATTTGTCCATTCTACTACACTCACCTTGTGATTTTCATTCAAGGCAAATATATGCTCTTCACTATCTCTTGCCATCTCCCTAAGACGTTGTAAATCATCAGGAGGTGTTTTCCTACCACCTTCCCTAAGTGCAACTAAACGATCAACTGACACTGAATTAGGTTCATCGTCCCATTCACCCAGAGTTAACAGTTCTCGCTGAATGACATTTTGGGTATTATTCAAGACTTTTCTTTGGGTAATTCGATTATCTACAAAGTGGCTCCCTTGTTTAAAATCACACTTATGCTGAGCGATACCATTATCAATCGACTGACTTTCCGTTATATGTTGCTGCACCCTCATTTGTAATGCTTTGGTGCCCATTACATCCGCTTCGCGCTCCAGGCCCGCATCATCATTAACCGCCATTCCCCCTACAGAGGTATTGGGTTCCACTCTCCCTTGCATCTGTTGTACAACATGACCTAACTCATGGGGCAAATGTTTTTCTTGACCACCGGCTAAATGAATATTAGAACCCTGAGCATAAGCGTGAGCTTGTACAGCAGCAGGTTTGCTGGAATTATAATGCACTTTTACATGATCTAACGACATACCCGAAAGGTTTTCCATCCCACTTTTTAGCTTATCGGGTAAGCCCGTGCGATTCGGTTGACGCTGCATGGGTTGCATTTGTTGTTGTAACGCTTGTAATTGTGCTGCCGACTGACGGTTATCTTTAAACTGTTGAATAGCCTGACGTTGAGCACTGGATTCAGTTGTTGTATTTTGTTTAACAGCTGACTTATTTTTGTTATTAGTTTGATAAGTGCTCATTCATCTTTCCTTGGTTCTCTTGTAGTATCCAGCATTTATTTAATAGTATTGACAATCATATAATTAACACTTAAATTGTAGTATATAGTCGCCCGTTAAGTATGTATTTCCCCTTTCCAAGCCAATCATTCACCAAATCAAATTTATTATAGGCCTAATCTTTTTTAATCGTTCAATATTTAGTCAAAAACTCCCCTGACTACCTTCTACTTTTCAAAAAATAAAACAAACACTAGCCGTCGAACTATTAAGTCAGTAAACGGGTGAATAAGGCATTGTAAGCAACAACCAATGCCAATAACTCCTAAAAATTACTGTGTGTAATCAACCTTTAACGATTTAAGCAATCGTCCTTTGGCACCACTAATGCCCAGGAGCCAAAGGACATTAGCAGTTTTATCAAACTAAGTAATTCTCCCCAGTTTACGAAACTCTTTTTGTATGCCCTGACGAATATCCTGTAACCCTACCTGTTGGCTCCCCTGCCGTAAGGCCATTAAACTGGCGTAGCGTAATACATTAATAATGGCACCCCCAGCTAATTCATATTCACCAGCAATTGTTGTAAAATCTACATTCGCTGCTAGCCGCTCAGGATCGGAAAATGCACCTTTCCATAAGATATAGCGCTGCTCTGCATCTGGCATCGAAAAATGAACGATCGATTGAAAACGTCGCAAAAAGGCTTCATCAATATTACTTTTTAAATTCGTGGCTAATAACACAATGCCAGGAAAATATTCAATCCGCTGTAATAAATAGGCTACTTCCTGATTCGCATGACGATCATTGGAACTATGGGTTTCTGTCCGTTTACTAAATAATGCATCGGCTTCATCAAAAAATAAAATCCAATCCTGTTTTTCTGCTTGAGCAAACACTTTGCTAAGGTTCTTTTCTGTTTCACCAATAAATTTCGACACAATCATTGCTAAATCCACCCGGTAAGCAGGTAGCCCAGTTACTTTACCCAACAAGGCTGCCGTTAATGTTTTACCAGTACCCGGTGGGCCATAAAATAACGAACGAAATCCTGGTTGAATTTTCCGCTTTAATTGCCATTCATTAAGTAATGTATTACGATGGATAATCCAAGCACGGATTTCTTCTACCTGATCCATCACCTCTGGCGACAATACCAAATCATCCCATACTAAACCTGTCGTCATAGGTTCCGCGGGAAAATTGTGACTATAACAAGGCTGATAAGGTATACTACCACTGATTTTTCGAAAAAAATGGTCACTAATGGTTAATGGTGTAACGAAGATATTTTCGTATTCACCAGTGGAAGGCAATTTTAATGCGCCAGATGCATGAAAACCACCCTGGTCGGATAATACCGAATTAAATTGCATACCTGAATTTGGTAGAGAAGGATTAGCCTGAATAAACTGTTGTAATTGTAGTCGCTTGGTTAAGTCTCCCCCACTCCAAATAAATGCAGCCGTTTCAATCGTTGGCCAAAAACCCCTATGCCCCTCAATTTGTAAACCACCAAACTCTGAATAAGGACGATCAAAATGGGTATTTTTGGTAAAAAAAATGTCCAATGCTTCCGGTCGCAAATGAGGCGCTAAGGCTAAAATCAATAACAGCCTGCCACAATACTCGAAATGATATTGTTCCAGCAATTCAGAGTAATAGCCGGTTTGATCTGCTAAAGGAGGCGGGGGAATCTGCATAATATCAGTGAAGGGACAATCTTGGTTAAAATACAACTGTATACGGGTAAGAATCACTTGCTGCAACCAGGCAAGCTCTTGCTCAATAAACTTAACAGAAGACATTATACCTATTTTTTAACTGTAACTAAGCACTCATAGAGTATACCCAAAGTGCAGGTTTTTTTTAGGGAATATTAAAGTTTGCCTGTTTCGGTGGTAACAATATAACCAGAGGCATCACCATCCACCAATTTACAAGCCGTGGTTAAACCCAACTGGCAGGCTTGGGCAAAATAATGTTTCGCTTGTTGTTGTCCCCGATAGGATAATGCCAGATTAAAACAACCCCTGGCCTGTCCTAGTAAACAACTCTTTTTAAACATTTCCTGTGCTAACGATGGATTAGCCTTAGTTCCAATACCATCTCGATAGCTAACACCCAAGTTATAACACGCTTCTCCAACTGGATCATAAGACTCATTACAAGCACGTTCATAATTAGTTAACGCCTGCTGATTATTTTGCTGCAATCCCCTGCCATAATCTTGGGCAATAGCTAACAAATAACATCCTTCTCCCCACTGTAGTTGGCAAGACTTATTAAACAAACTGGCTGCCATTTTTGGGTTTTTATCCACACCATCGCCTTCAGCATCTTTGCCCTGTTGGTATAGTAAACCTAATTTAAAGCAAGCCTGGGCTGACCAATTACCCGATACGACAACATTTTTAGCCAGCTGAACCAAACTGTGTGTTGGGTTAGTCGCGGGGGAATCACAAACTTGTTGATAAAACTCAGCTGCTTGTGACACACTTTTCACCACCCCATTTCCTGTCAGTAATAATGCAGCTAATGGATAACAAGTGAGCCATTCATCTTTCGAACAGGCATTTCTGAAATATTGCGCTGCAGCAGGTGGATCAACCTTGCCCCAACGACTGTCTTGTTTGATTGTGCCTAATCGATAACAGGCTAGACGAATACCATTATCACAAGCGGTTTGATAGATTTGCTGCATTTTAGCAATGGTTTTGGCATCTAATTGGGTAGGAGTAAGCTCTAAAAGTCGGCCTTGCCAGTAGCAACCTTGATAATATTTCCCATCACATGCTTTTTGATATTCCTGCAAGGCCAAGTCACGATTTTTATTAACACCACTCCCGATGCGGTAATGTTCCCCTAACCGATAACAACCTTCTGCACTCCCCAGCGTACACGCACGTAAATATTGGTTGGCCACTTGGTTCTCTGGGTCATAATCATCTTCCATTAATGGACCTAATTGAAAACAGGCCTCGGCGATTTGACCATCACAAGCCAGTTGGAAATAGGCCTGGGCTTGGGCGCCATTTTGTAATACATCCTGACCAGTTTGATAACGTTGGGCCAGGTCATAGCAAGCTTGAGCAACATCATCCCGACACAAGCCGTCTAATAATTCCACAGCTTCGGCAATTTTTTCCGTTGTAGTTGGTGCAGCAAATTTATTAACGGCCAATTGATAACAAGCTGCATTGATTTTATGGTCACAAGCATGCTGATAAAGGGTATTTGCTTGTACAGGACTTGCTTTTACTCCCTCCCCTTTTCTTAACCCTTCAGCTTGTCGATAACAACCTTGATAATTTGTTAACTGACAAGCCTTTTGGTAAAAAGAATACGATTCCTGTAAATTAACCTGAATGCCATTACCATGATAATAATCATTTCCCAAGGTTAAACAAGCTTTTGCAAAATGTTCTTCACAGGCTTGATTTAATAAATTCAGTCTTTTTAACCACTGCCCTGCTGGAACCCGTAATGCTAATGTATAACAAGCTATACCACTGTGCTTGTCACAACCTAAAGTGAAATATTCTGTTGCTTTTTTAACATCAGGATCACGGCCTTTACCTTCATCATATTGCACCCCTAACTGGTAGCAGGCATCAGCTACTGCAGGACAAGCTTGCTGATAGAGATTTGCAGCCTGTATAGGATCAACGGGAACGCCTTCACCTAAATCATAGAGTCTCCCTAACTGATAACAACCTAATGTGTTATTACCATCACACGCTCGGCGATATAACCGATACGCCTGGCTAAAATCGGTTTTACCCAAAATACCTTGCTGATAAAGCCAACCTAAATTAACACACCCCACCAGTTGTTCATATTGACAAGCCAGTTTGTAGTAATCTCGCGCTTTAGTCTGATCAACTGTTACCAACTTACCTTGCTGGTAAAGCTGCCCGAGCCGAAAACAAGCATCACTGCTTTGATCGTTACAACCTTTCGTATAACTCTCTACAGCATTAGTCAGATCTTTTTTACTGCCTAATTTCTCATATAATTGACCCGCTTGGTAGCAAGCAGCCGCATTTCTACCATCACAACCAAGTAAAAAGTATTTCAAAGCTTGCTGATCAGACTTTTTCACTGAATTACCTTCCAGGTAACGCAAACCTAACTGGTAACAAGAACTTGCTGAAACATACTGACAAGATTGTTCTTCTAATAACAGTGAAGCCCCAAATAACGTACAGCCAGATAAAGACATCAATAACAATATAATCAAACCCAGGCGACATGTCTGTTCTCTCATAGATACATGATAAGTCGTATGAGTGCTGTTCACTTGCTCAGCTAAAAAAGACCAAAAGTGACTCAATCCATTCATAGTTAGGGCAGCCGTGCTTTAATGTTTGCTTTATATTGAAGGTAGACCAAAATAATCGTCGTGATCGTCACCATAATAAATAAAATAACATTCCTAAACTCAACGAGTTTTGGCTCACACAGTACTAGTGCCTGAAAGGCTAACATTAACAACACAACGCTAATAATAAATGCTAGTGTATGCCGCATTAACACCAAATGGATCTGATAATTAATAGTGGCAAACAGCAAAACTCCTAATGCCAGTAACAATAAAATCACATTGATACCAAGCAAAGTACTTTGATAAGGACAAATACTATTACAACAGGCAGGACAATAACGCTGTAGCTGTCGTTTAAAAAAAGTCATTTTATTGTAATCTGGCAACTGCGTTAAAAAACCAAGATCAGCCCAGGTTGCACGGACTTGCTTTGCTGAATCACTATCACCAGTGAAAGATAACAAAGCTGGCTTCAAACCATCTTGAAGCAAGACTCGATTAAACTGCGGCTCAACTTTGCCATAGCCAGTTCTATTGACTCCGCCACTATCATCCGACGAACCTTCAAAGGCCAGACTTTGAAAACCTTTTGCAATGATAAATGCCTCAATAAACTGCTCTCGACAAAAGGGACTGGCCTTCCCCAAACTATTTTTCAATAGACTCAATGGTACCAAGGGGTAAACATTCGATAGTGGAAAACGCCCTTTGGTTGTATTAACCGATCCTTTTTCATAACGAAAACTTGCCTCCAAAATGGGGCCCGATTTTGTATCACATTGTGCTGCAATCAGAGTATCAGAGGTTTTTTCCTGAAAGCGGCGGGTACGTACCAATAATCGGTTTTTTAAACTTTTTTTTCGATTTTGTTGACGATCTTCATCTAATAAACGAAGCAGTAGCCGGTTTTCTTTCAAGCTAGGATTATCTAGTTTACTCATATCATTATCGAGGTAATTTACAAACTGCTTTTCTGGCAGCAAGTCTTGATCAGACACAATAATATTAATACTAATTGTTTCTAGTTTGGTATGGCTTCGTAACTCTTTAATCACCCCTGATACTAGCTTGCGATAAGACAACATATCCCCATAAAAGAGCCGATCCAAGTCAATTGTTACCCCATCAAAGTTATTTTTTAGCAATAAATTTTTAATGTCCTGCGCTAGCAATAGAATGTCACCGGCACTGGTTTCATTGTGATAGAAAACCGGCTGATTTGGCTTTAGTGGAAAGCCATTATGTGTAGAAATCAACAAGTCAACGGCTGTATTGTATTGATGAGCCAACGATACAAACTGAGCAGCAGAAGATAAATAAAACTCGCTATTTTCCACCCTCATTTGACGTTTATCATGCTCATAAAATACATTGTCTAACTGAAAAGCAACTCGGTTAACATTGCCAAAATCAATCGGAAAATAAACCGATGCTAATCCTTTTTGCTGCTGAGAATACAATAAACCATACACTTGATTTTTCAACTGTGACACTGCCAAACCACATTTACAATTTTCTATAGCTTCCCACTGTTTGATACCACTATAAGGCTTAGTATCCGTTACTTGTGGCTGACTAGGGTTCGCTTGACCAAAGCCTTTACTAGATAGAACGACAACTAATAAAAAAAACAAACAAAGCTGTATCCTAGCCCTTATTGTTTGTTGTCTTATCGTATCCATGATTTGACTCTCTATGTATAAATAGCCAATGGGAATCTACTTATCTCGCCAATCGACTATTAAGGGGGCTTCCATCCACGGCAACTTATGGGTTTTAATACTCCAAGGTAATTGGTCGAGTAGCATATCATAGGCTTTCACTTCGACCCTTAATTGCCAGTGTTTCTCTGTATAAACTAACCAGCCCACTCGCTGTAAAAAGCTGGTTTGTAATCCTTCAACGGTTGTATTACCCAATACTCGCCAGTGGTTTATCACTGCTTTAAGTAAACTATCCGCGATAGCACAATCCTGTTCTGTTAAACTCGCTGTTTCTGTTAAAGGGGCATCAAGGGGAATACCACACAATATTTTATTGAGGGTTAAGTGGTACTCCGGTTGCTGCCAATCCGGGCTTACCATATATTGAAGCAAAGCAACTGCTTTTTCTGCTGCTTCTGTATTATTAAAAGCACCTTTAGCTTGCCAATTGAGTTGGCCAAACAAGCGCTCTAAATAGCAAGAAACAATCACTAACCCAGCATTTTCAACCAGTATGGGTTTATCTTTATCCAACTGAACGGTGACGTTATTATTACGATCAAGGATTGCACTAGGCACATCCACTGAGCTATCCAATGGCGCTTTATCAAGACAGGCATATTGTAAAGCAGCAATTAAAGCAGGCTGTGCATCAGGCTCAATATAAACAGAAAAAGCCAGGTTATTATTACTCTTGCGGTTATTACATAACTGGTCTTGGTGCTGTTTTAATTGTTGGCTTAAACGATACCCCCAAAAGCGACGATCATTCATACCAACAATCTCCCGTTGATAGGCTTGGTCAGGATAGTTCAAGTTCTTGCCATTTGTTACCAAGCCACACTTTTCTACAAGCAACTGATAAGCCTCAATCAAAGATTGAGGATATTTAAACAATTGCTGTGGCTTAAGCCATTGGCTCAATACCAACCATTTTAAGCAGTAAGCCGCATGATCACTTATCTTTCTGCTGGTGCTACTACCTACCGTTAACTCCAGTTGGCTCTTGTCAGCATTTTCAGAAGCCACTGTTTTCACCATCTCTTCTTCTATTAACACACAATCGACGATGAGTGACGCATAAACTAACAAACTTAAATATTCACTAGGACGAATCTGTAAAACAAGTTGTTCAAACCAAACCATATCGAATTCTTCAGCAATACGCTCCAAATTGGCTTGACTGCGTAAATATTCAGCCAACTGCTGTTGTATCAAATCAATTGGTTGGTTTAACCACGCTTCTGGCTGAGAAACCATCTGCTCAACACTTACTGTTTTAATCGTTGATTTTGTCAGTTTTTGCTGAGTCAATTTATAATGCTGATTTTCAACATCATCCATCCATTCTAGAAGCAACACTTCTGATGACATAAAATAAGACTTCAACTGTTTCCATACGGCTGAAGCCTTATCTGGCAGATTCAATAATTCATCAGCAAAAGCCAGTGAAGAATCAGCCAATCCTGCTATAGTTGTTGCTGCTGTTTGACTGGTTAATTGTTTAGGTGAACCATTTAAGTGAACAATTTCGTCATAAAGCGGAGTAAGATATTCAAGCCAGGATTTTACCAATGATACAGGCTCCAGTCGCTGATGGGCTTGTAAGTAGAATTCCATCAACCACTGTCTAGTCATTTGCTTGGCACGTTGTAATAATTTTTTCCGACTTTTTGCATTAAGTTGTTTGTAATACAACGTTTCCAGCCAACAGCCTAACTGGTTCAACACAGCACCACTATACACTTGAATGCTAACCCCATCATCAGGTCGTAATCTCATCACTAATGCTTGCCACTGAGATTCACTCATTAATAGCATCCAACTTTGCAACCAACCTGGACTTTCCTCAAAGCACTGAACTAATCCTTGTAAATTCCCCTCTAGGACCTGAGTAGTTAATAAGCGAATTTGTTGATACTGCACCTGAGTTAGCGGAACCAGCCGATTTAGCAACTGAGCAATGACAGCAAGAGGTTGAAATGTCTGCTCAGCTATTTTTTGCTTGGTTGATAGTTTGTCATCGCCCGTTTGTTTGCTTAAATGCTGTCGATAAAGCTTGGCAAAATAATTCCGATCAAATGCCTCAGCAATCAATTTATGATGAGAATAAGGGTGCTTTACCTGTTCTATAGCCGGTTTTTCAGTACGAATCTGATTGCCAATAGCACACCATAACAAAGCCCATGCCTTACAGCTCAAACCTGTCGTTTGGTTACTATAGATAAATTCTGTATTGATGTTTTCCTGTTGTAATTGTTGAATTAACTTTATAGTGTCATTGAAAATAGTTAACCCATCAAAAGGACGCAGTTGTAATAGTAAATTAAAGCAGTCCTGACAACTAAGTGAAGCAATTAGTTTAACATTTTCTTGCCAACTATTATTACACAATTGATAAAGTGTTTTAGCTTGCTGTTGAGCTAACTGGGTGACATTCTCTTTAACATCTATATTAACTCTGGCCTTAACATGCTTCCTATTCGTTATTGGTTGCTTGTTAGCAGAAAGTTTTTGGCTTGTAGCTTTATGTAAGTCAGCCGATGCAGTAGAGCAATACCATTGATTTATCAGTGCTTGTTGTAGCCAATTTTTGGTTTGTTGACTGACTTCAGGTAGCAATAAAGTCAACAGTTCTGGAATATCCTTCTCAACCAAAAGGCTTCGTTGATTGAATACCCAATATTGAATAACTAACCAGCATTGATGTCGTCGGTCATGATATTTTTCCCAATCATTACTGAAATTTTCAATTGCTCCTTCTGCGTTTCGTTCAAAAGACAAGCCATCATGCACATTGATCAGGGTTTCTAAGGTAACAACTAGCCAGTGAATAAAGATTAATAGCAGATAGCCATCATGAGGGCGCAGCAAAATTACTAAACTATTTTTTAAGGCAATAGGTAAAATGCCTAATAAATAATCCAGTGATTTAGGCTCCTTAAGTCTCTGTAGTAGACAATAGCTTAGCCGTGCAGGTGCAGTCTGTAATAAAAATTGATACAACAACCTCGTACTATTTTGGTAAAATAACTGATTATGTTGTGCTAAAACAGCTCGCTTAAAAGTTGCAAGTATTTCATTTATCTCACGATCAGATACCACACAATATTGTTTTTTATCAATAGACTCATAAACTTTTCCATTATCTGGATACCTAATTAAGATATTAGCTAGTGTATTTTTTTTCAACGGTTGGTCAATAGAATCATTAATACTGGTATATCCTGGGCTAGACTGACTGATAAAGTAGTTTTTTAGATAACCAGGTAAAGTAGACGTTATTTTTTGGCCAATTTGACGTAATAGTTTCCGGTAGTACTTGTGAGTTAGTGTAAATTGCTCACCAACATTAATTGTAAAATTCTGATTAAAAGAATCAGTTTTTGACCTAAGCTGAATTGAACTAGAATCTAATTCTAGTTGTTTTTTTGAGAGGACAATAGCTTGTTTCTTCATTTGATAATGATCAAGATTATTATCCACTTCCGGGTATTTTTCTCTATTTAAGCTGCTTGTTTTATTTAATTGTTGTTGCCATTGCTGGATGGCCAACTCTGCCTGGCGAAAAAAAATAGTTAACGACTTAGATAGTGTTTGGCCCATTAAAATACTTTCTCTACTTAAATGGGTTAACTGTACTTTAATCGACTCAATAGGCAGTTGCTCAACAGTCGACTTCAAGTTTACTTCAAGGTGGTTGATTAAAAGGTCTACTGCGATATCATGATGCAATAATAACCAGCTCGCTAACTGCGGGAATAGTATATACACCAAATCTCGCTTATCAGCTTCAGATATAAATGATTTTTTATCCATTGAATAGTTCGAGTTGGCGACTTTTTTACTGTGCAGTATACTGTCATAATTGGTTAAATAATTTTTGAGCAATTTATCCTGAAGAGATTGTGATAACTGCTGGCTTAGTAATAAGCAATAGTCATTAACCCAACGATACCAATCTTTTCTATATGCCTCTCCCCGTTGTGCTGTTTGAGTAAGTATTTTATCAAGTGAACTAGCCATTAAACAATATAAAGACTCACTGCTGCTAAAATAGCTTAATGTATTTATATTTGTATGAACTTTTTGGTCAACTGGAGGACGTTTTATTGGTTTAAATTTACTATGATCATCAAGTGCTGTAAAAAGTTTATGCCAAAATTCACCAGCATCAGGTAGCCTGTCAATGGCCTTATGACTAGCAAGACTATTTACATAATATTCAATATCGACCTTACTTTCCGTTGATTGATTAACGTCCCTATCATATTCACTCAATACCTGCTGATAAATATCCCACTTATTGGCTAGGTCTATACCGTCGAATAGCTGTTGCAGCTGAGAAGTCGATAGCAGGTTAATAGTGTCTTTTAATTGCTGGGAGTGACTCTGTATATAGGTTTCCTTCAAGTTATCTTGAGTTATTTGACAGGCTTCATCTTGGTTGTACTTTATGTTTTTAACATGATCAGAATGATTTGTTTCTTTAACTACTTTATAAACATCATTTGTGTTATCACTCGTGCTATTTTGGGAGCCTTGCTGGCTTATGAGTCTAACTGACTTGGCCCAATCATATTGTAGCTGCTTCAACCAAAGCCATTTTACTACTCCATCATGAAACTTACTATTTACAGGCTGCTGTTTGCAGCCCCTTTCGAACTGTCTTGTATCAGCAGCCTTTTTTTTATTTTTATTAATTAAATTAAACTGTTTTTCAAGCAATTGCTGGATAGCTAATCCAGCCTGTTGGCCAAAGTAATATCTGTTATATATCGTATTAGAAAAAAGTTTGCTGCTGCTATTTCGTTTTTCTACTCCAACTTTATTTGAAAAAAAAATTTGTTTTTTGGTTTTTAATTGAATCAATAGCAGCTTCAGCAAATTCCAGCTGTATTTTTTTCTCTGATATGATATAGGGTTTAACCAATTATCCAACAAGTGAACAGAAAGAAAAGTAAAATCAAACTGTCGACTATCCAGTTTGTTTACCAATAATGAAAGCATTTTTGTATATGAATCACTGACCGAGGAGTGCTTTCCTGTCTCCCTTTCCTTATATTGTTCAAGCTGCTTTGCCAAAAAAATTGCCCATAGTGAGAAAGGTTCTTCCTGGTTTGGTTTATCAGAAGGGCTCTTTAGCGATGGGTGATTAACTACTGATTGTTTTGTATTTTTATTCAATAGCAACTCACATACTGGCATTAAAGCAGCTATTAATTGGCTAGCCATAGGGTAGCTGTGCGGCGCAACCAGCATGAAAAATTGTTGGCACTGTTCATCACTAAGTAATTGACACCATTGCTCAGCTATATTTGGCAGCTTATTCAATAAATTCAACCATGGCTTGACCAACTCCGGTTGTTGATTCCACAATGATAGTGTTGTATTCAAGGACTGTTGCTGCTGAGGATATTCAAGGGCAAGTAGCTCTTCAAACCAAGCGAGTAATTGATCAGGCAAGCGACTTGATATAGTTGTTTGAGGGTAATTCAGTGAATGATCACCTTGTGGGCTATTAGCATCCGTTTGATTAATAACGGGTCGTACCGACATTAAGCCATTTAGCTCAACAGAATTATCTGTATTATTTTGCTGGTTTTGCAAATGGTGGGTGAGTGCCTGAACAAACTGTTGCTGTAAGTGTCGTTTAAACTGTAGTAACCATTTATGGGGTGTTTGAGAATGGCTATATAAAATTATGGGCAATTGTACAGTCAATCGCTTAATTGCTACCTTTTTCTTCAACTGTTTTGTTAACAAACTCGGGTTTAACTGATGTAATGCTTCTTCCAGCCACCTTCCCAACTCTTGGTTTAAGTAATATTTTAATTGTTTATCTAACTTATCCACCTGTGGTAATTGAGTAAAGCCATTATAGGAAACTTTACAATTAAAACACCCTACCCGGTTTTGATCACCACAGGCGTGCTTAATCATGACTACCGGCTCTATTATTTTCATCACTGTTAGACAACGACTGCATAAAGTCGACTAACTGTCGTCTGGTTGATTCAACCTGTTTATGGTTTGGCTTAGTTTGAATAGCTTCATGACGCCACTTGCTGTACAAGCTTTCATATTGCTGCATTTGAGTAAAACCAAGCCAAAATACTTCTGGATGAAAGTGAGCTGGGCAGATATCTCTGATTATAGATTGAGCAAACTGCTGAAAATCAAGGTTTGCATAGCGTGCCGGCCAGGCAGGTATTAACAGACTTAAACGACCATAATAAAAAGTCGCCTTGCCTTGCTTAGTTGTTGAGTTTTTTGTTTTACCTAAAGAATGTGGGTGTAAAGCAATATGCTCCAAAAGATGTAGGCCTTCAGTATAGCGATTCAACCCAACTAAAAACTGCTGACATACGCTTGCCACCGCTTTTGCTTGATCAATACTGTTAAAAACGCCTAATTGATACCAATCATGTTTGTTACCTCGATTAAAAACCAAGACACACTTTTTCTTCTGCTGGGTTTTATGATCTTTATGGCGATGTGATTTTTGCCAACCACATCGATAACGTTGTGGGTCAATACCTTCAACTAAAAATTCTGCATTAATTTTGTCTGAGCGAAATAAGCCTACTTGCATTAATTGTTGGTACAAGTCTGGCAGTTGAGATTCATCACAAGGTTCAGCAGGTATTAATATTGCAGGATAAAAATGGTGTTTAATTTTCTGATCAGTTTCTATAGTTTTTTGGTCATCACTACTATATGTAATGGCTGAAAAATCCCATGACCGGTCTTCCACAATTGTCAAATTTATTCTATGAAGCAATTCAGTCAACGAGCAATTGGTTAGCTTAGCACAATTCAGTAGTAATCGACTTTTTAGCGTGAGGCCTGATATCGATTCTGGATGCCAGGCAGGCAGTTGATAGTTGCCCCCCCTCCCTTTCACCAAACCTAATACAGGTAAATGTTGTGCTAAGGTCACTTTTGCTCGTATTAGCTCATATTCAAAAGCAGGCTGGGTAAAATAACAATTAAATTGTCGATGACTATCATCGGGGTAACTTTCACCATAAAGTGCTAACAAATAATTCAACGCACGTAGTTTTCGTTCACAGTAATTATCCGTTTCCGCAATTATCTTAGCTAATATTTCTACTAACGACTCACCCTGCTGTTTATACAATATTTGTGCATCTCTTTGGGGAAGCACTTGATAGTGATAACTGCTGGTGGTTTGGGTATCAAGGGATAATAAAGTTCGAAACTGTTCTAAGTTCTCTAAGTTATTCGCTATAAACTGCTCAAACAGCATTAAATAGCCATTAAGTTGTTTTGCCTGTGCTTGTCGTTGACTAGACGCAAAATAAGGTAACCCCTGGGAACTGATTTGGTAATTGGCTGGAAATAATCCCTGTACTGGAATGTGCTGATTAAGCAGTAAATAATCATTTCCAAAATGAGGAAAAATCTGCTCATGATGTTTCATGGAAAGTGCAGCCTTCTCCTTACGAGCAATACCCTGGCGTATTGCCGTTTGATATTCAGTGAGCTGTACTGAATACACTCGACCACCCTGGGTTATGTCAAGCTTAAAAGATGTCAAGTCATCAAAGGGGATCGCTAACTTATATTGGCTGTGCTGATCAACCACCAAATATTGATAAAACTGTTTATTACCTGCAACTAAATGAAGCTGTGAGATCTTTTTTACCCCTACTAATGCTTCAAGATGTTCTGTTAAATGGCTAATTTGAAGGTTTCTTTTAGTGGGCGTTTCTTTTAATCTACCTTGGGGACAAAAAGGCCCTTCGATAACATCCTCTAACCCTAATCCTTCTTCTAATAATGTTTCATAACGGACAAATTCTGCTTTTGGGGTAATTAAATCAGCACACTCAAGATAAATTTGTGCGATCACCTTTTCAACTGGGTGACCAATTTCGATATCAACACTGCCATGCAGATACACCATTTGTGCATTCATTTCTGCTACCTGCACAACAATGGGAGCACACAGCGGGCGTTGTGCATGATAATAGCTAATCAGTTCCTTGGTTAACTGTTGTTTTGCCGTTTCACTATGATAACTTCTACAGTTATAACGCACCTCCAGATTAGGCTGCTGAAAGAGCTGACTCATATTCATTACAACTGCATTAATACTGGTTAGTTTGGCTAACATCAGTGTTTTATAATCATGAAGCGTAACAGGCCCACTTGGTAGTATTTTACCCGGGCTATAAAGGCCTTGTGTTGATAAATCAATTTTATTTTCAGGACCAATTAAGTACTGTTGTATTGGATAACTACTTCGATAGACAACATCAGTTAAAGCAAAACAGAGCTGTTCCAGCAAAGTGACCCCAGGGTCATGTAAGTTATAGTCAGTCCATACGTCTCCAGCCAGCTGCTGCATGAAACTTAACCCTTCATACATCAAGCTTTCGTAACTAAATGGATTATCACTATCTAAAGAATCAATGGTTTGTGAGGGTCTCATGTTAATACTTCTTCCCTATCATTACTGACATAGGAATGATACATATGATCATCAAACCACAACTGTGTTATGTTATAATTTATATAAATATTTACCTCCCTATCGCAATAGTTACGAATCGTGCGCATTTGCAAGGTATATCGATTAAGTCCGGCTTTTATCCAACGCAAACGAATCCGATCCCAACGGGAGTAAAAATGACAATGTTGATGAAAAATCCCTGTATTATAGCCAAATAATTTACTCAGCCAACGAGTACCATGATAAGTACTCATTGCGGTTGCTTTCAGTAAGGCATAACGCCCCTGTCCTTTTTTACCACCAACACCTGCTACCACTTCAAACATCTTACAACCAGTTAAATTGGTAATGACATCATGCCAACGGCCGTTCGCAACAACACGACCCTGACAGTAATTACCAACTCTACCAGAGCAAGCAAGGGTGCCATTAATATCAAGGGTATGGTCAGGCTTTTTACGATTAATTCCTATTTTTTTTTCATTAGCACTGAATGATAATAATGAACTACTTTCACTGCTTATATCTTCAGTTTGATGCGTAGACTCAGCTTTATTATTAATAATTTTTTTTCTTTCTAACGATACAAAATCAAGCAGGTTTTTAAAATGTAGATGGGAGCCATCATTTTCCATTTCCATCTGCCATAAAGCTGTTTTAGTATCGGTATGCCTAGCATAAATACTCAATAATTTATGGCGTTCTGTAGGTCTAATTTTTATGCCAGTAACTTGGGTGATATCAAAGCCATCGTCAGCAGGATTAATAGTGGAATCAATTAAGTCAGCAAAGTCCAGTTCACTTGGCAATCTCCCTCGGCTGAATAATATTTTTAATTTGTCTCTGGTTTTTTTGGCCATAACACTGGGGTCCATTTAATGGAGACACGAATTATACCTTTCATATTGGGTATAAAATTAAGTTAATGGCCAATGACAAAACTTGACCCTAAAGCTAATTCATCTACTCCAGTCCTCTCTGCCAACACATTATTCGCCTGTCCCAACGACTCAATGCCATGTTGAGCAAAGGGTAATACAATCCCCCAAGGGTATTTTGGATAGACATCACGCTGTGTACAAGTTGCTTTTTCTTGGCTGGGGGGAGCCTTTTTATCTACACTGATGACAGAGTCAAGCAGCTCATAACGTCCATCTTTTAAAGGTGTCACTTTAATTAAAGATAAGTTGGTTACATAAGCAATATAAGGTAAGTCACGAATAAATGCTTCAATAATATCTGGCTGAAGTTGCCAGTCAAATGTTGGTGTTATCTTATATTTTCCCCAAGCTGATAAGTAATGGCTAATTGCGTCGTTTAATGCCGAATGGCCATTAATATCCGAAGCATTACTATTAAATACCACCGAACAACGTAATTGAACACGTTCATAAATGGGATTAGCCACTTCAATGGTAACCCCAGGGGTACAGTGCTGCTGTAGTGTTTGGTTGATTTGCTCTAACTCAATCGCACTGATAGGCTGCGGTGGCTGACTTAACTCACTTGCCGTTGACTCATTATGTAAGTGAGCTGCTGTAGGAATAACAATAATCAATACATGACCCGCGGCAACTTGATGTGGCTGCTGAAAACTCTGCGCAGTAAAACATTTTACTCGCGCTATATTGGGAAAAGTCTCTAATACAATTCGTTCATAATCCCACGCTTGAACCGCCCTATTACGATGTCTTAGTCGTTCAGCACAACGTTGAGACCAGTCACTAACTGATTCTTTTAGTTTACCCCTTACACTGGGTAATGGTTGAGAAACACTAGTAATACCTTCTATAGACTGTTGTAATTTAAAACGATTCTCTGCAGCTAAAATAGCAGAACGCGATGCCTCACAATTAACTACCCAGCGTACCCGTACAGCATTTAATTGAATATCACGTAATTGACAATAACAGGCAGGATCATCCTGCGTAGAAACCCGCAGCCAGAATAAATCAGGATCCATGATATGACAGTTCAATGCTGTTGTACCTAACTGCGACAAGGTAGCCTCCCCTTTAAGGAGTGCTTCAGGTAACTCTAAGGTGATAATCCCTGGCGTTAAAAATCCATTCGTGTCATCTGCTAAAACATACTTACCATCAATTTCCAGCCAAACATTGTGCCTTAACAAAGCCCAGTTTAATGCACAAGTCGTATGCCGAATTCGTGCAATACTGGAAGGGTCAACATCTATTAGTAAGCTCAAACGTCCACCAGTAAATGACGATTTAAACTTCAAACCAATATACACAGCACCTTGAAATGAGTACTGTGGCAACAAATACCCAGTCTCATAATGAATTTTTTCAGAGAATGATCGAGCACCAAAAGGATACAAGGTATATACCTCCCCTGCCGAATTCTTCACCTGTTGTTTTGATTCCCGAGCCAACTTTTCTACATAAATACTGCAACTTGCCTGATAATTAGCACTTATCCTGGTGATCATAGGTGTATAAGGTGGAGGTAATTCAGGGGGCTTCGCTATTTTTAAACGAATGGTTTCCGTCATTTTTTTCCCCATAATAACCGGGTATTGCTGGTGGGCAAAACTATGCTCTGCCCCCGTTAGCTGGAACCTGACAAAACCATTCATTGATTGGGTCGTAAAATTAAGCGACGAGTATTGCTTACCTTTTGCTGGCTTAAATAACTCAAGATCACTAAATACGACCGTCTGCCAATTAGTTAAATAACCTTCCTGATCGATCGTAAAGAGTGGCTGAGGCTGGGGACTTTTCCCTTGTTGCTGTACAACACCTATTTCAGGATACCAGAGACCATCTTGTAAAATTTGCGGGTAAACCTGAAATGAATCATTAGTAATACCTAATTCATAGGTTTTGTAGTAGGTTTCAAATCCACCCCGTTTTTGTGGCAGCCCTGCCCATTCAATATCAAGCGACAACTGATTGACTTTTTTAAATGAAAATTCATTACTACCAACTATCAGCGAACTACCCAAGACTGGCTGCGCACCAAACGGCATAAACGGACTGGTTGGGTTAACCGGACCAAAATCATTATAAATTTGCAGATCTTTAAGCCCTGTTACTTCTACCTCAATGTTAGCTTGCAACAACACCAAATCAGCCAGTAACGAATAACTATAAATCAAGCTTTCTTGATTAAGTAAAAAACGAATAACCGGGGCTTGCTGGTCGATAAATTGGTCACTAACAGCTAAACCATGTATTGATTGATCAAAGTTAACAATGGCAGGTACTGAGCGAGGTAATTGAAAACTGATGGTAAACTCAATATGTTTACTGGGAGACTGTTTAGGGGTTAATAAATCGAAATCGTAGCTCGTGATGGATTGCCAACCTTCTTCACCAGTCATTGCAATTTGAAATCCCTGACCAAAAATTTTTTCAATCAGTAGCTGTCTATCTGCTGGGGTTAACTGAACACCACTTTGTTCTGCATCGACTTTTAATGCCTGGTAGCGTTGTTTTGCCCCTTCAGCGAGCAATGTACACTGTTCATCCAATAACACAGCCAAGCAATCATCAGTGAGCAGTTTTTCTTCCAACAAACACTCACTTAAAGCATCACAAATAACTTTTCTCTTTTCGGTTTTAACACAGTAATGAATATTTTCATCGATAGTATTTTGAAGATGACGTTTTTCCAATACCAAGTTAAGTGTAACTTGTCGCAAGCCTTGTTTTAACCGTAAAATATTGCTACCAATTGCAAAGCCAATCGTCGTCTGCTCCCGTCGTGTTTGTTGATTGATGATTAAAGGCGCGCCAAAAAGACTTTGTGCCTGATTGTTTGCTAATTTATTGTCATCCAAACATTGTCCATGAATATTGGTGACTAAACCTAAATTATAAGCAGGTACATTGAGTGGATCATGCTGGATATAAATATTTGCTAGCTGAGCAACAGCCCCGTCAACCACCATGACTGGACGCTCTGACTGGTAGTATAACTCGTCTTGCTGATCAGTAGCCTCGCAAATAAAAATGGTGTTCTGCGGTACGATTGTTTTTTTATGGCTGGTCAACACTAGTTGGGTATAATCAGACTGCGGCTGTTTTGGCAATATATTCAATAGTTGGCTGTAATAAAAGTGTTGGTGATCATCAACAAAGTGATTCGTCCGCGTGCTCACTTTGCCTAACAATAAAATAAAACCAATAAATAATGCACAAGCCGGATCATGTTGAGCAATATTAAGTGAGGCTTTTACCCGAGGCTTGGCAAAGTCACTTAAATAACCAATGGAGTGCTGTAAACTATGAAAACAATTTTCCAAATATTGTCTATCAAGAGGATGCCTATCATGGCTGCCATCCTCCTGATCATCCTGCCAGGCTTTACTCAAACCACTAAGTTCATTTATAGCGGCTTGGAGGGAGTGAAAAATCGCCTGATTTGAATCAACCTTCTCGCTATTTAATGTCAGCCACTCTTTGATTTTACTCAGGTGAGACCGATGAAACTGAATAATTTCTAACAGTTTGGCCTGCAGCTGCTTGGCAATTTTATTTGCTCGCTGTTTACTCCATGCATACCATTGATCAATGGTTGTCAGGATTGAGATGTTAAGTTTAATTAAATCGACTAATAGCTCTGGAGAATCATCATAACGACCTTTAATAAGCGTTAAAAACTGCTCTTCAAACCGACTATAATTATTTTTTTGACTGATTAACGCTAATATAATGGTTTCATCACTGGTTAACAGCCCTGCCCAGCTACCGCATAACTGATTGTTTTCATCAATAAACTTAACCTGTTTTGCAAAAGCAACGCCCATTGCCAATAAATCTTCCAAGCTCCGCTCTTCAAGTAACAGATAGCCCGTTTTTAAAGGATGATCCAACCGCTCAGATTGAGCACAACCCTGTCCTTTTTTATCATTATTTGTTGTGACAGTTGAGGTATTATCCCTCATGTATTGCCATTTCCTTCAACAAAATAAAAAGGGTAAACCATATTGCTGCGATGATTAGTTTGCCGGATATTATACTCAAGTAAAATATCCACTCGCCCTTCTAACGGATCAGTTTCATGTAAGCCAATATGAATTAGTTGAATCCGGTGTTCAAATTCGAGTATGGCTTTCTCAATTAAATTAACTATTTTCGTTCGGGTAGCAAGGCTTAATTCATCGAACACCATGTTATGTAGTCCACAACCAAATTCCGGGTTCATCATTCGCTCACCAGGCCGAGTGCTAAATAATATCCTCAAGCTTTCTCGAATATCTTCTTCCAGTGAAACCATTCGAGTAGTAATTCTGCCTTCGTGATGATCAAACTTGATTGGAAATGCCCAACCTCGTCCTAAAAAATTTTCAATCTCAAGCATAGTTTTAAACGTACTATCAATTTAACTTTGTTAACCGCCAATCATCACATTACTACTACCCCCAGTAATGCTACCACCATGTCCCGTCATATCACCTATTCTGACTGCTGATTTACCGCCGATCATCACCGTAGCAGACCCTTGACTGATTGTGTCAGTACCGCCGGTGGTATCTCCTGCACAAATACAGCTATCGCCCACGACACTTGCTACTACTCCCCCAATAAGTACGGTAGTAATACCCGGTCCCGTGATTGTTCCACCCACATGAGGAACCGACGGCGTTGTTGTCGTTTGCATAGGACATAAATGCATATCGCCTAATCGAGCAGCAAAAGCCATTGAGTACTTTCCTTGTAATTTAAAAATTATTTACTTATATTTTTTATCTTCTACCAAGTCATTCGCAAAGGATATATTTAATTAATCATTACCATTGATCCCTTCACTGTCGTATTACCTGAGGCTGAAAATTCTGCACTGGAGCTTCCTTTAGCGGTTAATGTTGTTGAGGCCTCCAAGCTAACATTAACGCCATTAGCTTTAACATCTGCCGATGCCGTCATTTCAATATTACTACCCGCTTCTATAGTGACTTTCTCTGTTGCTTTTAAGCTAATATCCTTGGCGCTATCCAGTGTTATCCCGCTAGAGTCCAGAGTGAATGTATTGCCATGTTGATCAGACACGGTAATTGAAGAATTGTTATCACTGAATACAACTTGATTGTTCGCAGGGGTCGTAATGGTTATCTCTTTTGTATCATCATTAAACTCCATTAACAACTTCTGCTTGGTCATTAATGCTTTGGTTGTATTACTGCTATCCGGTTCATAGGGGGCGGTATTTTTTTTACTATAGAGGCTGCCTAAAATAACTGGATTAGAAGGATCATTATTAAAATAACCCACTATGACTTCATCACCTATTTCCGGCATAAAAAAAGCGCCTATTCCCGATGAAGCATAAAACTGACTATACCTTGCCCAGATTTCATCCGTAGTGGCTTCAAGAACAGGCAGTGATAATTGCACCCGATACTGACCTTGCGGGTCCTCATTAATTTTTTTGACGACCCCTATTTGTAAGCCTTCCACGCCAGCCGAAAAACCCGACGCCGGTGGTGAACTGATCTGGTATTGCTCACTAAACCAATCATCACTTAAGCCAAATTTAACGTCTGATAACCAATTACCATCAGCAATACGATGGGTAACGGCACTAATATAAACTGACCCCGAAAAACGACTACCGACGCCTTTTAATTCAATGACTGCTCCAGGTGTTGCATTTGCATTGCCCTGAATAGTCATATGCCCTCTAATTCGTGCCAACCCCGATTTAAGTAACCTGCCACTTGCCCAGTCTTTCAAAGCCACTTGATCAATTATGGTGGCACTCCGTAATTTATAATCACTCACACTTAATACTTTAGCGAGTGTCGATTGGTCTAAATCCCCTTGATCATTAAGTGAAGGGAGCGAACCCTCACCTGTGACGATGGCTTGATTCGTGACATCCCAAGCAACTGCCTTGGCGCTGGATAACTGGCTACAAGCATCCACATCGGCACTAAATTCATAAATATCTTGACCATATTCCACTGTTAATACAGCACTTGCCGTCGCATCGGGCTTGCCTACAGACACTTTACCATTTTCAACAATAACCACCATGGCATTGCTTTCAGCCCTTAACATTAAAAAATCCCAGTCGCTACAGTAATACTGCACTAACTCATTATACTCAGTTTGAGTGGTTTCAATATCACTTTCTACACTATGATTACTCATCAGAGTTGAAAAGACATCGCTGTCTTTTACTGACTGGTAAATAACATTTTTACGCTCAGCCGTCATTTTAATCGCAGTGTCTTTGCAGGTAACTACTAGTCGGCTGCTATTATTATTGGCTATTTTTATGCCTAATTTAACCACAATACCTTCAAAAATTGACTGACTGGTTTGGTCATAACTGGCTTCAATTTTAATGGTGGTCCCCGGTTTAAAATAACTCGAATCAGCATTAGTAAAACTTTGTGTTGGCATATCACCATCTTCAATGGCAATAATGGCAGAAGGAATACGATTGATTTCTTTATGAACAGTAACGGAATAAATTCTCACTGTATCAGGAAGCGAACTGCCATTACTTGATACAGACACTTCAACCACACCATCACCTGTTAATGTTGGTGAATCAGCCACATTGTCCTCATTATTAACGTTTTTTTATTGGTGGGAAAACAAGTTGAATACCAGGTTTCAATTGCATGACATTGGTTAGTTTATTTACTTGCGCAATCATTGGATAATACTGCGCATTTTTATAGATACGAAAGCATAAAGCAGGTAAATTATCGCCAGCCCGTACACTGACAATATGGGTTAAGTCAGGAGACTGATTATCCGCCATCGTTTCCTGGGTTTCGGCACTGACATAACCAACAAAAATAAATTGTAATTCTGCACGAAGTGGGTCACCTTCTGAATCGTAAAGAGTAAACTTTCGACTCATGTCTTGTAAACGCCCTACGAATAATTCATTTCCCCACTGAATCTCTACGATATTGGGTTGGTGATTATCACCAGAATAATCATAAATAATTGCATTAAGTGAATCAATTTTATCAGTGATCGATTCGCTACTATCATCAGTACTATCTTTAATTGCCCCGGTACCATCCATAAAAGCACTGAACTTTAGTTTTTGTGGCATATAGCGGTTATAACGACTGACTGATGCTAGCGCACCTAACGGCCTATCATGATTATAGGCAATGCTTTGTACCAACTCGACAGAGGTAGGATTTAACTGAAAAACAATTGAATCACCACTTTCCTGGGCAGTAATTTTAAGGCGGTTTTTTGGCACTAACGCTCCTTCTGCCTTGCCAAGATGTCATCAATCATTCTTTTACATTCACTTAAAATGCTGTTCTTCAGTTGTACTGCCAACTGCTCATCATGCTGCATTTTTCCAAATAGCTTTTCAGCGCTTTCTGTTCTTCCTGTTTGCTCACCACGGTTGTCCATTGCAGTAGCAGTTTCACTATTACCGCTACGACTATTTCCATCGATTGAGCTAAAAGTGGGGCTATATTCTGGCTCATCTTCATTTTGTACCGTTGATAATAAGTATATTTCTTCAATATCAAAGCTCATTAGTTATATACTCTTCACGCAGTGTATCTGCTACAGTATCCGGGTAAACCCCCCATGTTTTAACGTGATGGTTTCAATAGCTAACTTATTTTCAGTTGAATTAAACGGATCTACCGACCATTTAACGGGATAAGCCTGTTGAAAACACCAGGATCGAATAGGTAAACTATCAGGGTTAAGCAGAGATACCATAATGTCTTTTGCTTGAATACTGTTATACGTCAAATTTTGTGTACAGTTAATACACCACATCCCTAATTGTGATGCCCTGGAAGCAATACCACGCTTTAACACTAAGTCACTATAAGTAACCGGCGATGCAGATTTTGGTACCTGATAAGTCGCTTCAGAACCTCCTTCACTCAACCCTTCCGTTTCAATGGTATAATCCAAACCACTCACTTCAGTAAAGGAGGTTTCGCCTAAAAACCCAGACACATAAACCGAAAAATAAAATACTGTAGGAATATAGGAATCAAACAGTAGTTCATCTAACATGGCAAACTCATTAACTATTAGCTATGGTGATACCTGCATGCGCAATTTCAATACTCTCAACAGCCACTTCATTCCCTTCTGCCTTCAAGTCAGTACCCGATATTTTAGTTGGCCAGGCATCTTTCACTGTCCACACCATGGTGGGGCTACCACTTTCATCTAACAAACTAATAGTTAAAGGAATACGCTTAATGGTATTGAGTTTAATTTGATTAAACCAATCCCAAAATTTATTGTCCTTAATAAACACACCTTTTTTCATCGTAATATTGCCATACTTTTTCAACCCAGGCATATTCACGACACTGTGTATCGGGCTATCACCCGCCCGATACTCAATAGGTTGCGCTTCCACATCCAAACCACTCACTTCTTGAAAACTCATTACATCACTATCCCATTTTACTTGAAAGTAAAACTTGGGGAGTGGCCACATTTGGGCATTACTGGTTTGGGCTGAGCCGTCATCTGCCATAATTAATACTCCCTATTTAATCAAGATTCTTGCATTTTTTGTTGGAAGGTAATTTCAATAAATTCAGCCGGACGCACCAAAGCAACTTTAACCGTAATTCTTAAAATACCTTCGAGAATATCTTCTGGCGTCATGGTTTCACCCAAGCCAACACTGACAGAGAACGCTGATTCAGGTGTGGTGCCTGCCAACCCTCCCCGCTTCCAGATACTGGTCAGGAAGTTATTAATCATGCCTTTCATAGTGACCCAAGTATTCGCCACATTATTTTCAAACACGTAAGCTTTCGAAGCCAGTTTAATTGACTCCTCCAACATAATAATGGTGCGACGCACCTGTAAGTAACGCCAATCAAGGCTATTGCCATCCAGGGTCCGCGCGCCCCATACCAACGTGCCTTCGCCAATAAAACTACGAATCGCATTAATCGACTTGCCTTGTGGCGTTACGTTTAAATCTTCCTGTTCATCATGGGTAATATCGACGGCAGGTTGCACGACTGAGCTTAAACTAACATTAGCCGGCGCTTTCCACACGCCCCGTTCATTATCCACCATGGTAATCACACCAGCCATGGCTGAACTCGGTGGTAATAAATTCAGTTGTAACTTGATTTCAGCCATAATCTGCCGAAAACTAGGACTTAACTGTAATAATGCTTTATTTAAGCTGCTTTTTTGTACGTCAGTTAAATCATCAGCACCTAGCTGACTGATATAACCATCATAAGCGGTCTTCAGCTCATTCAGCTTGACTTTTCGTGCATCGTCCTCTGCATCACCTGGCTTTAGCTTGGCCAGTTCATCATCCAAAGGCGCAATTAACTCGGATTTTAGTAGCGCTTGTAAAACTGATACCGACTCTTTGTCGATATTTTCAAAACTAATTGCATTATCTTGGACAATTGTCGTATGTAACCAGGGATAATAGGCAGCACTAAAATCTAAATAATTTACCCCAATGTTATTTCTAAATTCCGCAATCGGGTCATAATCTGGCTGACGACCCAAGTGACCATTATAAATATCCAAAATAGTCACCCGGTTTTTCATTTTACCACCACAATGCGCTAACATCGCCTGTTGTAAAGTAATACAGTCAGGTTCTTTTAACTTTATCGCTTCAGGAATAATGATCATGGTGGGCTCTTGCTCTCTAATTAATGCATTGAGCCCTCCCCGCATTCGGTCCAATTCATAGTCGGTATTGTAATCCCCAACCGAAACGATATAACAAGTACTTCCCCCATTTTCAAAGAACAACCGAATGGCATTAAAAAAGATATAGTCTTTGGTTTTAGGATCTAAATCATAACCCTGACCTCGGATGGTAATCGTCGGTGGCGTAGTGGCCGCTGGTGCAGATGCAGCAGGTGCAGTTTCATCACCTTCATCTTCACCTGAGGCAGTAGCTCCACCACTACTCCCTGCATTTTTACTAAGCGAAAAGGTTGTTTTTGGCGCACCACCAAACAACGATAAATATTCAGCAAGCGAGCTGAGTCTGACTGGTTGATTAGTGAGTGATTTTCCCTTTATCTCAGCCTTTTCTGTATGGCCAATAAATGCAGGAACTGCCGTAGCAACTTCTACGGCAGAGTTTGGAAATGCATCTTTCTCAACTATATAAACGCCAGGCGTTTTCATTGGTGCAGCCATAAGGCAATCCTTTAGTTATGTTGCTGTTGATATACCCTTCACGAATGATTTTTAGTAATACATAGAGCCTAAAAGCGATCATTTAATAGGCTATAACTTCATATGCACAGATAAAACAGTTGCTGCTTTACCGTCTATAGTTAATTTTTCTTGATGGCGATATTCTGGATGAGGTAAAGATTCCACTAGTGTTTTTGTGCTCACCCCCGTACGCTTTTTAAGCCTAAGCTTTAATGCTTGCCTATTAAGACAAGTAATAGCCTGTGCCGAAATAAAACGAATGACAAACTGATTACTGTTTCTTTGATCGGTTTTTACTTGAGTAAAAACAAAATCTTCTGATTTTTTTACTGATAATGGCTCAATAAAGAGTAGTTCAGCTTTACCATTACTATCTACTATTTCATTAAATAATCGCTCCCCCACCCAGATCGAATAAAGCCAATGATAGGCTTGGGTAGCAAAATCCAAATACAGTGTAGCTGGTTCATATTGAGCATGTTGTGATAACACTTGCCGCAACCAGTGCCAAAGATTGATATTAAGAATAATTAAAATATTTTGACAATGGCTAACCACCATATTACTCGACAATACACTAGCTGCCCGGTGGGCATCTCTGCTGATATAGGCAGTTTCATCCACTTTCTGCTTTTTCAGCAGCGCTACATCTTCGAAGTAAAAAACCTTTTCTGATGGAACCAGATTAATCGGGGTACAATAAAAAAAGGCATCGTTTGTTATTTTTATTAGGATGATAAGTTGGTCTTCAGCAACTGCTTCTTGATTTTTTGGGTTGAGGCTCAGGTAATCAGACAAGTTTTCCAGCTGCTCTGAGGAGCTGTCATATAACAACTCAATCCCATTATGGGTCAGTTGGCTCAGTAAATTTAAATTACGCAAGAGCCTAATGGAGCTTTCGTGGACTTTGTAATCGATAAACTGACTTGGAATCACTCCCTGGTAATATTCATGACTAATCATTAAGCTTAATAACGGCTGATAATGTGCCATTTATTACATTTCCACAAAACAATGAGTTTTATCGATTCACTCGGTGACCTGTTTTAGTAATTGAGGTAACTGGTTGATTAATGCTCTTATCGAAAGGTATCATCCTGACCCGATATAATACAGAAGGCATGTAACGGCCTGTCACTAATGTCCATATGTTATGCAGCTCTCTTAGGTTAAGGTTTTCAATATCCAGTACAATTTTTTCCACTAAATTAGGCATTTCTGTATAACATGAACGTTCAAATACAGGGTTATTCTGGAAAAACTCAACCGTATTGGAAATAAACCGTAATGCCTCAATATATTTTTCTCCTTCATGGGTTGCGATAAACATTAAGTAAAGATTAAGATAAACTGGACGTTTTCCATTAGGCGCTATACGGCTTTGGTTGCCTATGTGATTGTTAGGGTAAGTGTCACGTTCGATATTCACTAACATAGCCACTAAATGGTTATTAGTGACGATGGCTGATTTATCAGATAGATTCGAGATAATGACCAAATCTTCAGATACATCATATTGTGCCTTAAGGCTTTGGTTGAACTGTCCAACAATGAATTTAACAGTATCATCAATCACGCAGTGCAACCTTACCATGTTTCTAGCAAAGAACTTTTAAGGAAAACTCACCTTAAATAAATCCTACACCTTAAGTCACTTTTCCTTCTAAAATTTTAATTTAGATCTAATCGCTTTAAAGTCAACCAAACACATTAAGAATTATTCTAAATTTAATACTGCTACTACTTTACAAACTTTATTATGAAAACTTAATGACAAAATAATGATGATAACAAAACCTAAAAATGATTCACGAAGGGTATATATAGAGTCAAAGCGAATAGTTAGCTAAATCGATTAATCCTATAAGGATTCAATTCCAAACTCGGTTTAACACCTTTAATCATTTCCTTAATCAGTTGACCGGTAATCGCCGCTTGGGTAAGCCCTAAATGCTGATGGCCAAACGCAAAATAAACAGGTCCCTGTTGATCAATAACGGGTAATGAGTCCGGTAGTGAGGGTCTAAACCCCATCCAGCGTTCACCCTGTTGCTCAGGCAACGTTGGTAACAAAGCTTTAGCATGGTGAAATAAAATATCTGCCCGCTTCATATTGGCTGGTCGTTTTAATCCAGCAAACTCAACGGTGCCTGCCAAGCGCAAGCCTTCTTCCATCGGTGTCATAATAAATTTTCGCTCACCGGAAGAAACCGCCATTTTCAACATGTTGGCTGCCTCTGGCACCATTAAATGATAACCGCGCTCAGTATCCAAGGGCACTTTAATCCCTGTCAGTTGTTGTACCCACTGTTTCGACCAAGCACCTGTGGTTAACACCAGTCGCGGTACTTTATAGTGGCTCATATGATAGGGGCTGGCTGAATCGGTCTGGCAAGCGTTAGCTTGTGTTTTAATCACACAGCCATCCGCTTCCTTATATAAGGCAACAACATCAGCACACTGAAAATGGCCGCCGATTTGTCGATAAAAATCATACAAACACATGGCAAGCCGATAAGGGTTAATCGTGTGCCCTGTATTTGGAAATAATACACCTGCTGTCAGCTGTTGACTAAGTTGAGGCTCTAGCTCCCTTATTTCCTCAGCCGTTAAATAATTTACTGTAACCCCATGGTCCGCCATCAATTGGTATTGTGCTTGGCTAGCGGTAAAAGCAGCTTGTGATTCAAACACTACCATTGAACCATTAATGCTGACTAAATACTCCACTCCAGCCGCTTTTAGCAATGGTTGATAGGCCATTAATGCCTGCTCATTTAAAGCCTGTAAAGCCAACATATTTTGTTTAAAAGTATCCATTCGGCTTTGCCAGATAAACCGCAGTAGCCAAGGTAAAATCTGTGGTAAATAGGTCCATTGAATGGCTACTGGTCCCAATGGATTTAGTAGCATAGCTGGAATTTTGGTGAGGATATGAGGTGAAGCTAGTGGTATTACTTGTTCAGTAGCAAAATGCCCAGCATTGCCTTTTGAAGCCCCTTCAACAGGAGGAAGACGATCTAACAATAAAACATTAAGCCCTTCTTGTTTAAGTAAACAAGCACAGCAAATACCAACAATACCTGCACCAACTACAGCCACATCGATTGTTGCCTGTTGCTCCATAATTAATCCCTGCCTATGTTATCTTTTTACTGATTTTTGCCTTGGCTTTGCTACACTCATAACCCTTTGCAGCGCCCTCGCTTTGTTGTGATTTATTCGACAATAAAAACTAAAAAAGTAAATAATAACTACACTTCGTTTTTTCATTGGTAATCACATTTTTATTAAACGCTACTGTTATCACACACTTTTGTTGTCATGTAACATTCATGTACAGGTATAAAATGGTAGACATTACTGAAAGTGATGACTACACTGCGACAAATTCCAAAGATTTTATTATAAATCCAATGAGAAGTTTTTTAGGCCTAACTATCAAACATATGAGATCCCAATAAACTTATAAGTTCAATTATTATTGGTTCATGAACAAAGCACTAGCAACTCCTAAAAAAATATAATAACAGCGGATGTCAGATATGTTCAGGGATTAAAAGGCTAGTTAATACAGCAATGCATTTACAGAAAATTCTCATTATTGATGATGATCAAGTTGACCGGATCAGAGTTAAACGCTATTTGAGTCAGTCTGAGCTATCACAGAACATTCAAATTTCTGAAGTGACGACAGCCGATGAAGGCCTGCAGCTATATGCTGATGAAGGTGGCTTTGATGTGGTGTTACTTGACTATATGCTACCAGACCACGATGGCATTTATGTCTTACAAAAGCTGTTATGGGAACAAGATCCTTTAGCCACCGTGATCGCATTAACCGGCCACGGTAACGAACTCTCTAAGGTCAGCGGTGATTAGAGGCCATGCAGAAGGCAAGTTCCGTATGCTGGTGTCTCACAATGCTGATCCCATTCTGGTGGTTTCTCCCCAAGGCCAGGTTAAATACGCCAACTTTGCAGCAAAGGATTTCTTTCAATTCAACCAAACCTCACTGGAAGGACTGCCTTTTGGCTATCCACTCAGCACTGAGACACCAGTCGAAATAGAAGTCTATAACAAAGCAGACAAGAGCATTTGTGTCGCAGAGATGCGTGTGGATGAAGTTGAGTGGCAAGGAGAGCATTGTAAATTAATCACACTAAGAGATATTACGGTTCACAAACAGTTAGAACAAAATTATCAGCAAACAATTACAGCATTACAACATGCCAACAAAGCTCTAGAAAAAAGTAATTTGGAGCTACAACAGTTTGCCTACCTTACTTCCCACAATTTGCAAACGCCCTTACGCTCTATTAGTGGTTTTATCCAGCTATTACAGTCTAATTACCAAGATAAACTCGATGATCAAGCCAATGAGTGGATTAATCGTTCTGTTGAAAGCACTAAAAAACTGCAGACGCTTATTCTTGACCTATTAACCTACTCACGGGTCGATACCCGACAAATGCCGTTTCTGGAGATTAGCTTTCAAACATTGGTAGATGAAGCTTTTAATGTATTAGAAGAGTCCATTACAGAGACTGGCGCAGAAATAACCTGTGATAAGTTACCTACAGTGATTGGTGACCATGCACAACTTGTTTTGTTAATGCAAAACCTCATTGGTAATGCCATTAAATATCGAAGTAAAAAACCACCGAAAATTCATTTTTTTGCAGAAAAACAGGCCAATGAGTGGTGCTTTTGTGTTAGTGATAATGGCATTGGTATTAATCCCCAAAATACCAATAAAATTTTTGATGTATTTTATCGTTTACATACCCAACAAACCTATCCTGGCACTGGCATAGGTCTAGCTTTGTGCAGACGTATAATTGAACGCCATGGCGGGCGAATCTGGGTCAAATCACAACTCGGACAAGGGAGCCAATTTTATTTTACCCTCCCTTTAAAGAAAGAGTCGCCAAGAGTATGGTGCTAAACATGGAGTAAAAGGCAAAATGAGAAAAGGAACTTTCTTTTGTATCGATGCCCACACCTGTGGTAATCCAGTCCGGCTAATTACCAGTGGTATTCCCCCATTAAAAGGGAAAACCATGAGTGAAAAACGCCAGGACTTCATGCAACACCACGATTGGATTCGTCAAGCATTAATGTTTGAGCCCCGTGGTCATTCCATAATGTCTGGCGCTATGGTCTACCCTCCTTGTACTGAAGCAGCCGACGCTGCTATTTTATTTGTGGAAACCAGTGGCTGTTTACCCATGTGTGGCCACGGCACTATTGGTACGGTTACCGCAGCCCTTGAATACGGCATTATTCAGCCTAAAACACCCGGCCAATTAATTTTGGATGTACCTGCCGGCCAAATCCGGGTGGAGTATCAACAAGTTGATAATGACGTGAATAAAATACAAAGCGTGAGAATTTTTAATGTACCGGCTTATCTCGCCCACACAGAAATACCCATCACCTGTCCTGAGTTAGGTGAGTTAGTGGTGGATATTGCTTATGGTGGTAATTATTACGCCATTATTGACCCACAGCCTAATTATTCAGGATTAGCATCACTTGCTGTTGATAAATTGCTTTATTACAGCCCCCTTATACGACAACAGCTAAATGAAACAGTTGAGTGTATGCATCCACTGGATTCAACAGTAAAAGGAGTCAGTCATGTATTATGGACAGGAAAACCCACCCAACCTAAAGCCACTGCTCGCAATGCCGTATTTTATGGCGACCGGGCGATTGACCGCTCCCCTTGTGGCACCGGCACTAGTGCCCGAATGGCCCAATGGGCAGCCAAAGGTAAATTAACCGCGGGCGATTCATTTATCCATGAAAGTATTATTGGCAGCTTATTTGAAGGGAGAGTTGAAGCAATCACGGAAGTAGGCAATTACACCGCTATTTTACCTAGCATTCAAGGCTGGGCTAAAGTCTATGGACACAATACCATTTGGGTGGATACAGATGACCCCTACTGCCTCGGGTTTGAAGTTAAATAAAGAGTATACTCCTAGAAATCATTTGCATTGACCATTGATGCATTTTTTTCATCTTATTGTTTCCAGAACACCTACTTACTGGTTATCAATTAGCTATAGTGTACTCAACCGTTGATAGCTGCAGGTTGTGGCATGAAGTCACTTAAACTTACACTAACTATTATAATATCACTCCAAATAAGTGGTTTATTTGCTGGTGAAACCATTACTTTATCCACTGGCGAATATCCACCTTATAACTCAGCAACATTTAAACATTTTGGTTTAATGCCAAAAATAATAACAGAAGCATTTACTAAAGCAGGCTATCAAGTCGACTTTACATTTTTTCCGTGGCCTAAAGCCTATTATTTGTCCAAAGTCGGTAGCGTTGATGGCACAGCCCAATGGTTTGAATCAGAAGAGAGAAAAATTGATCATATTTACAGTAAACCGGTTCTAGCAGAAAAAGTTGTGTGGTTGTATTTGCGAGAGTATCAGTTTGACTGGAATACACTGGATGAGCTGTCAGGGGTTAGGATATGCGCTATAAAAGGATTTACTTACAACAATGCATTTTACACCGCAATAAGAAACGACAAGTTAAATGTTACTTTTGTTAAAAGTATTACTCAATGCTTTATGATGATAGTTGCAGGACTTATAGACGTTACTTTAGAGAATATCGAAGTTGCTTATTATCAGTTACGCTTAATGTACAAGCCTGAGCTGGTTAGTCAATTTATCTTTCATCGGAAACCTTTTCAAGTGAGTTACAATCACCTGCTTATTTCGAAAAAAACCCTTGATGCTAGAAAAATCATTAATGATTTTAACCAAGGTCTACAGCAGCTTATAAAAAGTGGCAAACTCAATCAAATACTACAAGAATCAAGAATGGGAATGTATGAGCCGAAAAATAACTGAGGAAAAACCCTCAGTTACTTCAGATACTGCAGCTTAAGGTTGCTACGATTGATTCAACCATTGTGTAATAACGTTCTGATTATTGTTAATCCATTCTTCTGCTACATCCTCTGGCAGTTCTTTTTCTTGAGCGATTTGATATATCCACTGGCTGATATCGTCCGTTGTAAAGGACACATTATTTAAAAACTGGGCCACTTGAGTATTTCTGGTTAGTAATGATTTTGAGTAAGCTAAGTACACTTTCGTTTCTGGCCAGTCACAGGTAATAGAGCTCTTTTCTAACCAGTTATCGCCTTCTACCATTTTCCAACAACCATCGGGATTATAACTGGGATGATGTCGTTTATCGTCACTGGCATAGCCGGTGAATTTGGGTTCTTCCAGCTTTCGTAAGTCATAAGCCTTATGAATCCAGTCAGGCGTCCAGGAATAAAATAAGATTCCTTTTTTCTTTCGGTAAGCGGTTTTTAGTTGTGCTCTTAAGATAGCATCTGACACATGAAAGGCTTTAAAATACTTATCAAAACCGTAGCTTCTGGCTTTCACCTGATTAACTTTAACAATTCCCCAGCCCGGTGCACCCGGCCAAAAATCCCCTTTGCCATCACCATCCTGATCAAATAATTTAGCCACTTCTGGTTTGGCTAAATCATAAACTGAATTTATGTCATATTCGTCTTGTATATAACCTGGAATAAACAAGCCTTCAGTTCCCATATAAGGCTTTTGATTGGCCAACACTGATTCTTTGCCTCCTTTCACTACAAACTTTGCCCAAGGTTCTGCTTGAGAGGATGTCCAAACATCAGGATGAATATCAATACTGCCCTTACCTTTATCCATAGCCGCCCAAATAGCCGACTGATCAGTGGCGATAATTTTGACATCCACATCAAGGTGTTTTTCCATAACCTGTTTCAGTATTTGCTCAATAGCCAGTGAAGCATCCCAGCTCACTTCACCAATTACAACCGTATCTTTAGCTGCAGCAACGTGGGTTATCCCCAAGGTTAAAGTAGTGGCTAGCCCTAGTTTTTTTATTATTTTATTCATCATTACTACCTCTTTTTTATTTTCGTTTACCTTGAACAATCCTGTCCAATATCATCGCACATAGTACAATGGCAATACCGGCTAACAAACCTTTCCCCGCTTCTAAGTGTTGCAATGAAAACAACACATCATAACCAAGACCACCTGCACCAATAAGCGCAGCCACCACCACCATTGATAAACTCATCATAATGCTTTGATTAATTCCCGTCATAATTGAGGGAATCGCTAATGGTAATTCCGCTTTAAATAAAATTTGTCGTGATGTTGCACCAAATGCCAACATGGTTTCAATGACAGAGCTAGGCACTTGCTTTATCCCTAAAGTCGTTAATCTAATCATCGGTGGCATGGCAAAAATAACTGTTGCTAATACAGCAGGAGGTTTCCCGACGGAAAAAAAGGCTATAGCAGGAATCAAATAAACAAAGCTCGGCATGGTTTGCATTAAATCTAAAATGGGGGTTAATACAGCATTAAACCGAGGTTTTCTAGCAGCCAAAATACCTAATGGGGTACCAACTACAAAACAAATAAATACTGATGCTGCCACTAATGCCATAGTGCTCATGGCTTTATTCCAAAAACCAAAAAAGCCTAAATAAGCCAGCGCTGCCGCCGTAAACGCTACTACCTTCCAGCCTGCCGCGCGCCAGGCTAATAACAATAATAACAATGCCATTACTGGCCAAGGCGTCCCAATAAAAACCAGCTCAAGAAAATTTAAAATTTCTCGAATACAAGCAGTAATATTATCAAAAGCCCCTTCGAACTGGCTGATCATCCATTCTACACCTTGATCAATCACCAAAGCGGTTTTTGCGGCAATTTTTCGGGAGGTTGGAAAGGTTTCAAGATAACTGACAATATTAGTTGCAGTAAACTGATAAATAGTGAGTGGATAAGTAGCGGCCATTAAAAGACCACCAAGTATAATACGTTTGGTACTCACCCCACACTGCAAACCATGATTAACCCGCCAGCGCTTAAAGTAAGCATAATACAGTTGATTAGCAACAGTTCCTCCCAGCAAACGGAACAATACTAACAAAGATATCCCCATCATTAGGTTGGTTTCAGGGTATTTTTCTGCTCCCCATAAACCGCGGCCAATCATCACCAAGCCGATAACATCGGTGATGGACAATAACCAAAACAATACCCAAATATTACGGTAAGCGGCCCATAATGGTCCAAATAATACAGCCGCTGTATTGAAACTAAATTTTTTACCATGAATTAACTGATTAAATTGTTGTGAATAATAATTAAATGAGTTCACTAAGAACTGCTTTAGCTGATCCAGTTCTTTTGCTTTATTATAAGTTGCCAGGTTATTCACTATATCCATACTTAATCCCCTCCTTGAATACCACGCAACAACCGTTTTCTGGTTACAACGCCAACTGCTGTAGTTCCTTCACAAATTAATGTGGGATTATCATAAGCGATCGCTAAGTCGATTAATTGGTTTAAATTAGAATCACAAGCGGCAACGGGGAAATGGCTAATTTGTGCCAGGTTGATATTCTGCTCCAACAAATAATCATTCACTGGTTGCATAATAGACTGTGCAAATACTAACTTCAGCCGTGAAATTCCTTTAACAAAATCTGCCACATAGTCGTCAGCTGGAGCGGTTACTATTGCTTCTGGGGTACCTATTTGAACAATTTTACCGTCCTTCATAATCGCGATACGATGGCCAATACGAATCGCTTCGTCTAAATCATGAGTAATAAACAAAGTGGTTTTTTTCATGACCTCCGCCAGAGCTAAAAACTGATCCTGCAACTGACGCCTAATTAATGGATCTAACGCACTAAACGGTTCATCCATTAATAGTATTCGTGGGTCTGCTGCCATGGCTCGTGCTAAGCCAACCCGCTGTTGCATGCCGCCGGATAACTCACTAGGCATTCTGTCTTCCCAGCCTGAGAGTTGAACTAAAGCCAACTTTTCTTCAGCGACGCGTAACCGAGTTTGTTCATCAACATGGCGTAGCTCTAAACCTAAAGCCACATTTTCTCTTACGGTACGGTGGGGCAATAACGCCGTATGTTGAAATACCATGCCAATTTTATCTGCACGAACGGCACGCAGTGACTCTTCATTCAGCTCACCAATATTTTCAGCATCAATTAAAATATTACCGGCAGTGGGCTCAATCAGGCGGTTAATATGGCGAACTAGAGTGGATTTGCCACTACCCGATAAGCCCATAATGCAGAAAACTTCTCCTTCAGATACCTTAAAACTGGCATCAGCAACGCCTACAACGCAGTCAAATTCAGCGTGAACTTGTTCTTTGGTTAGCCCCCGGGATTGGATAGCCAATAAGGCCTCTTCTGCTCGATCACCAAAAATTTTCCAAACATTTTGGCATTCAATGGTAGTGGTTTCACTACTTGTACTCCTCATGGGTACACCTCTTTTTTCGTTATTATTGTTGCTGTCCCTGCTTCAGATATAACGGATACTAAAGTAGGTAATATCTTTTTAAATTGAGTATTCCGTATTACCGTTTTATACCATGCAGGGTTTTATATTCTTTTAAGCTGTTGATAATTCGTATTAAACAGTCATCGCGCTCTTTAACTAGTTCATCAATTGAACGGCCCTCTGTCTGATTTAAACACCCCTGCACCATCGCATTACGTAATTCTGGTGTTAATTCTGGGGCTTCGAGCCGAGTCCAAGGCTCTTTTAAGGCAGGGGCAAAATGATCCAGTAAGTGGGCCATACCTCCTTGGCCACCCCCCAGATGATAAGTCAAACAGTGACCCATAATGGCCCAGCGCAATCCCATCCCATAAGCAATGGATTTATCAATATCTTCTACGCTGCACTCATTGTTAGCTACCATATGCAATGCTTCCCGCCAAAGAGCCTCTTGCAGCCGGTTACCAATAAACCCAGGTAGCTCTTTATCCATTTTGGCGACTTGCTTTTCAATGGATTCGTAAAAAGCCACTGTCCAATCAACTACTGCTGGTATGGTTTGCTTGCCTCCAACCACTTCACAAAAGGGAATCAAATAAGGTGGATTAAAAGGGTGGCCTACAACAAAACGCTCTGGGTGATACTGACAATCCACTTGCATATCGGTCATTACAAAGCCAGAAGTGCTGGAAATAATCACAACTTCTGCTGGGGTAATCGTATCCAGACCGGCAAACAGCTTGCGTTTAGCCATTAGGTTTTCCGGGGTATTTTCTTGAATCACCTGAACATTTTCAACTAGTTCTGCCAAACTGCTGACGAAACTCAGACGTCTGGGACTGGCGCCCTCTCTCAACCCCAGCTCTTTCATGGTGGGCCAAATAGCTTCAACCATGGCTAACAAGTTTTGCTTGGCATTAGGGCCTGGGTCATAAGCCACTACATCCATTCCCATTCTTAGAAAATGTAAAGCCCAGGCCCCACCGATGGTACCCGTACCCAGTACTCCTGCTCGACTCACTTGACTGGGTGCTGGCCGCTCTTTTAGGGCTTTGTTTTGTTGATTTTCCATGTCTCTTACTCCTTGTTGCTCAGCCCTAGTTTGACTCTTGCTTCTGCAGGCGATAGCAACCGGCCTCCCAGATTGGTGACAATATTGGCTGCTCGTTCAACCAGCTGGCCATTACTGGCAAATACCCCCTTTTCTAAATAAAGGTTGTCTTCCAGCCCAACTCGTACATTGCCTCCTAACAACATGGATTGCGCAACCCAAGGCATTTGATTTCGCCCTAACGCAAAAGCCGTCCAGTTAGCATTGTCCGGTAGCATCTTGACCATCCCCATCATCAAGCCAATATCTGGCGGTGCCCCCCAGGGAATACCATGGCAAAGTTGAAACAGCGGTGGTGAATCAACCAGTCCTTCCTGCAACATTTGCAAGGCAAACCATAAGTTGCCGGTATCAAATATTTCCAGCTCAGGTTTAACACCCAATGCCTGTATCCGTTTAGCGCCAATCCTCAACATTTCGGGAGTCGCAACATAAACTAAATTACCGTCACCAAAATTGAGGGAACCACAGTCCAAAGTACAAATTTCAGGTAGTAAGGCTTCAACATGAGGCAACCTGGCCATTCCTCCTACTAAATCGGTGTGTTCAGTAAAATCAGTGGGGGCTTCATCAGGTCCTAAGTAAAGATCGCCCCCCATACCTGCTGTTAAGTTGATAACAACATCAGTATTTTGATCACGGATTCGGGCAACTACTTCTCGGTACAGCGCCACATCACGGGAGGCTTTTCCGGTATTAGGGTCTCTAACATGGATATGAGCTACTGCTGCACCCGCTTTAGCCGCTTCAATGGCTGCATTGGCTATTTGGGCAGGGGTAATAGGGATGGCGGGATGTTTTCCAACCGTATCTCCAGAGCCTGTGACCGCACAAGTGATAATGACATCGTTGTTCATGATCAGGCGAGTTCCTTGTTTTTGTTTTTATTGCTTATGTTCTTATTTGTTTATCAAGCTACCTTGCTCCCTAATAGAGTAATTGATATTTATCGATTATAAATTGCCTAAAATCGACAATTATGACAGTTTTAAGTACTATTGATCAGCTATCGATCAATCAATATCATGCTTGCCGATCTTGGCTAGGGGGAACCCCATATTTGCTGAGATAACTACGGGAAAAATGAGCCGATGAAGCAAAACCACAAGCAACGGCGATATTGGTAACACTGCGACTGGTTTGCTGTAGTAAACACCTTGCTTGTTCTAATCGAAGGTTTCGATAATAAGTACCTGGGGTAGTGCTTAAGTGTTTGCGAAATAGCCTCTCTAACTCTCGGTCAGAAATATACACCTCAGCAGCCAGAGCAGGTATAGTCAAAGGCTCTTCCAGGTTTCTGCGCATAATTTTAATGGCTGTCATTAACTTTTGGTTGGTAGTACCCAGCCTGGCTTGCAATGACAGTCGCTGTGGATGTTCAGCACTGCGGCGCTGGCTATAAATGAGCTGTTCAGCTATCGCTGAAGCTAATTCCTGACCATGCTGGCACTGTACTAAATGCAGCATCATATCCAAACCAGAAAGCCCACCAGAGCAGGAAAATCGGTTACGGTCAATCTCAAAGATATCATTCACCACTTTTACTTGGGGAAACATTTCCGCAAAGCTTTGCAAGTTTTCCCAGTGGATAGTGGCGCGATAATTATTCAACAACCCCGCTGCCGCTAAAATATAACTGCCCGTGTCTTGAGCCCCCAATAAACAACCATGAGAGGCCATCCGCCTTAACCACCCCACTAACTGAGGCTGCACTTGTTTTTGAGGATCATAACCTGCGCACACCACCAGCATTTGGCACTGTTCAATGTCATTAATCGTGGCATCCACTTGTACAGCGATACCATCACTAGATTCCACCAATTGGCCCGCTACAGCAAGATTGCGCCATTGATAGAGTTGCTTGCCACTAATAGTATTAGCCCAGCGTAAAGGGTCCACTAACGATGAAAACCCAATCAGGGAAAAACGCGGCAATAGTAAATAGCTGATTTGTTGGGGTAGTTTATGAGGAGGGTCACCAAACATTCATATTTCCTAAAAATTTGACGGTTTATATCAAATTAAAATCGGAAAAAGGCAAAATCAAGCCAAAGCGTCCCCTTATAGTGACTTCCAAATAAACAAAAAAATAGAAATGGAAACGCTGCAATGACAATAACCTCCAGCCTAAGTCCTTTATTAACCCCACAATCCGTTGGCTTAATTGGAGCCTCCAACAAGCCAGGTCTAGGCCGTGATATGGTTACCATGATTCAACAAAGCGGTTTCCATGGAGAAATTTATCCCATTAACCCTCGTTATGCAGAAGTCTGTGGTCTGCCCTGCTATGAAAACCTGCAAGCAATTGGTAAAACTGTAGACTTAGCCGTGTTATGCATCGCCGCACACCGAGCGGAGGCTCAAGTAACATCCGCAATTAAGGCGGGGGTGAAAGCCATCGTGTTATTTGCCAATGCAGTATTACCTGATGATCAGGACCCCCCAGTTGCATCCCGAATTGCAGCCCAATGCGAAGCCGCAGGCATCCCACTATTAGGACACAACGCCATGGGCTTTTATAACCATGATGTTAACCTACGGATTTGTGGCTTTAAGGCACCTGATGATTTGATGGCAGGTCACATTGCTCTTGTTACCCAGTCAGGCTCAATATTCAGTACACTGGCCCATAATGATCCCCAACTCAAATTTAACCTAGCCATAGCGACTGGTGCAGAAACAACCACCAGTGCAGCAGATTTTATCCTCCATGCCTTACAACAACCGTCAACCCGAGTCATTGGCTTATATGTAGAAACCATTCGAAAACCTGCACTGTTTATTCAGGCTTTAGCCCAAGCCGCGATTCAACGGATCCCCATTGTGGCAATGAAAGTGGGTCGCAGTGAGCTAGGCGCCCAGTTTGCGCTCAGTCATTCAGGGGGAATGGCCGGCGATGATGATGCATTACAAGCCGTTTTTGATCACTACGGGGTGATTAGAGTTGAAAGCTTAGCGGAGCTAGCCAATAGTTTGCTGTTGTTTAGCCAGTTTCCCTCCATTGCTTCCGGTGGACTAATGGCAGTGGCTGATTCAGGGGGAGAGCGAAATCTATTAGCCGATGAAGCTGAAACCATATCCTTGCCATTTGCCACCATGAATCCTGTGACTATAGACAAATTACAAGCGATCCAAGAGTTTGGCCAAACTGCTGATAACCCGTTAGACCCTTGGGGAACCGGTTTGGACTTTGAGCGTATTTTTGGTGAGTCCTTAGCAATAATGATGCAAGCCCCCAATGCAGCTATTGGTTTATTCAGCCAGGATATTCGTGACGATTATTTCCTCACTGATGGTCTGGTAGAAGCCATAAAAATTGCCAAAAAAACTACTGAAAAACCTATTGTATTTATGACCAATTTCAGTGGCTCACGCCGCAGTAAAACTACTGAACAGTTAAACCAATTAAATGTACCTGTGTTAACCGGCACTCGCCCTGCCCTATTAGCTATTAAACATTTATTCGATTTTAGGGATTTCCAATATTCACCTGTTGACCAGCAAAAAACAACAACCGCTCAAATAAATACAACTATTGATGTATTAACCAAACAGAATGTTATTCAAGAACATGATGCGCTGCTATTATTAAAAGAATATGGTTTTCCAACCAATATCAGTTACACCATCAATAATACTCAAGCAATACAGAATTTACAAAATCAACTAGCGTTTCCTGTTGTCTTAAAAACTGCAAAACCAGGCATTCTTCATAAAGCAGATGTTGGCGGGGTTATCCTTAACTTAAAGGATATGGATGCTTTAATCGAGGCCTATCAACAATTAGCAAGTCGACTTGGACCACAAGCACTGATTCAACCCATGCAGCTATTTGATCACGAGTTGATTTTTGGTATGAAAACCGATGATAATTTTGGCCCAATCGTTATAGTTGGTGCAGGCGGTATTTTAGCTGAATACTTAGACGACAAAATATTTTTACTACCATCTGCATCACTCCAAGAAATTAAAGCAAAATTAACAACCCTGAAAATCTACCGAATTTTAGCGGGTGTCCGTGGTAAAAAAGCTGTTAATTTAGCTGGATTAGAAAAGGCTGTTTACCAGTTTTGTCAGTTAGTAGACCAGCTTTTCGATCAAATCAAAGAAATTGATATCAACCCAGTCGTTGTTAATGAACAGGGGGTATTGGCATTAGATGCTTTAATAATCAGCGAAGCGACAAATTAAGCAATGCAAATCACCAGTTGAATTATTCAGCTGGTGTTTAATATAAATCTCATAACAATCAATTTTTAGAGGTGACTTAAGTTAGCACAGCAGCATAATCAAATAATGCAGGTGCACCACCGGTATGCCAAAATAAGACTGTTTCCTGTCGGTCAAACTGCTTATTTCTAATCATATCAATCAGAGCACCCATTGCTCGACCAGTATAAACCGGGTCTAATAAAATACCTTCCGTTTGAGCTACTAGCTGGATGGCTTCTTTTTCTAAGTCGCCCACTACCCCATAACCTGTACTTTGATAATCAGTATTGACAATAAAATCCTGTTCAGGGTATTGACTGCCCTTGCCCATAATCAGCTGATGGGTTTCATTACTCAGTTGGGCAAGACAAGTGGAATAAGGTAACTCCCCTGCTTCGCCTTTATCAATACCAATGCCCACGATTTGCGAGTCAAGATTTAATAATGCGCTGCCGACGGTTAACCCAGCATGGGTCCCGCCTGAACTGGAAGCAAAAACAATATGGTCGATATTAATATTGAGACTAGTTAACTGCTGAGTTAACTCCTCTAAAGCAAACACAAAAGCTGCCGCACCAACTGCATTAGAACCACCATAGGGAATCACATAGGGCTTTTTTCCTTGTACTGTTAACGAGTCAATAATATTAGGAATTTGCTCCCCTTTTCGCTGGTCACCTGACCAATGAATATTAGCGCCCAATAGTTTATCTAGTAGCAAATTCCCATTCACGTCAATTGTTGGCTGGCCACCTAACACCAAATGACAATCCAGTCCGGTTAAAGACGCGGCTGCTGCAGTTTGACGACAGTGATTAGATTGAGGGGCCCCTGCTGTAACCAAAGTATCACAACCTTGTTGTAACGCATCCGCGACAAAATACTCGAGTTTACGGGTTTTATTTCCCCCCAAAGCCAAGCCAGTTTGATCATCTCGCTTCACGAAAATTCGCGGACCTTGCAACTTATGACTAAGTTTTTTGAGTTCAACAATTGGGGTAGGGAAAAATCCCAGTGATGTACGGGGCAATGAATGGAGTAACATGTAACACCTTTGTATTCTGTTCGGAAAAATAATATCAACAAAACCTATATATGTTATCAAACGATAAATTTATATTTACGGATTAATATGATTAATGAGAAAGTAAGCCCTCTGAATCCCACCATACTTGCAAACCTCCATTGCTTCGCTTGTGCAGCTAAACATATGAGTTTTACCCTGGCAGCCAAAGAGCTTCACTTGACTCAAAGTGCTGTTAGCCATCGAATAAAGAGCTTAGAAAAGCAGTTAGGTTTTAGCTTGTTCTTACGGTTTAATCGCAACATTGAATTAACAGAAGAAGGAAAACAGCTGCTCTTCGTAATAGAACATTTTTTGAATATACTCAATGTAACCATTCGAGATATTCGCCATCAAGATATTAGTGGCCACTTGACCTTATCAGCCCCTGCTTCATTTTCCATCAATTGGCTAGCCCCCAGGCTAGGACAGCTTCAAACTATCTACCCTAAATTATCGATTGCTATTGAAACACCTAACAGCTTACGAGACTTCCTTACAGAAGATGTTGATGCGGCCATCTACTATGGCGCAGGAAAGTATCCTGGACTTTATACTCGGCAATTAATGACTGAATTACTTCAGCCTGTCTGTAGCCCTGAATATGTTGTAGAAAATGATCTATATGGTAAACCTGAAAATATAGTCAACTGTATTATTTTTCATGACTCACAGGCTTGTCCAGAATCAGCAAATTATGATGAGTGGGATTACTGGCAACAGCAATCAGACAATCCACCAATAATAGCCAAGTGTAATTATACCTTCGATATTAGCGAGGCGACTATTCAGGCGGCAGCCAATGGCCAAGGGATTGCGTTAGGCAGACTTAACTTGCTTAACAACTTCCTGAAAAGTGGTCAGCTTGTGACTCCTTTTGGTCAAAAGGTAACATCTAAACATAGCTACTACTTCGTTTGTCACCCTGACCGGATTAACCAACCTGCTATTAATGCGCTAATCAATTGGCTAATACAAACCACTGAATCGAGTTAGCCATTCATGTGCAGCAATAATATATAATAAAGACGACTAATTTTTAAACTATGATTTTACAACAAAGAATAACAATATGACTTGAATATGAAAATTTTATATAAAATTTATATACGATTTTCTGCTGACAAATATGTTAAATTGCTATCTTACATAAGGGTCCCTTAATAATCTTCTGTTAAGGGAAGTAATTTTGAGTACCACAGTGAAGGAACTTGTTAAATGACTAAAAAAGTAAAAGACCTTAAAAAAGAGCTTAAGCAAAGAAAAGCAAAAATGGACAAGCACGCCAGTAAAATCAAAAAGATAAAGAAAAATATTAAAAAAGCAGCTTGATTCCGTAGTGCTATAGATACATAAAAATGGTGTTTGTTTATACTCTTCGCGAATAATTTTTAGGTTTTGTTACCATCGTCCTTGACCACCATGGAAGGTGGAAATACAGTTAAGTTAATACTGTCACCCCAGGAACTTAGTTTATCTAAGTTCCTGGGGCCTCATAGCTCGAAAGCCTTGCCTAATTAACCCATCGCTGTAAGTATATACTGCTTTATTTTTTATACTTAAAAACGATTCATGATAGGTATATATTATCAGTTAAACAAACACCAGCCAAAAGCGATTGAAATCAAGGTTCCATTGGCGAGCGGGCAGTAATCTTATCACGAGTTTGAGCAAACCCAGTAAATAGATACACCAACTTGCCGCCATCTGTAATTTGTAACTCCCCCATCCCTTTTTCACACAACTGGTCCAGCTGTCTGGTTGCTTCTTCTAAAGAGCAGTCTGCTAGTACAGCGACTTCAGCAGCCGTTACTTGACCAGCATTAGCCAGAATTGCAGCTAAAATACGTTTTTCCAGGGCCTGTCTGTCTATTTGTTTTAATTGCTTTCTATTGCGTATCACCAACCAAACACCGACGATAATCATCAATAGAAAGATAACCACAAATGGTAAGGAAAACCCTTCTGAATAAGGGTTATCAAAATAAAACCAAATAAAAAAAGAAAGAGCGAAAAAAAGTCCGCCTACAAGACTAGAACACACACCAAGTGCGATAAAAATCCACTGCTTCATCTTTACCTGCTTCGATCAATGAACACCCGGCTTGGTAGCAAGCCATTCCTCTCCACAACATTGGCTGTCAAACCACTTAGCCAGTGCTGGAAAACTTTGTTGCCACTGCAATTCAGCATGGCGAAATGACAAATAGTCACAACAACAACCTAAAAACACATGGGCTATCGTTTGGGTATCAGGCAATAGTTTAAGGGTTTGTGCTAACTCATTTAAGCTCCGTTGAACCCCTTGCTGCATTCGTTCCAACCAAAACCCTGACTGACAGTGTTGTTCTTTTCTTAGCTTTTCCTGTTGAAAAGCGACTGCCAGCTCTAAAACCCCTTTCGTTAAAGTAAAATATCGGTGCAATGGCCAAGTGTGCTTTATAGATTGATATAACTGGCCTTTACCCCAGTGTTGATCCAAGTAATCACATATCACCTCACTATCCATGAGTGCTTGTTGGTCATCAATGATTAAACATGGTACTTTGCCTAACGGGTTAGCGTGTAACAATATTGGTTCATTATTAAATGGATGACTCACGGTTTCCTTGACATTATTCAGCTGTAACTGACGAATCACGATTCGTACTGCTCGTGCAAATGGTGATGCATCGCTATAAAGTAATTCCATTGACTATTTCCTAAGTATGCTCTTCGCTAATGACTTTTAGGCTTTGTTACCATCACTTTTGACTACCAAAGATGGTAGAGCAGTTAATGCAGGATCTATTACCTGCTACCCCAATCAATTAGTTTATCTAAGCTCCTAAAGCTTCAACACTCAGTAGCCTAGCCCTTGTGCCCTAAAAGTATATGAAAATGATGTAATCCTCAGAAGCTAGAGCCTGGCTGGGCTAAAAATGTTAATTCAGCAGGTGTGGATTGACGGCCTATTACTTGATTACGGTGGGGATAACGCCCAAATTGCTCAATAATTACCTTATGTTTCAACTCAAACTCTAAGTTGTCTTCTAAGCCTGGTTGACTAAAGAGTTTAACGGCTTGCTCATGAATCACTAACGACTCACTATGCATATACGGCATATAAAGAAATCCTCGTTGCTTGATCGTTAGCTTTTTATCTACTTGTTGTGCAACTGCTTCCTGAGCAAGCACAACTGCCATTGAATCCCACTTAAATGCTTCAGGTTGATCACGGAAAATATTGCGTGAAAACTGATCAATAATAATAATTTCTGCTAAGCGCCCTTCAGCTTGGTTACGCCAACTAAACAGCTCTCCGTTAGCCGCTTGTTGATGCACGGGGGAAAAACGGTCTTTGATTAACTGATCAAAATCAGCATCTTTTATCCACCACTGCTGTGGTGTTATTTCATTGAACCAGAATTCAAGTATATCTTGGTATGCTGTATGCTTCATAATGATAGGATGGTCTAATATAGCTATAGTGACAACCAATTACTTTATACAACTAGTATCGCGTATATGGTTTAACAACAGCAAGGTATTAATGGTTAGGTTGATGAGCATTACAAATCATTAGCAATGCATTATTAGCTCTCCCCCATAACAACATAATCCACATTATTTTTTAACGTATATTTCTTTATCGTTATAAAAATAGTAAGCACCCTTTCTATTTAACAACTAATTTTTTAATCGGCTCATCCTTTATAAAAAAACCTATGTATTTATTCTCAAATAGTGCCATTTCATTGAACTAAGGGTGTCATTATTGGCCTACACAGGGAACAATAGCCCCAGGAACATGGCAGCTGATCTTTCTTTGATAATTGATCAAATACCGAACAGGGAATCAGATTAGTAAGTTCACATAGGTTTTATTTATTAAATTGTTGTTGGTTTTTTATTCGCTCTTGGCTTATATACCTAGTTATATTCTTAACAAATAAGTCATACTTTGAACACATTGGCGCCAACAACCTGTATCTTTACATTAAAGGATAAGTGCTAATGAAATCGCCAGCAATTTACATTGCTCTAATCAGCATTTTGTCTCTCTGTCTGACTGGCTGTCCAGACTCCAGTAATTCCGACCCAAAGCCTGATACCACCACTCTGCCTGATGCTGACATTCCTCCTACTCCTCCAACCACTGGAGAGGAAGATAATGATAACAATTCCAACGATGTTCCAACGGATGATCCAGTTGTCAATAATGATCCACCTGCGCCATCCCAGCCATCACCAGATACACCGGTGAAAACTGGCAAAAAAATTACTGAAATCATTATTGCCCACGCAGAAGGTAAACCATTAGCAGACTACATTACCTTTGGCCATGCATTTAAACCAGGTGAAATCAGTGCCAATGAAACCGTACTACTAAAAAATGCCAAAGGTAATCTAATTCGTACTCAAGTTGATAAAAAAGCGACTCACCCCGATGGCTCGCTGAGACATGCGATTATTAGTGCTAAAGTCAACCTAGCAAGCCCTCAAGAAACCTTCTCATTATTTAAAGGAACCGGGGCAAATCCTGGCAAGTCTATTAGCCGTGCCCAGTTACAGCAATATAACCTTGACTTAACCCTTTCATTAGATATTGGCAGCGCTGCTTACCATCTCAAACTATCAGATGTAATTGCCAATGGTACCCTGGAAAAACAGTGGATTGCTGGGGGCATTGCTAACGAGTTTATTTTTAGTAGCCCAATTAAAAATAGTCAGGGACAACCTCATCCTCACCTACATGCCCGCTTTTACTTAAGAACTTATGGTAGTAATAATGAAAAAGCCACCGTATCTGTGGTGGTAGAAAACACTTATGCCTATCAACCGAACCCACGTAACTATACCTATAACGTCAAACTGACTAGCCAAGGTAAAACTCTTTTTCAACAAAACGCTGTTGAGCACTATCACCACGCCCGTTGGAAGCGAGATGTTATTTTAAAAGGCAATGACCCTCTTCATATTGTCTTTAATAAAAACTATTTAATGAACACCAAAGCACTTCCATTATACGACCCATCAATTCAAATAGATGAAGCGACGATCAGTAGTCTCTACCAAAACTATCAGGCTAAGAGCCAATTGATGAATAGAGGTACCGTTACCTCACCAATGGCAACAACAGGCGGACGTATTGATATTGGCCCATTGCCTGGCTGGGCTGCTGGCTATTTAATTAGTCAGGATAAACGTCTTAAAAATGTCACCCTGGGTAATGCCAGTCAAGCAGGAGCCTGGTCTATCCACTACAGAGACAAACAAACAGGACAAATTGTTCGTATTGATAAAAAGCCCTATGCTGGTTTGAAGGGAAATCCTGCTGATTTCATTAATCGCGAAACAGGCAAGTCCGAAGCATTTCCTAAGTGCGATCCTTGTACCAACCCTCACCAACCTGACAGTGCTCATCAACCCGCCTTTGCTTATTTACCTTATCTTTTTACGGGTAATTATTATGATTTCGAAGAGCTTATGTTTTGGGCCAACTACAACTTACTGAACTCCCACCCCTGGTATCGGCGTAAAGAGCAAGGTATTTTTAGAAACCTTCAAGTACGTGCGGAAGCCTGGTCATTACGCACCTTAGGTCAAGTGGCCTATATTAGCCCGGATAAAAGCCCAGTTAAGCAGTACTTCCAACAAGTTCTAGATAACAACCTTTCTTATTTAGAAAATATTTATATCAATAAAGCTGAAAGCGATCGCGAAGGAAAAGAAACGTTAATCGATAATTTTGGTATCCGAACTGGCAGTTACGCCTTGGTTTATAATAACAAAACTGGGCTTGCTCCCTGGATGGATGATTTCCATACCTGGTCACTAGGGTTCTTAAAAGAACTTGGGTTTAGCAAAGCAGAAAAAATACTGGATAAGCGAGCTAAATTCAGTATTGAAAGAATGCTTAATTCAGGCTTTTGTTGGAATTTTGCCAGTAGCTATAGCCTTAACTTAAGGGATAAAACCAGTAACGAGCAATTTGCAGTCTACCGTTCATTTGCAGAGGCATTTTCCAAGACAGTAAATATTGACCTACAAAAAATGCCATGTAATTCCCAGCAAATGATTAACTACTATAACCAACAGCAAAATAAAAGCTTAAAGCCAGGCCATATGGTAGGTTACGCATATTCCACTGTTGGTTTTCCAGCCCACTTGCAAATTGCTTTGGCAGTTGCAGCCGACTCAAACTACCCAAACGCAATGAAAGCTTGGGACACATTTACCAAGCGTTCAGCCAAGCCTGACTATAGTAAAGGCCCTCAGTTAGCCTTGGTGCCTCGCAGTCGGTACACCCAAGCTGATAATGTTATCAACGCAAAGGGAATGAGCTTTCATCCCGAAGTTCCTAGTCAAGCACTAGTGGTCAACCCTGTTAATTTACCACCATCCGATGATGATACAAACGACGATGACCCAAATAACGATGACGACAATAATAATGGTGATGATGTCATTATTATTGAAGACCCTGATGACCAGGTTGAAACTGTCTTCCATGATCCTGTACCGAATACAGCTCCAGCCGTCAGCTCTTTAACTAAAAGTGTAAAAAAGTCTACAACTGAAAGCAAACCTGTCAGTCAGGTTACCCCTATTAATGACGTTGTTAACAATATGAAACCAGGGCAATGGTATCATGTCAAAACTCACAACACCTTAGCAGAGGTATTTCCTAAAAAACGCCATGACAGTTGGGGCAGCTCAGGTCCAACAGCTGTGTTATCAGCTTGGTCTGGTGGAGCAATTGGTAATGGTCAACTGCTACTCTGGGGTGGTGGACGATCTGACTACGGTGGTAATGAAGTATATAGCCTAGATTTAAATACGCTTCACTGGAGCCGCTTAACAGAGCCAAGCGGTTATTATCGCGATGCTCACGGTAAGTGTATTGATCAAAACAGTCAGCCAACCAGCAATTGCATGACCATAGATCAAACCCCTACCGCCGCCCACTCTTATGGCGCAGTGCAGTATTTACCTAATTTGGGAAAGTTCTGGATGGGTCCAGGCTCTTTATACATCAGTGGTAGGGATACATTACAACAGCAGTCTTACTTTTTTGACCCACAATCAAAACAGTGGGCTAAACAGCAAGCCATTCCACTACCAGGTAAACTAAGCTCCGCTTATGATAAGCAAACAGGATATATATTAGTCGCTAATGGCAAAAAAATGGTTGCCTATGATCCAGTGAATAACCGTATAAAACACCGGTCAACTTCTGGTCCTGACCATGGTGGTGCCTCACCTTCAGGATTTGCTCCTGACCGTCGTCTATTTATCCAACTACTTGATTCAAAAGTCAGTTATTACGATCTAAGCGATGTTGACTGGAACAACCCAAACAGTAAATTGCCAAAAATCAAGACCACTCCATTATACGTCAAACAAGCAGGCAAACGAGAGCGCTTCCAACTAAGGCAAAACCAGCTGAGCGAAACCCCCACCTCACTTCGCCATTATGGCGTTGACTATGATACGGTTAACAGAGTATTTGTGTTGTGGGATGGCGGCACCAGTATCATTACGCTAGACCCAGAAACCTGGACACTAACCGAACAAAAACCAACAGCAACAAAAAATATCCCTAGCCAATATAATGATCAAGGAAGACGGAAAGACCAAGGGGTCTTTGGCCGCTGGAGATATGTTCCTGAATGGAGTAGCTTTGTTGGCTATAATGATAAAAATCAAGGCATCTGGTTATATCAACTACCTTATCAAACTTATAATACTGCTGCAGTACAACAGTAATCGTTTAAATAATTTTCCTATCGAACAAGTAGCCACTATACTATTTTGGTGGCTACCAACCAACATACCACTCTTTTTCTCGACGTAGACCCACTATGCTTGCAAAAAAGCGCCATGCCAGAAAATAAATGACTTCGAAAACTGTTCCCAATTTTACGTATGGACTACTAGCTCATTATTCAGTGCTACTTTATGACACTTTTAAAAAGCCTGCTTGATTTGGAATATTAAAGCTAATGCCCCTATTATCGCTAAAAATTCTGACTTTTAGGGTCGCCTTTTCCTATTTGACGCTAAAATAAAAAATACGAATTAAAACCCAGGAAGAGTAGCAACTGTAGTACATATATTTGTCTAATATTAAGCTATGCTAGCAAGAAACATGTCACCCAAAGCGATCGCCATCACCCAAAAGCTAGGGAAGTAAAGTTATCAAGCATAAGCAAATCCTAACTATCACCACTTAAAAGGGATGCTTTGATGGATTTTTCAATTTACAAGAAAGAACAAAAAGTCATTATCGCTTTAAAAGAACACTTTGATGCCAAAGTGTCACAAAAACTGAAGTATATCTTTGATCAATTAGCAAACAAAATCACTGATGACGTATTAATCAATCTAAGACCTGTACTATTCATGGACTCTACTGGCATTGGCACGATCATTCACATGCATAAAGTTTTAAAGGGAAAACAAAAGCGCATTTTTATTATAGGTGCAGAAGGTCAGCCATTAGGTTTACTTACCATGCTTAAGGTGAACCGAGTTATTCCCTGTTTACCCACCATGGAGGATTACCAAATCCATTATGCTCCCTCACAATCCTTATCTACCGAGCAAACAGCTGAAACAGAAACCAAAGAGACAACACAAACTGAACAGAGTAATAATGAGCAAGAAAACCAAAAACAAGTAGAAGTGAATAACAACGAGACAAATCAGACTAAAATAGTCAAAGGCCAAACCGAGGATAACATTGAAGATTTAATTTAAGTTACAAACAGTCAAACAACAAGGAATCATTATTTGCTGTAGTTTTGATGAATTTTTTGCAATACACCTTTATCACTTAAAATACTAAGGCTTTCTCTAAGTTTATTCACTAGTTCATCACTCGTATCTTTGTTTAAGGCCATATAATAACCTTCAGGTGATAAATCGGCAAAAAAATACGCTTGACGTAATAATTTTTCTGGTTTGTACCCCATGCTTTTACAAATATGATAAGCAACCATTTCATTCATTGCCCATAAATCAATCCGTTTATTGATCAGCATTGTCAAACCACGCTTATAATCATAATAACTCAATATATTGACATTTTTTTTAAAGCCTTTACTTAATAAATACTGCTCCCTGACACTTTCACGAAAAGTGCCGATTAAATACTGTTTTGCCTCTTCCAATTTATTAATCTGAATATCGTCTCGTTGCTTTAATGTAAACAGATAAAATTTAGCTGGAGCAATAACCCCTACCCATTTAAATAGCTCCTCCCGCTTTTTATTTCGGCCAATGGAATAAATTAATACATTAGGTTTAGTCAAAGCCATTTTATAAGCTCTTACCCAAGGATAGGAACGAAAAGTTGCTTTAATTTTTGCCTCAGCCAGCACAGCACTCACAACCTCAGTACTAAGACCCGTAATATTATTATTTTCTGTATAGTTATAAGGTGGAAATTCCTCTGTCACAACTTGCAATATAAAGCCATCATCAGCCCAGACCATTATAGAAAACACTGCTATCAGCAACCCGAGCAATTTGGCTAAAGGCTTAGTCATTTGGTTACCACGCTATTTCAGCGATATTACCAGTCAGTAAAGCATAGCCTCAAACGATGGTAAAACTTGTCTGTAGCCTCATTTATTAGAAAGTATTACAAACGATCATCAGCGATAGCGAGGCGTAAGATAACGAAAGGCGTATGGGTTTTCAGTAACTGGCTGATCAGCTAATTGCTTTCCATCCCTACTGATATCTCGAGGGGTAAGGTTCGAAAGAGGTTTAACTGTAAAGAGTTCAGACTGCTGAATAAAAATTGGCATCACAGCTATTGGCGTGAGTGGTTTTGCTATTACCTGCCCCTGACTGTCTGTAAAAAAGATATTGGCCCGCGGATGAGGACGAATCAACCGATAGTCAGCAAACAGCACTTCATTATCAGGTAATCCAGCAAGTGCTTCTACATTCATCCGGTAGTGAGTCAATTTGCCATTTGCCGAGCTGAACTCCACATAAGGCTTTTGACAACATCCTTCTCCAAACAAACTATTGGCTTCTGCAATCAGCCGCTCACGCAGCTCATCAACGGTTGTTTGCTTCCCTCCTACACCTTTGCGTCGCCAATGCAATTGGACCTTAGCAACAGTGCCCGGTTGATCAGGCAGCTGTGCTTTTGAATATAAAGGTACTTGGCGATAAGCTTGGAGCAATACTACTGATGGTTGACCTGGTTGCGATAAATATTTATGCATATGTCGTCGAATCTTAAATGGCAGCTGCAACATAGCCTCTTTCAGTGATGCTTTTAACTGGTTAAATTGCTGTAATTGCCGAAAGCCTGTTACACCAATACTCACAACACCACTTAAACGTTTAGTTGAAACAATATTTTGCTCATCTGCTTTGTAAAAATCAGTCAATAAATCGAGTAAAGCACATTTAGTAGTTTCATGGGCTGGATCGAGCTGCTTGACTTCAAGGCTCTCTGGTACTTCACTGGCTTCTCGAAGTGGGATTTCACAAGCAGTATGGATAGCCAAACTGTTATCTTCCAGCAACAGTTGCTTTAAATTGGCGCCAAACGACTTCAAAGCATAAAACTTTTCCCTCACAACTTCACGCTGTAAGGCTTCCTTTTCTGTAAAAGCAGGTGTTCTCATTTTTATGTTATTACTTTTTAGCTATATTAAACCTTGCTGATGGCTTGTTAGGATGGTCTAAATACAAACTTCTGTCAATGCCCGTCACCTCTTTGATTAAGTCCAGGTATTTTCGGGTTCTATACACCGGTGAATAGCTTGACTCTTAGATAAAAACTAATGGATTTCAAAAATAAAACTACAAACACCCACCCAAGCTGTTTAAATATTACACAAAAGTCATTTCTAAATTTTACTAACTGTATATTTTTCCGTCGTATAATTTTTTGACAGATAAAAATAACGGCTAGTTTGTAAACAATAGAAATTATTAAGCAGCGCTCTTTTCTCACCATATACACCTATTAGTTAACAATATTAATTTAACTTGTATGCGCCTGGTGAAAAAACAACCTAATAAAACAACTGTAAGAGATGCTTACTTGTCTAAATACATTTAACTACTTACAACTAAATATGCAAAATATCTCACTTAATTGATTAAAATTACTCTGTTGTGTTTGCATATTTCCAACTGCGTCAGCTTCTGGTCGCTGCAATTTGATATATTCACAAATCCTACTCCCTCTGATGAGTAATTAACGGATTTAATTTGAACTGCTGGTGTGAAGAGGTCTTTTTAGCAGTGGATACTACAGTAAAACGGAAGCAAGGCAGGCCGCCTAAATCACCTGAAGAACAGGCTGCCATCAGAAGTAAAATCATTGGCGTTGCCAAAGAGCTTTTTATTAATGAGGGCGTAGATCAAGTCTCGGTCAGAAAAATCGCCGCTCGTGTTGGGTGTACGCCAAGAACCCTTTATTATTACTTTGAAAATAAACGGTCATTATTGCATTTTATCTGGGTTGATATTTTCTCTCAGTTAAGTGATTTTGCGGCTGATCACCCCGAAAACGCCGAGCCCATCAATAAAATCAAATTGCTTTTAATGGCTTATGCCCAATATTGGTTAAAGCATCCTGATCATTTTCGCGTGGTGTTCTCTATTGAGGAACTCAACTCTACACCTGACCAGGACGAGCAAGCTAATGAAATCATAATGCAGTCTCAGTATTTTACGTCTCTTTTTAACGAAATAAAAAAATGCTGCGAATCACAAATATTTTCTGAATCAAATCACACTTTAATTGGCCAAGTCCTATTATGTGGTGTTCAGGGAATTGTGAGTAATTTGCTAACTATAAAACAAATGAAATGGGCTCCTGCCGAGCAACTGCTAGAGTTACAAATCAATAGCATACTCTCTGGTTTAAAGCTCAATCATTAACATGGACAAACTATCCAATTTGGCAAATAACCCATCAACGATTTTAAATAAGTTATTGCTCGTTATGGGTTAATTTTGCCTCTGGAAGTTTGCTGAAGAAACTTAACTTAAACTGACCAATTGTGAATATTATGCTTCATCGAGTTGAGGATCTCGGTTAGGCCTGAATAACACTGTTTCAGTTACTTCTCCTACGGTTATGCTGCCTAACTCTTTATAGCCCAGGGAACTATAAAAAGACAAATAACGGCTATTGCCTGTATCTAGTACTACCCCCTCAGAGTTCTGGTCAGTTTCACATAAGCTATCCACAGCTTCCATTAATAAACGTCCATAGCCTTGATGTTGCCATTTAGGGTTAATTCCCACCAAAGGCACTCGATACAGACGCTTATCCGCTAAAATCTTTGCAACTTCTTTTCGGTAGTTAATAAATCGCTCTGCCGCCTGCAATCCCACTGACAGCATCAAACGACAACGCCAGCGCAACGATTCAAACAATTCTAACTGATGGTCTGGCGTTGATACAAAGGCAAAACCTGCTAGCCGCTCTCCCCTCATTACACCGATAACTGGTTGGTTTTCAGCAAAATGGACTCTAATTAGTTCTCTGATAAGCGCACGAACACGTTGTGAATAGTTAGGTTTAGAGTCATCCATTAAATAGCGAATGGAAGGCTCTTCAAGGTATGCATGGTAAAGCATCGAACGTGCTTCACGACTAAAATTTTCATCAATATATACAATCCTTGTCAGCTGATCTTCCACATTCAGTTGAAGGGCGTACTCAGTCATTAACTCCTCCATTGACTTAAAAAAGCCAACATTGTTGTTATTATGTGTCCGTTGCGAGTGTCGCGTTGGTTATTATTATGGCAACAGAACCGCTAGCGCCAACTTTGGTAACAAAATTAAAATTACCGTTTTTTTTAGATTTTTTTATTGAAGCAATTTTTTTCCGAATTCATTTCAGTATTATTACTAATTCAACTCCAACCTTTGCTTGTTACTAACTGGTTACACTCTATCAATAATGGTGTAACACTCACTATGTGCACCATATCACGGCAATTTGTTAAAGCCAACTACCTCACAGCTAACCAGCTGTCCAACGGTTAGCTGAAACCACTCAGCAACCTCCTTTACTTCACTATCTCTCCCTATTTACAGCATTAGGTTAAGTTGCTATTAAGGTATAACTTTTTATCTTGAATAGCGTTTAAAGGTTTTCAATGAAAGTCATATCATTTAATGTCAATGGCATCCGTGCTCGACTTCACCAACTGCAAGCTCTTATTGAGTCGCATCAGCCGGATGTGATTGGCTTGCAAGAAATTAAAGTCAGTGATGATCAATTTCCAGCAACCGCTATTCAAGAAATGGGTTATGAGGTGAGCTATTATGGCGAAAAATCTCACTATGGTGTGGCATTGTTAAGTAAGACTCCTTGCCACAACATTGTTAAAGGTTTTCCCTATTATCCCACAGAAGAGCAGCAGCGACGCTTTATTGCAGCTGATTATGTTCACCCAGAAAAAGGCAAGGTCACCATTATTAACGGGTATTTTCCCCAAGGAGAAAGCCGTAGCCACCCGACTAAATTCCCCGCTAAACAACAGTTTTATTCAGATTTATTAAAATATCTAACAGAACATCATACCCCCAGTGATGCCTTAATTATTATGGGTGATATGAATATCTCCCATACTGATCTGGATATTGGTATTGGTGCTGATAATGCTAAACGCTGGTTAAAAACCGGTAAATGTAGTTTTCTGCCAGAAGAGCGGGAGTGGCTACAAACCCTCTTAAACTGGGGGGTAAAAGACAGCTTTCGTCAATTAAATCCAGCCGAAGCGAATCGTTTTAGCTGGTTTGATTATCGCAGTCGTGGTTTTGAACGAGAGCCTAAACGGGGTTTAAGAATCGATTTAATTCTGGCAACTTCACCTTTAATAAGCCAATGCCAGCAGACAGGTATCGATTATACGATTCGTGCCATGGAAAAACCTTCTGACCACTGTCCTATTTGGGCAACGTTTGAGTAACAGCAAAACAGTTGTCAAGCCGACTACCAATAAACTGACAGCTGAAGTAGTCGGCTGCTGTCACGAATCTATACGACATATGAGCGCTGATCTTCTCTTTTATGACAATTAAATGACCCTCTTATGATAATTAGTTAACGCTTTACAACAGCTTTTGCTACTCTGGAAAAAGCGTAAGGAAAAATACAACACTCACTTCAGGGATGTCGCGCCAGATGGTTTGTAGTGACTGAGGCATTCTATGAATCTGAGCAAGATCGACTTGAACCTGTTTGTCGTCTTTGATGCTATTTATTCAGAGGCAAATTTAACCCGAGCAGGTCATATTTTGGGGATTACTCAACCGGCTGTCAGTAATGCCTTAGCCAGGCTTCGTGAAACTTTTAATGACCCCCTGTTTATTCGTACCTCACAAGGTATGGTGCCAACACCGATGGCACAAAATATTATTGGGCAAGTCCGCGAGGCGCTCACGTTATTACGGACCAGCATCCAACACTGCGACTCCTTTGATCCAACTGAAGCAGACAAGTTGTTTCGACTAAGTATTGGTGATTTGAACGAAGCGATTTTATTGCCTCGATTATTAACCAAACTACAGGAAATAGCTCCTAACTTAAACATAGAAACCCAACCGATATCCCCACGGGAAACCACTAAAGAGTTAGCCTCTGGTCGGCTGGATTTCGCCATTGATGCACCGGTTAATTATGATATCCAGATTAAACACCAAAAGTTGTTTGAAGATAATTATGTCTGCGTGGTTAGAGAAGACCATCCTGTGTTAGGTAATGGTGGGCTTTCGCTCGATCACTACCTAGAGCTCAACCACATTCAAATCTTGCCACGCTTTGGTCAAGCAGATGAAGTCGATATCGTACTCGGCCGGCTCGGTATTCAACGTAGAGTGGTATTCACCGCCCAGCACTACTTGGTTGCTCCCCTGATTGTTCGCAAGTCTGATTTAGCCATGACAGTGCCTGAGCGCTTTGCCCGAGCCCAACATGATATCCGAATACTACCTCTGCCATTTGAAGACTTCCCCACTATGGAAGTGCACTTGTATTGGCACGAAAGCTCCAATGAAGATGCCTCTAATGTTTGGATGCGCCGTTGTATCCTGGAGTTATGTCATGAAATTGAACACCAACCGATTATCTGAAGCTGCAAACCATCAAGATGCCTTTGCATTTTCTTATTCCATTTCTCTATTTTTTGCACCTCGCTATTTACGTTTACGTAAAGGTAATCTACATTATAGGAAAAGAGGTAATGCCATGGGCACTGCCAACATGTAATAGTTGGAATAGCCTTTATGTCTGCAACTTACAGCATTTCTGAACTTGCGAAGGAATTTTCGATAACCACTCGCACCATTCGCTTTTATGAGGACAAAGGGTTACTCACTCCAGTAAGACAAGGCCAAACCCGGGTCTACAGCAGTAAAGATCGCGTCCATTTAAAGCTAATCTTGCGAGGAAAGCGGCTGGGTTTTAGTCTCGATGAGTGCCAGGAATTGATTGAGATGTACACACCTGGTACCAGTAACATCAAGCAAATCCAAGCCTTACTGGACAAAATTGCCGTCAAACGCCAACAGCTTAATCAGCAGCTAAAGGATATTGCGGCATTACAACAAGAATTAGATACAGCGGAGCAACGCTGCCTGGACGCATTAAAAACTTCTGACACTAAATAACATAGGTGTTTAGATATGGAGAAACAGGGCATTCTTCCACCGCTTTAGAAGGCCATCCTTGGCCTCTAAAGCTAAAAAGGCATCCATGCCTTAGTTCCAAAATACCCTATTCCCCCATACTCCCTGGCTTCAGTGATGTACTCAAAAAAATAAATTACAAAATTTTCTTAAATCCTAAGGACATTACAACATGAGCATTGTGTACCACAGCCTTAATTTTAATCTGGGTGAAACCCTGGATATTCTTCGCCAGCAAATTCACCAGTTTGCTCAAAAAGAAATATCCCCCCTCGCAGCGGATATCGACCGGGATAATGCCTTCCCTAACAGCCTTTGGCCCAAACTTGGTGAGCTGGGTCTGCTGGGTATTACCGTAGACGAGTCTTTGGGTGGTAGTGGTATGGGTTATCTGGCCCATTCTATCGTCATGGAGGAAATTTCCCGAGCGTCTGCTTCAGTGGGACTCAGCTACGGCGCCCACTCCAACCTCTGCGTTAATCAAATCCGGCGTAATGGTACGGAAGCGCAAAAATCCAAATATCTGCCCAGGTTAATTTCTGGCGAACATATTGGTGCTTTAGCCATGAGTGAGCCTGGTGCTGGCTCTGATGTAGTAAGTATGCAGCTGAAAGCCAAGCAGGAAGGTGATTTCTTCGTGTTAAATGGCACCAAAATGTGGATTACCAATGGCCCTGATGCCCACACCTATGTGATTTACGCGAAAACTGCTCCTGATAAAGGTTCAAAAGGCATTACCGCTTTTATTGTTGAGCGAGACACCCCCGGATTTAGCCACGCCCAGAAGCTCGATAAGCTAGGGATGCGTGGTTCCAACACTTGTGAACTGGTGTTTGACAACTGCAAAGTACCTGCCACCAACATTCTCGGCAAACTTAATGAAGGCGTCAAAGTGCTGATGAGTGGCTTGGACTATGAGCGAGTCATTCTAGCCGCTGGACCAGTCGGCATCATGCAAGCCTGCATGGATGTAGTAGTGCCCTATGTTCATGAGCGCAAGCAGTTTGGCCAAGCCATTGGTGAGTTCCAGTTGATCCAGGGCAAACTGGCCGATATGTACACCACCCTCAATGCTTGCCGTGCTTACCTGTATGCAGTGGCTGCCGCCTGTGACCGTGGCGAAACCACCCGTAAAGATGCTGCTGGGGTAATTCTTTATTGTGCCGAAAAAGCTACCCAAATGGCCTTGGATGCGATTCAGATTCTTGGGGGGAATGGCTATATCAACGAATATCCAACTGGTCGACTATTACGGGATGCCAAACTGTATGAGATTGGCGCCGGTACCTCCGAAATTCGCCGGATGCTAATTGGCCGTGAACTGTTTGAAGAAACCCGTTAAGCGAGGTAGCTATGGCATTACTAAAATCCTCGCTGAATACAGATTCAGACGAATACCGAGCTAACTTCGATGCCATGTGCCAACAAGTCACTGACTTACGGCACTTAGTGGCTATGGTCAAACAAGGTGGTGGTGAAGCTGCTCAGGCGAAGCAAAAAGCCAAAGGCAAATTACTGGTTAGAGAACGGATTGACTTACTGCTAGACCGTGACAGCCCTTTCCTCGAAATCAGTCAACTAGCCGCCTATCAGGTGTATGACGAGCCAGTCCCCGCTGCCGGCGTGGTTGCCGGTATTGGAAAGGTCCAACAGCAGCTATGTATGATTGTCGCTAACGATCCAACAGTAAAAGGTGGCACCTACTACCCTCTTACCGTTAAAAAACATCTACGAGCACAAACCATTGCAGCTGAAAACCGCCTGCCGTGTATTTATCTGGTGGACTCTGGTGGTGCCAACCTGCCTCTTCAGGCAGAAGTATTTCCCGACCGTGAGCACTTTGGTCGGATTTTCTTCAATCAGTCACGGATGTCGGCGGCGGGCATTCCCCAGTTAGCGGTGGTGATGGGTTCTTGTACCGCAGGTGGTGCTTATGTGCCAGCCATGGCTGATGAGAGCATTATCGTCAAGCAGCAAGGCACCATATTTCTAGCAGGTCCACCACTGGTCAAAGCGGCAACGGGTGAAGAAGTATCAGCAGAAGACCTAGGCGGTGCAGATGTCCATTGTCGCACCTCTGGGGTGACCGATCATTATGCCGAAAATGATGAACATGCCTTGGCACTAGCCAGACAGTCCGTTGCCCTATTCAATTACCCTAAACTCACAGACCCACCTCAGCCAGCCAAGCCACCTCGTTATAGTGAAGAAGAGCTATATGGGGTGATTCCCACTGATCCTCGCAAGCCTTTTGATATTAAAGAAGTGATTTGCCGGATCGTTGATGACTCAGACTTTGCCGAGTTCAAAGCCTTATATGGCAGCACATTGATCTGTGGCTTTGCTCACATCATGGGCTATCCCGTGGGGATTGTGGCAAACAATGGCGTGTTGTTTTCTGAAAGTGCGTTAAAAGGTACCCACTTCATCCAGCTTTGCCAGCAACGGCAGATCCCCCTGCTGTTCTTGCAAAATATCACTGGCTTTATGGTAGGCCAGAAATATGAGTCTGAAGGTATCGCCAAACACGGTGCCAAAATGGTTAATGCAGTGGCTTGTACCATCGTCCCCAAACTCACCGTGATTATTGGCGGCAGCTATGGGGCTGGCAATTATGGGATGTGTGGCCGGGCTTATGACCCTCGGTTATTGTGGATGTGGCCCAATGCCCGGATTGGCGTGATGGGAGGCGAACAGGCAGCTGGTGTGCTCACCCAGGTCAAAGCGGCTGCCATGACCAAGCGTCAACAGGTCTGGCCTGAGCCTGAACAAGCCGCCTTTAAAGCAAAAGTCACTGCTGAATATAACAAGCAGGCCCATGCTTACTATGCTAGCGCCCGGCTTTGGGACGATGGGGTTATTGATCCGAAAGATACTCGTAAAGTCGTTGGGCTGGGTTTAGCCACGGCTTTTCAGGCTAATTTAGCGCCCCCCGCCATCACATCATCTAGTCAGGCTTTTGGTATTTTCAGAATGTAATTAAGGCCAGCAGCGAAAAAAGGATAGTGACAATGAACTCTACTGACCTCACCACAACTCGCTTTGTTCAAATCAACCAACTCGCTCAAGGTGCCACAGAGCTGATACTTAACCGTCCAGAAGTCCATAATGCCTTTAATGATGAAATGATTGCCGAACTACAGGCAGTATTTAACCAACTGGCCAGCGATAACAAAGTACGCACCCTCATTCTCAAAGCCAATGGTCGTCACTTCAGTGCTGGGGCTGATTTAGGCTGGATGCGCCGAATGGCCAATCACAGCTATCAGGACAACCTGCAGGATGCCAGTGAGTTAGCCAAAATGTTGCAAACCCTCAATGAATTTCCTAAGCCGACTATCGCAGTCGTCCAAGGCGCAGCCTATGGTGGTGCGGTCGGTTTAGTCGCTTGCTGCGATATGGTAATCGCCACCCCCAAAGCCCAGTTTTGCTTAAGTGAAGTTAAACTAGGATTGGTGCCTGCAGTCATTAGTCCTTATGTGATTCAAGCCATGGGAGCCCGGGCTGCCCGCCGTTATTTTTTAAGTGCTGAAACTATTGATGTCAAAACCGCTGAACAGCTAGGACTAGTCCACTTAATTGCTCAACCGGAAGAGCTGCCAGACATTATCGAGCGGCTTTGTCAGCGATACTCCAGTAATGGCCCGGAAGCAATGAAAGCGGCTAAGCAGCTAATTCATCAGGTAGTCAACATGCCAATGGGGCCAGCATTGACTGAGTACACCCAAAAACTGATCGCTGATATTCGGGCCTCAACAGAAGGCAAAGAAGGTCTGAGTGCCTTTTTAGAAAAACGCAAACCTGCTTGGCAGGAGGAAGGCCAGCATGTTTAAGCGAATCCTGATCGCCAACCGGGGAGAGATCGCCTGTCGGGTTATCCACACAGCTCACGCCATGGGCATCCAATGTGTGGCTGTTTATTCGGAAGCTGATCGCCATAGCCGCCATGTTCAGCTGGCTGACCAAGCTGTTTTCATTGGTCCCGCTCCCAGTCGGGATAGCTATTTGAACCAGCAGGCCATCCTCAATGCAGCCCTGCAAACAGGTGCAGAAGCAATTCACCCTGGCTACGGCTTTCTGGCTGAAAATGCGGAGTTTACTGCAGCCTGTGCGCAAGCAGGTATTCAATTTATTGGGCCGCCAGCTAATGCCATTCGCCTAATGGGCTCTAAGCAACAAGCCAAACAGCTAATGGAACAAGCTGGGGTACCAGTCATGCCAGGCTATCACCAGGCAGCACAGCAACAGGATATGTTACTGAAAGCCACCAAACAAATTGGCTTCCCAGTTCTGCTTAAAGCTGCTGCCGGAGGCGGTGGCAAAGGAATGCGAGTCATTACTACCGAAAAAGAGTTCGCCAGCGCTTACCAAAGCGCCAAACGGGAAGCTAAAGCCAGCTTTGGTGATGACACCTTGATCGTCGAAAAATACCTGGCTGAAGCTCGTCATGTGGAAATCCAGGTATTTTGTGACAGCCAAGGCAATGGAGTCTATCTGTTTGAGCGGGACTGCTCCATTCAGCGCCGCCACCAAAAGATCATTGAAGAAGCCCCAGCCCCTGGCTTAAGCCAGCTGCTTCGCCAACAAATGGGCCAAGCCGCGCTGGCTGCTGCTCAGGCAATTGACTACGTAGGTGCCGGTACGGTTGAGTTTTTACTCGCGCCTGATGGTCAGTTTTACTTTATGGAAATGAACACCCGACTCCAGGTAGAACACCCAGTAACTGAAATGATCACCAGCACTGACCTGGTTGCCTGGCAGCTAATGGTAGCCTGTGGGGAACCATTGCCTGTCACCCAAAATGAACTGGCAATTGATGGTCATGCCATTGAAGTCAGGCTATATGCTGAAGACCCACAAAATGACTTTTTACCAGCTACTGGCCCATTACTACACTTACAGTGGCCCAAACCACAATCCTATTTGCGGATCGAGCATGGCTTAACTCAGGGAGACGTTATCGGCGTTCACTATGACCCCATGTTGGCCAAACTGGTTACCTGGGGTGAAACTCGCCAGCAGGCTATCCAGAGGATGCAGCAAGCATTAACCCACACCACTCTGCTGGGGCTTACCCATAATCGCGCTTTTTTGTTAGCAGTATTGAATAGCACCTGGTTTGCAGAAGGTCAGTACCACACTCACCTGCTCAGCCAGCAACTGCCTGCTCTGCTTAAGTCTAACAACCAAAAACTTCAGCAAGCATTAGTGGTAGCCACTCTGTCCCAGTTAGTACCAGAGGAATACTCTCAAGCGCCTACAGGTTTTAGGAACCCTTGGTCCAGCCAACAGCCTTGGCGGTGTAATTACCAGCCAGAAACTACCATCCATTGGCTAACGGCTCAGCAGCCCATTTCAGTTCATGTGAAATGGCTGAGCGAGGATAAATGGGAATTAACTATTGTTGCTGAAAAGTACAATTGCCAGGCCAAGCGCCAACAACACCAGCTCACCGCTGAATTAAACCAACTGATGGTAAGTGCTACCGTTGAAAATACAGACAAGCAATGTTGGCTGCATATTGAGCAGCAGGATTGGTGTTTTGAGTTTCCTCCCAGGCTACTGAATCACCCAACTGCTGCTAGCCCCCATGACCAAGCATTAGTAGCCCCAATGCCAGGTTCGGTAGTATCAGTGCTGGTCACTACAGGTCAGCAAGTGGAGCAAGGGCAACCCCTGATGGTATTGGAAGCGATGAAAATGGAGCATACCATTCATGCCCCTTCTGCTGGATCAGTGGATGCCATTTACTTCAAAGTGGGTGATTTAGTGAGCGAAGGCACCGACTTGCTGGCTTTACATGTGGAAGAAGCCAGTCAATCGAAGGAGCCTGCCAATGTCTGAGCTGAAAGAGCGGATTCGTATCGTTGAGGTTGGCCCAAGAGACGGCCTACAGAATGAGCCAACCCCTATCCCAGTAGCCACTCGCATCGCTTTGATTGAAGATTTGGTAATGGCAGGTATTCGGCACATTGAATGCGGCAGCTTTGTTTCTCCCAAATGGGTGCCTCAGATGGCAAATACAGCTGAGGTATGTCAACAACTAAGTCGACAGTCTGATACCATTTACAGCGTCCTCACCCCCAATATGAAAGGTCTAGAGCAAGCCATTGAAGCTCAAGTCAATGAAGTTGCCGTGTTTGGGGCTGCCTCAGAAACTTTTTCTCAAAAAAACATCAATTGCACTATTGCTGAAAGCCTACAGCGTTTTGCTCCAGTGGTTACACAGGCCAAACAACAAGGGTTACGAGTGAGAGGCTATGTTTCCTGTGTGGTGGGCTGCCCTTATGAAGGGGATATTTCACCTGCGCAGGTGGCTCCAGTGGTGGAGCAGCTTCTGGATCTAGGATGTGATGAGATTTCCTTGGGAGATACTATCGGTATCGGCACCCCTTCAACGGTAAAGCCATTACTGAATTTAGTAATACCGATTACCGGAATTGGTAAACTAGCAGTGCACTTTCACAATACATATGGCCAGGCTTTGGTCAATATTTATCAAGCCCTGAACCAAGGAATCAGAATTGTGGATAGCGCTATCGCAGGCCTGGGAGGGTGTCCGTATGCGAAAGGCGCCAGTGGAAATGTCGCCACTGAGGATGTGACTTATCTGGTTGAGTCATTAGGCTTTGATACGGGCTTGAAACTTTCCAAACTAATTGACATTAGCCAGCAACTGTGTGATCAACTGGGCCGACCCAACCGGTCTCATGTAGCTCAAGCATTGAGTACTACCCTTCGAAAAAAATAACTTTGAGAAAATAAATATGAAGGATAACCCCATTTGGCTGCCCTCCGCCGAGCGTATCCAACAAGCAAGAATCACCCAGTTTCGTCAGCACATAGAGCAACAACAGCAATGTTCACTCCCTGATTACTCCGCTCTGTATCAATGGTCCATAAAACATCTTAGTGAGTTTTGGCAGTCCATTGCTGAATTTTGTCAGGTGAAATTCCATCACCCCCCTCAACAAACCTTAACCAACGGACCCTCAATGCAGGAAGCTAAGTGGTTTCAGGGCGCCACCCTTAACTATGCCGAACACCTCCTAAATCGGCGGGACAATCATCCAGCCATTATTAGTTATGATGAAACCAGACGCCGCCAACAACTCAGCTATGCAGAGCTGTTTAAGCAAGTAACCGCTGTAAGTTATCAGCTTAAAGCGATGGGCCTGAGCAAGGGAGATCGCGTAGCTGGGATGCTCCCCAACTGCCCTGAAACTATTATTGCCATGTTAGCAACTACCAGCCTGGGAGCCATCTGGTCATCTTGCTCACCTGACTTTGGTAGTCATGGGGTAGTAGATCGGTTTGGTCAGATTGAACCTAAAGTGTTTATTGCCTGTAGTGGTTACTACTACAACGGCAAGGTGATCGACTGCCGATCCAAATTAAAAGAAATTCAGCAACAACTACCTAGTGTTAAGCATCAAGTCATTGTCCAGTTCGTTGAGCAGCGATTAGATGTGAGTGAGTTTACGAATTACAGAGACTGGTCTGAATTCCTCCAAGCTCCACCTGACAGCTATCAATTAAGCTTTGAGCCCTGCGCCTTTGATGACCCACTTTTTATTATGTATTCATCAGGAACTACCGGAAAGCCTAAGTGTATTATCCATGGGATCGGCGGGACACTGCTCCAACACTTTAAAGAGCACCAGCTGCATACTGACCTAACGGATCAGGATGTGTTGTTTTATTTCACCACCTGTGGCTGGATGATGTGGAACTGGCTGGTCACTGGCTTAGCGTCTGGTGCCACTCTAGTGCTGTATGACGGCTCCCCCTTCCATCCCAAGCCTACACTGCTTTGGGATATAGCTGAAAAAGAGCATATTTCAGTCTTTGGGACGAGTGCTAAATACATTGCTGCCTTGGAGAAAGCAGAGGTAAAACCTGCTCACTCTCATCAACTGCCTGCTCTGAAAGCTATCTTATCGACAGGCTCACCCTTGAGCCATGAGAGCTTTGATTATGTATATAGAGATATCAAGCAAGATGTTTGTTTATCTTCAATCTCTGGCGGTACCGACATTATTTCCTGCTTTGCCTTAGGCAACCCCACACTACCCGTTTATCGCGGTCAGTTGCAGTGCCGTGGCTTAGGCATGGCAGTGGAGTTTTACAATGAAGCAGGCCAAATAATTATTGCTGAAAAAGGCGAAATGGTTTGCACCAAGCCTTTCCCTTCAATGCCTATTGGTTTTTGGCAAGACCCAGACGGTAGCAAATACCACAATGCCTATTTCAGCAAGTTTCCAGGCATTTGGTGCCATGGGGACTATGGAGAATTAACCGAACAAGACGGTGTTGTTATCCATGGCCGTGCTGATGCAGTACTAAACCCAGGTGGGGTAAGAATCGGCACTGCCGAAATTTACCGCCAAGTGGAGCAAGTGCCCGAAGTATTTGAAAGCATCGCTGTAGGTCAGCAATGGCAGGATGATGTGCGAGTGGTATTGTTTGTTAAACTCAAACCAGGTGTACACCTCACTGAACAGTTGATCACTACGATTAAAAAGACCATTCGCGAGCACACCACCCCTCGCCATGTACCAGCCAAAGTGTTAGAGGTGGCTGATATCCCCCGTACTATTAGCGGCAAAATAGTTGAGTTAGCGGTACGGAAGGTGATCCATAACGAAACCGTGGATAACACTGATGCTTTGGCTAATCCTGAAGCATTGGAGTATTTTCGAGATCGAAAAGAGTTATTGGAAGACTAACAAAAATCACTAAATTAGGGCTGGACGAACAATACAGAACCTTATGAGACTGCCGTAAAAAGGTGTTGAAAATAAAATTAGTGTTCGATATGGAGTGACAGGCTTTTCTTCGCTACAGAATACCTACCACTCCATATCCATTAGCTTTTGCGACAACCTAACAGTTCTTTTCTTACCTTTAGTTTTTATCTTGCACCAGCAAATAAGCTGAAAAAATTTTCCGTTGTTTGCTGAGCTAGTGCTTCAAACGACTCACCCCGTAACTCAGCCAAAAACTTCGCCACCTCAACTACATACTGCGGCTCATTAGACTTACCTCGATAAGGTACTGGAGCCAGATAAGGCGAATCTGTCTCTACTAATAAGCGATCTAGTGGCACTTGCTTGGCGACTTCATGGACATTGGTAGCCTTCTTAAAAGTTACAATCCCAGAAATTGAAATATAGAAGCCCAAATCCATGGCTTGCTTTGCCATATCCCAGTCTTCAGTAAAGCAATGTAAAACGCCACTTGCTTGCTCCGCCCCTTCTGAACGCAGAAGTGCTAGCGTGTCTGCTTTAGCTTGGCGAGTATGAATTACCAGCGGCTTGTTCAGCTGTTTCGCAACCGCTATATGGTCTGCAAACGATTTGAGCTGCTCGGCCTGCGTGTTTTGATCATAGTAATAATCCAGGCCAGTTTCTCCTATTGCTACAACCTTTTCTTGACTGGCATGACTGATTAGCTCCTCAGCAGATAATGAGCCTTCAGCCGCAGATAAAGGATGAACCCCTACACTGGCCCAAACATTGTCATATTGTAGCGCTATATCAACCACAGGATTGATATTGTCCTTATCCACAGCAATTGCCAAAAAGCCAGCAACCCCTCGACTACTCGCTTTCTGCAAAGCAGCTGATAAATCCCCTTGATAAGACGTCAAATCAATACGGTCTAAATGGCAGTGCGAGTCAATCAACATAACAGCAAACCTAAAAATACAGTGAAGATGATTCCAAACAGTTAAATTCGTAATTATTGGTATTACTAATTACCGTAAAATACGACTTAAAGTAATTTCTTAAGAAAAACAAAAAACCCGTGTAAAAACACGGGTTTAGCAAACATTCTTAACAGTAATATTTACATAGTATGGGTGGGTCTATCAGACTGTAGTGCACCAGCCAAGTAGGTTTCAATCTTGTTCCGAGCCATATCATCTTGGCCATTAAACTGAACACCAATGCCTGCAGCACGGTTGCCTTGAGCACCTTTTGGTGTCACCCAGACGACCTTACCTGCCACAGGAATCTTTTCTGGCTCATCCATCAAATTAAGCAGTAAGAACACTTCATCGCCTAATTGATAAGCCTTATTGGTTGGAATAAAAAGACCACCATTTCCCACAAAAGGCATATAAGCAGCATAAAGCACTGCCTTATCCTTTATGGTTAATGACAAGATTCCGTTTCGTGGACCAAACTTCGGAGGTTTCATGACAACAGCCTAACTGTATTCACTCTATCTAATATATTGTCAGATGAAGCCAGCCAATAAACAAGCTTTCTAACACTAATTGTTTATTTTGGTTAGCAGCACCTAACAACCGCTGGCGTTGTTCGATCAACCAAGCATAGTAGCCATATAATCGAGTTACACCTGCTTTGCTTGAAACATAATTCAACATTTTAAGCATATCGTGATTTTTGATGAATGTCTCATCTTTTGCCATCACCCACTTAATCATTTCTGCCAACCAGTCTACCAGCCAGTCAAACAGGCAAAGTAAATCCTCATTTTGCCACTCTTGAGCAGCGGCAACCGGAGTTTTCTGCCCTTTGGTAATAGTGGCCAGACAGGACTGCAAGGCTTGTCGCTGCTTTAGTCGCTGATTTTTGTGGAAGGTCAAAGCCGTTAAGGGTTGATAATGGGCTGCCACTAGCAGCTGATCTAAATCATTATCAGCTAATGACTGCTGTTGTAGCCAAGCTTTTGCCACTGATAGTGCAGGCAGTGGAAAGGCTAGCACCTGGCAACGGCTTTTAATAGTGGCCAGCAGTGCACTGGTACGCTCACTCAGTAGCAATAGGATGGTATTTCTCCCCGGCTCCTCAAGGCATTTCAACAGTGCATTACTAGCATTGATATTCATGGCATCAGCAGGGTCGATAATAATAACGCGATAGCCACCCTGTTGAGCCGTTTTTGCTACAAAATCAATGAGCTGCCTGATTTGATCGACTTTTATAGGCTTGCCAGAACCTTCAGGTACTATTTGCAATATATCTGGGTGTGAACTTGCGTTAAACAACAGGCATGACTTACATTGCTGGCAAGGTGAGGCGGTTTCTAGGTTTGGTTTTAAGCACAACAGAAGCTGGCCAAATAATTGTGCAAAATGCAATTTACCTACCCCTGGCATCCCATGCAGCAAATAAGCATGAGCCAGTTTTTGTTGCTGACGCTGTGCGATCAGCTGCTGCCACTGAGCTAGTTGCCAGGGTAATGGTTGCGGCTCAAAGGCTAACATATTGGCTTATAACCTTAGCTAATATCTGTTCCACTTGTTGCTTAACCTGCTCTAACGGCTGACTAGCATCAACTAGGTGAAACTGTTCAGGGTATTGCTCTGCTCTTTTTAGATATACCTGCCTAACTCGTTCAAAGAAATCAATAGTTTGGCTTTCTATACGGTCTAACTCGCCCCGCTTAGCTGCCCTCTGTAATGCATCTGCCACTGGCATATCCAACAGCAAAGTGACATGGGGTCGTAATGCACCTTGTACTAGCTGCTCCAATTGAGCAATCTGCTGAAAATCCACACCACGTCCACCGCCTTGATAGGCATAAGTAGCATCCGTAAACCGGTCACAGACCACCACCTTTTGCTCTGCTAAAGCAGGCTTAATCACCTGCTCGATATGCTGCGCACGAGCCGCAAACATCAATAACAACTCAGTAATATCAGCAACTGGCTCCTGCTGTGGTGTTAATAACAAGTCTCGAACCGCTTCAGCAAAAGGTGTTCCACCAGGCTCTCTGGTGGTTACTAGGGGTAAGTTTTCAGCCTGCAGCCAGGCTTGAATAAAAGCTATACAGGTAGACTTGCCTACCCCTTCAGAGCCCTCCACTGTAATGAACAGGCCTGATTTCAACTCTGACATGATATATCGCTTGAAATTTCGTTAGTTATTAACAGGTTGTGAACGATAGTTATTGTTACGACTTAACTGATATTTACGCACTGCCTGGTTATGCTCTGCCAAAGTCTTAGAAAAGTAATGACTACCATCCCCTTTAGCAACAAAGTATAGAGATTTCCCTGATGCAGGGTTTAACACAGCTTTGATAGCAGCTTTCCCTGGCAATGCAATGGGTGTAGGTGGTAAGCCGCTGATGGTATAGGTGTTATAAGGAGTGGGCTGGCGTAAATGTTTTCTAGTTAGATTACCCTGGTATTTATCCCCTAGCCCATAGATAACGGTAGGATCGGTTTGGAGTCGCATACCCTTTTCTAGCCGACGGGTAAATACCCCGGCTATTTGTGGCCTTTCGCCCGCTGCGCCTGTTTCTTTCTCCACAATTGAAGCCATGATTAGTGCCTCGTAAGGCGACTGATAAGGCAACCCTTCATCCCGTTTTTGCCACTCTTTTGACAACACATTATCCATCTTTTGGTAAGCCCGCCGCAGCAAGGCTTTATCATTCATACCCGCGGTAAAAAAGTAGGTATCCGGAAAAAACAACCCTTCAGCATGTTTGCTAGGCAACCCTAGCACTTCTAATAAATTGTTCCGGTCAACTGATACAGGTAGTGTGTGAGTAATTTGTGGGTGCTTGGCCAAGGCATCCAGCATTTGCTTAACACTCCAGCCTTCTACAAAAGTAACACTATATTGGCGCTGCTTGCCGTTAACCAAGGCTTCCAATAAGTTTTCATGGTTTGCGTTAGCTTGTAACTCGAACTCACCAGCCTTTAATTGCTGCGCTTTGCCTTTTGCTCGAATATAAAGTGCAAACAGCCAGTCATACTCAACCAGCCCTTGAGACTGTAACTGCTGGGTAATTTGCTTAACCGAAGAGCCACTGGCAATGGACAAGGTAGCTGACTGCTGATGTTTTAAAGGTTGTTTACCATATAAATCAACCCCATAGATCAATGTCCAAGTAGCGGCAAGTAGCCCAACTCCAATCAAAAAAAACAAAAAAGTCAGTGTTCTGAAAATAAACGTTCGCATGGCATTACTGCATTTATCAACGCCTGTAACTGCTGAGTCAGTTTTCCAACTGGCCAATTCCAGTGCCGGTAACCAGTTACCGGCCAAACCCCTATTACACTATTACAGACAAATACTTCTTTGGCCCTAGCAAGTGCTGCAACTTTATACTCACCTGGTTTAACTGTTAAACCAAGCTGTGCTGCTTGCTCCAACACAAACTGACGACAAACCCCAGCAACACCACTATAGGTTAATGCAGGGGTTTGCACTTCACTCTCGGCCACCCAAAAAATATTAGTCATTGTGCCTTCAACAATATGCTGGTTCAAATCCAGCATAAGCCCTTCTGCAAACTGGTTATCAGTCCACTCTTGTCTTGCTAATATTTGCTCAAGCCTATTAAGGTGCTTTAAACCCGCCAGCACTGGCTGCTGCCCTAAGCGGGTTTGGCAATCATAAAGTTTAATACCTTGCAGGAAATAGCTGACAGGATATTTTGGCAGCGGATACCAAAGCAGTAGCCGGTTGGGATGATTCGCTCCTGTAGAATTGTAACCGCGTCCACCAGAGCCACGGGTAACCATTAGCTTAACAATGCCATGACTGGCTATCTGACTAGTGATAAACGCCTTCAACTCTTGCTCAACTACGCCTGATTCAATGACGATAGATAGACATCGACAGCCTTTCAACAGACGCTCGAGGTGTTGCAGCCACCAAACAGGCTGATTATTTTCAACTCGAATGGTTTCAAATAAGCCATCACCGTAATGAAGCCCCCGATCTGTGGCTGGAAGCGTTGCTACAACTTCACCATTTAACCAGCAATGACCAGCCACCTATACCTCTTTACTGCTAACAAAAATGATCACACCCACTACCCTATAAGCTGACAGCTAAATGGCTCTATTTGTTAAACCTTGGCAAACACTAATGACGCATTAGTACCACCAAAGCCAAAAGAGTTCGATAATGCATAGTCTATAGAAATGGAGCGGGGCTCATGGGGTACATAATCAAGTGTGCACTCAGGGTCTGGGTTATCCAAATTAATGGTTGGTGGCGCAACTTGGTCACGAATAGCCAGAGCTGTAAATGCTGCTTCAATGGCTCCAGCAGCACCCAGCAAATGCCCTGTCATTGACTTGGTAGAACTCATGACTACTTGTTTGGCGCTATTTCCCATCAACCGGGTTACTGCTCTTGACTCAGCAATATCACCTGCAGGGGTCGAAGTACCATGGGCATTGATATAGTCAATTTGATCTGCCGTTAGCTTCGCATCTCTAACTGCATTCTCCATAGCTTTTAGTGCACCTCGACCATCTTCAGGGGGAGCAGTCACATGAAAAGCATCAGCGCTCATACCAAAGCCAACTAGCTCAGCATAAATAGTGGCACCACGACGCTTAGCATGCTCGTATTCTTCTAGTACAACTACTCCAGCACCATCACTAAGAACAAAACCATCACGGTCTTGATCCCAGGGGCGACTAGCTTTTTCTGGTGCATCATTACGTGTCGATAATGCTCTAGCTGCACTAAAACCGGCCATACCAATGGCAGCCGAGGCTTTTTCTGCACCACCCGCCACCATAATATCTGCTTCATCGAAAGCAATGTTGCGCGCGGCTAGGCCAATACAGTGTGTTCCCGTGGTACAAGCAGTGCTAACAGCATAGTTTGGGCCACGCAGATTAAACATCATGGACAATTGACCGCTGACCATGTTGACGATGGAGGCAGGCACAAAGAAAGGAGAAATACGCCTTGGCCCTGACTGGTTTAAAGTTTGTACATTTTGCTCAATGGTGGAGATACCCCCAATACCTGAGCCAATGACTGTTCCAACACGATCAGCATTTGCATCGGATACTTCAAAGCCAGCATCTTTGATTGCTTGAATAGCAGCAACCAATCCATACTGAATGAACATATCCATTTTTCGTGCTTGTTTAGCAGGCATGTATTCAGCAATATCTAAGTCTCTAATAATACCAGCAAACTTAGTGGGCAAGTTTGCTACATCCATAAAATCAATAGCGCTTATACCACTTTGACCAGATAGTATCTTTTGCCATGCTGTAGAAACAGAGTTTCCTAATGGAGTCACAAGTCCTAAACCAGTAATCACCACTCGTCTGCGAGACACTAATGCTCTCCCCAAAATAAATCGATAACAATATAACGAAGACCTAACATAATTAACCACACATGCTTTACTTCTTCGGTATTACAAACTGCTTAAATCAATGAAACGTTACTACTGTTCAGTGATACACTAGATAGAAATTAGTGAGACGTTGCAATTGTTTAATAATATTACACATCACATGACAGGCATATCTTAGTTTGTGTACCCGCCATTTTAGCCAGAAAAATAATTGGCTAACTTAATTAAACTTTTTCCGCAAACTCCCAAAATTAGCAAAGCCCCACCTGTTGTTTTCAGCAAACAGCATGCCTAGTTATCAGTTAATTACATCCGTTTTACTCTGACTGCATAAAAAGCTAGCCACTGTACTCGAAATTAAGCTCACAAAGAAAAAGCCGTTCAGGATATGAACGGCTTTTTCTTAAAACAAACAAGAAGCAAATAAAATTACTGATGATTAATAACGTAATCAATAGCTTCTTGAACAGTAGTAATTTTTTCAGCTTCTTCGTCAGGAATCTCGGTCTCAAACTCTTCTTCTAGCGCCATTACCAGCTCAACAGTGTCTAGAGAATCAGCGCCAAGATCGTCAACAAAAGATGCGCCATTTGTCACTTCTTCTTCTTTAACGCCCAATTGTTCGCAAACGATTTTTTTGACGCGTTCATCAATGGTACTCATACCTTGTTCTGCTCCTATCTAGTTATGCAGTCTCGCTGCAGAGGTAAGTGTATAAAAACGTTTGTGATGAAAGCAAGTTCACCACCCCCAAAAATTACCGGGTATTCTAGCAGTACTTTCAGGGAGTACAATGGGAATTATCAATTATCCCATGTACATGCCCCCATTTACATGGAGGGTCTCACCAGTAATGTAGCCTGCTGGCTCACTGGCAAGGAATTTAACAGCTGCCGCAATTTCCTCTGGCTGTCCCAGTCGCGCTAATGGAATTTGCCCTAATAACGTCTCTTTGTGTGCCTCTGGCAGCTCACGGGTCATATCAGTATCAATAAAGCCAGGCGCTACTGCATTTACTGTAATATTTCTTGCCCCTAATTCACGTGCCAATGACCGAGTAAAGCCCTCAAGTCCCGCCTTAGCCGCTGCATAATTGGTTTGCCCTGCATTGCCCATTGAGCCAACGACTGAGCTGACATTAATAATGCGCCCCCAACGGGCTTTTGTCATTGCTCTCAAGCAAGCTTTACTCACTCGATATAATGAAGTGAGGTTTGTATTGATAACGGATTCCCATTCGTCTGCTTTCATCCGCATCAAAATATTATCCCGGGTAATACCTGCATTATTTATCACGACTAACGGACTACCACCGAGTGTTTCAGCAATTGTCTTTATGCTTTGTTCAACAGAGGCATCGTCACCGACATCTAACACAAAACCTTGCCCTGAATTATTGACTTCTTTCAGGTAAGCCGTAATTGCTTCAGCTCCCCTTTCTGAAGTAGCTGTTCCAGCAACAGTGGCTCCTGCTTCAGCAAGTGCTTTGGCAATAGCTTGCCCAATACCTCGGCTTGCCCCTGTCACTAGGGCGATTTTTCCAGTTAAATCCATTGTTTCTCTCGATTATTAAATGCGTTTAACTAACTATTAACTTAATGTGCTAATTAACATTTAAAGCTGCAAGTGCTGCATCAAAGGCATCAGACTGCTCTAAAGAAGCTACAGCTAAGCGGCGATGAATACGCTTATTTAAACCAGACAACACTTTGCCAGGTCCACATTCATAAATAGCCTCAATACCCGCATTAACCATAGACTGCACAGTATCCACCCATAACACTGGACTATATAACTGCTTAACTAAGTTGCCCTGCAACTGCTCGACCGTCTCAGCTGCTGCTGCAGTAACATTCTGTAATACGGGAATTTTTGGCTGACTTAAATCAATTTCAGCTAGTGCTTCAGCTAACTGCTCTGCAGCAGGTTTCATCAGCAAGCAATGTGAAGGCACACTCACAGGCAATGAGATGACTTTTTTCGCCCCTTTTTCTTTGGCGACTGCCATCGCACGTTCTACCGCTTCATACTGTCCTGCAATCACAACCTGGCCCGGCGAGTTGTAGTTAACTGGCGCAACAATTTGTTGCTCAGCTGATTCTATGCAGACAGCAGCCACTGCTTCATCATCAAGTCCTATGACAGCCGCCATCGCTCCCTCACCTTCAGCTACCGCATCCTGCATCAACTGCCCCCTTAACCTGACCAGTTTGACAGCATCAACTAGTGACATTGCTTCAGCACAAACAAGTGCCGAGTATTCTCCCAAGCTATGTCCAGCCATTAACTCAGGCTTTAATGCAGTTTCAGATTGCCATAAACGCCATAAGGCAACGCTGGCAGTTAAAATTGCAGGCTGAGTGCGTTCTGTTTTATTTAACACTTCAGCCGGCCCTTGCTGTACGAGCTCCCACAGGTCATAACTCAATGCAGCTGAAGCCTCAGCAAATGTATCCTTAATCACTGACTGCTCAGCAGCAATTGCTGACAGCATACCCACTTGTTGCGAACCCTGTCCGGGAAAAGCAAAGGCAAATTGTGTCGTCATTTAAATTGCAACCCTCTGACTTATCAGTCAATAAAAAGCCGCCATTATAAGCGAAATATTAAAAAAAGTATCTGAGAAATTATTAATCTAAACAATGTGCCTTATTTAACAGTTTAACAACTGTTAAGCTTCATCCTAACCGCACCTTAACAAAACTACCCAGTCAGCACTTACAATAAACTGAAATACTATTAACAATGTACTGCATCTGCTTACTTTTTTTGCAACAGCCAAAACAAAAATTCAGTCAACTTCTAGCCAAGCCTCTAACGCTTCATTTAGCACCTGAGGTAATTTAAGCTGTGCTTGTTGATAGGCTTGCTCAATTGCCCAACTGAAGCCCAAGCTATCTGCATGACCATGGCTTTTTATCACTGTTCCCTGCAAACCTAGCAGACTCGCACCGTTATATATACGAGGATCAATTTGCTGATGCAGTTTATGAAAAATACGTTTCGTAAGCCAACGAGTCAGAGGATTTCGCAACCAAGAGCCGGCCATTTCCTGTATCGACGCTAAAATAAACTCTGCTAGCCCTTCACTGGTTTTTAATGCCACATTACCAACAAAACCATCACAAACGACTACTGATGTATGACCTTGAAACAGCTGATTACCTTCTACGTACCCCGTAAAGTTCAGCTTTGAATTACTTTCAATTAATTGCCTTGCGAGTCGAACCTGCTCGTTCCCCTTGATTGCCTCACTTCCTACATTCAATAAACCAACCGTAGGGGAACTTATGCCATGTAAGCATTCAACCAATAAAGCCGCCAATACCGCAAATTGATATAAATGCTCAGAGTGACAATCAACATTAGCACCTAAATCCAGCAGATAACTGACTCCTTGCTGAGTAGGAAGTCGACTCACAATAGCAGGCCGATCAATACCTGGCAGTGTTTTTAACACATATCGCCCGATTACCATCAAGGCACCGGTATTACCTGCACTCACACATGCCTCCGCCTGCCCTGACGCTACCAAATCAATCGCCTGACGCATGGATGCTTTTGGCTTGGCACGTAAAGCCCAGGTAGGCTTATCCGCCATCGTAATAACATCAGGTGCATGAACAATATCAAACTGGGATGAGCAATCAGGAAAGGTTTTTAATTGGTTTTGAATGAGGGCGCGATCACCCACCAATATCAATTGACAAGAACGTTTCGGTTGGAGGTTTAACCACTGAACAGCAGCAGCAATGGCACTGCGGGGACCCAGGTCCCCACCCATTACGTCAAGCGCAATGGTCGTCAACTGGGTCAAGGATTACTCGTCGTCTGTGCTAGCTACGACTTTACGACCACGGTAGAAGCCATCAGGTGACACGTGATGACGACGATGGGTTTCACCCGTAGTAGAATCCACAGTTAACGCAGCACCAGTCAAGCCATCGTGCGCACGACGCATACCACGCTTAGACCGAGTTTTACGGTTTTGCTGAACAGCCATGAAAAGCTCCTTAAGTCTTCGACTTTTTCAAGGAAGCCAACACAGCGAATGGGTTTTTGGGCTGCTCTGATATAGTAGAATCATCTACAGCATCAGGATCTAACCACTCCATTTGCGGCTGGCAAATTGGATCCTCGTGAGCAGGCACAATAGGTAAATTAAGAATTAACTCTTCATCTATCAGCCTAGCTAATGAAAGGTGTTCATCAGCAACCACGATAGGGTCCAGATAATCTGGTAATTGCTTACCAGACTCATCACTCCAGACGACTGCCAACAGCACTTCAACCGTTACTCCAAGTGTAACTGGCTCCAAGCACCGCTGACAGGTCATCTGTACTTGGGCAACTAACTGCCCAGATATCACAAAGTGACCTTCTGCATCTTGAGTAAAAGCTAAGTCAACCTCTACTTCCCCCTCAGGGTTAGTGAGATAGTTAGCTACCTGCTCAAGATCAGCAACAGGCCACCCCCCTTTTAAACTGACATGCTGTTTGGCAAGTTTACGGGGGTCAATTGTTTTGGGTAAATGACCTTCTAACATAAGCGCGCAATAATAGGCATAGTAATGCTAGCTGTCAAAGGGTTTATTGCTGATTCTGGTGTAAACGAACAACACGCATTATTATCTAGTGCCATTAAAGTTAAGCTGCTAACTATTAACACTGCAAATGACTGATTTTCAACTAATCCTAGCTTCTAGCTCCCCTTATCGGAAAGCCCTTTTAAACAAGCTTCAACTCCCATTTCGTTGTCATTCACCAGATATTGATGAGCAACCTCTAGTAGGTGAGCCACCTAGCCAACTGACTAAACGCTTAACCATTACAAAAGCAGCTGTAGTTGCTGAAAGCTATGAAAATACCAACCACTTAATTATCAGTTCTGATCAGGTGGCGAGCCTTAATGGCAAAATTTTAGATAAACCGGGTAACTTTCAAAATGCTCAACAACAGCTTAAAGCAAGCAGCGGCAATCGCGTTATTTTTTATACTGGGTTATGCATCTGGAACAGTGCTAATGGGCACCATCTGTATGAGGTTTCTCAAACCCAGGTACTTTTTAGAAAACTGACTGACCAAGCAATTGACCACTATTTACAAGCTGATCAACCATTTGACTGTGCAGGTAGCTTTAAATGTGAGTCACTAGGAATTGCACTATTTAGCAAACTAGAAACTGATGACCCAAATAGTCTGGTGGGATTGCCGCTGATTAAGCTAGTGAGTTTGCTGGAAGAGATGGGAGTAAAAGTATTATAAAAATTTTAGGAAGGCAAAATAGCCTTCCTAGAAAAAAGCTAGATTTAATTTATTGAAGTTTTATAGTGCTATTTACACCAAGTGACTGGCTAATACCTGCCCCAATACTAGCACCTAATTGTTTCGCAAAACGCTCAAATGGGTTTTCTTGCGGAGTAAAGTCAACAATTTCTTCAACACCAACTACCTCTCTGGCTACATAACTAGTACTACCAAGACCATCAATCAGTCCCAGTGATACAGCCTGTTCACCAGACCAAACTAAACCACTGAATAGCTTTGGATCATCTTTCAGGCGATCCCCCCTACCCTCTTTGACACTATTAATAAACTGCTGATGCGTAGTGTTAAGTACGTCTTGCCAAAACTCAGTTTCATCTTCTTTAGGAGGCAAGAATGGATCAAGAAAGCCTTTATGCTGACCGGCAGTATAAACCCGACGGGTTACACCTACTTTATCAATAGCCTCAACAAAACCAAAACCAGAAGCCACTACCCCAATCGAACCAACCAGACTGGCTTTATCCGCATAAATTTCATCTGTCGCAGAAGCAATATAATAAGCCCCCGACGCCCCTAAATCAGCAATAACAGCATACACTTTTTTATTTGGATGCAACTCACGCAGCCGCTTAATTTCATCATAAACATAACCAGATTGGACCGGGCTACCACCTGGACTATTAATACGCAGCACTACCGCTTTAGCCTTTTTATCTTTAAATGCAGCACGCAGCCCTGTAACAATATTGTCTGCACTGGCCTGCTCATCGGCGGCAATCACTCCGTTAACATTAATCACTGCGGTATATTCACCACCTTTTGCCGCTTTACTGATATTCATATTGGCAGCCATAGCGATGACATAAACCAGGAATAAAAATAAATAAAAAAAGGTTAACAACTTAAAGAAAATCCCCCAGCGACGGGAGCGGCGTTGCTCAACTAAAATTCCACCCACTAAATTTTCAATTAACGCCCATTGGCGATCTTTTTCAGGTGGTAGACCCAGTTTCTCTTCACTCATTCGTAATAGAACTCCATTTAATCTACTAGCCAGTTTACCAGTTCTTGAAATTGATCAACACACTTTACCGGTGAATGATCCATTAAACGTTGCTTAGTGTGAACCCCATAGGTCACTGCTACACGATCAATATTAGCGGCTGCCGCCATTGCCACATCATATTCTGAGTCTCCTACCATCAAGACCTGATCAGCGGCTAAATCAGTGGCAACCAAGATTTCTCTTAACATTAGCGGATTGGGCTTAGAGCAGGTTTCATCTGCACAACGAGTCACTTCAAACAAGTCATGCCATTTTCGCTGATCCAGCATTCTATCCAAACCACGGCGACTTTTCCCAGTAGCAACTGCTAATCGATAGCCTGCTTGTTTTAAAACACTCAGCCCTTGCTCAACGCCTGAATACAATGGTGCTGGCTTGGCTTCTGCCATTAAATAAGATTCTCGATATTGATTACGAAAATACTCATGGCTATCAGGATGCTCTGGATATAATCTCATGGTGGCTTCAGGCATACCAAGGCCAATAACATCCTGATAAGCAGCTTCAGTTAATACAGGCAGCTGACTTGCTTCTGCGGCTATTCTCAGGCTATGGACAATACGACTAATTGAATTAACCAGAGTACCATCCCAATCAAATACAATTAATGAATAGTGCTTAGCTTTTTCTTTTACACTTAATTCAGCTTGAAACAACAGCTTATCCATTACAACCTCTAAAAACTCTACCCATTGACTTTATAGCTGAGCAAGTGTCTGCTGTATCGACTCAGGCAACGGAGCTTCAATATTAAATAACGTTCCATCAGGCAGCTCGAAAATTAACTGGGCAGCATGTAAGCACAGCCGATTAAATCCTTTGCTTTTCAACTGACGATTAACTGCGAAGTCACCATATTTCTCATCCCCCACAATGGGATGCCCTGCATACTGTGTATGCACTCTAATTTGATGGGTCCTGCCTGTGATAGGCTTTGCTTGCACCAAGGTTAGCTCAGGATAATACTGTATTACTTCAAACTCAGTTAAAGCCTGTTTGCCCTCTGGGTCTACTTTTACAATCCGCTCACCTGCTCTTGGTTCATTTTTGCGCAAGGGGGCTGATATTTGCTTACGGCGTTTTGACCAGCGACCAAGCACTACTGCTTGATAAATCTTATCAATATGGCCTTCGCGAATAATCTCATGCAGATAGCGTAGCATGCTACGCCGCTTAGCAACGAGCAAACAGCCAGAGGTATCTCTATCCAAGCGGTGAACCAACTCTAAACTTTTAATGTTGGGACGTAGTTTTCTTAGTCCTTCAATCACGCCATAACTAATGCCACTCCCGCCATGTACTGCCAGCCCTGAGGGCTTATTCAGCACTAAAAACTGACTATCTTCATACAAAATCGACTGCTCTAAATCCTGCAAAACCTTTTGATGTGGCTGTGCTTTAGGCGTAGTTTGACTGACTCGAACCGGTGGGACTCGCACTATATCACCGGCAACTACTCGATATTCAGGCTTTACCCTTGCTTTATTTACTCGGACTTCGCCTTTGCGAATGATCCGATAAATTTTGCCTTTAGGAACACCTTTCAAGCGAGTTGTTAGCCAATTATCGAGCCGCTGACCAGCTTGCTCAGAATCAATCGTTAAATATTGGACGGTTTGGTTAGGGTTCACGTACGACTCTTGGATAGCTAAACCATATTGACGGCGCTAGTTTAGCATTTTTTGTATTAATTGAAGCACTTATAAATTACTGATATATTTGGCCCCTGCTATAATTAGGTCACTGGTTAAACGTTATGGCAATCACTCAAGATTTAAGACCATAGTAACCAGTTGCAGAAATCTGTTGCATGAGCTTATTACTTACTATTACATAACTAATAGTGTTAATACTGCAACCGATTGAAAGCATGTAAGTAATTGAAACTATTAAGATTAGGGCATGCACACCGAGTAATATCACCCTATATAAGGTGTGTATTATAAATGTGCTACTAATCAATAGACGCACCATATCAGATTCTGTGTACGTGTGGAGCCAGGTTGTCGTTAATAAGCAGACCAAATGGCTAGCAACTTCAACAATATTTAGTTGCGCATTGAGAAAAGCTCCGCACAGGTGATTAGCCCGATAAGTAAGGGTCGCTTGGTAAAAGCAGCAAAGCTAGGTCGTTACAACGTTACGCAAGTGTTAAATCGTAACCCTAAAGCTAACCTGACAACCAATCATAGAAGGAAAAGTGACAGCCAGCGGTATAGCGCCTACACAACAAAATGATAGGTGGTGCCTGACCTATTGAATTAGCTAGCATTTAATTAATAAACAGGTACTACAAAACTCTATGAAGAGAATGTTAATCAACGCAACTCAGCAGGAAGAGCTAAGAGTTGCCCTCGTTGATGGTCAGCGGTTATATGATTTAGATATTGAGTCTGGTTCTAGAGAACAAAAAAAAGCCAATATATACAAAGGAAAAATAACCCGTATTGAGCCAAGCTTAGAAGCAGCGTTTGTTGACTTTGGCGCTGAACGGCATGGTTTTCTTCCTCTCAAAGAAATTGCCAGAGAATACTTTGTTAACCCACCCCAAGGTCCTGGTCGCCTTAACATCAAAGATGTTGTGACCGAAGGCCAGGAGATTATTGTTCAGGTAGACAAAGAAGAACGTGGTAATAAAGGAGCTGCTTTAACTACCTTGGTAAGTTTGGCGGGTCGCTATTTAGTCCTCATGCCAAACAACCCTCGCGCCGGAGGTATTTCAAGACGGATTGAAGGGGATGAGCGCGCTGAGCTGAGAGAAGCCAAAAGCAAGCTGGAAATCCCAGCTGAGATGGGTGTCATTATCAGAACTGCAGGCTTGGGACGTACCCATGAGGAACTTCAATGGGACCTAAACTACTTGCTGAGAATCTGGCAGTCCATCAAAGAAGCCTCAGCAGAGCAACCGGCTCCCTTCTTAGTCTTTCAGGAAAGCAATGTCATCATTCGCGCTATCCGTGATTACCTGCGCCAGGATATTGGTGAAGTATTAATTGATGACCCGACTGTTCACCAAGAGGCTCTTAAGTTTGTTCAGCAAGTGATTCCGCAATACCAAAACCGGATTAAGCTATATGATGACAGCACGCCTCTATTTAATCGCTTCCAAATTGAAAGCCAAATTGAAACTGCCTTTCAACGGGAAGTGAAGCTACCTTCTGGTGGCTCGATTGTCATTGACCCCACTGAAGCGTTAGTATCGATTGATATTAACTCAGCTCGAGCAACCCGTGGCGGTGATATTGAAGAAACTGCTCTACAAACTAACTTGGAAGCCGCAGAGGAAATTACCCGTCAACTACGGTTAAGAGACATTGGTGGCTTGGTAGTTATCGATTTCATTGATATGGGGCCTATTCGCAATCAACGGGAAGTTGAAAATCGCATGCGCGAATTTCTTCAAGTCGATCGCGCTCGAGTGCAAGTCAGCCGGATTTCTCGCTTTGGTTTGATGGAAATGTCCCGTCAGCGACTCCGCCCATCTTTGGGTGAAACCAGCGGTGTAGTTTGCCCCCGCTGTAATGGCCAAGGCTCAATCCGTGATATCAGCTCACTGTCACTTTCAATACTCCGTGTGGTTGAAGAAGAAGCCCAAAAAGAACGTACCTCAGAGATTCGCACCCAGGTACCTATCACTATTGCTGCTTTCTTGCTCAATGAAAAACGCTCACTGATTACTGACATTGAGCAGCGGTATGACATTCGAGTTGTCGTTATTCCTAACCCTAACTTGGATACTCCTCACTTTGAGGTTCAACGTCTTAGAGAGGATCATGTACAAGCCCAAACGACAGAAAGCAGCTATGAAATCGTTAGCGATTTAGAGCCTGTCGAAGTGGAGTTTTCTACAGTTCGCAACACACCTAAGCCTGAGGCGGCGGTTAAAAACATTGAGCCGACTGAGCCAGCACCCGTGCCTGCGAAGCCTAGCCTATTTAAGTCTATCGTTAGCTCTTTATCAGGCATTTTCAGCTCTGAAGAAGCAGCCAAATCAGCACAACCACCAGTAAAAGAACAACGTAGCTATAATCAGCAGCGCCCCCAGCAACGCCAGCAGCAGCAAAAGCCTCGTTCAGAGCGCCCAGCTGCTCGCCGTAATCGCCCAGATTATGATAATAAACCAAGCCGAGGCCGCCAGGACTACGACAGCAAACCAAACCGCGATCGCGATAATAGCACAGACGCGACGGCTGATACTGGTTACAAAAAAGAGCGCCCCACCCGCCGGCAGCAATCCCCTCGCTATGATGAAAAAGTGCAGCCAGCTCCTCAAAGTCGTCACGAAGAAGCTGCTTCACAGTCAGTAGAAAGTGAAGCACCTAAACGCCGTCCTAGAAATGGTAACACTAATAAGCGTCGCAGCAATCGACCTTCACAACGAGGCCGAGACTTTGGTGAAACGACAACTCAAGCTGTTGAGGAAAAACAAGATGCTCAACCGGTAGTTGCCAGTGAGGCTAGTGAACCAGCTAAAGCTAAGGCCATTTCAACTGAAGCACCAACTATTGCTGATGTACAGCGACCTGTAAAATCAGAGGAAACTGCGGTAGCTTCTGCAACAACTGCTGCAGCAAAGCCAACGACTACTGAGCAGCAAACACAGCCAGAGGTTGTAGAGACAGCTGTTCAACAGCCAGAAAAATCAGCAGAGCAGCCAGCTTCCGCTTCCATAACCGAAGAAATCCAGTCTACTGATGCTGCAGACTCTAGAAGACGTCGCAGACGCCGTGCTTTAAACGACCCACGGGAGGCTCGTCGCCAACAGCAGGCTAAACAAGAAGCTGTAGCTCAAAAATCTGAGCCCTCTTCTCAAGAAGCAGTAAACGTTACATTTAAGCCAGAAACAGGAGATGCAGCAAATACAGCGCCAGCTAAAGCAGAGCAAACGTCTAGCGATGAACAAGAAGCACGTATTAACTTCACCACTTCTTTAGTTACTGAAATCAAGACACCTAGTGAAGATGAACCAAAGCCTGCCAAAAAAGAAGCAACGGCAGACAAAGGCACAAGCGGTGATGCTCAACAGCCGACAGTGAATTCTGAAGAAACAGGCTGAGATATTTGAGTAGCAAAAACTAAATCAGGAGGGCATGCCCTCCTGATTTTTTATCTCTGTCAAAAAATAATATAATTAGACATTTTACAGAAATATCAGTAAACCCTCGGCTCAATCTCAAGCTGAACCCCAAACTGCTCACTTACCTTTTTAGCAATCTGGCTTGCCAGCGCCATTACCTCACGACCTGTGCCATTTCCTTTATTGACGATCACCAGCGCCTGCTTTTCATGCACACCGATATCACCTTGATATAACCCTTTAAAGTCACATTGCTCAATTAACCAACCTGCAGCCAACTTAATTTGGTGGCTTCCTGCCTGGTAATGAGGCATTTCAGGATAAGCCTGATAGATAGCCTTAAATTGCTCCAAAGAAATAACTGGGTTTTTAAAAAAGCTTCCTGCATTACCTAAAACAGAGGGGTCTGGTAACTTGCTTGCACGAATATGGCAAACCGTATCACTGACTTGTTGTGGGGTAACTGATTTTCCATCCAATAACTGCTTTAGGGGTTGATAATGAAGCTTTGGCTGAAATTTAGCGCTTAACTTAAAAGCAACTTTAGCAATGATCCAAGGGGAACTTGGCTGTTTAAAAATACTATCTCGATAGTCAAACTGGCACTCATCAACAGAAAACTGCTTAATTTGCTCGGTTTCCCTATTAAATGCCCACAGTTTATCCATCACTTCCTTCAACTCAACACCATATGCGCCGATATTTTGAATCGGTGCTGCTCCCACCGTGCCCGGGATCAATGACAGATTTTCCAGTCCAGAAAGCCCTTGCTGCAAGGTCCAGCAAACAAACTGGTGCCAGTTTTCGCCAGCACCAGCCTCAACTATCACCTTACCACCCTGGTTGTTACCTATTTGCTTGCCTAAAATTGCTATTTTGGCGATTAACCCTTCGAAGGGTTGAGTAAACACCACATTGCTGCCTCCTCCCAAAGGAAGAAGGTTCAGCTGATGCGTTTTTGCATACCGGCAAGCTTCTACTAGTTCATTAAGAGAGCGTACTTCAGTCCAATATTCTGTAGTCGCAGGACAGCCCAACGTATGATGAGACTGCAAAGCGACCTGACGCTTTACTGACAAGGTCATTACAACTGATATTCCTGCCTGATTTGCTGCAACAACCCTTGTGCAGCCACTTCCACTAAATCCAGCACCTGAGCAAAACCATCTGTTCCGCCATAATAGGGGTCTGGTACTTCCTGAGTATGAGGCTGTAGCTGAGCAAAGCTCATAAACAGCTTGAGCTTTCTATGGTGATTAACCGGTGCTAACTGCTTCAACGCAGTTAGGTTACTTTTATCCATTGCCAGAATATAGTCGAAGGTTTCAAGATCATCTAAGCTCACCTGCTGAGCACTGATCCCACTCAGATTATAGCCCCGCTGCTTTGCTGCCTGCTGAGCCCGCCGGTCAGGTGGTTCGCCAATATGGTAAGCAGACGTTCCAGAAGAAGCTACCTGGATATGCGCTGCTAATCCTGCCGTCTCTACCATCTGTTGAAATACACCATGAGCCGTTGGAGAACGACAGATATTGCCCAGACAAACAAACATCACACTAACCATGACTTGAGCTTCCCTCCACCCATTGCCGTACCTTAGCCAAATCCTCTTCAGTATCAACTCCTGGAGGAGGCACCACTTCCGCCTGAGCAACGGCTATTTTGATGCCCTGCCATAAAGCTCGTAATTGCTCTAAGCATTCCAGCTGCTCAGTAGGTGCTACAGGCCAGTTAACATAGCGATGCAGCAACCCAGCCCGATAACCATAAATACCAATGTGCCGATAAAATGGTCCAACAGGTAGTTTTTTAGGCAGTTCGGATAGGCTAAAGTGCTCTCGTCCCCAAGGTATGGGGGCACGGCTGAAGTAACTGGCTTCTCCGTGTGCATTTAATACCACTTTTACAACATTCGGATTGAACAAGTCATCAACTTCAGTAATCTGATCCACCAATGTTGCCATTTCGCACTCAAGTTGTGAGCCAAGCAAGCTAGCCACCTGATTGATCACCACTGGCGGAATTAACGGCTCATCCCCTTGAATATTAACCACCACCTCATCATCAGTCAGGGCCAGTTTTCTAGCCACCTCTTCGACTCGATCAGTGCCTGAGGGGTGGTTATCCGCTGTTAAGCAAACCTCACCACCAAAACCGTTAACAATATCCGCAATCCCCTGGTGATCAGTAGCAACCACCACTCGAGTGGCTTGGCTTTGTAGTGCTTGTTGGTAAACATGCTGAATCATTGGCTTTTCGCCAATACGCAATAAAGGTTTACCAGGTAACCGCGTTGATGCATAGCGAGCAGGGATAACAACCGTAAATGTCATAAGAGAAATAACTTTAACTAGCTAAAATAACTGATTGAACTATTTACTTAATCTTTCATCTGTGGTGAGAGTTCGCGCTTCATGTTCTAGCATAACCGGGATTCCATCATGAATAGGGTAAGCCAGTGCATCATGACGACAAACCAGCTCTTGGTGCTCGTCATCGTACTTTAACTCCCCTTTACATAAGGGGCAGGCAAGAATCTCAAGCAGTTTCTTATCCAACATATTCTTTGTGGTTAACCTTTTTCGATCGTACTTGTTCAACCTTTACCTTTAGTTGTTGCCAAAAGGTATCAGGCAGTTTGGCTGTTACCATCAAACTCCAATGGTTGGCGGATACAAAAGGCCTGCACTTCACAGCATCTTTAGTGGTCATTATCACAGGCAAGTCGTCATCAAAATGAATATCTTTTGCTGCTAGTGGTGCATGATCAGCTTTAGAATGAGGTATCACCCGCATTCCCAACGATTCACAGGTTGTAAAAAAACGAGCAGGATTTCCGATGCCCGCCACTCCGTGCACTAGCTTAAAATCACTCATGTTTACTTCAGCCAGCGGGTATTTTTTTCCATTTTGTAACTGTACTAAATATTCCGGTAATAATGTCATTGACTGCTGAGCTAACGGAACACTTAATAACGGTTTGGAGCCATTAACAACCACAAAATCTACTGTCTCAAGCCGCTTTGGAGACTCACGTAGTGGTCCTTGGGGCAAGCAATAGCCATTTCCCAGACCTCGATCGCCATCAATCACTACCAGTTCAATATCCCGGCCTAATGAATAATGCTGCAGACCATCATCAGCAACAATGATATCAGTCTCAGGAAACTGGGTCAGCAACCCTTTAGCTGCTTCTACGCGCTGAGGTGCAACCATGACTGGTACTTCCGTCAGTTGCGCAAGCATAACGGGTTCATCTCCTGCCAGCATGGGATTGCTATCAGAATTAACAAACAGCGGGTAATGATCGACTTTCCCTCCATAACCCCGGCTGATAATACCTGGCGTATAGCCCCACTCTTTCAACTGCTCAACAATAGCCACCACTAAAGGCGTTTTGCCTGTTCCTCCAACAGTAATATTACCCACTACAATTATAGGCACCGGAGGTTGCCAAACAGCTACTGTCCCACAAAGAAAACGCTGTCTTTTATGTTTCACAACCTGCTGATACAGCAGCCTTAAAGGAGCTAACCAATACAGATGACGATCCGGTTGATACCAGGCATTCACTAGCCAGTTCATGGATTCACCAAAATTATAAAAAGCTTAGGCCAGCACAAGGCTGGCCTATATCGACTGAGGTAATAAGAAAATCAGCTAGCCAGTTATTCGTCTTTATCTGATTGTTCTTGGGTAGTAATACTTAAATGAACAAACCCGAGTTGACCTGCAGCATCCATTGCTGTCACTACCGCCTGATAAGGTGCATTGGCATCAGAGGTGATAACTAAAGGTAACTTATTGTTGCCTTTAGACACCTTCCGTAAAGCCGTTTTCAGCGTTTTAATTGACGTATTAACTAGTGATTTAGCATTTACAGCATACTCGCCTGTTTTGCTGATCAAAATTTCAATCTGATCAGGTTGGTTTTCAACAGGCTCACCAGTAGCTTCTGGTAAATCAACACTTAAGTGGGTTTCTTTGGTAAATGTGGTGGTTACCATAAAGAAAATCAGCAGCAAAAACACCACATCAATTAATGGGGTGAGGTTAACAGAAACCTCTTCGGCTGCTTGCCTACGAAACTTCACTTGCCTACCTCACTGTAATCCACTTCACGTTCGCCGTGGAGAACTTCCACCAACTTAGTGGCTTCTTGCTCCATAGCGATGACCAGCTCATCAACCCGGCGCACATAAAAACGGTGCATAATCATTGCCGGAATAGCAATGGTCAGCCCCGCTGCAGTTGTGATCAGGGCTTCTGAAATGCCACCAGCCAAGGCATCAGCATTACCTGTACCTGAAATCTGAATTTCGGCAAATACTTTAATCATGCCGATAACAGTCCCTAGCAAACCAAGTAATGGTGTGATCACTGCAATGGTGCCCAGACTATTGAGAAAACGCTCTAGGTCATGAATAACCCCCGAAGCCGCCTCCTCAATACTTTCTTTCATAATTTCACGTCCATGCTTGGAGTTACTTAACCCTGCAGCCAGGATTTGCCCTAATGGAGAACTTCCCTTAAGTTCTTTTAAGCGTTTGCTGTCAAGCTGTTTATTTTTAATCCATTTCCAAACCAAGGCTAACGTATGTTTTGGTGCAATTTTTGAGGGCCTTAACGTCCAGGCACGTTCGATAATAATAGCCAAGGCAAGAATAGAACAAATAAGAATTGGCAGCATCAACCAGCCACCGGCTACAATGAGTTCTTTCACGACATCTCCCCTTATGAATGTTGGGCCAACTCTAACATAAAGTTATAAGCGACCGAATAGCCTAGCGCTAACTTTTTGTGACCAATATCTAGGATAATCAAGGCGATAGCGCATTATTAAAGCAGGCTTTGTTGCTTTATCAAACAACCACTGAATTGACCCTTCATCTGCTGTATTGTAGGTAACGATTCCTGACTGTTGCAGCCGCTTGACTAATTTTTTATTCGGGTGACCATAACTGTTTTGATAACCCGCCGAAAACAATACAACCACTGGTTTAACCTGATTAACAAAGGATACACTTGTAGCATAATAACTGCCATGATGAGCAGCGACCAACACTGTAGATTGTAATTGCTGCCGCCAGTTATTTATCAGTTGATTTTCTAGTCGTGTGGAAATATCTCCTGTCAGTAGCAGCTGGCTATTCCCCGCTATTATTTGCAATACACAGGATTGCTCGTTCCGATTATTACCTTCAGACCCTGCTAGATAACGAAAAGTAACTTCATCCCACTGCCAGCTTTGCCCTGCCTGACAGGATTGCACTGACTTACTCATAGTTATTTCTGAAGCTGTACCTGACTCAACAGCTTTAATCAATGCAGCCTTATTTAACTCTGTTAATCCACCACTATGGTCTTGATCAGCATGACTAATCACTAGCTTATCCAGTTGATTGATTTGTTTTTGTTTAAAAAAAGGCAAAATAACCGCACCCACAGTACTAAAGCGAGGGTTCCATTGTGGCCCAGTATCATAAATCAACCGATGATTTTTCGTTTCAATCAGGGCCGCCAATCCCTGCCCCACATCAAACAGCGTGAAACGAAACTGGCCGGTTTGCAAAATGGCCGTCATGGGCTTGAAACAGCTTACCAAAACCCCTGTTAATAACAGCCCAGCACGGCCAGGTAATCCTGCTGGTAATAGCCAGGCCAGTGCGAATAACACAACTCCCAGTGGTACTAAACTCAGCACAGTTTGATCGGTCGTTGACAGTTGAGCCAACTGGGCCAGCATATTAACACCTTCCGCCAACCCCAAGTTGATCACTTTCAAGCCAACCCAGCCCCATTCAGAAAAACTGGCCACCACTATTGCACACAGCAAAGCAGGCATTACCACAAACCCCAAAAGGGGGATGACCAGTAAGTTAATTAAAGGGGAAAACCAAACACTGACTTGCTGCCAGTGTATAAATAATGGCAGTAAAACAATCCAAACAATCCACTGGGGTTTAATCCATACAGGCACAATGCCACTAACCAGTCTACGATGACTGAATGCCAGCAATAGCGCGGCAACAGCAACAAAAGAGTACCAAAACCCTGCACTAATGACCGCGAGTGGCTGCCATAGCAATACAAAAAATAAAGCTACCCACCAATAGCTCAATGGTTGAAATTGCCAACGCCCGACAAAAGCAATAGCCCCAATAGTCAACATAATCCAGGCGCGTTGAACAGGTAGCTGAAAACCACTTAGTAAGGCATACCCAGTTGCTAATAGCCAACCAGTACCAATCGCCCATTGCCTGGCTGTAATAACTAAAGGCAATAGTCTTACCTTGACTAGCACTGAGGCAACCAGCCCCCCTAACAGCGCACATAGGCCAATATGTAACCCAGATACAACCACCAAATGTGTCGTACCTGTCTTATTTAGAGCACTCCACTGATTGGGGAGAATTGCAGACTGGTCGCCCAGTAATAATGCCAGGATTAACCCCGGCTCTTCTTCTAATTGCTGGGTAAAGTGCTGCTTCAGCTGCCAGCGCCACTGATCAAACCAGGTTAGCCATTCACAACAAGCCAAGAGTTTATTTTGCTTGCTGCGACTAACATAACCCGTGGCATCAATACCTAACCGAAATAAATAACCTTCATAGTCAAAGGCACCAGGCGAAGCAAAGCCGTGGGGACGCTTGAGTTTGACTAACAACTGCCAGCGTTGCCCTGGCATTAATGTTTGATATTGTTGATACCAGTACAGTCTTAGTTTGTTAGGAGGAAAGTAGGCATCAACCACTGGCTGTCGGCTAGGACTTGCAATATTCACCACTTTAAAATCAAAGCGATATCCATGGGCTCGCTGTTGGGGCATCCCGACAATGTGGCCAGTGATGAGTAAAGATTGACGCTCAAGTGAATTTGGTAACCGTTCTGCTAGCCCTATCAGTCCATAAGTTACTCCCCAGCAATACCCCAATACAAAACTGACTAGGCTCACCAACCAACCACGGCGAATTCGCAAACTAATTACAACCACTACAATTAAAGAGAACAAACCCGTAAACAGATACCATTGATTAAGGGAAGGTAAAGCAGCCACCAGTACACAGCCAAAAGAAAATGCAATCAGACTTCTGTGCATCTGTAGAGAACCATTTAAAATAAATGCATAATACGCGTGTTTAAGAAGGCCATGCAGTTAACACCTTAAAATAGGCTTCTTACTTTGTAGTGATCTAGCAGAGCCCATCAATGCCCAAAAAACTAATCAAGCGCTACCTACCCCATCCAGACATTATTAAAGGTAATAAGTCTCTTCAGCGATTTTTAGGTCACCGAATTCACGACCCTAATCTTTGGCATTTAAACCGCCGTTCTGTTTCAATGGCTTTTTTTGTGGGAGTATTTTGTGCTTTTATTCCAATTCCTTTCCAAATGGTCGTTGCTGCTTTTTTAGCCTTTATTTTTCGCTGTAATTTACCTATTTCTGTGGTACTGGTTTGGATAACCAACCCGTTAACCATGCCAGCTATTTTTTACTTTACCTATAAGATAGGCTGTTATTTACTGAATACGCCAGTACTTGAATTGGAAATGGAATTCACGACAGAATGGATCAGTAAACAGTTTGCTAATATATGGCAACCATTATATTTCGGCTCTATTATTAGTGGCATCCTGTTAGGGCTGGTCAGCTATTTATTAGTTCGTTTGTATTGGCGCTGGCATGTCACCAAGTCATGGTTACATCGCAAAAAAAAGCGGCAACCTAATCAACACGACAAGAACTAATCACCCAACCATTAAATTTTTCTGAACTCTAGAAGTTATTGCATTATGAATAAGCGTTTTAATCCGAGGCGTAAAAACCCTAAACAACAAGGCCGAGGCACTCTAGAAAATATTGTGACTGATGGGCCTCATAATGAATGGCTAGGCATGCCAGATTATTATATTCATACATTAACGGTGGATGGAGAAGAATATAACTACTTAAGCCCCGAAGAAGTACTTGATGTTAATGTGGGTGATAAAGTTGTTTTTCGTTACCAACAGGTAGGTAAAATTAAACGAATTGATAAACGTTCACTGGGCATTGCCATTGACCCAAGTACTTACTTGAATCAGCCCACTGATGATGAATAACAAAAAAAGGGCCGTTAGCTTTTGCTGACAGCCCTTTTCAATAAGAAAGCATCTACTCCTGATGTGTTTTAACTGGTACTAACTGCCCATCTTCCAGCTTTAATACTCGATCCATTTGTTGGGCCAACCCTAAATCATGGGTAACCACTACAAAAGCCGTATTCACCGAATGACTAAGATCATGCATCAACCGATGGATACTATGTGCTGTATGCTGATCCAAGTTTCCTGTCGGTTCATCTAGCAATACACACTTTGGCTGAGTGACTAAAGCACGCGCTATTGCTACCCGTTGCCGCTCACCGCCCGACAACTCACCAGGTTTATGCTGTAGCCTGTGGGATAGTCCCACCTGTTCCAGCAGCTTGATTGAACCTGCTTTGGCTTCCTTTACAGACACTTCTTTGCGCATCAATAATGGCATGGCAACATTTTCGACAGCAGAAAATTCTGGCAATAAATGGTGAAATTGATATACAAACCCCAAGCTACGATTACGAACCAACCCTCTCTGGTTTTCATTAAGCAGAGTAATATCCTGGTTATCGAGCAATACCCTTCCTTTAGAAGGGGTATCCAACCCTCCTAGTAAATTTAACAACGTGGTTTTACCTGAGCCAGAACTACCCACAATACTGACCCGCTCTCCAACCTCTAACTGAAAGTTAACGTTTTTGATTACTTCAACTGTTGCAGGGCCTTCCTGGTAGTACTTGGCTAAGTCCTGACACACTAGTACTGAATGACTACTCATAACGCAAAGCCTCTGCAGGTTGGGTGTTAGCGGCACGGAATGCAGGATAAATAGTGGCTAAAAAGCTCAGTAGCAGGGTTGCACAGGCAATCAAGCCAACATCCTGCCACTGTAATTCGGAGGGTAAATAGCTAATAAAATACACACTTGAGTCTAAAAATTTAAAGTTTAACAACTCTTCAATGGCTTTAATCCAGGAGGGCAAATTAAGCGCAGTAATTACCCCAGTAACTACTCCCAGCAAAGTGCCTAATACTCCAATGACAGCGCCTTGAACCATAAATATGGCCATGACTGTGCGAGTGGTCGCGCCAAGGGTTCTTAAAATAGCAATATCTGACTGCTTATCATTTACTACCATCACCAGAGTGGCGACTATGTTAAAGGAAGCCACTGCAATTATGAGGGTCAACAAAAGTCCTACGATTGTTTTTTCCATTTGGATCGCTTGAAATAGGCTACCATGGGTACGCGTCCAGTCCCGCACGTAATAGCGACCAGGTAACTCACTCGCTACATTCCAAGCGACCTCACGAGCCTTAAATAAGTCGTTAAGCTGTAAACGAATACCTAAAACGCCTTTCTCAATTCTCATTAATTTGGCTGCATCTTTGTAATGGATATAGGCCAAGCTGGCATCCAACTCGGCACCCACACTAAAGATACCGACCACATTGAATCGCTTTAGCCTAGGGAAAATACCCGCAGGGTTAATGGACGCTTCAGGTAGGATTAACGTCACCTTATCCCCAACACTCACCCCCAACTGGCGAGATAAAATATCCCCTAAAACGATGCCAAACTCACCAGGCGCTAGATCAGCTAACTTGCCTGCATCCATATGCTCATCAATAATTGAGACTTTACTTTCATCATCAGGACTAATCCCTTGAATATAGGCACCTTTTACATGACCACCTTGAGTAAGCATGGCCTGAGCGCTAATAAAAGGGGCTGCTCCCACCACATCAGGTGACTGTTCAACCTGTTTAATCAGCTCAGGCCAATTTTCAATGGTACCTTGGGCTGTCGTGATGGAGGCATGGGGGACCATACCCAGAATGCGTTGTTTCAGTTCCCGGTCAAATCCGTTCATCACTGATAACACGACAATCAATACCCAAACCCCCAGGGCTAAGCCTAAAAAGGAAATAAGCGAGGTAAAGGAAATAAAACGATTGCGTCGCTTGGCTGCGGTGTAACGCAAGCCAATAAAAAACGGTAATGGTTTGAACATGAAGTCTTTTGCCTTACAGCCCAGATATTTCACAATCAACGACTAAGCGAGATTGAGCAAAACGTTATGAAAGATTCGGGCTAAAATGTTAATGGAGTTACCAAATAATTAACAGGGCGGTTATTATGCCAGAAGAACTGGCGGATCGGCGCGATTTTTATCGAATCGATGACATTGTTGCAATGAGTTATCAGGTGATGGATGACAGCTATCAGCCTGACTCAAAGCACTTCCCTTTTAATGGCGAAGCTGAAATCTTTCACTTATCCAGCAACCTGCAAACTCTAGAGAGTGAAGCCCATCACTTATTGAGAATTATTAATGATAAGAATCGTGCGATCGCTCAATACTTAAAGAATATAGACCGGCGCCTTCAACTCATGGGTAATGCCGTCGCCTCCTGTAGTAGCGAACTACTCAACTTACCTAAAGTAAAAGTTAGTCTTAGTGAAAGTGGTATTAGCTTTGATCACGCAGAGTCTCTGCCTGCAGATCAATTTATTGCGATTAAATTGGTCTTATTGCCTAGTCATACTGGCTTGTTGATCTCAGGGAAAGTAGTAAAATGTGACAAAATTAAAACTGGTTATCACTACAGAATCACATTTAAACATATACTTGAGCCCGATCGCCAGTTGCTGGCTAAACACATCATTCAATACCAAGCCAAGCAACGGCGACAGCAACTGGAACACTCTAAGCAGGAGTCGTCATCATGAAAACACTTATTCAGGCCACCCTAGCCAGTGGACTTTTATGCCTGGCATGTGTCACTAGCGCTCAAGAACTCACCGTCGGCCAACATGCCCAAGTCAGCCAAAACCAATCACAACCACGTCATGGCATGAAGCAACAAGATGTTCTTACGCAATATGGCCAACCCTCTGAAAAAACGGCTGTTGGCAACCCAGTTATTTCAACCTGGCGCTATGCTAATTTTACCGTCTATTTTGAAAATGATACGGTGCTGCACAGCGTAGCTAATCGAACCTCACAAGAGTAGCGAACCTCTATGAAACTAATTGGTCATCGCGGTGCCCGAGACGAGGCTCCAGAAAATACCATCGCTGGGTTTAAACACGGCATTAGCCTAGGAATACTCGATTTCGAGCTAGACTTACGACTGAGTAAAGATGGCCAACTAGTGGTAATCCATGACGCTACTGTCGATCGCACCACCAACAGTAGTGGTAAAGTGGCAAAATTAACTGCAAAAGAACTAAGCCAGCTAAATGCTCAGTTTGCCCACCCGCTCTGGGACCAGGCATGCCCTGTGCCGCTACTGAAAGACCTACTTAATGCATGCCCTGAAATCAACAGTATCCAGCTAGAAATGAAAGCAGATAATCGCGCTGAGGCGTACGCAGTGGCAGAAGCGACCCATGAATTTTGTCAACAATATAAGGGCAAAACTAACTTAATTTTAACGTCACTTAACCGCCACTGTTTGACAACCTTAGTTCGACTGAAAAGCCCTCAGCCACGTGGTTTAGTAGTCGAGTATTCCTTCCCTCCCCCCATCCACACCGCTAAAAAACTTGGTTGCCAGTATTTATGCCTTGATCAGATACTCTGCTCTTCAGCTCGAGTCAAAGCCGCCACTAATGCAGGTTTAACCGTATCAGTATGGACAGTCAATGAATTAGAGGTAGCAAGGAAGTTAGCAGCTATTCGAGGGGTCAGTAGTTTAATTACTGACCGTCCTAGTGAGCTAATGGAATTGTTTCAGGACGCAGCATAGTTTTGCCTCCTCCTCTTTTTTTATCTAGAGGGAGAGGCAAAAAATAGCTAAAAGTTATTATAAGGTGCTTTAAAACAGTCGATTCAACCCATTCAACGCTGCCACCCGATAAGCTTCCGCCATCGTAGGATAATTAAAGGTCGTATTCACAAAATAATTCAGGGTATTAGCTTCACCTTTTTGACTCATAATAGCTTGACCGATATGGACAATTTCAGAGGCCCGATCACCAAAGCAGTGAATTCCTAATACTTCCAATGTTTCCCGGTGGAATAAAATTTTCAGCATCCCTACAGGTTCATTACTGATTTGTGCTCTAGCCATGGATCTGAAGTTAGCTTGCCCTACTTCATAAGGTACTTTTTCTGCCGTTAAGTCCTGTTCTGTTTTGCCCACTGAGCTAATTTCTGGAATGGTGTAAATGCCAGTAGGTACATCATCAACAAACCGCCAGTCATTCTCTGCCGCAATATTGCCTGCAGCTGAGCGCCCCTGATCAAAAGCTGCACTGGCTAAACTAGGCCAACCAATCACATCACCTGCTGCATAAATATTTTCAACAGAGGTTTGATAATGTTTATTGACCTCCAACTGCCCACGACTATTAGGCTCTATTCCGACATTTTCCAGCCCCATTTCTTGCGTATTACCCGTCCGGCCATTAGCCCACAACAAAGCATCGGATTTTACTTTTTTACCTGATTTTAAGTACAACACCACGCCATCATCAGTACCTTCGATTTTGTCATACTCTTCTCGGTGGCGAATCAGTACTCCTTGATGACGCAAGTGATAACTGAGTGCGTCAGAAATTTCATCATCCAAAAAGGACAGCAAACGATCACGGGTATTAATTAAATCAACCTTAACCCCAAGGCCACTGAAAATAGAGGCATATTCACAGCCAATAACCCCAGCACCATAAATAATAATACGACGAGGGGTGTGCTTCAGTTGCAAGATAGTATCACTGTCATAAATCCGCTCATGGTTAAAATCCACATTGCTAGGTCGATAAGGCCTTGAGCCAGTGGCAATTACGATATCCTTGGTTACCAGTCGCTCAATAGAGCCATTATGTTGCACCACTTCAACCGTGTTTTGATCAATTAAACTACCATGCCCAAATAAAATATTAATCCGGTTCCGTGCATAATATTGGGTTCGTGACTTTACTTGCTTGCTGATGACACTTTCTGCTTTTTTCAGCACATTGGGAAAACTGAACCAACGAGGTTCACCAATGGCTCTAAACATCGGATCCGTGTTAAATGATATAATTTCTTTGACTGAGTGGCGCAATGCCTTCGATGGTATCGTCCCTAAATGAGTGCAGTTCCCCCCCACCAGTGCTGACTGCTCCACCACGGCCACTCGCTTACCTAGCTTAACAGCATTCATTGCTGCCCCTTCGCCAGCAGGCCCGGAACCTAGCACCACCACATCATAGTTCGTTACACCCATGATTATAAAAACTCCAACATCAATTAATTGTTACTGATTTCTTTTTATTTGTTGTCTTATAGCCCAACTTTAAACATCGCGAGTGATCTTTAGGGTTTATTATCGTCGCTCAGCCCAAGGATGGTGTAAATGCAGCTTATACAGCATTAAACAATCATTTATAAAAATATAAACTCATGGAGCTTCATCGCTCGACAGCCACCCTAAAAATCATTCGCATTGGCTATATTTCATCAGCTATCAATAGCTTTAAATTTGATTAACCAGCACAAGGGCATAACGGAGGCTTACATCCCAAGTGTCAGCTACTGATGACTTAGGCTATACACAAATAAATTAGCGTTCTGGTGAGCGACTTGGGCTGGCATTGTAAAACAAGTCATCTTCTATGCTGGACTGGGCAAGCTGTTGCTGTTGTTTTTCTTTATCGCACTTCGCCTGATCACCACCACAAATATCACAGGCAGTTCCCATGCCCAAAGCGCTGATACCCCCACAAGAGCCTTTAATAGGCTTGTTTGCCATGATCACACCCACAGCCATAGCAACTACAATCAGCAGCATCAAACAAAATGCCAGAAAGATAGTCATCTTTAATACCTCAATTAATTGCTGTTAGTGGCAAGATACGCCTTAAATGCTTCGCTTGCTAGCGATTTAAAACCCTGTTCTGTTTTGACAATAAAATAAGCAGCGATGTTTTCCTGGTTAGCAATTGCCAGTCCTTGCTCTGGCCCCAACACCATAAACATAGTGGATAAGCCATCCGCTTTTGCAACAGTTTTATCAATCACCGTTACTGAAGCCAGTCGATGGGTAATTGGGTAGCCAGTCCGTGGATCAATGGTATGGGAATAACGCTTACCACCTGCTTCAAAGTAATTGCGGTAATCACCCGACGTCGCTACGCCTTTGTCATTAACTGGGATCACCATATTAGCCTCACGCTTTAATAGCTCCGGCTGTTCAATACCAATTTGCCAATGCTGACCATTAGGTTTAATACCCTTTGCTTTAATTTCTCCACCTACTTCTACCATGTAACTGTTTACAGAAAGCCCTTCCAGTGCTTTAGCAACCTGATCAACTGCATAACCTTTCGCAATTGATGATAAGTCCACAAACACTGGCTTACGCTTAGTCAGCTGACTTTGTTGCTTATCTACTTCAACGCTGTCATAACCTACCTTGGCAAAAGCCGCCTTTATCTCCTGCTCAGCGGGTACCTGATCGGGGCGATGATCCGGACCAAACCCCCATAGGTTGACTAACGGCCCTACTGTCACATCATAGGCACCTGAGGATAGCCTGGACAGTTGCTGACTTAATACAACTAATTCAACAATATCCGCTGAAAGAGTATAAGACTGGTTAATTGCAGCAGCATTGAACTGCATTAATTCAGAATGATTAATATAAGTCGACATTCGGGCATTAATATCATCCAACACCTGTTGTACAGCCTGTTGAACCTGCTTTTTGGTTGCTTTTGTATTGCTATCGGCTACATATTTCACATGATAGCGAGTCCCCATCGTGGGACCTGCTACTTGTTCTATTTTGGCTGAATTACAACCTGTCAATAAAAATAACAATCCACAAATAACAACTGAAAGCCTAATTGCTCTCTGCACTACTTACCTCACATTAGCCTGAAAAACAAAAGGGTTCAGAAGCACACCTCTGAACCCTTTTTGACTCCACTTAGTGGTGTTTAACCACCAAAGTCATCAAGCAGAATATTATCTCGCTCAACCCCAAGATCTTCTAGCATCTTGATTACTGCAGCATTCATCATGGGTGGACCACACATATAGAACTCACAGTCTTCGGGTGCTGGATGGTCTTTCAAGTAGTTTTCATACAACACCTGATGGATAAACCCTGTATAACCTTCCCAGTTGTCTTCAGGTAATGGATCAGACAGTGCCAAGTGCCATTTAAAGTTCTCGTTTTCTTCCTGTAATTGGTCATATTCTTCTGTATAAAACGCTTCACGTAGTGAACGTGCACCATACCAGAAAGAAATTTTCCGCTTAGAGCTAAGACGCTTCAACTGGTCAAAAATATGTGACCGCATAGGAGCCATACCGGCACCACCACCTACAAAGACCATTTCGGCATCAGTCTCTTTGGCAAAAAACTCACCAAATGGGCCATAAACAGAGATTTTGTCACCCGGTTTCAAATTAAATACAAAAGATGACATTTGCCCAGGTGGATGCTTAGTGCCAGGAGGTGGTGAAGCAATTCGAATATTGAACTTCAAGATACCCTTCTCTTCCGGGTAGTTTGCCATGGAGTAAGCACGAATCACGGTTTCATCAACCTTTGACTCATACTTAAACTGATCAAAGCGATCCCAATCACCTCGATACTCTTCTGGAATATCAAAGTCTTTGTAATAGACATGATGAGGTGGTGCTTCTAACTGCACATATCCCCCCGCTCGGAAGTCAACGTTTTCACCTTCAGGCAACTTCAACGTCAGCTCTTTAATGAAAGTTGCCACGTTGTCATTAGCAACAACCTCACACTCCCATTTTTTGACCCCAAAGAACTCTTCTGGCACTTCAATTTTCATGTCGTGTTTAACAGCTACCTGGCAGGCCAAGCGCCAGCCTTCTTTAGCATCACGGCGAGTAAAGTGCGGCTCTTCCGTTGGCAGCATTGAACCACCACCATCAAGCACTTTACATTTACACTGAGCACAGGTACCACCCCCACCACAGGCTGAGGAAAGAAAGATATTCTGTGCTGCCAACGTTTGCAGGAGTTTACTCCCCGCTGGCACCTTAACTGCCTTATCAGGATCATCATTGATACTAATGGTGACATCACCTGAACTCACCAATTTCGAACGAGCAACCAAAATTACCGCAACCAACACCAATACGATTACGGTGAACATGGTTACTCCGGTAAGAATTACACCCGTTTCACTCATCGTTCAAAACCTTCTTTTTGTGTCTTAAAGCTGCACGCCTGAGAAAGACATAAACCCAAGTGACATCAAACCTACGGTTATGAAAGTCACCCCCAGACCACGCAAGCCAGCTGGTACATCGCTATATTTGAGCTTTTCACGAATACCTGCCAATGCAGTAATCGCTAGTGCCCAACCTAAACCAGCACCCATGCCATACACAGCACTTTCACCAAAGGTATAATCACGCTCTACCATAAACAGTGAAGCCCCCATAATGGCGCAGTTTACGGTTATTAGCGGTAGGAATACGCCCAGCGCGTTATAAAGAGCAGGCACATAGCGGTCTAAGAACATTTCCAGGATTTGCACGATAGCAGCGATTACGCCAATGTAGCTCAGCAGGCCTAAAAAGCTTAAGTCCACATCAGGTAAGCCTGCCCAAGCTAAAGCCCCATCTTTCAGCACATGCTGGTAAATCAGGTTGTTAACTGGAACAGTAATCGCTAATACCACAATGACCGCAATACCAAGACCAATCGCTGTTTGAATTTTCTTGGAAATTGCCAGAAAGGTACACATTCCCAAGAAAAAGGCTAATGCCATGTTTTCAATAAAAACAGCTTTAACAAACAGGCTTAAATAATGTTCTAACATTACATCGCCTCCTTAAACTGGCTTTGAGGCGCCATTTTGTACTCAGGCTCTTCCACTTGGTCTTTTTTCCAAGTCCGTAACGCCCAGATAAGCAAGCCAATCAGGAAGAAAGCGCTTGGTGGTAACAACAATAAGCCATTGGGCTGATACCAACCGCCTTCATTAACTACTGGCAAGATTTCAATACCCAGTAGTTTGCCTGCACCAAACAACTCACGAATCGTACCTACAATAATCAGGATAACGCTGTAACCTAAGCCATTACCGATACCATCCAAAAAGCTGGGTAATGGAGGGTTTTTCATGGCAAACGCTTCTGCACGACCCATTACAATACAGTTGGTAATAATCAAGCCAACGAATACTGACAACTGCTTACTGATGCTATAGGCATAAGCTTTTAGTAACTGATCAACCACAATTACCAACGAGGCAATAATGGTCATCTGCACGATGATCCGAATATTGTTTGGAATTTGAGTACGAATTAGAGAAATAAACAGGTTAGAAAAAGCCGTTACCGAGGTAAGGGCAATACACATTACCAACGTCACCTGCAAACTGGTGGTAACGGCTAACGCAGAACAAATACCTAGTATTTGCAAAGCAATTGGGTTGTTATTGAAAATCGGCGTTAGCAGAATTTCTTTTGCTTTAACAGTCATTGCTATGCCTCCCCTTTCCTAAAGTTGGTTAAGAAAGGTCCAAAACCGTTTTCACCCAGCCAGAAGTGCAATAAGTTTTGCAAGCCTCGGCTCGTTAATGTTGCACCAGCCAGTCCGTCTACCTGATGTTTAAAGCGAGGGCTTTCTGGGTTGGCGCCACCTTTGACAATGGAAATATCCACTGCAAACTGGTCACTGTAGACTTCCTTACCAGGCCATTGCGCTTTCCATTTAGGGTTATCCACTTCCCCACCTAAACCCGGTGTTTCACCGTGGTCATAAAAGCCTAAGCCGACCACAGTTCTAGTATCCCCTTCCAAAGCAAGAAAACCGTACAAAGTTGACCATAAACCATAGCCATGAACAGGCAGAATCAACTTCTCAATTTTTCCCTGCTTTTCCACCAAGTAAATCGTGGCATAGTGAGCACGACGTTTAATACTGGCTATGTCGTCTTCACCACTGAGTACTTCAGATAACTTAGGGTTCTTAGCTGCCGAGCGCTGCTCATAAGATTTAGCATCCACAGCATCAGAGAACTTACCCGTACGTAGGTCAACAATTTTAGTTTTGATTTGCTTGAACTGTTCTTTTACAGATGATCCTTCTTCCATTAATCCAGCAATTTCAAGAATACTGCGCTGCATTGACAGCTTCTTGTTTTCAGTTTGAGCCGGTTTTAGGAAAACTGCAGCACTGGATACGACAATGGAGCAAACCAAACAGAGCAATACGGTAACAATGACCGTTCTTTGAATGGTATCGTTATTAGCTGACATTGGCTCTTGCCTCCCGACGCTTGATATTGGCCTGAACCACGAAGTGGTCAATCAAGGGTGCAAATAAGTTGGCAAACAAAATGGCCAGCATCATGCCTTCTGGAAAGGCTGGGTTAATCACCCGGATCAACACTACCATCACCCCAATCAAACCACCAAAATACCATTTACCTTTATCCGTCATTGCTGCAGACACAGGGTCAGTGGCCATAAAGAACATACCAAAGGCAAATCCACCCAGCACTAAATGCCAGTACCAGGGCATGGAAAACATAGCATTGGTATCAGAACCTACCAGGTTGAAGAGCAAAGAAGTGGCAATCATGCCAATCATCACCCCAGCGACAATCCGCCAGGAGGCAATGCCCATCACTAGAAGCACAATGCCACCAAGTGCAATGGCAAAGGTTGAGGTCTCACCAATAGACCCTTGCATAAAGCCAAAGAATGCATTGGACCAGTTAAGCTGTTGCTGTAACACATTCATGCCTTCAGAAGCAGCTACACTCAAGGCAGTCGCGCCACTAAAGCCGTCAACAGCAGTCCACACAGAATCACCGGACATTTCAGCGGGGTAAGCAAAGAACAAGAAAGCCCGTCCTGTCAGTGCAGGGTTCAAGAAGTTCTTGCCAGTACCACCAAACACTTCCTTACCAATGACAACACCAAAGCTAATACCTAAAGCGGCTTGCCATAAAGGAATATCAGGCGGAAGGATTAGAGCAAATAGTACAGAGGTTACGAAGAAGCCTTCGTTAACTTCATGCCCCCTAATGGAAGCAAACAGCACCTCCCAAAAGCCGCCCACTATAAACACTACAAAATAAATGGGGATAAAATAAGCGGCACCATGAATGAAGCAGTCCCAGATACTATCAGCTGAGTAGCCTGCAAACATTTCAATAAAGCCAGCACGCCAGCCTTCCATTGCAGCCAATCCTAAGTCTGCCATGGCTGTATTGGCCTGTAGACCCACGTTGTACATACCAAAGAACATGGCTGGGAAAGTACAAAACCAAACGGTAATCATCATCCGTTTCAGGTCTATACCATCTCGGACGTGGGAGGTAGTGGCTGTTACCTTACCTGGGGTATAAAAAATGGTGTCCACCGCCTCATATAAGGCATACCATTTTTCGTATTTACCCCCTTTGTGAAAGTTAGGTTCAATTTTGTCTAAAAGCTGTCTTAATCCCATGGCTTACCCCTCCACTTCAATTCGTGTCAGGTTATCGCGCAGGATGGGACCATATTCGTACTTACCTGCACACACATAGCTGCACAAGGAAAGGTCTTCTTCATCCAGCTCCAAACAACCCAGTTGTTGAGCTACCACGGTATCACCAACAATCAGTGCCCGTAATAATTGGGTAGGCAGAATATCCAGTGGCATGACTTTCTCGTAATTGCCCACTGGCACCATGGCCCGCGCACTACCATTAGTGGTAGTGGTAAAATTAAGCAGCCGGCTAGGTGACAGCTTAGAAAGGAAAATACCTAACACAGAGTGCTTGTTTGTACCTGGAGATAACCACCCCATGAACTCCCGCTGGCTACCTTCCAACAAAATAGAAACTTGAACATGATAGCGGCCCAGATAAGCAAAAGGCCCTTTACCACTGCGACCACCAAAGACAGAACCTGAAATCAAGCGGTTTTCACCAGCTTTTTGCTCACCAGCACAAAGTTCATCAAAGCTTGCACCCACCCGGGTTCTCACCAGACGTGGTTTCTCAGCTTGAGGGCCCCCTAGTGCCACCACCCGGTCAACATATAATTTACCGGTAGTGAACAGTTTGCCGATAGCAATCACATCTTGATAACCCACATACCAAACGGATTTATGGGCGTTAACAGGGTCTAAATGGTGAATATGGGTACCCGGTAAACCTGCAGGATGAGGCCCCGCAAAGGTTTCAGTGACTACCTTGGCATTCCCTGTTGGAATTTGCTTATCAGGCGCATGACAAACAAACACTTTACCTTCAGTCAACCGACTGATGACTTCCAACCCTTCGCCAAAGGCTTCCGCTTGCTCAGCAATAATTAATGCTGGGTCAGCCGCTAATGGATTGGTATCAATGGCAGTGACAAAAATAGAATGAGGCACTGCATCTACCGCAGGCACTTTGCTATAAGGACGGGTTCGAAATGCGGTCCATTGTCCAGACTTAAGCAAATTATCAACCACTTGCTCACGACTTAGCGTGGACAGTTGGCTTGCCTCATATTGAGTAAAGGTTACTTCCTCATCACCTTCGATATTAATGACAAGGGACTGGAACACCCGTTTCTCGCCACGATTAATTGCAGCGACTACGCCTGCAGCAGGTGCTGTATAAAAGATACCAGGGGATTTTTTATCCTCGAAAAGAATTTGGCCTTTTTTGACACGATCTCCCTCCGCCACTTGCATGGTCGGTTTCATGCCAGGATAGTCAAAGCCAACAACTGCCACGGATGTTACTTGGCGGCCATCGTCAGCAATCACCTGTTCTGGTGAACCGGTTATGGGTAGATCAAGGCCCCGTTTGATATTGATCATACGTCGATGCCTAATCACTAGTTAACGATGAAGGTCAGCTCTAAATAGCCCTCCTTCACCAAACTGACGTTTATTTGTTATTAGATCAGTCTAGTGAAAATAAGGAATATTGTATTAACAAAATATAAGACCAGTGTTTCCATCCCGTTTCTGGGGATTGGTGACTTATATGATCTTAATACAACAACAAGCTAATTTTTCGCCCATCAAGCTAATTTAGAGTATGAACCCAGGAAAAAAACGGCCACATTATAATGAGCGGCTTGCAAATATGCCACCTATCATCATGGTTTGGTTGGTTTTTTTTATTTAAGATAGAACATTCAAGATTATTTTTTACCCAAACATAAAAAAACGCTCCAATTGGGAGCGTTTTTTTAGTCAACCAGTTTAAACATCATTCATTTTTAGGTAGCACGGGTTGGTTAACCCCTGCCAACATTTGCAGCACGCGGTTAACCTGACAGCTATAGCCAAACTCGTTGTCATACCACACATAAAGTACACAACGATCTTCATCAACTATTGTGGCTTCAGCATCAACAATTCCCGCATACCGGGAACCCACAAAGTCTGATGACACTACTTCGGGAGAATTCACAAAATCTATTTGACGTCTTAAGTCAGAATAAAGAGACACATGACGCAGGTAGTCATTGAGTCCTTCAACAGAGGTATTTTCTGTCAAATTCAGATTTAAAATAGCTAACGACACATTAGGAGTAGGTACTCGAATGGCATTACCTGTCAACTTACCTTTTAACTCAGGTAATGCTTTTGCTACTGCCTTGGCAGCTCCCGTTTCAGTGATGACCATATTAAGTGCAGCACTGCGGCCACGGCGATCACCTTTGTGATAGTTATCAATTAAGTTTTGGTCGTTGGTATAAGAATGTACCGTTTCAACATGGCCATTTTTGATTCCAAACTTATCATTAATAGCTTTCAGTACAGGGGTAATGGCATTCGTTGTACAAGAAGCTGCAGAAAGAATTCTATCATCCTCATTCACCAAATGGTGGTTGACGCCATAAACAATATTCTTAATTTCGCCTTTACCTGGAGCCGTCAACAGTACTCGATCAATTCCAGGACACTTAAGGTGCATCCCTAAACTTTCTTCATCCCGCCAGATGCCCGTGTTATCCACCACAATAGCATTTTGAATGCCATATTGGGTGTAATCCACTGAATCTGGGGAGTTAGAATAAATTACTTTTACATAACTACCATTGATAATCAGTGCCGTATTTTCTTCATCAATGGTAATCGTACCAGCAAAAGAGCCATGAATAGAGTCACGACGCAACAGGCTGGCACGCTTCAATAGGTCATTTTTAGCACCACCTTTACGCACTACAATGGCACGTAAGTTTAAGCCTTCACCACCACCAGCACGTTCGATAAGGATCCGGGCCATCAAACGACCAATTCGGCCAAACCCGTAAAGCACTACATCCTGGCCTTTCTGCTCATCTAAGCCTTTTTTTCCAACCACGTCCGCAACTTCATCACGGACAAAGGCTTCCAGGTCCTGGCCCTGACCTTGAGTTTTATATTTGATAGCCAGTTTACCAATATCAATCCGCGCAGGCCCCAGGTCTAACTCCGTCAACAATTTTAAAATAGGGTAACTGTCTTCTACCGATAACTCTTCTTTTTCGAGTTGGCGAACAAAACGGTGGGCTTTAATAATATCAATAACAGAGCGGTTAATGACTGGACGGCTGTAAACGGAAGTAATGACATGGTTTTCCCGATACAGTTTTCCAATCAGCGGAATCATCGACTCGGCAATGGCTTCTCGGTTTTTCCACTGCTGGAAGTAATCGTTTTGCTGTTGCTTCACGGATTTATACCTTTATATCCTAAATTACTTAAGCTCAAACTTACGGACACTTATATTTTAGAGGCGCCCTGATGTTTATTGATCATTTGGAAGCTTTTTTCTCTTAGAGCTGATCAAACTCTAGGGCTTCTTTAGTGCAAGGGCTCTCTATTATCCTGGTAGTGATTGACTTTCGCAACTTATCTCAAAAGCACTTACCCTCTTATCCTCGACTAAACTCTGATCAAAATCACAATAAAACCCATTACCGAGTTTATAAGCACCATGGGCCTACGAATTATAGAACTGCTATTACCTGAAGGATGTGAAGATAAAGTAACAAGCATTACTGAAACACTCCCTATCATTGATAACTGGCAAGGTCCTCCCCAAACCAAGCGACAGTGCTTTCGCTTTTTGGTGACCACAGAGCAAACTGAAGCCATTTGCGATGCATTTCACAAGCATTTTGCAGGGTTTGAGCGGTTTCGCATGATTATCTTTCGTGCTGATGCAGCACTGCCACTGGCGGAAACCCATCAACCAAAATCACCAGGTCCCAAAAACTTCTGGCATTATTTCAAGCCAGAAGGCAAAGAACGCGTTAGTCGCGAAGAGATTTATCATGATATAGCCAAAGGCTGCCAGCTTAACTGGATGTTTATTGCAAACGTCATTTTATCTGCATTAGTGGCTGCCATTGGACTGATGCGAAATGATGTGGCCATTATTATCGGCGCCATGGTTATCGCACCACTGTTAAAACCCAACGTGGCCATCGCGTTGGGTGTGATTTTGCACGAAGGTGGTTTAGCACTCAGGGCGTTGTTAACCAATTTAACTGGGATGTTAATTGGCTTGGTAATAGCCATTCTTATTGGTTTAACAATGGAAATTGACCCCACTATTCCAGAAATTAGTGCCCGCACTCATGTGGCATTAGCCAATGTAGTATTAGCCTTAGCGGCTGGTATGGCAGGCGCCCTATCATTTACCAGTAGCGCGGCCAGCACTTTAATCGGGGTTATGGTCGCCGTGGCATTAATGCCACCACTAGTCACTATTGGTCTTATGATGGGGAGTGGGCACTGGCTGGAAGCGATGGGAGCGGCAGTATTATTTCTCGCCAATATTATTGCCGTGAATCTCTCTGCACTGTTAGCGTTTAAGTGGCAGGGACTTCACCCCCGCCACTGGTGGCATCATGAGGCCGCCTGGAAAAACCTCAAGGCCAGTGTTGTATTTTGGGTGATGCTGCTGCTGACTATTTGTGCATTGATTGGATTGTGGTTTGGGAAGATGAATTAACACAATCCAATGTTGCTGCTTTATCAGCCAGTTGTCGGGCTTTAGTATTTTGAGAGCCATCCTGCTGCGGAGGGATCTTCCCTACGACACAGGCTTGGTCTGCCAAAATTTTACTGACCACTAAATAGGATTTCACTTTTCCTGGCTGCTCAGAGTTATCAGAAACATTCAAGCGCGCAATCATGCTGACCACCTGATCAGGGTTGTTCCCTTGATAACGCCACTCAACTTTTGAGCCTAACTCACTAAAGCTTGAGCTGACAGTATCACTGAAGTGTAAAGGAAATTCTCTGTTATTTTGAACCAAGGTAATACTCTGCCGTAAATCAAAATCAGTTACTTTGACCACTATATTGGCAAAACCTTGGCAGGACTGAACGCTACTATGATTATCAAGTTCTAATGTTTTACAATGTTGCTCATCAATTGATGTATAGTGACTTTGAAACTGGCTTATCCGAGTTTTTGCCTCAGTTGAAGGTTTTGATTGAATAAGGCCATCCAGTATTTCCTGACTTAAGCCTGGCTTGAGCGCTGCATGGGTGCCATTTTGCTTAGCATCATTAATAGTTGAAGCTTTACACTGATAAGGAATATTGGGGATTACAGTATCCAAAGTGCACATAAAATCACCGGGCTTATAAGCAACTCCTTTTGCAGTCAGCACTTTAAACCAATGATAGCCAGTTCCATCTGCCGCTTGAAAGACACCGGTATCCTGCAACAAATAAACCGGCACTATTTTGTTGAGTGCAAACGGTTGATTATAAGAAGTATCAGGCCCAGCTCGGAACCTCCCACCATAAGAAATCGCCTTAACCGGCCTGCCTGATAAAGCCGAATAAGTAATAAAGTTCAGGTAATCACAAGAGTACTCTTGCTGGGCTTTTGGATAACGCAACAAGCCCTTATTACCTGTAGAGACTATTTCAATGGAATTATCTGCCGTAACATAAGTATTATTATTCTGCCAATTCGCATAACCTAAATTTTTCTCATTAGCCGTTAGCTGAAAAGAGCCACCTTCACCTAAATAAGCCAAAATTGTTGTTTTATCGGTTATACAGCGATAAGCCACATGCTCAAAGCCACCTTCTTCTGAATATGCCAGTGTAGATGAAAGAGCAGTGAGAGCAAAACAAGCAATTACAACGTTTCTCATAAGTGATCTGACCTATTGAGGATATCGAGGAAGGAAGAATCAACATTATTGCAAATTGCTTGTGTCAGTTAAACGTCAAATTTGTTGCGCTAACAGGTTAAAACAGTAAAAGTTAATGCATCGCGTCACAATTCCAGCACTAAAAAGTATACATGTTATAGCTAAACAGCTACTGTCTTTTCTAATCACGTCAGTCTTCATTGACGAAGCTGTGGTTAATCAGAGGAAGTAGCCCTGTTTTACAGGGCTAATACCTTTATACTGAGAAGGCTTTCAACTGTAAAAATTCCCATTCATTCTTTTCGGCAAGTACCGGTCTTTTCACAACGCCTAGTCGACTCTAAATTACATTGATACCCCCCTCACGAATGAGTTTCAAGCTTTGTTATCGTTGCTCTTCACCTAAAAGTGAATCGTGCGTGGTATACAATAAAATTATCTAATTAGCCGTCAATAAATTGTAACAAGCAACTTAATACGACTAGCGTACACTAACAGCCCCCTAGCTAATCCTGTCAGTATCAGCTTTCAGAAATAATGGCCAATTTTATGCATATAAAAACTAAAGACAGATGATGTTTAGTTGGTTCCTATGCATATGGCACAAAAACATGAAGCATCCCGTGTAAAGTGTTTTAATCACTTTACAGAAGCCCTCCGAAAACAATCAAAATTTTTATCCGCCCTATTGGCTTGTGGCGTTTTTTGTTGTGAATCAGTAAGTGCGCTGGGATTGGGGCAACTTTCTCTCAACTCAGGACTTCATCAACCATTAGATGCTGAAATTGAGCTAATTAAAATTAGAGAGCTCAACCAAGAAGAAATCCTCGCTGGTTTAGCTACCTATAAAACATTTGATCAAGCAGGCATTCAGCGCACCGCTTTTTTAGCCAATATGCAATTTAAAACTCAATTTCGAGGGGATGGCACTGCCTACATAAAAGTCACGAGCAGCAGCCCCGTGCGAGAACCTTATTTAGACTTTCTAGTTGAAGTTTACTGGCCCAAAGGACGCTTGCAACGGGAATATATTGCTTTATTGGATCCCCCCCACTTTACTCGCTACCAGTCAAGCAAAAAAACAGCATTTCGTACAGCATCATCAACAGCCTACACTCACACTAGAACAAGCTCTAGCTACCAAACCAAAGGGACTGACAAACCAGTAGCCAGTAAAGTAAATACAACTTCTATAACCAGTAACAAACAGCAGTCATCATCAACAACAGCCAGACAAGATGACCAACTCAATATTGTCACTGCTAATCTCAATCGCAATACAGTGACAAAACAAGTTGCCAACCGAGCAGAAGAAGTCGCAGAACTAAAAAATGAGCTCGCTATGACCCAGGAACGACTCGATAAATCACAGCGAGAAAGAAACGAGATTAACGATAGGCTGCAAGAATTAACTAACCAAGTGAATACATTAAAACGGCTCATTACGTTAAAAGATGACCAAATTAAAGACTTAAAAGAGCAGCTGAAAGAATTCCAATGATCCGTGATTTTTAGCTGCCTTCAATATACAGCTCATACTAAGCTTGCTAGCAAGCCGTTTATTGCTTGACGGTTTCATCTCCCCCCCATCCAAGCTAGAATCTGCTGCATTGGAATTTTGCTAGCAGATGCGTTTCATGAACGATACAAGACAATTACTGGCTATTGACTTACCGCGTAAAGCAGGTGATCGACGGGTATGGGGTTCTCTTTCCGGGTCGGGTTTGGGGCTGGCGTTAAGCCAGGCCTGTTTACAACATGGCTCCCTGAGTTTGATGATCACTCCCAATTCTGCAATGGCAGACCAGCTGGAACAGGAACTGCGATTTTTTCTCAAGCACCGGGATGACATCGATATCCTTAGTTTTCCCGACTGGGAAACACTCCCTTATGACAGCTTCTCCCCTCACCAGGATATTATCTCCCAACGACTGCTAACCCTGTATCAGTTACCCACCATCAGTCGTGGTGTGTTAATTGTCCCTATCACTACTCTGATGCACCGCTTAACCCCTCAACACTATTTACACGGCAATAGCCTGGTAATCAGCAAAGGGGACCGAATGGACTTGGATCAGCAACGTCAAGTTCTGGAACAAGCGGGATACCGTTGTGTAGACACAGTTTATGAGCATGGTGAGTTTGCCATTCGGGGTGCATTGATTGATATTTTCCCCATGGGTAGTCAGGTGCCCTACCGGATTGATTTGTTTGATGACGAGGTTGATACCTTACGTACCTTCGACCCCGAAACCCAACGCTCCCACCAAACGGTAGATAAAATACAACTGTTGCCGGCTAAAGAATTTCCATTAACCAAAGAAGCTATTACCACGTTTATGCAACGGTTTAGGGATAGCTTCGATGTGGATTTTCGTCGCAGCCCGATTTATAAAGATGTTAAGGAAGGCCTCAGCCCTGCTGGGATTGAATATTATCTGGCATTATTTTTTGAGCAATGTGCACTGTTGTTCGACTACCTGCCAAAAGATACCCTGGTGCTAACCACTGACCAGATTGAGCCTGCTATTCAACGATTTTGGCAAGATGCTAATGACCGTTACGAAAATAGACGCTACGACCCAGAACGCCCTATTCTGCCTCCTCATCAGGTGTTTGTACCCGTTGAAGAATTAAATCAAAAATTAAAAACATTCCCTCGGGTGGTATTGTTCGATACACCTATTGCAGATAAAGCAGGCTTCACTAATTTCCCCGTCAACCCAGTCCCTAGTTTGCCAGTCGATGCCCGGGCCGAGCAACCATTAGCCAGTTTACAAACATTTATGCTGGAACAGCAAAATAGCAAAATACTGTTTTGTGCTGAATCAGCAGGGCGTCGTGAAACACTGTTGGAGCTGCTGTCAAAAGTCAATTGCCGCCCAGAAGAATACAGCAATTTACACCAATTTATGGTCAGCGAGCAGGCTATCGGTATTACAGTTGCCCCTGTTGAAAACAGTCTTTGGTTAACCCAGCCCGGTTTAGTGGTAATAGCTGAAACTACTCTATTTGGCCAACGGGTCATGCAACGGCGACGTCGTAAGAAAACTCAGGATCAGTCCGACCAGGTAATTAAAAATCTTACTGAATTACGGATTGGCGCACCTGTCGTACATATTGATCATGGGGTTGGGCGTTATCGGGGTTTAGAAAAACTCAATATTGATAATCAAGAAGCTGAGTTTTTAATGCTGGAGTATGCTGATGAAGCCAAACTGTATGTACCAGTCTCTTCATTACACTTAATCAGTCGTTATACCGGTGCTGATGATGCGCTAGCCCCACTTCATAAGTTAGGCAGCGAAAAATGGAGTCAAGCTAAACGTAAAGCTGCCGAAAAAGCCCGTGATGTTGCTGCTGAATTATTAGATATTTACGCCCGCCGGGCAGCTCGTCAAGGCTTCACTTTCACTAATCCCGATGATAACTATGAAATGTTTTGTGCCGGATTTCCTTTCGAAGAAACGCCTGATCAACAAGCCGCCATTGAAGCTGTTATTAAAGATATGACCGCCAAACAGCCTATGGACCGATTAGTCTGTGGTGACGTGGGGTTTGGTAAAACCGAAGTGGCCATGCGTGCGGCTTTTTTAGCTGTACAAAGCCAGAAACAGGTCGCCGTTTTAGTCCCCACTACGCTGCTGGCACAACAACATTATGAAAGTTTTAAAGACCGCTTTGCTGATTGGCCCGTTAATGTTGAAGTAATTTCCCGCTTTAAAACCAGTAAAGAAACTCAAGCCGTACAACAACATGTAGCTGATGGTAAAGTAGATATTCTAATTGGTACCCACAAACTATTACAAAGTGATCTTAATTTTAAAGCCCTGGGTTTATTGATTATTGATGAAGAACACCGCTTTGGAGTACGGCAAAAAGATAAGCTAAAAGCATTGCGTGCTGAGGTGGATATTTTAACCTTAACCGCCACCCCAATTCCTCGAACCCTGAATATGTCCATTGCCGGTATGCGCGATCTGTCGATTATTGCCACCCCACCGGCACGCCGCTTATCCGTAAAAAGCTTTGTTCGTCCCTCAGATAAAGCTGTCACCAAAGAAGCCATTTTGCGGGAACTACTACGCGGTGGTCAGGTTTATTACCTGCATAACGAAGTGAAAACTATTGAAAAAACGGCTGCCGAATTATCCGAGTTAGTGCCCGAAGCCAGAATTGCCGTTGGCCATGGGCAAATGCGTGAGCGGGAATTAGAGCAAGTGATGTCAGACTTTTATCATAAACGCTTTAATCTATTAGTCTGCACTACCATTATCGAAACCGGAATCGATATTCCCAGTGCTAATACCATTATCATCGACCGGGCCGATAAATTTGGCTTAGCCCAATTGCACCAATTAAGAGGCCGGGTAGGCCGTTCCCACCACCAGGCTTACGCCTATTTATTAACCCCTGCATCAAAGAAAAACATGACGACAGATGCGGTAAAACGCTTGGAAGCCATTGCCAATGCCCAAGAATTAGGCGCTGGCTTTACTCTAGCTACGCATGACTTGGAAATTCGTGGGGCGGGTGAATTATTAGGTGAAGAGCAAAGCGGTCAAATTCAAGCCATTGGCTTTTCCTTGTATATGGAGATGCTGAACCGAGCAGTTAAGGCGATTCAGCAAGGTAAAACCCCGAACTTGGATAAGCCCTTAGATCAAGGGCCAGAAGTCAATCTACGTTTACCTGCTTTAATTCCAGATGAATATATTCATGACGTCCATACCCGACTGATTATGTACAAACGGATTGCTAATGCCACATCCGAGTCAGAGCTGGATGAGTTACAAGTTGAGTTGATTGACCGCTTTGGTTTATTGCCAGATCCCACTAAACATTTATTCCGCCTTACCCAGTTAAAATTACAGGCATCTGAAATAGGGGTTGAGAAAATTGATGTTGGTGCCCAAGTCGGCAGACTAGAATTTTCTGCCGAGGCAAAAGTTGACCCATTAACCATTGTTAAAATGGTGCAAAATCAACCGCAACGCTACCGTTTAGAAGGGGCCACTATCCTAAAATATTTCGAAACTATGGATGAACCTGACCAGCGATTAAAATACACAGAAAGATTATTAAATGAATTAAAACCTGCTGCTTAAGGGCTATAGTGAATATAATAATATTAAAATTTTAGTGCCTAATATGGAATAACACCCACATAGCAAGGAATGCTAAATGGTCAATAAAAAACGACTGATGATTCATTTAATAAGTACAGGTCTTTTTCTGTTAAGTACTTGTTACTCAATTGCACAGGAAAATCATCTAGCAATAGAACTAATGCAGCCTTTTCAAGTGGAAATGATTGTATTTCAACATGAAACCAAACCTGATCACCAATGGTGGCCACCAGTGAAGGTGGATCCTTTTGCTCAGTTAATTAACCCACCAACTATTACTGTAAATGATATTGAACAATTAAACCCAACCCAAGTAAACCAACTGACAGACAGTCTAAAGAAACTCAAGCAGAGTCATAAATATAATGTGTTATTTTATTCTAACTGGCTGCAGCCAGTACAAACCAACCCTGCCATACCCCCTACCCTGTTAAAAGCCGGCGGAAAATACGGTGAGCACCATGAGCTACTTGGCAGTGTGGGACTGGTTGCAGATAAAGAGCTGAAATTAACACTCGATTTCTGGTGGCGAGAATTTGAACCTATTAGGCCAAAACAGCGGATAAATATTAATCCAAGATTTTTGGTAACAGCAGGACCTGACCAAACGGAATATCAAATTTCCCGCAATTTTCACTTACGCCAGCAACAACCATTAAAACCTAATCAGATTTATTATGTGGATAGCCCTGTACTAGGTATGTTAGTACTACTCACCCCTAGCCCCAAAAATAAATAATATTTTAAAGCGACTCATCATTCAACAGTACTCGACTCTACTGCTGCAAGGCTTTTGTTTCAATTTTAATCCACCCATGTTATATACCGCAAAGGATTTTTAGGAGTCAGTCAGTGAATGGATAACCAACCAATATCAAAAAAACCAGTACCTTCAGCAAAATCGTTACTTGTCATAGACAGCGTTAATCAGTGGGTACGCCGCCTGGGAGAACTGATCTCCTGGGTTTATGCCTTATTAATACTGACTATTGTTTTACAGGTTATTTTGCGCAAAGGTTTTGCTAGCGGTTTGATTATCCTGGAAGAATTACAATGGCATTTATACGCCATTGGTTTTATGTTTGGCATGGCCTATGCCCAAGTGCAAGACTCCCATATTCGGGTTGACTTGTTTTACCAGCGTTTTTCCAAAAAAACCCAACATCTGATAGAAATTTTTGGTTTACTGTTACTGGTGATGCCTTTTATCACCATCGTTTTTCTTCATAGTCTGGATTTTGTCGAAGACTCCTGGCGTATTAATGAATCTTCTCCAGCCCCTGCCGGATTGCCTTATCGATGGTTAATCAAATCGATTATTCCTACTGCTTTTTTATTACTCGCCATCACAGTGTTAGCCCGTATTTACCGTGAATTACTGTTGTTAGTTAGGAGCCAATGATGGAAATCAATGAAATTTTAGTCATTGGTATGCTGGTTAGTTTTATTATTTTATTATTTAGCGGTTTTCCCGTGGCTTATGTATTAGCAGGTATAGGCACGTTATTTGCCGCCGCTGGTTATTTCGCTGATCAGTATTTTGGCGCATTTACCGGCTTAGACTTTATGACGCTGGGCCTTGCAGTAAACCGTATTTTTAAAATAATGGATAACTGGATTTTAGTGGCCTTACCCATGTTTGTATTTATGGGACATATGCTGGATAAGTCAGGTGTGGCAGAAAAACTGATGCACGCATTACAGTCACTGTTTGGCCAGGTACGAGGGGGGCTTGCTATCACCGTTACCTTAATCGGCATTATTCTGGCCGCTTCAACGGGTATTATCGGTGCGTCAGTTGTTCTACTCGCGATAATTTCAATGCCAGCGATGAAAACCCAACAATATAAAGATACTGTTGCCTTAGGTACTATTGCATCAGCAGGCACTTTGGGTATTTTAATTCCCCCCTCCATTATGCTAGTCATTATGGCAGATCAACTGGCCTTATCAGTGGGTGATTTATTTATGGGGGCTGTGTTTCCAGGCATTTTATTGGGTATTTTATATATTGGCTACCTATTAATTTATGGTTATTTGCGCAAAGATCATTTCCCATTACCCAACAATCTTCAACCCATTACTCTAACCATCTGGCTTAATGTATTAAAAGCCACTTTACCCACCCTTTTATTAATTTTGGCAGTATTAGGCTCTATTTTTTCAGGCTGGGCAACACCAACTGAAGCCTCTGGCGTTGGAGCACTGGGGGCTATTTTATTAGCCTGGTGGAATAACAAACTGACTGTTACCGTTTTTCGTGAGTGTTTACATAACACAATGAATGTTACTGCTTATATTTTTATGATTTTTATTGGTGCCTCTTTTTTTGCTTTAGTCCTTCGAGAACTAGGAGGAGATGAACTTATTGAGTCATTTTTTACCGGGCTACCCTTTAGTGATTATGGGATTATTCTGGTCATCCTTAGCATTATTTTTTTATTGGGCTTTATATTGGACTGGATTGAAATCACTCTGATTATATTACCTTTACTTGCCCCTGTTATTTCCACACTCAATTTGGATATTTCAGGCTATGGTGTCATTGATAATCCTGAACTGATTTGGTTTGTCATGTTAATTGCCGTAACCTTACAAACCTCATTTCTTACCCCACCGGTCGGCTTTGCCTTATTTTATCTAAAAGGGGTTTGTCCACCTGACATTCAGCTCAGCACTATTTATCGTGGGGTTATTCCCTTTATTTTCCTACAGTTAGTGGGATTAATCATCATTCTACTCTTTCCTGGGTTGGTTAATTGGTTTCCTGCAATGGTATATCGCTAGCCTTGCAGCAGCAGGTTAGCCTCCTAAAAACCCTACGCATTGACTATATTCCTTAGGCTATCCCAAATAGTTGCTAAACTTATTGAAATGCCAGTCATTGAGAAGTAGGAGTAGCAACCATGTTCCGCTCATTTATCCAATGCATACTATTAATCACTTGCTTAACAAGTGCAACTGTGTGGGCTGCCGATACCGTGAAATTAACCAACGGTGAATGGCCACCTTATTTATCGAAAGAATATAAACACCACGGGCTTATTTCTCATATTGTTACCGAAGCCTTTAAACAATCTGGGGTAACCGTCGAATATGGTTTTTTTCCTTGGAAACGGGCATTTAAAGAAGCACAAGAAGGTAAAAAATGGGCAGGGTCTGTGGTTTGGACAAAAAACCCAGACAGAGAAGCAGATTTTGTATTTAGCGATGCCGTTATCGAACTTAAAGAAGTGTTTTTTCATCGGAAAGACCTCCAGTTCGACTGGAGCACGATGAAAGACTTAAGCAAATATAAAATTGGCGCATCAATTGGTTACAGTTATGGCGATGCATTTGCTAAGGCAGAAGCGGATAAACTCATCAACGTTGCACGAACAGCTAAAGATGAGACCAGCTTAAAAAAATTAGCTGCAGGCCGTATTGACTTATTCCCAGCCACCTTAGAAGTTGGCTATGCCTTAATCGCTGACAAGCTGGACGAAGCTTCAGGAAAGCTTTTAACTAATCATCCTAAACCATTACGCGAAACCAGTTACCATTTAATTCTCAGCAAAAAAGTAGCCAATAGCGAAGAGCTAATCAAAAAATTTAATGAAGGCTTGGCAAAAATCAAAAGCTCTGGTGCTTACGATAAGATGCTAACAGATAGTATTGATGGTAAGTATCGTCCATAACCACCTTCATTGAACGTTGTTGGTGTTCAACACTAGAAGCTGTTTGATATCCTTATCCAACCACTCCTAGAAGTTGGCGTCTCCTCAACAACCTGTTAGCATACTGTATAGATTCACAGTAACAAGAATACAGTATGCGTTTGTTTATTGCCGAAAAGCCCAGTTTAGGCAGAGCCATTGCCGAGGTACTCCCCAAGCCCCACCAAAAAGGCGACGGTTATATCCAGGTCGGCAATGGTGATTACGTCAGTTGGTGTATTGGCCATTTACTTGAACAGGCACAGCCTGATGCCTATGACCCAGCCTATAAACAGTGGAAGCTGGAACACTTACCGATTATTCCAAAACAATGGCAGCTAACCCCTAAAGCAAAAACTAAAAAGCAGCTGGGAGTCTTACGCAAATTAATTAAACAAGCCGACCAACTCATTCATGCTGGCGATCCCGATCGAGCACTGTTACGGTTAAAGACTGAATTTCATATCTTACATCTTTAGTTGTATGAAAATGTGAAATACGATAGTTTGAACCTAAACAGAGGCTTGTGGCATGGAATACATACTATGGGATCTACCAAACTTAACTATTGATAAGCAACCTTGCTTTGAGATTGACTTAAACGGTGAGTTAAAACTTAGATGGAGTGGGACCGGCAATGCGTTAGGTCGTTTGCCACTGTTATACGATGAGAGAGGGAAATCTATCGAGGTTGTCAATCAATGGCTTATTCACCTTAAAGCTAACAACCACAGAAAACAAGTTAGCACTCAAGCCCAAGCACTACTGCATTACTTTATTTTCTTGGATGATCTCAATCTCAAGTGGGATGAAATGCCCATCCCCCCTCGAAACAGGCCAACCTACAGGTTTAAAAAGCATCTTAAGGAAGTATTCAAAAATGGAGGTATCGCTAGGACTACAGCTAATAACTACATGGGAGTGGTAGTTAACTTCTACAAGTATTACTTAGCAAGGCGCCACCCTTTTTCTAACCCTCCTTTTAGATACGAAGAAGTTAAAATCAAGCTAACTGGTAACCATCAGTTCATGCGACAAGGGTTTATTCATGTAGACACAACAGACCTTCGGCTAAACCTACCTAAAGACACAAGTTTCGGAGGATTGTCCAGAAAACTCATTCCCTTGAGTGAAGAAGAGTGGTCATTAGTCGATGATATATACCGAAATCAAGGTGAAGCTATCTCTTACACGAATGGAGAAAAGAAAAAGGTAAGCATCTCAGTTGAATTCAAGCTGATACTGGCATTAGCTAGATATACAGGTATGCGACGGGAGGAGTTAGCCACATTTCGCTCAAATATGGTTTTTAAGCCTAACGCAGAGCAACTAATAAAAAAATACTTAATACATAATAATGGAATACTCATCTCCCCTGCCGTTGGAGTGAACACAAAAGGGGCAGGGGCTAGAAGAGTGGAAATACCTACTCTATTAATGCTCAATTTACATAAATATATTAACTCACCACGATATATTGAACGCCGTAATAAATACCTGAAAAAGAACCCTGATGAGCCATTTGGAGCCCCACTTTTTATTACTCAAAAAGGAAATAAATACTCCGGAAAAACCTTTGATGCTCGTTGGGGGGAAATCCGAAACGCTGCAAGAATCAAGTACAAAAACTTCGATCACAAGTTTCATAACTTAAGATCAACCTATGCTGTATTTCGTCTCAAGTCTTTACTAAGCAATGAAAAGCTTACTGAAGGAGAAGCTCTAGATTATCTACAAGCAGTCATGGGACATAAAAATCGATCTTCACTGTTATCTTATTTAAAGTTCTCTAAGTTTGAATTAGAAGCTAATGAGATATATGAGCAAGCCGTAGATGTTTTACTTGGTAGTGATAATGACTTCAACCTGGTATAACTGAGTAAATCACCATGGCTTTCAAAAGACAAAAAACAAGAAAAACTGTAAAAGCTAAAGACAATAGTTCTGCAGAAGTATATCCAATATCCGTTGAATCGATGGTCATAAATGATAGCTACAGGACTGTACACTTCAAACGATTAGGCTATAAAGGATGTCCTAACCTTTCACCAGGCAGCAAAAATAAATCGTTTAAATCTAAAAGACCGGAAGATTTAGTCGATATGAACAGGTGGGATCTTGTTCAAAGCCTGTATATAAATATCAAGGGTATGGATAAGAGCGAAAGGACAAAAACAAATATTTATCAAGATCTATGTAAACTCATAAAAGCTTGCGATGAAGCTAATATCAGCGATATTTTTTCTGTTCCAGCTATTGAAAAATTTGTATCAACTTTAAAAACTAAGTATACTCGGGGGGCAAAAGGTAAAACTCAAAACTCAATCCAATACTCTATAAAAACTCTCATAGCAGAGATGGCTTTACCTAACGAGAGACAAGTTTTAGATTGTTTTTACAAATTCCCAAATGACTCTACACCAACTGAACCATATACTGATGACGAGCTCAAAGTAATTTTACGAAATTTATATAAGATTCTAAATTCATATAAAAGTCACTTATTAGAAAAAACCACTCCTGACACATTTCCTCTATTCAATGATAAAAATACAGAGTCTAATGACAAAATATCACGTTATATACGGTTTTCCTCATCAAGAAAAATAAGCTATAAAAGGAATTCATCAACTTGGAAACAAGATTTAGTTATATGTGGGTATTTCATTACCTGTTTCTTTACCGGTGTAAACCAATCGTCACTATTAAACTTAAAACACTCTGATATCAAAGGCTGTAGTTTCATTGAGTCGTCAAAAGGAAAATACCTACTCCAAACAACTAAGGGAAGACAAAATTACCAGCGCAACTTACATGGAGTAGGCTTTACAGCAAGAGGAAAAGATTTTTTTGAAACATGGCTACGACTCAGTAAATTAATCACCTCGAATAGTTCTGGATATGTTTTTCCAAAAGTAACTAATGATGTTTGTAGTAAGATGAATAATAGTCATCTGTATAGTGGAATCAATACAACATTTAAAATGTTAGGGCTTCCAGCTCTGAGTGCAAAACGATTTAGAAAGACTAAAGCTTCTATTATAATGAGAGCTACAAATAGTATCTTTTCTGTTGCAGAAAGCCTCAATAACTCACCCTCTACAGTTGACAAGCACTACTCCGATGGAGATCAAGTGACTAACCAGATCACTTTAGCAAAAGCGTTGGAAGTGCGGGAAAGATCTGCTAAAGGGGAACCAATTAGAGAAGTCATTCATAATATCAGGTTTCAATTCAAAGATCCCGTTAGAGAATATAACTACCAGAAAAATGGACTAACTACTCCACCACTTTCTCCTTGTGGCTTACGCTGCGAAAGCCCTTTTGGTAAAAAGGCTGAACAGCTGAAAAAAACTCTTCAGGAAGTTAGTTTAGCCACTAAGCGAGATCGTGTTGCTTGTTATAAATTTCTTGAATGTTTTGGATGCGAGCATCATGCAGTTATCGCTGAAGTTGAAGACATATGGATGATACTTTCATTTCGTGATGTTATCGACGAGTCTCTAGCCAGACCATCAGTAAATAGTATCCCTACTAGCTTACTTACAAAAGTCCTAAATACTATTAATTATTTATTAAAAAGGTTAGAAAAAGATCACAACAAAACTTATATGTTAGCACTTGAGCAGTATAATGATGAGCCTCACCCTTTATGGTCTGATTATAACGACTTGGGTATGTTAATGGAGGTTTGGTCATGAGTATCTTTTCTATGAAAGATATAGACCCAAATGTTCGTAAGCCAAAGTATAGTGCTGATTTCTCAAAAAACGAAGAAAAAACTATAATATCATATGACTCTGCAAATAAGCCATACAGCCTATACTCTGATGACAAATGGAAATTTATTAGTGCAAGAGACTTAAATTTTCAAGGGTTGACAGGATATTTTAAAGAAACAACAAAAAAATTGATCTATGGAGTACTTTTTACTGAAAAAAAACTCTATAGTAGTAACTTTATCCAGAAAAACATAATAGAAAGCGCTATAAATTTTCAAAAACTAATCATAAAGACTGGCGGAAGTAGCTTTACATTCATAGATGATGACAGTAATTTTAGAAAGCTAGTTATCGAGGCCAAGAAAAAAAAATTAAAACTCAAAACCTGGAAAAATTATTTAGTTTTCATATCCAAACTCCACGAAAAATCATTTATATGTCGTGACATAGGAAATGCTGAAAAATTAGCAATAGAGTTAGCTGGCCATAACCTTTCAGTACAACAATCAATGGCTATTCCAGAAAGGATAGCAGCTAAGTATTTTGATTATGCTTTAAAGGTTATTACTAGGTATCACCCTTACAGATATGCTATTAGCAGAGCATATCAAAATTTATTCATCGAATATAAAAAATCCTCATCTATTTGGAAAACACAAGCAAATTCAAAAAAATATGCTGTTAGAAATGTTGAACACAACATTCCATTCAGTGACTTTGTATTAGACTTATCAGGAAGTTGGCTTTCCTGGCTTAGAGGTGCCTGTTACTTTGTGATAGCAGGTTTCACAGGGTGTAGGGATGGAGAAATAAAGTCATTTAACTTGGCATCATATGAAGAGAAGCAATATGCAGACGTAACGATACCCATTGTATATGGTGAAGACTCTAAGCCCAATCATGCGGGTATTTCTAGACGGATATCTTGGGTAACTATACCTGCTGTCAAGCTTGCAATAGAACTGTTATGGTACAGTTTTGAGTTTGCAAGAAATGAATGGAGGGAAAAAGGAAAAAATATTACGCACCTTGATGATAGAAAGAAATTTTTACAGAAGGTTGATAAAATATTTTTAACATTACCTCATATTGCAACTACACACCCCTCAGCTGGAAGGCAAGCATTAAGCAACTCATTAGAAAATTTTGCGAAGTCAGTAGATTGCAGGTTAACGAAAGAAGATATTGAAGAGTTTAATCGACTAAACCCTACACGAAAAGGACAACTCAAGGTTGGTGATATACTAATACCACATCCTCATGGGTTCAGAAGAACATTTGCTGTATTTTTAGTCAGGAATCGCCTCGGTTCACTAATGGAACTGAAATATCAGTTTAAACACATGAATGTTGCAATGACAGCTTGGTACTCTAATCAAGCAGAAATTGCTGGTTATTTTGATATGATGACTGATAGAGACCTGATCAATATCATAGAAGAAGAAAACCATGAGTTTATGACTGATACTCTTTACTATATTTACAATGAAGCGGAAACACTCTCAGGCATAGAGGGTAAAAGAATTTTAGATGCCAGGCTGAGCAGCCCTACTACCATATACCTCAGTAGAGATGAAATATCACGTCAGGTTAAAGAAGGGCAAATGTCAATAATTGAGCACCCTGGTGGACATTGTACAAACCCAAGTTGTAATCGAATTTGTAATATGCAAACTTGCCGATTCAAAGTGGTTACCAAGGAAAAAGCTATTAATTTAGTACCTGAACGAGAGCGATTAGTAAAGAAGTTCCTTACCCTAAAAAAATGGCAGGTAAAACAACCCAATATCATGTCAAAAATATATTATGATATTAAGTCCATTGAACAATGCTTCAAAGACCATGATATTCCATTTACTCCTTTTATTGACACCATTGATGTTACAATGCTATAGGAACAATAATGAGTGGAAAAATGAACAGAAGTGAGTTAACTGAAATCAGGCTTAAAGAGGCACTACAAAGACTCTTAGATGGTAAGCCAATAAATACCCCGTGTGATGGCAGGATTAATCTAAAACGAATTAATGATGAGGCAAAACTCAGTTCAGGTGGCATATACTACTATAAAGACTTCATCACTAAAGCTCGCAGTATAATTGATAAAGATATTTCCAACAATAAACAATATCTAAATAGCAGCAATGCTGAAGAAAAAATTAGTAAACTCAGAAAACAGAGAGATAAAGAAAAACAACTAAAAGTCATATATAGGGAGCAAAGAGATAAAATGAAGCAGTTTGCCGACAGTGTAGTTGAAGAAAATGCTCGTTTATCTTTTGCTATTCATGAAGCATACACAAAAATTAATGAACTAGAACAGCAAATCCTACAAAATAAACTAGTTCCAATTCACAAGCCAGATTAGTAGTATATATGATTTTATACATAGCAGAAAAACCTAGTTTGGGTCATGCAGTTGCTGAAGTATTACCAAAACCTCACCAAAGGAAAGATGGATATATTATTGTAGGTAATGGCGATATTGTCAGCTGGTGTATTGGTCATTTATTAGAACAAGCAGAGCCCGATGCTTATGATCCCATTTACAAACAATGGAAACTAGAGCATTTACCTATTATCCCAAAAAAATGGAAATTAGTCGTTAGTAGCAAAACAAAAAAGCAATTTTTAACACTAAAAAAACTAATTAACAAAGCTGACAACTTGACTCATATTGGAGATCCGGATCGAAATGGTCAGTTAATAATAGATGAAATAATTAATTATTGTAATGTTCCTATTGAAAAGCGTAATGCAGTTAAACGCTGCTTAATTAATGATTTAAACCCAAACTCAATAAAAAAATCACTAACCAGTTTACGTAATAATCAGGAATTTATCCCATTATCTACTTCAGCTTTAGCAAGAGCTAGAGCCGACTGGTTATATGGCATTAATATGAGCCGCGTCTGTTCGATTCAAGGCAGAAAAGCCGGTTATCAAGGGGTTCTCTCTGTTGGGCGTGTTCAAACTCCCCTGTTAGGGTTAGTGGTTCGACGTGATCAAGATATCGAAAACTTCCAACCTAAACCTTATTTTGAGGTGTTCGCTTTATTAGAAACAGGCAAAGGCGAACAATTTAGAGCTAAGTGGCAACCCAGCGAAGCCTGCCAGCCTTATCAAGATGAAGAAGGCCGAGTACTCTCCAAAAAGCTGGCTGAAACAGTCGTCAATCGTATTACCGGCCAACCTGGATTAATTACCGCTGCTACCAAAAAACGCAAACAACAAGTGGCTCCCCTCCCCTATAATTTATCCTCTCTTCAAATTGATTCAGCCAGACATTATGGGTTAAATGCCCAACAGGTGCTGAGTACCTGCCAGGATTTATACGAAAAACATAAGCTGATTACCTACCCGCGCTCAGACTGCCGTTATTTACCTAAAGAACACTTAAACCAAATAAATACTGTCACCACAGCCATTAATCAGGTATGCGAGCCACTACAAAAAGCTGTCGCTGAGGCTGATTTATCCTTAAAAAGCAAAGCCTGGAATGATAAAAAGGTGGAAGCTCACCATGCCATCATTCCCACCGAACGAAAGCTCGATCCTAGTCGTTTATCTAAAACCGAGTTACAAATCTATGAGTTAATTGCAAGACAATACCTCGCCCAATTTTACCCTGCTTGGCAATACGATGATCGAAGAATAGAAGTAGAAATCAGTGGTGGGCTGTTTGTTGCGACTGCAAGGCAAACGGTGGATTTAGGCTGGAAAAAAATATTTAGCAAAAGTAATGAAAACAAAGGCGATGACAATAACCCCAATCAAGAAGAACAACAGAAATTACCTAATTTAAAAAAAGGTGATGTGGTCCAGTGCCTAAAAGGTGAGTTAGCTGAACGAATGACCCAGCCTCCCAAACCTTTTAGTGACGCAACCTTATTATCTGCCATGACCGGCATCGCCCGATTTGTCAAAGACCCCGAAATTAAAAAAATATTAAGAGAAACCGATGGACTGGGTACCGAAGCCACTCGCGCAGGGATTATTGAACTGCTATTTAAACGCCAATTTCTCACCCGACAAGGCAAACAAATCCGCTCGACTGAAACAGGCCGCCAGCTTATCCAAAGCTTGCCAGAAGTGGCTACCACACCGGATATGACAGCTCAATGGGAATCACAACTAACATCCATCAGTAACAAAGAAGCCAGCTATAAAAGCTTTATCGAGCCAATGATTAATAGCCTTCATTACTTATTAACCCAGGTAGATGCAAGTGCCTTTAGTCAACTAAAAGGAAAAGGACAAACCGTAAAAAAGCAACCAAAGAGAAATTATAAAAAAAGAAAAAAAGCTTAACTAATCAAGACTTTTAACTTATATAATTCAAGGGCTTTTCTTTTTATGATGAAAGCCCAGTTAATTCTAAGGTATAAATTTTTTACAGATTATGCACTATAACTTATCTATACTAATTTCAACTTCATTTTGCCCCTTACGAGCCGCTATAAGCTCACCCAACTCTACATCTTCTAGCTTATCCATTAACAACTCATAAGCGTCAGCAGGCACACAATAAAACACCGGCTGATTATGATTGAGTACGACGACTGCTTCCCCTTCAGCCTGTTCAACCACTGCCATGGGGTTCTGCTTAAATTCTGTAATGCTCACTGAAAAATCTGCATGTATAGGCTTAACTGTTTTCATTATGATAACTTATTTAGATAAATACCTTTATCTTACACTAAAGTTTAGTGCCGCTTAACTTGTCATGTGCTGAATGGCACTGAATAAAAGGCCTTACTGTTCCAGTCTCCCGGCACCAATCAATGCCTTGATGATAGCACCACAAACGAATGAGATCGACTGCCCCAGCACAACAGGAAAATAGCCTACCAACCAGCTCAAGTTCGAATGCTAACGTCACTGACAATATACTCGCCTTGATCTACTATCTGAGCGGTTGGGGAGGAAGCTTAGGATGCCATACCATCCAGTTGTATCTTTGCCCTATCTGTATTATCTGTATTATCTGTATCCCCAGATTGATTGGGACTGTTTTTGAAGGATTAACGAAGGCACGTAATCAATTTTTCTACAATGTAAATAAACGAATGGGTCAGTTTATGGTGAATGGAACTACTTTATGAGGGCTATCCAGCCATCAACCTTCCTGCTAAACGCCAACAGGAGTTTAGCAGGAAGGTTGAGCTTCTATTAATTTGCAGATCAAGGCCCGATGATTTAGTTTATGCGCAGCTGCTTAGATGTTCGTTTGATTAATATTGTACATGAGTAATCGATAACGAATTACCCCTTTTTCAGAGGAAAAAAAACACGAATGCCAATCCACTACAAAACAGTATCTGTAAAAGAACCAGATAAATTTACCTGCGACAAGTGCTCTAAAATATATGAAATGCACACTTGTGTCCGTATTAAGCATACCTTTGGCTATGATGCCCCACCAGAGTGGGATATGAAAGCTATTGATATTTCACTGTGTGAAACATGCCTGATTGACATAGGCACCTTTATGAAGATTATTCAAGGTCAAGCTAATGATCATAGCGAACATAAAGGCTCTGAAAGACTATCTCATGCCCTTGAATGTGCAAGTTCATTTTCTGATGAACCACCCAACTTTGATAGTCACCCAGACAATGGAAAGTACGGCTTTTGGAAGGTTGTAGGGATGCGTCACCAAGCACTTGTTCAAACAGATCATGCGCAAAAGGCTCGAGAGCTCGCAGTCAATATCGTTAATGATTGGGAGCTTTGCAGTATAGAGTACCTTGGCCCTCACCTGCCAAAACTAATGAGCATTGTTTAGCTATTAACTTGCTACTACCATTCCTTTGAGTGCATTTCTGCAAGGACTGTTGCTTATCGCCATTTTCAAACAAATATTTTGCCTTACTTCGAGACATCCTGAGAGCACAAGCATTCAAAGTAAATACTACCAAACACGGTATCAGTATTGTGCATAAAAAGCTCATTAGCAGGATAGGCAGATCGATTTATACGGCTGAACTGATGTATGGGAAACTTTCCAGCTCTTGACTCAAAACCATTAATACGTTTATTGGACATTTTGAAAGCGAAGTCAGGTTCTACTATTTTTCTGGTAAACAGCAAAATATAGATCATCTTGGGCATATCATTTTCTAATTCTAACGATAGTTTGATCTAAGCTTTAGGTAGTTTGTTTCCCTGCAGTATGAAAAGGAGTTTACTTTCTTTGTGTCATCTAAAATAGCAAAAAGCTTGCTCGACACTAGAAAGTACATCATTGGCAACAACGATGATTCTCTTGATTCAGCAATTCTTAATCAGTCTGATATCAACTGTTGATAGGATTTTTAAGGCAGGATGCCCATGGGTTCAGCATTAAATCGCTTGTTAGAAACCTACCGTTCACATGCTAAAACGCCGCGTGAGCTAGGTAGTTACTTTGAAAGTATTTCCAAAGCCTATTTAGAAAACGATGATATCCAGAGGCAGCTGTACAGTAAAATCTGGAGATATGCCGACTGGGCCGCAGAGCAGGGACTCAGCAAGGCAGATACTGGGATTGATTTGGTTGCACAAATGGCTGATGATGCTGGCTTGTGTGCTATCCAGTGCAAGTTTTACGATAAAGATTATCGTCTTCAAAGAAAAGATCTTGACTCATTTTTCTCTGCTTCAGGTAAAAAGCCATTTTCCCGTCGTATTGTCATTGATACAACGCTAGGTGATTTAGGTAAAAATGCTCAAAGTGCCTTTGAGGGACAGCAAATAGAAACCTTGAGGATTGGGCTTTCTGCCTTAGAAGAAAGTCGCATCGATTGGTTGACATTTGTATCTGATGATGAAGTAAGGCTATGCCCTAAAAAACAGATACTTCCACATCAAAAAGAAGCATTGAAAGCCGTTAAAGCTGGGTTAGCAACCACCTCTCGTGGCAAGCTGATCATGGCCTGTGGGACAGGAAAGACCTTTACAGGCCTCAAAATAGCCGAGAACCTTGCGGGATTGGGCAAGCGGGTTCTATTTTTGGTACCTTCACTGTCCTTGATGTCCCAAACCGTAACCAAGTGGACCAATGATACTGTATTAGCATTGCGTTCCTTCGCTGTGTGCTCTGATACTCAGGTTGGCAAGCGCCGGAAGGAAGATGTGGCAGACTTGGAAAAGCAAGATTTGGTTTTTCCTGCCACAACTCACGCGGAGACATTGGCTAAAAAAGCCAGCTCTGATGCTCCAGACAAAATGACCGTTGTATTTTCCACTTACCAATCTATCCAAGCAATCTCTGATGCCCAGTTGCTCTATGGCCTGCCTGAGTTTGACTTGATTATATGTGATGAAGCACACCGCACCACCGGCGCAACCCTTATGGGGGAGGCAGAATCCAGTTTTGTTAAGGTCCATAACCAAGACTTTATCCAGGGTAAAAAGCGCCTCTATATGACGGCCACTCCACGTATTTTTGGAGATGCAGCCAAAGTTAAAGCTAACGAGGCCGCTGCAGTGCTTTGTTCGATGGATGACACAGCACTCTTTGGAGAAAAGCTATTCGAGCTTACTTTTTCCCAGGCTGTGCAGACCAACCTCTTGAGTGACTATAAAGTGGTTGTCTTAGCTGTGGACGAGGGTTTGGTGAGCCAAAATGTTCAGCGGCGTTTAGCTTCAGAAGACAATGAACTGAAGCTAGACGATGCCACCAAAATCATTGGGTGTTACAAAGCTTTGGCCAAGAAGAATTTGGCCTCAGATATAGAGGATGACGTCCAGCCTATGCGTCGTGCTCTTGCCTTCTGTAGGGATATTAAAAGCTCAAAATTGATCGAAAGTGAGTTTGGCAAGGTAGTTGAGGAATATCTTAATCATCATCCGGATCAGGTGCAGGACTTGCGATGTGGAGTTCGTCATGTGGACGGCACCTTCAATACCAAGGCTCGCAATCAACAACTTGAATGGCTCAAGGAGAATACTGAAAAACAGGAAGCCCGCCTTCTCACGAATGCGCGTTGTCTTTCTGAAGGTGTGGATGTACCAGAACTAGATGCCATCATTTTTATGCATCCCCGTAAGTCACAGATTGATGTGGTGCAATCAGTGGGACGTGTAATGCGAAAAGCGGAAGGCAAGGAAATGGGGTATGTTATTTTGCCCGTTGGTATTCCCGCTGGTGTTGAGCCAGAAGAAGCCCTTAATAATAACGAAAAATATGAAGTCATCTGGCAGATACTCAATGCTTTGCGTGCCCATGATGATCGCTTTGATGCCATGATTAACAAAGCGGGATTGGGGGAGGATGTGAGCTCTAACATTCAAATTGTTGGTATTTCCAGTGAGGAATCTACGGCCACCACGGCTGTGGTACAGGAACTTCCTAGTCGTAACCAGCAAGAAGAGAAACGGATTAATATTGGAGGTTCAAACCATTATGAAACTGAGGGGGATGGCAAGTCTGTTGTAGATGTAAGAGGTCCCCAGCAATTTAGCTTTATTTTTGATGAGCTTTCCAAGGCCGTCATGGCGAAGATTGTTAAGAAATGCGGTACTCGCCTTTATTGGGAAGACTGGGCCAAGGATATTGCCAAGATTGCACAAGCTCATGTCACTCGTATAGCGACTGTGGTAGAACAGCTTGGTACTAAAGAGCGTAATGCATTCGAAAAGCTTTTGGAGGAGTTGCGTGATGATCTCAATGACAGCATCACCGAAGCTGAAGCAATTGAAATGCTGGCACAACATCTCATCACCAAACCTGTGTTTGATGTGTTGTTTGAAGGCCATAGTTTTACTCAAGAAAATCCTGTATCAAAAGCGATCCAGGGAGTTCTGGATGTGCTGGAAGAACAGCATCTGGAGAAAGAATCTCAGTCTCTGAAAAAGTTCTACGACAGCGTTAAACAACGAGCACAAGGTGTAGAAACCATTCAAGGCAAACAGCATCTAGTGGTAGAGCTCTACAACAAATTTTTCCGCAAAGCTTTTCCCCTCATGGCTAATAGACTGGGTATTGTTTACACCCCAGTTGAAGTAGTGGACTTCATTATTCATTCCGTTAATGACGTATTAAAAGATGAGTTTGGGCTGACATTGGGCAGTAAAGGAGTCCATATACTTGATCCTTTTACCGGTACTGGTACTTTCATCACGCGTCTCATGCAATCCGGGCTGATAACCCTTGAAGAGCTAGTTTACAAGTACACTCATGAGATACATGCCAACGAAATTGTGCTATTGGCCTATTATATTGCAGCCATTAACATTGAGGCAGTCTATCACGATCTTTCAGCGGGCGAATACGTGCCTTTCAAGGGGATTTGCCTCACTGATACCTTTCACATGCATGAAAAAGAGGATTTAATATCCCACCTGATGGCTGATAACTCTGGTCGTCGTAAGCGTCAGAAGAAACTGGATATTAAGGTGATTATGAGTAATCCACCCTACTCCTCTGGTCAAAAAAGGCAGAATGATAATAATTCCAACATTCCTTATCATGAATTAGATGAAAGCATTCGATCGACTTATGCACAAAAATCAAGGTCAGGACTTCATAAATATTTATATGATAGTTACATCCGAGCAATCCGCTGGGGAAGTGACCGCTTAGGCAAGAGTGGTGTTATGGCCTATGTATCTGGTAATGCTTGGATAGAACGGTCCTTTGCAGATGGAATGCGTAAATGCTTGGCTAATGAATTTACTAAGATCTACGTTTTTAATCTGCGCGGCGATATTCGAAAAAATATGTTAAGTAAGGGAAGAGCTAAAGAAGGAAGTAACATCTTTGGTTCTTCAAGTATGACAGGCATAGTGATTACCTTGCTCATTAAAAACCCCAATGCGACTTCATTTGGAAACATCTTTTATTATGATATTGGGGAGGATCTAAATAGTAAAGAAAAATTAGCGCTCATAAGCAGTTTTGTCAGTATTAATGGTATTACTGAAAAAAAAGCTTGGCGAACTATTACTCCAGATGACTATGGTGACTGGTTAAACCAGAGGGATAAAAGTTTTGACGAATTTATTTCCCTTGGAGATAAGAAAAATAAAACTACTGCTACAGTATTTGAAAACTATTCTCTAGGTGTTGTCACCAACCGTGATGCATGGTGTTATAATGCTTCAAAAAGCGAGTTATCCAGAAATATCAGTCGTATGATTAATTATTATAACTCAGAAGTTGATCGTTACCTTGCTGAGACACTTGGTCAGAAACAGATTAAAATCGACGATTTTGTTCACAGTGATGCGAAGAAAATAAGCTGGTCCCGGTCACTAAAAGGAGATTTGAAAAAAAGAAAACTTTTAGAGTTTCAAGCAGAATGCCTAGTTCAAAGTTCCTATAGGCCTTTTAGCAAACAGTGGGTTTATTTTAACCGCCAATTAAATGAAATGGTTTGTCAAATACCTCAAATTTTTCCAAAGGCCGAGATTGATAACAGAGTGATTATTGTAACAGGAGTCGGTGCCAGATCGGGTTTTTCTGTACTGATGATAAATACGCTCCCAAATCTTCACACAATGGACACTGGTCAGTGTTTTCCCCTAAAACTCTACGAGCCTGTTAAAAAAAATGCAACTATCGATTTGGTTTCCAAAGAATCAAGTCTTCTTGATGAATACACAATGAGAGATGGTATTTCGGATGCAGGGCTTTCTCATTTCCAAATAGCTTATCCAGGCGAAAAAATTCGAAAAGAGGATATTTTTTATTACCTCTATGGACTGCTTCATTCCGAAGATTATTATAATCGTTATGCCAACAATATTTCCAAGCAGTTACCTCGTATCCCCTGTGTGAAAAAAGCAGAAAATTTTTGGGCTTTTGCTAAAGCAGGAAAAGCTCTAGCTGAGCTACATGTTAACTATGAAACCGTTGAACCTTATCCTGTTGAATATAAAGGTGGGCGTTTGCTTTGGGATGAGTTAACTAAGGATGATTTCTGTGTGGACAAAAAATGGAAATTTGGTGGAACCTCTAGCAAGAAAGACAAATCTACGGTCATATATAATCATAAAATCACTATGACCAATATACCTGTTGAAGCCTATGACTACATTGTCAACGGCAAACCCGCTTTGGAGTGGGTCATGGAACGTCAGGTTGTGAAAAAAGATAAAAGTAGTGGTATTGTCAATGATGCTAACCGCTATGCAATTGAGACTATGAAAGACCCCTCTTACCCCCTAAAGCTGTTTCAACGTATTATTACAGTAAGTTTACAAACACTGAGAATTGTTAAAAATCTACCGAGGTTAGATATTAACTAGTAACTCATGGGGCACAAAAGGGGGTAACACTGACTTGGTCAAAACTAACTCTTGTCGTTAGCCAAATAAGTATGTAACTGGCTTAGCCTGTAGCCCTTGTGCTGCCGTTTATATTAGTTCCGGTTACAAAAAATTAGTTTGTAACTAGATGAGCCTGCAAACCTGATTCTATCGTTAGTCGAGCTTAGAAAGGTGCCTCAGTCACAGCTGTCATTAAACAAATAAGTTTGTAACTAGAGCCGCCTATAACCCGCATTCTTCCGTTTACGCCAATAGCATTAACAAAAATAAGTTTGTAACCAACCAAAGATAATGACTAAAAAATACTCTGATTCATAACAAATAAGTTTGTAACTAACAATTGCGATTTTTTCTTACAAAATCATTACTAAGGCAAAATTAGCAACTTAATGATTTCTAATGCCTTTTAGCAAAGGAAACCTTTCAATAAAAAAGACTTAATCTGTTGGGGTAATTAACATGATTGCTTAATGGCTACACTGTAAGTGTACCCAAGTATAAGCAACTGGTAACTTACCTCAAAAAACGTATTGCATTATGAACAGCAATGGACAACAAGAAGCCCTTAAACGGATTGAAGCAGCAAGGCTCAATGAATCAACTGAGCTGGATTTATCCTCTCTAAATCTAGCAGAATTGCCACAAGCAGTTGCTGACCTGACCCAGTTAACGGAGCTGGATTGCAGTGGTAACCAACTAAAAGACCTATCAGCCCTGGCCAACCTGACCCAATTAACTGAGCTAGTTTGCAGTGATAACCAACTAACCGACTTGTCGGCCCTGGTCAACCTGACCCAATTAACTACGCTGGTTTGCAGTCGTAACCAACTAACCGACTTATCGGCCCTGGTCAATCTGACCCAATTAACTGAGCTGTATTGTAGTGATAACCCACTAACCGACCTATCAGGCCTGGCCAAGCTGATCCAATTAACTACGCTGGTTTGCAGTGGTAACCCACTAAACGACTTATCGGCCCTGGTCAATCTGACCCAATTAACTGAGCTGGATTGTAGTGGTAACCAACTAACCGACCTATCAGGCCTGGCCAAGCTGATCCAATTAACTACGCTGAATTGCAGTTTTAACCAACTAACCGACTTATCGACCCTGGCCAAGCTGATCCAATTAACTACGCTGGATTGCAGTCGTAACCAACTAACCGACCTATCAGGCCTGGCCAAGCTGATCCAATTAACTACGCTGGTTTGCAGTGGTAACCCACTAAACGACTTATCGGCCCTGGTCAATCTGACCCAATTAACTGAGCTGGATTGTAGTGGTAACCAACTAACCGACCTATCAGGCCTGGCCAAGCTGACCCAATTAACTACGCTGAATTGCAGTTTTAACCAACTAACCGACTTATCAGGCCTGGCCAAGCTGATCCAATTAACTACGCTGGGTTGCAGTGGTAACCAACTAAAAGACCTATCAGCCCTGGCCAACCTGACCCAATTAACTGAGCTAGTTTGCAGTGATAACCAACTAACCGACTTATCGGCCCTGGTCAACCTGACCCAATTAACTACGCTGGTTTGCAGTCGTAACCAACTAACCGACTTATCGGCCCTGGTCAATCTGACCCAATTAACTGAGCTGTATTGTAGTGGTAACCAACTAACCGACCTATCAGGCCTGGCCAAGCTGATCCAATTAACTACGCTGGATTGCAGTCGTAACCAACTAACCGACCTATCAGGCCTGGCCAAGCTGATCCAATTAACTACGCTGGTTTGCAGTGGTAACCCACTAAACGACTTATCGGCCCTGGTCAATCTGACCCAATTAACTGAGCTGGATTGTAGTGGTAACCAACTAACCGACCTATCAGGCCTGGCCAAGCTGACCCAATTAACTACGCTGGATTGCAGTCATAATCAACTAACCAATTCCGTAGAAATACAAACAATTGTAGAAAATAACCCAACATTAATATCAGTCGATTTCAGATATAATCCTATTCAACGTATTCCCAAGGAGTTTTTAGATTCGCTGAAGATTTTAAAAGGGTATTTTGCAGATCTAAAACAAGGTGCCATCGAAAACAAACAAATTAAATTATTATTACTGGGTAATGGCCGAGTAGGTAAAACCACATTGGCTTATTGTTTAGAGCATCAGCAGGCTCCATTGGAAGGGACCGTTTTTGAGTCAACCCATGGGATTATCGTTAAAGACATTACATTACCTTGTCATCAAGGGGGTAACCCCTGGCAATTACGGTTATGGGATTTTGCTGGCCAAGAGATTTATCACGCGACTCACCGACTCTTTTATACCAGTAATGCGTTATATCTGGTGCTATGGGCAGAAGAAACGGATGAAATAGATACAGAACATGACCATGAGCTGATCTATTGGCTGGATTTAGTGCAACTCCATGCTGAAGATGCTGAAATTATAGTGATTAAAAATCAGCTTAATCGACGAAATGAGTTAGGCCTGCAAATTAATGAGCTTCAACAACCCCCCTATAACCACCTTCAGCATTATGGTATCAGTGCGAATGTGTATCAGGGTGTGCGAGTCGTAGAAGCCGCAATAGTCGATGCACTAGAGCAATTGGTAAACAACTTACCGACATTACCCATCACCTGGCATCAAGTAAGGGAAGCACTGGATAACACAAAGGACCACTATATTAGTTACGATGACTACTGTGCACTTTGTAAAGAGAATCAGGTAGGCCACCCTGATGTATTACTTGATTATCTTCATCAAACCGGCAGTTGCTTTTATTTCGGATCTGACTTTAACAATCATATTATTCTCGATCAAAATTGGGCCATAAAAGCAATTTACCGTTTATTTGAAAAAGATAACAAAGGGAAAGGCCCAAGACACATCATCCACCAAAAACATGGTGAAATTACAGGCAACGAAGCTTTAGCACTATTTAGCGGCTACAGCCAAAGTGAGGTGGAAATTTTCTTCAATTTCATGCGAGGGAGCCACCTGTGCTTTTCACAGTCTCAATGGAGCGCATTTGGAAAGCAGCAGTTTGTCTTTCCTTCACTGTTACCCGAGTCGCACCCAGAGTTAGAGGCTTATACCTATAATGCAAAGTTTGAATATAAAATCACTTATCCTTGGTTGCACCGACTACTAGTTGAACGTTTCATTATTCATGCACGCCATTTAGCACCTAAAAAAACATGGTGGCGGAATGGTATTGCTGTCATTGATAGAGAACTAAAAAGCGCAGCGGCATTGGTTGCAGATTCCGAAACCAAAAGCATCCATATTTATGCTTCAGGCCAGAATCCAACAGCACTATTGAAACGCATTTTGAAGTCACTGGATGAGCTGAATCTTTGTCAGCCTATAGAACACCTAATAAAAGAGCAAGGTAGTGAATGGGTTGATATAGAAGAAGTAAAGAAAGCACATCAGACTCGAACCCCATATGTTGTCGCTGAAACAGGAGAAAATGTGAGTGCAGTATCGTTATTCGATGCACTCGAATATGAAGATGTGAAGCTTTTAAGTGAAGTACCAGAAACAACCTCAGAACAAATACAACATTTCACTTATTATTATATCAAGGAGGCAAAAAAAGTGGAAAATACAGGAAATAAAGTAACTATAGAAAATAGTGAAAATATTAGGTTTATGATTAAAGGTGATATTAATATAGGGGCGAACAACTCAGATAAACAGGCAAAAATCGGTAAACTTGAGGAGCTAATTAACTTGTTGCAAGCTGCTCCACCGACTACCAACTCTGAAGATGCCATACGGTATTTAAAAAATACCGTCGATGAAGTAAGTAAATCTGAGCCGAATAAAACCCTAGTTGAAACCTATCTAAATACGGCTTCAGGTTTTTTGAATATGATCGACAAAGGTTCTGAGCTATTTAAAAAAGGGAAAGAACTGTTTGAAAGTTTTGGTTTTTCCCTTGGGTAATGGAATTGCCAATAGTCGGTTTGATCAGCTGCCTCCTTAATCCTGTTCCATATGAGTCAACTTGACTGAAACAGCTGAGTTGACCACAGGGTTTTGCTGTCGCTATTTTGGCCGCTTAGTTACAAACATATTTGTTATGGTTACAGACTTATTTATCCAGTTACAAACTTATTTGTTTACTGACAACAGCAAATGAAGCTTTGTTAGTTACAGACTTACTTGTTTGGTTACAAACTGATTTGTTCACCGACATTTACTGAGTAATATCGGTCTGCTTGATGGAAAGCAGTTGGTTGAGTTTGCGGCTCACACCAGATTCGTTCCTATTGAACCCCAGATTTCCGTAAGTATTCTCTTAAGCGTCTGTATCGGTCATCTTGCGCTAGCAGAGGTGCAGTTTGCACTATCTCATCTAAGCATTGTCCCAACTCCTGAGTTACCCATTGTTGCTGGTCTGAAATCACAATATCTAGCAGATCTAGTGAGTCCAAAGGAAATTTTTTGCACAATTCTGATTCTTTCAGGAGGTTTAAGGTGTAATAAGGATGTTCAATTGGTTTCAGCCAGTCTTTCATAGCAGCCAAAGCGGACGGAAACTCAGAGCGAGCTGCAATGGTAAGCCTGGTTAAGGATTCGGCAATACGCGGTGTAGCTAGATCTCGGGACTTGGGCCAAACATTTTGCCAGAACGGCTTTACACGGTTTCTCCAATAATCCTCACTCTGTTCTCCAGCCCCATCTAGAGCCTGAAAGAGTGCCTGAGCTGCTTCCTCTAACCCTTCTTGAGGAAGCTCCCCAATCGCTGAACGAAAATCATCCACGGTATAACCTTCTAGCGAATCGAGCGCTGCGTAAGTAAGAAAAGCTGCGAATTGCTGACGGTGCTCGCCTAGCTCAATATAGTGTTTCACACACTCTAAAAACTCCGTTTTGAGAGCAGTCAATAAGGGCTGGTACAAACGTGGCGACCACAAAAAACCTTCCCACACAGCTTTTGCTTCTTTCGGATTGTTCCAACTATACAAAGGCAACAGATATTGTTCAGTCCACGTTTGATCCACACGGTAGAGTGCAATTAATCGCGAGCTTAGCAGAACCCGCCCATGACGGAACCGGTCCACATTTACATCGCAGATTTCCGTAAAGAATTGCTTAATGTCAGCGGGAAGATGATCCCCATCATTAGGGCTCTGTTTGAGCCAAAAATTGATTAATGCATGTGTGGTATGCCCAACGGGATGATTGATAGCTTCATTGACAGGGTCAACTGGCTCACCATTGAGAAGTGCTTCTAAAGGCAGTTCAAGAACTCGACGGCACAAGTCCAGAAGTATATCTTCTTGCTGATTGACTGACTTCGAAACGATCTCAATCCAGCTCGTTACACTATGGACAATCACCTGAAGGGTGTCGTCTGGCATCCTCTTTACTAGCAAAGCAGCATGTCGCCATGATCGCAACACCATATCTTCTTCACTCCAAACTTGCAGGGCCACACACCATCGGTCGGTTGGCCAAATGCTAGCCTTAGCTAGATCACATAGCGCTAACAAGCTGTGAAAGAAGCGGGTGCGGCAGACATCATGCCATGTGTCTTTATAGATACTTTGCTGCTCGGGTAGTTGCTTTTTAAGCCACTGAACGAGTTCATGCCGCTTTCGAGGTGCAATATCAACATCCCGACTGTCTTCATAGCCTGGATCGCCAGTTCCACTCATCCAATGGGAAAACTCGTCCCGTTCGTTAGCTGCCAGCTGCCATTTTGGATATGCATGTGACAACTCTTGTAAGCGAACTTGGGCGGTAGGGCTTAGAGATATCCCAGAGGAATCCAGTTTGGATAAATGAAGCCATACTGATCGATCCACCAGCTCTTGCCAACGATCTGGTTCTAGATCTTCTCGATACATCTCGCGCGGTGGTCCAGCCAAGATGACAGCCTCCAAACGTTCCTGAGTCGCCCCTGCTAATCGGCACCCTTGCAGAACGAACAACCTGAACACCTCCCGCCCCGTATCAGTGGACCATAGCCACCAAGCACCATCAGCTAACAGCCAATCCACCCACTGATCGGGATCAATGCAATCCTCCTGGCTAGCTGCAAACAAGGCTAGACGTTTGAAGGTGAGATACGGCAACTCGAACCAAGCCTGAGCAATCCTCGTCGCACGAACACGGTCATTGCTATAAACAGCTAGCCACGCATCACGCAGCAATTCAATTAACCTTACCCAATCGCGAAAGCTTCTGTTCTGCCAGTGTGGAGTAATGGAGGGAAGATCCCAGAAAGATCGGTCGCTGCGCTCATCAGCTCCACCCAGCTCATGCATCAGGTCCAGCGCATCACGCAGCAGTTGCTGAAAGTCCTCTAGCAGTTGTGGTAGTGCAGATGTCCAACAGTGCTCACTGGTAAGTTCATGTAGAACCGCATACACATCACCAGCTGCAAGCTTTACTTCCCAGTCCACCAGTTGACACAGGCGAGTAGCTTGAGCTGCGCTCTCTTCCTGGTCACTCCAACGAAACGGCCTTTTCAAAGCCACCTTTGGCGTGAGCAGTTCGCGCAACTCCAAACGCAGCATGATGGTCAGGCCCTCCCGCTTCAGCCGATCTTTCCAGCGATAGAGATTGAATTCACGCAACGGTGATTTTACCCGGCTGCTAAGCAGCAGACGCCAAAGTTTACGCATCAAAGGGCTAGGAATTGCATTGGGTGCCTGTGCGTGGATATCATTCAGCTCGGTGGTCTTGCCGTCATGCTCAAGTAAGGCATATTCTTTGAGCTTGTTCTCGATCAATTGCGGCCAAGGATCATGTAACTGGCCGCCACGTTTTGCTACCCAGATGATTAACTCAGGGTCATTCAGATGACGCGTTAACCAGCGGGCTAGATGGTACATAACCTTGTCCCACTGACTGCTATTGATACCATTGGAGGCCAGCAACATTAGTGGTGCACGGTCATAGGGTGCAAACCGACGAATCAGGCTGAAGCGCAATTCAGCATCTACCTTGTCCCGTGGCGGCACGTCAAAGCGGGCCAAATCACTGTGCTGAAAGCGTTCGTCTATAAAGGCCTCTAACAACCACTCCAACGACGGGACAGGGTTGAAATCAGCAAAGCGTTTGGCCGGCAACCCAGAATTGTCCGACAAAGCCCACAACATCCGACCTACGAAATCATCTTGCTGTGTGCTCACTGATGGCTGTGCTAGTGCATGGCTTACAACGATACGTTCCTTGCCCAGTATGCCATCTCGGTAGATTTCCGCCCATGCCTGCAAGGTTCGGTGCAATGCCGAATGGTCATGGCTACTGGCAGGCACATCATAAAGGATGGGCGTAACTCCCTTAGCCTCCCACTCAATGGTCTTGCAGTGTTCCTGCCCCGGTGCACAATCGCCCAAAGCCCAGGCTTGCGGTGTAATTTCCCCCAGCATTCGGTCAGCAGCCAACGCATCCATCATGTATCGCAAGACAGGATCGTTAATACTGTAGCCAACAAAGCAGACCACATAGTTGCGGAACAGCTCACTCACGAAGCGTGCTGCCCAGCGTTCAGTAAGATAAGCCAAACCGAAATCACCGCTGGTGAATACCAGACTGTTCAGATCCGTATCTTCAGCCTTTCTTGGCAAGAGACCATGCAGGTAGACCAACCCATCCCATCGACTGTTCTTCGGGATCGGAAGCATCGGCGCGGCATAAGCCCTGAATGTTTGGCCAATGCGTTTTGCCGCCGTATGGAACACACGGTCAAAGTTGGTGGTGACCAGCCGCAGTGCACCCTCACGGCTGCGCGCTAGTCGCAACAATGCCGCATGTGTATCAGTGGCACCCTTGCGGCGCAATTTAGGTTTGAGAGCCTGCTCCAGAGCGCGGCGAACTGCCAGACGCTGCCCTGGGAGTCGTCGTTCCAGCAAGTCGAGCGTGGCATCATACTGCTCGCGGTCTAGTGCCTCTTGCTCAATATCTGAGGGTGTCGTGCCACACAACCGATAGATTTCTCTTACAAGCCCATAGAAGCCAGGTAGGCCAGCAGGATAGGAAATGCCCGCACCGCAGAAAAACACCACGCGCCCCTCTTCATGCGCCTGCAAAAGCTCGTCGGGAATGTCAGGGCCGTGGGCTATGAATTGCATTCTTTTAACTTTCTATCCTGTTAGTTCAGGGATTCGCTCTATTTACTCATCGAGTTTACCCTAATTAAAACTGTCTTATAACTAGCTTTGCTGCCCACAATTTTTTGAAGCGAAATCAAAAGGCGTAAATTCGTCTAGATTCACTAATTTCTTGACTTGCCATAAGTTGTAATTGTTTTGCATTTGTAGCCAGCTTTCAGGTGACCGGCCAAGCACTTTAGACAGCTTCAAGGCCATCGCTGGGGAAACGTCAGACTTTCCATTTAATAGACGACTGATGATGCTTGAGCTGACATGAAGATGTTTGGCTAATTCATTAGAACCAATATCAAATTCGTCTAGATACACCCTTTTAATAAATTCACCAGGGTGGATAGGATTATGTTGTTGAATAGCCATATTTTAACACCAATCGGTCAGTGTACCTTTGTGTTCTAGATCAGCACGAATATCACTATAGTGTGGGACAGCTATGCGCTTAATTCCTAATGACAGGTGTCCGTAGATCATTCTTGTCCTAACAAACTTCCTATCCTCAGACAGTATATGGCACCCTATGATATTTTCAGTTCTGTAAGTTCTCTCTGTCAACCACCCAGTTTATAATGGAATTAAAAGAGCTAAAAAATTACGCAACCGCTATAGTCTGATGGCTAAACTTCTTGAGCATTATTATGGATACCCCAAAAGCATACTTTGTTATACGAAGTGATTTAGAACTTAATCCTGCCAAGCTTGCTGTGCAGATAGGGCATGGTACAGACATGATATGGCAGCACCAAATGGTAGACCAAGCTTCATTCAAAACTTGGTTAAGCCCCGAACAAGGTGATAGGCGAAAAATTGTACTAAAGGTAAATTCATTTGAAAAATTAACCAGCTTAAAAGAAAAACTAATTAGCAATGGTTTCTATTGCTTTGATATTGTTGATTCAGGCTATAACTTTGTCGAAGCCTATACTCAAACGGGTATCGTAATTTTTCCAACGGCAGTAGAAAGCAAAGTAATTAAACGATTGAGGATATTATAAATTTATTTTTAAGCAAAGATACGACATACTTTATGTAGTATCTAGCACATTGATTAAGAGGATCGTTAAAATAGTATGAACAGACTAAAATACTATAGGTTGAGTACAGAGACTTATGCGAGATATGTCTTATGCCTCCTCAGAAAAGTACTTGCATTTTTACAACCGTTTTATTGATTATACTTCAACCAATACCAAAAATAAGACATTCGTCCCAACCGTAATATCAGAGCCAATCCTAAAAGAATATTCAAAACGACTAAACAAAATGTGAAAACAGCTATTTGTATGAAAATAGCTAAATACTAAATGAAATCAAGGGTTTACATATTTTCACAAAAAAAGACTTGTAACAGTGATGAAGAAGGTCAGATTTTAGTTGATGAAGTCATTAACTTTATTGGTGTTTCAACAACAAAACGGGCTAGCATCCAACGCTGCCTGATTAATGATTTAAACCCGAACTCAGTACGAAAAGCACTAGCAAGCTTACGGGATAATCGTGACTTTATTCCCCTTGCCACATCAGCTTTAGCCCGTGCTAGAGCTGACTGGCTATATGGAATCAATATGAGTCGCGTCTGTTCTATTCAAGGCAGAAAAGCCGGTTATCAAGGAGTGCTCTCTGTTGGGCGTGTTCAAACTCCCTTGTTAGGCTTAGTGGTTCGACGTGATCAAGAAATCGAAAACTTTCAACCGAAGCCTTATTTTGAAGTGTTCGCCTTATTGGAAACAGAAAAAGGCGAACAATTTAGAGCCAAGTGGCAACCCAGCGAAGCCTGCCAGGCTTATCAGGATGAAGAAGGTCGAGTACTCTCCAAAAAGCTGGCTGAAACTGTCGTCAATCGTATTACCGGCCAACCTGGGCTGATTACCGCTGCTACCAAAAAACGCAAACAACAAGTGGCTCCCCTCCCCTATAATTTATCCTCTCTTCAAATTGATTCAGCCAGACATTATGGGTTAAATGCCCAACAGGTGTTGAGTACCTGCCAAGATTTATACGAAAAACATAAGCTGATTACCTACCCACGTTCCGACTGTCGTTATTTACCTAAGGAACACTTAAACCAAATAAATACTGTCACCGCCGCCATTAATCAGGTATGTGAGCCATTACGAAAAGCAGTTGTTGAAGCTGATTTATCCTTAAAAAGCAAAGCCTGGAACGATAAAAAGGTAGAAGCACACCATGCTATTATCCCTACCGAACGAAAACTTGATCCAAGCCGTTTATCTAAAACCGAGTTACAAATCTATGAGTTAATTGCAAGACAGTACCTCGCCCAATTTTACCCTGCTTGGCAATATGATGATCGAAGAATAGAAGTAGAAATCAGTGGTGGGCTGTTTGTTGCTACTGCAAGACAAACGGTAGCTTTAGGCTGGAAAAAACTATTTAGCAAAAGTAATGGAAATAAAGGCTATGACAATAACCCCAATCAAGAAGTACAACAGAAACTACCTGATTTAAAAAAAGGCGATGTAGTCCAATGTTTAAAAGGCGAGTTAGCCGAACGAATGACCCAGCCACCCAAACCATTTTCGGATGCTACCCTATTATCCGCAATGACAGGTATCGCCCGATTTGTCAAAGACCCTGAAATCAAAAAAATATTAAGAGAAACTGATGGCCTCGGTACTGAAGCCACCCGTGCAGGCATTATTGAGCTACTATTTAAACGCCAATTTTTAACCCGCCAAGGTAAACAAATCCGCTCGACTGAAACAGGCCGTCAACTTATCCAAAGCCTGCCAGAAGTGGCTACCACACCGGATATGACCGCCCAATGGGAGTCACAACTAACGTCTATCAGCAACAAAGAAACTAGCTATCAGCGTTTTATGGAGCCGATGACAAACACCCTTCATGACTTAATTACTCAGGTAGATGTAAGTGCCTTTAGTAAGCTAAAAGGACAAGGACAAACCTTCAAAAAGCAACCAAAGAGAAATTATAAAAAAAGAAAAAAATCCTAACTAACTAAGACTTTTACAACTTAACTTGTATAATTCAAGGGCTTTTATTTTTAAACTATAAGCCCTGTTTTTATAAGACTGAGTTTTCTAACTATCAATAACTAGTGAAAATAAATTCTAATCCATATATCTACTTTTAAGAAAATCATGTATTCCGTCGCCTATTTTTCTGAGTCCTTGATCCAAGTATGAGTGTTCAATGGTTAAAGGAGGCATTATTTTTATGACGCTATCATTTTTTCCACAGGTCTCTATTAAAAGCTTATGCTTAAATAAATATTGAGAAAGTACTTTGGCTGCTTGTGCTTTGGGTATTTCCAAGCCCCAAATCATTCCTCTTCCTCTAACAGACATCTTTAACTGAGGAAAATCTGATACAAACTGCTCAAGGCAGCTTTTTATCATATGACCCTTTTGAAGCACTGTTTGTGATAGCTCATCATTATCCCAATAGGTCAATAATTCCGCTGCTGCAACAAATGCTAAATTATTTCCTCTAAATGTGCCTGTATGTTCACCTGGCAGCCATTGATCTAACTCTGGTTTTATTAAGGTAAAAGCAAGTGGCAAACCACCACCAATTGATTTGGAGATGCAAACAATATCAGGCTTTATTCCAGCAAACTCAAAACTAAAAAATTCACCAGATCGTCCATTACCCACTTGAATATCATCAACTATTAAAACTATACTATTCTCTCTACACAATTTTTCAATTTCTTGAAGCCACTCTTTCGACGCAGTATTAATGCCCCCTTCTCCTTGAATCGTTTCTAAAACAATAGCAGCAGGCATTGATACACCACTACTAGAATCTTCTATCAATTTTCTAAGATATTTTGCGGTATTAACAGTTTCACCAAAATAACCATCATAAGGCGCATGATAAACATTTGCTCGCCCTCCATCACTTGGATTATGATAGTAGTTATTTGCTGTCAGCATCAATGCCCCCATAGTTAATCCATGATAGCCTTGGGTAAAAGCAATGACATTTCTACGCTGGGTAACACGGCGAGCTAACTTAATAGCAGCTTCTACTGCATTAGTTCCTGTAGGACCGGTAAATTGAATTTTATAATCAAGACCTCTTGGCTTAATAATAGTTTGAAAAAATTTTTCAATAAAATTTTGTTTTGCTACTGTGGCTTTATCTAAACTATGTAAAATTCCTTGGTTATTAAGATAGTCAATTAAGGCTTGATTCACTGCCTTTGGATTATGGCCATAATTAAGCGTGCCAGCCCCAGCAAAAAAATCCAAATATTCATTTCCTTGGTCGTCCCATATAACAGCCCCATCAGCTCGATCAAAAATGACAGGAAATGAACGGATATAGCTTCTCACTTCTGACTCGTAATCTGAGAATAATTTCATTACTTTCCCTTAAAATTAATTTGCAATCTTTTTCGTATAAAATATTACCTAATTATCATCATACCTAAGCTATATTTAGTAGCTTACCTGGTAGTGGAGGTGTTCTCAGTGCTACAAATGCTAGCCTAGGAATAAATTCTACTAAGCTAAATCTTCGATTAAATCGATACTGAAATTCAGCAAGATAACGTTGTGCATATTTAGCGCGAATAGCATGATAAGTACTACGTAAAGCACTTTTTAAGTTTCCAAGGATGGTGTTAACCCAATAAAATTCAGGTTCCTCTACTGATGCACGACCACCACCGCATACAATTTTATCATGAAGACAACCTGCTTCTATGACACCATTAAAACAGGCCAGTCCATCGGAGATTACGGTACTGCCCTTGGCCAAATTCTGCCTACTCCAAGCCGTTATCTCTTCTTTATTAAACCCTTTTAAAATGCTCAGTTTAATTCGTGTCGGTTGACCTTGTTTTGTTGTTTCTACGGCTGCTACAAAAGGTATTTTCCCATCTGCTCCCCTACCTCTTTTGCAACCTGTACGCTCACCACCAAGATAGGCATCATCAATTTCAATAAAACCCGACAATTGCTTGGTGCCTTCTCTTTCTTGCATCACTTTCATGAGCTTATGTTTCATTCTCCAGGCAGCTTGATAGGAAATACCTAAATGGCGATGTAATTCTATGGCTGATATACCTTTTTTGTCTTGGGAGATCAAATACATCCCTTGGAACCAAGTCTTTAATGGTAATTTGGTTGATTCAAAGATAGTACCTGCAGTTACAGATGTTTGCTGGTGACATTTATAGCACTGCTGAAGCTTTCTAGTAGTGAGTTGACAGCATTTGTCGTATCCACAATTGGGGCACTGAAAACCTTCTGGCCATCGCAATTTGTATAAGGTATTAAAGCATTGTTCTTCTGTACCATATTGTTTGAGAAACTCGTTTAAACTCAGGCCTTTTTGAAATTGAACTTTGTTGATAGCCATTATTTATACCTTCTCAATTAAGTTTCCATGCTGTTCAAATATACAGCAGTTAATGGCTTAGGTATAGTGATAATTAGGAAATATTATTTGGCGTCTACTTTTAGAGGAAGAAACAATAGTCATATCACCCTCTTAGTATTCCCTTTACTACTTATAGTATAAAATAACAGTATACTTGCTATTATTAGTAGTCCGCAGATTCCATACAACAGGGTGATGCCTCTTCCAGGGCCAACACCTAACACTGCCACCATGCTAGAAGCTAAAGGTCCATTTATAGCCATCATCGGTTCAAAAATATAATCTGCTAAAGGTCCAGCTACTAAGAATGCGAGTGGCAAAGCACCTTGTGAAACAATAGTTTGGATACTTAATACTCTGCCTTGTATTTCAGAAGGTACAGTAGTTTGCCAAATGACTTGATCGCAGCCGTTTACAATAACAAACGACAGTGTAATTAAAAGCGCTATTGCAGATAAAAATAGTACTGCATATACTTCTTTTATAAAAATTAAAGTTGACATCATTAACAATATACCAATTATTAACAGTGCCATACAGATACCTTTTACTTTATCTTTTGGTCCTCCCCATATAGCTAGAAAGATACTTCCTAGTAAGGTACCCACTCCAGCTGCTGTCAAAACCTTACCCAACTCAATAACATTTGAAAAGCTTAAGACAAGAGGAGTAAATAACACATGAACAATCCCTATTGAGAAATTAACGACAGCCATGAATATCAGCAAATATAGCAAATTTCTGTTTTGTCTTAAATATTGAAGACTAAAAGTAACATCACTCCTGATACTTCTATTATCTTTTTTACTATCTTTAATCCTGCCATCACAATCACTCAACTGTTTCAATACAACCAATATAAGCAAAATAGCTGCAAGAAAGCTTATGATATCAATAGCAAATATTCCCTCTATACCGATTGTAACCAGAGAAAAAGCAGCAACAGCCGGTACAGATATTTCTACAATACCCATCCCCCCCTGAATAAAACCCTGCACTCTTACCAGTTGACTTTTACTAACAATAACCGGTGTAAGTACAATAAAAGTCTGATTTATCAGTCCATTAAAAACAGAGCTAATGCTTGCTAAAAGAATAATCAGCCATACTTCCAAGCTCTGGTTCATATATAAAAATAAAAGCAATAATGTACAAATTCCTGCGCCCGCATGGCCTATAATCATTAACAAGGCACGCGAGTGCCGATCAATTAAAGCACCAATAACAGGTGCCATTAATAATTGCGGTGCTAGTGCAGCAAAGCCAATAAGTCCATATGCTGTTGCAGACTGTGTTTCTTTATAAACCCACTGCCCCAAAGCAAAATCTGTCATCATAGTCCCTAAGACAGATATTAACGTTGCAACCAGCAATAATAAAAACCGAATAAAACCTATTGACTTATCCTGTTCATCACTACATTCAGATTCTTCAGTCAAAACATGCATATTTACTCCACTTGCTAAACAGCAAATACATAAAACTATTAATTTATACTCTTCGCGAATGATTTTTAGGCTTTGTTACCATCGTTCTTGACCACCATGGAAGGTGGAAATGCAGTTAATGCATGGAGCATTTAACTGTCACCCCAGGCATTTAGTTTACTAAACTCCTGGGGGCAAGTCTGCTACTGTAAGACTTGCGGTAGCTACTTTAATTTATAGAAAAGTGCTACTGGAACTCATCTCTCGGTGGCCTCGCCTAAATTATCCTTAGCTGTGAGTATATACCGTTTTATTTTTACACCTAAAAATGACTCATGACAGGTATAAACTAACTAATTTTCTTTTGAATTAAACTTACTATTGAGCCAACATTCTCATGATTCAACATGGAATGATGCTCTCCCATTACTTTATATGTATTTACTTTTGAACAGTATTGTTGATAGTCCAGTACAACCTCAGGTAAGTATGGTTTTAGTTCTTCACAATAAAGAAAATAAACATCACCATTAAATTTACCACTAGGAAGGTAGTGATCATTCATATTTTTTTGGCTTTTGTATGCTTTCCAAAAATCATCCACTGAAAATGACTGATTATTTATCAGCCCCATCTTTTGCATAGCTAGCGATATATTCTTTGAAAAAACATCAATAGCAGGACTATCTAAAGTAAGCTCAGCTTCAGTACTTATTCCTAGCCACTCACTAAGTGCTAGTATGAAGTCCATTTTTATTTTTTCTTCATTTTCCTGCTCATCAATACCAAAGACATTATTCGACAAAACCACATCTAACATAAAAAGCGTAACATTGATGCCTTCATTTTCTAACCTTCTCCCCACTTCAAAAGCAACTCTTCCTCCAAATGAATGCCCAGCTAAACTACAACTAGCAGTACTAAGATGTCGTTTTATTTCTAATGCATGATGATCAATCATATCTTCAAAGTTATTAAACACTACAGCTTCATTAAATAACCCTTGTGCATCAAAAGCTTTGATATTTACCTTATTAAACAATGCTCTAGATAATTCTGAAAAGCCTATTGATAAACCACCTAACCCGGGGAAACAATACAACGATGGTAATTGCTCTTCATCACTAAAAATAACTAACTGTGAGGCTTCATCTTTTTTCACAGTACATACTTTTTCCTAATTATCATCATACCTAAGCTATATTTAGTAGCTTACCTGGTAGTGGAGGTGTTCTCAGTGCTACAAATGCTAGCCTAGGAATAAATTCTACTAAGCTAAATCTTCGATTAAATCGATACTGAAATTCAGCAAGATAACGTTGTGCATATTTAGCGCGAATAGCATGATAAGTACTACGTAAAGCACTTTTTAAGTTTCCAAGGATGGTGTTAACCCAATAAAATTCAGGTTCCTCTACTGATGCACGACCACCACCGCATACAATTTTATCATGAAGACAACCTGCTTCTATGACACCATTAAAACAGGCCAGTCCATCGGAGATTACGGTACTGCCCTTGGCCAAATTCTGCCTACTCCAAGCCGTTATCTCTTCTTTATTAAACCCTTTTAAAATGCTCAGTTTAATTCGTGTCGGTTGACCTTGTTTTGTTGTTTCTACGGCTGCTACAAAAGGTATTTTCCCATCTGCTCCCCTACCTCTTTTGCAACCTGTACGCTCACCACCAAGATAGGCATCATCAATTTCAATAAAACCCGACAATTGCTTGGTGCCTTCTCTTTCTTGCATCACTTTCATGAGCTTATGTTTCATTCTCCAGGCAGCTTGATAGGAAATACCTAAATGGCGATGTAATTCTATGGCTGATATACCTTTTTTGTCTTGGGAGATCAAATACATCCCTTGGAACCAAGTCTTTAATGGTAATTTGGTTGATTCAAAGATAGTACCTGCAGTTACAGATGTTTGCTGGTGACATTTATAGCACTGCTGAAGCTTTCTAGTAGTGAGTTGACAGCATTTGTCGTATCCACAATTGGGGCACTGAAAACCTTCTGGCCATCGCAATTTGTATAAGGTATTAAAGCATTGTTCTTCTGTACCATATTGTTTGAGAAACTCGTTTAAACTCAGGCCTTTTTGAAATTGAACTTTGTTGATAGCCATTATTTATACCTTCTCAATTAAGTTTCCATGCTGTTCAAATATACAGCAGTTAATGGCTTAGGTATAGTGATAATTAGGAAAACTTTTTTACTCCTGTGCCTTTTATGCTTAATGTGGCGAATATTTTTTATTTAATAGTTAATCGACTCAATAATAGCTCTTTTCCTAAGTAACAATTTATCAGTCATGAGCATAAATTTATTTTTCATATCCTTTTTAACTCTAGTGATTAGTAGCAGTCCTTCTTTATGTAATTCTTCGGTCAATTTCGCAGAGATATAGCCTCTGCCACCAAATACTTTTCCAGTTAAACCAGTTAGCCATTTTTACAACCGCCTTATTGATCGCACTTCAATCAACACAAAAAATAAGACATTCGTCTCTCCAGTAATATCAGAGCCAATCCTAAAAGAATATGCAAAACGACTAAACAAAATACAAAATCAGCTATTTATATGAAAATAGTAAAATACTCAATGAAATTAAAGAATTACATATTTTCACAAAAAAAGACTTGTAAAAGTGATCGAGGTATAAGCTGAACGAATAACCCAGCCACCCGTGCAGAGGTTATTGAGCTGTTATTTAAACTCCAATTTCTACCCCGCCAAGGAAAACAAATCCACTCAACTGAAACAGGCTGCCAACTTATCCAAAGCTTGCCAGAAGTGGCTACCACTCCAGATATGACAGCCCAGTGGGAATCACAACTAACGTCCATCAGTAACAAAGAAGTCAATTATAAAAGCTTTATGGAGCCACTAATACATGCTTTACCAACATTAATTATGTCAAGTAAAGCCCGAGTTTTTTCAGGCTTAAAAGGACTGGGACAGAGTAAATACTAAAAAATCGGTAGCAAAGGATACCGTATAGTAATATAAGTGATTCAAGAATCCTTTATTTACAGTACTTATGGCTTTTACCCACATACTGATGGTATTCATTTCATCCGACTTTATAGTAAAAGCGCTAACTACACATAAAAATAACGAACGAAGTAATAACATAAACGTCCCTATAAAATGACTAATTCATTAATGATCGACTCTACTTCCGCTTTTTCATCTTGGTTAAAAGTGAAGCCAATAGTAACAAACAGTCCGTCCTGCTCAAGTAATATTACCCGTTTGAACACACCTGGCACAAATTCTGGGTAAGTAAAAATAATATCAGTCGCAGTGATTTTATTATTAGCAAACTGCCTAGTTTGCTGGCCGTGAATAATTATATCCTTGTCAGTTAAAAAATCACTTTTTGCTTTTGACAAGGTTAATATTGCCTCTGGGCCTGAATTTTTTTCAGCCGGATTCCCTTTCGATATGTAAAACAAGTGAATTGTTTTAAACTCGTTTCGTCCTATTTTTTTATGCTTATTTGTATTTTTGATATACCAAGATTTTGGAAAATTAAGTTTTAAGCCCAAACTAGCATTGATATACTGATTATTTTCAAAATAGCCCATTGATATCATGTCATAATCACTAGGACTCTCACCATTAACGCTACATGCCGCTAACATAAAGCAAAAAAACAAACTGATATAGCTTGCTACAACTTGTTTCATTAATTCCATTCCTTATCCAGTATTACTCAAGCTCATAAGTATAAACAGATAAGATAAAAAATGAACCTCAACCTACAATATTAGTTAGACTGCAAATATTCCCAATAGGGGGAAAAACGCTGACCAACCGGATATAAAAATAATGCATAGTCAGAATCATACAACAACAGCCACATCTATTTCAGAGCAGGTAACGGAAGTCGTACAAAAGCTTTATATTCCCCCCAATGACTGGAACCAACTGTTTACAATCTATCAAGTATTACATCAACCCCCACCACAAGCATGGCAACTGAGTGATCATTACTATGCTGTGGCAGACTATCCAACTGTACAACATGTGTTAAAGTCAGATGATTTTTCGGCTAAACGGGTACGGGCTATTTTTAAACAAATCACCCTTAACCCAACCCCTTATGAACAACTAATTCAAGGTTTCGAAAATTGGGTACTATTCAAAGATGGCGAACCACATACTTTACTAAGACGCTGCATTAACCAGGCATTTAATCGTCAAACATTAGACAACATGCAACCTTTGATGCACGAGTGTATTGAACAATTATTACATCCATTTTTGAACCAAACAAAACCAGTTACCTTTGATTTAATCAAAGAGGTCGCTTTTCCCTTACCCATGCTAGTCATAGCCAGAGCACTTGGTGCCAAGGCTGAAGATGCCTTATACCTGAAACAACTTTCAGACCGCTTGACTCGTGTTTTTTTCGCCAATATCACCCCTAGCATTCTTGGCGATGCTGAGCAGGCGATGTTTGCTTCACGTGATTATTTTCTTCACTTGATTAATCAACACCGGCAACAACCTCAAGAGAACTTACTGGGTGCGTTATTAAACTTACAAAATACCCACCCTACAATAACCGATCAGTGTATGGCGGATAATTGTTCAATGCTATTATTAGCAGGTCATGAAACAACCACTAGCACTATAGGGAACTTATTTTATTTTCTTGATGAGCAAGCGCTACTGAATCCTGTTTTACAAAACGTTACTCTATTCAGTCCAGCTATAGAAGAAACCCTTCGCTACAGCTGTCCTGTACAGTCAATACGACGTATCGCGACTAAATCAATAACCCTGCATCAATATCAACTACAACCAGGCGATTGTATCGAAGTCCTGTTAGGTGCTGCTTGTAGAGACCCTAATATCTTTGAACACCCCGATCAATTTAAACTGGACCGTCAACATAACAAACACTTAGCTTTTGGTTATGCTCGTCATCTTTGCTCAGGCGCACAACTCTCTCGTCTTGAAATGCAACTCGTATTAACTCACTTGAGCAGCCTTTCAATTGCCGTTGACCGAAAACAAGCAAAGTGGCGCCAACAAGACACATTGGTCGGCTTAGAAAGTTTACCCATCACAATCCAGTAACGAGTAGTCCATGCGCAAAGTTATCCAACTTTATCCATGGACTATGAGACTTGAATCTATGCCTTGCCAATAACAAGGCATACATATTTTCAACCACAAACTGTCGTAAATACACCAAATAAATCAGGGTGGTCAAAAATATAACAAGTAGAATAATCAGGGATCTTCACCGTGATATGTTCTGCTTTAGCAGGTAAATTTTCGGGAATATCACCACCTTTTTGCCAGCCTTTAGTAATAGTACAGTTATCATTAGCAAATGCTTTTCTAACTTGCGCATCTTCAGAGCCAGCTACTGCTTTTTGCACCATATGTGTCGAAAGAGTGAAAGTCCCCTGATCAACTTTACACTCACCCAATACAGCAAAAGACATACTACAACCGAGTACTGTTAGAATTATCATGCTTGATTTCATTATTACCCATCCTTTGGTTCACTATCATTGTTTATAAGTTCATTTTTCATAAACAATACAATAATAAATTTGTATTACTGTCCTTAGTTATCAGATACAGAGGTCGCTGAAAAATTATAGAACTTGGTTAAACCATATACAAAATCTATATTAAAATCCCTTAGAGAATAGATTTTTCATGCCCACTATTATCTTACCGAAAGTTTTTCGTCACTATCATGTAATATGAATAAAACATTTTTCGTTTTTAAAGAACTATTGCATAGTTAATAATGCCAAGTAAGGTACTAAAAAGAATACAATAAAAATTAGTTTATATAATCCAATAAATGCATACACAACTATATTAAATACTTCTCTTGATATTGGAAACCACTTACTTTGAACCTGATAAATCCAATTAGAAAAGAATACACACATGAGAGTAATGTAAATCAGAAACCCAGCATTTAAAATAGTGCACCACATAAAGAAATCGGTTAGTTTCTTAATATCCATAAGCCCACCTTGATATATTTCTAGTTTTTCAGAGTTATTTAATCAACTAACACCACCTCACCCATAAAGCTTTTATCAATAACAAAACCCCACTTAACCAACTGTTGCTTGCTAAAAATCAACTGTCCTTTTGTCAAGGTTTTATAAGGAATGCTTTTTGGAGGTTTCTGCTCACCTAGAATTTCATGGGCAATTTTAGCCGCCTCCTCCCCAAATAAGATACCATTTAAAACCATTCCGCCTACAAGCTTATTGTATCCAATCACATCTGTATGAACAGTAAACACTGGCACAGGTGAATTAGCTGACATCCATTTCACAAACACATTAGTATTTTCCTTACTGCCATCAGGGGCTGTTAATCCCAAAAAAGTTGTTGCTAGAACCAAGTCATATCCATCACTCTTGCTGGATTTTATCCATTCTTGCCACTGCTTAACCTCACCAGATGCTTTGACATCAACCTCAAAAGAAACCAGTTTAAAACTTTGTTGATTGTTTAGTTCAATCTTTAAAAATGCTTTTCCAGTTTGGTTTGTACCTAATAGTAAGAGTGCTTTAGTTGGTTTTAAATTTAGGGACTCTTTCATCAAAAAGAGCGTTCGTTTGATGAGTGGGCGCTCTAAAATACCTGTTACATTCGGATATTCGAGTAACCATGGATAATCCAGCCGTATATTGGCATTTACCCCCATAAAAACTACAGGTATTTTCTTGCCAATTTTAGGTACCATTAGCTTGAGCGCATTATCATCCGTAATAAAAATCAAGGCAGGATCAATCACTTTTACCTGCTCATAGACCTCTGCTGCTTTAGTTTTAAACTGATCTGCCGGTAACTTTTTGGTCCCCATTTCTAATTCATGAAAAACATAATCGCTATTTGCAAACCCAGACCTTATCCCCTGACTTTGCTCACTCACCCACTTGTTTGACTCAGATCTACTATAACTATGAATAATTAACAGATCCTTAACACCAGCGGAGAGCTTAATAGGAATACTTATAGTTAACACCAATGCCACTAACAGGGAAACCATCAATTGATAAGAAAATAATTTTTTCATCTTCATCAAAACACACCAGTCGTTTTGCCTCTAGGATTCCACACCTTTCATTTTAGGTATATTGCTAACAAGTTTAGCCCAAGATGGGAGCCAAACCATTCTGTCAATTCTCTAGCTACTAAATAATGGAAAAAGCACTAAAAAAAACCCCAACACACAATTGTGTCAGGGCTAGGAAGGGAGTCGTGACATAAGGCTATTACAGCCTTTAAAAAATACTGTTAATACTATTTATTCTGTACGATAGCTATCAGTTGACGGACAAGAACATACTAAATTACGGTCACCATAGACATTATCGATACGGTTAGTAGTAGGCCATACTTTTTGTTGTTTTAACCAATTTAATGGAAAAACGGCTTCTTCACGAGAATATGGACGGCTCCACTCAGTATCAGTAATATCAGCTAATGTATGGGGTGCATTCACTAAGGGGTTACTGTCTGCTTGCCATTCACCTGTTGTGACTTTTTGAATTTCCTGACGAATGGTAATCATAGCGTCAATAAAACGATCCAATTCTGCTTTTGACTCACTTTCCGTCGGTTCAATCATTAATGTGCCTGGCACTGGAAATGACATAGTTGGTGCATGAAAACCAAAATCCATTAACCGCTTCGCCACATCTTCTTCTGAAATTCCGCTTTCTGCTTTAATGGGGCGTAAATCAATAATACACTCGTGGGCGACTCGGCCATTGCTCCCCCGGTACAGCACTGGATAATGCACACTGAGTTTCTCAGCAATATAGTTAGCATTCAGAATAGCTACTTCCGTCGCCTGACACATGCCTTCAGTGCCCATTAATGCGATGTAAACCCAAGAAATCGGTAAAATACTAGCACTACCAAAAGGGGCTGCTGAAACAGCACCATTACTACCTAATGACTCATCTACCGGGTTGACGCTGTGGTTTGGTAAATAAGGTGCTAAATGGGCTTTCACACCGATAGGTCCCATACCAGGGCCACCGCCTCCATGAGGAATACAAAAGGTTTTGTGCAGGTTTAAATGAGAGACATCAGCACCAATTAAGCCGGGACTGGTTAATCCCACCTGAGCATTTAAGTTAGCACCATCCAGATAAACCTGTCCGCCATGTTGATGAACAATACGACAGATTTCCTGAACGCCTTCTTCATACACACCATGAGTAGAAGGATAAGTAATCATTATACACGACAGATTATCTGCGTATTTTTCCGCTTTTGCCGCTAAATCAGCCAGATCCACATTTCCGTTATCATCACAGTTAACAATAACCACATCCATCCCTAACATACTAGCACTAGCAGGGTTGGTGCCATGGGCTGAGCTGGGGATTAAACACACATTACGATGGTCATTACCATTGGCTTTATGATAAGCACTAATAGCCAACAAGCCAGCATACTCTCCTTGTGCACCTGAGTTTGGCTGATGAGATAAAGCATCGTAACCGGTCATTTCTACTAGCCAGTCAGCCAACTGCTGCAGCATTTCTTGATAGCCTACCGTTTGATTTTTTGGTGCAAACGGGTGTATTTGCGAAAACTCAGGCCAGGAAACAGGCATCATTTCTGCTGTGGCATTCAACTTCATAGTGCAAGAGCCCAGTGGAATCATTGAATGAGTCAGAGAAATATCTTTGTTTTCCAACTGTTTTAAGTAACGCAGCATTTCAGTTTCAGAATGATGTTGATTAAAAACTGGGTGGGTTAAAATATTATCACTCCGTTGATAAGCAGGGGGAATTCCCACTAACCCTTTTTCTGCTAACTGTTGATCCCAATCGGCAACTTGCTGGCCATGATCAGCGCCTAAGATAATAGACCACAACTGTTGGACATCTTGTGCCGTGGTGGTTTCATCTAAAGCAATACTGATTTTCTCGCCATCAATTAGCCTGAGATTAACTTGTTCTGCTAGGGCCCGCTGGTAAATCGCTTTTGTTTGCTCCCCTGCTTCCAAAGTCAAGGTATCAAAATATTGTTCATTGATACGCTTGACTCCTTTTGCAGACAACCCCTCGGCCAAAATAGAGGTGAGACGATGGATACGAGTAGCAATGGTTCTTAGCCCAACAGGACCATGATAAACCGCATAAAAGCCAGCCATATTAGCTAATAAAGCTTGTGCCGTACAAATATTGGAAGTGGCTTTTTCCCGACGAATATGTTGTTCACGGGTTTGCATCGCCATGCGTAATGCTAATTGACCACGTGTGTCTTTTGATACTCCAATAATACGCCCAGGGGTTGACCGTTTGAATTTATCACGCGTTGCAAAGAAGGCTGCATGGGGTCCACCATACCCCATAGGTACACCAAACCGCTGAGCGCTACCAATGACTACATCAGCCCCTAATTCTCCAGGGGACTTTAGCAATACCAGACTTAGAATATCAGCAGCGACTACAGTCATCGCTTTTTGCTGCTGAGCAGCTTGAATGACCGCATTAATGTCACCAATTTCCCCTTCTGTTGTTGGATATTGCAGTAAAACACCAAACACATCGTAATTGGCTAAGTCTTGATAGGGGTTACCGATAATAATTTCAAAACCAAAATATTCTGCTCTGGTTTTAATCACATCGATGGTTTGTGGATGGACATTCTCAGCCACAAAAAAGCTATTGGATTTCTTACGATTAGACCGTTTACAAAGGGTCATTGCTTCCGCTGCAGCTGTTGCCTCATCTAATAAGGAAGCATTAGCTAAATCCATCCCAGTTAAATCCATCACCATTTGCTGGAAATTCAGCAATCCTTCCAAACGGCCTTGGGATATTTCAGGCTGATAAGGTGTATATGCAGTATACCAACCTGGGTTTTCTAAAACATTACGTAAAATAACGTTGGGGGTAATGGTATTATGGTAGCCCATGCCAATATAAGATTTAAAAACCTTATTTTTGCTGGCCATTTTTTTTAAGGTGGCTAATGCATCCTGTTCAGTCATACTATCGCCCAGCTGCATAGGCTTTTTTAAACGAATCGACTGAGGTACCGTTTGCTCAATAAGCTGCGCTAAGGTTTCTACCCCTAACGCGGCTAACATGGATTGTTTATCCGCTTGATCAGGTCCAATGTGACGCTGAATAAAAGCATCATTCTGTTCAAGCTGCGGCAAAGGCTGTTTATCAACTGTCATCTGCATTAACCTTTTAATAATAAGGGATATCCACTGCTTGAATGACTTTAAGCAGTAGTTTCAGTTGCATTATTTCATTTAAAAACAATGTCTGCACTAAATTAAAAAATCATTCATACAGGATAAAATTAAACTTCAGTTTCGACTACGGCTTGATAAGCATCTGCATTCAATAATTGAGCAAGCTCTGCTTTATCGGACAACTTAAGCTTAATTAACCAACCATCAGTAAAAGGTCCCTCATTCACTTGCTCTGGGTTATCAATCAAGGCTTCATTGACAGCAACCACTTCTCCAGAAATCGGGCTATATACATCGGATGCAGCCTTAACAGATTCCACCACTGCAAACTCATCACCTACTTCTAGATTAGAGCCCACCTCAGGCAACTCAACAAATACCAAATCACCTAGTAATTCCTGAGCATGAGCAGTAATACCGATAGTGACAGTATTATCGTCATTTTTCTGCACCCACTCATGAGACTTACTATAATACAGCTCTGTTGGAATTTGACTCATATGCTTTACCCTACTGTTTAATACTGCTTACAGACTTATCTGTAGCCAAAACGATTTATTTACTTATCAATTGTTAGCTATAAAGTGGAAAACGTTTGCATAGTTTTGCCACTTCAACCCGAACTACTTGTTCAGCCACTTCATTACTGTCTGGATGATTAACCAAACCGTCTAACACATCAGCAATTAAATGACCGATTTGACGAAACTCTTCATTACCAAATCCACGACTGGTGCCTGCTGGTGTGCCTAACCGTATACCTGAGGTAATTGTGGGTTTTTCAGTATCAAATGGAATGCCATTTTTATTACACGTAATACCAGCATTTTCCAAGCTGACTTCTGCTTTATTGCCTTTTAATCCTTTGGGTCTTAAATCGACTAAAACTAAGTGGGTGTCAGTACCACCAGAAACAACGGCATAGCCTCTTTCGACAATCACTTCAGCCAGCACTTTTGCATTACTGACAACCTGATCGATATAGGTTGTAAACACAGGGGTTAACGCTTCACCAAATGCAACGGCTTTTGCTGCAATAACATGCATTAATGGCCCACCCTGCAAACCAGGAAATACGGCTGAATTAATTTTTTTACCAAGTGTTTCGTCGTTGCTTAAAATCATTCCCCCTCGTGGGCCACGCAGGGTTTTATGAGTAGTTGTAGTAACAATATGGGCATGGGGTAAAGGACTTGGGTGAGCACCCGTGGCAACTAACCCAGCAATATGGGCCATATCCACCATTAAGTAAGCCCCGACACTGTCTGCAATTTCACGAAACTTATTAAAATCAATTTGTCGTGGAATAGCAGAACCTCCTGCAATAATTAATTTAGGTTGATGCTTTTTCGCGAGGCGTGCGACTTCATCATAATCAATAGTTAAGGTTTCTGGATTAACACCATACTGCACTGCGTTAAACCATTTGCCGGATAAAGCCGGTTTTGCACCGTGGGTTAAATGCCCACCTGCATCTAACGACATACCTAAAATCGTATCACCAGGCTGGGTCAGCGCCAGCATCACCGCACCATTAGCTTGGGCACCAGAGTGCGGTTGAACATTCACATATTGGCAGTTAAATAATCTCTTGGCACGATCAATCGCTAATTGCTCAACGACATCAACATGCTCACAGCCACCATAATAACGTTTTGCTGGGTAACCCTCTGCATATTTATTGGTTAACACTGAGCCCTGAGCATTTAATACGGCTTTAGAAACAATATTTTCTGATGCAATTAATTCTATTTGTTCTTGTTGACGGTTAAATTCATGGTTGAGTGCCTGCTGCACATCATTGTCAACAACTGCTAGGTTTTCAGCAAAAAACTGCTCAAGTACTGTATTTGGATATTCAAATTGGCTCATTGTTAACCCCTAATCCACTATTTATTCAGTTATCTATTTTTTGTATTAATTAACAATTAATTGGTGACTAGCAGGCCACCACGTTAACTGCTAATCCACCTTGCGATGTTTCCTTATATTTCTCTTGCATATCAAGACCGGTTTGCCGCATGGTTTCAATAACACTATCTAATGAAACATGATGATCACCATTGCCTCGAATCGCTAACCGAGCAGCATTAATGGCTTTTATGGCCCCCATGGTATTTCGCTCAATGCATGGTACTTGCACTAATCCAGCAATGGGGTCACAGGTTAAGCCTAAATTGTGTTCCATGCCTATTTCTGCCGCATTTTCCACTTGTTCATTAGTTCCACCCAGTACAGCAGTTAATGCACCTGCTGCCATTGAGCAGGCCACCCCAATTTCTCCCTGACAGCCAACTTCTGCAGCAGAAATTGAAGCATTTTGCTTGTATAGCATGCCAATAGCCGCAGCTGTGGCAATAAATCTGACAACTCCTTCACGGCTGGCACCATGCACAAATCGATCATAATAAGCTAATACAGCAGGAATAACGCCAGCAGCACCATTAGTGGGTGCAGTTACAACCCGACCACCTGCAGCATTTTCTTCATTGACTGCCATAGCAAACAGGTTAACCCAGTCCATTACCGTTAACTGATCTTTTAGTGCAGCCTCTGGTTGACTGGTTAACTCTTGATAAAAGTCAGCAGCACGACGTTTTATTTTTAAGCCACCGGGTAGCTCTCCCGATTGCTGACAGCCTCGCCGAATACAGTTATCCATAACTTGCCAAATATCATAGATTTGGTCATACAACGCTGGTTGAGACAGTTCAGGTTGCAAAGCCTGTTCATTTTTTAATACCAGCTCAGCAATCGATAATTGATGCCGTTGGCAAAGTGCTAACAAATCTTTTCCTGAATTAAATAAAAAGGGGACAGTAACAGCTCCATCAATAGCAGCTTGCTCACCTTTAGTGACAACAAAACCACCCCCAACAGAAAAATAAGTGCCTTCAAAAAGTAGTAAGCCATGAGCATCATAGGCCAACATTTGCATTCCATTGGGGTGCTCAGGTAGGCTTGCTTGATAGTGGAATTTAATATCTTCAGCAGGATTAAAAACAATCAGATGTTTTCCCTCTAACCTGAGTTGATGCTGAGTATTAATAGCTTGAATATATTCTGGTATACGATCCGGATTTACTGTAGCAGGTGCTTCTCCTAATAGCCCCAGCAACACAGCTGTGTCCGTCGCATGGCCTTTACCTGTGAGCGCCAGCGAACCATATAAAGCGACTTTTACCTTAGCTACCTGATTCAGTTGTTGTCGTTCAGCTAAATCGGCTAAAAATCGATTGGCTGCCACCATTGGGCCAACAGTATGAGAACTCGATGGCCCAACTCCTATTTTAAATAGGTCAAAAATACTTAGCGCCATGATTAGGTACTCTGTTTAATTAAATTGCTTGTTAATAAAGCGCTTTACTACCCTACACTTGTTGAATGTCTGCAGAAAATAGCGACTATCAAATAAACTCAACAACTCGTTAAACGCTTTTCAAGCTTTTCATTGTTTCAGGCTAACTATTTGTAATAGGTGCAAATTAACAGGTGATATAACCTTGCTAGAAGCCCTTTGTTAGCAACTCGCTTAACTACTAATTGAACACAATAGAGATGATAGGGTGAAAGACTAGCAACCTTTTCTCTTTAAATCAACTTTGTTTCTTATTGGAAACATAATTCGTAACGACGAATCCTTTGCTAGTTTAACAAAGAAGAAAACCCTCTGCTTTTCATTAAGTTATCCTTTCTGTACTATCCTGTGGCTTAAACAGCGGTTAGTGTTAAGGAAACTTTATGGCGGATGAAACCCCCGGATTACCTAAACTGGAAACATCATTATCCAGTGAAGCTTATGTAGAGCCTTTACAATTGGGTAAACGACTAAAGGAAATCCGCCTTAGCAACAACTGGACTTTAGAAGAAGTTAGTCAGCGGACAGGCTTAGCTCGATCGACACTATCAAAGATTGAAAACGATCAGATTTCACCCACTTTTACAGCGGTGCAAAAACTAATTCAAGGCCTGGGCATCGACCTACCTCAATTGTTTACGCAACCAAAAACTCCCCATGCCACTGGGCGGCGCGATATCACCCGAGCCAATGAAGGAAAGCCTCACCCTACTCCGACTTATGAACATGAGCTACTTGCTACCCAACTGGTTCATAAAAAGATGCTACCTTTTAAGTCATATGTTCGAGCCCGCTCATTCAGTGATTACCAGGAATGGGTTCGTCATGAAGGAGAAGAGTTTTTACTGATACTGTCTGGTTCGCTGCTATTTTACTCAGAGTTTTATGAACCTGTAGAGCTGCATGTCGGTGATAGCGTTTACTACGATGCCAATATGGGGCACGCCCTGGTGTCAACCAGTAAAGAAGATGCGCACATTCTATGGGTGACCGCCAGCTAGCTAACTGGCTGGCTGTTAACACCCACCTTCCTCAACTCTCTATAGTTACTCACTTCCTACTAATCTCAGTAAGCATGAACCCTGAGCTGCAAGCAACTGTTAACGTTTTGTTACATCTATTCAAAGCATTTCTATGTTTCATTACTTGCATCGATTTAGCAAATAAGATAGGTTGTTTCCAATAGGAAACTATTTTAACTGAGTTGGGCTTTTAATTAGATCTACTCAGTCAATGCCACTTATGCTTTTAAGTAAAGGTAAAGAATAAGAACGTAAAACCCAATATGGCTCATAGTCACCAGAGAAAACTACTCTCTCGTGACTAGTTTAATATCAAACTGTTTGAGCTCAATAAAGCTTTTACCAGTAAAAAATAAACTATTTTGTTTTGTTAATTAATAAAACAAAAATACAACAACAATATTAGGTGGGTTTACAAAAGTACCATAAGCAGAAGCTCACTTATACTGAGTCACCAATGAACATGTAGCAAGCTATACAGCTTCAACCAAGCTAAATACTTGCTAACAATAATATTAATAACAACATAACTTAAACAAATTGCATAATGATTGTAATAAATCATTTGCTGTATAAAATGCTTAGCGATTGATGCGATATTGTAGGACCCGCTCTAAAAGTCACTGTTCATTTAAAAGCTTTTATCTGGTCACTCCCTTTCGCTCAACCTTTGCGCCTAATAAATAGACAAAAAAGGCACCTTAAATATAACAACAGAGTAACTTAAATAAAGGTGATCAAAAGAACAGCATATGAAAATCAAACTACCACTAAACAAAAAACCAATGTAGGATTTGAGTCCTTGAATTATCTCATGCTGTGCCAGTAGCATGATTTATAACAAAAAATGGGCTGTTGTTATCTGCTCGCAAAACACACTTAAGCCTTCTATTTCACCATGCAAGTCGGCAGAAATGTGGTGTAGCTAGCTACTTGAGCAAATGTCACAGACCCTAATCAACTGCTAGAAAAAAATAGAGATGGTATTTATGGAACTTCTTCAATCAATTAGCGGGTTTGTCTGGGGCCCCGCCATGTTATTTCTAATTCTAGGCGTTGGCTTCTTTTTAAGCTTTCGATTAGGTTTTATGCCAATCCGAAAATTGGGCTTGGCGTTTAAATTACTGTGGGGGGGCAGGAAAGAATCTAAAGAAGCCGGTGAAATATCTCCTTTTAATGCCTTAATGACTTCATTATCTGCCACTATTGGCACCGGAAATATTGCCGGGGTGGCTACTGCCATTACCTTAGGTGGTCCAGGCGCCTTGTTCTGGATGTGGTGTACCGCTCTGGTCGGGATGGCAACTAAATATGGCGAAGCCGTTTGTGCCGTTAAATTCCGTGAAAAAGATAAAAATGGTAATCACGTCGGCGGTCCCATGTATTACATAAAAAATGGCCTGCCCAAATCCTGGTTATGGCTAGGCACCACTTTCGCCGTATTAGGATCCATTACTGGATTTGGCATGGGTAACACCGTACAAGCCAACTCCGTTGCCAATGCCCTTCAAGAAAATTTCAATATTTCACCTACCATCACCGGCATTATCATGATGGTATTGGTGGGTGCGGTATTAATTGGTGGAATTAAGTCTATTGCTAAAGTCGCCGGTAAATTAGTGCCTTTTATGGCCATTGCTTACCTAGTAGCTGGGGTGATTGTATTGGCTTTAAATATTGAACAAATCCCCGCCGCATTAGAGTTAATTTTTACTAGCGCATTCTCTGGTACCGCTGCAACTGGTGGCTTTGTGGGTGCAGGTGTTGCCGCAGCAATACGTTTTGGTGTAGCCCGCGGGGTATTTTCTAACGAAGCAGGTATTGGTAGCGCACCAATTGCCCATGCTTCTGCTCAAACCAACAGCCCAGTCAGACAAGGTTTAATCGCCATGCTGGGTACTTTTATTGACACAATCATAGTCTGCTCAATTACTGGTCTGGCAATTGTTGCCTCTGGTGCCTGGCACACGACTACCGGTGTCAAAGGCGCAGCAATGACTTCCCTCGCATTTGAAACTACCTTACCAGGCGTGGGCAGCTCTATTGTTACCATTGGTTTGGCTATTTTTGCTTTCACTACTATTTTAGGCTGGAGTGTATACGGCGAGCGTTGTGTACAATATTTGCTGGGTGAAAAAGCCATTGTACCATTCCGCTTGGTTTGGGTAATTGCTGTGCCTGTTGGGGCCATCGCCAGCCTAGACTTGGTATGGATTATTGCCGATATCTTAAATGCATTAATGGCTATTCCTAACCTGATTGCTTTAGCAGCATTGAGTCCAGTGATTATTAAACTGACTCGGGAATATTTTGCGCAAAGTCAACAGGTCATTGAAGGTCAAGCCGTGCCATCCAACGACTAAGTAAACAGGGTAGCCTACGCTACCCCACTTTTTATGGGAGAAAATTATGACCACAAATGACGCATTATTGAAAACCCCACTGTATAACTTGCACCTTGAGTTAGGGGCGAAAATGGTGCCTTTTGCCGGTTATCAAATGCCAGTGCAGTACCCACTGGGAGTTAAAAATGAGCATTTACATACCCGGGCAAAAGCTGGTCTTTTTGATGTCTCCCATATGGGACAAGTGCAATTATTTGGTGATCAAGCAGCACAAGCTTTAGAAAGGCTGGTGCCAGTTGACATTATTGAATTACCTGTTGGTAAACAGCGCTATGCTCTATTTACTAATGACCAGGGTGGTATCTTAGATGACTTAATGGTCAGCAATATGGGTGACTTTTTATTTTTAGTAGTTAATGCCGCGTGCAAAGAACAGGATATTGCCCACTTACAACAGCACCTGCCCGCTGACGTAAAAATTAAAGTATTAACCGACCGCGCTTTACTTGCATTACAGGGTCCAGAAGCAGCTAATGTGCTGGCCAGGTTAGCTCCATCCGTAAATGACATGGTGTTCATGGATAGCCAGGCACTTAATATAAAAGGCATTGACTGCTTTATCAGCCGCTCAGGCTATACCGGTGAAGATGGCTTTGAAATTTCTGTTCCTGCTGATCAAACCGAAACCTTAGCTCGTTTGTTGTTAGCAGAGCCTGAAGTAGAAGCAATTGGCTTAGGTGCTCGCGACTCACTAAGGCTAGAAGCAGGGCTTTGCTTGTATGGCCACGACTTAGATATCACTAAAACCCCACTGGAAAGCAGCTTAATTTGGGCTATTAGCAAATCCAGAAGACCTGAAGGTAGTCGTGCAGGAGGCTTTATTGGTGAAGCCAAAGTCCTTGAACAAATCACTGAAAAAAACTGGCAAACCAAACGAGTGGGTTTACTGCCACAAGGTAAAGCCCCTATTCGTGAAGGGACTGTTCTAATCAATAGTGAAGGCAAAGAAATTGGTAAAGTGACCAGTGGTGGTTTTGGTCCTAGTTTTGGTGGCCCAATTGCCATGGGTTATGTGGAAACAGCTTACAGTACCCTGGATACTGAAATTTTTGCCCAAGTTCGAGGTAAATCACTGCCAGTTAAAGTAGCTAAAACACCTTTTGTTGAACAACGATATTACCGAGGCTAACCAGACTTTTAATATTCGATAAAATAGACGAGTTAAAATATTTTTCTATTTCATAAAGCGCCAACCCAACAGGCGCTTTTTTTATTCCCCTTCTTTATTTATTACTTTTTTTTAATAACTCAAATAATACATTCCTAAAAAATATAAATGTTTATACATAAATAAATATTATGTTTACATTCTTTACAATTTTATAAGTTAGCCAACTTGTTCGCAAAACAAACAGCCTCACACTATTGACGAGATACTGGTCAACACGTTTTTTGAACCAAATCACACCACTCGTTCCGTTAACTCTCATAATTCGCGTCATTACTCAAACATTCAATTAATAAAGGTGTGAAAGTGAGAAAGCCAAATAGAGCAATCATTAAGCTGGCTGCTGTTTCTTGTGTAGCGTCAATCTTGATTACATCCCCAGTATTTGCAGCAACAGAAGCTGTTGAAAATGCTAAACACTGTCAGCTTGGAGAAACTTCCGATCCATATACAGGCCAATCAGTATCTTTTTGCGGTATCGATGGTCTCGCTCTTGTTGAGCTAGATATAGCAGCAGCATCAGTAGATAATGCTAAAAATCTGGGTATTGACACCAGACAGCTTTTACCTGTCAGCGAATCTTCTCAACGAAATCTCTCTTCTTCTAAAAACCCTAATATTGCCTTCAGTGCATGGGGTGGAGCATCAAAGTGGACCGATGGCATTGTTTATTACCAATACAGTAACCGCGAAATCAAACTTAGTTACTACGATACCGTCTGGACTGAGTGGGTAACAAAGTCTTGTGCCAACAATGCCCAAAAAGGTGACTCAATTTGGGTAGAAAAAAAATGTATCAAGCGAGACACTAAAAATACCAAAGATAATTGGGTCCAAGTAAAAATTGCCAATGAAGGTAATGAATGGGTTCTCATTGAAATTCCCAAAACAAAAAAAGAAATTGAGCAAACAAAAGCTGAATACAAAAAAATTATTCGTCAAACCATGGCCTCTGCTATGGAAGAAATCTCTGATAATGCAGCTATTAAATTTGTCCCACGTATCAATGAACCAAACTATATCAATATATTCATTGGGTCAGGAAACTATTCATACCTTGGCATGACAGGCACAGAACAGCCCCTTTCAATGGCTAACATTAAAAGCAAAGGCATTGCTATCCATGAAATAATGCACGCTTTAGGTTTTGCTCACGAACAAAGCCGTCATGATCGTGACAATTATATTACCGTTAACTGGAAACAAATTGGTGGTGACTGGGGTGGCCAGTATCAAAAACTAGGTGCCTTTTCAACACAATATGGACCCTATGATTTTGATTCAATTATGCACTATGCCGCTTGGAGCCCTGCATCAACAAAACATGGCAGCACAGCTATTACCACCAAAGATCCAGCTAATCAAAAGCGAATTGGTCAACGCAAGGGACTAAGTCCTCTCGATATTAGTGCATTACAGCAAGTCTATGGCAAACCACATGCAATTACTACTGGAACAAATTCCAAGCCTTCACTCACTTTAGCTGAAAAACAACGCACATTGACTGCAGGAGCCAATTACGGTTTACGAGTTTCTATCAAGGACCAAGAAACAACTGGTGAGCAACTTAAAATAACAGTAACTTCAAGCAATCAGGCTGTTTTAGCCAATAGTAATATTAGCATCAAACCTGGGTCGAATGACAATGAGCGACTCATCATACTTCAAACATCCAACCAGTCTGAAGGTAAAACACAAATTACCATTCAGGTCCGTGATAGTCATGGGTATACTGATGAAAAAGTATTTGATTTAGAAGTAATGTCCCAAAGCAACAGTCAATGTAAAAATAAAGTCAATGATTATTATCCGGATTATTCTGCAGATCCTAGAGCGCTGGAAAACTGTATAATAAAAAGTAGTTTAGCCTCTCAGTCGGAAAAAAAATACTATTTTGTATTTGTAACTCCAGGTACAAAGCAGTTGAAAATTACCCTCAATGGAGGCGAAGGCAATGCAGACCTTTATGCCTCTCTAGCAAAAAATGGTTGGCCTACATTATCACAGTTTGATTATGCTTCTACTCAGCCAAACACAACAGAGGTCATAACTATCGACAACCCTGTACAAAACCAATTCTATCATGTCATGGTTAATCCCACAGCACCTTTCAGTAATGTATCGATTAAAGCAGAGCTCATTAAATAATTATTAATACACCTAAGTCTGGAGATCACTATGTTCTCCAGACCTTCATACAAAAATTCACTTTTTTCCTATTTAACCAAAAAGTCTTACTCGATATTTCCCTTTATGATTGGGATAAATTCGACTGATATAGTCTTTTACCGCCGCTTGTAATGACTCTTGATCACTGAATACTAACTCACCATAGTTCGGATCAAACAAACGGTACTCTGTTTTTCCCGAATCAGTAGTATTTATCGCTGCTCCTATGGCATGTCCCCCTCCACCTTCAGACAAATAAATACCAATATCGTAATAGCCTGGCTGATTTAAACATGCAGCAAGCTTGTCCAATTTTAATTGATTTTCACGCAGTAAATAGCCCTTATCGTTTATTCCATAGTCCGCTAAATAATCAGCTAATACCTTTTTGTCTGTGGCTTGCCTTGCATTCCAGCTCGCATCTGCATGACCAGGGGCACCCCCATAAATATCGGTATAATAATGTATTGCCAACTGAAAAACTTCTTCCCGACCATCAACTGCCGTTTTTTTTAATTCAGTGTAATAGGGTCCAATATCAGAAAAAAAGTCAATATTATGAGCTAACGAACCAAACCATTTCATCACTAGTACCGCACAAATTCCCCCCTTACCAAATGGAGAATCACCTATATAAGCACCTTGAGAAAAACGATTAAAAATAGCATTATCATACTTTTTTATTAGCCGTTTAATAGTAAATATTGGGCTTAACAGTCCTTGACGACAATAGAGAGTTTTAGCTTGTTGATTGGTAGGCACTTTTATTAAGTTACTAATTTTAATTCCTTGTTTATAAGCAGTTCGTTCCTTTGTTACTCTATAATCATAGTTCCCAATAAGTTTCTCTGCTATTTGAGAAATAGTAAGCTGCAACCTTCTACCAGCCCAATTGTCTGAGTTCGATTCATTCGAATAAAGATTACTGGCTACTAACTGCTGGGGTTGAGAATTAACTGACGGAAATAAATTTGGTACGTTATTCATCAAATATCCTTATAAAATTTCAAATATCCCCTTCTCGAATGATTTTTAGGGTTTGTTGTCGTCGCTAAGCACACAAGGATGGTGTGAATACAGCTTATGCAGGAGCAACAAACTGTCTTACCCCAATCATTTATAAAAACATAAACTCATGGGGCCTCATCGCTCGACGGCCTCCCCTAAAAACCATTCGCTTTGGCTATAACCACTAAAAATACAATTTAGTCCTGAAGGATTTGTGCTCGCTGCTGTGCAGAAGGAATAAAGCAATATTGTCGTTTACCAAACCAACGATAACGACGACTGGCAACAAAGCAATAAAGCTTATCTCTATAACGTCGGGGAATAAGCTTTAATACTAATAGTATTCGCCATGGCCAAGCAAAATATTGGATTATCTTTAAGAATGCTTCAAGATGGGTATAACGCTGGCCCTTTTCCAGGTAAATCATGGTATCAAATTCATCCAGTGGCATTTCCAACCAACTCAATAAGCGTTGCCCTACAGGGGATTGAACTGTCGCCATTACAAATTGATGCTGCTTATCTCGCTTTAATACAAATTTTGACCAGCCGGTACATAATACACAAACACCATCAAAAAGAATAATTTTTGGATATTGCTGGACTTCTGGTGGTGTCATTTTACTAAGCACTGCATAGCACGCTCTAAGCCATCCATTGTCATTGGGAACATATTATTTTCAACCTGCTCACGAATCATCTGACAAGATTGATAGTACTCCCAAGTCGCTTCAGGTAACGGATTCAGCCAGGCAATATGAGTAAATTTATCTTTAAAACGTTCCATCCAAGTGGCTCCCGCGTCTTCATTCCAGTGTTCAACACTTCCCCCAGGCATAGCAATTTCATAAGGAGACATAGCTGCATCACCAACAAAGATCACTTTATAATCCGAGCCATAGGTACGCAATAATTCCCAGCTGGAAAAACGGTTCTGATGGCGTCGAAAATTATCTTGCCAAACAGACTCGTAAATAAAGTTATGAAAATAAAAAAATTCCAAATGTTTAAATTCAGATTTTGCTGCAGCAAACAATTCTTCACACTGTTGCACATGATCATCCATAGTGCCACCAATATCCATCAAGAGCAGTACTTTGATTGTATTATGGCGTTCCGGCACCATTTTAATATCCAGCAAACCACCTTTTTCGGCTGTGGCTCGAATGGTATCATTCAATGCTAACTCTTCCGCTGCTCCCTCTCTGGCAAACTTACGTAGCCGTCTTAATGCCATTTTAATATTTCGAGTACCAAGCTCTACCTCACCATCCAGATTTTTAAACTGGCGTTGATCCCAAACTTTAACTGCTCGGCGATGCCTGGAGCCCGGTTGACCAATCCTAATACCTTCGGGGTTATAGCCAAAAGCACCAAATGGTGAGGTGCCACCAGTGCCAATCCAACGATTCCCTCCCTGATGCCTCTCTTGTTGTTCATGTAAGCGCTTTTTAAAAGTTTCTAGTAATTTTTCCAAACCACCTAAAGACTGTATTTGTCGTTTTTCCTCCTCAGATAAATGCCGTTCAAAGGCTTTCCGTAACCATTCATCTGGAATAAGCGTTTCTAACGCTTTAGTTAAGTCATCAAGACCATTGAAGTAATGGGCAAACGCTTGGTCAAAGCGGTCATAATAGCGTTCATCTTTAATCAAACAAGTACGCGACAAATAATAAAATTGATCAATATCAGCAAAGACTACCTGCTTTTCCAAAGCAGCCAGTAAATCTAGCCATTCCCGAATAGTCACAGGAATTTTTGCTGCTCTGATCGTTTCAAAAAATTGGATTAACATTGCTGTTTACCGCTTTCTACGTGCCATAAAGGCTAGTCGCTCCAGCAGATGCACATCCTGCTCATTTTTTACCAATGCCCCATACAAGGGTGGAATAGCCTTACTGGCATCACGATCACGTAAAATATCAACAGATATTTCATCTGCCATTAGTAATTTAATCCAATCAATCAGTTCTGACGTTGACGGTTTCTTTTTCAAGCCTGGCACTTCTCTCAGCGAGAAAAAGATTTCCATAGCTTCTGTCACCAGTTTTGCCGCAATACCAGGATAGTGAACCTCAACAATCTGGCGCATAGTGGACTGATCAGGGAAGTTAATATAGTGGAAAAAACAGCGCCTTAAAAATGCATCAGGTAACTCTTTTTCATTATTGCTGGTAATAATAATGATAGGCCGGTGTTTTGTTGTAATGCGCTGTTGAGTTTCGTAGACATAAAACTCCATTTTATCCAGCTCTAATAACAAGTCATTAGGAAACTCGATATCAGCCTTGTCAATTTCATCGATTAACAATACTGTTGGCTGATCCGAATCGAATGTCTGCCACAGCTTGCCTTTAACAATATAGTTGCCAATGTCATGAACCCGCTCATCACCCAGTTGAGAATCTCTTAACCGAGACACCGCATCATATTCATACAGTCCTTGCTGCGCTTTGGTAGTAGATTTGATATGCCATTGAATCAGCGGTAGCTGAAGAGACTTGGCCACCTGTTCAGCCAGCATGGTTTTACCTGTGCCAGGCTCACCTTTAATCAACAATGGACGTTGCAAAGCGATTGCCGCATTCACTGCCATGGTCAATTCATCAGCAGCAACATATTCCTTGGTACTTGAAAATTTCATTATGTTTATACTAGCTATCTTTGTTATCTAAAGCCTTTGCATCAACTGCGTTGTATAAATGCAGTTTCACTACCAAGCTACTGTAGCGAATAATGATTAATAAAGGAAGCATGCCCCTATCAATATCACTCAAACAAAGTTGATACCTACAAACTTTTACATTAGAAACTACTCATTCATAATTACTGGCGATATTCACTGCAATACTAATAGCGAGTAAAAGCTAATTATAATGCCTTATATCCTCCTGATATCTATACCTAATTACAAGTCAAAGCTTCGCTGTACAGAAAAATATCTGCTTAACTATATACTAAACAAAATATTCTGTTAAAAGATTCTAGGTGTTAGTTATTTCCCCTCAACTAAACAGATATGAAAAAAACTATAAGCGAAGTAAAAGCGACTATCAAATCAATAATAACAGTCAATAGGCTAGTAGTATTTGCCTTTGCAATAATAGGCAACTACGCTCTATGCTCAACAAACAAACAGGTAGAAGATGTCGACTTATATATTAATAAATTGCAAAATAAAAGTTCTATAACCGCTATAAGAGAACTTGGTTTTCTAGGAGAAAAAGCAAGTAAAGCTGTTCCCTACTTAGCCAATTTTATAAATGATGAATGTCCTAATACATACGATAGAAACTACAGCTCAAGTTACCATAAATGTTATGAGGCGATAAATGCTCTAGGAAGAATTGGAGCTGCATCAGTTAAAGTACTTATAAGCAAATTGAATACCAACAATACTAGGGTCGTAAAATCTATTATCCAAACAATTGGTAATATTGGCACACCAGCAAGCCATTCTATTTCTTACTTAGCCGATTTTATTCAAGGTGAATGTGATGATATATGTGACGAGGCAATTACTGCACTTAGTAAAATTGGTCAACCAGCTGTTAATATATTAATAAGTAAACTCTCCAATGAAAAAGTAACTGATGACATTATTATTGCCATTGGTGCTATAGGACCTAATGCATATACTGCCATCCCTTTTTTAGAAAATTTTATAAATGATGAATGTAATAGCAGCTGTTTTGCAGCTATAGACTCCCTCGAAAAAATAGGTGAAAAATCAATTGACACTTTACTTGAATATATCAATTCTAAAAATCAACTATTGCAAGAATATATACTCAATGCTATTGGTGAAATAGGAAATTCAACTGATAAGGTAATAATTCCATTATCTGGTTTAATAAATGACGACTGTAATGATATTTGTTTTACAGCAGTTGAAGCACTGGGAAAGCTTGGCAAGCCTGCAGTCAAAATTTTAAAAAACAAACTAGAAAGTAATAATGAAGTGTTATTAGAACGTATAATTTATGCAATAGGAGTTATTGGAAAATCAGCAAGCAACACTATACCTCATTTAAAATCCAAACTAACCTCTACAAACAACATAGATATTAAAAACTCTATAATTCTTACCCTTGGCAAAATTGGTCAAAAATCAAAATCCGCAGTACCTGAATTAATCAATTTATTAGATACACCAATAAATGATTCTCTTACATTTTATAACAATAATTACAATACAGTAATCAATACAATAAATACTCTAGGGAAAATTGGTATGGCAGCGAGCCCCAGCCTACCTAAATTAGCCAAACTATTTTATAAACATAGAAAAAATGAAGAACTATGCCACATAATAATTAAAAATACTAACGACATCTTAAAAGACAGCTTAATTAATGCAAACAACACATCCATTTCCGAAATAGAAAAGATAACAACAAATATAGAATCTTCATTTAAAGACTTAACTAATAATCCTACACTAAAAGATATAAAAATCGCAAATACATCACTATCCAATCATATAAAACTAGAAAAGAAAAGTCTTAAATACGAAATAATATACTGGATCAATCAAAACATTTTTATTTTCTGGATATCCATCTATATATCATCCCTCATATTAATATGGTTAATTATATTTTTAGCAAAACCATTATGGATTTTAAACGTTAACGAAAGTATAAAATCATATACAGAATTTCAACTGCCATCTTGGTTAGGAGGAATGAAGTTACCTTTTAATTTAGTACTTATTGTTGGTTTTTTTCATTACCGACCTAGGGTTCTTGATGCTTGGGTTAAATCACATATATATTCAGCCCGTGAGCGTTTCTCCCAAAAAAGCACTGTATATGATAGAAAGGTTTATATCCCTGTACCTGTGGAAATAGATGGCGAGTTACTAGACTCATTAACCCTTACAGCATTAGAGAAAAGAACTAGAAAAAAAAAGTTCTGCTTACTTATTTCAGGAGAAGGGGGCTCAGGTAAGACAAGTCTTGCTTGCCAAATCGCAAAGTTAGTAATGGAAGAAGAAAAAAATAATAGGCCTTCTTACCATATTATGCTACCAATATTATTAGAACATGAACTGGACGTAAATCTATCAGAAGACAGTGATACTTTACTGACAGTAATTGGAAGACAGCTACAAGACTTAATTGAATCCCCAGCACCTATTCCTGAAAGGCTATTACAATACTTACTCCAATATCAACGCCTTTTAGTTATAGTTGATCACTTTTCTGAAATGACCACGGAGTCATGCAAGCAATTTCATCCAGAAATACATACTTTTTCAATTAATGCTTTAATAATAACTTCTCGAAATGAAGAAAATCTTGGTGGTTGCATTAAATCAGTAATTAAACCACTAAGAGTTTCTGGTAATCATTTATCATCATTTATGGAAGCCTACTTGGTTAAACGGCAGAAAAGAAATTTATTTGATGATTCAACTTTCTTCAAATACTGTAGTAAACTTTCTTCAATAATCAGTAATAGAGAAATTACTGTTATGCTAGTAAAGCTGTATGCTGAACTAATTATTTCAAAAGTGGAAAGCAATTGTGAAGCCCAACTACCAGAAAGCATACCAGATTTAATGTTAAGTTACCTGAATAACCTTAATAAAAACATTCATAAAAAAAAGTTAGATGACCTAACAGTCCATCGCGATATGAAAACTATCGCCTGGGTATCTCTCAAAACAAATTTCCAGCCATCATCACCTCTTATTGCTGAGGTACTTTCTGAAATGGAAGGAGAAAACAAACAAGAGCGACTTAAATACCTTGCAAATCAACTAAGAATAATTCATTTTATTCAACCTGCACAAGAGCGTATACGCATAGCACTTGACCCCCTTGCAGAGTACCTTGCAGGTATAAAAATAGTGGAATCATTTGCTGAACAAACACATTTTTGGCATACTTTTTTCCATGAAATCGATGACAAAATCATCTCACGTAAGCATATTCATGGATTTTTACTTGCTATATGGGATTGCTGTCTTGCCAATCAAAGTCATATTGCTATCCCCCTCTTTATTTACGATGAGCTCAGCCTAAAAGTTGAGAGATCTGCAGCAATGGAGCAAGAGTAGCAGCTTGCTTAACTTTTCCTAATTATCACTATACCTAAGCCATTAACTGCTGTATATTTGAACAGCATGGAAACTTAATTGAGAAGGTATAAATAATGGCTATCAACAAAGTTCAATTTCAAAAAGGCCTGAGTTTAAACGAGTTTCTCAAACAATATGGTACAGAAGAACAATGCTTTAATACCTTATACAAATTGCGATGGCCAGAAGGTTTTCAGTGCCCCAATTGTGGATACGACAAATGCTGTCAACTCACTACTAGAAAGCTTCAGCAGTGCTATAAATGTCACCAGCAAACATCTGTAACTGCAGGTACTATCTTTGAATCAACCAAATTACCATTAAAGACTTGGTTCCAAGGGATGTATTTGATCTCCCAAGACAAAAAAGGTATATCAGCCATAGAATTACATCGCCATTTAGGTATTTCCTATCAAGCTGCCTGGAGAATGAAACATAAGCTCATGAAAGTGATGCAAGAAAGAGAAGGCACCAAGCAATTGTCGGGTTTTATTGAAATTGATGATGCCTATCTTGGTGGTGAGCGTACAGGTTGCAAAAGAGGTAGGGGAGCAGATGGGAAAATACCTTTTGTAGCAGCCGTAGAAACAACAAAACAAGGTCAACCGACACGAATTAAACTGAGCATTTTAAAAGGGTTTAATAAAGAAGAGATAACGGCTTGGAGTAGGCAGAATTTGGCCAAGGGCAGTACCGTAATCTCCGATGGACTGGCCTGTTTTAATGGTGTCATAGAAGCAGGTTGTCTTCATGATAAAATTGTATGCGGTGGTGGTCGTGCATCAGTAGAGGAACCTGAATTTTATTGGGTTAACACCATCCTTGGAAACTTAAAAAGTGCTTTACGTAGTACTTATCATGCTATTCGCGCTAAATATGCACAACGTTATCTTGCTGAATTTCAGTATCGATTTAATCGAAGATTTAGCTTAGTAGAATTTATTCCTAGGCTAGCATTTGTAGCACTGAGAACACCTCCACTACCAGGTAAGCTACTAAATATAGCTTAGGTATGATGATAATTAGGTAACTTTTTAACTATGAATTAATTTTTCATTTGTTTGCATTATATCTATAAACTAATCTAGTGATAACTAAACTTTTAATTATTCGAGAATAATTTTGAGGGTCCTATGTCACATATCAATTTTATTAATAATATATCCTTTATTATTTCAGCTATTTCTATCTTCACGATCAAAATAACTCTGGCAGAGATATCCCCTCAAGAAGTTGAATTATTAGAAACTAATTTAACTCCAATAGGAGCAGAAAAAAAAGGAAATAGCACAGGTAAAATCCCTGAGTGGACTGGAGGTATCAAAAAAACTGATATACCAGTAACTTTTACCAAGCCAGGACAACACTATCCTGACCCTTATCCTCAAGACAAGCCTTTATTTACGATTACTGTAAATAACTTCAAACGATATTCAAAAAACCTAACCAAAGGCCAAATGGCATTATTCTATTCTTACCCAAAAACCTTCAATATGCCTATTTACAAATCTCGTCGCTCTGGATCACTCCCCTCTTTTATTTATAAAAATACTTATAAAAATTCAACTACTGCAAAGCTAATTAACAATGGCAATGGATTCACTGGAGCCTATGCTGGTTTTCCATTTCCTATACCAAAAAATGGACTAGAAGTCCTATGGAATCATATTGTTCGTTATCGTGGAATATACATAAAACGTAAACAGGTTATTGCTTCCGTTCACCGCAATGGTAATTATACACCGATTACTCTCTTACAAGAGGCATATTTCCACTATTATAATCCACATGGTAACGAATCGACATTAGGAAATGTTTATATCTATTATTTATCCGAAACTCTTGCTCCAGCTAGGTTAGCAGGGAGCCTTTTATTAACATTTGAAACTCTCGATCAAGTAAAACAACCTAGATTATCTTGGGCCTATGATGTGGGCCAACGCCGAATTCGACGGGCCCCAAATGCCTCTTATGATACTCCTATTGATTTAGCTGATGGGTTAGTTACTATTGATGATGTTGATATGTTCAGTGGTTCCCCCAACCGATTCGATTGGAAACTAAAAGGTAAGCAAGAGATTTTCATACCCTATAATAACTATAAGCTAGTTAGCCCTAGTTTAAAAAATAATGATATCTTAAAAGTTGGACACATTAACCCTGATTACACCCGTTATGAACTACATCGAGTTTGGGTTGTGGAAGGTACTCTCAAAAAGGGAAAACGTCATATTTACTTTCAACGAACCTTATATCTAGATGAAGATAGCTGGGGAATAGCTATTGCTGATCTTTATGATATCCGAGGAAAATTATGGCGGGTCAATATGGCTTATTTACTGAATTACTATGATCAGCCGACAACATGGACAAGCCTAGATGTATACCATGACCTTCAGGCTCGACGCTATTTTGTAGGGGGTATAGCTAACGAGATGAAAAATTATATAACATTTTCTAATATCCCACCAAACAAAAGTTATTTCAGACCAGCTGCACTTAGACAAAAAGGTAGAAGATAAGCCATCATTAGTTATATAATCTATCCATAGTTATAAAAAATTTATTCTCTCAGGAGAAGTCAATTACTTTCAAAAATCATACTTGATTATCAATGCTATATTATCCCTATCATTAAGTTTATTCCGTCGCTCAGCACCAAAAAAATTCGAATAACTAATACCAGCCGATACTGTGTTTAAATAGTTTAGACTCAATGAAATAGTCGCGGCTTTACGATCTTCCATAAAGCTGCCTGTCCTTCTTGAATTACCATCTACATCATGTTTAAAGCGAAAAACTGGATTTAAATTAATACCTGCAAATACATCATTCCATACTCCCGATAATACTAAGGTATACCCCCAACTAAAGCGATCTAACCTTTCATGAGCTGGAGTATAGTCACTAGCAAAAATTATTTTATTGTAAGGATTTGAACCGTTTGATATAAACTTATCATAATCATCAGTACCTAAGCCAGAAATCATTTCAAAGTGAGGCTCAAATAACCCTATAAAGCTATCAAAACCTAGAGAGGGGCCAAAATTATGCATAAATACTAATGAGCCAGTCCATAATTCAACTCGCTCAAAGTTACTATACCAACTTCCTAAACATGCCTTATTATTAACTCTCGCTTGAGATACATTAAATGTATCTCCAGAACAAACAGCAGAGTAACCTGCTGCAACTTGATTAGCAAGAGATGTTGCATTCAGGGATATTCCGGCAGCCAAATCCTCTGGGTGATCAATCCACATAGGCATATTCGGTCGATAAGCTAACTCACCAGCAATAGATGTTCTTCCAATCGCGGTATTGAAGCTCACCCCATAGATACGAATATCTTCAGGAAAAACTCTCCTTACAAATAAATCGTTTGATAGAATGTGATTCGATGATAAACCCGCAATACATGTGCTAGCTTCATCAAAGGCTAAGCCTAATCTGGGATCCAAACATAGATTTTTTATTATAATACTTTCTATTGAGTTAAAGTTTTCTACTCTGCCATTATTAGGTATTATGGCTTCTATAAAGGGTACTTGAGCATGGTAATTAATATAATACAATCCAAACTCTGTTCCATTGAGATCTTCAGCAAAATACTTAACATTAACTCCCCACTGACCTCCATCAGACGCACTCTTTTTCTGTCTAACATCTGCAGCAACTATATATTCTTGTGACGAGTTTGTATTGATATTTAAATCACTATACAAATTTGAACCTGGATTCAATAACGTTTGATAAGCTGTTGCAATAGCCATTACATCAACACTTACTGGCTTATATCCCTTGTCAGCCCCTTCAGCAAATGTATCATTATTGTTAAAATAGGAACCTCTAGGGGGTACTATTGCCTCATCCCATTCCAACATATAGTACGCCGCTATAGATGTATTATCAGTTAGCCCTAATGTGAATGACAAAGCCATTTGAGGTATCAATATGTCTTTTATCTTAGATCCAGGTAATGCGATTTGAACAGCATCTATTGGATTAATTGTATTAATACCTCCTCTATAAAACAAGCCTTCTCCCCAATTTAATACTTGTTGGCCAATGCGTATATCGACTGGTTTTTCATCTATATGGAAATCAATAAAAAGAAAAGCATCTAATACTGAAGCATCTTTACCAATTAAACGATCAACTCTATTATTAAAACCATCTCCATAAGGGTAAGTGTTTATTTGATTTGGAAAACCTTGACGTGTAAGGCGATTATTAGCGTCAATCCAATTCGTAGGTTGGCCTATTACGACACTATCATAAAAAGCCCTTCCTCGAATAAAAATACCAATATTTTCAACTCTGCTTTCAGCATTTGAGTAATTAGCTTCTAATTCAAAAGTAAGCTTATAAAGACTAGAAACCAGCCCTGTATCATAGTTACGATTACCATCATTAGAATTTACATCATCATGGGTAGGCTCAGTATCATTCCCATATTTTCGAGTATCTCGTCCCTCCACTCGCCACATTGCCCCATAAGATAAGCTAGTATCCAGTGAACTAGTTATCTCTCCCCCATGAATTTTTAGTGTTATAAAAACACTTAGTAGCATAAAGCTTTTTCTAGAATAAATAAGCACTACCGACAAAAAAATATTATTGATCACGTTACTATTTCAATGATTGGGATTAGAAAATTATTGGTTTATTTATATATTTCGGCACACTTTTCCATGTATTAAGTAATATCTACTTTAGATATTCAAGTACTTTTACGGCTGCATAAATAACTTGAACACCTCCTTTTGCTTATAAGATAGACTATACAGTTAACTATATTGTAAAAAGCATATAAAAAAATCGCATTAACAAATTAATTATATGCCAAAAATTTGCAACCTATTTAACCAATGAACCGAAAGCAGATCCTTTTTTACAACTATGATTGGGCCGGAAAAGATTAGCCGGCTAGTATACCCTCTCACCTAGATATTGCTTAGTTGCACTTGTTAGTTGAATCCACGCTTCATACTGAGTGAAAGAGTACAATAGTTATTCTATTTTGGACACTAACTCCCCTAGCCGAAATACCGCCAGTTGTCCTGGCTCTAAGGTATTCCAAGCTTCATTAGTGGTTAAAGGTTCTGTTGCAATCACAGTGACCACATCATTAGGGGTAGTTTCTTTTTGAAAATCAATGCTTAATTCTGCATCCTTCAAAACCGCTTCCGCAAATGGAGCTCGCCGGGTTAACCAGGACAGTTTTGTTGAGCAAAAGGCATAGAGGTAATTCGCTTCACTCAAAAGCAAATTAAAAACCCCATATTCATTTAGATGACAACACAGCTGATGGATGGTTTGCCATAACAATTCAGACTGTTCAGGCATGGTAGGAAACTGCTGCCTTATTTGGGCTAACATCCAGCAAAAAGCATGTTCACTGTCGGTAGTACCTACTGGCAAATAAAACGATAAAGGCAGATCTTGCTTGGCTTTTTTTAGTTGGCCGTTATGGGCAAAGGTCCACTTTCGCCCCCATAACTCCCGAATAAAAGGATGGGTATTTTCCAAACAAACACGACCAGAATTTGCCTGACGAATATGGCTAATGACAATGCAGCTTTTAATAGGGTATTGCTTTACCAGCTCTGCCACCGCCGATTGATAGCTCGGTTGGCTATCACGGAACTCCCGAATAGCTTTCCCTTCATATAAGACAATCCCCCAGCCATCTTTATGAGGCCCAGTACGCCCACCACGTTGCATCAACCCGGTAAAACTAAAACAAATATCCGTTGGGACATTGGCACTCATGCCTAATAATTCACACATAACAACAGTAGCCAAGTTAACCTAAATATAACTCATTTGCCTACTATACCACGATATAGCCTTTAATTTGGGTATAATCATCTGGAAAAAATATTAGAGCATCTCTAAAAATAGACAGCTACTGATTTATTCAGGTTAATCTTTTTTGTCATCAGACTCATCTCCACCGGATAAGTCAAAGTCTTCATCGAGTAAGTCTTCAGGGTCTTCTGGGGGGATATCATCTTCATCCAACTGATCCTTGGTTTTAGGCTGTTCCTCTTCAGTAGATTCAGGCGCTGCAGGTGGGGGTTCTTTTTCTGCGATTGATGAGTCAGAGGCCGTTAAATCTTCAAGATCGTCAGCAGGCAGCTCAATCTCCATATCATCTTCCTCCACAAGGTCTTCTTCTAGTTCTTCAGGAACTTCCTCTACCTCTGCTGGCTTTTCATCTACTGTTTCAGTTGATGGCTCTTCTTTCTTTTCCGTTTCCTCTGTTCCTGCTTCTTCCTCTTCAAATTTTTCATCACTGCCTTTTATCAGCTTTTTATAGACAAAAAACAACCCGCCTAACACCAGGATATTGCCTAAAGCAATACCTACATATGTAATCCAGCCCAACTCATCTTCTGTTGTTTCCTCTGTTTCCTCAGGCTCTACTTCTGGTTGTTCTTCTATGACAGGTGGTTCTTCCTCCTTGGTTTCACCTTCAACAGTTTCATCTTCTGACTCTCCCACCTGTTCAGTTGTATCTGTTTCAGGCTCAGGTGTAACACCTGCTTCTAGAGTCGCTGATTGGGTTTCCGGGTAATTTAATACAATAGGTGCGGTTTCTATTTTTAGGGTCTTCCCATCTTTTGCCTGGGCATCAATATTAAAAAATACTTTATGTTGACCTTGCTGCAAACGCTCAATAGCAAAGCGCCAACTACGACCATCTTTATAAAGGGGAACCGGGCGAAGCTGTTTGGTGCCATCTGGATATCGCACTTGTGCAACCACTTTGGAAGACTTACGGTCAATCGACTGACTACGGGGTTTCACTACAATTAAATACTTATCTTGTCCTTCTTCAGCAAACAACTCACTTTCAATCTGAAATGGTTGACGAACTGAAACCAACTTGGCATAACGTCGATTGAAAGTATTTGCATCAACAACCAGCTCTATTCGATAATCACCTATATCTGAAAAGGGTTTAAGCTGGTCGGTAAAGTGGCCGTCGTTAAGCGAACTCTCATCTTTTATTTGCTGTTCGCTGATAAGCTTAGCTGACTGATAAACCTGCCAACTGCCTTGAATAATGTTCAAAAAATCCTGTTTTAGGATGATTTTTCCTTGTTCCTCAAACCAAAAATCAAGCTCCACTTCTTGCCCTAAGAACAAATTACTGGGTATATCTTTTACCTTTAATTTCAAGTCACTGACGATGGTAACCCGATTATCAGGATCAGGTTCTGCTTGTAATAACCACTCTCCTTCATAAGGCTTTTGTACAGTCACTAAATCATATTGATCTGTGCTGTGCCACTTAATATCATCTGTCGTATTGGCTTTGGAATAGGTTGACTGATCAGGCGACAGTAGTTGGGTAACTGCTTCTGGCCGTGGTTTAAACACTAATAGGGTAAATTCTTCAACGCTAGAATCAACCAGAAACTTATTATCTTGTAGGGGAACTTGCTCACTGGGTGCAGTCTGTTCTAATGCCTTTAAAAATAATTTGGTTAGTTCTTCAGCATTATTAGCTTCTGAAGATAATCCGCCTGTTTCAATGGCTAAGGTGTCCATCAATGCCCGATCAGAATTGCTGGATAAAGCAATGGTATGAATGGTATAACCTGCGTCACTGAGCACAGGAATTTGCTCAGTTAAAATTCGCTCGCGTTCTGTCTGGTTTTTATCTGAGTCTTTTGAAATATCCACCATCCCATCGGTTAATAGGATAATATGCCGGGATTGCTTGGCTTGTGCATTACGATCAAATGCCCCGGCATTCAGTGCTTCACCAATATTGGTAAATAAACCAGTTGAATTAATTTTTTCGACTTGCGGCTTTGCTTGTTGCCGCCACTGACTATCTACCTCAGCATAGGGAACCAGCGACTTGATATGCTGGCCAAATATCCACACTCCTGCTTTACTGCCTTTTGGTAATAGCTCAACCATTAATTCAATTGCTGGTACTCGTAAGTTTTGTGGATCATTGATTTTCATGCTACCAGAAATATCCACTAACATTCGTACATCAGCTGCGGAAACTTGGCTATTCGATGACTGGTCAGATTCTTCAGCAAATACGATAAAAGAGCACAACATCAAAAAAACCAGGCTAAACTTCCCGCCAGCCTGTTTCATCGTATTAATAATTGGCTTAATAGCCACTACTGGACGTCGATAAAATATGCTTGCCAGGCTCATATACCCAGCCTTATAAGTCATTGCCAGCTCCTTGCAATAGTGACTAATGACCAGCCCCTGTGGCAGAACTGCTGTGTCTGTGTATATAACAGATCAGCACAGGAAAATATCTGGTATCATCATTAAGTTATAGCAGCTTTATTGCAAATGGCACTATTCATAAGGTCTAGCCCGAGTCATACCTCAATGATTCGGACTAGCTTCTGCGCAGGGCATAAGTGGTAAGATAAAGGTATTACCATAAAGTAATGCCTTTTTTAAATGGTTGGGGTAATTCGCTCTTTGGCTGGCTGGGGTACTTTTCTTGTCCGCTTTTTCTGCTGTGGCTTTTGATTGCGAGCCGAAGATTGTGACTTTGCTTGCTCATCAGGTTTACCCTTAGCACGCTTCGGCTTAGGGGATGGCAATACTATGAAAAGTGCCAATAACAAGACAAACATTAGTAACTCTGCCACAGCCACCACATGTCCAGCTCGGTAGGCCGCCTCAGCACCTTTGGTTAAAGCATCATACAAGGTGATCAGCCCAGCAGGGGCTAAATATTCATGATTGCTATCAACATACCAAGGGGTAAATAAGGCAACTGCCACAAAACCCCGCAACAGACCTTTCAAAAACCGGCTCAATGACCTTGTCATCCGCACCCAGACTAAAAAGCAACCGAAGGCGCTAGCTAAATAAATCATCCAACCGTAAAAGTAATGATTTGGATCCATACCGACAATAATATACAACTTAGTTTAGAAAAATTTTACTCATCATAATCAAAGAGCATCGTCAGGTCATTATAAACAAGTTAAATAATATTTTAGGGGATTAGTTTGGATTACTGTCGCTTTGTATTGTTACAGACTACTTCCGGACACTGGTTAAACTGATCTTTGACAGTGAGAGCCTGAATTTCTTGCTGAGTAGCCAGTAACTGCTGATTATCCGGTTGAACTGCCAGTCCACATGCTAGAGCTTGTTGTGCAGCCTGCACACAACCACCTGTTGCCAGTGCATAACCCAGATTATTCCAGCCCACGATATGATGAGGATGATTCGCCACCAACTCCATTAATGCATCCACTGATTGTTGCCACTGTTGCTTCGCATAATAGGCATTGCCCAGTCCCAGTAACGCAATAGGATGATGCTGCCAGGTTTTTAATGCAGTTTGATAGGCCATAATCGCTACCTGGCGCTGGTTCACTTGCTCCAAAGCCTGTGCAGCTTTGAGATAGGACAACGGATTAGCTGTTGCAGGCAAGCGATCAGGGGGCAATGGCACCAACCCCCAATACTGGGCCCTCTCCCAAGTTTTACCAAAGAGTGCCAAGGGCATTTTATAACGTTTGTGTTGCTCTGATCTCAGCACCACTTGCTTAGTTGACCACTCAAAGCCTACCACAACTGCATAATGCCATTGTGGATACCAGCTGTAGCCTAAATTCAGCATCACCAATACCGGATGCCCAGCGGTAATTTCAGCCATCAACTGTTGTAGAGAGCCTTTCATTTCATAGGCCAATAGACCTCGCTGACGTGTAGCCGCCACCAGCTCAACTTGAAAACTACCCTGCTTGGCCGGTGTGTAGACTTCATCCACCAGATCATCAGGTTCTATAGGCACCTGCCAATAACTCAATACAGTCGCTAGTGCAGCAGGACCACAGTGATATTCTGTTTGAGGAAAAAAAGGTACCTGCTCCAGCTCAACTTGATAGAAACTATCCGCTGGAAGTGCATCCATTTGCTTAATAAAAGCATTACTAGTACAGCCAGTTATCCCCAACAAAATAAAAATGCCCAGCACATGCCGGGCATTTTGAAAGGGTAGTAATAGTTGTAAAAAGTTTGTCACTACAATCTTTTATGGGTTACTTAGCTTAATTAATACAGCGTACAAAGGTAAATATATCCGTCGCACAGAGCATATCAGTAACAATAAAGACAACCAGAAATAGTACGATCACCCCAGCAACCCCACTACCAGCAGGCAACTCAGTTAACTTTTCATTAAATTGAGCCAGTTCTTCCGGTGTCATTGCATCAATCCTGGATTTTACCTGTTCTTCAGGCACCCCCAGGGCTTGCAGCTTGTCTTTAACCTCCTGCTCTTCCAGCATACTTAGCAGGGTTTCTTTATCAACTTGATGCTGCTCTTCAGCAATCACTTGATCTGTACCGACCATACCCGCCCGCACTACTGAAGCCTGGATTGAAAGTAGTGCTATACAACAAGTTAACATAAGCGCCACAAGACGACGCCCACCGATTGTCAGTGCCATTATTTTGTCCTACTTAAGAAATTTAGTTCAGTTCAAGTCTAGAAGTAATACTTCTGTAGGGTCAAACAGGCTTTTTTAATCCGTGCGTGCTTTCATTACTGAAGTGAGGATTGGTATACAACAACTTGTTTACAAATCAATATCTTTTATTATTGAATAAATGTTTATTATTTAATCTGTTTTATTTATTCGATTAATCAATCTACAAAAACATGACATAAGATAGAGTATGCTACTTATGTCATAATTAACTTATTTAGTTATTTTTTGTAGCCGAAAATATTCAACTGATAGCAATAATATATTCAGGCCAATCATCTTCACTAACCTGATGCTCTGCGACCATTTGCCCTTGTAATGAAACACCTGCATGATGTACCGAATCTGGATCGCCACTCACCAATGGATGCCAGTCGGGCAAAGACTCTCCTTCTGCTAACAACCGATAAGCACAACTGGGAGGCAACCAATCGTATACTTCCGGCTGGCTTGCTCGGATATCCAGGCAACCAGGCACTAACTGTCGTCTTTGCTGATAATCCTTGCAACGACAACTTTGCTGGTCCAGCCAGCGGCAACTGATTTGAGTATAATAAATTGCCCCGTCTTCCTCATCTTCGAGTTTATGTAAACAACATAAACCACATCCATCACATAGTGACTCCCATTCTTCCTGGCTCATTGCCGACAACGGCTTAGCTTGCCAAAAAGGTAATAGCTTTGTAGCCATTACACAGGGTCTCCTTTGGATAAAAACTCTTCCGGTAATTCAATAAGGTAATCCTCTTTAGCGGGTGGCATTTGTAGAAAAAAGCCTTTGCTATCAATTTCCTTCATCACCTGAACAGCATTGGCCCTCGCCAGTTTTTTTTCTGGTGTCAGTAACATATCCATCACATGTTTAGGTTTACCAAATAACTGTAATAGCGCATCGGGCACTTCAGACAATTGAGCCTGTTTCGCCACATACAGATACATTTCATTTTTGTTAGGGCTTTTATAAATAGAAACTAACTGCTTATTCATAACCGTACTACATTGTTGCTCTTGGGCCAGTTGGGTTAACTCTGTCAATAAAGGCTCCCCCAACAATTCACGACGCCAGGTTTGTAAATTTTCTGGCCAATTAAATTGGCCATCCGCTAAACCGCTTCTAATCAGTGCATCTAGTTGTTTTTTTCGAATCACCAACTCAGGGGGTAAAGAAAGTGTTTCAGCTACCTTCGCTGCGTGTTTTTTTACCTTAGAAATAAGTGGTTTGCTCGATTTTGGTAAAGGCTTGGGTAACCGCTCAGGCCAGTTATTGGCCGATTCAGTTAATGCTTTGGCAATAATTCCACAAATCGCACGCCCTTCACGAGCCACTTGCTCTTTCCGAATCCCTCGTACCTTATCCAGTTGTATCAATTTGCGGGGTTTAATCCTGGCCAGCCACCATAATTGATCATCAGAAAATAAACGATGGCGCGGAATATCCCGCTTCCTCACTTCTTTTTCTCGCCAAGCTGCCAGCTTACGTAAAATCACTAGTTCACTGCGACGCAGCTTCCAAGCCAATTTAACCTGCTGATAAACCTGATCCAGTGGTGTCGGGTTAGCTGCTTGCTCAACCAGTTGTTGACACTCTTGGTGTAACCAATCGAGCCGTTCCAAATCTTTCAGTCGGTTAACTAATGGCTGGTACAACTGCAACAAGTAATGTACATCTAATGCCGCATAGTTTATTTGCGTTGCTGATAACGGCCGCTGTAACCAGTCCGATCGAGTTTCATCTTTAGCAAGCTTAACCCCCAGTAGCTCAGTCACGAGGCGTTGATAGCCTATCGATGCCCCTAACCCAATAAAAGCTGCTGCCAGTTGCGTATCAATCAGTGGTGCAGGTAATGCACCTGTTAATTGTTGAAAAATCTCCAGGTCTTCACTGCAAGCATGTAACATTTTGACCACTTGTGGTGCTCTGAAAACAGCTGCCAAAGGGGTAAAGTCTGTTACCAGTAAAGGGTCAATAAAAAATACTTGCTTAGGTGTAGCCAGCTGAATCAGGCCTGGTTTTGCATAAAAGGTCTGACAACGATAAAACTCTGTATCCAATGCCAATTGGGGCTCTGCCAGCCAGTCAGTGGCATACTGAGCTAATGCTTGATTAGTGGTTATCCACTGTGGCCGCAAGTCTTCAACCATTGACCATCCATGGCTTGCGCCCAGCCAGCGCATGGGCCAGCGTACCACCATCAACATATTCCAACTCACCACCAAGCGGAATACCATGAGCAATTCTTGATAGACGGATAGGCAGCCCCTGAAGTTGATCAGCAATATAGTGAGCCGTGGTCTCACCTTCAACAGTAGGGTTGGTGGCTAAAATGAGTTCTTCAATCTGCTCTTGTTTTACGCGCTCAATCAGCTGATTCAAACCAAGCTGCTCCGGGCCAATTCCCTCAAGTGGCGACAAGTGCCCCATTAGCACAAAATACATACCATTAAAGCCACCGGCTTGCTCAATAGCTAATACATCAGCCGGTGTTTCAACCACACAAATGGTTTCCAACTGCCGACGGCTACTACTACAAATTGGGCACAATGAGGTTTCGCATAAAGTTCGGCATCGCTGGCAGTTACCAACATGATTGGCTGCCTGCTGTAAACTATGGGCAAGCTGCAACGCACCTTGCCGGTCCCGTTCCAACAAGTGCAAAGCCATCCGCTGTGCTGACTTTGGACCCACCCCAGGCAAACAACGAAAGGCTGTTATTAATTCAGAAATTAAAGGGCTAAAAGACATAGAATGCTGTATTGGTCTACTAACATATGGATGGAGGCGCAGCTGAAACCAATGCGCCTCTACCCATCAGCGACTTAAAAAGGAAATTTAAAACCTTCAGGTAAATTCATACCACCTGTTAGGCCGGCCATTTTTTCTTGATTGTTTTTTTCAACTTTACGAACGGCATCATTAACCGCAGCGGCGATTAAATCTTCAAGCATTTCTTTATCTTCTTGTAGCAAGCTAGGATCAATGTTCACTCGCTTAACATCATGGCGGCCTGTCATCACAATACTCACTAAGCCAGCACCAGATTCACCTGTCACCTCAGCGTTGGCCAGTTCTTCTTGCACTTTTTGCATTTGCTCTTGCATCTGCTGGGCTTGTTTCATGAGGTTGCCCATACCACCTTTAAACATATAAAAACCTCGTTTTGCTTTGACTAAAGACCAGTAATACTCAAAAATCGACTGGCATTACTGAGTTTTCGACGATTGTAGCAGAAAAGTGCTGCATTAATGCCTGCACATTGGGGTCAGCAATAATACTTTGTTCTGCTGCTGCTTGTCGCTCCTGTTGTTTTCGGGCTCGGTAAGCCGCTGGGGTTTCAGCCTTCGTTGCAGCAACCTGATCCAGCGACACTTGAATTTCTGTTGCAAAGTAATGGGATAAAGCCTGACTGACCCGCTGCAGCTGGCTATCATTTAGTAGCGTGGTATGCTCTTTCGCGATGCGAAAATACCAGCGCCCAGCCGTAATTTCGACTAGCTCCATTTGCTGGGCAATCGCATTAGCCGCACCACTGATTGACAGCTGGGAATATAATTGTGGCCAGTCTGCTGGCTTTACCATTGCCAGGGTAAACGCTGGCTTGACCTCTTCTTTAAGCATAGCCTGCGTTGCAGCAGGTTTAACCTCTTTTATCGCTTCACCAGACTTCACTTTACCATCAACAGGAGGTTGAGCAACAGCAGCCTCTCTGTTAACTGCTGGTTCACTTACCACCCTTTTCGCTGGTGCCTGCCTGGCCTTCACAGCAACCGCTGTTGGGTTGTAATCTACAGCAGGTTGTTCTGTCACTGGTGATGAAGGCTGCTGATAGACACTTGAGACTGCATAATCTTCATAGTCAGGTGTCATCACTTCTGCATATTGTTGATAGGCCGCTAATTCAGCAGCATTGACATCTGCACTCTGCCCTTTATCAATAGAGTCTTGTCCTGCTGGCTGTGAAGTTATGGGTTCTTTAGATAGCTGTTGCAGCTGAGCATTCTCAACCAATTGTTTTGGTTGGGATGAAGCTGAATCACCCTTGTTTTCTTCAGTGCTATTAGTAGGGGGAGGATCACTTTTATTTACAGCACTATTGCCTGGCAAACTCGAATGGCTGTCGGCATTACTGGTGTTGTCTGCTGTGCTAGAGCCCTCAGATCCTGGTAAAGGTTGACTAGGTGGAATGACCGGGCCTTGCTGTGGACGAAAAGCCAGCATCCGTAACAACACCATTTCAAACCCTGAGCGTGGATCCGGTGCAATAGCTAAGTCTTGCCTGCCTTGCAAGCCAATCTGATAAAACAGTTGCACATCTTCAGCCGTCATGCTCGTGGCCAAAGCCAATACTTGCTGCTGATCACCCTCGCTATTATCAACTACATCCGGCACCATTTGGGCCAGTGCAATGCGGTGAAAGACAGAGAGCATATCTGCCAGTACACTGGTGTAATCCGGTGCAAATTCTGCCAAATGGGCAACGGCACCTAATACTGATCCAGGCTGTTGGCTGGCTAAAGCTTCTACCACCCGATAAACCTGCCTCTGATCAATGGTACCCAGCATGGCCGCCACTTTATCCTCAGTCACTTGACCATTGCCAAAAGCAATTGCTTGATCTGTCAGACTTAACGCATCCCGCATACTGCCATCAGCCGCTCGGCCAATTTGCCAAAGAGCGGTTTGCTCAAACCCCACCTTTTCAGCCTCAAGTACCTGGATTAAATACTCAACAATACGCTCCGGTGACATATTTTTCAGGCCAAACTGTAAACACCGGGACAAAATGGTGATAGGTAATTTTTGCGGATCAGTTGTGGCCAACAGAAACTTCACATGAGGAGGCGGTTCTTCAAGGGTTTTTAGCAGCGCATTAAAACTGTGGGCTGACAACATATGTACCTCGTCAATCAGGTACACTTTAAATCGACCACGGGTCGGTGCATACTGAACGTTATCCAACAGTTCGCGGGTATCCTCTACCTTGGTTCGAGACGCCGCGTCTACCTCGAGCAAATCAACAAAACGGCCCTGATCGATTTCCTGGCAAGCTGAACATTGCCCACAGGGCTCTGAGCTAATACCTGTTTCGCAGTTTAAACACTTGGCTAAAATACGTGCAATAGTAGTTTTTCCTACCCCACGCGTGCCAGTAAACAAATAGGCATGGTGTAAGCGACCATGATCCAAGGCATTAATTAATGCCTGCAACACATGGTTTTGCCCAACCATTGCTTTAAATGTTTTTGGCCGCCATTTTCTGGCCAATACCTGATAGCTCATTTAGCTGCCTGAAATCGCTGTTTGATTGGATGTTGCCTACTTTCTATGACTGACTACAACTTATTACTATTGCAGCAGCGTGCTTTTGTAAGACAGTTACTAAAAACGACTCAGTATATCAAACTTTGTGTTTACTCCTAAGTATTTAGAGAATGTCACAAAAGTGCTAGAGAGTAAGGGGCAAGTTAGACTAACGTTTACTTGAGTAAACTGTGAGTTACTGTTTTAATAAGCTCACAATATTGGCTACTGGCGCTATTTTTATACACCAAGTTTGACTATATTGATTGAGCGAATGTCATTATTGATAAAGAGTCATTTAGCGATTGCTTAGACAGTGATTAAGAAAATATATGCGACAACATCACTGTAAACTAATGAGTTAACCTAAGTTTTTAGTAAACATAAGCTTTTAGTTAATATGAACTCTTAGTTAACAGTAGTAGCCATCAAGACATAAGCGGTATTAAATTGCTCGTAACAGAAAAATTAAGACGTTAATTTATTATTTAACCAATACGGTATACATCAAGAATAGGACTGACGTCCTTGCCAACCTGCTAACCTAAGCAAGGTGGATTCCGGTGACGGAGATGTGGCCAAGCCTAGACTGCAACATTATGATGCATCCAGGCCGGGCAACTAAATAGGCTCTCTCAAACCATACGTCAGTTCTCTGTTTAAGTAGCAGGAGAACACGATGATCAACCAACACCTTTTTCAACTCACTAATATTAACGCCTTTGCCCCATTACCCAAGGCGGCAGATATTACATCTCCTCAAGAGCTCGCTGACTTTGCAGGTCATATTGAACATCAACACTATCAATGCCTGCTCTATTATTGGGCAAGCCAACTATGGGTTAAACAGTCTAAACATCATAGTAAGCCTCTTTGGGTGGTGTATGTTGAATACCGGGATCATACACGTAGCTGTTGCTATCAGCCGTTTTACTTTACTAGCCTACCGTTAGCACGCCAGTTTATCCTTCAATCAATCGCTCACTGCCAGTTACCAAGCATATCGCCAAAGGCCACTCGAGAAGCTCCCATCAAACGCGCACATTAGTGTCGTCCTATACAAGTAAGGATTCTAGCTGGTCGGAACTATGCTGGTTTATTGCTCCCTGCTAATTCCTGCTATCAGCTTGGCAAGGTATTTTACCAGTCCGTTCAGCTAACCAGATTCCAAAATAAGGTCTATGCTTAACATTAAATTCAACGCGGTTAATTCCAATTTGAGTTGATCAATTGATGACTCAATCGCATCAACGGACTGCAAACAAATAAATACAACAACAGTGGATAAAGATGTTTCTTCTCCATAGGAGCATCACCAGAGTGTTGTTATAAAACCAGGGAGGACAACTTCATGTTAACGCACACGGTAGTCGCGGGTGATACCTTAGGGCGCATTGCTAAGCAATATTATGGTGATGCGATGCGCTACCCTGAAATTGCCAAAGCCAACCACTTAGAAGACATTAATCGTCTAGAAATAGGTCAGCAGCTGGTTATACCAGGCATAGACAAAGCACAACCAGCAGCTAAACAACAAACAACCATCAGCGAGCCTGAAGGTGAAACCGCTGATAGTCTCATCAGCTTGTCACAACTAGAACAAATCCTTCCCAAAACCAAAACAGAAACATTGTCACATTACTGTTCAGCAGTTAATCGATGTCTTCATAAATACGAAATTAATACACCACTGAGAATTGCGCATTTTATTGCCCAAGTTGCCCATGAAAGTGGTGGTTTTCGGTATGTCAGTGAAAATCTCAACTACAGCAAAGAAGCCTTGCTGCAAGTATTTGGTAAATATTTTCCAAATGAGAACCTAGCTGACCAATACGCCCGCAATCCGGAAAAAATAGCCAACCGAGTGTATGCCAACCGCATGGGTAATGGCAGTGAAAGTAGTGGCGATGGCTGGCAGTACCGTGGCCGAGGCTTTATTCAGTTAACAGGAAAGTCTAATTATCAAGCCTATAAAAAAGACAGTGGTATTGATGTGGTAAGCACGCCGGATGAAGTTGCCCAAAATCCGACAGTTGTAGTCGATGCCGCCGGCTGGTATTGGAATAAAAACAACTTAAATCGTTATGCTGACCAAGACGATATTCGAACCATTACCCGCCGCATCAATGGTGGTTTGAATGGTTTGGATGACCGCCAACATTATCTTACCCAAGCAAAACAAGCATTGAATTATTAATATATACTTACCATTAAGCTTTCTCATCTCTTCAATCTCATGCAGCAACTTGTAGCTGCATGGGAATACATGAACCAAATTCTGCTTGCCTAACCCATCAAATCTACTTAGGATAACCATTCTCTTCTCTACTTATCCTAAATCTAGCCATAAATTAGTTAAAACCAAGCACAATATAAGCCCAACCACGATTAAAGCTTAGAGGCTATTGAGGATAAGTAGCATTTCTGTTTGTTTTTTTATTCACCATAGGGTCGCAAGGCACTACGGCTTGTAGTTCAGCATGTCGAAACGATTTTCGTCGCTTCTGGCATCTTCAGTAAATGAGGTTGTATTTGTGACTGCCATTGATAACCAGCGGACAGGTATTATTTCAGCCATTACCGCTTTCTTCATTTGGGGAACAGCCCCTTTGTATTTTAAGTGGGTAGCGGATGTTCCTGCTCCGGAAGTGTTAGTCCACCGCATTATTTGGTCAGTAGTTTTACTGCTACCATTACTCTGTTTCACCCGACAGCTACGTAGCACCTTCAAGTTGCTCAAAAATAGGCGACTATTTAGTGGTTTATTGCTTTCTTCTGCTTTGGCTGCTTTAAACTGGCTGACATTTATTTGGGCCATTGCCAATGAAAAAGTGTTGGAAACCAGTTTAGGCTACTTTATTAATCCTTTAACCACACTGTTACTAGGCTATTTATTTTTGGCCGAACGCCTGTCTAAACGGCAATATTTTGCTGTTTGTTTAGCTATCGCAGGTGTCGCCATAGAGCTGCTAAGCCTGGGCAAACTGCCTCTTGTAGCGTTAATACTTTCCTCCAGTTTTAGTGTTTATACTCTGGTTCGCAAAAAGCTACAGGTACCCGCTATGCCAGGGCTTTTTATTGAAACATTACTGATGCTACCTATTGCAGCCAGTTATTTTCTGTACCTGACGTATACCGATACTAATTATTTTCACTGGCAACAGTTTGAACATTATAAATTAGTGCTGGCAGGTGCTGTTACCACCATTCCATTATTATTTTTTGCTGTTGCAGCAACACGACTCCCTTTATCCACCATTGGTTTTATTCAATACATTAGTCCAACCATGACATTTTTAATGGCTATCTGGTTATTCAATGAACCCTTTAGCCTGCCAAGACTGATTTGTTTTTGCTTTATTTGGTTAGGTCTGATTATTTATAGCTTGGATATAAAGTGGCATCATTCACCTGCAAAGTATACAGAAAAGGCATAACCTTTAGCTAAATGCGCCATGAGGCAGTCGGTTGGCAACTAACTATTGATTCTTGTTAGACTCGCTTATAGAGTTGCGTAAGAACTTACGTAATGAGTTAAACAAATGCAAGATTTCATCGCTGCGCTTGGCTCCCAGGCGTTAGGTAGCCGCTTGAAACGGCTCAGTGACCACTTCATGCAAGAAGTGACCGAGATTTACCAAACCGCAGAAGTGGATATGCCCCCTCGGTTGTTTCCACTATTAAGCTTGTTAAGCAAACAACAAGCACCCATTAGCACCCTGGCTGAGCTGCTGGGTGTTAGTCATGCTGCTGTTAGTCAAATGGCAAATACCATGATTAAGCTGGAATTAGCCACTAAGCAAAGTGATAGCCAGGATGAGCGCCGACAACTATTAACACTCACGCCAAAAGCTAAACAATTAATACAGCAGTTGCAGCCCGTTTGGCATGCGATTAAAACGGCAATTGATGATTGTATTGAGAGCAGCCCTCATAATTTACTTACTTCACTAAATGATATGGAACAAGTTCTCACCGAAAAAAACTTACAGCAACGAGTACAAGAAAAGCTCGTCAAGCCCACGCCTGATATTACCATTGTCGGCTGGCAACCCGCTTACAAGCAGGCTTTTTACCAGTTAAATCGCCAATGGGTTGATGAGTATTTTGAGTTTTTACCCCTAGATAAACAACAACTGGAACAGCCAGAAAATTACTACTTGCTTTCTGGCGGAGTGATATTTTTTGCTCTCATTAATCAGCAAGCGGTTGGCACCTTTGCTTTATACCCCATTCAACCTGGTGTTTATGAGTTATCAAAAATGGCAGTAGACCCAGTATACCGAGGTTATAACATTGGCCAACGACTGATTGAACATGCTATCAGCCAAGCTAACTTGCTGGGAGCAAAAAAAATAATCCTGGAAACAGCATCTAAACTACACCCCGCCTTAGCGCTATATCAAAAAATGGGATTTAAAGCGCTACCCCATCCGGAAGGCGAAGCTCGATTTACCAGAGCTGATGTTTATATGGAATTAACATTATAAGTTGTTTTACAGCAGTTTTATCATTGAGAAATAGCAGTTATGCAAGAAGTTGTTTTTAGCAAATTTAATCACCCTGCCAGGCAAGCATTTTTTGCTGGCGCAAAACAAACTATTCCACTGCTGATTGGGGCTATTCCATTTGGTGTCATTTATGGCACATTAGCGATTAACCAAGGCTTATCTCCACTGACCGCATTGGCTATGTCTGTTTTTGTTTATGCTGGCTCCAGCCAGTTTATCGCCGTCGGCTTATTAGCTGTTGGCACCAGCATACCAATTATTATTCTCACCACCTTTATCGTGAACTTACGGCATATGTTGTATGCTGCCACTTTGTTGCCTTTTGTTAAATCACTCCCTCAAAAATGGCGTGCACTGCTGGCCTTTGGTTTAACTGATGAAACCTTTGCGGTTGCCGCTAAACGTTATTTTGAAGACCAAAAAAACAACCTCTCCCCCGTGGCTGGCCACTGGTTTTACCTTGGCTCAATGACTGCGATGTACCTTAACTGGGTCGTTTGTACACTGGTTGGAATTACCATGGGACAAGCCCTACCTGATATACAACACTGGGGATTAGACTTTGCAATGTATGTCACCTTTATTGGTATGGTAGTTCCTTATTTAGTCAAGCGCCCTCAATGGGCTGCAGTTGTCAGCGCGGGGCTAGTGGCAGTGGCAACCCATTCCCTGCCCCATAAAGCCGGATTAATTATTGCTGCCCTTACCGGGGTTATCGTTGGCGTATTATGTGAGCGGTTTGTTTCCAAAAATACTGAGAAAAAAACTAATGACTGAAGTAATGCTAATTGTAGGTATGACTGCTGTTACCTTTTTTATTCGCTATAGTTTGTTTGCTGCTGCTGGCCGATTTTATTTTCCTGGCTGGCTGTCCCAAGCATTGAATTATGTCCCCCCTGCCGTATTAACGGCCATTATCGTACCAGCCCTGTTAATGCCTTCTGGACAGCAAATAGAGCTATCACTGGATAATAATTATTTAATAGCTGGCGTATTGGCCATGTTTATAGCCTGGTTTAGTAAAAACCTACTCGCCACAATTGTATTAGGCATGGCTATTTTTGGGGCTTTACAGTGGCTTTAGTAGCTAATTGCTCACATAAAGTTTCCATCGCTAATAATATACGAGGGGTTGGGCGTAAGATATGATCCGCTTCCAGATAAATTACTTGATTGTGCTGGATAACGGGCAGCTTTTTTAGTTGGGCTGACCAGCCATCTTGCTGTAGAAGACTATTAGTCGCAACAACAACTGATGGAGAAGTCACTAATAACTGTTCAATACTGATGATGGGTATCAGCGGTGGTAAGTCAGCAAAGGGATTAACACCACCACAGTTTGATATCACATCATTAATTATATGATTTTTATTAACCGTCATTAATGGAGTTTGGCTGACCAGAAAGAAGACTGTTGGTTGCTTTTTTTGCTGAGTATTTTTTGTTAAATACTGGGTGTGGAGTTTTTTTAAACTTTGCCTGAATTTCTCTGCTGCATGATTAGCTGTTTGTTCTACACCCGCCAACTGTCCTAACTCTTCCAATTGTTCCGGAATAGCAGTTAACCGAGTTGGTTCTGAAAAATATATTGGATATCCCTGCCGTTGCAGGGCTTGAATACCCGCATTGGCATTACCACTGCGCCAAGCGACAATCAGATCCGGTTTTAAACTAATAATGGTTTCTGCTGCTATAGCATCAAATCGACCCACTGTTGGCAGTTGCTTAGCCTGTTCTGGGTAATCACTAAAACTAATGACGCCTACAACTTTATCACCAGCCCCTGCTGCAAATAAAAGTTCTGTCGTATGAGGTGCCAAACTAATAATGCGTTTCGCCGGAGCGTTTAGTTTCACCCACTGCTGACTATCATCTTGAACAGCAATCACTGAGTCGGCAGATAACAGCGTAGCCTGTGTAATTGTCCAAATAAGACACAAGACACTTATAACGTGCCGCCTAAAGGACGTGCACCGCCATAAACCGTTAACACTCATCAAGGTGAGTCACTACAAACTGATTTAATACTTCTGCTGTAAAAGGCCAACCTAACTCACCAGTGGATTGATTATCCAAGGCAATCACTGGAATTCGAACCCCATAACGATCCACTAAATCAGGATCATCTGCAATTTCTTGAAGAGTAATTGTCAGGTTATAGTGAGCGGCAGCTGGTTTCAGTAGCGCTAAGGCTTGATCACATAAATGGCAACCAGCAGTGGTATATAAAATAACAGAGGGCATAACAATCACTTAGCGACAAATAGGCCGCTAAGTGTAACTAAGTCAGAGAGGTTGCACCATCCTCTAACTTGTTAAGGGCTCTAGTAGTTTCTGGCTAACTTCAGCTAACCTAGGAATCAACACCCCTTCATCTGCAAATAAGTCTTCTGCTTTAGCCAACAATTCTTGTAATAACTGAGTGGGTTGGTTAAAGCGCTCTACGGCTTTCAAATAGGTTTGCTGCAGCTGATCGACATATTCCGCTAGTGGTTTTAAGCCTGCTGCTGCATTAGGCAGCCCCGCGACAGACTGGTAAGTATCAGTCACTTGCCGTACTTCTGCAGAGTATAAGTTAACAGCAAAGCTCTGTAATTGAGAGGTGTCAAAACCCAGTGACAATACTTTATCAAACGCAGTGGCTATATCTCCTTCAAAAAAATCATTGGCAAGTGAAAACACATCATTGAGTAAACCATTGATGGCCTCCTGCTCTTCAAGGTCTAACTCACCTTCAATGGCCAATTGAAACTGCTGATGCTGATAATATTCAAAGTTTTCTTCAGCCACGAAGGTTTGCCTACCACTATGTTGTGCTTGAGCACGACTGACATATGCTTGATACGCCTCAAATGCCGATGCCTTTATCGTTACCACATCACCATCACGGGTGGTTACCTGAAACGAGAAATCCTGCTGACTTAACAGGCTGGCCGAACGGGTGTGCGTGGATAGCCGAGGTTCTCCAGTCAATACAGGAGGGGTAACTGTGGGAGGCTCCTGCTTAGTATCACGACCTTCCTCAGTAACGACTGGTTTATCAGTAGGTGTGGGTAAATACTGCTCACGCAATCGATCTAACCCTTGTTCAATCTGGCTAAATGCTTTATCAACACCTTGGTCGATATCCTCTGTTAACCCACCTAAAGCATCTAGCGCCTCTTTGGCTTCAGTAAAACCCTTCTGTACCCCAATGATGGCCTGATCAAACAGGTTAGCCAAGTGTTCTTCATTAGCCCCGTTGGCTGCCTCTTTCGCTAAACGGCTTGCTACAAACTGCAATACATTCCCTGCTACTGTACTGGCAGAAAACTCATTAACTGGTCGTACTTTTGTGATGGAAGGATCTGGTTCAACAGAATGACTCAGTTGATCTTTCAGCTGGGGGGATACAACAGACTGGCTTTGTTCCAATTGCTGATGAGTAGATGAAGACTGTTTCTCAAGCCCCTGATACAGCGACTGTAATCCAGTGTTAGGCTGATTGAGTGATGTGGGGTTAAATGACATATGAGCCACCCTTTTTAGTAGCAGTTCCTTAATGAAGGTATCGGCAGGTTTTTTTAAACACTTGAACCATCAGCTATAATAAATTTGTTTGACTGAGCCAGGCCTTATCTCCAATGGTTTCTAAAATGAACAATGACTATGGCAAAACCTTCTCGCCAACAACTGTTACAACAATTAGAGCTGCCTCCCAATGCCAGTCTTGACGATGTCAAACGGGCTTACCGGTATCATGCTAAACGACTCCACCCCGATAAAAACGCAAATCAGGATACCACCCAAGCGTTCCAGCAACTGCAGCAAACCTATCGGTTATTAATCAAGGGTTTTCAGCATGCTTCCCCGACAACTGCAAACCAAGTTGAATCAGCCACAAGTATTACTGAACAAGTAAAGCGTAACCAACAACAGCTTGCAAAAGCTTATGGTATAAAATCCAGTAAAACCCTTAACAACCAATCCGTAAAAGCACCAGACTTGTCTTCAACTACAGCCACAGACAGTAAACAGCTACCTACTTGCCAACGCTGTGGTCAGTGTACAATCAATTTGAGTATACGACAGTTTTACCGAGTCATCGGTTTATTCTATAAAACCCATCAGCAGCAATATGAAGGCATTTGGTGCTTAGGTTGCAGTTGGAAGCTTAGTTTATGGTATAACTGCATTAATTTGCTGCTAGGCTGGTGGGCATTACCTGCTGGGCCCTGGCACAATTTAAAAGCCTTTTGGCATAATGCAACAGGTGGCTACCAACCTGAAAAACAACTGTCGTTATTATTTGCTTGGGTTAAAACGCTTTACCAGCAACACCATTATGGCGAAGCGGTTAACTTTGCCTACCAGTTATTATCATTAAATCCCCCCCCCAATCGAGCAATTCAGCAAAGCTGCTATCGACTATTGGATAATTTAGGCAATCCCCTCAAGCCACCACTCCCTAATTTATTGCCCTGGTACTGGCCTGCCAGTCATGGAGCATTAGTTCTGTTGTTAATTGCAATGATCATCAGTCCCTTTTTTATTCAGGCTGCCCTCCATCAACCTTATATTCCCAGTGAGCCTTTCAAGATTCGTCCCGCACCCCTTTATCCAAAAGAACGGCTTGGCCGACATTACACCCTAACTGAAACCAAGCTGTATACTAGCCCTAACCTGAATAGTACAGTTGAAACATTGTTACCAGGTTTCCATCCCATTCAAATAGCGAAAGTAATCGATAATGTTTGGTTACAGGTGACTTATAAGCAAAAGCCTTATTTTGCTCGTGAGGCACTCATTGGTTTTGGGGATGCTGACACAGCAAAAAAACTGAAGTGTGATCAATACCCCCAACGCAAGCCGTTTAGTGGTGAACTGATGGGCAAGCAGTTTGGTCAACAATCACTTAAACTTACCAACCCATCCCAACAAGATGTAGTAGTAACTTTTAATAGTGGTAAACAACAAGTGCAAAAAGTGCTTATTTACGCCAATACAACAGCAATGCTGACCCACTTACCTGCTGGTATCACACGCTTAAGCGCTACTTTTGGCAAATTTTATAATCAAGCCTGTGGCCAGTTTACTCGTATTACAGGCACAATAAGCCAAAATATTACTCTCTTTGGCCAGCAAGCTGAACTATCACTCAAACCATCTGCTTAGAAACTGTTATTTAAATCAAGTACGCTTACTGTTGTACATTCAATTTCTGGATTAATTATGGATTTTTCTTTTTACAATCAACTGCTGCTGATTTTTGCCTGCTCAGTCATGGCTATTGCTCTACTGAACAAACTGAGAATGCCACCCATTTTAGGCTATCTGGCTATTGGTATTATCCTTGGTCCAGCAGTCAGTGACAGTATTGCCGATTACCAAACCATCGCCTTATTAGCTGAAATAGGTGTGGTGTTTTTACTGTTTTCCATTGGTCTGGAGTTTTCCTTTGCCCAATTAGTCGCAATGCGGCGACTGGTGCTTGGCTTAGGGGGAATTCAGGTTATTTCGGTTACCGCTTTAATTTTTTTTGTAGGCTGGTTATTTCAGCTTCCTATCACGGTTGCCCTACTCGCCGCCGCTGGTATGGCTCTTTCTTCAACTGCGATTGTTTCCAAAGAACTGACTGAACACAATGAACTTAGAACTGAGCATGGCCAGATTACCATTGCTATTTTAATTTTTCAGGACATTGCTGCAGTTTTATTTTTAACCCTAATTCCAACCTTAGGTAGTGACAGTTATCAGGAACTGGGACATGCTGTTTTGCTTGCACTTGGCAAAGGAATAGGGCTTTTTATTGCCATGCTATTTATTGGCAAGTTCTTATTACCTAAGTTATTTCATGAAGTAGCCACAGCACGATCGCAAGAATTATTTCTACTGACAGTATTAGTCGTTGCGCTATTTGCCGGTTGGATTACCCACTTTTTATCCTTATCAATGGCACTAGGCGGCTTTTTAGCTGGCATGATGTTAGGAGAAAGCCATTATAGACATCAAATAGAACATGATATCCGTCCCTTCCGTGATGTGTTGCTAGGCCTATTTTTTGTTTCCGTTGGGGCCATGCTAAACCTGAATTTATTTATTCAAAACTGGATGATTATCCTAGTTGCTACAGTCAGTTTACTAGCAGTCAAAAGTTTATTAATTGCCATACTGACCTATTTATTTAGTAAGCAAAGGGAATCAGCGCTAACAACTGGACTTTATCTATCACAAAGTGGTGAGTTTTGTCTAGCGCTGATTGCCTTAGCTGGTAAGCAACAACTTATAGACCAAGAATCCCAGTCGTTACTGCTAGCGATCAGTATTCTGTCGATGGTAACCACCCCTTTTATGATCCGTTATAGCAGCTTAATTGTTAAGTGGGCCTTTCCCCTCTCCCCCATTAAGCCTGCTGATAGCCATGCCCAAGAAATTGCTCAGCTCACTCATAAGCTTAATCGACACACCATTATTTGCGGTTACGGTCGTGTTGGACAGTCAATTGGTCGGTTTCTAAAACAGCAGCAACTGCCTTATACCGCTTTGGATGATGACCCCATTCGAATAAAAGAAGCCAGTAAAGCAGAATCCCATATTTACTATGGTGATTGCCGACGTATTGAATTGCTCAAGGCCATCGGCTTAAACAAAGCCTGCTTAGCGGTTGTGTGTATTGATGACCCCAGCCAAGCCATTACTATTACCAAAAATATTCGCAGTTTGCGGGGTGATATTCCCATTATTGTCAGAACCCGAGATGATACCTATTTAGAAGCGCTCAAAGAAGTTGGTGCAACCGAAGTCATACCAGAAGTGTTAGAATCCAGTCTAATGTTAATCAGTCATGTTCTTGTCATGCTGGACCAGCCAGGAGCAGTGGTGAGAAAGCTAATAGACCAAGTAAGAAAAGATCGTTACCAATTATTACATGGCTATTATCAAGGCGAAAAATCTACTCTGATTGACGCAAAGGGGAAGCCCAGGCAAATATTACATGCCATAACATTAACTGACGATGCGGTCTGCATTGACCAACCACTTAATGAGCAACTCCTGGCTAACTATTCAGTAGAAATACATGACATCAAACGAAATGATCATCCCATCACCAATAGATTTGGTACTTTATTGAAACCCGGCGACTGTATTTTAGTTTCTGGTTTAGCCGAAGATATTGAGCAAGTTGAAAACCTGCTATTACTTGGCTAGAAACAACCTCTCAGGCTCCTTCAGCAAACAACGCTAAGAACTTTTGGGCTTCCGGTTGAATTTCAGTAAACTGAAGCCCAAGATGAAAATTGACTGTTCTGATGACGACATGCCTAACTTGGCCACGGGCATAAATGGTTATATTCTTGCCATTATGATTGGCTTGGATCATAACCGGAATAATTTGTTTCATTTTAAAGTTGGCATCAGCCTCTAGTAAAACACCGTGCTCAGATACATTAACAGTTTTAGCAGATATTACCCTGTCTCCATCTTTTATGGCGGCTTTCCAACGGACTGCCCGGCGGGGAGACTGCCTTTGCTCATGCTGGTCTTGTTCAGTCATTTGTTATCAACTACTCATTTGTGTTATTACAAACCCTATTACTTCTAACGCTTTGGCTATATTACAAAAGTGAACTTATTACTTCTTAAAAATACTTTTTTACCGATTTCATATTCTAACTAGCTCTTAGCAGCTAACATTTATAATAAAACTAATATATCTTATCACCAGCATAAAACTGGTATAGCACATAACATAGTCAGTATAGCGTTTAGTTAAGGTAAATGTTTTTACTGAAAGCGGTACAACGCAATAATCAAACAAAAGTTTACTGCATTTTCTGGTAACAGCTTTGACTTTTCTGGTCAGCGATTTTTACACTCTTGCGGATGACACCTTTCCAGATTAATTAACCCTTTGATTTTATACAACTATCATTTTCCAGGCATAGTTTCTGCCTTAACTGCTGTATAAATACTAAGGGAGTATAGCTAATGAATAATCCTCGTTCAGGCGAGTTATCCTATCCTGGAAAACGCTCGGATCGTTTTATCTTTAAAGAAAATTATTGGTACTTTAAAACCAGGGAAGATTTAAATATCGGACCTTTTCGCAACATAGATGATGCTAAAGAAAAAGTTAAAGATTATCTGGATTTTATTTCATTAGCTAGCTCTTCAGCCTTACAGTCGTATTTTTCGTATGTGTATAACTTAAGAAATTACTACTAAGCAAATAAAATACGAGAAAAATAGCGATTAGCCGTAGCATTGCAGTTGTAGGCAATGCTATTTCGTTTTCATCGAAAAGGGAGTCTTATTGTGTATATAAACCGACTAATGAGACAATTATTTTTTCTTATTACCTTTGGTTTAATGCTTTCCTGGCTACCAGCACCAGGTAAAGCATCAACAAATGCTGAAGCCACAAAACCAATAACAACTCAAAATAATAAGTAAAAACTAGCCTACTGTTAATAGGCTGTTAATTAGGCCGCAGTGTAAAATATATGACAAAATGTCATCTGAAAAATTAACTAACCCTATTACCCTAGCTAGCACTAATTAGCTCGCTTTGATCCACTTCAAGTCGATGGATCTGGTTGATGAAATTCAGCAATACAACGCAACGATCAATTCCTTTATCACATAAATACACTGCTTTAAGGTATTTGAACGGACCATCCTTAAACTCTACTATTTGATCAGGCTTAAATATAGGTTGGCCATCCAGCAAAGCTTGCTGCTTTTGTATTTTGTCAATTAGCTCATCTTCTACTTCAGCAAAAGTGGCGCCAAACCGAACAAAACCAAGCACACCTCTTGTCGACCGTACTTTAGAGTATAACGTACCCACTTCATCTGCAGCTCTTTTCTGCAAAAAAAGATAGCCGGGAAACAAGGGCTCTTCTGTACCATTTTTCTTTTTAAGCCAAGGACAATAGTTTTCAAATCCCTGATTATTCAAATGTTGTACAGCTCTTTTTTCTTCTTTTGGTTTTGTTCTTAGCAAATACCACATAGTCGCCCAGTTAGTAGTCAAAAAACGGTTTCAATTCAACGTCCATATTGAAAAAATGGAACTCTCAGCTTAAATCTATTGTTTGACAAGCTTGCTTACAAACCTGACAAATCCCACAGGTGTTTTTAATTAATCAAACAAGCATCTTAATGTAGTCACACCCATCCATACATAAGGGTAATTACCTATTGACTTCCCATCTACATCAATAACCATACACAACAACCCAGGCTCAAACTTTAGCTATAATTGTTTTAGTTTACTCTGTCAAAGCAAGCGCTCTATTACACTAAAATTCAATGCAATGAATAAACCCCTTGTTATTCTTACTCAAATTACCTACCTGCTGTTACCAAACCAAGCACCCGCTAAAGATCAACCTATTGAAATATACTATCACGAACGCCCTTATTACTACTTTATAGAAAACAATAAACTAGCAGGAATCGTTGGTACTAAGGCCCAGTTCATATTAGACGCAAGTGGAATCTCATATCGCTTATTGCCATTACCTGCAGAACAACAATTAGCTGTAATAAAAAATAGTAATAATAAAGTATGCGCTATTGGCTGGTTTAGAAATAAGCAAAGAGAGCAGTTCTCAAAATATTCCATTCCAATCTATCAAGATTTACCTGCAGTGGTAATAACCACAAAATTCCAAACCAAAGTACTCAAGAAAAGAACTATCGATGAACTGCTTTCCGATAAGCAATTCATCATTGGTATTAAATCGGGTTATTCATATGGTGATTTTTTAGATAAAAAGCTCGCTCAACACACACCTAAAGCTGTATTTACAGAAAAAGACAGCCTCGGCATGTTATCCATGTTAAAAAACAACCAAATTAATTATTTTATCTCTGCATATGAAGAAGCCTATAATTTGATTGAAGATAATCATGACTTTGTTATACATAACTAAAGTTTCACCAAAACATTTAAGCCACTAACTGAAGCATAGTACTAATTAAATTATTATCATGGGTTTTGGTAAATATCCCCAAACCCTTGCTGAATTTTTCCTGTTCAGTTTCTTCCGCAAAGAGACGGCGGATATCAGAAAAAGCGAAAGAGCTCCGGTTTGCAACAGAGTGGCGACGAGTAGGTTTACTAGACTGTTGTGCCACATAAAACCAAAGCAATGACATGGCCATCATACAAAAATGGAGATGGTTCGTCACGGCATGCTCTGTTCTAGCCTGACAAGATAAGCTCCCTAATTCCTGTTTTAACTCTTTAAACCCAGCTTCAATCTTCCAGCGTGCACCGTACCATTCAATTATTTGAGTCACCGTTAAAGAGGTATCTGTTGAGTAGAGAGCAACCCAAGAAGCTCGTCCGGAATAAATCCACACGACTCTAATCTGTGTTTTTAACGATTGACTCATCACTAGCTCAGTATAAGCCTGTACCGCGCGGGTCTTACCGTAGAGCTTAACCTGATACGTTGTTGCATTTCTTTTATGTCGCCTTGCCAGAGTTGCTACATTGCCACGACGCTTGCCGTACTTTCTAGGCGCTCCTCTTTTTCTTTTCTTGGGTTGAGTAGGCTGATCATATAAGACACTATTCGAACGCAATCGAGAGAGGAGATGAAACTGTTCGCCAAGTGCTTTTTTCAAAGGCAAATATAATGACCCGTTACCAAACCAGTTATCACAGACTAACAATACTGAGCGATGGCCACATACTTTAACTACACGTAATATCATGGTAATTGCTTGATCAATCCGTGTTTGAAAGTCTTTTTTAGCGACATCTTTATTCAGCTGATAAAAACGAAAGTTTAGAGGTAAACTAGCCCAACGACCGTGAATATTTTTTAAGCAGCTCAGTTTGACAATATTTTGCCCCCAGATATAACGCGACTGATTTTGTTTAGCTGCATGATCAAAGTGTTTGCCACAAGCAAATATGTTTCTTCCAGTTTTAGGCAACATAGAATCATCTGTGGCAAGCAGAATAGGTCCTTCTGTCTGATTTAAGGGTAATATTTTTTGCCAGACAATTGGCCATAATTTATCCCAAGCTAACTTAGGAGAAGCCATAAATCCATAGAATCGACGGAGGGTGACGTTATATTTAAAGAGCTTTGTTATTGCTCGGTAGATATGTGAAGCTCTGGAACCTATTACTGGTAGCATAATGGCGATCAAAGTATAAACAAATAGTGCCTTTCTTTCTCCATTTTGCTTAATTTGAGTTTGCAATTCCTTAAGAAGATCGATTAAACTTTGCACTGAAGCCTCTTTTTTGGGTGTTGTTTTTTGGCGAAAACTAACATATCAAAAAAGGGGCTTTTTTGTTACTGGAATGGTGAAACTTCAGATACATAAGTTTCCTGAAATACCTTCAGGTAATTACCGATATTTCATTTGCAGTAAAACAGTTGAAGATGAAACTATAAACCATATTAATCGCTTAATAAGAAAATATTTACCTATAGTCTAATAAGCTCCTCCTTTATCAATACCTTATTTTACTTCCAAACCAGAGATAAACTGCAGTATAAAAGAGCTTATTTTTGGGAAGAAGTAAGCTAAAGACCCAAATACCACAGCAAAACCAAGCATCCAAGGCGCATACTGGGTAATCAGCTCAGAATATGAACCCAAGGTGGTTGGCATAACAAACAATCTAACAATGGCGCCAACAACCATACCTAAACACCCAAATATTAAAGCTAAGATCATTCTAGCTGCTTTCTTAAAATATTTTTCCATTACTACTTATCTAACACGTTCTAAAATATGTTTTTAATGCCTTTTGGCAAATACAAAATACTTACCTTCGACAACGCCTACAGTCTCATTTAAGTCAGACATCATTTTACCGAGATTTTTACCCGAAATATTCCAACGCCATTCATTAGCCCACCAATTCGATGGTATATCTGCATCATGGCATTGAATGGGTAGGTTTTCTTGTACCTCACCATTGATGACAGTTGGCCCAAACTGTTTACAGTCGTAAAAAGGACGCCACCAATGAAGATCTGGCATACCAACAGCACCATTCCGAGTAGTCAAATCCCACGCCTTCACGGTACCATCATGCTTGCGATAAATCATCACTGACCAGCTGTAACCACTATAAAGCTCTCCATAAATAGGATGAGGCAAAAAAATATAAGTACCAGGTTTAATGTCTGATACATCAATTCTTGGCAATGCTGCATCTGCTTTCGCGTTTGGCTTCAATGAGTAAATAAAAGGTAACCTAGCAAACATCAAGCCGGTAACAGCGATAATTGATGTAAAAGTTACCAATAGGCCTCTTTGGTTAATACACATACAACAAGTTCTAACTATTTACGAACGTTTGAGTCTATTTACCTTATTAGTAATTATTGTAGTTTGCAGATCACCTATTAATTTAAAGGCAAACAAAAAAAGTATAGCTAGCAATAAACTAGTGATTAAAAATTGTCAAACCACTCAAGTGAGCAATTTTCAGTCTACAACAAGACTTTTTGATGCGCGATATACAAAGCAACAATCTATAACTATTGCACTAAAGCAAAAGCTATGTATAATGAGGCCAAATTTCGACGACAAGTAAGTTGCTGTTAGCAGCCCGGGTGGCGAAATTGGTAGACGCAAGGGACTTAAAATCCCTCGGAGGAATACTCCGTGCCGGTTCGACTCCGGCCCCGGGCACCAGACATATAAAACAAGTCAATAACTGAGTTAATCACTACTGCGTCAATTGGCAATTGTTGCTCATCACTTTGCTGATACTTACCTGTTCTTACTAAGCAACCCTGTAAACCTGCTGTTATTGCTCCAGCCACATCACTTACAGAATCATCCCCCACCATTAGGCACTGATCTGGATCAAACGGAGTTGAAGCTACAATTTGCTCAAAAAACTCACTGCTTGGTTTACCCACAATGATGGCTTTGGTATCTGCCGCCCACTCAATGGCTCGAATAAAAGCGCCTGCATCTAAATGTAAACCATGTTCATCTTTGAAATACTTGTTTAAGCCAATACCAATGAGTGGAGCTCCTTTTTTACAAAGCTGAAAAGCTTTATTTAACGACTGGTAGTGTAAATCCTCCCTAGCATCTCCTAACAAAACACAGTTAGGCTCATCCCGATCAAAATCAGCAAAGTCACTTTTGATTGCTTGATGTACAAGACAGTAGGGCCTTAATTGCTGTTGTTGAATATAACGTTTGGCGGCAATGGGAGCAGTAAAAAGCTCAGATTCCTTAATAGGAATATTGATATGCTGCAGCTTAGCGATTATTGACTGGTTATTTTTGGTAGCAGTATTGGTGACAAAACGCAGCACCAGCTTATTTTTGCGAGCTAATTTAACTGCTTCATCCGCCCTAGGGATCAACTGCTCACCGTCATAAAGTACACCGCTAAGATCAAGAAATAACGCTTTATAGGGTTTTAGCACTTTTAAGTACCCTAGCTCTTATTTACAACAATATCTATCGCTTCTTTGGCCCATTTAACTAATAGCGTAGGATATTGAATCAACTCTTCAGGCGCAGCATAATATTGTTTGACTTTGACAATACCTTTGGTTGATGCGTAGGAAAATGGCTGCATACCCTTTTCCAGATACTTCAAACGGGTATTATCGTTCACTCGAAAATAAATAGTTGTTCCTCTAATAATAGCAAACTGCTTGGCCTCAACCTGTAAACCATACCCACCAAAAATCTGCTTACCTTCAATACACCCTAAAGGCTTGAGCAACTGTTGTACAGTTTGAATAAACTCGTTAGTTGAAGTTACAGAAATAGCAGTCATTTAAATTCCAGTTATGCCAAGCTTGTAGTGCAGTATATTACATAACCGATAGTGATTAAACCTCAAGCAGTTACTATCCCCATTGGAAAGCCCTTAAACAACTTGCTAACCTATTAAGCCCCCCTTTTTTCAAAGGGGGAAGCAGCCTTTGTGACGCTCTTTTACTACAACTGTTGTTTACTTTTATCCTTAATGCGTTGGCTAATAGCAATACAACGCTCTTCTTGTTGAATAGCCACTTTTAAACGCTTCTGTACCACGGGGCTGTCAAATGCCAGGTTAGTCAACGCTGCTTGTAACCTTGCTACATTTTCAGGCTGACAGAGCCTTGGCAACAACCGGGAGTAAGTCGATTTAAACCGGCTATCTTTTTCCTTCAGATCATTCAGCTGGCCAACTATTTGATCCGCATAACCAGCAGATAAAGTAAACTGACTGGTTGGAAATAAACCATCAACTAAAGAACGTTGCTCTTGTAAAGTCAAATTACTATTATCCCATAATTGTTCCAGCCAATACTGTTTGGCCTTCGCCTGTGGTTGAATTGCTTTTGCTAACAAAGCCTGACGCTCAGCCCGATCAGAGCTATCTCGACTCAACTCCCGATTAATCCACTGGGCTGCACTAGGAATAGCATATTCATTTAGCTTAACCACCAGCCGCCAACGCAAATCTTGATCAATAGCTAGACCAGCAATACGACGTTTTAATGCCAAAATATCTTCCACTTTAGCTAAACCTGCAGGCGTATGAGTAAAGTGGATAAAGGCTTCAAACCAAAAGGCTTGCCAGTCAGAACCAGGCTTGGCTTTTGCCAACTGCTGCCAAGCCAGATTTTCCAATTGAGGGCCAAAAATTGCCAGCTCTTTTTCATGCAAAACTGCTAGGTAGTCATAACTTTCCTGCAAATTAGCCACTACCTGCCGTACAATCATTTCATTTTTTTCGATGGGTAATTGCTGCAGTGCCCACGACAAGTAATTCGTTAGTGGCAATTTAGCAGCCATTACTTGATCCCACTGTCCTTGCCAAACCATAGAACGCAATAGTGGGTCACTAATCCGTGACAAATGCCGTTTAATGTAATCTTCAGAACGAGAGTCGAGTGCTACTTTGCTATACCCCCAATCATCTACATTTGCAAAGGTAAAGTCAGGACAGGGGCGCCCAATGGCTGCAGGTACTGATGTTACTTCACCCAAATAGGTAACAGGAATAGGTTTAGCTCGCTTTAATCGCTTAGCATTATCATAATACAGCCCGACTAATACTCGCTGAATACGATAGACTGGGTATTTATTTGAAGCTTGCTGAATAATAGAAAAATCACTGATTTTATTATTTTTACATTGATAATGGGTACTAATAGTATTCACTCCAGCAGTACGCAACCATTGCTTGACCCAAGGGGTTAAGTTTTGTTTTGATGCATCCGCTAAACTATTAAAAAAATCATCGAGCTGAGTATTTCCTCCCGCATATTGCTTTAAATAGTTATGAACACCTTGCTTGAAATTGTCCGGCCCCAAATAATGGGCTAATTGTTTTAATACTGCCGCACCCTTCCCATACGTAATTCCATCAAAATGGGTAAAGGCATTATTGGTATCCTCCACCTTCACCTCAATGGGATGAGTAGTTACCAGTTCATCTTCTTCATAAGCCCATAATTTTATCCGTGAATAAAACCGTAACCAGCTATCCTCATAATCAGGATAATGACTCATAGCTAAATGGGCCATATAAGTGGCAAAGCTTTCATTTAACCATAAGCCATTCCACCAGTCTGCCGTCACTAAATCACCAAACCACATATGAGCCAGCTCATGTAAAATTACGTTAGCACGACTTTGACGTAATTCTCGTGTTACTTTTCCCCGTGTTAAATAACGTTCAGAGTAAGTTACTGCAGCCACATTTTCCATACCACCAGCATTAAATTCCGGTACAATTAACTGGTCGTATTTTTCATAAGGGTAGTCCAGCCCAAAATAGTCCTGAAAAAAAGTCATACCATGACGGGTTAATTTAAACCACTCTTCAGCATCCACATAATTAGCCATTGACGGCCGGGCTAACAAACGCAGTGGTGGTATTGCACTATTATCTTCCCACACCTGATAGGGACCAGCATGAAGAGAAATAATGTATGTACTAAACCGTTCTGAACGGGGAAAATACCAACGCTTCCGATCAGATGATAATCGTTCAATGGTTGACTCCCGCTCGGCGCTAACAACTTGCCACTCTACGGGTGCATCAACCGTTAATTGATAAGAGGCCTTTAAGTTGGGCTGATCAAATTGAGGAAATAGTTTATTACCATCGTAAGGCTGTAGCTGGGTATGTAAATATACCTTACCATCTTTTGGGTCAGTAAAACGATGTAATCCTGCCCCATCTTTACTGTAAGAATGACTATATTGAATGGTGACTTGGTTATGGCCCTGCTTTAATTGGGTAGCAGGCAATTGAATAAACCAGTTGTTGTATTCAGCGTTAACAGGCTTACCATTAATGTGCATGCTATGGACTTTACCTCCTACAAAATCCAACGTCAGGGGCTGCTCACCCGGTTGCCAGGCAAAATCAACGGTCACTTCACCAGTATAGTCTGGTTTGGTTTTTGAAAGTGACAAAGCTAATTGATACGACACATCACGTACTTGTTGATAGCGCTGTTTAGCATATTCGTGGGTAAGGTTAGCTTCAGCAGCCCTACTCCATTGCTTTTTCGAGCCTGTTTGTTGCGATAGTTGTGTCGTACAACCAGCAATCAGGGAGATCGTTAGTCCAGTAGTTAATAATCGATTCCAAGTCCCTGATCGAGAAGTATTATCCATTCCTGTTTTCCCTGGTTTTATTGATTTTGTATAGATTCCTGAATAAAGGCAGCTACCCACTGAATAACTCGTTCACTATCGACGGGCGCAGCCATGGAGTATTCAGCTTCACGTACCCGTTCGGGAGAGTATTTTTCACTTCTGAGTTTAAGCAAATCATGACAATATGCTTTAGTAAATTCAGGATGTCCCTGAATGCCTAACCATTTACCCTGCTGAATGATATAGTTAGGACAAAACTGGCTGCCACCCAGTATTTCAGTTTTATCGGGCAGTTCCACCACTTGATCTTGATGGCTGACCAATAAATCCACTTCTGGCTTAAATGGTTGCATCCAACTTTTCGGCTGTTTTATTTGGTTAAATGAAACGCCGATCCCCCAACCTTTTGCTGATTTTTCAACCTTTCCTCCTAGCACCTCAGCCATTAATTGATGGCCAAAACAAATCCCTACAAAAGGTTTATTTGCTTGATACAACTGTCGTAAAAATTCCAACAAAGCTGTCAACCAAGGCAGTGGCTCATAAGCACCAAACCGGCTTCCTGTGGTTAAATAAGCATCACAGCAATCAATATTGTCAGGCAATACTCCTTGTGTGGCGTCAAAGCACTGCCACTCAACTATCACCCCAGCTCGTTCAAAAACCGCTTTAAATTGCTCAGGATAATCACCGTGAGCAGGCTGTAATTCTGTTGTAACATGGTCACATTGAAGTAAACCCAACCTCATTATCATCACCCTGAAAATTCCAATGTGCCTGTAATGGCATTGGCACAAAGTGTCGCATACTCATCAACGGATAATAAAATAGGGTTTGTCGCTGCAGAAGGGTCTTTAATTGCCAGCTCGGCCAGCTCTTCCACATCACTTAGTGCCACCCCCACAGCATTTAAGGTATGAGGAATACCCAGTCGATCCCGTAAACTTAAAACCCACTCCATAAATCCCGCAAAGTCCGCTTGCGGTAAATTAATATATTTAGCCAGCTGCACAATACGACCTGATATTTTCGCGTGGTTAGCCATTAAAACATACGGCATAAGTATTGCATTAAGTAAACCATGGTGGGCATTATAGCGGGCTCCCATGGGGTGAGCTAACGCATGCATCGCTCCCAAGCCTCGTTGAAAAGCCGTTGCCCCCATACAAGAAGCCACTAACATATGAGTTCTTGCTTCAATATCTTCACTTTTTACATAGGCTCTGGGTAAATATTGACGAATTAGCCGAATCGCTTCGACTGCAATCCCTGCTGCCATTGGGTGATAACCCGGCGCACAAAATGCTTCCAAATTATGGGCTAATGCATCCATACCAGTAGCAGCCGTTAAATTAGCCGGTAAACACAAGGTTAACTCTGGGTCTAACAACACCTGGCAAGGTAGCATTTTGGGGTGAAAAATTATCTTCTTTAACTGAACTTTTTCATCCGTAATGACTGCGGCCCTACCCACTTCAGAACCTGTACCAGCCGTAGTTGGTACGGCAACTACGGGTACAATTTTATCCGCATCAGCCTGCTTCCAATTATCGCCAATATCTTCAAAATCCCAGAGAGATTTAGTTTGCCCTACCATTAACGCAATGGCTTTACCAGTATCCAAAGCACTACCGCCACCAATAGCAATCACGCCATCATGTTGGTGATAACGAAATTGTGTCACTCCCGCCATCACTTGTTGGCCAGTTGGATTGCCACTGATTTTGGTGAACACCGTTAATTTCAGTCCACCCCGGGCAATTTTACCAATTAATGCTGTAAACACAGGTAACTGCGCTAACACTGGGTCTATTACAACCAGTGGCGATTGAATATCATGTTGCAAACAAAGCTCAGGCAACAGCTGTCGTTCACCAACACCCAATAAAATAGCGGTAGGAAAATGCCAGCGACAAGGCATTTGTTCGATCACTGAAGTGTATTCCATTACGGCTGCCCCTTAAAATGATACGACTTGGGTCGTGTCACTGTTTCATAACCCCAATTAGATAAACAATAGCCTTTACCGGATGCTTTTATCCCAGTCCATGCCAATGCGGGGTCTAAATAATCACAACGGTTTAAAAATACCGTGCCCACGGCCAATTGGCTGGCCATGTTTCTGGTTATTTCACTGTCTTTACCATAAATAGCAGCCGTAAGACCATAAGCGGAGTCATTGATTAACTCAACTGCCTGCAGGTCACTATCCACTTTCATCACTGGTAAAACAGGTCCAAAGGTTTCTTCTGTCATCACCGCCATTTGATGATTTACCCCAGTTAATATCTGAGGTGCTAAATAGGCACTGTCAACTGTATTAATTTTGAGTGGAGGATTATTCACCTTTTCATCAACAAATAATCGGTAGTCAAGTCTTGCTTCGGCCCCTTGTTCTATAGCCTGTTGAATTTGTGTTAGCACTTGACTGGCCGCACGGGCTCTAACCATAGGCCCAAGGGTTGTGTGTTGATTCTCTGGATGACCAAGTTGATATTGTTTAACAGCATCAATAATCATTGGTAAACATTGGTCGTACACCTCCTGATGGATATATAGCCGCTCAATGCCACAACAAGATTGGCCACTATTAAAAAACGCCCCATCGACCACACTGGCAACACTCGACTTAAGATCAGCATCAGGTCGTATATAAGCAGCATCTTTGCCACCCAACTCTAAGCTAATAGTTTTAAAGTGACCAGCGAGTTGTTTCTCCACCTGCTTCCCTACAGCCACAGACCCAGTTAACACCACATGGTTAATTTCCTTGGCAGTTAATAGTTCACCTGTCGTTTGGTGATCAAGATGCAAATATTGAAATACTCCTTCCGGCAACTGAGCTTGCTTAAACGCTTCTGCTAACCATTCAGCACAACGCGGCGTTTGTGAAGAATGTTTTAAGATCACTCCATTACCAGCCACTAGCGCCGGAATAATCGAATTAATAGCAGTTAATAAAGGGTAATTCCAAGGAGCAATCACCATCACCAGACCCAATGGTTCTCGCACTAATTTATTGTTAAAGCCAGGCCTATAGGGTAACTGGGCAGGTGCTAAGGCAGACTCAGCCACCTCCAACATATAATTTGCCCGCTCAACCATAACAGATACTTCACGCTCTGCTTGTAATAACGGGCGCCCCATTTGCCAACAAATATCCCGCCCTATCGCTTGCTGTTGACTGAGGCAATAATTCATCGCTTTCTGGCAATAGGCAACTCGCTCACTCAAAGCTAGTTTACACCACAGTTGTTGAGCTTTAATGGCATTTGTTAGCGTCGCAACAACCTGCCTTTTATTTGCATAGGGCCGTTCTAACCATACCTGATTATTGATGGGAGAAATTGTTTGAAATACGGCGTTGGTGGACATCCTCTTTCCTCACTTATTAAATAATTTCAAAATACCGCTCTAGCTCCCAGTCGGTAATATGTTTTTGAAACTCCCGCACTTCCCACTCACGGGAAGCAGCAAAATGCTCGACAAAAGCAGTGCCAAAATAATCACGAGCAACACTTGATTGCCGAAACCGTTGAGCAGCTTCCCATAAAGTGGCTGGTAATGCTTGCTCCTCAGGAATGGTTGTATCATAGGCATTGCCAACAATCGCTGGTGACGGCTCGGCTGCTGAACGAACCCCTAATAACCCCCCTGCAATTGTTGCAGCCAAAGCCAAATAAGGATTGGCATCAGCAGCACCCAACCGCATTTCCAACCGCTGGCTTTGCTCACCACCGGAAATAACTCGAATAGCCGTGGTACGATTTTCGAATCCCCAGGTCGCATGGGTGGGTGCCCAAAAACCAGGTATCAGCCGCCGATAACTATTAATGGTTGGGGCCAGTAAAGGTAAAAATTCTGGCAGCTGTTGCTGTAAGCCACCTATAAAATAACGCTGTACCTCACTCATGGTATGTTTTTGATCAGCAGCGTAAAATACCGGTTGGCCTGTATTTTTATCAACCAGGGAAAGATGAATATGGCCGCTTTGCCCAGGGTATTCATTAGACCACTTCGCCATAAATGTGGCCATTCGCTGATTTTTTTGTGCCCATACTTTAATAAACGTTTTAAATAGAGCGGCTTTATCTGCTGCATTTAAGGCATCATCTACACTCAATGCTGCTTCCAACACACCAGGCCCCGTTTCCGTGTGCAACCCTTCAATGGGAAAGTCCATGGATTCAGCAAGGTTTAATATTTCATGGTACCACTGAGCATGAACACTATTACGTAAAATCGAATACCCAAAATAATCAGGCGTAGCTGGTTTTAACTGACGAAACCCTTTTTCATGGGCACTATCAGGGGTTTCATCAAACAGAAAAAACTCATATTCAAACGCCGCTTTAACCTGATAACCCATATCATCAGCGGTTTGCAATACCCTACGCAATAAGCCACGAGGGCATAACGCTTCAGCACGGCCCGTTAACTGACCTAAAATCAGTAGCATATTGTCTTCTAATGGAAGCTCACGGCAGGTGTTGGGTAATAGCTCAACCGCTGCATCAGGATAACCTGTATGCCACCCAGTATAAGAAACGTTATCGTATAGTTGGTCTTTGATGTCCCAACCTAAAATCACATCACAAAAAGAAAAACCAGAATCAACCGCTTTAAAAAATTTATCCCGGCTCATGTATTTACCGCGCATAAGGCCATCCAAGTCAAATAGCCCCACCTTAATATGAGATAGCTCCCGTTCTTTAACCAGCTGAGCTAAGTCTTGTCGATTGGCAACTTGTCGCGCAGTTATTGGATCTGCCATTGTAACTTCCTTATTCAATACAGCGTATTAATTCGAAATAGATGGTTAGGATGTTCTTAGGTTAATTCAGCAGAGGCTTTGGCAATAGCCGCTAATTCCTCTTCTGGAGCTTGTGCCACTAAATGGTGACGACTATAGAGAGCAAAATAAGCCAATAACACCAGAAAAAATAATGCTGACCAGGCAGCCGCGGCTAAATTAACCATAAACGTACTGATTAACGCAATAACGGCTAAAAACAAAGCAATCGCTGCCGTATATACACCCCCTGGCGTATAATAGGGCCGCTTTAATTCAGGTGCTTTTTTTCTCAGTAAAATATGGGAAAGCATCATCATGCCATAAGAAATAGTGGCACCAAACACTGCCATGGTTATGAGTAAATCCCCTTCACCAGTTAACGATAGGCCAAAACCCAAAACACCGGGCACAATCAATGCTACTGCTGGTGCTTTTCGTTGATTAGTTAATGATAAAAATCGTGGTAAATAGCCCGCTCGGGATAAAGCAAACACTTGCCGTGAATAGGCAAAAATAATAGAAAAAAAGCTGGCAATTAAACCTGCCAGGCCAACCACATTGACAAATACCGAAGCACTGGAACCTTTGCCATATACCGCCTCTAGCGCACCAACCAGGGGGGCTCCATGGTTTTGTATCAACGCAGCTCCTGCCCCACCGGGCGCTAAAAATAGCACCAAGCCCGCTAATAATAATAAAACCATCATGGCCCAAATGATCCCTTTTGGCATATCTTTAGCTGGTTGCTGAGCTTCCTCCGCCGCGAGTGGTACCCCTTCTACCGCTAAAAACAGCCACATGGCAAAAGGTAGTGCACTCCAAATCCCGATCCAGCCATTAGGCAACCAAGCACTGGCACCCAATGCATCAGAATTAATGGGGATATCCAGCAAATTTGCCCACTGAAAATGGGGAAACATACCTACCACAAAAACACCAATGGCCAATAGTGCCAAGGCTGTAATCACAAACATCAGCTTGAGTGCTTCCCCTACCCCGACCAAATGAACAGCAATAAAAACACTATAAAAAGCCAGGTAAACCCATGGCCCATTGATGCCAAGCAACGAATTGACATAATGGCCAATAAAGACGGCAATAGCCGCCGGTGCAATCGCATATTCTAATAAAATCGCACTGCCGGTAATGAAACCACCCCAAGGTCCCATCGCTTGCCGGGCAAAGCCATAACCACCGCCAGCTGTAGGAATAGCAGCGGATAACTCCGCCAAAGCAAAGACTAAACAGCAATACATAATAGCCATCACAATCGTTGCCACTAACATGCCACCAAAACCTGCCTGGGTTAAACCGAAATTCCACCCGGAAAAATCACCGGATATAACATAAGAAACACCAAGACTGGCAAGCAATACCCAACCAGCTGCACCTTGCTTTAGTTGGCGTTTAGAAAAATACTCCGTAGAAACCGTTTCATAACTGATGACTGAAGAAGAATTGATTTCTGTCATAACTTTCCTTGTTATTATCCTCAGGCTCAAAAGCTTGGGTACAGTAATTAGCGAGCAAAACTCCATCACCAGACAGGTTATTAAAGGATCTTTGGCGAAGGAATTATTATTTTTATTTTATACTTTTGGCTATAGAAACCATCTGCTGGGTGATTTTTCAACCGACAAATAGCTGCTCACTTACTCAACAAATAAGCCAGTGCCAGTTACTATTTGCCAATAACAGTATAATGCAGATTAGCTCCCATTAAACTGCCATAATAATGCTACCATATCACTGAAAGACGGGTGCTGTATACCTATGTTAAAAATGAGAGAAAGAAAGTCAGCTATGATACATAACAATAATTTACAAAATAAACGCTATTATTTAATTAGGGAGCTATCGACACTCACAACAAAATATTAGAATTATATAACTATTCTCTTAATACAATGAGATAGAGTATAACTAAAGTGTATTAAGTGAATTACCCGTTAACAGGGAATTTTGTTATTCTCATGGGTAACCCCGTTGGTAGAGAGGCATAATCTTGGATATTAAAGAAGAAGTCGAACAACTGAGCCAGGTGCCCATGTTCTCCAAAATGGATCCGTCCAAGTTACGGTTGTTGGCTTTTACCAGCGAAGCGCTTTGTTACAAAGACAAAGAAGTGCTATTTGAACAAAACGATCCACCAGACAGTGCCTATGTCATTATGCGTGGTGAAGTCGAGGTGGTTGCTCATACCTCAACAGGAGATATGGTTACAGCTACACGTGGGCGTAATGCCTTGATTGGCGAAATGGCTGTGATAATGAAGTCCCCCCGCTCTGCAACTATTCGAGCTAAAGGCGAAGTACATGTACTAAAAATCAATGCTGACGTTTTCCTCACACTCCTTTCAGAAAATCCTGGGGTTGCTCTTGATGTAATGCATCAACTTAGTGCTAAAATTGCCGAAGCCCAACGGCAATATGAGCAACTGCATGAGCAGTTACAGGTGTAACGCCCTTTTCAAGATACCCGAATGAGTGGTATAAGAAATTACACTACAATAAAAATAGATACTAAGACGGTATTCAGACCCTATGATGCAACGGCGGTTTTGTAAGTTATGGAGTAGAACTGTTGCTGATAATAACGACCACGACGCAAGTACAGTTTTTAACCGTATTTATTCTTACTATGACTCTAATGAACGTTATTATCACTCGACGGACCATATCAAGTTTTGTCTGGAGCAATTTGATCAAGTCAGCCAGTTTTTAACTGCACCTGATGCAGTGGAAATGGCCATTTGGTTTCATGATGTGATCTACGAACGCGGGGCCTGTGATAATGAATTTCAAAGCGCGATGTTTTTTAAAGAATATGTCGCCGAAAAGCTGAAGCCCAAATTTGCTGATCAAGTATACGACCTCATCCTTGATACTACTCACAAACATACACCTTCTACTCTTGATGGCCAGTATTTAGCGGATATTGATTTATCCAGCATGGCCCTACCCTGGCAAGATTTTTTACGTGACAGCACAAATGTACGTGCAGAATGTAGTCATTTATGTGATAGCGAGTTTTACCCTAAACAGTTGGCTTTTTTAGAATCTCTATTAAAACGGGAAACGTTTTTTTTCACAGAATATTTTCAACAACGTTATGGCACACAAGCCCAAGAAAATCTCCAACGACTCATCAATGAACTGAACCAACAAGGGTTTCATAGCTGCAATAAATAACAAAGCCAAAGCATAAACTTCATTCGCAAAGGGTATAGATTGAAGTGGGTTGGGTGCGACCTCTCACCTGCACCTCCCCCACTCGCTGATAATCAAATACTTCACCCGCAAGGCTTCTGGTTCTCTCCGACAATAGAATTAATGTACTGTATTGTTTGTTCAATGCCTCCAACCGTGCAGCCAAGTTCACTGCATCACCATGTACCGTATAAGTTAAACGGTCTTTGGTCCCTACCAAACCACCTACCACTAACCCTGTATTAATGCCAATTCGCGTCGTTAAGGCAATTTGGTCTTTAGCCAGCGCTTGCTGAATAGCCAGAGCCGCTTCAATAGCATGTTTAGCATGGTCATCATCTGCAGTAGGTAAGTTAAAGCTAGCTAAGATGGCGTCCCCTTGAAATTGATTGATAGTACCGCCACATGCCTCAATGGGTTGGGCTACTACACTAAAATAATGATTTAGCACCTGGATAAGCGTTTCAGGAGATAATTCTTCACTTAAGCTGGTAAAGCCAGCAATATCTGTAAATAACATCGTGGCTTCTCTTACTTCCCCATAACCCGCAGCTACCCGCTGTTCTGCCCGGGTAATATTTTTTGCCACTTGAGTTGGCACAAATCGAGCCAAATCTTCTACAGCTTGCGACTCAACTACCGCCTCGATTAATAAAAAGCGCGCTCGGGTAATGGCTAAAGCCAAAATCAAGGTAACAAAGACCATGGTGATCATCTTATCGAACTCGGCCCCTAGCAAAACTGAATTTGAGGTCAGATATGCCACATAATCCCGTGTAATCATAGGCATCCCTGGCTGGCTAAACACCACATAAGCCACCATCATCAACCAGCCAACCACTGCCACTATACCAGCCAGCAGCACAAACCGTGCCTCAAACCGTAAACTGCGAATGGCAATAAAAATAAAAACATACAATAGCGTCGGTGCTTTTAAGTAGAAGGAAGGTGGCTGCTGGTACTGGATATGAAAGCACCAAATTAAGCCGTATAGCAAAGCAAAGTCCATTACAATCGATAGATGGGCATGCCAATTATCCTTAGGGCGGTAATAAACTAGCCATAACCGGCTGACAGCAAACCCTAAATAAATGGATAACGCCCAAGGGACTGGCTCTGCCTGAACCAATTGGACGACCTCTTCATAACTAAAAAGAGGATTCGCCAAATCGCCTGTCGCTTTGCTAAAGGTTTTAGGTGAGAGTGAGTACAGCAACCAGAAAAGTACGACAATAACAAATTCAATGCCAGCAATTAATTGTTCACCTATTATTTGCTGACGCTGTACCGCTTGTTTAAAGCGCTCAGGAAGCTCATTACTGAGCGATACAAAATTACCCTGGAAAAACTGCGATGTTAGCTTCTTCCACACCATAACGTGCAGCCCTTCTAATAAGTATTGGCCATATAACTAGTCTGTTAATGTACTATAGCCAAAACGAATGGTTTTTTAGGGAGCTAGCTTACTATTGTGAAGCTAGCGATAGCTGCATTAATTGAATACCTAGCCCATCGAGTGATAGCCCCATGAGCTTATGCATTTATTAATGATTGGGGTGAAGAATGACACCAACAAACCTAAGAAATCACTCGAGAGTGGATATATAGAATAAAAAGGATACAGCTCTTGTCTACACTGTTAGAAAATAGAGTAGTTAAGTAGAGACTGTGAAAACGAATAACACCCAACAGCTGCAAACCATTCAATCCTTATTAGGAGATACTACCAGCTGGCCCCTGGCTTCCCTGCTAGTTTGGCTAATCACTGACGGGCGCAAGCTGAATGATCGCTGTAAGCTGTTACGAGCACTGGCCGACCAACTATTAGAAGCGGGCCTGCCCATCATTCGGATTCGCTTTACCCTCCATACAATACATCCTGAGATTACTGGCAAAGCCTTTACCTGGTGGCGAGGACGGGAGCAAATTGACGTGTATACCCCTGAACATGGTATTGAGGCTACTAGCTCATACCAAGGGAGCCCCATCGAAAAGGTTCGTCAAACCAATCAAATAGTTCGCTATAAACTGTCCGAAATTGATATCAGTCAGGCACATATTATTTTGCAAGAATTAGCGGCAACCCAGGTCACGGATTATATTGTGTTCCCTTTGCAATTCACTGATGGCTATATCAATACCTTTACTATTGCTACTGACCACCCGGCAGGTTTTTCTGAACAGGATATTCAAAAGCTGTCATTATTATTGGACTATTTAAACCCTATTCTTGAGGTTTATACCACCCGCGATATTATCCGTTCATTATTAAATACATATGTTGGCCCAAAAACTGGGCAAAAAATATTAAAAGGTAATATCAAGCGAGGGGATAGTGAAATTATTGAAGCGGCCCTCTGGTATAGTGATTTACGTAATTTCACAGCTCTTACTGAATCGTTAGAAAACCAACATATGTTGGAACTCATTAATGCCTATTTTGAAATTATTACCAATGCGGTAACCCACCGTGGTGGTGAGGTCCTGCGTTTTATTGGTGATGCCATGTTAATTTTATTCACTAAAGATGCCGCCAGTACCATTAATAATGCCTGTGAATCCGCATTGGATGCTGCTATCTTAGCTTATGAACAAATTCAAACCCTCAATGCCGAACTGGTCAGCAAAGGCCAACCCATTATTGAATTTGGGGTGGGACTACATCAAGGGGAAGTCATTTATGGTAATGTTGGCTCACCATCACGGCTGGACTTTACAATTATGGGGCCAGCTGTTAATCGCACTGCTCGAATTGAAGAGTTAACTAAAGTGGTTGGCACTAATTTATTAATGTCTGATGAATTTGCCAGCCTGATTAATCATCCTGTTCACTTTGTGGGTAAATATACCGTTAAAGGCGTGGCAGAACCGCTGGCCGTCTATCGTCTAGAACAATGTACGACAGATTTCTCTACCAATCATTTAGAAGTTGCTTTATAGTCGGCCTTCCCTGCTAAATCAGTTTATACTCATGATCCAGCCAACGCCTCATCATGCTAAAGTCTTAATTTACAGTCACGATACCTATGGTCTGGGTCATTTACGCCGCTGCCGCACCATTGCTCACAGCCTGGTGAGAAGGTATAAAGGGGTTTCCATTCTTATTTTAAGTGGTTCTGCCCTGATTGGTCGGTTTGAATTTAAAGCGAGGGTAGATTTTGTCAGAATTCCTGGTGTAATTAAGCTGTACAATGGTGACTACACATCTATGGGGTTGCATATAAACCTAGAAGAAACCCTTTCTATTCGTGAGTCTATTATTTTTCACACAGCTAATAGTTTTCAGCCCGATGTGTTTATTGTGGACAAAGAGCCACTAGGCCTCAAAGGCGAAGTCAAACGGACCCTGAACCACCTCCATCAACAAGGCGTCCATACCGTGCTTGGTTTAAGGGATGTATTGGATGCACCAGCATTGTTACAAAAAGAGTGGGAACACAAAGGCATTACCCGAGAGATTTTACAGCAGTACGACGATATCTGGGTATATGGTCCTCAACTGATGGGTAACCCTCTGCAAGGTTTATCCTTTGCCGATGAAATTGAGCAACGTGGGCTGTATACTGGGTTCCTGCATCGCCACCTTCCCCAGAAAAAAGAACCACTAAGTGATTTGCCAGAGCACTATCTATTGGTTACCCCGGGGGGAGGCGGTGATGGCGTAGAAATGGTGGACTGGGTGCTACGTGCCTATGAGCAAGCAGAGGCTAAATTGCCTTGGCCAGCAGTGATTATTGCAGGCCCATTTATGAACAGTCATGATCGACAAGCGTTTGAACACCGAGCAAAGAAATTATCGCGGGTTAAGCTGTTAACCTTTATCAGTCAGCTTGAGCATGTTATGGCCAATGCCCAAGCTGTGGTCGCTATGGGTGGCTACAACACTTTTTGTGAAATATTGTCTTTTAATCAGCGAGCATTATTAATTCCCAGAAAAGAGCCTCGCCTTGAACAGTTTATTCGTGCCCAAAAAGCAGCCGAATTAGGTTGGGCTACCATGCTTGATCCTGACCAGCTAACAGGCCCTGATACCACCGATAAAATGATTAATGCACTACAAGCACTGCCTAACCAGGAACGCCCTTACACTTTACAGGCAAATACTTATTTAAGTGGCATCGATACCATTGGCCAGCGTTTTAATCATATCATGAGCAAGCGGGGTATTCAGTTGGAACCTAATCTTTCATGAGCCCACTACTACCCCCAGTAAAACAGCCTCGTCGCCTGTTGCTTTATGTGCAGCACTTGTTGGGTATTGGCCACCTGCAGCGAGCCGCTCGAATTAGCCAGGCAGCAGTCAACGCCGGCTGGGAGGTTTTTGTTATTGCAGGCGGTAGACCAGTCGCAGAAATTAATTTTGGGGCTGTCAATTATTTGCAACTCCCTCCCTTAACCGCAGCAGATGCCCATTTTAGTCAGTTGATTCAAGCAGATGGCAATCCAATTGATGACATTATCAAACAACAACGTACTGAACGACTACTGAGCTATTTTCAACAAATTCAACCTGATGTGGTGCTACTGGAAATGTACCCCTTTGGTCGTCGTCAGTTTCGCTTTGAACTTGTGCCTTTACTTGAAGCCTGCCGCCAAGTCGACTCAGCGCCATTAGTCGCTTCATCTATTCGTGATGTGTTAGTTGAAAAGCACGACTTACGTCGCCATCAGTGGGTTGTCCAACAGTTGCAGGATTACTTTGACAAAGTGCTGGTGCACGGTGATCCCAAATTGATTATGTTGGATCAAACCTTTCCCCTGGCCAGTCAAATTGAAGATAAAATTAGTTATACCGGCTATATCGCTCCTGCGTATGAAAAGACTACAAACCCAAACAACTTGCAGCAGGATATCTTAGTATCTGCCGGTGGCGGAGCCGTGGGTTTTGAGTTGCTTGATTTGGCTCAAGTAGCTTGCCATCATTTAAACCAACTGCCCCAAACTAAACACTGGACATGGCGGATGATTACCGGGCCCAACCTCCCCCAACAGCAATATCGCCAGCTACTGAAAAACTGCCCTGCTAATATGATGATAGAGCCAATCCGAGAGGATTTTTTTCAATGCTTAAACCGTTCCCGCCTCTCAATATCCCAAGCTGGCTATAATACTTTACTGGACACATTACAAGCAGGTTGCCAGGCTATTTGGGTACCCTTTGCTACTAGAACTGAAACAGAGCAACGTTTTCGCGCCCAGCAATTTAGCCAAATCACTGGCTTCCCTTGTTTAGATCAAGCCACATTAACCGTACAACAATTGGTAGACAACATTTGTCGTCTACTATCTCAGCCAGTTAATCCCCACTGCAACATACAAATAAATGGTGCAGAACAAACCATTAAACAACTAGAAGGTTTTTTAAACGAATAACCCCATGAGTTGGCAGCAATTAGCAACAGAAATTAAAACCTGGGAAAAAGCGAAAAAAACCATCACCCTGTGGTGGCGAGATGATGATGCCCATGCCAACAGCCCTGCACTGGAACAATTAATTCAGTTAACCCATACACATCAAATTCCTGTTTGCCTGGCAGTTATTCCCAGTCAGCTGGAACTGTCGTTGATCGAACTGGTTGAACAATATCCTTTGGTTTGGCTGAGCCAACATGGGTATAGCCATCAAAACCATGCCCCGGCTGATCAACGAAAATGCGAATTAGGTACCAACCGACTTTTTGAAGTTATCGCCAGTGAATTATTAACAGGTCAAAATATCCTGCAACAGGCACTTCCAAAACAGTTCTTTCCGATACTAGTCCCTCCCTGGAACCGGATGGCAAAAGCACTAATAAACGAGCTAGCCAATATGCATTATATTGGCTTATCCACTTTAGGTCCCCGCACGACAAGAAAAGATCTAGTGGTACAAAATGTTCATGTGGATATCATTAATTGGAAACAACGACAGTTTGCTGGTGAACAACACTGCCTGGAACAACTGACCCAACATTTGAAAGCACGACGTTTAAATCAGGTTGATTGCCAAGAAGCTACCGGGTTAATGACCCACCACTTGGCACATGATGATGGCTGCTGGCAGTTTTGCCAACAATTATGTGAATTTTTACAACCTTACTCGCATATAAAATGGCAAAAGCCCAATTTGTTATTTAGTAAAGCCAGTGTGGTTTCGCTTAAAACTACGCCTAATAGTTAAACCAAGGACACTTTTAAAATGATTTTAATGAACGCAAAAATAACCCTAAGCCCCCAATAGACAGTACTAAAATAGTAATTAAATCAAAAGCAGACATCGCCTTAAGGCTAAAGTGAATAGACGTAATGACCCCAAATATTAATGCGACCAAAGCACCAATAAATAAAACCCAACCTATTATGTTCTTGGCATCATAGAAAACCAACCCAATCCCAAACATAAAGGGGATCATCACCATACCATTGGTAATTGTAAAATTAGCGCCCCATCCTGAAAAGCTATATAAACCCATACCCATTCCAAATGTTGAGCGCACAGAAATTGCGTTAAATAACAGGTAAAAGCCACCACACATCATGATTAAACCAATAAAAAACAACCCTATTCCTCCGGATGTTCCTCCCGCACCTCTCATTGATTTTTATCCTCTTAATCAGCTATCACCTGCCTTACAGCCTGCTGCGCCAGTATTGCAGCTTCACTTAATCTTGCTGAAGGAGAAGTTTCATCTTGATTAGTTAACAGCCGGTATATTTCTGGGTACATTTTTGGGTTTAAAGCATCCATCCCCAATAAGCCAATAATATTCACAAACATAAAAATATCTTTTGCACTATTAAAATGCAGTGCTTTTGCTTCCTCCATCAACATACTCACCCACTGTTGCTGTTGTTCAGTACTTTTCTTTTTTAGTAAATGGGGAAACAGCTGTTGTATATGCTGTAGCAGTCTGTGTTTGAATACGGCGGATTTGTCTTCCTTAATCGCTTTCCATTGATTCACATCGAGCGACAATATGAACTGATGGTCAGCTGGCTTAGGTTCTGGGTTATCAAATTGATGCCACCCATCAGCAAAACAAGCAATGGTATTAATAATACCCAAAAGTTTTTGTCGCTGAACATCAGATGAGTGAAAAAAAAGCTTATAACACAACAAAGGGTCATATAAACGAAATATTCCAGTCATCTTAGTTTGGGTCTGCACTTGAATCCACCACTGGCAATGGCGTACGATAGCGGTAAAGCCAGCATTTGAAAATAATAGAACCCCCCACTGATTATAAATACCCTGACGCTGGAATACCCCCCATAATTTAGAGTCAAAAGATAACTCGACCAGCTGGGGAGAAAGTGACATCAAGGCAGCATAAGGCGTATTTAAATAAATGGCATAACTGTTATAACTGTCGTCAATCCAGCTATTAATCACTGGATGCTTACCCACATCCAATAACAGGTAACAAGGAAGGTCAGGCCATTGTTTATATAAGACAGTCATAGTACATCCTCATGACAGCACTTAATACTGAAAGTACTTGAGTAAAGTGTAGTATGAACTGAGCAGACTAGCCCGGATAATTCAAGCTTTAGTCTGATAAATTATCCGGGCTATATTGATGTGAAGAATGTATGTTTTATTTCATTATTTTGGCTTGTAACGTTACGCCACTATAAGTAAACCATAATGTGATAATACCTACCGTGAATTGCTCTAGCTTATAATCCCCACATAGTCAGTAACGTCGAAGTCTGGAATAAACTCTGAGAAATCACGAGTTACATTGTTACCATGCAAATAAGCTCTTTCTGGCACCTTCATATAAGCACCGGTATCAATTTTAACGATATCCAACGTCCATGATGACTGCCGCCAGAAACCTCTGGACTTGCGTTGGTCCACCAAGTAGTAAAACTCTCCCGGTTGCGCATTGTTGTTTAATTCTATGACTTGTGCTTCCATTTCTTTTCGCTTTTGCTGGTGTGCTTCAGGTGGTGGCATATGTACCATATCATAACCACCATCATCATATTCACCATATGCATGATGGTGTGCCACCTTATCCCCCATATCCAGTGCAATTGCATACTTCAAATACATATCGACAAATGTCTTATGAAAACGTTGATAACTGGCTGAATCACGCAACCCAGCGCTATCACCAGAACTCATAAATTGATCCGTCTGGTTAGCTAGCCCAGTATCAGGTTGCTCAACACCCGGTCTATGCCGTGCAATAGTTAAATTAATTGTTGATGCTGTACTGGTTGCAGAATCCAATCCTGTTTTCGCTGAGTCTAATAAAGCATTACGTTTTTTACTGACCTCCTTCACACCATCATTGAATGCTTTTTGAGCGTCTCCGGCAATTTTCTGTAACCCCAGTGTTTTCTCCCGCTGCCTATCCAAGGCAATTAAATCTGGCCGATAACGGGCACTACCTGGCACTCTGGGTCGAGTATTTTTGATAGCTTCATTAAGCGCAGTTTGAGCTTCATCAGCTGCACTCTTGGCGTTATCAGCTCCCTCTTTTAACAATTTAGTATTTTTTGACGCCTTTAAAAAACCTGCAGCACCTTTAAATAAGCTACGTGCTGCACCAGCAAAGGAAAAACTTAAGGTTGCAAAACCCAAAACAGTTTGTAAGGTATCCATCATCTGTTTTTTGGCTTCATAGTCTTTGATTCGACCAATCAATTGATCACCCACTTTGATCAGTTCTGTTGCTTTATCAAAAAAATTATCCGCTGCCGATTGAATTTTTGTTTCCATTGCCTTGAGAGCAGCTTCACCTGTTTTACCATTAAATTCTAGCGCTTTTAATCCAGCAGCTAAATATTCATCAGATATCCCATAACTATTTGCTTGTTTTAACGCTTGTTGCAAATCCCCATAAGTCGACTGTAGTGCTGTACCCAAAGCACTGACTTGTTGCATACCTTCAAACAATTTTTGACTGGCCACTGCCGAGCTATCTGTAGATAAGGGTTTCTTTAAATTAATTCCTTCTAACTCACGCAGATTATTGACAACATCAAATAAACGCTCATTAACATTACTAATAGCTAACTGTCGGGTATTATCAATGCGGCTCAGTAATTGACTTACTTTATGAGGATCAGCCGTACCATCTAATAACTGACGTTCAAACTGTTGATTGCGCGGATCTGCAGGCGTACTACCTAAATTACCAATTAAATTACCCTTGGTAATGGTTTTAAACAAATTGATTTGCTCTGCAGAAAAATTAGCCTTTATCTGCAGCTGGTTCCCATTGTTTATTATTGATACTGCAGGTGCATGACTTAACGTATCTTGAATGCCTGGTTTTAGTCCTTCCACTTGGGTATTGCCTACATTGGCATTAAAACTGAAGTCCGGTGCTTGGTCATTATCGACTTTTATACTGTAATCACCATTTTCATTAGGATTTACTTGAAACTGAATTTTTCCATCTATCTGCCCATCATCACGATCATGAATTACTCTAGTTCCATTACGATCAGACACTTTTAATTGCGCCCCTCGTTCTATATTAGAACCAGATACTTCTGCCGTCAGGGACTCCCTTTTCACTTCAGCGGCTCGTTTGGTTCGGGTAGATTCTTGCTGCACAGAGCCAACTTGCGGCTCATTTGATAATGATCGAACAATCCTGGGGACAACAGCTTTATTAATAACTGTAGAAAACGACTGTTGTCTACTATTACCTGTCGAAGAATCATTATAAATTAATGCTCTTTGTATAGCCTGTTGAGTAGGCTGACTAACATTAGTATGCTGGATAGAATTATTAGCCATTATTAATCACCTATTTGTTATATTTATAGAGTTCCCAAATGGCGATATAAGCAGCCTAAAATATAAGCTTTCTTATAAGCAACCTCCCATCCTTGTGAGAGTTTTTATATTTATTAATTGTTAGACGTAAAGTATTTATAACTGTGTTTTATCAACTAAAAGCCTAACTACTAAACATTAAGCAGTATTAAATATTAATTTACCTAACTGTGTTTTTCACTTTAAAGCATTATGCTTGAAAAAAATAAAATTAACTAATTTTTTAATAGTAAAAAACAAGACAGGTATCACACGAAGCATGATACCTTCACTTTTTATAGTGGAAAAAATTAATAATCCCTACATATTATAAAACAATTGTCTATTATTCCATATCAGACATTTAATTTATTTTCTACACCCTCTCATAACGCTCTCCATAGAGGTAGGAATAGTCTTTTATTGAACAGTATAATTGGCAGTCCAACCTTTTTTAGTTACTACCTCGTCACTTGAAAAGTGAATCAGCATACTGCCACTGGTTGAAGTCATTGTTGCTGGTATTTGGCTTCCTGAAAACTGGCCAATTAAAGGTGAACTGGTAGTCGTTCCATCATAAATTTTCACCAAATCATAGGAACGCTCTGTAACAAACTCAGTGAAGTTAAGCGTAATTTTACCTGGTTGAGTAGGTTGGATAATAAACTTACAATCACTATCGACTGGATAATTCCAGCTACCACTGCCATCACTTAATGTACCCTGATTATCCGTTAAATACTGGGTTCCCTGGCAAAAAGGAATATGGGCTAGTGATGGTTTTGGCGCTGCTCTAACAAAAGCCATACGCTGGTTAAAATTGTAATTAGTTCTGGGATTGGGTTGATTAAGTAAAAAATAGCCATTCATACTCCCTCCCCATCCCCAATTCATATGAAAATAGCCCTTGCCATCATAACCATCAACTACCCAAGCGTGACCAGCTCCCTGCTCACTTAAACCGGTTAAAATCACTACCCGCTTAGACTTTAATTCATCAAGAATTAATGTTTGCCATTCAGCGCTCGAGTAATTGGATACATACTCAAAACCATTTGTGACATAGCCAAAATGTTTCTCCAATGCATTAGGAATATAACGCATGCCAGCAAGTGACACTTTATTACCATATAAAGTACTGACTGCCGCCCCGGCATGAAATAATAATTTAGCTACTTCATCATTGGCTTCTGCTAAGTTATTGTCCATGCTGTCCCATTGATAGGTAGTTGCAGCAAAATTGACGGTAATTTCATCCTGATCAGGGTATTTGTAAGTATGGCTTCCCGTCCCCACAGAAGGGTACTGGTAATATTTTAAAAACTGCCCCAACGCAGTAGCCACACATCCTGTTAAATAATCATTGGGTACCCAGTCATTATAATAACCATTTTGGGACCACTCCGATGTAGTTAATGGTGCAATGGCTGTCTCAGCCTCATGCTCTACTCGGTGGACACTTCTTGCAACTCTGCTTCTAGGGGCTAACCCATCAGACAATTTAGTGTCTTGTTGTTTATTAGCTTTATCCTTCAATTGATTTGCATATTGTTCAAGCCAACCGTTAAAAGCTGTATTGTTCTGATCAAAACCTATACTATCACCATGATCTGCACCATAGGCAATAACAGGCTTATTCTCATCATCAGCAGCAACAATCACAAACCCCTTACGATTAAACTGAATTATATAAAATTGATTTTCTCCAAGTGCATTATTTTTAATTTGAATATCAGTAATTTCAGCTTTAGCTTTCTGAGTATCTTTAAGCACTTTATTTCGATAAGTTTGTAGTGCTATTTGCTTGGCAGTTTCAACTGATAAAGTATCTGCTAGAACACTTACAGAAGTAGACAAACCAATTAATAAATTGGTACAACATAATAAAGGCATGAAGCATTTTTTATTTTTCATTAATTTGAAGCACTCCACTTACAACAATCAAATAAATACACTACTATTTTAGTTACCCTGGTATTCCAAAACCATTGGCCATCATAACACCTAGTAGTGGTAAAATAATAATACCCAGTAACTCTACCCGAATCATCATTTTAATCGTTTTCGGTGGCTCGACCATATCAGTCAAATTTCCTGCTTTTCTGGTTTTAATAAAATAGATTGTTGGATAGATAGTAAGTAAGGCCACTACAATAAATACCGTTACTTTTAAGTGAAACAGCCAATTGGCTAAATAGTAATCGGTAGGTTTTCCTAGCCACAATACCAGTACAAGTCCAGACAGTAATACGACAAGTGCTGAAACACCAAAGATCGCATCAATAATGGCCAGTCTCTTAATTTCAACTCGCTGCATACGGTCTGATAATAGTAAATGCTCTGCTACACAGGTAGAAAATAGGAGCAAAGTAGCTAACAAGTGAATATATTTGGTAATGATATAATCCATTTTAATTCCAGACTAATAATTAAAAAACAGCAGGATATCAATTGCCACTTCACTATGCTAGCAAGTGTTTCATTCGTAACTTTTAAGGACCTGTTCGGTTAAGTAAGGGAATGTTTGCTTTTATTAAATGGAGTTTTTTACCATCCCAACCGAATTGATGCAGGCACTGCCAATTAAGCTTAACCGGGGACTTATTGGTCATATTCCATTGGCAGGCAGCGGCAAGTAGCGCACGTATCACGCCTTTGTGAGTCACAACGCCTATTGTTTCATCCGTATCAGCCAATGTTTGTAACCAATTTAACAACCGGTGTTGTACTTCAAGTGGTGACTCCCCTCCTGGGCATTGCAAATGAATCCCTTTTGGTTCTTCCAATGCCATTCTGGGATCAAGACCTCGAAGCTCAATTAATGACTTTCCTTCCCACTCCCCCCAGTCCATTTCTGTCAATGGCTCTGCCACGTCTCCTGTTAAACCCAAACCCACTAGAGTTTGCTGGGCCCGTTGCAAGGGACTTACATACCATTGCTTAATCTGACAAACAGCTGGTATTTGCAGTGTTTTTAACTGGGCGATACTGGTGTCAGTTAAGGGGACATCACAACGCCCCTGAATTAAGCCTTGCTGGTTCCAGGCAGTTGGCCAGTGACGTAAAAAGTAAATTGACTGCATTATTAGAGGTGCCCTTATTTACTCATTAGTAAATTAAAGTGGTTTTTCAACCAGCGGCTGATATTGGTAATTGAATGATTTTGCCTGATATGTTGTATTCCCCGCAGTCCCAATTTCTGTCGGTATGCTTGATCTAATAGCAACTGTCGAATAGCGCAGGCAAAGTCATTGGGCTGCTCGGTTGATAATAAAATACCAGCCGGGCTGGCCTGGTCAAATAAACTAACCACCCCTACTTCTGTTGCTCCTGCTATACACGGCAAACCAGCTGCCTGCGCTTCTAAAAACACCATCCCTAATGCTTCACTAATAGCAGGCCAAATAAATAGGTCTGAAGCGGTTAACCACCGTGCGACTTCTACTTCTGGCAATGCACCAACCCAGCGAATTCGGTGGGTTAAATCACCAAAATAAGCTTGTATTTCAGCACGGGCTTTACCGTCTCCCACCACAACCCAATACCAGTCCAGGTCTGTTAACTGAGGTAATATGCGACTGAGGTAGTGATAAGACAGTTGTTTATCACGGGGACGTAACATTGCCACAGTTAATAGCCAATGACTGTTAATGGGTAATTGCCACTGATTAGACAGCTGCTGCCTTAATTGACTTTTATTGTCATTGATCACAATGGGATCAATAAAAGGCTTGATCTGTTGAACCCGCTCACTACTACCCAACACTTGTTGTAAACCTGGTACATCATCGGGATTGAGCGATAAAATACTGTCTGCTTGTTGAATCGCTGTTACTGAAGCAGCTAGCCCTGGCGCCCAAGGGCCTACTTGTTGTTTTGCTGCATAGGAAGCCTCTATTAGCACATACGGAATATTTAACGCCTGGCTCACCAAAGGGCCAAGGTAGTCAGGCGCTTTATGATAGAGGTGATACGTTAACCACAAGGCAGGCTGTTGTGATTGAGGCCATTGTAGCCAACGCCGAATTAGTCGTTGTGCTTTATGCTCACCTAGTTTTGCCAATCGCTGCTGGCGAATGAAATCACCACTGCGATCATAACTGCGCAGACTATCAGCCAATAACACCTTAAAGCCTGCTTTTTCACAAGCTTGCCAAAATAACCGGGCAATTCGCTGTTCACCTGAAGGTATCGGATGAAAAGGCGATTTCAAGGGTGCATAAAAGGCTATGGTTTGATTCATTATTCTTTTTCATTAGAAGTTAGGCCAAACTGCTTCACTAACCGTTCAATATTCGTTGCTAAAGAAAACTCCGTAGTGACTCGTTGTTTACCCGCCTCAGCTAAACGATGACGCAAAGTGTCGTCTGTAATCAGCTTAGCAATGGCATTAGCTAATGCAGAAGCATCTTCCTGTGGAACTAATAAACCGGTTTGCTGATCAATGATCAGCTCCGGAATACCCGAAATATTCGAAGCAATACAAGACAACCCTTGACTTTGCGCTTCCATTAACACATTAGGCAAACCATCACGATCACCATCGTCGGTTATTTTTGAGGCTAATACAAAAATATCCGCTTGCCGATACTGTGCTAATACCTCCTCCTGAGGTTTAGCCCCTAACCATTCCACCTTATCAGCAATACCTAACTGAGTAGCCTGTGTTTGCAGGCTACTCAGTAATGGACCACCGCCAATATGCACAAAATGCCAATTTAGCTCAGTAGGTAATTGTGCTAACGCTTGCAGCAGCACATCATAACCCTTCTTAGCCACCGCACGTCCAACCGAAATTAATTGCACGACAACTGACTTTGTGCTCCTGACCGCTTTTTCAGGGACTGATCTATCGCTTATTTCTGATCTAGAAGCAGCTTTAAATCGATTAAAATCCAGCCCATGATAAACCAGAATGACTTTTTCGGGATTAGCGGCAAGGGACTGTAAATACTGTTGATTGGCTCCAGTACAAGTGGCTAGCCAAGTTAATTCATTTAGCTTTTCGGTTAACTCCCATTGTGGCGTCGTCCATATATCTTTAGCATGGGCAGAACAAGACCATGGTAAGCCCGTTAGCAAGCTGGCGTAACGGGTAACGGACCCAGGTGTATGGATAAAGTGTGCATATAACCATTGCGTTTCTGTCGATAACTCTACAGCTAACACTAAGGCTTGCCCCAGCCGACGCAATCGATTACGGGTACGATCCCGCTTAAAGTCCTGCCACCAAACTAACAGTAGCTGCCAAAAAGCCTTTTTATGAACAAGTTTTAATAATGCTTTAATCACCCGCCAGGGTTCCTGATGTAAATACTCAGGCAAGTAATTTACAGGAGCCTTAATTTCTTTATGAATGGGGTGAACATGCTGGTCAGTAGGATGTCGTAATGAAACTAACTGAATCTGTAACCCTCGCTGTTCCAATGCTTTGATTTCTTGTGCAATAAACGTTTCTGATAGGCGAGGATAACCTTTTAAAACGAGTGCGACTTTATTTATCAAGTTGTTGCCCCAATGTTTATGCTTTTCACTACGCTTTGGCTATATACCTTACGGTTTGGGTACAGTATTTTCGCAAAATAATGACGACTTACGCTATACGCCAAAAAGTGTATTATGTATGTAATATTCAAAACATTGTAACATGCTCGTTTTCCAGCTAAATACCCAAAGCAGTCAGCTGTTCACTTTTTTGCTAGTCTAACGACAGACTATCCGTCAACAAGCCATCCAACGACATTTAGTGAGGCTAATGGAATCATCAATTTACCGCTATATTCTGAAGCACACCCTCAAAGACCAGATATTAATCTTATTATTAACTGTCTTCTCATTTCCTTTGGTGTACGCCACTTTAGAAGTGCCCAAACATATTATCAATGATGCCTTAAACAGTAACAATGTACCTGAGACTGTGTGGGGTTACCCGGTTGATCAGATTGACTATTTATTAATCCTTTGTTTCACCTTTTTGGGTCTAGTGATTATTAATGGTGGGATCAAGTATATATTAAACGTCTACCGTGGTGTGGTCGGTGAGCGTATGTTAAAAAACCTACGGTTTGAGCTGTATAGCCGCATTTTACGCTTTCCTATCCCCCACTTTAAAAAGGTATCCCAGGGGGAAATAATCCCAATTGTAACAGCCGAAACTGAACCCTTAGGGGGGTTTATTGGTGAAGCCTTCGCTTTGCCTGCCTTTCAAGGTGGATTACTGGTTACTTATTTGTTTTTTATTTATAACCAAGACGTGATTTTAGGCATTGCAGCAACAGCACTATACCCTTTACAGCTATACATTATTCCTAAACTGCAACGCATCGTTAATCAGCTGGGTAAACAACGGGTTTTAGCAGCACGACGGTTGGGGGATAAAATCGGTGATAGTATTGGAGGCATCAAAGAAATCCACAGCTTTGGTACCTTTCAGTTTGAGCGCTCAAAGATTTTAGATCGCCTGGATCATATCTTTGAAATTCGCTACAAAATATACAAATTGAAATTCTTTATAAAATTCTTAAACAACTTTCTGGCTAAAGTGACGCCTTTCTTTTTCTATTCTGTAGGAGGCTATTATGTCATTCAAGGTGAGCTATCACTTGGAGCACTCATTGCTGCTCTCGCGGCTTACCAAGACTTAGATGCCCCCTGGAAAGAGTTGTTAAAATATTACCAAACCAAGGAAGACATTCGCATCAAATACGAGCAAATTGTCTATCAATTTAGTCCTGATAATTTGCTTGCCAGCCATATTCAAGATGGGCCTGTCGCCCCTGTTAATCTGCAAGAGCAAAACCTAAGTACTGAACATTTGTATTATGGAGAACACGAAAACGTCAATATCATCGATGATGTCAATATTACTCTGCCTCTTAACCAGCATACCGCCATAGTGGGTAACGACAACAGTGGCAAAAGTGAGCTGGTTCTATTATTAACCCGACTATTAACACCCCGTAACGGTCGTATTAACCTGGCTACAGAAAACTTACAAACCTTGAGCAGTGCAACGTTAAGCCAGCATATCTGTTATCTTGATAATTCGCCTCATTTCTTTTCTGGTACCATTCGACAAAACCTGTTGTACGGCTTAAATATACACCCCCTGGAGTCCAAGAGTCCTGCTTACTCACTGCAAATAGAAGAACCTCAATTCGTTGACAGTTGGTTTCAACCGAGTCAACTGGGTTTTGATAGTAACCAAGCTGTTGATAATTATTTAATCAATATGCTAACCAAGTTAAAAATGGCAGATGACATCTATCATTATGGCTTGCAAGGTTATTTAAACCCTGCCACGGATCAAGATGTCATGAAGCAGGTTATTGAGTTAAGGCGGGCTTTTAGAGATGCTGTGCAAACCTCAGATATGACTGACATTATCGAGTTTTTTGATTGGACCAAATACAACGATAACTTAACGGTGGCTGAAAATATTTTATTTGGTTCCAGCCGAGAAATGATGCTGGATCTCAATATGTTGCATAAAAACACGTTGATTCATCAATTACTAGATGATGAAGGCTTAATGGATACAGCACTCACCATGGGTTATGAAGTCGCTAAAATGATGTTGGAGCTATTTGCCGATGTTGAGCCTGGCAGTGATTTATTTGAACGCTTCAGTTTTATCCAAGCAGAAGAAATTGGTGACTATCAAACATTAATGGCCAAAGCCAATAAAGAGCAGCTTTATAAGCTTCCTCGGCAACAAATCGAAATGCTGCTGTCTTTAGTCTTTCAGCTAACCCCAGCTCGCCATCGTTTAGGTTTGTTATCTGAAGAGATTTGTAACAAGCTACTGAATGTGCGTAAAAAGCTCGCCAAAGCACTAAAAGCCCGTCATACCACCATTATTTTTTATGATTCAGAAGAATATAATGAAGCGCTTAGTATCCAAGAAAATATTTTATTTGGCAAAGCAGTTTATGGCCAAGCACGTGCCCAAGCCAAAATAACTGCTTGTATTGACAAACTAATTGCTTCTCACGATTTAATCCGCCCCATTATGAGCTATGGCTTAGATTATGAGGTGGGTACGGCAGGCACTCGCTTATCCCTTGCCATGCGACAAAAGCTGGCTTTGGCCAGGGCACTCTTGAAAAAGCCAGACTTATTAGTCATCAATCAGGCAACCAGTGTATTGGATCTGGCAACTGAAAGTGAAATAATGAGTGAAGTTAAACATCAAATGGCCAATAAAGGTTTAATCTGGGTTCTCAATCGTGCCGAGCAAGCCATGCACTTTGATCAAACCCTCGTGGTTGATAAAGGCCAAGTCATTGAACAAGGTAATTACCAGCAGCTAATTAAAGGGCATCCCTAATAATTGCCAGTCTTTTTCAGCATGAGGAATACGCCAATATTATCTGAGACCACTCAAAAAACCTTCATTTAACTGCAATAATAATTTATCTTGTACTCATAAGTAAAACAGACAAACCTTAATAAACGGTATATATAATAATGTACTTTTTATAAATACCCTAGGTTATCACTCCCTATCTTCAGCAAATATAACCTTCTAAAAGCTAAACACTCATAATTTGGTGATGAAACACTATCAATGGTTATTTGGATTACCCATATTACATTCCCGTTCATGTAGTATATTAGTTAGCATTTTATTGATTAATTTTTTGCATATTAATACTAGCAGCGCGAGCGACAGCCCTATATCTGAAAACAACAACCGAAAACCCATCACAAAAGTATTATTTATTCTCTCAGAATGGGTAGCTAATACTGACCACCCATTAAATTTAATAGGTGATTTTAGCGTAGCAACCCCTGACTTAGCATTGGCTGTTAAATTGCCACCCGATGAAGGTAATGGCGAACCCCCTGCTCTACCATCAATTGATTCCATTGTTGAACAAATGCAAGCTGGCCAATGGTATTATGTGAAAACCCATAATACCTTAGCTGAAGTATTTCCACCGCAACACGAAGACTGGAGCATTATTGGACCAATGGCTGTACTCACTGCCTGGTCAGGCGGAGCCATTAACGACCACGAATTATTAGTATGGGGGGGCGGCCACGGTGACTATGGTGGTAATGAAGTCTATCTATTTAACTTCGAAAAGCTTCGCTGGCAACGGGCCACTGAGCCCAGCCGCTACAAAAAAAATAATATCAAGAAATGTGTTGATAACCAAAATAACCCTAGCAATGACTGTATTACCCTTGACGGTGCCGCTACCTCAGCCCACAGTTATGATGCAATTCAATATCTACCGAAATTAAAAAAATTCTGGTTAGGTCCTGGCTCAATATATAGAAGTGGTAGAGCATTAAACGATACTTATCTATTTAATACCAAAACCAAACAATGGCAACAACAGATGCGTTTACCTATTTCAGGCTATTTAAGTTCAGCGGTTGAACCTACCACAGGTAATTTATTAATTGCCAATGGAAACTATTTGTTAGGCTACGACCCCGTTAGTCAACAACCGTTATTTAAGTCATTAAGCGGTCCTGACTATGGCGGGGCATCTCCTGGTGCTTATGCACTTAAACAACAGCGCTTTATTCAACTCCTTAACAGCAGTGTGGTTAGTTATGATTTAACCAATGTTGATTGGCAGTCACTCCAGATAAATACTTTTGTTAAGTTACCCATTGAGCCAAGGCATCATAAATTACAAATTAATCACAACGGTGCTTGGCAACCCTTTCAGTTGGGCCAGCAACAACTTAGCCATGAACCAGCCAGCTTCCGCCAATTTGGTATCGACTACGACCCAGAACAAAACCTTTTTGCTTTATGGGATGGCCATAAAAACGTAGTTGTTTTAGACCCTACAACCTGGCGACTGATGGAACTGAAAAACCTTGATCAAACCAATACGCCTTCTGTCTTCAAAGCAGGAACTAGTCAGCGTAAAGGCCAAGGCATCTTTGGTCGGTGGCGTTATAGCCATAAATGGCGTTGTTTCATTGGGTTTAATGATGCCAAGCAAGGGCTTTGGTTATATCGTTTACCTATTATTCATTAATGATACCAACCATTCAGGCACTTGCTCAAAATAAAAGCCTTGCTCAGTGACAGAAAAGTTATCTACTCCTACACCCACTAAACGGCATTTGTCTACTTTTAACCAGACAGTTGCAGCCAAAATATCAGCCGTCAGTTGATTGATATGCCGTTTAAACTGTGGGTTAACTTGTAAATAGGTTTGCGCAGTTTGATAACAGTCATCTATTGAGGGTAAACCGGTTAGTGTTGCAGCTAAATCCAGTGCAGGATTACCCAAACTTATTCGGTGCAAATCAACCAACATTAACTCACCAGTTAAAGTTCGCCGCCAACAGTGTCTATCACAAGCACCTGCAATTAAACTCATGGGCCCGAATAAATGTTGGTAGTCATAGCATAAGCTGTCTAATAACGCTGCTATTAAGCGTCGTTTCGCAGGATTAACTTCGTCTAACAGCATTAAATTATATTCAGGCAACCACTGATGTTGAGCTAATTGGTGATAATCTAGATTGACTCTACTATTATGTAACCTAGCAAGATAATTTAATTGTTCTGCAGAAGATATAGGGGGAAGTGTTTCTGTTTCAACAACGGTTAATTGGGCAGCCTCCATACTGGCTGACACTAAAAGACCTTGCTTATCTAACTGAGGCACTAATTGAGCAGCCACATACTCTGCCACCGAACAATTAAACCACTGGCCTAATACCGGTTGTTGACCGGAACAACGCTTATTGAATTCCTGGGTAAGTTCCCACTGCGATCTAGATAATGTTGTCCCATCCTGGGCTTTTGCAACCACATCCATCACTATTGTTCCCTGTCTACTTACTAGACCCAATCACTGTGGGTAGTCTAAATCAAAAGTCAGGGTTATCATAACAAGGCTCAAACAGTGATGACAAGGCTCTACCATTTAGTCAACAAAATACCAAACAACACTTGCTGTATATAATAATTGACAGGGTTACTTCTTTATTGTTTGGCTTCTATATCAACAACACCAGACTTTTTATATAACTGTTGGTATAGCGGTGTTCTTTTAACTTTTTTTATTGCACCATTAATTTTAGTAAAATCCGCCTGAGCTATGCTTGCTTTGCTAAAAATAAAATGCACAGGGTTGTTGTGTACGACAAAAGGCAAAAGCTCAACCTGACCTTTTTTATCATGTATAGTGGTAAAATAATCAAAATACACCACATCTTGCACAACACCATCAGCCCTATTGTTTAACAAACGAAACATCTGTTTATCATTATCGATATCAGCATAAACGAGCGCTTTAAATTTTTTTTGTTGAATAGCTTTAGCATAGGCAGGCCCATACCATGCACCTAACTGAACATTGAGCCGCATATTCAGCCCAATTAAATCCTCTAATTTGGCTATTTCCCACCGCTTAACCTCCCCTCTGCGCACAGCAATCCTTATTTGCTCAAGTCGATAAGCGGTTGAGTAATAAGCAAACTGCTCTCGTTCAGCCACCCGAGAAGCCAGCCCTAAAAAGTCTACCCGCCCTTTTTGAACTTCATATAGTGAACGCTTCCAGGGTAGCTGCACCAATGTTAAGGGGCAATTGAGTTGTTTAAAAACTGCTTTAATAAAACGTATATCCAGCCCCACCACTTTTCCTTGCGGATTTTTCATCATGTAAGGCGGCAGTTCTGTCCATGCCATCATATAATTGGGTTTAAGACACTGATCTCCCCTGGCCATCTGCACACCAGAAAAGAGTAGGCTCCACCCCCACAAGATTAAGCACCTAACCATTAGCCATCTACTTTATTGCATTAAACTATGCTCTTATTTTAATTGTAGCTAGCCTAATACCATCAGATGGCTAAATAATTACCCTTATCCCCCTGCTGAGCGCATTCCCGAATCTGCTGTAATAGTCAGATTGCGCTGAGAAAGTAACAAGGGGATCCCACCCATCATCAGCATTACCACTGCCAATAATACCAGTGGTGGTATTGTTAGTTGCGTCATGACCATGACCAGTAATGAGGCCCCTACCATTTGAACACACCCCAACATCGCAGCCGCAGTGCCTGCACACTCAGCAAATGGAGCTAACGCTAAACTGGTAGCCGACCCCAAAATTAAGGCAAAACCAACACATGCCATGCCAACAGGCATCATTAAGCTGACGGCTAACGATAACCCCAATGAGCCACTGGCTAACATCAGCAGGCCTGCGCAAACCATCAACAGTAGTCCGATCAAGGTACAATGGTGTTGTCCAATCCGTTGAATCAGCCATGGGGCAGTCATACTAGTCAGTAAAATCCATAAGGCATTCATTCCAAACAAGGCACCATAAGCCAACTTAGAAAAACCAGCTTGCTTGATCAGCACCACTGGTGACCAAGTAACATAGGCTAAAATCATTGTCATTGCCGCCAAACAGCAACAACTATAGTATTGAAAACCCTTATGGCTAATAATGCGTCTATAACTAGTTAAAACCTGATGGATGGGCTCAGAAAAAGCGGGTTTGGTTTCTGGTAAGCCGTAATTAACCAACACTACAACTAACAATGCATAAATAGCCAGGGCGTAAAAACAAGCTTGCCACCCCCATTGAGCAATTAACAGTCCACCCAATAGCGGAGCTAATGCAGGTGCCAAATTAATTGCTCCGAGCATATAACTATAAGCAGCTGCACTTTGTTGCCCCGAAAAACAGTCCCTCACAATTGCAAATGCAGCAACTGAGGTACAACAAGCAGCAAATCCCTGTACTGCACGTACCCACATGAACTCTGTTATTGAACTAACACTTACCGCAAGCACACTACTGACACCGTATAATATAATCCCCATTAAAGCTATATAACGGCGTCCCCAATGGTCAGCCAAAGGCCCTATAACCAATTGACCCAGCCCCATTGCCAACAAAAAAACCGTAATTGTATTTTGTACTTGATCTTGCTGTGCTTTAAAGTGATCAATCAAATTAGGCACAGCAGGTAAATAAATATCAATACCCACAGGAGAAAATAGTACCAATGCAATCAGCGATAATAATAAAGCACGAGAAGTACTTGGCATGACATTATTCAAAAACAACACCTCACTACACTACTACCGACATTGAATAATGAAAAAATAAGGGGCGACCACGCAACTCGCTAGCGGCAATGTTGCTTCCCCTAAAATGAAGAGATAGACCCATATTAATTGATAAAAGTAACTTAGCTAATTTATGATATGGACTCAAGAGAAATAAATTCAGAACTATAATGCCCCAACGGAATATCATAATGAAAGTAGAAAACCTAGCCCGGATTGACCTTAACCTATTGGTCAGTTTACAGGTTTTACTTGAGGAACAAAGCTGCACCCGTGCAGCTGAACGACTACATTTATCACAATCAGCGATGAGCAAAACCCTAGCGCGGTTAAGAGAAGTTTTTCAAGACCCTTTATTAGTGCGTAATGCCCATGGCATGTTGCCTACCACTCATGCAGAACAACTAAAAAGCCAATTACAAGATACCCTACAAAGTGTCTCTCTGTTGCTTGACCCACCCAAATTTGATCCTAAGGTAAGTCGCCGTTATTTCACCTTGACCAGTATTGATAGTGCTTACCAATTATTTTTACCAAGCTATTTTGGACCACTGTTATCAGCAGCGCCCTATATAGAACTGGATTATCGGCCTTGGAGTAAACAATCTGCACACATGTTAACCCAGGGCCAAATTGAACTGGGGATTACTGTTAAAGAAAACGTGAGTAATGTACCATGGCAAAGTCCTGTAGAGCTGCCTCCCAATTTACGAACCCAACCACTGAAAGAGGATTATATGGTTTGCCTAGTGAGGCGCGATCACCCAATCCTATTTAAAAAATCCAGTTGGGACATGGAAACATATCTAGAACTAGGTCATGTTCAAGCTTATTGCGAAGGTGAAAGCAATGGTAAATGGATGCTGGACTTCTTTTTAGCTGACCAGGGATATGAACGCAATATCGCGGCTAAAGTGCCAGAATTTCAAGCAGCACTGACTATTATTCAGCATAGCGACCTAGTTTTTACCGGCCCCAAGCAATTTGCAAACTACGCCAAACAACAATACCCATTAGTTGAATTACCACTCCCCCTGGAATTACCCACTATCACTTATTTGCTGACCTGGCATGAACGATTTGATGAAGACCCAGGCCATCAATGGTTACGAAAAATGCTGCTTGAATATATCAACCCTGAGATGTCAGAGAACTCTGTACAATAGTTGTTTGCACAAGCCTTGATACACCAAGGCTTGTGAAAAGAAGTCTTTAAGGCGCAAAGTTTTTAGGAACATTCTTAAATGGATTATACCAAAGGAATGGGTCTTCAAATGCTAACTGTTTGGGTAACAATGGGTTACTTACTTTATTACCACATAAAAAATTCGGCCATAGGTTATACAATAAAAAAGAACAGTGTATGTACCCGTTATAGATTAATTTTAAATTAACTTTGTTACATATAATGACTTAATATATCCTGATATAAAGTCTCTCGAACCATCCCTGGTATTTTTTTCGTTTTATCAATACCTTGTTGTATCAAATTTATTAAATTGTTATCAACATCCTTACTAAAAGCAAAATAGAGATGGCCTTCTTTCAATAAAAAAACCGTTTCAAAATCATCTGTATTCTGTCTATTTTGTTTGATAAACCAATTACCAACAAATTCCTCATAGGCCCATAAATCGATTCTTTGCTTGACCAGCATGTTCACAATTGAGTTAGCATTGGCTTGAGAAATAAACTTATGTCGTGGGTAACCTGCCTCCAACACGAGCTGCTCACCCACATCATCACGGATGCCAGCAATGTTGTAATTGTGCATCTCTTGCTTGAACTTAATATTGATTTGCCTGGCTTTAACAGCAATCAATACGATACGGGTCGGCGAAATAGGACCTGCCCATTTGAATAATGTTTCTCTTGCTACAGTGCGTGTGGTACTAAACAAAACTATATTGGGTCCTTTTAATACTTGTTGATAACCACGGGCCCAAGGATACACTTTGATACTATCGCGCCTTAATGTGATATCTTGTAGTTGCGTGGCAGCAATCAGCAAATCCACCGCAATGCCTTTCAAAATACCACGATCAACAAAATTATAGGGTGGGTAAGCTTCTGTAATAAAAGTTAGTTTGGAAAATTTTTTCTTTAAGTCAGCCGTTTCCTCAGCAGCTAAAATAGGCACTTCTATACAATAAGCCAGAAAAAGCAGCAATAAAACTAACCTTTTCATTGCGACATTAAAAAAGGGTAGCCTCATTGTCTACCCCCTTGTTAAACCTCTATACAATAATAACTACATATATCCACTTAATATATCATCGTGTAAAGTTTTTCCTATTTTTCCAGGTTCAGCTTTCACCTTGTCAATCCCTTCCTGAATCGTTGCAACCACAGTATCAGGAACATCTTTACTAAAGGCATAATACAGCTCACCTTCTTTTAAGACATAGACAGTAGCATAATCATCATTATTCAAGCTGTTTTTCTTAATAAACCAGCGAGCAACATTTTCTTCGTAGGCCCACATATCCACTTTATTACTCGCTAGTTTCTTCACTACCGAATCAGCATTTGCAGAGGATTTGATTTTACTTTTATCAATACCTAATGCTACAACCAGTTGTTCTCCCACATCATCACGAATAGCAGCAATTTTGTATTTCTTTAAATCATCAGGAGAGTTAATGGTGATATTACTCGTTTTGGGTGCCAATAGCACAATACGTGTAGCAGTAATAGGGCCTGCCCACTTAAATAGCTTTTCCCGTTCTTCGGTCCTGGTTGTCGCAAACAGTACAATATTAGGCCCATCAACCGCATTACGATAACCTCTAGCCCAAGGATAAAGCTTTATTTTATTGCGAGGCACGGGTTTATTAACTTTTTGTGTAGCGGCAACTAACAAATCAACTGAAATACCTTTCAAAATACCCTCGGTTTCAAAATTATAAGGAGGATAAGACTCAGTAATAAAGGTCAGTTTCCCTAGTTCCTCACTTTTAACACTATTTCCCACCAGCATTAAAACTGTAAGCAACATAGCTTTTACGCTATTGTTAAACATCACTATTACCCCTTTCATGTATTGGCAATTTAATATACCCAATCGTAGGGCTATAAATCGCTCGCGAAGGGTATACTTATAGTGTAAGGGTTGACGAGTATATATTTATATTTTTTTACAGTTAAACAGTACTTAATGTTACCAATTGAGATAAAGCGATTTACACAAACGAATGAAAAGTAAGTGTAAGCAACATGTTAAGCTATTGCAGATTATTTTAAATATTTTTGTTTGATCTGATCATAACGACCAGAGTCTTTGACTTTTTCCAGCGCTCGCCTCAGTGTTCGCACCAAGTCATCAGGAGTTAAAATGCTCATGGCCATATAGAGCTCAGAAGAAAGATCCTCTATAAAAAATGCCCGTTTATAATTCTCTGGTTTAAACCCAAGCTGTTTAGCCGTATGAATAAATGCCACCTCATCAAATGGGGTTAAATCAATCCGTCCTTTGGTTAATTTTTTTAAATTGAGGGTATCACTGTTGGTTAACATAATCTGTTCCCCCACATCAAACCCATGATTAACCAAATAGTCTTGCTTGACATCATTGGTAACCCCACCAATGATATATTGCTTAGCTTCTTCCAGTTCTTTTATCTGAATATCTTCTCGCGAGGCCAACTTCCATAAATAAACACTATATGGTGTAATTGTGCCTATCCATTTAAAATGATGCTCCCGATCACGAGTTCTAGCAATTGAATAGATTAATACATTAGTTTCTTTAAGTGCGAGCTTATAAGCCCTGGCCCAAGGATAAAGGCGTATTTCTGCCTTAATACCTGCTTTGGTTAGCACTTCTCGCACCACTTCGGTGGCCATACCCGACACTTTGCCATCAGGGGTTGGAAACTGAAAGGGTGGAAAATCTTCCGTCACCACCAATAAAGTATTAGCAGCAGCACAACCAACTGAGTTCAACATACTCAGTTGCAGGCATAACATCCCAATGAATAGTGTTCTCCACCTCATAAGGGTAACCAAAAAATTCAGTCATATTATGAACAAGTTAGACCCGGTTTTACTATCTGGCAACGTAACTGTCATCATTTTAACATGCACTTAGCTCAGTTAATTGAGGCAGCCCCCCATGAGGTGCATCTGATAAACCAATTTATCGACTAACAATACTTTTTCGATACCTTGGAACTGCTGCAAACCACCCTCTATAGTAAGCTGGTATTGCCATTGATCTTGACTAAATTGTTTAGGGCCACGCAAAGGGAGCATCATATCAGGTTGTTGCAAAGCCTTCTGTAAAAAGGCAAATACAGGTTCACAGACTTGCGATGGGATAATATGGCCAAAATACAGCATTTGCCATAAGGGTTGCTGGTTTAACCACACAACCTCTTCCCCACCAAACTGGCGAAAGCCGAAATAGTGGTCGCGATAATGATAATCACCTTCAGTATACAAAAACTGTCGACTTTGATCGCGGCAGGGTTGCCCTTCATTCCCTCCAATCCATTGATAGCCGGTGGCTTTTGCTGATCGTAAAAATGCCACAAGTCCTTCGTGATCCATAATTTATCCCTGGGTTAGCCAGTTCTTATTCCTATACACTTTGATAGTGCAGCTGAGCCATGCCTGGTCTATCTCAGTCAACCTTTTAAAGTTAGCATCTCAACCCAGATATTTCACCAGACCACAGAAAATTTCTGTGCAATCCAAGACATATCCAACATAATGCAATGGCCTTTAAAGGTTTTACTTTGTGTTACAGTTTATTAAACTATCTGATGAATTATTTGCTATATAAAGTAACTATTTGCTTCGAATATTTTTATTACGCTTCCTCAATTCATTGAAATATTTTCTATTTTAGCAAGCTGCCTATTAATACCGCTCTCAGTTTATCTTTTTCATATAGCTCTCAATAATTTTCATTTGAACTCCAAAAGAACATAACATGCATTAGGCGCCTTCATTATATTGCTGACAGGCGAGTTGATTCACCTTATACGATACTTACCCACAAGCAAAATCAGTTGATAAAACCTAAAGCAAGGCTAAGTATTGTCACTGTCTTTTTATAAAAAAATTGAGTTACGACAGTTGCGTTATTTTCTTAAACTTAAAGTTTTCGTCAAACTCAATCATGAAGCGACCATGAATACCCGCTTTGGTGACATAAGGTTGTAAACATTTGGCAGGAAATCGAACTGTACGACCATCAATAGAGGTAGCCACTACATCACGGGCTGTGCCGCGATATAAAGCTAAAAACTCGTCTGCTGGAATAGTTAACTCTACAGTAATGGTTGACATTTTTTGTATTTTTTACCTCTTCTCCCATTAGAGTTTATCCCCTACACCCTCACCTCAGCCCTCTCCCAAAGGGAGAGGGAGCAATAAGTGCGTTCTGCGACAATTCCTAAGGTATTAGAAGTAACAAAAAACTACCGCGAGCCACTTTGTGCTAAATCCATTAGCTCCCGGTTGGCAACGGTAAACATCGCTAATTCACAATTGGTTTGACCACGAAGGTCTGCCAGCATAGCATCCCAACGTCCGACTAACACTTGATGCTGATTAATCCACTGCTCAATCCGTTCTGCGATATTTTCAATAGCGGTTTCCATATTTAAAACTGCTACTGTCAGTGCCCGCTGTTGCCAGGTTAATTCATCTCGAATACTTTCCCTGGCCATTGACTGCCAATGGTTTGATGCTTCCAGATTACCCAGCTCTTGAGCGAACCAATGTAAATGCAAACGTTCACCAATAGCAAAATAGGTTTGCGCCACTTTAGCTAATGGTTGTCCAGTTTGATCCGCTGCTTTAACAATTGATAAACCATAAGACAAATAGCGATATCCCCCTACAAAACCAGCTAAATCGTCTGGCACACCTTTTTCCACTAACTCCTGGGTTTTAGCCTGCCACACTTGCCGCATTTCTTCACTCAGCAGATCAGGTAATAGCTGACTAAACTCACGTATCTGTTTACCATAATGAGCAACGCATTCCTCTGCATTGAGTTCTTTGCGTTTCATTCGAATTAACCAGCGTGTAGCACGACGAGTTAATCGAATTAGATCAGCCATCATTTCCTGCTGAATAGCTGCAGGCACTTTATGATCAAGCGATTCAATTTTTTGCCAATAATCATTAATAGCAAAAATATCTCTAGCAACCACAAAAGCTTTGGCAATTTCTGCCGGCTCAGCACCTGTCGATAACTGTAAGCGATGAACAAATGTAATGCCCATCATATTAATTAAATTATTGGCAATTTGAGTAGCCGCAATTTCTTTTCTGAGCCGATGGCTTTCAATAGCATGACCAAACTTTTCCACCAATACTTGAGGAAATGCAGTATTCACCTCTCTGGCCAGATAAGCATCAGCCAACACATCTGAAGCAAGCAGTGCTTCTTTCAAATCAGCTTTACTATAAGAAATTAATAAAGACAGCTCTGGTCGAGTAAGCCCCTGATTATTAGCCACCCGCTCAGCCAAACCTTCATCATCAGGCAAGAACTCAATAGCGCGATTTAGTTTACCTTGTGCTTCCAGGTAGTGAATAAAGCGTTTACTTTCATCCATGACTTGCGCTGCTTCTTGCTGTGCTAACGAGATAGCCTGCACCTGTCGGTAATTATTCATTAATACCAAATCAGCTACATCATCCGTCATTGTTTCAAGCAACTGATTACGTTGTTTAAGGGTCATATCCCCATTACTTACTACTTCATTCAGTAAAATCTTGATATTGACTTCATGGTCAGAGCAATCTACACCACCTGCATTATCAATAAAGTCAGTATTCGAAGCACCTTGACTTAGGCAATATTCAACCCGGCCTAACTGAGTAAGACCTAAGTTGCCACCTTCACCAACAACTTTACAACGTAATTCTTTACCATTAATCCGTAGTGCATCATTGGCTCGGTCTCCTACATCACCATGGGATTCAGCAGAAGCTTTGACATAGGTACCAATACCCCCATTCCAGATTAAATCCACTGGTGATTTCAACAAGGCAGTGATTAACTCATTAGGGGGCAGCTGGTCTTCTTCGATAGCAAACCGCTCTTTCATTTCAGGCGTTATGGTTATCGACTTGGCATCTCGAGAGAAAATGCCACCGCCAGCCGAAATGAGTGACTGGTCGTAATCCATCCAGCTAGAACGAGGTAAATTAAACAGCCGCTGCCGCTCTTTGAATGATTGTGAAATTAAGGGGTTAGGATCAATAAAAATATGCATATGGTTAAAAGCAGCGACTACCGCCAAGCTTTCTGATAGCAGCATGCCATTACCAAATACGTCACCTGCCATATCTCCAATACCAACGACAGATATAGTATCTTTTTGGATATCAATGCCTTTTTCCCTGAAATGTCTTTGCACTGACACCCAGGCACCACGTGCGGTAATCCCCATTTTCTTATGGTCATAGCCAACACTGCCGCCAGAAGCAAAGGCATCACCCAACCAAAAACCATACTCATCTGCCAGTTGATTTGCGATATCAGAGAAAGTGGCGGTCCCTTTGTCAGCTGCCACAACCAAATAAGGGTCATCACCGTCATAACGCACGACAGATGCAGGAGGAACCACCTTACCTTCCTGCAAATTATCCGTGACATCCAATAACGCACGGATAAAGGTTTTATAGCAGGCAATCCCTTCTTCCAATATCGCTTCACGACTATCTGTTGGCAGGTGCTTAGGTGCAAAGCCGCCTTTAGCACCCACCGGCACAATCACCGCATTTTTCACCTGTTGGGCTTTTACCAGGCCTAATACTTCAGTACGAAAATCTTCTAGTCGATCAGACCAGCGTAAGCCACCTCGGGCTACCTTACCACCTCGTAAATGCACCCCTTCCACGCGAGGCGAATAAACAAAGATTTCAAACATGGGGCAAGGCAGTGGAATTTGCGGAATTAATTTGGGTGAAAATTTAAATGAAATATAGTCTTTTTGTTGACCTTTTTCGTCAGGTTGGAAAAAGTTGGTTCGTAGTGTCGCATTAATCACATCCACATAGCGACGAATAGTACGATCCTGGTTAAGTACAGTTACCTGATCAAGAGCATTGTAAATTTTTTGTTCCAATGTCTGCTGTTGTGCTTTACGCTGCTCACTACCCTGCTGTAATTCCGGATTAAAGCGCATATCAAACAGCTCTACCAGCAGCCTGGCAATTTCAATATTTTCCGTTAAAGTTTGCTCAATATAAGGTTGGCTTAATCCAAAACGAATTTGTTTTAAATAACGTGCATAAGCCCTCAATACGGATACCTGCCGCCAGCTTAATTGAGCCCCTAAAATCAACCGGTTAAAACCATCATTTTCAGCCTGGCCAAACCAAATATGCTGGAAAGCATCCTGAAAAATTGTATTCACCTGCTGTACATTAATTGGCTCATTTTTACCGTATAGCAAGGTGAAATCATGAATCCATACAGATTCCCCAGTCGACTTGCGTACTGTGTAAGGATACTCACCAATCACCCGTAACCCTAGGTTTTCAATAATTGGAATCAAATCAGATAACGGCAACGGCTGGTGCTGATGAAATACTTTAAACCGCAACCGATTATCTACATCATCAATTGACTGATAAAAACTCATAGTTAACGGCTGGCGATCTGATAACGACTCACAATGCTCTACATCAACAACCGCCGTTCTGGGTGAAAAGGTTTCCCGGTAACCCGCTTGGAAACCTTTTCCATAGAGATTAGCCAGGTGATTACCTTCAACCTCTCCTTTGGCTTCCAATAAAGTATCTTTAAATTCGTCTTCCCAAGAGTAAGCCGCTTGAATAATTTCACTGGTAATGGTTTGCAGGTTGTAATCCCGTACATTTTCCGAATCCAGTTTGAGGGTGAAATGCACCCGTGCCAATACTGACTCTGAAAAATAAGTGGTAAACTCCGAATCAACCGTACCTAACCGTTGCTCTAGAATAGTTTGCATTTTTATCCGTAGCTCAGTGCTGTATACATCACGAGGGACATACACCAAACAGGAATAAAACAGGCAGTTCTTATCCTGGCGAATAAAAACACGAATTTGTCGTCTTTCTTGAATTTGGAGAATACCCATGGCTGTTTCAAAAAGCTGATCAAACTGCATTTGAAACAACTCTTCCCGTGGGAATACTTCTAAGATCTGTGCCAATTCTTTGCCGTGATGACTTGAAGGCTCTACACCACTACGATCAATAACTGCTTGAACTTTTTTACGTAAAATAGGAATGAGTTTAGGGCTTTCCGAATAAACAGGTGAAGTATATAAACCCATAATTCTGACTTCACCAACTACTTCACCGGCCTGATCAAATTGTTTAACAGCAATGTAATCAGGGTAAGCCGGACGATGAACGCTGGAGCGCAACCCTGACTTAGAAAAGCTGATAATATCTTTATTGGTTAAAAAGTCGCAATCAATATGCGCAGCCACTCGATTGGACTTCAATAGCCCCAACGCAGTATTTTCTAATGCCACTGGTTGCTTATTCTTACCCTTCCCTTTAACGTCAATCTCTTCATAACCAAGGAAAGTAAAATTATTACTGAGTAGCCAGTTTAAAAAGGCTTGTTCTTCATCGACATTGCCCGCCGGGTGACGGCTACCCAGCTGCTCAGACAGGGCAGCAACTTTGTCACAGATAGCATGATGATCAGCCACCACCAGTCGTACATCTGACAATACCCCATTTAATTCAGCAGTCAGTTCATTCAGCTCACGTTGATGCTCAAGCCGGTCAATTTCCAAATACATGACAGCTTCTTTACTTTCAGTGCCTTGCTCTGCCTCCCAAAGTAACTGAAAACTATTATCACGAACGGAATTCAGAACAGTATTTTGCAGATAGTGAATGGTAGTACCGCGCTGATTTAAGCGCATTCGAATAGAGTCCACTAAAAAAGGCAGATCCTGATGAATAATTTGGATGACAGTATGGGTAGAGTGCCAGCCAAAATGTTCATAGTCTGGATTAGTAATGGCTATTTTAGGCTGCTCGGGATTGTGCTGTTGGATAAACTTCCAAAATGATAGGGTACTGCCGACAATATCACTTTTACGAAACTTTAATAAATCTTCAAACCCAGCAATAGAGAAGAACTGGTGAGTAAATGCTGTCAACGCATCTACCTGATTGGCCGGCACATGTGTTACCACTTCGGCCACTAGCTTTTTTAAATAATCGGTTTTGTTGTCGGCTGAAATATAGCCCATACCTTAAACTCCGCAGTATTGCCCAGTCTAACCCACACTTAACAAGCGTAGACCATGAGTTTGGCCATGACTTCATCAACCCAGGCTAGCTGAACACTTATTATTCACTTGCAATAGGCTGGAAATAAACTGACAGATTATAGACAGGGGGTAACAAGCAACTTAAGTCGTATTTTCCGAATGGGCTAGGGTTTGTTGACGTTTGCTAGGGCCACGAGGATAGAAGTTTAGTCATTCTAAATAAACAACAAATCACGCAGAGTGATGTTTTTTTAGTCACCTCCTAAAATTCAGCGATAGGAGTTGCTTACCTTCTGTTTCAACATTACGGGTTTGAAGGTTGCAAAACACAAAATTCTCTTTATCCTTGCGCGATAAAAATAAAACTCGGTAAAACTAATTAGCCTACTTGTTGACTAAAAGGGTCTATAGACCCAAATGTCCGTCACTTGACGCGTGGTGTAGAGAAGGAATATGACAACAGCAAAGCAAGCCATTATTGCCTTACAAGAATATTTGTCTAGCCAAATTATTGGTCAACACCGATTAGTAGAACGACTATTGATTGCCTTGCTAGCCGATGGCCATTTATTAGTTGAAGGTGCACCTGGGCTTGCCAAAACCAAAGCCATTAAAGCCCTCTCTGATGGTTTGGAAGCAGACTTCCACCGTATTCAGTTTACCCCTGACCTGTTGCCTGCGGATATTACTGGCACGGATATTTATCGCCCAGAAAACGGCAGTTTCGAGTTTCAACCCGGCCCAGTTTTTAATCACTTGGTTTTGGCCGATGAGATTAACCGTGCGCCAGCTAAGGTGCAATCAGCGTTATTAGAAGCCATGGCAGAACGCCAAGTGAGCGTGGGTAAAACCAGTTACCCACTACCCGATTTATTTCTGGTGATGGCCACCCAAAACCCCATTGAACAAGAAGGTACTTATCCCCTGCCAGAAGCTCAACTGGACCGATTTTTAATGCATGTCATGATCGGCTACCCAACCGCTGATGCGGAGCGGAAAATACTCCAGTTAGCCCGTGGCGAAGCCATTCAAGCCCCTAAGCTTCCTGCCCAGCCAGTAACCCAAACCGATATTTTTGCCGCTCGCCAAGCAATTTTGGCATTGCACATGGCTGATCCAGTGGAGGAATATATTGTCCAACTAGTGTTAGCTACTCGTGATGCAAGAGCTTACGATGACCAACTAGCCAGTTGGCTGGAATACGGTGCCAGCCCGCGAGGTACGATTGCTTTGGATCGCTGTGCTCGTGCTTATGCCTGGTTACAAGGCCGCGACTTTGTTACTCCTGATGATGTTCAGGCCATTGCCCATGATGTCCTCCGCCACCGCTTACTCCTGACTTTTGAAGCAGAAGCTGAAGGGGTTAATGCCGATCATGTCATTGACCAACTACTACAAGTAGTTCCCACCAGCTAGGGAAAGGTTATGAGTGGAGCATATACCTCTATCAAGGAGCTGATTCAGTTACGGTTGGCAGCTAAAGATATTCAACTGTTTACTCCCAATAAAGTACGTAGCAGTTTAGCAGGCCAATATCAGTCGAAACTAAAAGGACGTGGTGTCGACTTTGCTGAAGTACGGGTTTATCAGCCAGGAGATGATGTCCGTACCATTGATTGGCGAGTCACTGCCCGAACTCAGGTGCCTCACACCAAGCTGTTTCAGGAAGAGCGAGAGCGACCAGTTTTTTTATTGGTGGAACAAAGTCTGCCATTGTTTTTTGGCAGCAGCCAGGACTTCAAATCAGTCACCGCAGCCGAAGCAGCTGCAGCGTTTGCCTGGGCCTCTTTACAACATGGTGATCGCGTAGGCGGTTTAGTATTTAATCACCAGCAACAACACCAGGAAATTAAACCCAAACGCAGCAAAAAATCCGTACTGCAACTGTTGCATACCATTACAGAAATGAATCATGCCCTGTCTTGGCAGCAATCTAACAGCCTTCCTGCTTCAGAATATTTCTGTCATGCGCTTCGCTATAGTCGCCAGCTCATTAAACCTGGCAGCGCGGTCATTTTAGTAGGTAATTTTTATCAACTCCCACCCTTGGCAGAACAACATCTTTATAAATTGTCTCAACATAGTGATGTTTTTATTGTCAATATTACTGATCCATTAGAGGTGCAATTACCCAAGCCAGGGGTATATGCCGTAACAGACGGACAGCACCGGCTAAACATCAATAGCCGTCATAGCCAAAGTCGACAACGCTATCAACAACAGTGGCAAACTCAACAGCAGCAACTCATCACCATGTGCCAACGTTATCGTATGCCCTTACTGCAACTTTCAACGACCGAGCCTGCTCTGCAGCAATTAGTCGAAAAACTCGCTGGACAGCGGAGGCGACATGGCTAACCAACCCGCCATTCCAGAGGAGGTATTAAAACAACTGGCGCCTTTAGCCCAGCCTGAACCCATCAGTCAGTGGCCAATGGCACCCGGTTGGTGGCTATTGGCAGCTTTGATATTATTGATAGCCGGATTTGCCAGCTACAAGTTCTATCGACGTAGAATGCAACGTCGTTACCGTCAACAAGCCAGCCAGCTGTTAGACAATTATTGGCAAACTTATCAACGCCAACAAAATTTAGCGGCATTTATTACTGCCTGTAATCAACTATTAAAACAGGTAGCCATAACCGCCTATGGTCGCAATCGAGTGGCTGCACTAACTGGGCAAGCTTGGCAACAATTTTTGCTCGCCCATCAGCCAAGTAATGCCGTGCAATTACCCGATGATTTTTTTGGTATAAGCCAATACCAAGCTCAGCCGAATATTCCGGCAGACAAACTCAAAGACTTTACCTATCGTTGGATTAATCATCATGTTTGAGTTTAACTGGCCCTGGATCTTGTTATTAATCCCCTTACCCATTTTTGTTTACTGGCTGGCTCCCCCTGCCAAGCAGCAACAAGCTGCTATTCGAGTGCCGTTTTACCAAAGCCTGGCCAGCGCCACTGACTCCCATCAGCAATCATCCCAGTCGAACCGGTTTCAACGACTGCTAGTCATTTTAATTTGGTTGTTACTTATATCGGCGTTGGCTCAGCCCCGTTGGGTGGGTAGTCCCATTAGCTTACCCACCACTAGCCGTGAGTTGATGCTGGCAGTTGACTTATCCGGCAGCATGGAAGCTCAGGATTTAAGACTTAGAAACAAACAGGTAGACCGATTGACTGTTGTTAAAGATGTCTTGCAAGACTTTATTGCCCGCCGCAAAGGCGACCGGCTGGGGTTAATTTTGTTTGGTAGCCAGGCTTATTTGCAGGCTCCCTTAACTTTTGATCTAACTACAGTCAAAACCCTACTTGATGAAGCATTAATTGGGATGGCAGGTAAAAATACGGCCATTGGCGATGCTGTTGGGTTAGGAGTTAAACAACTACGAAAGCGCCCTGCAGAAAATCGAGTACTGATTCTCTTAACCGATGGAGCCAATACCGCCGGAGAGGTAACTCCACTTCAAGCGGCGGAGCTGGCAGCTAAAGAAGGCGTTAAAATTTATACCATTGGTGTTGGTGCAGACGAAATGATTTTACCTGGGGTGTTTGGTACTTCATTTGGATCAAGACGGGTTAACCCTTCTATTGATCTCGATGAAAAAACCCTCAAAGCTATGGCAGATAAAACCGGCGGTGAATATTTTCGGGCTAAAAATACCCAGGAACTCAATAAAATCTATGCATTGTTAGATGAACTGGAGCCGGTTTCCCAACAAGATCAAACCTTCCGCCCCAGTAAAAGTTTTTACCACTGGCCACTAGCTGCTGCACTGTTACTAAGCTTTGGCCTAGCGCTTAGTCGCCTCTGGCCCATACTTTTCAACAGCGTCGCCAGCCGACAGGCTGACAATAATGAAAAGCGTGATGCTAATCTAGCAACCGTAGTGGGTAATAAATGAGGGTGTTGTTAGGGAAATAATGATGGAGCTATTAACTGACTTTCACTTTATTCGCCCCTTGTGGTTATTGCTGATCATCCCTGGCTTACTACTAGGTTGGGCACTGTGGTATTACCAGCCCAAACAAGGCTTATGGGAGCAAGTGATCCCACCTCACTTATTGAAACATTTAATGGCAGAGTCTGACTCCACTATAAGACGTTGGCCATTAACTCTACTGATACTTGCTTGGCTATTGGTCAGCTTGGCACTGTCAGGCCCCAGCTGGCAAAAAGTCAAACTGCCTGTCCAGAAGTCTGCTCAGCCACTGGTAATTGTGCTAGACATGTCACTGTCACTGTATGCGAATGATCTGAAGCCCAATCGATTAACCCGAGCCAAACGCAAGTTGCGAGATTTACTCAAGCAACGTAAAGAAGGATTAACAGGCTTGGTGGCTTATGCTGGCGAAGCTTACACAATTGCCCCATTAACTGATGATAGCCGAACCATTGCCAATTTGGTGAAAGCCCTTAGTCCAGAAATTATGCCTTCTACAGGAAGTCGCGCCGAGCGTGGTATCAACCAGGCACTTGAGTTACTAAATAACAGTGAAGTGGGTAATGGCGATATTATACTGATGACGGATGGTTTAGAAAAAGAAACCATCCCCGCCATTAAACGACAGTTAAGTAATACCCCCTATCGCTTATCCATTTTGGGCATTGGGACTGAAGAAGGGGCTCCCATTCGAATTAACAATACTTTGTTAAAAAACCAACGGGGAGCCATTGTTATCGCCAAACTAAATCGAAGCCAGTTGGCCTCCCTCGCCCAACAATTTGGAGGGCGTTATAGTGATATTACCCTAACTGACCAAGATATCGAACGCCTCTTGCCTGAATCCGATACCCCGGCAAAAACCATGGAAGTCGAGCAAACCTTTGATGAGTGGCATGACCAGGGCTTCTGGTTATTACTCTTGGTGATACCTTTGGCACTAATGGGGTTTCGCCGTGGCTGGTTAATGGCTGTATTACTAGTTCCTCTTGCCCTTCCCCAACCCTCTGAAGCTGGCTGGTGGCAAGACCTTTGGCAAACCCGTGACCAACAAGCTGCACAAGCACTCGCCAATGGAGACTCCACCAATGCAGCCAACTTATTTAATCGCCCTGACTGGAAAGGTACTGCTCAGTTCAAAAATAAACAGTATGAACAAGCAGCTGAATCCTTTGCACAATCAGAAGGAGCTGAAGGCCTCTATAACCAAGGGAATGCTCTTGCCCATGTAGGAAAAATAGATGATGCGATTAAAGCTTACGAACAAGCTCTGAAACTCAATCCAAGCTTAGAAAATGCTAAGAAGAATAAAAAAATTCTGGAAGATCTGAAAAAACAGCAGCAACAGCAATCACAACAAAACCAGGCCAATCAGAACCAGAATGAACAACAGCAGGATAATAACCAACAACAGGACAATAGCCAGCAGCAAAGCAGTGGTCAAAATCAACAGGAACAAAATCAGGCTAATCAGTCCCAACAGGATCAGGATAAGGCAAACACCTCCCAACAGGAGCAGCAATCAGATCAGCAACAAAACCGGCAATCACAGCAAAATCAGGGTAATCAAGACAACCAGCAAGACCAGAATAACCAAGTCACTGAGTCTCCCCCTAAACCTGAAGAGCAGGACCAAACCAACCAGGCACAACAACAGGCTCAAGTCAACAAAGATGACCCTGCCACTGATCAGAAGCAGGATAATACTGAACAACAAGCCCAACAACTGACAAAAGCAGACCAAGAGGACAGCCTGGAAAAACAACAAGTAGAAGGCTGGTTAAGGCGAATTCCTGATGATCCAAGTGGTCTATTAAGAAGAAAACTGCTTTACCAACAGCGTCTAAAACAATTTCAACAGCAACAAGCGGATAGTGAAATCAAATGGTGACCCTGAAAAGATCAGTGCTAATCTGGCTAACCACTTTATTACTGGGCTGGTCAGTTATCTGTAATGCTGAGTTCACCGCCTCAGTAGACAGAACTATGATTAACCAGAATGAAACCGTTGAGCTTACCTTACGCAGTGATAAACAACAGTTTGGTGCTGAACCTGACCTGTCACCTTTACATGAGTTATTTACTATTTTAGGCCGGAGCCAGCGTAGTCAATTTCAATCCATTAATGGTAAAAATAAATCCTGGACTGACTGGATCATTACCATTACTCCTAAACAAAGCGGCTATGTTGTCATTCCTCCCATTAGTTTGAAAGGTGAAAAAACCAAGCCTATTACTCTCGATGTCAAACCAGCAGGCAGCCATCAGCAGTCTTCAGGTAAAAATGTTGCTCCCCTTTTTATTGAAGCCAGCTTGGATAAAGAACCCGTTTTTGTTCAAGAACAGGCCGTATTAACTGTTTATATTTATCACTCCGTGCCATTATACGATGATAGTCGCATAACGCCATTAACGATCCCCAATGCTATTAGCCAACAGTTGGGGGATGTTAAAACCTATGAAACCATCATTAATGGTCAACGTTATGGTGTATTTGAACTCAAGTATGTCATTTTCCCACAGGAAAGTGGTGAAATGAGGATACCTGCCCTTAAATTTACAGGCACTATAGCCTCCCGTAGCAACCGAAGTTCCCCATTTGGGCTATTCCCCCATCGTCAAATCGGCGCACCGGTTGTAGAGCACTCACCAGAAATTAAGCTCACAGTAAAAGCACCACCAGCCAACACCAAAGGCAACTGGTTACCCGCCAAAAAATTGAGTTTGACGGAAAACTGGAGTGCTGACACCAATCAGTTAAAGGTAGGAGACTCTATTACCCGTACCATTAAAATTGAAGCCGAAGGCTTAACTGCAGCTCAATTGCCCCCCTTAACCAACTCTGAATTAAATGGGGTAAAGCTCTATCCTGACCAGTCTACAACCAAGGATCTCTCCACAGAGCAAGGAGTGATTGGCCAACGGATCGAATCAGTCGCACTAGTGCCCACTCATGCAGGCACCATTGAATTACCGGAAATTCGCTATCGCTGGTTTAATACGACTAGTCAAAAAATGACAGAAGCAGTTTTACCAGCAAAGCAAATTACTGTTGCCCCTGCGACCACAGGACAAAGCCAACCAGTAAAGCCCGCACCGATTACCTCTACAAAACCTTCCACTGCACAATTGGAAACAACTGAGCAGCCCATGCCAAAAGCTCAAACAACCGAAACTAACCATTGGCAATGGTTGGCGCTGTTATTTGCTGCTCTTTGGTTAATTACTCTTGGCTTGTGGTGGCGACAACGTCAGCAGTCAGGCATTATCAGTAACCAACTCTCAACTACACCAAAAGCTGAAAATGCTTCAAACAAAAAACTGTTAACAGCTTTACTCAACAGCTGCGACCAACAAAATTTACCTAAAATTAGAAAGCTATTTATTGAATGGAGCAGTCAGTATTTAGCCAACCCACACATTAAAAGTCTTCAAGCAGCTGAAAACCACTGGAAAAACCCGGCACTTACCAGCTATTTAGCTGCATTAGATAACCAACTGTACGGAGATAAACAACAACCGTTTGACTGCGCTGGCTTCAAGCAACAAATAAAACTGTTGAAGCCCACCAAACCACCTAAACAAGCACAACATAGTTTAATGCCACTTTATCCCACACTATCAAACTAGGGTGTCACGCCCCCCAAGGAGGGTGTCGCAAAAGGTTATGAGCGAAGCATAGACAAGGCAAAAATTGGCGAAAAAGCGGAGTTTATAACTTAATAAATGAGCACTTTGAGTCGATTTTTAACGCAGTATTTGCAAGCACAGTAGTTTTGCGACAGCCTCCAAGATAGTGTTAAAGACTAAGTAAGCTGTTTAATGACACCCTTGCCATTGTTTTTGGATAGCCTGAATATCAACCGCAAATAAGTCTTTACTCTGAAAGATCTGTCGATTAAGTAAAGTCACTTGCTTTTGGTGATCAGGCTTTTGTCTTGAAAATAAAATATGGCTAATCGCGTAAGTAACCGGCTTCGGGTGATAAGTTATTTTTTGTTGTTGTAAAGTGGTCAATGTGCGTTTAATTAATAATAAACCATTATCACGGGTTAATAGTGCCAATTGAATCCTTCCTCTTAGTAATAATCTGAGCATCAGTACATCATTCCTTACCTGATGAAGATAAATGCGATCTTTGGCAACCGCTTGATGAAACTCATTACCATAGTCATAACTAGCCGTCACCCCAATTGGCTCCCATGCTTTAAGCTGGGAATAATCAGCCCAACTAAACTGGCTATCTGCTAAATGAAAAAAAACGTAGGGATCTCCAAATATTGGTAGAGTAAAATTAAAATACTTAGCTCGCTCTACATTGCATCGCCAGGACGGGGTTGCATCATGCCTTCCCGCTTTAGTCGTATTTAAGGCAGCTTTCCAGTCATCATACCAGATATATTCCACTTCCAAGCCAGCCTGGTGAAATAACTGATTAATAATATGAGAATGTACGCCATCTTCTGGACGGCCTTTGTAGTAATAAGGTGGCCAATCCGCTACCGCTAAACTTACCTTCTCTGCTATTGACACCCTGCTAGTCAACAATAAGGCAATTAATATTCCGCCCAGTGTAATTGGTAAAAAAGGTAAGAAGCACTTTAGCTTTTGCATATCAAAGGTAACCACTAAGAGACTGCCTTTTACATAGCTGAATATAGCGTAAATTTCATTTGCAATGACTTCTGATATACTGACTTCTATTCCAGTTATCCATAGGCAACGACATAAGCCGTATAGCACATTATTTGCATAACAGTGCACTCTATGAGCCATCAAAAGCTCACCATTAGCATAGTGGGATAGACAACTCTAAGTATTCGAGGAAGCAATGAAATTATCCAATTTTGGAGAAAAATTTACTGGGCAAACTGGCATTCAATCATTAATGAGTGATTTAGGTAATGCTCTAGCCAGTGACCAACCCATGATTATGATGGGGGGAGGCAACCCAGCTCATATCCCGCAAGTGGAGGAAACCTTTAAAGCCCGACTTCGCCGCATCCTCGATAATCACCGAGAGTTTGTTCGACTGATTGGTACCTATGACCCGCCTCAAGGGGAAAAAGAGTTTATTTCAGCGTTGGTTAACCTATTGAACAACCAGTTTGGCTGGGGCTTGACCACTCGTAATATTGCGTTGACTAACGGCAGTCAATCAGCCTTTTTTATGTTATTTAATATGTTTGCCGGTCAATATCCGGACGGTAGCCAGAAACAGATTCTGTTTCCCCTTGCTCCTGAATATATTGGTTATGCTGATGCAGGGTTAAGTGATCATTTTTTCACGGCTAACCGCCCATCGATTGAGCTAATCGACCAGCATACCTTTAAGTATCATGTCGACTTTACCAATTTAAAGGTCACTGACAATACGGGTGCTATTTGTGTATCACGCCCAACTAACCCAACAGGTAATGTATTAACTGATCAAGAAATTGAACACTTGGACAAACTAGCCAAGCAGCACGACATTCCGTTATTTATCGATGGCGCCTATGGTACCCCATTCCCTAACTTAATTTTTACTGAAGCAACCCCCTACTGGAATGAGAATATTATTTTATGCTTAAGCCTTTCCAAGCTGGGCTTGCCTGCTTGCCGCACTGGAATTGTAATTGCCAACGAGGCTGTCATTGAGTCAGTAACGAAAATCAATGCCATTTTAAGCCTGGCTACCAACAGTGCAGGCAGTTTACTAGCCATGGATATGGTGAAAGACAGCAGCATTTTGACCATGAGCAATGAAATCATTAAACCCTTTTATCAAAACAAAGTAGAAAAAGCCGTTAATACCCTCCATCAAGCCCTGGACGGTTATGACTATTATATCCATAAGCCTGAGGGAGCGATGTTCTTATGGCTATGGTTTAAAGATTTACCTATCACCAGTTTAGAGCTCTATCAACGGCTAAAAGATAAAGGGGTTATCGTGGTATCTGGCCATTACTTTTTCCCTGGCATTACTGACAATGACTGGCGACATCAACAAGAGTGTATCCGTATTACTTACTCTCAAGATGATGAAAAAGTAGCAAAAGGCTTAAACATTATTGCTGATGAAGTGAAAAAAGCCTATCAGGAAAGCTAACGTTCTTATTATTCAACAAGTGCCTATCTACTGAATAGGCACTGATGTTTAATCAGTACACCTCTTCCACTGTCGTTGTATTTTTTGTAAATCAGCACTGAATAAGTGTTGATTAGCCTTAATCTGATCATTAATTTGATTAACTAAATGTTCATTACCCACCATCTGCCTTGAAAAAATGATATGGTAAGCTGAGTTAACTACAGGTCTAGGGTGATAACCAATCAACTGTTGCTGCTGTTTATTTAATTGTCGTTTAATCAAAGCCACGCCATTATCATGGCTCAGCACCCCTAACTTACTCCACACACTGCTTTGGCTCGCCATCAACTAGTTTATTGATTATCTCTATATAAAGCTTAGATGGCCTTAGTTTTGATTGCTTATTGATGTTTTCTTTCAGCCATCATATCAAAAGATCAATTTGCTCTAAAAAAATATGGCCTTTATCCTCAAAGGTAATCTACTAAAGGGATTCCTGCATTCTATTATCTCCCTCGCTTATGAGGGAAAATAACCCCTAAAATGGGGCCATTGAGTAAAAATTACTCGCTTTATATAATTATAGATTTTCGAGTTTATCAATAACAATATTGAGCACAGACTCGATTGCGTTATTTTTTGTTTGAAATTTTTGATAGTCACCCTGATAAATCCCTTGCAAGTCTTTCATGGTCAGATAGTCTGGGTGATGAACTTCAGCAATGGTGGCATAATGATATTGCTTACCCTGCTTAGTAACATTCAGCTGATAAATATGTACAGCCAGTTGTGTAGGCTTAATGTTTCCCATTAAGGTATAAAGTTGGCTTAAGTTTTTTGAGGTAGCTATTTCACCAAAATAATTATGTTGCTTATTAATTTTCCAGCCACTTTGCTTAAACGTCGCCCCGATTGAGCCTCCAGCCACAATTTGTTGATGCTCAGCCTTAAACTGCGGTGCTATTATGCCAGGGTACACAACCACAGCCAAAGTCCGTGTCGTTTTTTTATTGCCTTTTTCACTATATAAGTTAGAAACCCTGACTTTTTCGCTATTTTGTAGAACATCTATCCAATAGCTACCAAACTTTAACTTAATTCTTTCACTATTTAACAACGGCCGTAATGTTTCTGCATTAATAGAGGTAGTAGCATCAGGGTTCGTTTGTGCAACGCTTAACTTGACAACTAATAAACCACTTGCAAGTAACATATAAGCAACAACTTGGTGAAGTTTCATCATAATACCTTCATACTGTAAACGTTAAAAAAGTTTAACTTGAATAACGAACGACTAAAAACACTCAACATCATACACAACATAAACACGCTATCCAACTAAGCATTTTAGTCCCAGTGAATTGTGCTAAAAGGTTGATAATTGATAGTCAATATGAAAGGTATAAAAGAAAATAGCCATCTGTTTAATTAATACAAAAAATCAAAAATATGGCGTCATCAATAAAAAATTACCCATTATTTTTATAAGCTCTTATGGCTAATTTAAATAATGGGTAATAATATTTAGTCTCTATTAATTTTGTGATGCATTTAATTGGTTAGCATAAGCTTCAAAACTATATTCCCGGCCTAAGAAGTCTTGAACCAGTCTTGCCGCTGGTTTGGCTCCCCCTTGACTCAGTACTTTTTCTCTATATTCTGCAGCCACTTGAGTATTAGTTAAACCCTCTGCCTTAAATTTGGTTAACATGTCGGCAGCGATTGCTTTAGACCATTGGTATGTGTAATACATTGCAGAGTAACCATTCAAATGGCCAAACCAAGTATACAGATGTGTACCTTCAGTATATCCGTAAGGAGAATATTCATTCGCAAGTGTCTGATTAAGTTGTGCAATATTATAATCTGCGGGGTTTTGATTGTATAAGTTTAATGATAATGCCCCATAGTACAATTGTTGCATCGTATCCATCCCCAGTTTAAAACTTCTCGCCTGGTTCATTTTTGCAACAAGCGTATCTGGAATTACTTCACCTTGTTCGTTTGTAGCAAACGTTTGCAATACCTCTTTATCCCAAATCCACTCTTCCAGCATTTGTGAAGGAGCCTCAACAAAATCTCTTTCTGTTTTGATACCTGAAATACCCGCCCACTTATGTTCTCCACTAAATAGCGTATGAATTAAATGGCCAAATTCGTGGAAAAATGTTCTAACTTGGCTATGCAACATTAATGCTTTACCATCCTTTGTAAAGTTACACACTAACACGGCCTCTGGCACTTGCTGATCAGCTATACCTGTTTTATAGGGAAATTGTGCAGCATGTTTATACTTACCATCACGAGGATGCATATCCAGGAAAAAGCGACCAATTAACTTTTCACCATCATATATTTCATAAGCTTCTACAGATTCATGCCAAGTAGCTACCTCTCTCGGTTGAATACGAACCTGGAATAAATCTTGTACAATTTCAAATAATCCATCACGTACTTTAGGATAACTAAAATATTCACGCACTTGTTTAGAATCTAAATTAAACTCTGTCGTTTTTATTTTATCTTCTAAGTAACTATCCTGCCAAGGATTGACTTTCTCTGCATCACTATTCGTTTTTTGTAGAAAAGCCAGCATTTTTCTATAATCTTTCTCCTTACCCGGTTTAGCTAATTGTGCAACATCATTAAACAGTTTAGTGACTCGAGTAGGCGTACCAGCCATTTTGTCAGAGGTGATATATTCAGCAAAATTATTATAACCAAGTAATTGTGCTAACTCATGGCGTTTTTGTATTAGCTGAGTTAAAACAGTAACATTGGCAGGGTAACCCCGTTGATTATACTTTAAAAACAACTGTTTTCGTAAGTCATCACTCTCAGCATATCTCATAAATGGCTTATAATCCGTATACTGAGTTGTTATTCTAATTTTTCCATCATCACCTGGCTGATGGCTATCAATATAGTCCTGAGGCAACCCTTGAAGTTGTTCGATAGAGTCTACTAATAGAGCCTTTACATCTTCACGAATATTTTTATCAAACTGTAAACCCGTCTCAGCAATTTCTTTTAGGATATTTTTTATTGTTTCTCTTGTTTCTGCATCTTTATCAACGCCAGAAAGTTTAAATCTATTAACTAAAATAGTATGATACCGTTTAGTTTCATCATCTGCTTCAGAAACATCTACAGCTAATAACGCGTTATAAACAGCTTGAGATAATGCTATTTCATTTGAAAGACTGACAAATTCTTTCACACAATTATTTGCATAACTTCTTACATCAGTATTGGGATGAGTTGCTCCATATAATTGAGCATGCGCATAGGCGTCAGTCATTTTTATTTCAAGCTGATTATACGGTTCTAAAAAGCTACTAACTGTTTTCTCACCTTCAATTGCCTTTAATTGGTTATATAAACGTCTATTCTCTGCTAGTTTGCTACTACAAAAGGCTTGAATTGCTTCTAGTGCAGCATTTTCTTCTGTTGCTACTTCAGCCGATAGGCTAGCACAGCCCATCATAAAAAAAAGTGGTAATGATAGTTTTACTGTTTTTTTCATAACAAAATATCTATATTTAACTGTGAGTTCCCGTATTAATAACTAGTCAACTATATACAACTATTGACTTGGATCAGTATAAGTCATGCATCTTATGATGTATATCAAAAATAAACAGTGCATTTTTTAGAACAAACGTCATATTTAACTGAAAGGTCAGCTTCATAGGACTAAATGGTATGATTGAAAATTTTGCTGGTCGTATCGAACAATATTATTAAGTAATACTGTTCGCGATCCATGAGTTTATTATTGAAATTTAAATACTAACGACTCTTTGGAAGCTCACTGCTTTTTCATCTCTAAGAGTTAACTTCAAAACTATAGTTAGTTGACTCCTTCATTAAAGATAAAAGATGTAGCATTAAAAAAACAGGCCCCCGAAAATCCAAAGGCCTACTCCTACACGTTTAGAAGATATTACACCCTCACATAGACATAACTCGTCCTATTTCTTACCATTAAAAAAGGCTTACCATGTTGTGGTAAGCCTTTTTTATCAATGACTGATTAAGCGGGTTTATTTACTTTGCCAACTAGCAGCTAATATCGGATTTATAGCCGCTTGTACCTCAGGTGCTAAGTTACCATCAGCGGTTTCATAATTATTAAAACCAGCCATAGCCTGCACCAAACTATCAACGTTATCAGCAGATAATACGGCATTTTCTGTTTCAAGTTTATCCAGGCGATAGGCTTCATCAGCAAACCAATTTTGGATAGTCACTTGATCATTAGAGCCTATAACATCCACTTTTAGGTCATCGCCTTCCTGAGTCAACCATAATTTATCTTTTGCTATTCCCGACAAGTTCAGTACATCAATATCCTGATCTGGTGTAGTGGTTAGGTTGTTGATCAGGTCTTGGCCGTCACCTGCCTTAAACTGATAAGTGTCATGCCCCGAGCCACCCAATAGAACATCATCCCCCTTACCACCAGCCAGTACATCATTACCAGCCCCTGCTTCCAACCAATCTGCACTATTTGACCCAGTAATGGCTTCATTTACACCATCACCTTTAAATACCACAGAGTAATCAGTTTCATTGGGTAACCCCTGGTAATTCGGTGATTTCACTGGGTTAGGATTATCAATACCAAAAGCCTGGAACACTTGTTGTGCAGTTAACTGTCCACCACCAGAAAATGTCATGGTGTCAACCACATTATCGCCACCCAAGAAAAAGTCCTTAATAATTAGCTTATCGGCAGCGCCTTTAATACCCAGTTCTAAATTATTACCCATTTTAAACAGGTTATAGGCAATATCCCGATAACTAAATCCATCAAAATGGATAGTGTCCGTGCCACCGCCTTCGCCAATAATGGTATCCACACCATCACCTTGCTTGAAGGTATAGGTGTCATCACCACGACCACCGATTAACGTATCATTTCCCTGACCACCAGTAATCGAGTCATTACCGCTAAACCCTTTAATCACTTCACCCGCTTCCGTACCAGTTAAAGTATTCGCTTGATTATCACCTATTACTTCTGGCTGACTTTCTGCTGAAGCTGTTGGCATTGATAATCCAAAAATTCCGAATAATTGGCTGGCCTTAATTTCTCCACCGGTTTTAAAGGCTATCGTGTCAATATTGGCTGTAGTGAAAAAGTCTTTAATGATCACTTTATCTTCAGTGCCACTGACACTTAGCTGTAAGTCATTACCCGATTTAAATAAATTAGAGCCTACCTGATTAAATTGGATACCTTCAAATACCAAGCGGTTTTTTCCTTGGGTATCAATAATGGTGTCGTGACCACCACCCAATTTAAATACATAGGTATCATCACCAGCACCACCTAAGAACGTTTCAGACTGTTCAGTACCTGTAAACAGATCATTGCTATGACTACCCAATTGCACATAACTATCAACCTGAATATCGACAGGTGCCGTATTGGTTCCTGACCCCGTGGTTGAAGTACTGTCCGTGGTATTTTCACTATTTTCAGTAGTAGTTTGGCTTTTATCGGTATTAGTATTTTCAGTGGTTTCGGTTTCTGCACCAGGCTGTGCAACTAATTCACGCTCGATACTTGATGTAGGTATGGCATAACCACCACCTGAAGGCTGAATGTATTTGATCGCAAAATCACCGCCTTTAAAATGGTTTAAAACCCGTACTTGCTGGCTTGCATCACCATCAACCCGCACAATTAAATCATCGTCTTCACGATGGTAACTTAATTGCTCGCGAGTAATACCATTAATAAAGAATAACCAGTCATTACCACCACCGGTGTTGTCTATGGTATCAACCCCACCGTTCACGCCATAATAGTAATGATCATCACCAGTGCCACCTACCAGATGGTCATCACCGGCTTCACCATACAACACATCATTACCCGCACCACCTTCTAAGGTGTCGTTACCATCGCTGGTTTGACCTGATCCATTTCCACCATTTAGGCGGTCATCCCCGTCACCACCTTGTAGATAATCATCACCATTAAAGGCAAAAATACGATCATTGCCACCTAAGCCTTTAATTAAATCAGCTTCCTGACTACCCAATAGTTGTTCAGCATCATTAGTGCCGGTTTTTACTTGAGCAAATTCACTCAATTCAGGTGTCGTTTCTTTACCTGTTGTACTGCTAGTGTCTTCGGTATCATCAGCAGGTAAAATGGTTAACGTAAACGATTGAGATACTGACTCGCCAGCATTATCTGTAGCGGTTAGCTTAATGGCTAAGTCACCTGAAAAATCTGCTGGCGGTTCACCAATAAACCGTTGTTGTTCAACATCAAACTGCAACCAGTCTGGCAATGTTTTACCATCAGTCAAGGTCGCAGCAAGTGCTAACGTGTCATCAGCATCAGGATCATAAAAGCTATTCGCAGGAAGGCGATAACTAAATTCATCACCGGCTTGCCAGCGGATATTGTTTAATCGGCGTTTGATGATAGGGGCATCGTTCACTGATTCAACAATAACTGTCACTTCACCTTCAGACTGTTTAAAGCCGTTTGACAACCGATATTTAAATGAGGCTGTGCCAGTGAAGTCAGCATCAGGTATGAACTCCATGCGATCTAACTGACCATTTTTTTCCTCAAATACTTCAACTATAAATGGGGCTAAGTTATCGCCACCAATCCTGTCATTTCTGAGTAATTCTTGTACATCAATAGAAATAGTGGAATCTTCTTTAATTGTATAACTATCAGGATTAGCAATTGGTTTAGTTATTGCCTGGTAAAGCTCGGTATAAATTTCCTTTGTTGTTAATTCACTACCATCAGCAAATACTAAAGGGACTCCATCTAAGCGTAACCCTTCACCAGTGATAAATCGGCTAATCCTAATTTGATCACTTTCCCAAGGAAAATTAATGAGTAGATCCTGACCATCAATAAAGAAAGAGAGGTCCCCTCTAGTAATAGGAGATTTAAATTCTAAACGAGCAGATTGGTTGATATTGAGCGTATCCTTACCATCGCCCTTATTAAATATAATGGTTCCTTTTCCAGATAAGGCTATTTTATCATTACCTTTTCCACCAGAAATATAAACCTTCTCATCACTCTCATTCCATCCGTAGCCGTATGACGTAATCTCATCATTACCCTCACCACCCAAAATAGTTGCATTTTGGTATCGAGTAATAATTATATCGTCACCTTCACGGCCATCAATATAATCATTTTGCTGTGCTCCATTAGTGGCTTTGTTCTCTATATAGTCACTATCTTCGGAGCCAAACATAATATCACTTTCATCTGTTCCACTAATGGCAACTCCATCAATACGTTTTGCCCACGAAGGCCCTGAAACCCCATATCCAATAGAACCACCATTTATAAAGCAGTTATACCCCCGATAACTGCCATATTCTTTTTCATCCACAAAAAATCCTGACGAAGGAAACTCAGTAATTATATCTCCATTGGGTAACTCAATACTTAGTCTTGTTTTGTGGTCTTCCGTTAAATATTTGCCGAAAATAAAAAAGTCCTGGTAGTTATCTTTGAAACCAATAACTAAGGCGTTGCCAAACCAAAGAAATCTTAATTGGTCTTGAGTAATATCATCTTTGATTTGAAGCGTTATATTTTGCTCTGAAGACGATGAAACACCAAAAATTTCATCAATACCATCACCAGTGCCAAATACTGCAACACCTTCACTTCCAAATGACAAGCTATCATTACCTGGACCACCAATTAATTTATCAAATCCATGACCACCTTCTAAATCATCATTGCCAGCCCCACCAAGTAAAATATCATCACCTTTACCACCTTCAATTACATCATCACCATCACCGCCATCTAGAATATCATTCCCATCATATCCATAAAGCCAGTCATTACCTGCATTCCCCTCTAAATGATTAGACTGAGCATTACCATATAGGCTATCACGACTATCACCTGCTTTAAAATTAGGCTGCTCTGGCGTTGCACGAAATTCAACATCATCATCCTTAGGCGAGCCATTTTCAAAGATAATCGAGTCCATAAAATCACTTATGGTAATATTTTGTCGGTCAGCAAAATTAAATGTGATTTGCTCAGCGCCTGGTAATAACTGCCTGGTTCTTGTATTAAATGCAGCTATGTAAATAACATCCGTTTTAGAGGGTAATTGAATAGCCAGTACATCTCCTTCAATCTGCTGGCCTTGTTGCGATGATGGTTTAACTGCCATTTTCACACTAGAAAAAGAAGTGCTTGTTAAGTCAATGATATTGTTACCTTCCGTATCCCAAACAACATCATAGCCATCACCTGTTTTAAAGTGGTAAATATCATCCCCTTCACCACCTCTTAGAAAGTCTGTGCCTGCACCACCTGATAAGATGTCATTGCCTTCATCACCATAGAGCTGGTCATCACCTTCGCCGCCATCTAGTACATCATCTCCAGCACCTCCATGCAGAAGGTCATTACCAAATTCGCCGTATAAGTGATCATTACCCGCTACCGCACTTTCTTCTTCACGAGCATCACCATAGAGGGTATCGTTGTCAGCACCACCATAGAGACGGTCATCATTACCATTACCCACAATAATATCATCACCATCATTCCCATACAGCATATCTCTGCCATGGTATTCTGTGGCCAGCTGACTATTCGTGTCACCAAAGGCTTTTCGAGGGATTGACTCAAATAATTCATCATAGGTACTGGGGCGGTCACCATAGATTATATCTTCACCGGTTTCCCCTGTGATAATGTCATCACCCTGCTCACCTAGTAGGACATCATTTCCTTCACCACCCGATATCACATCGTTATAGCTGTATTGATTTTCTAAACCAGCTGAATAAATAATATCTTTAACGAACCGCACGTCAGGCTTTAATTCATGCTCACCTTTAAATGCCTTAAAACCCACATATTGTCGTGAGTCACCATAAATTAAGTCATTCTCTTGGTTTCCTGATAAGACATCATCACCAGTTCCCCCAGCAATAGTATCTAACCCTTCTCCACCGTAAGCATAATCGGTATGTTCACCACCGGTAATAAAGTCACTGCCACCATTACCATGCAGTACATTAATATCACCTGCTTTATCAACACCCAGCAATTCATGTTGATTCAGCTCAGTATTTTCATCCAATTGCCACTCATATTTGTTACGTCCACCTGAACCCCAAATTAAATCCTGGCCTTCCCCACCTTCTATATAGTCAGAGCCACTGCCGCCCTCTAGAGTATCTTTGTCTCCGCCACCGTAGATGACATCATCACCTGCTAATCCATAGAGAGCATCTTGGTAATCATCACCTTTCAGCTCATCATTTTTTAAACCACCAAAAAACGCGGAACTCCACTCACCATAATGATAATTCTCCTTACGCGCATCATCATGCTTATATAGAGACGCATCCATAATTAATGAACGGTTATTTAGCTGATTTAAACTTTGACTTGCAGAGTGATACCGGTAAGCATAGGAGCCAGGAATCTTTTGAAGACGATAAATGGTAGTAAACCCTGGTATTTTGGAAGGATCACCATCACCAAAATTAAAAGCTGAATCATCTACTACCGGTTTTTTAATTTCTTCAGCTTCTTCAAAAGTAATACCAAAACTGTTGTTTTCTTTATTGAAAGATTTAAATCGGATAGAGCCAGTATTATCATCATCACGTACTCTTACTATTAACTGATTATCGTAATATAGATAACGATTATTTTGTTCATCTTCGTATAGATCAGAATCAGCAATACGAGTCACTTTAGTGATGGTTTTATTATTAATGACTAGTTGGTTTATACCAAAGGTGTCGTCAATGACATCATTGCCATCGCCGGTGTTGTAGATATAAGTATCGTCGCCTTTACCGCCGATTAGGGTGTCATTTCCCTTACCTCCAGTAAGGGTGTCATTTCCTTTACCTCCTTCTAAGTGGTCTTTTTGCTTTCCACCATTAAGGGTATCATTACCACTTGCTCCGTATAAAAAATCATCTAAATCATTTCCTTCCAACGTTTCAGAGCCTGAAGAACCAAAAATATGATTACTTACTTTATCTGCAGGAGCAAAAGCAAATGTTTGTATTTTAGTACTATCTTGATGGTCCACATAAGCAGCAAATTCATCAATCACACCTAAAATTGGGTGATGATCTCTTTTATTATTCTTATTTCTCTCTATCGATAGTTTAAGGAATACAGATCTATCGTGTAAATACTCTTTAGAGTAATCTTCCAATGTGTCAGCTTGACTCTCTACACCAATAGGTAGCTCGTGATTATTTCCAATTATGACAAATGGATTTTGATTGTTCAAAGCATAACGAAATGCTTTACCTTCATTATTATTTTGGGCCGACTTTTGTGCGATATCTAGAGCTGATAAGCTTGTTAAATCAATTATTTTCCAGTCATAGTTGTTTTCATGAAAATCTTTAACGACCTCTTTAGCCTTTAACAATGCCTCATTTCTAGACATACCACTAACATCTAGTTCAATGTTATAAAACTGCTTTGATAGAGCAACAACTAGCTTCTGTAGTGAAAGATCAGCATCATCGCCATTATTATCAAGAGATAATAGAATTTCTATCGCTGAATCATAATCATAGTTTGTCTGGATAGACTCTATCAATCCAAGACCAGCAGCAATAACATCTGGCTCTGCCTTACCTAAAAATTGAGGAAAAATCTCACCTAAAGATGACGTCAATAACTCATAAGCTTCCCCCCAATTTCCCCCTTCCCTCCAATAACCAGTGAGAAACTCAAAGTTTTTTTCATAAAAAAACAAAACATTGGCACTGGTTGTAAGTATTTCCATTAGTGGGTCAAATGTTTGATCTTCAAATACCCTTGAGTCATATACTATCCTTTCAGGTTCTAGCTTAAGCATAGTTGCCCAACTAATATCCGTAACACTCGTGGCTTCACCTAAATCCATACTTTCTAGCTTTAAATCTAAAAAGCTAAATAGTGAGTCAATGGCTGTCGTTGCAGGTAGATTATGATCCTCAACAGCTTTTCTATAACTGTCTTCGATTGCTTCTGTATTCGGTAAACGATACATACCGTCTTGCTCGGCGTCTTCAATTAAAGCAATATATTGCTCTAAATGTTGTAACCCAACGGATAAAAACTTTGTCTCCAATGCTTCTTGACCAGCATGTAAATACCATTGCACAGTAACAATTTTAGCAAAAGCCGTTGTCGGGTTACCATATTCATTCCTAATTATCACTATACCTAAGCCATTAACTGCTGTATATTTGAACAGCATGGAAACTTAATTGAGAAGGTATAAATAATGGCTATCAACAAAGTTCAATTTCAAAAAGGCCTGAGTTTAAACGAGTTTCTCAAACAATATGGTACAGAAGAACAATGCTTTAATACCTTATACAAATTGCGATGGCCAGAAGGTTTTCAGTGCCCCAATTGTGGATACGACAAATGCTGTCAACTCACTACTAGAAAGCTTCAGCAGTGCTATAAATGTCACCAGCAAACATCTGTAACTGCAGGTACTATCTTTGAATCAACCAAATTACCATTAAAGACTTGGTTCCAAGGGATGTATTTGATCTCCCAAGACAAAAAAGGTATATCAGCCATAGAATTACATCGCCATTTAGGTATTTCCTATCAAGCTGCCTGGAGAATGAAACATAAGCTCATGAAAGTGATGCAAGAAAGAGAAGGCACCAAGCAATTGTCGGGTTTTATTGAAATTGATGATGCCTATCTTGGTGGTGAGCGTACAGGTTGCAAAAGAGGTAGGGGAGCAGATGGGAAAATACCTTTTGTAGCAGCCGTAGAAACAACAAAACAAGGTCAACCGACACGAATTAAACTGAGCATTTTAAAAGGGTTTAATAAAGAAGAGATAACGGCTTGGAGTAGGCAGAATTTGGCCAAGGGCAGTACCGTAATCTCCGATGGACTGGCCTGTTTTAATGGTGTCATAGAAGCAGGTTGTCTTCATGATAAAATTGTATGCGGTGGTGGTCGTGCATCAGTAGAGGAACCTGAATTTTATTGGGTTAACACCATCCTTGGAAACTTAAAAAGTGCTTTACGTAGTACTTATCATGCTATTCGCGCTAAATATGCACAACGTTATCTTGCTGAATTTCAGTATCGATTTAATCGAAGATTTAGCTTAGTAGAATTTATTCCTAGGCTAGCATTTGTAGCACTGAGAACACCTCCACTACCAGGTAAGCTACTAAATATAGCTTAGGTATGATGATAATTAGGTATTCATTAATAATTTTATAGGCACTATCAGCATAGATATCGCCCGCATTGGCCAGTATCTTCCATGCTGCTGAAATATCCCCAGCCTTCATGTACTCTTTAGCCTTTATAAAAACACTTTCAGAAATAGTTAAAGCCATATTAGTTACTTTCCATTTAAACTGATAGGTAGATATATTGCGGTTCTTTGTTCACTTTTAATTAAGTTATTCACTTGTGTATATATTTGATGCCAAATAGGTAAATATTTCTTCTTGAAATCAATTCTAACTCTTACATCATCACTGTATTCCCATAATCCAGAGCAACTTGGTGATGGCACAGTTCTTTCCTTATAGCATGTCATTTTATACTGTAAATTTCCTTTTTTATCTTTATAGAGGTACCAGTTATTACGTTTGTCATGCTGTTTATAAATCTCTATCCCATATTTATTTTCCGAATATTCACTATTTACAAAATAGCTATATTGATAATATTGGCCACCATCTTTATCTAAAAATTTATGTACTGGCCTAACACCATTCCTTAAACTAAGAGATATATGAATACGTTTTTCCCCTCCAAGTTCTTTAATAAACTCATACTGATTACGTGTAGGGTCATACCAGTCAAAATTTGGCAATAGAGCCCAGAGCTTTACACTGGCTACTTCTCCCCTGTAATTTTTACCCACAGTCTTGTGCTTGCCCTTCATATATTTCGTGGGAATTGTCATAACAGTATTCCCCATTGTTGTTGTTAGAAACTCTGGAATACTATTACTAATATTTTTGTTTTTATTACTATCTTCAGTTAAAATATTTAAAGAATAGATAACAGCAAGAACAATCAGCACGTAGATAAAAGCAACTATTATTTTCTTTTTACCTAAAAGACTTGAGAGGTTTCTTTTTACTGAATTATTCATAATAATTTACACTTATCACTCCAAACTAAACCTACCCATCAATGCACAGGGCTTTAGCGATTTAACCAATTCCTCTTGTAAGCCTGTTTCACCGATTGCATTTAATTCAGGTCAATAGGACATATCTTCCGGTAGCTTTCTATTCAAAACTAAACCAATATTTACTGATTTATAAACACCAGTAGATCACTCAGCTTCTCCCACGATGCTAGATCACCATACTGAACGACTGTCCTAATTATAAAGCAATCTATTTTGTCTAACCATTCAAATTCCGGTCACCAATGTAAGGGAAACTACTTACACATTATGATTAGACCAAGGGACTATAAATATGACTAATGGCTAAGGATAACTACCATCAAATGAGTGGAATTTGCCTATTGATCATTGTCGGAGAAAAACGCTATTTATTAAACTGAAGTCAATAGTAAATATCTGTGCAACCTTATCTTGTTAATCAGCCATAACACTTTAACTGTAAATTCTTTATATAAAATGTAGAAATATTATTAATTCATCCTTAAGCTTTCTATAACTTGCTCTGATTTTTTCAAATAAAAATTAAGCTCACTAATTTTATTCTTATCAATCAAAAAATTAACAGCAAACTTATTTCCTGAGTAATACCAAACACGACATAACGGGCTGTTTGGACATTCTATAAAACACTCACTTTTATAATCACATGGCAAGTAACTGTAATAGCCACCTTCCTTCATAAACTTAGTGAAGTAGTTATCCGATAAATTAAATTTTTTGATATTACTAAAACCAAGAATTGTCATTTTTTTAATATTAATGGACCAGTTACCACCATTTACATTTTCGTCAATACCATATTTTTCATAAGGAACATTTATGGATATATAATCAACTGACTTAAAATACTCTCCTCTCATGATATAGTTATCCAAATACTTCTTTGTTATTTTAAATTCAACCACATCACCATCATTTTCAAAGAATATGGTATAGTAATCCTTAAAAAAATATTCATATGTATACAAATAAAACCTTGGCTGAAATATTGCCAAATAAACAAATATCGATAAAATAGAGCCAACTATTATTTTGTAGCTTGTCTTCACCTCTATACTCCAATAAAAATGATATTACCAAAATTTTTAAAACCTCACCCCGAACTCGATCGACTCATCAATACACAAGGCTTTGGCGATTTAACCAATTCCTCTTGTAACCCTTTTTCACTAATGATATTTAATTCGAATCGATAAGACATATCTTCCGGTAGTTCTACATTCCAAACTAAGCAATATTTATTAATTAACTTATAGACACCATTAGATCACTCAGCTTCTCCCATGTCCCATGATGTTAGATCACCATACTGAACAGTTGTCCCAATTATAAAGGAACCTATTTTGTCTAACCATCCAAATTCCGGCCATCAATATAAGGGAAAATACTTAAATATTATGATTAGACCAAGGGACTATAAATATGACTAATGGCTAAGGATAACTACCATCAAATCAATTGAATTTGCCGATTGATTATTGTCTGAGTAAAACGCTATTTATTAAACTGAAGTCAATAGTAAATATCTGTGCAACCTTATCTTGTGAATCAGCCATAACACTTTAACTGTAAATTCTTTATATAAAATGTAGAAATATTATTAATTCACCCTTAAGCTTTCTAAAACTTTCTCTGATTTTTCCAAATAAAAACTAAGCTCACTAATTTTTTTCTTATCAATTAGAAATTTAACAACTAAGCTCTGATCTTCATAGACCCACACTTTACATGCTGGGTTACGCGAACTATATTCAACATAATATTCCTTACTGTACTCAATTGGATCAAAATAATAATTTCCAATACCACTCAATATTTTTGACGAGTAGTCTTTTCCTGACAGTCTATTTTCTTTAATTTCTAAAAATTTAGATTTAGACAGATATTCAATATCAAAGATCCAGTTACCTCCATTTATCTCTTCATCCATCCCATACTCTTTATACGGTACTCGAAGCAAAATAGTGTCAGCAGGTTTAAAGTAAGGCTCTTTCATTCCAAAAGGATGGAAATACTTTTTTGGTATTTTAAGCTCAGTCACTTCATCATTATTTTCAAAGAATACGGTATAGTAATCTTTAAAAAAATATTCATATGTATACAAATAAAACCGTGGCTGAAATATTGCCAAATAAACAAGTATCGACAGGATAGAACCAACTATTATTTTGTAGCTTGTCTTCACCTCTATACTCCAACAAAAATGGTATTACCTAAATTTTTTAAAACCTCACCCCAAACTCAACCTACTCATCAACGCACAAGGTTTGGGCGATTTGACTAAATCGGCTTGCAAGCCTTTCTCACTGATGGCATTTAATTCAGGGCGATAAGGCATATCTTCGGGTAGTTTTACATTCCAAACTAAGCCAATATTCATTAATCGATTTAATACCCACCAACCGGGATCAGTTTGGCCTTTATAAATACCTAAGATGGCTGAGCCTGGATAAGCATGATGGTTGTTGTGCCAGGATTCACCCATGGTTATTAACCCAGCGAATTTTACATTGTGGCCTTGAACAGCGGCGCCTTTTAGATGCCAGTCTCGACCTCCTTGATTATGGGCAAAATAACCAATTAACCAATGGCCAGTTACGGATACTACAATACGCGCGCTAATCCCCCAGATTACCCACGGGAGTCCGCCAATACAGAAAAATAAAATAGCCCAAGGTAGTTGTTGCCACATCCAAGTGCGCTCCATCCACTGATAGACTTTATCGTTAGCAATCGCAGGCTCTGGTTGAAATTCCGGTGGGTGAGTCAAATGAATATCACAATGCAACTGCCACCAACCATCTTTTAAAAAACCTTGGCCATGGCGTAAATAATCATGACAATTGGGTTGTCGTTGTGCCCAGTCTCGTAAGTCATGGCTATATACCATCCCTAATGGCCCCGCCATTCCGACTAAGGTTCCTAAATGGATAAAAAAATACTCTAACCATTTTGGGCATTCGTAACTGTTATGGATAAGTCGTCGATGCATCCCCAGTGAATGGCCTAAACATAAGGTAATTGCTGTGGTTGTTAAAAAAACCAGAATAGCTTCCAAGGATAAGGTGAATAGTCCACCGATCAGTGCAATAAGCCCATGAGCCGTTAGCCATAAAGATTTTGAAAATGACCACTTAACTATGCCATCAACGGGGTTGACTAACTCATTACTGGGTTTAATACGAGGGGTTTCGTTATTGGTATCCATTGTGACTCTGAAAAAATAATAATAAATAGTATTAGCTGGTCAATTATAAAGCAGAGCATTTCGCATAACCATTCTAAAACAGATCACATTGATAAGGAGAAATACTTAGATACCGCACTAATGGACAATATATTATTGATAGGACTTATTGGACATGGGGAATATTATCACTCAAATTAATGTACAGCTTTGTTGTATATACATAAAGATTTGTCAAAGCAGAGATCGATTACCCCCTTTTACTCTTTAAATGAGGCTGTCGCAAAATGCAAATGCTGCGTTAAAAATCGACTCAAAGTGCTAATTTATTAAGTATAAACTCCACTCTTTCGCCGATTTTTGCCTTGTCTTTGCTTTGCTCATAACCTTTTACGCCCCCTCAAATGGCAAGTGAATTCGAAGTAAAGCAACTGTAAAAATAGCCTCATGATACTGATAAATTGTTCAGGCTCGTACTAAAAAACAATACCTCCCTACTCATTATCTGCTACTTCTGTTTTCCTGATTGAGTTAACCGTCATTCCTAGTTACTTTTTAACCAACAGCGATACACATTGTTTTAAGAGGTGATTTATGGATTATTCTGATTTACAAAGCTCAAGCAAAGGTTGGATTGGATTTGTCAAAATTTCTTTTGTGCTATCAATTGCAGCGATGGTAGTGGGGATTTTTATTATCCCTGCGTCTCTAGAAATAAAAGGCTATTTAGTGATTAGTGCTCTTTTTATTATCAATTCTACTATCACCCTTTCAAAAACCTTACGGGACGAACACGAAAAAGACCGTTTGGTTAATAAAATTTCGACAGCAAAAACCCAGAAGATCATTAATGAATTTGCTGAGTAGATTAACTTTTTATTAACAGTATTGGGTGTTTATATGAATATTCTACAAAAAATAAAAACGGCTATGCGTGGAAAAATACGAGAAAATGCTGAGCAATTTATTGATGCTAATGCTATTCGTATTTATCAACAGGAATTGATTGACGCGGAGTCTGGCTTGGCTAAAGCAAAGCATTATTTAAGTTTAGTCATGGCTGAGCGGATTCAGCTGGAACGAAGCTGTCAAGCACTGGAACAGCAACTCGCTAAAAGAGAACAACAAGCCCGTGATGCACTTAATAAAGACGAAAAATTACTGGCTAACGAACTCGCAGCCGCCATTGTTGAAATAGAAGCTAACCTGACTAATCAAAAAAATAGTATATCCCAGCTAACAGTAAGAGAAGCCAAACTTACCCAACAAATTCAGTCAGCGGTTCAGCAAATCCGAGGCTTTAGTCATCAACTGCAGTTGATCAAAGCAACGGAAAATTCCCATAAGGCTACCTGCTTGGTTGCCAATCAGGCTGGGTGCGTTTCAACCAACATCAGTAACTTACAGGAATCATTATCCAGAATACGACAACAGCAGCAACACTTTGAAGCAGTTTGCGAAGCGAAGGTTAACCTTGAAAATAGTTTAAGTGATGCCAGCTTAGAGGAAAAGCTAGAAAAAGCGGGCATTACCACCGAACAAACCAAAATTGACCGAGTGTTGAACAGACTAGCTGAAAAGTACTAGCTCAAATATTTCATCACAACACATCAATTTTTGATAAACCATAATTAACCCCAGGTTATTTATTAAAGCTTCAATAGCCTGGGTAAAGTAGCTTTTCTAACAACTTAACAGCCAATGAAAAATCATTTGGGTTATTGATATTTGCCAGCTGCTGCTGATAGAGAGTGGGAACTTGCCAAGCCTTGGCACCAATACAAGTTAACCAATTTAACACTTTTCGGCGCCCTTGTTGTAACTGCTGTTCAATCAGTAGTGCATCTGCGGTTTTAACCAAGCAATGGAGAAAATGTCCTTGCTTATCTGTTTGCAAATAACTGGTCGGATTAGCCGTTAAATTCACTTCATTTAACCAGGTTGCCAATAATTCTTGGGTAATTAAAGGCGTATCTGTCGGTATACACAATAACCAGGGTGAGCTGATTTGTTTTGCCGCTGCTAAAATACCCGCTAAAGGACCATCATACTGTGCTGGTTCCGCATCGGTTACCAATTGCCTGGCAATTTTCTGGTATTGATCAATGTGGCGGTTACAACTAACAACTATTTCAGTGACCACCCCCTCCATGGCTTGCTTCACCCAACTCACCATCGGTTTGCCAGCCAACTCAATTAAGCCTTTATCCTGATAGTTCATCCGGCTCGCCTGACCACCTGCTAAAATAACACCGGTTATTAGTGGTTCTTTAATTGAAGATGACAAATTGATTGAGTGGCTCATGAGGTTCTAAACAAATAAAAAAACCACCTAAGCTTACCAAGATTTAACGAAATGATGTAGGGCGTCTTTATTAAACTCCTATCGCCGCTTCTACATTGATTCCTGCTTCACGCATTTTGGCCAGTTTATAGCGCAAGGTACGTGGGCTAATTCCAAGTTTTACCGCTGCTTCCTTACGCTTACCTCGCTCTTGCCGTAAAGCGTCAATAATCAGTTGAAACTCTCGCTGTCGCACTCCATCACACAGCTGCGCGTTCTGGTTATCCTGTGATGCTAAAGATGATGCCTTTGGTACAGTGAATTCAGTTGACGATATATATTTTTCTGCAGGATGACTGATTTGAATGTCATTCAATAATTGTTCTGGCGACAGATCAACACATAAATCACTGGCATAAATCACTTCGCCTGGTTGTAAAATTAATGCCCGTTGCACAGCATTATCCAGTTCTCTCACATTGCCTGGCCACTGATAACGGAGCAATTGCTGTTTAGCTGATTCATCCAAGCGTACTGGCACCCGCCGCATTTTTTGGCAATGCTGGCTGAATAGTCGTTCTGCAATAGGTACAATATCTAAAGGTCGCTCTCGCAGAGGCAACAACTGCAGTGGAAATACACAAAGCCGGTAGTATAAATCTTCACGAAACTTGCCTGCTTTTACCTGTTCAAGCATATCCCGGTTAGTGGTAGCCAATACTCTCACATCCAACGGAATTGTTTTTCGCCCCCCTACCCGCTCAACTTCTCTTTCTTGTAATACCCGTAATAATTTGGCTTGTAGCCCTAAAGCCATTTCTGAAATTTCATCTAATAATAAGGTTCCGTCATTTGCCTGCTCAAACTTACCTGGCATACTTTGATAAGCACCGGTAAAAGCCCCTTTTTCATGACCAAATAAAGTGGCTTCCAACATATTTTCTGGAATAGCAGCACAGTTAATGGCAATAAACGGCTTATTAGCCCTAGCCGACTGTTGATGAATATAACGAGCTAATACTTCTTTACCTGAGCCACTTTCACCTGAAATCAACACCGTTGACTCTGATGCCGCCACCCGTTTTGCTAAAGCCAACAGTTGCCGGCTAGTTTCTGCTTCAGCTATTGGGCTATCCGCTTCTTTAACATTAAAACAACCCGTGATCACCCTTGCCACAATATCCAATAATGCTTCAGGTGCAAAGGGTTTAACCAAGTAATCAATCGCTCCCATTTTCATTGCCTGCACCGCTTGATTGATGCTGCCATAAGCAGTTGCCAACAACACCGGAATTTGCGGGTAATTCTGCTTAATATACAACAGTAGATCATGCCCGTTCATTTCAGGCATATTAACATCGGTCACCACCATATCCACCAGTTGCTGACCCAGTTGCTGAATAGCTTCTTTGCCATGGGCTGCTGCACGGCACTGGTAGCCCGCCAAAGTCAAGGTATCGCAAATGGCTTCTTGTAAGGCTAAATCATCTTCTACAACTAATACCGTGTATTGACTCATGCTATTTACTACCTCCATTATCACCTTTGCCAATATTCTTCTTATACATTGACTATTTTTTCCGGCAAATCGGGTGTTACGAGTGATGGGTTAGTCAACGGAATACTGATTTGTGCACAAGTGCCTTGCCCTGGAATTGAGTGCAGCTGAAAGTCGCCTTGATGGGCTCTTACTACTGCTTGTACAACGGCTAAGCCTAATCCAGTCCCCTGCGATTTATTGGTAAAAAAAGGCTCTTTTGCCTGCTTTATTTGTGCTGGCGTCATACCTGGCCCATTATCTTTAATGGCAATAATTAAATAACTGCCAGCAACTCTGGCTGTAACCCACAAATAAATTGGCTGCTGGGTTGCTGCTTCCACTGCATTAGTCATTAAATTCAGGCAAGCACCCACCAGAGCATCTTGATTACATTGCAAAATCGCCTGATGATAATCTTGTGTTTGCCTGGCTATTTTTTTAAGCGGCTTTTTATTAGTTAAACAATGCCATTCAATAGTTGCTCGTTGAAAAACAGCGACACCATCCACCGCATGTTGCAAGTTTTGAAACAATTCAGCCACCGACAGCTGATTCGTCATGGGCAGTTCACCTCGGGCAAATACCAACATATCTCTCACTTGCCGATCCAAATGACTGAGTCTGGCCATTAATTTTTCAGCAAACTTGGTTTGTTGAGCCACAGGTAATGAACCTTTCATTAAATGCCCCGCATAGAGCATAGCAGCGGATAATGGGGTGCGAATTTGGTGGGCTAACGATGCCACCATTTTACCTAGTGCCGATAAACGTTGATGATGGCTTAAGGCTTGCTGCAAGCGTCGTGTTTCAGTCAAATCATTGAGCAAAATAATCTGTCCTGGCTCTGACGCTAAGGAGCGGGTCGCAATACTTACTCGACGCCCGTCTTTTAATGAAATTTCATGGCCATCATCATCACGAGGAGCAAAACATCGAATGATCAAATTACGCCACACTTCTCCCAGTAATGGTTCACCTAATAAATCAACTGCCGCCTGATTACATTCCACCACAATCCCTTGGGCATCAATCACAACGACTCCTGCCGGTAAAATATGTAACAAGCTTTTCAATCGCTGAGATAAACGCGCTTTTTCAGTGATTTCCTGTTGATACTGAATTTTAGTGGCTGATAATTGATGGGCCAAACAAGCCACTTTATTGGCAAGGATTTGGTTATCCAAGGTAAATGTTGAACAGTCCGAGGCTAAATAGCCATCGGTTACCTCTTCATTAGCTATCAGTTGCGTCAACTCATCTGTGGTTAACTCATCTGGCAACAGGGCTTGGCTAGTATTAGGCTGCGGCTCAGCCGTGAGCGTTTTTATATAATTCGACATCGGTAAGCTCCCTGAAGACACTCTGTGGTGCCAATTCATTGGACTTACCCTGTCTTAGCAATATCAATGCCCAATTATTTTTATCAATGAGATCAGTAAGTTAGGTAATTAATGTGAACTGGAGTCAATTCCCTGACATGGACTCACGGCGCTGTAAGCCGTATTTGCGCATCTTTTCTACCAGGGTAGTACGACGAATATGCAACCGCTCTGCAGCACGTGCCACTACTCCATTGCTATCATCCAGCGCTTGCTTAATTAAGTTTTTTTCCAGGTTGGTGAGGTAGTCTTTTAAATCCAAACCATTGACGGGAAGTAAAGCAGGCGTATCCAACCCCACTAACCCGACTTTTTCCATTTGCGGCGGAAACATATCTACCACATCTTTATTATTTTCGTCATGCTCATCAATATGCCGATATTTCTTGGGTAACTCCTGCACTCCAATTACCCCATAAGGATGCATGATCGCTAGTCGCTCAACTAAATTGGCCAGCTCGCGGACATTGCCATGCCACTCATGACGGCACAACGACATTATGGCTGCTGAGTTAAACCGGATTGAGCCCCGCTTTTCATTTTCCATCCGGGCAATTAACTCATTCAACAACAGTGGTATATCTTCCACTCGCTCACGCAGGGGCGGCATATCGATGGGAAACACATTTAACCGATAATATAAGTCTTCACGAAAACCACCGTCATGAATCATCTCTTCAAGGTTTTTATGGGTAGCCGCAATAATGCGTACATCGGTGGTAATGGTTTTATTACCGCCTACCCGCTCAAAATACCTCTCTTGTAACACCCGCAGAATTTTCACTTGCATATGCAACGGCATATCACCAATTTCATCCAGAAATAGCGTCCCCCCCTGCGCTAGTTCAAACCGGCCGATACGGGTAGAAATGGCGCCAGTAAATGCGCCTTTTTCATGACCAAATAATTCACTTTCCAGTAACTCACCAGGAATAGCCCCACAATTCACTGGCACAAATGGTCCATTACGGCGGTGGGAGTTATAATGCAGGTTGCGTGCAACTACTTCTTTGCCAGTACCCGATTCACCCGTTATCAGTACACTGACATCTTTATCAGCCACTTGTGCCATCATTTCCCGCACCTGCTTTACTGTTCGACTGGTGCCCACCAGGCTACGAAACAGCTGTATTTCCCGTTGCTGATTACGGCCATGATGACGGCTAAGCTGATACTGTTCATGAAACACTTGAGAGCGATGGAGGCTATCCAATAATTTGTTGTAGCTAGGAGGAAAGTCAATAGCTGCAATGACTTGTCGTTTCAAGTCAGGATCACAGGCTTCAGAGAGCTGTTGGTCGCCGATCAGTAATACCGCTATTCCACCGTACCATTTCTGCACCTCAGCAATCATCGACTCCAGGGGGCTGCAGCAATCACCCAGTAAAACCCCCGTGATACCTTCCGGGTTGACCTCCTGTTCTTTTAACACCTGAAGCCACTGATTGGAATCCAGCGCAATAAAGTCCTCTCCTAGAAAATCCAGGATGACTTCCATATCGTGCCGACGATTAGCATTATCATCTATTAGCAAGACTTTAATTTCTCGCCACATACCCACTTCCGCTCGACTTTAATTTTATTGCAGAAAACATCAAACTTGCTTGCCACACCCCTTGATCAGCTCACTGCCAGATGACCAAGCAATGTTTACCTCAGTAAAGTCAGTAATGTGAGATTGGTCAAATTTATGACAGGCATTCCCGCTAGAGTGACATGATTCACATTTATAATCGATTTAATGGGTTTGTGCTAGCAACCTTCATCTAATTGACACATAACGAAGATCATTTCTTGACGGCTGCACAGTGAGGACGATGATGGAAAGCAATTAGTTATTTGATAGAGAAAAACAAGGAGGAGAAAGACTAAAGTAGCTGTTAATTTTGTATTTTTTGGTAAGTTGTTACTCCTGCAATACCTTTTTGACATTGCCGCAACTGATTAGCTAGTTGCTGTCTGTGTTGCTCGTACTGGTCAATTGCTAATTGATAGCCATTATGCAATTGGTTAAGAGCAGTGATCACTTCTGCTGGCTGGGGCACCTGAATTGACAGCTGAGACAAAGCCTCACGACATTGCTGATCAAAAGCGATGAACTGTTCCCAGTCTTGTTCATTAACAATTGTATGCAACTGTTCACTCAGTTGGGTCAACTGTGATACAGAAGGTAATGGGTTATTTTTTTTCATCGTAAAATAAAAGCTATCTGGGTTATTGATTGAAAGTTAACCTCAATAAAAAAAACATTAAATATGCTGCACTGGCAATATCCTCTATTACAAAATAGTAATATTGAGCAGTTACTCTACTGGTGTTGGTTGCACCACTTGCTCACGAATACCATCCCAACCAGTTTTTACTTCACGCAATAAACCAATCACTTCCTCCACAACTTCCGGGCTATTCGTCGCATTGGCTTCAAATAAACGAAACTCCATATACTCATAAAGATTAAATAGGTTTTCAGCCACTTCACCGCCCTGCTCTTTATTGATGAAGCTTCTCAACCCACCAATAATTTCAACTGCTTTATTTAAAAAACGATTTTTTTCTTCAATTTCTTTACGCTCAATATGCCCTTTAGCAATGAGCAAACGTTCTAATGCCCCATCAATTAATAATTGAATTAATTTATGTGGGTCAGCATCGACAATACCGGTCTCCCGATTCACTGCCTGATATTGCTTCAGTTGATTATATGCATTCATCGATCACCTCGTTATTTGGTTATTAGTCACTCTTACTACCTGCTACTAATGCATCCAATTGGGATTTAATAAAGTCCTGGGTATTTTTTAGCTTAGCAATTTGAATATCAGCAGCCGTAAATTGCGTTTCCAGCTGTTTTCTGAACGCATCAACCCGCTCATCTAATTTGACTCTTTCTTCGGCAATATCATCCAAACTTTCAGTCAACGAATTCGTTTTAGTGGTAATGGCCCCATCTGAAGCTAAAAAGCTCGTGACTTTATCAATTAACTGATCAGCCACACCGGATATAAAGGTAATAGTGCCCCTATCTCCAGTGGTGGTACCACTGACCTCGAGGCGAATACCTTCAGAATCATCCCCTACTGCCGCCGTTAACACTTTGCCAGAACCGGTAGCGGCTTTACCATTAATAGTGCCTTCCACGTTAACGCCCGCTGTACCGGTTCCGACCACCAATCCCAACTGAGCAGCAGTGTTGGTATCAACTTGTGTAATTTCGACAGTAGAAGAGGTGCCAAAGGCATCGGAAGTAATAACTAGTTGATTAGAGCCATCGACAGAAACTGAAACCGACTTACCCGCATTAATTAAATTATTATCAGCATTAATTTTACTTTGTATTTCCGCTGCTAATTCAGCAGGTGTATAACTACCTGCTGCTAAGGTTAATTCTGCGGTTTCAGTACCATCAATTTTAATTTTAAGAGTATCGTTATTGCCATCAATAGTGGTAGAACCGCCCAAGGCCACCGTACCATTCAAATTTCCCTGGGTGGCAGCAGTAGTAATATTAATAGCATAAGTCCCTTTTTGAGTAGCGTTGGTATTGGATAAAAATTTCACCTGGTTATCGGTGGTACGTCCCTGACTAGCAAATAAACCTACCAAATCATTGGGAGACTCTGCCAACTTCGCTTTAAAAGTTGTGCTATTAAAAATTAACGTCCCACCATCATTGGAACCCGCAGAGGCAGACACCTGGGTACTAATGCCAATATCTGCCAGGCTTCTTACATTGGCACTTTCCAACCCCTCCACCACCCCGCTAAGAATTTCACGGGCCTGAGCTGTAATGCTGCGCAAGGTGGAATCACCAATCAGCACCCCAGCTTCCAAGGTATCTGGGTTAAAGGCTGTCAATTCATTGACCAGGGTTTGGTAAGCGTTGAATTTATCGACAAACTCCTGAACTCGGTCAGCGATAGTATCGTCATCTCGTGCCACTGATAAATTAGCGGCAGCCCCAGCATTGGTACCAGTTAAATTTAATGTAACCCCTTCAATAGCATCAGAAACGGTATTGGAAGAACGGGTAATACTGATGCCATTAATTTTTAAATTGGCATCTTTTGCTTGGACTGTTTCAGTTAAATTATTGGTAGTACCATTAAACACCAATTGAGATAAACCATTGGTATCAGTGTTATTCGCATCATCGTCAGTTACATTAATGGTAATCGCATTCTCAGTTCCACTTTTAGTGGCATTAAATACCAACTGAAAACCCGAGCCAGTATCCAGTACACTGGCCGACACATCGAGCCCCGTTTCTGCATTCACTGCATCACGAATGCCTTCCAAGGTATTATTTGTATTATCGATAGTGATGTTTTTGGTAGTACTACCTACTGTAATACTGAGTGTGCCGGTACCAATAGTATCAGTTTTATTAGTAAATACACTGGAAGCCAGGGAATGAGCTTGAGCTAACTGGGTAACTTCAATGGAAAATTGACCAAGTGGCGCATCAGCAGAGGCTGTCGCTGAAAATGCCGAAGCGGAGGTTGAGGCTTTAACCGCTAACACATCAGCCATGGAATCTAATGAGCGGGAAGCTAGCCGTAAATCGACCAAAGCACTTTGAACTCGCCCAATTTCTGATAGTTGGGTATTAAGCGTGCTTTCCCGGCTGGTTAAACGCTTATCGGCAGGCTCTTTTTCAACTGCCACCAGTTTATCAATCAAGTCACTGGTTAAAACACCCGACCCAATACCAATAGAAGAAATACCTGCCATGGCTGCTACCTGTTAAGCACAAATTGTTTAAGTACAAACTTATTCAGCATAGTTATTTAAGCGGCAATCAGCGGCAAAACTTTACCGCTCTTATCAAGCTATTTGTAATAAGCCTATAAGCATGCTGCTAACACCTTGCTATTTGCCTTAATCAGCAACGAATGCTTTAAGCCTGTATATTTAGCAAGTGAATATCATCTTCAGCATTCAAGCTTTGCGCCAACTTTAATGCTAATTCATCAGGTATCTGTCTGACGACCTCTTCTGAATGCCTATCGACTACCGTGATTACTGTTTGGCCTGAAGTATCATCCATATCAAAGCGAAGATCCCGCTGTTGCGCCTGAACAAATTCATTCAGTTTGGTAACAGCCTGCTCAACTTGCAGCCGTTGTTGTTGCTGTGTGCGGAGCTCCTTTGCCTCACCCACCTTGGTATTGGTAGATAGTTCCTGCTTGGAGTCAGCTCCCTGCACATTGGTAACTTCCGGTATTTTGCTCACTTCCTTTGTACCAGCAACTACTTCGGGGGGCAGTGAATGTGGCTTTGTTGATACTGCCTCCATTTTCAAGGTAGGCGATGTCAGATCAACCTCTTTCATATCTCACCTCATCACCTCACAAACACCAATACCGACACTGGATAACCAGTGTCGGCCCGCACCTAAGTTAAATCTATTACTTTAGTGATATGTCACTACTGTAACAGAGATAAAACTTGCTGCGGCCTGGCATTAGCCTGAGCCAGTATTGAAATACCAGCTTGTTGTAATACCTGAGCCCGTGAAAGCTCAGCTGTTTCTGCTGCAAAATCCGCATCCTTAACCCGAGAATTTGCCACAGATAAATTTTCACTGTTAATGGTTAAATTGCTAATTGCTGACTGGAATCTGTTTTGAATAGCCCCAAGTGTACCTTGCTGCTTTGCTACCTGCTGCAACGCATTATCAACAGCAGTGATAGCCTTATTTGCACCAGCGACTGTTGAAATATCCACATTTTTTATTAACTGCCCATCCTCTGAACTAGCATAAATACCAGTCGACAACCCTGCTTTATTAATGCCGTTAGATGCATTGTTGGTAGTTAGAGTAATTTTTCCTGCTGAAGATAATTCAAAACCACCAACGTTAGTAGTAACAATACCAGCAGCAAAACCAAAATCAGCTTGGTTAGCACCTGCAGCCAGCACGATGTTTCTGCCATCTGCTGCAACAAGTTTAAAGGAATCCTCAAAAACCTCAGCACTTACGCCAGTTTCACCTGACCTTAAATTAATCGCATCTACTACCAATTGTTGCACTTCAGATACACTATCAGCCGCTGATTTACTCAAATCAATGGTACTACCATTAACCACAATACTACCAGTTTGTGCTGCATCACCTGTTATTGTCCCACCAAATACCGAATTTTCGAGCACTTTAGCAGTAACCCCAGTTTCATCAGATAACCGGTTAATGGCAGCAACTTTGGCAATAGCACTACCACTGGCACTGGCTGTTGATGCCGTATCATCTGTCGATAATGATGGGCCTACTGCTATACCATTTATAACTAGATCACCTGTAGTAAGGGCTGCTGTCGTATTATCACGACTGACGATGACACTGTTGCCACCGCTGAATGTGCCTGCTTGTAGTCCAGCATTCACTAATCCATCACTATTCGTTGTACTGAGAGTAATATCACTGCCATCATCAGAAATTAAATTAAAGGTTCCTGTATAAGTACCTGCAGCACTTATACCTACAGCGGCAGCAATACCATTAGCACTATCAGCAAAAACAATATTTCGGCCATCATCTGCGACTAAAGTTATACCTGTATCCACACTACCTGTATTTACAGCTCTTACACCGGTTTGTGCTGACTTTTGGTTAATGGCATTTACCACTGCTTCACGGTTAGTATCGGCATCAAGGTTAGTGTCAGAAGAAACTGAAATGCTAACACCATTGATAGTCAGTTGATCACCTGCTGCTACTGTTCCATTCGTTGCTGCAACACCGGTGTAACCGACTTCATTAGCATTTACTGTCGCCGTAACACCTGTTTGATCAGCAACTTTATTTATAGCTGCTGCTTTAGCAATGGCACTCATTTCCTTACTTGCAGTAGATAGGGCATCATCACTTCCCAGGCTTGAGCCAACAGCAATACCATTAATTATCAAGTCCCCACCATTTAAAGCAGAGCTTGTAGCGGTACGTTGGGAGGAAACCCCATCTGTTGCAGCACTTCCCATTTTATCGGTAGTTGCCCCATTAATATTGACGCTAATTGCTTCCCCTACATTTGCCCCAGTTTGAAATCTCGCAGCAGTAAAAGAGCCATCAATTAATTTCTGGCCATTAAAAGCCGTTTTTTCTGCTACAGACTGTATTTCAGCAACTAACTGATTAACCTCATCGTTTAATGCCTCTCTATCAATATCAGTATTAGTGGCATTAGCTGACTGGACTGCCAACTCACGAATCCGCTGTAAATTCGAACTTATCGATGCTAAGGCTCCCTCGGCGGTCTGAGCTAGTGAAATGGCATCATTTGCGTTACGTATTGCCACTGATGTACCTCTAATTTGTGTATCAAATCGAGTCGATATGGCTAAACCGGCAGCATCATCAGCTGCTCCGTTAATTCTCAAACCAGATGACAGCCGCTGTAACGCCTGACCTTGAGCCGCTTGAGAGTTATTTAAATTTCGCTGAGCAATGAGGGAAGCAATATTGGTGTTGATGATCTGAGGCATGCTGTGTTCTCCTTATTAACCTCTAACAAATCCAGGTCAGAGGGCCTACGCGATGTCTCAGCTTGAAACTGAAGTGTCGCGGCTAACCTTCCTGTTTTGGTTAGCGGCAATAAAGAGAAAAAGTTTTAGATGTTTTCGTGATCAAAAACATCATTAATATTAATTACCTTAAATCACTAAAATTTATATTTGCTTCTCAATGACTTACAGCGCTCTCGCTCTAACTTGCCTCCTCTCTTTAAATTAAACGCCCTTTTCTTTATGGCTAAAACCGGGCTTGGTTAACAAGCCCGGTGTTTTTATTACCGTATTTATTATTACTGAAGGAGTGACAACACCTGCTGAGGTCTCGCATTGGCTTGTGCCAATACTGAGATACCAGCTTGTTGTAGTACCTGTGCCCTTGATAGTTCAGCCGTTTCAGCTGCGAAGTCCGCATCTCTAATCCGTGAGTTAGCTGCTGATAGGTTCTCACTACTGATCGATAAGTTATTGATGGTAGATAAGAACCGGTTTTGTACCGCACCGAGTTCTGCTTGCTGGGCCGAAATTTGAGCTAGAGCATTTTCCACAGAGATTATGGCTTCATTGGCTCCTACGACAGTTGACACATCTATATCCTTGACCAATTGGCCATCTTCTCCTCCACCAAAGGTACCGATCTGTAAGCCAGCACTAACAATGTTACCTGTATTCGTCGAAAGCTCAAATTTACCTGCTGAGATTAGCGAAATTGAACTTTGAGTGGTTGCAACTGCAAAGCCAGAGTTACCTGCCGTAATCCCTGTCAATGAAGTTACATCAATGTTACGGCCATCATCAGCAATTAGCCTAAACTGAGTTGCTCCAAAGGCTTCTGCCCTTACGCCAGTTTGTCCAGAGGCATTATTAACCGCTGTGACAATGATATTTTGAATATCACTTATAGAGTCAGTGTCTGAGTAGGAGATACTAATGCTCGTACCATTGATTGTCGCCGCACCACTCTCAGCAGTACCAGCTGTAATGGCTGCACTCACTACAAATGTTGCATTAGCTGTTGCAGTTACCCCAGTTTGATCACTGACTAAGTTGATAGCCGCAGCCTTGGCAATCGCACTAGCATTATTTTGAACACTGGATGCTGTATCAAATGACGCCTGAGTAGGACCAACTGCAATTCCGTTGATCACTAGATCACCTGTCACGAAGGCATTTGCATCAACCACATCGCCTACCGCGCCACCATTAACACCACTAAAAGTACCAACCTCAAAACCCGCATTATCAATATTGCCAGTCGTTGTATCCAAGGTAAAATCGGAGCCATCGCGGGAGATGAGAGAATAAGTTCCAATATACGTAGTGCCTGGAGCAGCTCCTCCTGTAGCTAACCCAACCGCGTTAGTTGTAACAGAGCCATCAACTAATACTATGTTTCGGCCATCTTCGGCATCCAGAGTTATTCCAGTAGTTGCGTTACCATCAAAAGATGCAACAACCCCTGTTTGACCAGACTTTTCGTTAATAGAGTTCACCACACTTTGCAAATTAGCCTGTTCAGTTAGGTTTTGATCCACAGCAACTTCGATCGTCACACCATTGATTAACACATTGCCATTTTTATCACCAGCAGCTGACGTAAATGCTGTGCCAAGCACAGTTGTACCGTCAACAGTAGCAATAATTCCTGATTGATCAGATACTTTATTTACTGCTGCAGCCTTAGCAATAGCACTTTGCTCCTGATCCACCGTTGAAAACTTATCATCTACCCCTGAAGAAGCTCCAACTGCAATACCATTAATCACCAAGTCACCTGCCGCTAATGCATTGGCGGCAATGCGATTAGAAGAAAATCCTGCTTCTAGTGCACTCCCCAAACTTTCTGTAGTCACCTTTGAAACAGTTACATCAATCGTGTCTCCAAGGTTCGCACCAGTTTGAAAACGAGTATCAGTAAAAGAGCCATCAAGTAGTTTTTTACCATTAAAGTTGGTTTTTTCTGCCACATTCTGGATTTCAGTAATTAGTTGCTGAACTTCTTCATTGAGGGCATTACGGTCAATATCGGTGTTACTGCCGTTAGCTGATTGTAAGGCCAGCTCACGAATCCGCTGCAAGTTGGAAGTAATAGAGGCTAAGGCACCTTCTGCAGTTTGGGCTAAAGAAATACCATCATTGGAATTTCGAATAGCGACAGACGTACCACGAATTTGTGATTCAAAACGGCTTGAAATGGCTAAGCCGGCTGCATCATCCCTGGCACTGTTAATTCTCAAACCTGAAGATAACCGCTGTAAGGCACGGTCAGTTGCAGCTTGAGAAGAGTCTAAGTTCCGCTGCGCATTCAGCGAAGCAATATTGGTATTAATTATCTGGGGCATGCTTGATCTCCCGTTACATCACCAATCACTTGGTTATGGTCAGAGGGTCGGCGCGACGTCCCAGCGACTTAGCTGAATGGATCGCGACTCACCTGTCTGATTGGGTTAACGGCGATCAATGTGATTTCTTTAACAAAAAATACAAAATTACTTCATATTTTTTGATAACAAAACGTCATATATAGTTAATGACTGAGTGTAGAAGGTGTTGCGTATGAGCGATCAGAGTCCATCAAAGGGGGGGAGCCTTTTTGCTGTAGCCTCTGAGGGAATGGATTAATTTATTCTGCTGATTGCAATAACTCTAATACTTGCTGCGGTCTGGCATTGGCCTGTGCTAATACTGAAATACCCGCCTGTTGTAATACCAGTGCCTTGGATAAATTAGCCGTTTCGGCGGCAAAATCTGCATCACGAATTCTGGATAATGCGGTTGTTTGAGTCTCATTAAAAATGGATAAATTATCTATGGCTGATTGAAATCGGTTTTGTAAGGCACCTAACCGGGATTGCTGGAGGGCAATTTGATCGAGGGCATTATCAACTGCTGTTATTGCATCGTTAGCCCCTGTACTGGTGGTTAAATCAATATCTTTGACTAACTGCCCAGATAGTACATTGCCAAAGTTACCGACTCTAAAACCAGAGCTGCCAATATTGCCAGTATTCGTAGTTAACGCAATTTTTCCTGCTGACAATAATAATATGGGAGCTGCTTGCGCACTATTAAAAAATACTGTTGCTGCGCCAAACCCTGCTTCAGCAATATTGGCAGATTCATTTTCCAAAATAATATTTCGACCATCTTTTGCAACAAGTCGAAACGAAGTATCAAAGGTTTCAGCCTTTACCCCTGTAGCACCTTCATTATTATTAACAGCCGTAATAACGTTGTTAACAATAGTGCTGGCACTATCTCCGGCATTAAACGAGATATTAATTGTTACCCCATTAATTTCAATGGACTCGTTTCGAGTATTACCCGTGGTAATCCCACCACCATATACAATGGTGGAAAGTGCCTGGGCTGTTACGCCGGTTTGACTACTTACTGTATTAATCGCTGCCGCTTTCGCAATAGCACTCCCTGCATTGGTACTAGAGGATGCCGTATCAGCACTGGCTAAAGATTGCCCCACAGCAATGCCATTAATCACTAAATCCCCAACATTTAAAGTACTATTTACCAAACGTTGACTGATTGCACCACTGTTGCCACCACTAAAAGTGCCTACATTCAGGCCAAAAATATTATTGCCAATTTCTGAGCGGCCAAAATCAATGGTGAATTCTGTACCATTAGTTGAAATCAAACTATAAGTACCGACATACGTCGTTGCCGCCCCTGCTTGCCCTACCCCCACTGCCGCCGATAAACCTGAACCATTATCATCATACTCAATATTCCGGCCATCACTGGCGTTCAAAGTTATACCGGTGGTGGTGTTACCAGTATCAATAGCAGTAACTCCAGTTTGACCACTAACATTATTAATCGCAGTGACGACACCAGCACGATTCACATCAGCAGTTAATGCATTATTGGTAGACACTGTAATGGACACGCCATTAATGTTGATAGCACCATTAACTGTGGCATTGGTTGCGACTCCACCGGTATAGCCGACAGTATTCGCATTGACCGTGGCAGTGACGTTGGTTTGGCTGGATACTTTATTAATTGCAGCAGCTTTTGCAATTGCACTGGCATCTTTAGACACACTGGACAGGTTATCATCCACGGCGCTAGAGGCCCCCACTGAAAATCCATTAATCAATAAATCGCCGGCTAAAGAAGCGGAAACTATACCCGGTCTCGTAGAAGAAATGCCATCGGTTAACGCACTGCCAAGGCTATCAGTTGTGGTTTTTACAATATTTAACGGTATGGTTTCACCAATATCCGGGCCTGTTTGAAATAACGTGGTGGTAAATGAGCCATCCAATAATTTTTTACCATTGAAATCAGTATTAACAGCAACACTCTGAATTTCAGCAATTAATTGTTTAGCTTCTTCATTTAATGCACCTCGATCCAATTCAGTGTTACTCGTGTTTGCCGACTGTAATGCCAGCTCGCGAATGCGTTGAAGGTTTTCAGTAATTGAGCCAAGTGCACCTTCGGCAGTTTGAGAAAGGGAAATGCCATTGTTGGCATTTTGAATTGCAACGGATGTACTGCGAATTTTGCTATCAAAACGAATGGCGATGGCAAAGCCCGCCGCATCATCCTTGGCACCATTAACCCGTAACCCGGAAGATAACCGTTCCAAAGCGGTACTTTGTAAACGGTCAGCACGATCCAAATTGCGCTGTGCAATCAACGACGCAATATTGGTGTTTATAACCTGCACCATAAGTCACCCCTGATCATCCTGCCCTGCTGATCGAGAGGCTTTACCCAATACTCTTCGCGAATCGCTCTTAGGCTTTGTTATCTTCGCTGACCACCATGGACGGTGGGAATGCAGTTTAAGCAGGAGCATTTAACTGCCTTCACCCCAGTCACTTAGTTTATCTAAGCTCCTGAGGCTTCATCACTCGATGACCTCGCCTATAGAGCCCTTCGCTGTGAGTATATTATTGGGTAATTTGTGGCACACCTATATCGCCTATTAATAATGTTTACTCATTGTGAAAGAATTTTAGGGTAGGCCGTCAAACGGCGAGGCCCCAGGAGCTTATTGTAATAAGTGACTGGGGGAGAGTCGTGATGACAACACCCCCTAGAAGGCTTTCACAGTGAGTAAACAAACAAATGCGCCACCAGCCTTACTATTAAGGTTAGTGGAGCGCAATAAATCAGTAACTTAATCGTGACAGATTAAGTCACTTTTTTAATATTAAGTTTTTATTATTAGCTCGTTATTATTCTTTCTGCTTATTTCACCTGAAAGTCAGTTTATTTACAGCCTTTTAACGTCTTAGAGATTAGAAAAATTAATGTTTTTTTACATTTTTTCGCTATTAAAAACACTTTTTTTAGCGGCAATTTCCTGCCACCAAATAGCATTTTATTAACTACTTTTTTCAGTCTAGAATTAAACTATACCCTTGTTTTATAAGACTTATTCCGCCCAATAAGTGTACTAAATAGTCCTTTGGCATAGTCCTTGTTAAACCATTATTGAGTCAATTATTGTCCACGACGACCAGAGATTAAACCAAAGACAGTTGTTCGTTAACCCTTCCACTGGTTAACGCAACAGTCCGTTAAGGTTGAAAGATATACCCCAACTGTTGGTTTTTAGCAGGTAGCGAAAAGCTTTTCACGAAGGGTATAGACAAGGAGAGCAGTGATGCCACAAGTTATTAACACCAATATTGCTTCGCTGAATGCCCAGCGCAACTTAAATTCTTCACAATCGGCCAATGCCACTGCATTACAACGATTGTCTTCAGGTTTACGCATTAACAGTGCCAAAGATGATGCAGCAGGTCTTTCTATATCCACTCGATTTGATACCCAAGTCCGCGGTTTAAACGTAGCTATACGTAATGCCAATGACGGTGTTTCCCTTGCACAAGTAGCTGAGAGTGCATTAAGTGCGATGAAAGATAATCTATTAAGGATTCGCGATCTGGCTTTACAAGCAGCTAATGCCACTAACAGCCCAGAAGATCGTGAAGCACTCAATGCAGAAGTAGTACAACTGAAAAAAGAAATTCAACGGGTTTCAGAGCAAACTAACTACAACGGTACACAACTGTTAGATGGTACTTTTACTGAAGTTACCTTTCAGATTGGTGCCAATGAAGGTGAAAATATCGCTTTCAATATTGAAGGAGCACGAGTAGATGCTTTAGGCGCATCCCCAGAAGTAGGAGTTAGTGCTAGAGGAACGAACTTTGGAATTGCTCAAGGGGATTTATTAATTAATGGTGTACCAATTCCCAGCTCTAAATCTACTGCTGACACAGCCTCTCTCACAAACAAAAGTGCCAGCGCTATCTCCAAAGTTGCAACCATTAATTCAAAGTCTGATGAAACTGGCGTTACCGCTAAAGTGCTCACAAACTCCGTTGAAGGTACAAATCAAGTCAATGCCACTACAGCTGGTAATGTATTTCTTAATGGCGTCACTATTGCTTTAGCCACGAATACAAACCTAACAACCGATGCCAACCGGGAAGCTGTCGTATCTGCAATTAATGCATTCTCTAAACAAACAGGTGTTGTGGCCATTAATACTGGCCAGGATGCCTCAGGTATTGTGTTAGAGGCAGAAGACGGGAGAAATATCACTTTAGTTTACGCCAACGGTGGCCCAACGCCTGCTGCAACAGGATTACCAACGGGTACCACTGCTGCTGGTGCTATTCCAACTCCAGCAGAAGAGTTGGCAGGCACCGTGTCAGGCGGATTTACCTTAATCTCTCAAGATGGCTCTGCAATAGAAATAGAGCAAGGCACTAGTGGCCAACTAAATCTTAATGTGGGGTTAGCAGAAGGAACCTACCCTGGTACAGGGGCATTCCTTTCCTCTTTAGCTGCTATTGATGGCGATACAGGTACTGCAGGAAAACAAGCTGCACCAACCCTCAACGACGGTGACATTGTCATCAATGATGTGCCTGTACCAGCTGGTAACCCACTGGACGATACTGCTTCCAGTCAGGATAAAGGCAGTAGCGCTATCACTAAAGCAGCTGCTATCAACAAAGTCAGTGAACGAACAGGGGTTACTGCTACTCCCAATCCAAATCTTGTTAACGGAAGTACGATGACGGCTGCAGCAACCAGTGGAATCCTAACCATTAATGGAGTACAAACAGCCACAATAAACACAACAACTGACTCTGAAGCTAGCCGATTTGCCGTAGTTAATGCCATCAATTCGATTTCAGGCCAAACGGGAGTTACAGCTGTTGATACAGGCAGTGATACAGGTGGAGTACAATTATTTGCTGAAGATGGTAGAAATATTACCATTACCTATCCAACAGCGGGCACGCCTTTAACACCTGCTTCAACAGGTTTAGTCAATACAGGTCTAGCCGCAGGCACTGCGGGAACTTATGAGTCATCCATTCGGCTAAATTCTTCTGCACCAATAACTTTAACAACTAACAATGCCAGTGGCCTGACCAATCATGGGTTACAGGCTGGCACTTTTGGTGGTGCAGAAACTGGGCAATTTCTACAAGATATTGATATTTCCACCGTTGAAGGAGCATTACTTGCTTTGGAATCTGTAGACCATGCCTTACAAGCAATTAACTTGCAACGGTCAAATTTAGGTGCTATTCAAAACCGCTTTGAGTCAACAGTCGCTAACCAAGCTATTGCAGCAGAAAACCTATCTGCAGCCAATTCCCGAATTAAAGATGCTGATTTCGCCGCAGAAACTGCTGAACTCGCCCGAACCCAAGTACTCCAACAGGCGGGTATTTCAATGCTGTCACAAGCGAATGCACTACCACAACAGGTGTTACAATTATTACAAGGCTAATGACGTATAATAAAATAGTCATATAAAAGGAGCATAATGCTAAACTATAATAAACGCATTAAGGGCTATTATTGAAGGGTATATGGATCATATTATTCAACATGCCGAACAGTTAGTACGTCAACAGCAGTATAATGACGCACTTGCTACTATCCAACCAGTATTATTACAACAGCCCAATAATGACAAGGCACTTAATATTGCCGCAGTTATTGCCGCATTGCAGGGCAATACTCTTGAGGCAATTGAATATTTTGCCAAGGCCATGCAGGCTAACCCTACTAACACGGATGCTATTTATAACCTTTGTGCCCTGGTGGGAAAAAAACGTAGCCTTGCTGATCAATATTTAAAACTGCTAGCTAATTCTTTATCTCAATGGATATATCCTGAGTTAAAACCTGAAACTGGTAATTTAATCAAGCTCACCTTTGATAAACTGTCATTTAATAAAGCTGAGCCTATGGAATGGCTAACAGCAGTCTTTGATAATTATGCACTACCTATCCTGCTAACAGCTACTCAACATGACCATTATGACTTAGCTTTTTTTCTGGAAGGTTATATTTATCAGCATTATGTAAAACGGGAAGAATCAGAAGCCCATTTTGAACAGGCTTTTAAGCACTGGAAAAACCAGATGCATGCAGCTGGTCAACGTTATCGAAAAACCGTTGACGAGATAATTGCCAATGAAAACTGGTCTGCGGGCAAACCACTAACAGAAAATAATTTACCTAAAATTGCCTTTATTTTACATACCAGCAGCACCCTCGCCCATGTGGAGGCACTCATTAGTTTTTTCGCTGGTCATCAGCAATTAGCCACTCCATTAATTAGCCCAATAGTGATTTCTATTGCCAACAACAACGCTGACATGGTCAGTCAATTTCGAGCGCTCAAGGTACCAATAATGGAGATTGAGGCCGAGCACCCTCAAATGCCCCGCTCTGCCCGGTATGCTTTTTTAAAGTCTTATTTATTTACCCAGGGCTATCAAACCTTGGTCTGGATAACCTCGGTACCTGAAATGTCATTTGCATTCGGCTTACGTTTAGCCAAAACCCAAATCTGGTGGACCATGAAGTTTCATGGTTTTTCACTGCCCGATATTGATGGTTATGTCTCAAGTATGCATGTGGAAGAAACCTTTGAGCTCAACGGAATCCAATGGCATGGTGGGACACTTTCATCAGCCAATTGGTTTGATGAAACCCAAACAGCCCCAGCCAAACAACTGCGAAATCAGTATCCCTACGATTGCTTATACGGCACCATCGCCCGTGAAGAAAAACTGAACGACCCGCTTTTCCTTAACTGTATTGCTGAAATTTTAATCGCCAACCCCAATGCAGGATACTTATTTACTGGTCGTGAATTAGACCCAATGATTAAGCAGGTTTTTGAGGAACAAGGTGTAGCCTCCCGTTGCCACTTTGTTGGTTGGATTAATTCTAAACTGTATTGTCAGGTCATTGATATTTTTCTTGATTCCTTCCCCTGCGGTAGTGGTTACTCATTATTAGAAAGCATGGCAGCGGCTAAACCCGTGGTGTTGTTTAACAACCCTACATACATCAGTTATTACCCAACGATTGCTGCATTAATAAAAAACTATCTTCCCTCTCATATCACGACAGAAGCCTTCTATGCATCAGTGGCAACCAATATCACTGAATATCAAGACATCGCTCTTCGCCTTGCCACTCAACAGGAAAAATATCTGCAAGCCAGTCAACTCAATGTGCAACTCATTAATGAACTATTTGCCAATCAACAACGTTGTGCAGACATTTACTGTCGTCATTTCCTAACCATCAGCCAACAAGCATGATTCCCTTTATTGACCTTCAAGCGCAACAGGCTGTCATCAAAGATAAAATTACTCAGGGCATTAATAAAGTACTAAGCCATGGTCAATATATTCTTGGTCCTGAAGTCGCTGAATTGGAGCAACAACTTGCCGATTATTGCCAAGTAAAGCACGCTATTAGTTGTGCTTCTGGCACTGATGCTCTGGTACTGGCACTCTATGCTCAACAAGTTAAGCCAGGGGATGTAATCATTACTACTCCTTTTAGCTTTATTGCTACCGCTGAAGCCATCGCCCTAGTAGGAGCTATTCCTTTGTTTTGCGATGTTAACCCAATGGACTTTAATTTAGATGAGACCCTGTTGGAACCCCTGATAAGTGATTTTTATGGCAACCAAACCCAATTACCCAGGCTATTACAACAACAGTTATCAGTTAATAGCAGAATTGCTGGTGTTATTCCCGTCGATTTATTTGGCTTGCCTTGTAATTACCAGCAAATTAATCAAATAGCCAAACAATATGACTTAATTGTTATTGCCGATGCTGCTCAAAGTTTTGGTAGCAGTATTAATAACCAAAAAGTCGGTGCTTTCGCAGACATCACAACCACTTCTTTTTTTCCTGCCAAACCTTTAGGCTGTTACGGGGATGGCGGTGCCGTTTTTACTAATCATGATGAGCTGGCGACAATTGCTCATTCAATTCGTGTTCATGGTCAAGGGGTAACGCCTTACGAACATACTCACATTGGTATTAACAGCCGTTTAGATACCTTACAAGCCGCTATTTTATTAGCCAAACTGTCAATTTTCGAGCAAGAACTGCAACAGCGGCAAACTATTGCAGCACATTACCAACAGGCTTTTCAAAAAATAGGGCTAACCACCCAGATAATTAATACAAGCCCAACTATTCTCAAACAAAGTGCTTGGGCACAGTTTACCGTACAGGCCAACAATAATAATCATCGTTCAGCTATTTGTTCTGCACTTAAAGCACAGCAAATTCCTTATAACATTTACTACCCAATACCGCTTCATTTACAACCTGCTTTTCAATATTTAGGTTACCAGCCAGGGGCTATGCCAGTAGCTGAACAGCTTTGCCACACTTTGTTCAGTATACCAATGCACCCCTATTTAGGTAAAACTACCATCAATAAAGTGATTAAAGTCATTGCATCTACTAACGATAACTATAAATAAGAGACGTGCACGTCCCTAAAATAGCCAGGGAAAACTCAATGGCCGAAGACTCTAGACAAGTAGCCTCCTCAGCTGGAGCACATATTGCTTCTAAACTCTCAACGGAGAGTTCATCAACTAACTCAGCCAATATTAGCGAAAACACAAGCATTGGTGAAAACACTACAATTGCTGAAAATGTTTCTATCGGCGAATTTGTTGTTATTGGTGAAAACAGCAAAATATGGATTAATGCTCAAGTTCGTGAAAATGCTAAAATTGGTGCTCGCTGTATTATTAGCAAGGACGTTTATATTGATCATGATGTGACTATTGGTAATGGCTGCAAAATTCAAAATGGGGTTTCTGTATTTTATGGTGTAACCATTCATGATGACGTATTTATTGGCCCCCATGTCTGTTTTACTAATGATAAAGTGCCACGGGCATTTAGCCAGGAATGGCAGGTTACCCCTACAGTGGTGTATAGAGGTGCGAGCATTGGCGCTAATGCTACGATTATTTGTGGTATTACCATTGGTGAATATGCCATGGTAGCCGCAGGCGCAGTGGTCACCAAAGATGTAGCCCCTTTTTCTCTGGTTATAGGAAATCCCGCTTGTCACATGGGTTATGTTGATAAAACAGGTAATAGAGTCAAAGCTAAACCAAATGTGTAGTGTATATCATTCACAAAGAGTCATTAGAGGTATCAAGTGGCTGTTCAACCATTAAAACCCGTTCGTATTGGCTTATTAGGCCTGGGAAAAATGGGTCAAAATCACTTGCGCATTTTAGCCATGTTACGTGCAGTTGATTTAGTCTTTGTCTTTGATACCGACCAACAACGAATGGACACCCTCGCCAGTCAATATCAAACTGCTTGCAGTACTAACTTGCATTCTTTATTACCGCAGGTTGATGCCGTTGTGATTGCAACTCCCACTATCACCCATGCCCATTATGTTAAGTTATGCAGTCAGTATGTGGCCACAATGTTTGTTGAAAAGCCCTTAGCAGACAACATGATTAACATTGACACCATTGCAAATTTAGTCAATCAAAAGCAACTGTCTATTCAGGTAGGGTTTATTGAGCGCTTTAGTCCAGCCATTGTTGAATTAGAAAATATTCTTAAAAATAGCGGCCAAGTGATTAACATTGACTTTTTTCGTACTAATAAATTAAGTGAGCGCATTACCGATGTGGACGTCATTTCAGACTTAATGATTCATGACATTGACTTGGCTCTGCTACTGAATGGCCCCGTGACTGAAATTCGTGCCAACGGGCTAACTGAACAAAATGGCAATGTTGGTTTTGCCTCTGCTACCTTAATTCATGAAAATGGTGCTTTCTCACGCATATTAGCCAGCCGATTAACAGAAAAGAAAACTCGCTTGATTCAAGCCACTTGTGTCGATCGTTTTATTGATTGCGATTTGCTCCGGAAAGAAATTGTTATTAACCGGCAATCACAAATATTTCACAATGATAATAGCCCTTATACCATTTCCTCGACAGTTGAGTCAGTAGCAGTTCCTCCCCAAGAAGCTTTACTTAAAGAGTTGAAAACCTTTATAAGCAATTGCCAAGGTATCATGCTGCCTTACCCCGGTATTCAGCAGGCCCTAAGTGCAGCAATTATTTGCCAGAAAGTTCATTCCGCCATTACTCATCAAATCAGTAATGGCCATCATTATGGAGAGTATCTATAACGCATGAGGGACTCACTGACTAACCAAACCATTTTAGTCACAGGCGGTGCTGGTTTTATTGGTAGCCATTTAGTTGATCAGTTAATACAGCTAGGCGTCAAACAGGTTATTGCCGTGGATAATTTATTTTTAGGTAAGGAAGCCAACCTGACGGAAGCAATTAATCACGGCTGTATTTTTTTACAAGGGGATATTGAGGTAGCAGCAACGTTATCCTTCTTATTTAATGAATATTCGATAGATACAGTATTTAACTGTGCCACTAAAGCGTTGAATTATTCCTTCATTAACCCTGCAGATGCTTATCAAACCAATACCAATGGTGTTATCAATCTACTGGAATATTTACGACAAGGGCAGTATAAAACCCTTTGTCATTTTTCAACGTCTGAAGTGTATGGTACTGCTGTATATGAACCGATGGATGAGCAACATCCGCGAAACCCTACTACCACCTATGCAGCCGGTAAAGCCGCTGCTGATTTAGCCGTAGAAGCTTATGTCCGGATGTTTGACCTCGATGCTTTTATTGTCAGGCCTTTTAATAACTATGGCCCTCGTCAAAATTATCAGGGGCAATTGGCCAGTATTATCCCTTTAACTATCACTCGACTCCTAGCGGGAGAAGCACCTGAAATACATGGCACGGGAGAGCAAAGCCGTGATTTTATCTATGTCAATGATACCGTCTCCGCCATTACTCAGTTATACGATGTATTACCAGCAGGTGATAGTGTTAATATTGCTACGCAAAATCAACTGTCTATTAAAGCGTTAATTACTGAATTATGTGAGCAAATGGATTATCACGGCGAAATTATCACCAAACCCGCCAGACCTGCTGATGTGACGGCGCATAATGCCAGTAATCAAAAACTCTATCGCTTAATTAACCCTTCGATTACGCCTTTAAAAAAAGGGTTAGCAAAAACCATCGAATGGTATACCCTTCTCGAATGAAATGATCAGGCTAATTAAACCATATATAACCTTCTCTGATGTAGAAACCGCCTTTGCTGATATTTTTCAGTCGGGTCAATTCAGTAAAGGACAATATATTGCACAACTGGAAGCCGAATTAGCTAATACCCTAAACTGTCAATATGCTTTTAGTACCAGTTCAGCTACTACCGCCTTAAGCACTGCCCTTGCTGTGCTTAAGATTGGTCCTGGCGATGAAGTGATTGTTGCTGACTTTTCATTTCCAGCAACTGTGAATGTCGTAGAAAATTGTGGAGCTACCCCAGTTTTTGCCGATGTAAATTTAGACACTTTTAATCTGCCGGTTGAAATACTGGAAAAAAAACGTACAAAAAAAACCAAAGCTGTGATTTTTGTCGATAGTTTTGGTAACCCAACCGGTATTCATCAAGTAAAACAATGGTGCCACCATCATAGGCTATGGTTAATTGAAGATGCCGCCTGTGCCATTGGTAGCAGTGAAAACAGCCTAAACTGTGGAACTATTGCCGACCTTAGCTGTTTTAGCTTTCACCCCCGAAAACTCATCACAGCAGGTGAAGGTGGGGCCATTACCACCAATAATGACCACTTGGGAAAACAATTAACAGTTCTACTCAACCATGGCGCTAATGGCAGTAAAGATAATATTACTCAAGATTTTATTAGCAGTGGTTTTAATTATCGGCTATCAGAATTACAAGCAACAATGCTATTAGCCCAGTTACCACTCATTAACGACATTATCCGCCAACGTAATAAAACGAGAGACGACTATATTCAAGCATTGATACCGCTTGGTTTTACTCCACAAGCTATAGGCAATCAGGTGATGTTTAACTGTCAATCTATCGTATTTAAAATTCCTCATTCAATTAATCGGGATCAATTAATTCTAAAGCTACGTGAAAAACAAATAGAAACGACTATTGGCACTTATTGTTTAAGTGCTACTTCTTACTATCAACATAAATACCACAACATACAGCCCAATGCCAAATTGCTACAAGAACAAACCATCACCCTTCCCTGCTATGACCAAATGCCTGTTGATCAGGTTATTGAAGCAATTAAAGCCGTAGTTTAATTGACTTAAAAATAGTACTTGCGAGGTACAACTGGTCATCAACTTGCACTTGCTTGACAATAAGTGCAGTGTTGTCACCACAAACAATCACCACTTGTTCATCCTTCATTTGAGCTACTTGTCCAGCTATACCATAAAAAGTCTGACTAAATACCTGGGCTTGCCAGATAATCACCCGCTTGCCATTGAGTAAGGTAAATGCTCCTGGGTAAGGCATCGTTTGTGCCCGGATAAAGTTTTTTATTTGCCTAGCTGACCAGTGCCAGTTAATTTTACCATCTTCTGGGTAACGCAAAGCGCAGTAGCTGGCTTGCTCATGGTTTTGTGGCTTGGGTTGTAATTGGCCTGATAATATTTGAGGGTAAATCCGAGTAAATACCTGCAAACTTTTCGCTTCCAAAGCGGCTAAACAGTCGGCAATGGTATCCTCTTCACTGACCGCTATTTGCCCTTGTGCCCAGATAGGGCCATCATCCATTCCTGTTGTTAAAGTAAAAAAAGAAAAGCCCGCCTGTTTATCGCCATTAATTAATGTCCACACGAGTGGTGAACCCCCTCGGTATTGGGGCAATAGTGAATTATGTAAGCCAATAAAACCCATTGGTACCTGTTGCAGGATTTTTTCAGGGATTAACCAATACCATCCCACAACAAAACATATGTCGGGTTTTAATTCACTAATCACACAATTGGCATGATTTTGATCATTAACAACAATTAATTCGATCTGATGGTTCTTGGTAAATTGCTGAAAATCACTAAAACAGGAACGACAGTCCTGTTGATCATTGAAGGTGATAACCGCTAACGTTTGGGCAGTACTAAGCTGGAATATTCGCTCCAATACACGGAGCCCCAATGATTTACTGCCTAGCAATAAAATTTTTTTAGGCATCCTTTGTATTTTTTCTTGTTCTTAGTTTTTTTGGGAGCATACAGCCTTTGAGGTATTGGATAATGATGGTTTCCCCTCTTTATGGGCTTTCATTTTATTAGCCGCTCGAACGCCTTGCGCCACAAATAGCATATGGTCACGAGCCTGAAGCCAGTCATTGGCATATTCACAATGACGATACTCATCAAAATAGGGACCACCTTCGGTATAGTGTAATAATGCAATATCATAAGCAGGTTGATCATAGCCAACTAAATGATTCCAGCGAGGCGGTAATTCACCAATTAAGTGGTCGGATGATAGCCATTTAAATTGGTGCAACTCTAACCCAGAGGCTTGATTTACAAAATCAGGTGTCAGTGCTGTGCAACGCTCACAATTAAATAACATCACACTGGACCAGTTTTTCTTTTGATAACGTGTTTGCACATGATTGAGAAATTTACGTTGATTTTCAGGCTTATGATCATGTTTAACCACTTGCACTGCAAAGCGATTATCACCCAATGACCATAATTGATTAATATCATCTTTCACCACCATGTCACAATCCATAAAAATGGCCCATCCTTGATAGTCACACAAATAAGGCACTAAAAATCGGGAAAAAGAGAAGTCAGTGGATTGCAATGGGTCACGCTCACGGGTAAATACATCCTGTAATTGGCTGAGCATTAATGGGGTTATCGCGACTGGCTGGGAAGCATGAGTATGAATACTATGAGCAAGTACACTAAAAGCAGCCGCTTCTGCACGGTCATAACCAATAAATACCCGGATCATAACACCTCTTCCTCATTGGTTAACACTATATTCTTCACGAATGATTTTTAGGGTTTGTTGTCGTCACTCTTCACCCTAATCATTTATAAAAACATAAACTCATAGGGCTTCATTGCACGACGGCCGCCCCTAAAAGCCATTCACTTTGACTATATTTTATATATTGCTTCTTACTTGTATCGACCAGCTAGCTTTTTTCTATAATTAACTTTTGCAGCTCACTACAAACCCACTGTATTACACTGTCCCAATCGCCATGAGTGGGCTGTCGAAATAACCGAACAGTGGGATACCAAGGGCTGTCTTCACGTTGTTCAAACCAGTGCCACAGAGGCACCCGCTGGGTCAATACCCAAGTAGAAATACCTAATGCCCCTGCCAAATGCACAGCCGCATTAGAAACGGATATAACCAGGTCAAGCGCAGCAATTTGTGCTGCCGCTTTTTCCAAGTCATCAAAAGGATTGAAAGATTCATCAACTTCTACTAAAGGAGGCTTTAACCGAAGAGCATCTTGCACCGCCTCTCCATACTGAATACTGACAAAGTGACAGTTGGCCAACTGGAATAGCGGATTGAGTGTTTCCAATGCGACTGACTTACCTCTCCCTGTCGAGCCACTACTGCTTTGCCAGGCAACACCAATATTGAAACGAGCTTGTGGTTTTTCTTGCGAAAATTTCTGGCGAAATTGTTCAACCAATACCGGATCTGCTGTTAAATACTGTCCAGGTGCCTGATAGTCAGGTAAATTGAGTTTCGCTAAATACGGCACATCCAGTAAAAAAACCTGTGCATCAATACGGTTACTTAAATTTTCTGACACAGGCTGATTATCCGGTAGGACTGTAATGAACGGAAAAGACCGTTGAAATAATCCCACCAATTTAACATTGCAAGTCAGTATTATATTAATGCCTTCCTCTACCAGTGGCAGCAAGTGTTGTACATGAAGCACCTGATCCCCTACTCCCTGTTCAGACGTCACGAGTAGTGTCATGCCTGGTTTTTTTTCTCCTTTCCATTGTGGTGCAAAAACCCCTGCTATGGTTTGGCTAACAAACCCATAGTCATGGCGGGATAGATCCTGCCGCCAGCGTAAATATGACCAGCCTTCTTGATACTGACCACTACGTAATAAGGTAATTGCCAAGTTAGCCCGTACCTGATTATCATCTGGCTGTAATTCAATGGCTTGTCGATAATGGTTAATGGCGGCTTCCGAATCCCCTTCAATGCATGCGAGGTTACCTAAGGCCCGCTTGACTAATACATTGCCTTGCTGATGTTGACATAGATTACGAACGGTTGCCGCTGCAGCAGGGTCATACCGGCATTCTTTTACCATTTGATCAACGGTGACACTCGCTAAACGGGCTTGAGCAGTTTGCATCGCAGGCTTTATCTTAAGTGCTTTTTTATAGTAATTTTGCGCTTCAATAAATTGTTCTTGCTTTTGATAAAGTTGGCCAATAGTTTCAAAAATCTCTGGAATATTCATTTCATCGGCTTTTGCCAAATAACACTGCAAAGCCTCATCATCTTTACCCATGCTTTGATAAAGGGTGCCTAATAATGGATAGGGCTCTGCCAGATTCGGGTCAATTCGAGTGGCTAACTGTAATGATTTAATGGCCTGCTCAAGGTGATTCATTTTCAGCATGGTATACCCTAGCCGATATAAATAATAGGCATTTTCAGGCTCCTGCTGAACAACCTCTAACAGATAGGGTAATGCAGTATCATATTGCTCAACCGCCAGATAAATCTCAGCCAGTTTATGCTTGGCAGCTGAATTCATTGGATTTTTTTCCAGCAATTGCATCAGCAAGTTTTTTGCTTCATTGAGTTGATTCTGTTGCATTAGTCTGACAGCTGTTTCAAATTGGTCCAAATCCTGCGGATCGCTGACTGCTGACATGGTGAAATACCTTTGATGGATAATTATGATAATCAATAAACAAAACAGGTTTTATGCCAGTTTAACCAAATAATGTCTATTATGCTGTTATAGGAGCGTGCACGTCACTAAGACTCTCCTACTTCATCTAGCTCTCGAATATTAGTGGCAAAAAACTGCCTCTTTTTCTTCATCCCTACTTCGCTGTTTTTTAATTCATAAAATGTAAATAAGTTAATTACTTGATTTTAATAAAAGATTTATTTCAATATATTGTTATTAATTACATTGGCATAGCCTTTGAATCCCAATTCCTCAGCCAAAGTACGCTTGGTACTCCGGTAGTAAATTGCCAGCTTATCAATACGGCATTTGTTGAATAAATGCCGTGACTACAGCTGGTAAGCAGTTAGTAGGAGGGAGGTTATGCCTCAAGTCATTAATACCAACATTCCATCGTTGAATGCACAACGAAACTTAAATACATCCCAAGCCGACAATGCTGTTGCCTTGCAGCGTTTGTCATCCGGTTTACGGATTAATAGTGCAAAAGATGATGCAGCAGGGCTTGCAATATCCACTCGATTTGATGCCCAAATTCGTGGTTTGAATGTGGCTATCCGCAATGCCAATGACGGGGTTTCGCTAGCCCAAACCGCTGAAGGCGCTTTAGGGGCCATGAAAGAAAATTTACTTCGTATTCGAGACCTTTCCCTACAATCTGCAAATGCAACTAATAGTGCCCAAGACCGTGAGGCATTAAATGCAGAAGTACAACAACTGAAAAAAGAAATTCAACGAGTATCCGAGCAAACAGCCTTTAATGGCACTTTATTATTAGACGGCACTTTCACTGAAGTGACCTTTCAAATTGGTGCTAATGAAGGTGAAAATGTCACTTTTGGTGTGGATGGCGCTCGGGTAGATGAACTGGGTGCATCTCAATCGGTGGGAGTCAGTGCTAGAGGTACCAATTCCAGTATTGCCCAAGGGGATTTATTAATTAATGGTATTTCCATCCCTAGTTCTAAAACCACTGATGATACCTCTTCGATTGCTAACAAAAGTGCCAGCGCTATTGCTAAAGTGTCTGCTATTAATTCTAAAGCTGACGAGACAGGTGTTACTGCTGAAGTATTAACCAATACGGTTGCAGGCACCAGTCAAGTTGTCGCAGACCTTACAGGAAATATATTCTTAAATGGTGTTACCATTGCACTAGCAACGAATACCAATTTGTCAACTGATGCTAATCGTGATGCTGTTATATCAGCAATCAATGCACGCTCTGATGAAACTGGGGTTGTTGCTATTAATACCGGAGCAGATCAGTCTGGGATTATTTTAGAAGCAGAAGATGGCCGTAATATCACTTTAGTTTATGGCAATGGGAGCGTTACACCTGCTTCTACTGGACTACCAGCTATTGGAGCCACTACAGGCATCATTGCAGCAGGTGCAGTACCTACTCCAGCAGAAGAACTGAGTGCTACTGCAGCGGGTGGGTTTACACTCATATCCCGTGATGGCTCAAATATTAAAATTGAACAGGGCCCTGATGGCCAGCTTAATCAAAACGTCGGCCTGGCAGAAGGTACCTATTCCGGAACTGGGGCATTCTTATCGTCACTAGCAGCTATTGATGGCAATACTGCTACCACAGCAAAAGATGATGCACCAGCACTCATGAATGGAGACATCGTTATTAACGATGTACCTGTACCAGCAGGTAATATCTTGGATGATACTGCTTCAAATATGAATAAAGCCGGTAGTGCTATTACTAAAGCAGCCGCTATTAATAAGGTGAGTGAACGGACAGGAGTAACAGCAAAACCCAATCCAAATTTAGTCAATGGATCTACCATGACACCTGCTGCACTAACAGGAACAATAACTATTAACGGCGTTGTCACAGCGTCCATTACCACAACAACAGATGCAGAAACCAGTCGTATTAGTGTCATTGATGCGATTAATGCTATATCAGGGCAAACTGGGGTTATGGCTATTGATACAGGGAGTAATACAGGTGGAGTACAACTACTGGCAGAAGATGGCAGAAATATTACCATTAGCTACACTACTTTAACTCCTGCTGCAACGGGACTAGTAGACACAGACCCAGGTGGTGCAGAGCCCCAAGCTACTTATGAATCTTCGCTACGGCTTTCGTCTGCCAACCCGATTGTATTAACCACCAATAATGCAAATGGCCTGACTAACCATGGATTACAAGCAGGTACCTTTGGTGGTGCAGAATCAGGCCAATTTGTTAAAGACATTGATGTATCAACAGTAGAAGGTGCACTGAGAGCGTTGGATGCTGTGGATAATGCCTTACAATCGATTAATATTCAACGAGCCAATTTAGGCGCTATTCAAAATCGCTTTGAATCAACCGTTGCTAACCAAGCAATTGCTGCCGAAAACTTATCTGCAGCCAACTCACGAATTAAAGACGCCGACTTCGCAGCAGAAACTGCCGAGCTATCTCGCACCCAAGTACTACAACAGGCGGGTATATCTATACTCGCTCAAGCCAATGCGCAGCCACAACAGGTATTACAATTATTACAAGGCTAGCGTAGTCATTCCAGCACCTGACTTACTTTAGTAAGTCAGGCACTTTTTATCACACATCATTAACATATCAAACATAAAACAGCTATTTGTGACTTTTCTTGCAAACAAATACTACCGATCATGGCTAAAAGCGCTATGCTTTATTGCAATGAACAATAATAAAGCTATACCACTACTGTAATGTAATGGAATATTCTATATGAGTAACTTAGTTGAAGGGGAACAAGCGTCTAAAACCATTGCCCAGGCCTATGATGATACCCTTTACCGTAGTGATCCTTTTGTTAAAACCCACCCAGAACATCTTGCAAGCTTAGGGGTACTCTTTGGCTTCACGCCAATTAATCCATTGCAATGTCGGGTATTGGAAATTGGCTGCGCTATGGGTGGCAATATTATACCGATGGCAATGAACTACCCAGATAGTGAGTTCGTTGGAATTGATATTTCAAAGAATCAAATTGATATTGCAACTGACCAAGCAGCAAATCTTAGACTTAAAAACATCAAATTATTAAATGTAAGTATTGAACAAATAGATGATAGCTTTGGTCAATTTGATTTTATCATCTGCCATGGGGTATTTTCCTGGGTTCCCCCTCAAGTCCAACAAAAAATTCTTGAGGTATGCCAAAAACAACTGAGCGAATTTGGCATTGCTTATATCAGCTATAACGTTCACCCAGGCTGGCATATTAAAAATATTGTTAAAGACCTCATGCGTCTCAGGGTACAAAAATCACCTTTAGAAAACAAAGTGAAAGAAGCTAAAGCTATTGTTGAATTATATGCTAAGTACACTGCTGAAAATACTCAGTTCAAAGATATTTTCAACCAACAACTTGAACACTTAAACAGTGTACCTGACCATTATATCCTGCATGAACACTTAGCTGATTTTAATATTCCCTACTATTTCTACGATTTTATGAATCTTGCCAAACGATACCAGTTGACTTATCTCTGTGATGCCTGCTTTAACGACAACTTTATAAGCAATTTACCGAGTGAATTTCAGCAAAAAATGCTTGATTATTCTGATGATCGGGTAATGGTAGAGCAATATTATGATTTTGCCACAGCCCGTACCTTTCGATCGAGTTTATTGGTGCATGATAAACATCAGATAAACCCGATTGTTGAAACACAGCGAGTTCGCCTGTTAAGTTTACTCAGCGATTTAAAAGTACAAGATAAAATTTATGACTTAGCTGATCGATCCAGTGTGCAATTTATCTCACAAAGCAAAGTATCCCCAGAATTAACCGTATCTATGCCTATCACAAAAGCAGCATTCAAAAGCTTAGAAGACAGCTGGCCTTGCAGTTTAAGTTTTAACGAATTATTTCAGTTAAGTTATCAAAAGCTGGGGCTATCCATTGACAACCAGACTCAAGAAATACTGGAAAAGGATATACAACAGTTATGTGACGATATCATTACAGCTTTTCAGGCCAATTCACTTCGATTATTTAGAATTACCCCTCCGCTATGTGTTAATCAAGTAGGTGATAAACCCATTGCTAGCCCGTTGATTGCACAGCAGCTAAGGGATAATCATGAAGTATTCACTACCCAACACCATGAATCATTATCGCTTGATGCCAACCTAAAGCACTTTATTCCCTTGCTTGATGGTACCCGTACAAACAGTGAATTAATCAATGCAGTCAAACAGCTATTAGAAGAAGGCAAGCTCGACTTTTCACTCACTAAAAAAATGCAACAGCCAGCCAATAATAATGAAGTAGCCAATACTGTTTTATCAACTTTATTACAAAGTCTTATTCAGATTGGCGTAATGATTAACTAATAGGCATTGGTAATGGCCTTCTTTAACAGTAGTGTGGTAATCATATGAATAACCTGGTTAACTCCAAACAATTTGTTGCTAATAGTGATCAACAAGTCACTGCATTAATTAATCAGCTATCTCAGTTAGATGAAAAGTCGCTTTCCTCAATAATAAGAAAGTCAAAAAACCATAACGACTCCGTCACGTTTTTAGCCAACGTAACTTACTGTTTACTGAAAGGTGAATTTCGGGGGCTTAGTCAGGTTTTATTAAAAAGTGCTCATATAAAATCTAGTTATCTACAAAGTTTACGCTCTGCCTGTATCCACTTGTGTAACAGTCAGCCTGATGAGGTAATTAACACTGTTATAACGCTTGATAAATCAGTTATCACTAATCCACTACTTGCTATTCTCGTTGCTGAAGCACAGTTTCTACAGTGTAAGTTTACAGAAGCATTTTATAATTTCACCAAAGCAGTCAACAGCTTTCCCATTAATAACTTATTAATTATTAAATCACGTAACTGTTTACAGCACATAGAAGCTACCAAATACAGTGAACCATTGGTACAAGGTGCAACAGACTATTTAAAAGATAGTCGTTTTGATAGCAAAGATATTGCTTCTCTAGTGACTTCACTCATCAAGTTCAAATACCAATTAATTGATAATCAAATTAACCTTTCCGTTGACTTAAGTGGTATTGCTCAAGATAGATTTTTAATTGAAGCACTCCAACGGATTATTTTTTCCGATCCTGATATTGAGTTATTTTTACTTAAAATACGTAATACCTTATTAAATACAATTATTCAATTAGGAGAAATTCCTCCGCATTTAAACGACTTACTGTGTGCATTTTCTCTGCAAGCCTATCTGAATGAATATGTTTTCTTTATAAACAGTGATGAAACCAGTACCATCGACTCTATTCATGATTTTATTAGTAACTTACTAAAAGCCCCTGATCATTCACTAGACCAAATTGCTGGTTTAATCTTATTAATGTCCCTGTATGAGTCATTATCCCAGCAACCTTACTTTGAGCACCTATTAAACTATTCACTCGTTGACTGGCCACTGGAAATGCAGGCTTGCATGAAAAAAGTACTGTATCAACAGCAACAGGAAATCATCCTAGCCAAAACGATTCCTCAGCTCACACCTATCGATCACCCAGTTTCTTCTGCCGTCCAAAACCAATATGAAGAAAACCCTTATCCACGTTGGACAGAAGTCGTTCAACTACCAAATTACTGCAACTATATTAAGTATTATCATATTCATAAGCCGCCATTTATCAAACCCAAATTTTCAACTAAAGCGCTAAAAATGTTAGTAGCAGGTTGTGGTACTGGCAAACACCCGATTAGCCAAGCATTATTATTTCCTGACTTGCAGATTATTGCTGTTGACCTTAGCAGCCGAAGCTTGGCTTATGCCAAGTTAATGGCTGATCATTTAAAAATTAACAATATAAGCTTTTACCAAGGTGATATTCTGCAGCTGGATGCATTGAAAGAAAAATTCCATATTATTGAATGTGTAGGGGTACTCCACCATATGGAGCAACCTGCCAATGGCTTGGCAATATTGAGAAATTTACTGGTTAAGCAAGGTGTTATGAAACTAGGACTGTATAGCCAAACAGCACGCCAGGAAATAGAGAAGTTTCGCGCGAATAATACAATTGCCCCCACTTTAACCAACATCCGCCAATTTCGTTTTCAAGCGTTAACCCAAAAAAGAGAAGAATTCGATACGTGTATAAAAGTGAGTGATTTTTTTTCTACCAGTATGTGCCGTGATTTATTGTTTCATGCACAAGAACATTGCTATACGGCACTAGAAGTAGCCAAATTATTAAAAGACCATTCATTAGGCTTTAGAGGGTTTTACTTTAGAAGCCATGAGCTTTTTACTCAGTTTAAAAAGCTATATCCCTCTCCTGCCAGTATGCAAGATTTAACCGCATGGCATGAATTTGAAAAGCAAAATCCCCTAGCTTTCCTAGGAATGTATCAGTTTTTTGCCCAAGCGATATAACTTCTTACATACGAAAAGCACACTATAAATTATTAAACAATGAAAGGTTACTAATCGTTGTAAAACTCTGCTGTGCGGCTTGTAGCAAGAAGTTTTGCAACGACAACCGGCTAATTGCTTCAGCTTGATCAACATACAAAATTTCAGCTAAAAACTCTTCACTGACTATATTAAAGTCTTCATTTTGGGCCCGTGTACTATCAATAATATTTAGCCGCCCACCCAGTTCGCTTTGCACTTCCAGCAAACTTGAAATCGCATTATCCATATTGACTAAGGTATCATCTAATAATTTCTGTAAAACTGTCCTGCCTGGGCCATCATTTTGCGCATTGTCTAAACCATCCTGAAGTCGTTTAACTGTTGTCAGTACATCCTGTTTATCACTGGTATCAATAAAAAATGTATCCCCTGCATTTGGCGTACCTTCAATAACCACAGCCATGCCATTATGAGAAATGGATTCCCCTGCCTGGAATGGGATATTACTGGCTAAGGTAAGCCCCCCTTCTTTGGTTTTTACTGTATAGTTCGCACCATTAGGTACAACCGCTGTTTCTGGATTAAAAGTAATAATCAAATCATCGGGATAAAAAGCATCCAGGTCATCCTGATCAACAATTTGTCCCACTGTAATAGTCGCTAGCGGATTAGCGGTATTATTAGGGTTAGCCGATGTTAAAAAGGTTTTTTGATTACTGGGTACATCAACAAACAAATCTTTGCCACTATCATTAATCGCTACACTGGCACTAGCCGCAATTTGTAAAAAACGCTGTCCTTCATCACCTAAGTACTCAAACCCGCCTCCAGCTTTATCTATAAAAGGCGACTGACTTGCTTGAAACCCAGCAAATATAAATACGCCATCAGCATTTTTACGATTAAATAAATCCTTAAGTTCGTCCAGCCGTACTTCAATTTCGTCGGCAATCGCTGCTTTATCAGATAAACTTAAACTACCATTACCGGCTCTTACTGTTAGCTCTCTTACCCGTTGGTAAACATTTTTAATTCCTTGCAATGCTGCTTCTTCTATTTTTAAACTATTCTCTGCAGCATCTAAATTACGCCGAAATTGTGCAGCTATCGCTTGGTCTTGCTGAATAGCAACTATTTTCGTTGAAGCTACCGGGTCATCACCCGGAGTCACCACCCGCCGCCCAGTAGCGACTTGTTGTTGAGTATTCAGTAACTCAGCATTATTTTTTTGGATCTGATTAAGGCCTAGTCGAAAAATATCTAATGTTGAAATTCGCATAACGATACCCTGCGCTTTAGCAAGAATTTTTCTATACACTATTTAATAAAGTGTCAAATAATTCCCTAGCCACAGTTACTAGTTGTGCTGAGGCATTATAAGCCTGTTGAAACCGAATTAAGTTTGTAGCTTCTTCATCTAAATTAACACCAGACTCCGACTGCCTAACACCTTCCGTTTGTGCTAACAGCGTTTCACTGGCCGCTTTATCTATTGCCGCTTGACTTGCATTAACCCCCACAAATTCAATAAATTGCGCATAGCCTTCAGCATAACTGGCAGAGCCATTTAGTAAAGTTTTATCTGTGCCTAAATTAGCTATTTTAAATCCATTGCGATTATCAGAAGTACCATTGCTATTAAAGTTAATAGTAAAAGTATCATTAGGTTCAGGGCGGCCTTGTACAGTTACCTGGTAACCTTTAAAAGATTTCTGAGCGAAATTGAATGAAGCGGTGTCACCAAATAAGTTACTGACAACAGGTGTTGTACGCATTGACACCCCATCGGCCATGGTAACATCAAGACTACCACCAATAGTCGTTGCATGCTGGTTTCCCGCACCCGCCACAGCACCATCTAAAGTCTGGGCTGAAAATGACCCTCCAGCTTCACCATTTGTGACTTCAACACTGCCTGCACCTAATGATGTTCTCAAGCTCACATCTAAATCCACCCCAGTTGTTGCAAACACTTTTAATGTAGGAATGGGTGGTGGCCCACCGGACTCAGATACAACCGCGCGAATACCTTGATTGGTTAAATTACCATTACTATTAATTCGGTCGGCCAAAAACTGAATATACGGTTGGTTTAATAGTGGATTAGTATCAGGTGTAGGTACAGGCCCTAATGCTGGGTTGGTTAAATCTTCCCCATTCAAAAAAAACTCCATGTTGCTACCAACAACACCGGTAATATTTCTTAGCTCAACCTGATTAAATGCATTAGCGGTAACCCCATCAATTTGAGTCAGTTGATTAGCAATTTCTTGAGCGGATGCATTTGCTGCAGTAATAATATTAGTGGTGGTAATTATTCCAGTGACAGGATCACGATTAAAAACTGAAATCGTTTCTGATGGGTAACTATTTAATGGGCTAGGTGCTACTGGATTAATGACAGGCGCAACCACCAAACCAATATTACCTGTTCCCCGTTGTCGAGTAGAGCCAATGGTTTCATTAACATCCGTAGTAAAAACATCTTTTTGCGTACCTGGTACAAACACCTGATTGCGAATGGGCGGCATCAGTTGTACAGGATTAGCTGGGTCAGAGTTATCCAACACGTCATAAGTCGTAGGACTGGTAAATTTAATGATAATGGGTGGAGATAGTTGTCCTGATGTGGCAAATGCAGGCAATAATGCACCAGATACCTGATCATAGACTTGAAAAACATCTCCTTGGGATATTTGTCCTGTTCCCTGATTAGTAGTAGAACTTGACGTGCGAATAGCAGCTGCAAACGCTAATTCTCTAGGGTCACCCATAACCGCAGTAAAGTCACGGGAGAAACGCCTGGTAGGTTGTAAATAGAAAGTATCCCCGCTTTGAAATGTACCACCTTCTAAGGCTAATTCTAAACCATCAAACTCCAGTGTCTCAGGAAATGAACCACTAATAGAGCCTTGTTTGACTATTACCCCATCACTGCTACGGGTAATGGAATAAGTAAAGTTGTCTGAGCCTGAAAACTTAAAGATATAATCACTGGCCTGCATCTGTTGTACATCTTTAATCACTAATGATAACACTCGGTCCACAGGTAAAGCATTTTGACTATCAGCAAACACTCGGTCTAAGGTCGCCTGACGTTCATTCACATCATTAAAAATTCGCTCCCCAAAACTACCTGTTAAATCTAAGCCTATGCGTTGTTGATCATTAACTGTTTTGGCTAAGCCCACAGCGATTAAACCTAAATTAGTAAAAGAAGGGTCTAAAATGGTATCCCGATAAGTAATTAAGCCGCCTAAAGTTCCCCCTGTTAAATCTTGGTTTATCGGTTGATTAGTACTTTGCACAACCACATCAAAGCCTTCGTTATTAGCTCCGCCTGGTTGCGTAATTAGTGTTGAACTACTGCTACCTAATACTAACGCCTGGCCTTTACCAATAAACACATTAATAGTGTTATCATCCTGACGCACCACCTGTACACCCACAATTTCAGACAGCTCTCTCAGCAACTCATCCCGTTTATCCAATAAGTCATTAGGTTGTCCAGCCGTGCTGGTACCGCTACCAACCACATTAGAAATCTGTAAGTTAAGATCCGCAATACCTGCAGCTAATGCATTAATTTCCCCAATTAATGCTTCAATTTCAGTATTCAGTGCATTATTTTGCTCTTCAAAGGTAGAATATAATGAATTAAACCGCGTCGCTAATCCTTTTGCTTCTGTTAATACCAGTTGACGTGATGGAATTGATGTGGGATTTTCAGAAGCAGCTTGCATCGCATTAAAAAATTTTTCAAGCCCCACACTTAGTCCAGTGGTTTCGTCAGCCAATACCGAATCCAGCTGACGAATATTCTGATCAAAGGCATTTAGCTGAAAAAAACTCGATGTATCTAAACGCAACTGGTTAGTGACAAACTCATTAGCTAAACGTCTTATATCTGTAATTTGCACACCTCTGCCTGAAAATACACCCCCTATAAACTGTTCTTTTTGGGTATCGAAAATTGTTTCTTGGCGTGAAAAACCAGGTGTGTTTGCATTAGCCACATTATGTCCAGTTGTAGCTAATGCCCGTTGGTAAGCTTGTAAGGCAGTGGTGCCTATTTGCAGTAAATTACCTGCCATGGTTTAGCTCCTGTTATAACCTCTTAGTTGTGGCTATACACGAAAAGTATTAAATATACCAGGCAAGTTTTATTGGTAATTCCAGAGTTTATAACTTCTCGATAGTGGCTTTAAATAAAGGTCCATTAGCTATTTTTAAAATCTTTTTAGCGTAATTTGGATCCGTTGCATAACCTGCCCTCTGTAATGCATTCAAGAATTGTTCCGGATTATCCTTTTTGGTAAGTGCCGTTTGATATCGAGGGTTCACATGCAAAAACTCCAGATAATCATTGATACTCGATGCAATAGAGTCATAAGAGCGGAAAGCCGCCCGCTCTTTTATGGCAACTCCTTGCCGATATTCAGTGGTATTAACATGCGCTTTATCACCCTGCCAACGTCGGTCGGCTTTAATGCCAAATAAATTATAACTGGAGTTACCATCTTTTTGTTTAATGATATGTTTGCCCCAACCAGTTTCTAATGCAGCTTGAGCTACTAAAACAGCCGGATTAAAGCCTAGAGCACTCGTAAGCTTTTTGGCAATGGGATAAACATGCTTTATAAAAGATTCAGGACGGACAAAATTACTCGGATCTGATGTTGAGCCAGACAAGCTGGTTAAAATATTATCAAGCTTGGTTATAATAGACTGATGATTATGATTCTGCTCAGTTTTTCTCTCCCCAGCTGTCACAGAATTATAAAGGGGAGGATGTTCTATTTGTGGTTGGTTTGTCTCCTGCTTGCTTTCCTCTTCGGGCAGCATTTTCATCGCTTGAACATAACTCAAAGTATACGATAACTGCCGTTGTTTTGCCGCTTGCTCAAATTCTAAAGACTTCTGCTCAAGATTAGCTTCGGTTTGTTGACCAATCTGACTACGCGGAGCCAATTGTTTAATCAGCATATCAGCTAAACCAATTCCCTTCCCTTTCGATAATTCAACTGATAACTGACTATCGAGCATTTCTTCAAAAAAATCTGTTTCGTTACTATTAAAATAATTACCTTCTTTGAAGACCTGATTCGCTGCACGCATACTTTTTAGTAACATATGAGTAAAAAGCGATTCAAACTCTTTAGCAACCTGCTCTAATGCTTGGGTAGGATTTTTTTTCTCAAGCCCTTTTAAATTTTGTAAACTATTTAACTGGCTATACATACTTGTAGGCTGATGCTCCATAGCCTAATCCTCCCAAAATAACACTCAAACAAATTCATCCAAAGCAAATGGTTTTCATCATTAAATTACGACTAAATCTGCTCTTAAAGCCCCTACCTCTTTTAGCGCTTCTAATATTGCCATTAAATCACCTGGCGCAGCACCGACTTGATTCACTGCTCGAACAATTTCATTTAACGTTACGCCTGGTTTAAATAAAAACATTTTATCGCTTTCCTGCTCAACCTCCACATTTGACTGAGGTACTACAACGGTATCCCCTGTACCTAATTCATTAGGTTGACTGACAGCAGCATCTTCACTAATCGTTACAACTAAATTCCCATGGGTAACCGCCGCTGGTGACACTCGCACATGTTTGCCAATTACAATAGTGCCCGTGCGCGAGTTAATCACCACTTTTGCTGGCGCTTCACCAGGATCAATTTCCAGATTTTCCAATACCGACATATAAGTCACCCGTTGGGAAGGGTCCAATGGTGCCGTAACTTCTATGGAACCACCATCAATTGCCTGAGCAATATTGGGCCCAAGTAACTGATTAATCTGTTCGCTCACTCTTTTTGCTGAGGTAAAATCATAGCGATTTAAATTAAGTAAAATTTTATTATTACGATTAAAACCACTTGGTACTGCGCGCTCAACAGTTGCTCCATTAGGTATACGACCCACGCTGGGTACGTTGATTGTTACCTTAGAGCCATCAGCACCCTCAACGCCTAACCCTCCAACCACTAAATTACCCTGTGCAATCGCGTAAACTCGTCCATCCGCCCCTTTTAAGGGAGTCAATAATAAACTGCCTCCCCGTAGGCTTTTAGCATTACCAATAGAAGAAACCGTCACATCAATTTTTTGCCCTGGCTTGGCAAAAGGCGGTAAATCAGTATGAATCGCAACAGCTGCTACATTTTTTAATTGAGGCCTAATGCCAGGTGGCAAGTTAATACCAAATTGCTTTAACATGCTCATAAATGATTGTGAGGTAAATTGGGTTTGACTGGTTTTATCCCCAGTACCATCTAAACCTACCACCAAACCATAACCCACCAGCTGGTTTGACCTTACCCCAGCGATACTTGCTAAGTCTTTTAGCCGTTCAGCAGTGACATTTAAAGACCAGACGGTTACAAACCAGACGACGAATATAGTCACAACAAAGGATAATTTATTCGCTACTTTGATATTCACAACTTGTCATTCCCAGGTAACACTAGAATGGAAAAAATGCACTTAAAATTAACCGGGTAATCCAGCCTACTGTATTTGAGTCCGCTAATTCACCTCGGCCGCTATAAGTAATACGTGCATCCGCTACTTTTTGTGAAGAAACTACATTATCTGGACCAATATCATCTGGCCGGACTAAACCCATAATACGGATATATTCATCACCACGGTTGAGGGTTAACCATTTTTCGCCCCGCACTTTTAATAAACCATTCGGTAATACTTCTGAGACCGTAACGGTGATATTGCCGCTTAAACTGTTACTTTGCTTCGACTCAGTTTCTGAATCAAAATCTCGTTCAGCAGATAAGCTGGTATCCAAGCTTAAATCACCTCCAAACAGACCTTTGACTGTTTTCCCTAATACGGTGGGATTTGCAATGGTAGCATCTGTATTTTTGCTAAGCTCGGTATCTGCTTCTTTTTTTGCTCGAGTCGATTCATCTAATTGAATGGTAATAATGTCTCCCACGCGGTGAGCTTTACGGTCTTCATATAAAGTAATTTCAAATCCTGACTGGTAAATAGCACCGTTATTTAATTCTGTGGGCTTAGGCGTCGCGGGATAAACAGGGGCATAAGCAGGATCATTAGGTTGTGCAGGTAATGAAATACAGCCTGGTAGACCTGAAACTGTGGTCGCGATGATAATAAGCAGAAAATATGGATATTTCATTACTACACTCCCTTTCGATATACCCTTCGTGAATGAATTTTAGGCTTTGTTATCGTCGTTGAACACCACGGATGGTGTGAATGCAATTTATGCAGGAGCAATAAACTGTCTTCACCCCAGTCATTTAGTTGAATCTAAACTCCTGGGACTTCATCGCTCGATGGCCTCGCCTAAAATACCCTTCACTGTGGGTATTCTTGCTGTTTTTTAACACCTAAAAATGAATCGTGATAAGTATATACACTACTTTATTGATATAAATACTCTATCGTTTACTTACTCATTAAACATTTTGGTTCACAAACTGTAGCATTTGATCTGCAGTAGCAATTACTTTTGAGTTCATTTCATATGCCCGCTGGGTGGTAATCATATTGACCATTTCTTCCACGACACTGACATTAGAACTTTCCAATGTATACTGCTTAAGAAAACCTAAACCATCCTGGCCAGGAGTACCTTCAACAGGATCACCGCTGGCGCCAGTCGCTAAAAATAAATTACTGCCCACTGCCTGTAAGCCACCCGGGTTAACAAAATCAACTAAGGTAATTTGCCCTAATTGTTGTGGCTGGGCATTACCGGGTGTTTGAACCGTAACGGTACCATCTTCGCCAATGGTAAAATTAATGGTATCCCTCGGCACGGTAATGCCTGGCTCTAATGGCAAACCATTGCCATTCACTACATCACCGTCAGAATTTAAATGAAATTGCCCATTTCGCGTATAAGCAATCGTGCCATCAGGTAATAAAATTTGAAAAAAACCTCGTCCGTTTATGGCAGCATCGAGTGGTTGTTCGGTGGTTTGAAATCCAGTGGTGGAAAACACTTTTTGTGTACTAACTACTCTTACCCCAGTACCAATCTGTAATCCAGAGGGAATTTGATTATCCTGAGAAGACTGAGCGCCCGGTTGTCGTTGAATTTGATAAAACAAATCTTCAAATTCTGCTCTATCCCTTTTAAAACCAACTGTTGCCACGTTTGCTAAATTATTGGCTACAACAGAAAGTTGTTTATCCTGGGCATGCATGCCGGTTTTACTGATCCAGAGAGAGGGATGCATAAAAATGCTCCTTTTCTAAGTAGTTTTTTTCATCCTCTAGTCACTATTTGATTTAGCATCTTTTTACTAGACTGTATTAACTAACCAATTTGCAATATACGCGCCATTGCCTCTGCATTTTCATCAGCACGGCTCATCATTTTCACATGGACTTCATACTGGCGAGCTAAGGAAAGCATGTGAATCATTTCTTCTACAGCACTCACATTACTTCCTTCTAAAAAACCTGATACCATTCTGACGTTGGCATCAGGCAATACTGGACCTGCACCTTCTTCTTTTAATTTAAATAATCCATTTTCGTCTTTTTCCAACTGCTCCAATGGTGGATTGACCAATTTAATTCGGTCAATTTGTGCTAACTCTTGCGGCCCTTGGCCACGGGGGCGAATACTGATAGTACCATCAAGGCCAATTTCAATTTTATCGAATTCAGGTATCACAATAGGGGCACCTTCGCCTAATACCTGCAAATTATTGCCGGTATAAAGCTGCCCGTTGGGGCCTATTGATAAGTTACCTATACGGGTATAACGCTCAGTACCATCAGGGCCAATTACCGCAATCCAGCCATCCCCTTTAATCGCCACATCAAAGTCATTACCTGTCTCCTGGAGCCAACCCGGGTTATAGTTAGTAGCAGGATTTTCCGTTAAGGCATAGGCGCGGCTGGGATAGAAATCACCAAATACCGGCATGGAACGAGCCTGTTCAAAATCTGCTTTAAACCCAGTGGTATTCACATTTGCCAAATTATTGGCTCGAATAGCTTGAGCCTGCATATTTTGTACGGCCCCAGTCATCGCTATATATAATGCTTTATCCATGAGAAACGATACCGATTGTTAACCAAAAAAATGGGAAGATGCCTCAAGAAGTCCTGCAAAAAAAAAACCAGTTTTAACAAAACTGGTTTTTAATATTATTATACTTAAAAAGTAAGAATTTATTCCTTTCACAACTTACATTTAAATACAAATTAAACAGTTAAATAATCACAGCAAAAGATATATACTCATCACGATTCATTTTTAGATGTAAAAATAAAGCGACATATACTTACAGCGAAGTGTATAGTTATCTTAAGTTGATTATTGTTTGTGTAATCGTATCTTCAGTTTGAATGGTTTTGGCATTAGCTTGGTAATTACGCTGTGCAATAATTAAATTAACCAATTCCTCTGCTACATCAACATTGGCTTCTTCTAACGAGCCAGACTCAACTGACCCTAACACACCAGTCCCTGGCGCACCAACTACCGGTTCTCCCGAGTCTATTGACTCTATCCAGGCGGTTTTTCCTATGGGGGTTAGCCCTTGTGGGTTAACAAAATTCGCCATGGCCAACTGCCCTAAAATGGAATTTTGACCATTAGTATAACGGGCAAATAAAATGCCTTCCTGACTGACATCCAGATCAGTTAGACGGCCTACGCCAAAGCCATTTTGCGTTAAACTATCCACAGCAAATGGACTGCCAAACTGTGTGGAACTTGCAATATCAATAACGAAATTAGAGCTAGTAGGCGGTTCTGGTAATGGCAAAACATCACCACCAGCAGAAATATTAACCGGTTGTAAAGCATTAATCGGATCACCATTACCATCAACCGGTACCCAGTTAGTAATGACAATGGGGTTGGTATTCACTAAATTGCCTTCCCGATCAAACTGCACAGAAAACCTTGAGCGTGTTGCTGTACCGCCTGGCACAATGGGATCACCGACATCCTCCCCATCAATCAACACATACATGCTCCAGTCACTGGCATTAGGGGTAGATGTCATTTCAGGTTCTTTAACAAAATATAACGTTAGATTATGGGAATTTCCTAAGCTATCGAATATTTGTACTTGAGTTGCATGATTATAAGTAGCCTGATCAATAGGATTAAAATCATTTTCAACAAAAGGCGTATAAGTCAGCGGTAAATTAAAAACATTTGAAATTGTAGCGGGTAATACAGGGGCGGCTACTTGAATATCTTCTTCTAACTGAAATGATAATTCACCACCAACCGTTACTGTATTACCATCCGTGACATTCACAGCAGCCCCAGCGTTAGTAAAACTAGTGGTAGTAGCCCCTTGCACAGGAATACCACCACCAACACCTGTATTATTAATGGCAACCCTTAAATCATCCCCAGTATTATTAAAAATTCGGATTTCATTGGGCGCAGCAGCATCAATAGCTGCACTTATTCCGGTTAAATTAGAAATAGCTGTCGCCAACTCATTGACATTATTGACCGTAGGCAAGCTCACTGCTTGGCCATTGATACTTATGGAAGAGCCCGCGGCAGCAGCACCACCCAGCGGTAATGCAGTAACATCAACTTTTGCTCGGGTATTGGCACTGGCACTGATCACCCCATTATTGTCACCCAGCTGAGCAATCTCAGCGGCTATTGCACCGGCTGATAAATTCGCGACGCTGGGCACTGCCAGAGTGGCTAAGGTTACTACCGGTGTTTGGGAAACATCTTGTAACAGAAAACTACCTGCTGTATAGCCATTATTAATACCCGCCTGAGCATTGGCTATAATCACGCCATTGGCCTCAGAGGTGGTACCTCGGGTAGCTAATACTGTTTCTCTGGAGTCAACATTAAAACTGATATCAACATTACTGGTTAACCGTGGGTCTTGAAACTGCTCACCGACTTGCAAATCAGATAATACGCCTGGAACAATCGCCCCTGTTGCATCAGCAATAAAGCCTTGCAAAAAATCTCCCGTATTCGTGACTATTTGTCCATCTCGATTTACACCAAAAATGCCCTGGCGAGTATAATTGACACCATCTGTCGCCCGAGTAATAAAAAAACCAGTACCATTAATTGATAAATCTAAATTACGCTCTGTCGGTTTAAGATTACCTTGGTTAAACTGCTGTGCAACTGTTTGGACAATCACCCCATTACCCGCTTTACTGGCACTGCCACCAAATGATCGTGCAAATAAGTCGTGGAATTCTGCTCTTGAGTTTTTAAAACCAATGGTACTGCCATTGGCTATATTATTGCCTATAGCATCCAGATCAATGGTGGCTGCCTTTAAACCGCTTAAGCCAGTATTAAATCCCATACTACTATCCTCTCAGCATTACTTACTGCTACAGGTATTACCTCAAATGAGGTACTTCCCTAATTATGTACTACTATTGCCGTACAACTTTTCTAGACTAGATAATTGGGTATATTATTGAGTATCTGTAATAGTGCTTTCTTTAATTACTTGCCTACTGCTATTGAATACGTTTTACTTCACTCAGTTTCACTTGCCCTGATACACCTTCGACATTTAATAACACATTATTTAAACCACCTAAGGTCACACTATTCACATTGGCACCTAAGAGTGTATTCAATGGCACTTGTTTACCTTCCACCATGGTATAAGCATTAAAACCATACTTTCCTGCAGGGAGTGATTGGTTACTGTTATCTTTACCATCCCAGGTAATATCTATCTCACCAGCAGGTTGTCTGCCTAAATTCACTTGCCTTACCTGTTGACCACTACTGTTGTATATATCAACAAATAAGTTATTAACCGGTTGGGGGACCTCAACCAACCCGGCTACTTTACCTCCAGCTTCCAGCTCTGTACTTGAAGTAGCAACCAATACTTTTCGCCCCACTAAAGCTGAAGCTTGTAATGCTTGGCTGGAATTAAAGGCATTTGCCATTGACTCAACAGTTTGATTAAGGTTTTCCAACCCCTCCACCGAACTAAACTGAGCTAGCTGCGCAACAAACTCTTCATTTTTTTGGGGATTCAATGGATCTTGATGCTTCATTTGGGTAATCATCAATTCTAAAAATTGATTCTTACCCAACTCAGTATTAGCGTTACTGCTTTTCGGTTGTTGCAGCTGATATTTTTCAATAACTGCATTATTGGAACTAACGTTGCCGTTATTCGTTATTGGCGTACTCATTGGAACACCTCATCGAGCCTTCAATTAGCACAAATACTATATTCTAGAATTTACCTATAATTACGCTTACTGCCCTAGTGTAAGCACTTTCTGCAACATCGTTTTTGCGGTATTCATAATTTCCACATTGGTTTGGAATGAGCGCGATGCTGAAATCATATCAGTCATTTGCTCAACCACATTAATATTTGGATAAAATACATAACCTTCATCATTTGCCATTGGATGCTCAGGCTCATACCGTCTTTGTAAGGGTGCTTTGCTTTCAACAATGGCTTTTACCATCACTCCCTTTTCAGTTTGAGGCTGTTGCTCATGCAGTAACTGATTAAAAGATACATTTTGCTGCTGCGGACTAATCGCAGTAAAGACTGGATATCGAGCCCGATAGGTTTGATCAATACTGCTGCTTACCGTTTCCGCATTAGCAATATTGCTTGCCACTGTATTAATTCGCACAGATTGTGCCGACATCCCCGACCCTGCAATATTAAATACATTGACTAAAGCCATTGCTATTGCCCCTTAATCGCTTTGGTTAAGCCTTTAAACGAACTATTAACAAACTCGAACGTACTTTGATAGTCCATGGCATTCCGTGCATAAATAGAGTATTCCTGTTGGGTATCAACAGTATTACCATCGATGGCTGGCTGAATAGGAACCCGATACAGCAGATCAGCATCTCCTTGCTGGCGTAAGCCTGTCAAGTGGTCCTGATGGGTTTGCTGTAACGGCAATTTCTTGCCAGTTTGTTGCTCATTTACCTGACTCAGTACTTGCTTAAAATCAATATCACGTGCTTTAAAACCCGGCGTATCACTATTAGCTAAATTATCAGCCAATAGCTCGGCACGCTTTCCTCGTAACAATAATGCTTGCGGGTGAACCCCTAATGCTTGATCAAAACCAATAGCCATTTGCGAAATTACCACCTGTTAGCTCTGCGCCAGTCATTGCCATTCAGCTATTCCAGAGCAATGCCTATGCCAAATAAAAAATACAATAATTACAAAAGCTTAGTGATTATTATGCTAATGCCGTGCGGCAATCCGGTGCCACACATTTCAGGTTTATTACGACTTAACACAAAGGGGTTTTATAATTGGAGCTAAGGCCCTAGAAGGAGTTAGTGATGTAACCCATGGTTATGATCAGATGAGCTAATAGCAGATTCCAGGTCACTTAAGCAATCCACCACCTTAACACTGGCAGATTCCATCGTTTCCAGGTGTTTTAATACTTCCTCATGATTGCCTGCCAACTGCGCTTCAATTGCCTGGACTCCACTCGTATGGACCAGTTTATGGGGCTCTTCTAAATGTCGATAGGCCATTAAATTTTGGTAGTTTTTACCATCACCATGGTAATACCATTCCCCTAGGCGACATTTTTCATGATTAACAATAGCCCCTTCCTGAACAGGCAATTGATGAATTAAGTGGCGATAGATAGACACTTTCCATGCAACATGGTCAAGCTTAACCGTTTGAATAAAACTGGTATTCGCTGACTCTTCAATAATGCCTTGCATCTGCCGAGACATATTCAATACTTCATTAACAGTATTACCAATATCCTCTGTTTCTTGGTTAACCGCAGTTGTCGCTTCCACCATTTTTTGAATTTGCGCCGTGCTCACTTGGGTACCTTGTACTACTGTGTCAACCAAAGTAGAAATTTCATCGCTGGCTTCCCCTGCTTTTTGTGCCAAATTTCGCACTTCATCAGCCACCACAGCAAATCCTCTACCAGTTTCCCCTGCGCGTGCAGCTTCAATCGCGGCATTAAGTGCTAATAAGTTGGTTTGCTCAGATATATCACGAATCACCCCCACAAACTGGGTAATTTGTGAGGCCACTTTTTCTAAGTTTTGGACACTATCTGCGCTATCAGTCGCTACATCACTAATGCCACTGACACGCGTTCTTAATGCGTCAAGCAAATTACCGGTATTAACAAACAGATTATCAGCCTCCATTAAATTACTTTTTTCACCTTGTAATTGGTGTGCAGCACTAGCCAATGCTTCCCTAATACTTTGAATCATTTGCTCACCATAAAAAAAGGTGTTGATCAACTGCTTCAGGTTTTCTGCACCACCTTTTGCTTCTCGCAACAGATCGTCCTTACCATGCTCTGCTTCATGAACGCTTTTTTCCAGCTCAGCAACCTTATCACGTAAACGCTGATTTTCTTGCTCCAAATTAAAACACTGCTGCTTATATTTATTAGATCCAAACATAACAGAGCCTTTGTTAAAACTAAAATAATCTAAAGAGACCAAAACCTTTCTTACTAGTGAAGAATAGAATGTTATTACTGCTTTTGTTAACTAATTATGCCGATAAAGTTTCTTAAGTTAATTAGCGATAAGTTTTGAGAGAAGTTATTTTAAACTCTTTCATCAATTAATCTGGAGGTATTATCCACAGGTAACGATGCTTGTTGAAATCGTTGGAGTAATTGTTGCTGTTGTTCAGTAATGACAATATTTTCAGGTTCACTGGCTATCAACTGGCCTGCACTTCCCTGAGGTATGACTGACTGGTCTCTCGTCGTTTGCTGATTAGTAGTGTTACCAGGTTGCGGTTGTATTTCTGGTACTGCACGGCTACTAGGCACCACCTGGGTTGCCACCACATCAACAACAGTATGATTAGAGGTGGGGATTGTAGTGGGAACAAGCTCATTTTGCTTTAACTCATTATTTGCCCGGCTGTTGCCATCAACTCGCTCAGAAGTACGATTAACTGTGGGTAATTGCACTACTGGGAAATGAGACAAGCTGCCTACGCCATTGATGGGCATTGAGTGCTCCACCCCATATAAAATTATTTGCTAACTACAAGTTAACCCAGTTTGGTGATTTTCTCCACTTTCATTACTGGCCATCAACCTACATACATTCCTTACACAGCCAAGTCATACAAAAATGACTAGCTGATTTCATGGCCAGAGTAAACAACTTTATTTACTACACATTAATTGTTGTACTGTCTGTCGCATTTGTTTGAGCAAGGGCTTTTTCGACAAACCAAATGACTTTTGCAAGCGCTCCCAACTATGTTGCTGCAATACTTTGTTAATCCAGAGTTGCTGTTCTGTACTTGAGAGTAACAACCACTGCCCTTCTTTTTGCAGAATAAGCCACTGTAACCAGTGTCTTAACGGTATAATACAAGTTTCATATAGCCGGTTACCAAAACCAAATGCATAGACATCTTGTTGATCCTGGCTTGATATCACCACGTTATTATTTCCATGGTATCTTAAAATGTGAGTGACAATTTGATAATTCAGATCTGGCCATAGTTCTGCTAATAACCAAATGAATTGCTGATTAAATCGAGCTGTTATCTCCGTCAATAGGTTTATTGCAGCTGGCGACACTGGTTTTGCCATGATGAGTGCGTAACAGCCGCTACTTGGCTCTCGGGTAAGCCCCAACCGTAAAGGTAAAAAGCCAAGTGACTGCCAAAAATCCAACAACTGTAGGGTAGCCCCATAAGCAACCGCCAGGTAGTCTTGCTTCTCTGCTAAGGCTTGGTGAATATAAGACACTAGCTGTCGACCAATGCCCTTACCTTGAATGGCAGGGTGAACGGCTATACGAATAATTCTGGCACAACGCAACCCGACTGCTTGTTCGTAACCGCTGTGGGCAGCTAAAGTTTGCGGTAATAAATGCCCCTTGGGTCTACGTTTGCCTAAATAAATTTCATGGGCTAAATCCTGATCCAGTCCCCCTTCAAATGCCAGCAAGCTTGCTGCAACCACTTCTCCATAATAAAGGCCTAACCAAATCTGTAAATTAGACCCATCCAATAAGTGTCTTAAATCACCAGGCGTAGTTCGATAATGAGCAGTTACCAGCAAACCAAATAAGCTTTTTAACAAAGGTGGCTGTTGCACTAATTCTTTAGCAGTTACCGACTTAAACTCCATTGAGTTGATATCAATATCCACTAATTGTGAGTCAGCAACAGGCTCTGCATTTAGCAATAATGCTTCAAAACAGAAGTGCTCCAATGGATCATGCGGTTGCCAACGAATTGGCTGAGTTAAATGTTTGAGTCGCCACTGCGGTCTAACTTTGCTTAACAGTGGCTGAAAACGAACGGTAAACCCCCGTCCAGTCCCTTCATAACCATGAACGGTTGTCGCAAATACAATACGCTTGTAGTGCTGTGTCCAACAGCATAATAAATCAGTCGGAATCGCTGCAGCTTCATCAATAAATAATACATCAGCCGCTGTCATTTCATGACTTAATTCATCCGGCGTCACATAATCCAGCCAACCTTTTTTATAGACCAGTCTCGGTTGTATCTGCCAGTTGATATCAAGCTGAACAGCGGCGTGATGAAATACGGTATGCACAGCCTCAAAGTCAGGCGCTACAATTAAAATGCGCTTACCTTGCTGCAATAGCTGACCTGCAGCAATTCCCAATGCTGACGACTTGCCACGTCCTCTGTCAGCGGTAATCACTAGAGGGCGTTTGCTATGCCCTGTGACAACTTTTAATATTGCCGCTACAGCCTCCGTTTGATCTTGGGTAGCACAACTACCTGAATTAATAGGGTTACTTAAACTGACTACTGATTGCTCAGCAGCCACTTTCGTCGATATTGATGGTAATGGTTGACCCTGTTGCCATTGAATAAATAAGGGACGAGACTGATTAAGGGTGAATATCAGCCACTGTAAAAAATAGCCTTGCACTTTCTCTGCAGTATATGGCAATACTGTCAGCTGATGATATTCTGGGTCATTAAATTCAGCCCAAGCTGTTAAAGGTGGTGTCAATAATAATAGCAACCCCCCACCAATCAAAGTACCAGATATTGCTGCAAAATGATCAGGATTAAAGCCCGTAAATGCATCATAAATCAAAAGTTGACTTTCTTGACCTAACAAAGCCTTGACTTGTTGTGGTGGTATTACATTAATACCATGAGGCAGTATGTTATCATTTGTTATCCAATAGCCCTTCTCTAATGGTCCCAACAAAGCAACTAACTGTTGGGCTTGTTGTTGAGTCCAGGCTTGTTCACCCGCAATAATGATGGTAGCACGGTGGCGACTGACTGCTGCTTGCTGCTTTATCACAGCCAACCAATGGCTAAGTTGATGTTGCAAAAAAACACCTCACAGGACTTCTAATCAAATGCCAGGCTTTCTATTAACTTTTCTACTATAGCAACAGGTGTATTTGCAATAAGCAACCGGTTAAAGTCTTTTTCAGAAATCAACTGGCTGGCTACCCCTTGTTCTAAAAAGGTTATTAATGGGCTGTAATAACCCTGATGATTAAGAATAGCAATGGGTTTATTGTGTAAACCCACTTGTGCCCAAGTCAGTACTTCAAACAACTCATCTAGTGTACCTAAGCCACCTGGTAACACTAAAAAACAGTCTGCCAAACTGGCCATTTTTTCTTTTCTGGCAGCCAGGCTATCCACTTCAAACAACTTGGTCAGCTCTGTATGCTCTCTTTCCCGCTCAACTAATAGCTTTGGCATGACTCCTATTACTTCACCCGATAATGCCAATAGTTGATCTGCCAACATGCCCATTAAGCCATCATTCGCTCCCCCATAGACAACACCTATTTTCTTTTTTATTAACTCTAACGCTAACTGCTGTACCATAGATGGCAAACTAGGGTCTAATCCAGACCTTGACGCACAAAACACATTCACTCGCATTCATTACCCCACTTTATTCATCACGAATCTTCAGCTATTCTATTTTGCCAGTCATTATTGAAACAATTTTGATAAAATCAACTATTCTTTATTATACTCAAAACGTGTGATTTTTAAGCGAGACCATTAAGTACTGAAGCTCCAGGTGCTTATAAATTGTTAGTGGCTGACAAAATCATTCATGAAGAGTACTTTAGAAGTAGTATTTCACTTATACTTATAATAGCCCTATGAAAAAGTACACTACCCTTTTACTTGCCATATTCATTACATTTGGGCAAAGCTTGATCAACTTTAATGGTGAAGCCCGTGCTGCTTCTCAAGCCCAACCATCAATTTGGGATATTGACCGATCCCATATAGTCAAGTGGACACTATGGAGTTTTAATAGTGAATTCCAACTAACAACTGTAGATGAACAAGATGAACGGTGGATACAAACCGGTTTCAGCGGTTTTGCTGAAGGGGAATACCGTCGTATATCCCACCCTAAGCTAGGACATGTTGGGTTTGTTGCAGGTAGTACCTATACCAGCCAAATGGGATTAGTCTGTCGTAATTATGTGATTAGACTAGAAGACAGCCAGGATGCATTTCCAGCAATGGCCTGCTACCAAAATAATAGCTGGCAATATACGCGGTCTGTATTTTAAGAAGAGTAATCTTTTAGAGAGTAACAGAGAGTAACTAAGTACTTACGCATCAAGCTAAACATCCTTTACTTAGCTTGATGCATAACACAGAGTGTATTATTTACTTTTACGACATTGTAATAGCAAACAATTAAGCAACCTCAAACCAACCAGCAACATTGGCTCTGGAATATGACTGACAACCTGTCCTCCCGTTTGAGTAACACCAGAATATGTAACATTCTTCTGAGAAAATTTTTAAAAGCCATACTGACCATAACTGTATAAGCCATCAGCAACCGTAGTATTCCATAGTTCTGTAGGTAGCGGCTCAAATCTGTATTTTTTCAAATTTTTCTCCCAATTTCATAGCGATTAATAAAAAATCCTATAACAATATCATGCATTTTATCTGACGTAGAAAACCAATTGTTATTCTACCTAGACGCTTAATCCGAGTCCTTAATGTTGCTTCCTTGGCTATGCTCCGTTAGTTGCTTGACATACTCAGTATCAATGAAGCGAGTAGCAATATCATCTAACTCCCCACTTTGTTTCATTTTATATAGTTCAATATCAAATTTTATTGCAAAATCTTTTTTATATGGGAAGTTCTTTTCATCATCAATATCAGTGTATCCCAAATGTCCGGTATTTTTAGAAATGAAGAGTACCTCTTTCAGTTTCAAGCTATTTTTTTTGTATTTTTGTTGTTGATAACTGGCTTGCTCTATAGTATTAACTAAATGCCAAGCAAATGGGATTCTAGAAGTAACCGTGCAGTCAGTTCGTTCAAGCAGCATAACTCTAGCTGTATCTTTAACAGAGTTTACCAATGTTAACTTGATTTTACCTTCTTTAACTTGCCTAGCAAACTGCTCTCCCGCTCGACCATCACCTCTGAACATGACAAATCCTAAACCTTGAAAATCATCAGGCCATTTAGCTCTTTTTTTACTTAAGATACGCTCATGACAAATCACTACGTCATGCTGAGTATAAAGTGGCTGAGAATAAGGCCAAATATACGGTCGTTTTGGTTCAGTATCTGTAAGCCAGTCATGAGCATGAAAATAAGGAGGAAGTATGGCAAATGCCTTTCCTTGCTTGACAGCAAACTTGGCTCGACTCCAAGGAACGACCCGAAATTTAAAACTGTATCCCTCCATTCTTGAAATAGCAGTCTTTGTGATCTCAATATAAATGCCCGTTAACTCTCCTGCATCATTTCGGTAAGCATATGGTGGGAGAATGTCGTAGGTATAAATTTCTACTTCTTGGGCTAATAATGTAGGGGGTACTAATACATGCCACATGACAGAAACTAAGAGTGTACATCTTGCTATTTGTCGAAACAGTTTACCCATAGTGATATCAATTCTATTTCAGTTCAGGGTCTCTACAAAAGTTTAGTCCTCTTTTACAGGTGTATTAGCGTGATGGGGTAGAGAGTATCCCCACCACCTAAGATAAAAACCCTCTAATGCTCATCTGATACGACCGGTTAACGTCCTTGATACTCGGTAGCCCAGTTGCTCCTGGTGAAACAGCTTGTATCTTGTGACCAGCCTTCAAGAATGCGACTGCTTGTTCTACTATTTTTCTGCTTTGGGTGTCGGCTGATGTTCCATGCCTGGCATTGGTGGGCTGTCCTTTATGAGTAGGAGTGCAAGACCATGCCACGAGTAACACTTGACCTATCAAACGAAGTAAACAGCGAGCTAGACGCCATCGCTAAGGCTAACTGTATATCTAAGGCTGAAATAATGCGCAGAGCTTTTGCTTTGCTTTCTATTGCTCAGGAAGAAAAAAGCAAGGGACGTTGCTTGGGAAGCATTGAAAACGCTGGAAAAGATGACCTTAAAGCCATTGGTAAAGTTGTGGGGGTATAATGGCTGCCTCTGAGAATAATCAAAATAATAATATTGACCTTAGCCCTGTTAGTCGATCAGCGTGTTTGATATTAGAGATAGGTTTGGAGATGGTGTAACAATTGACGAGGGGGAACGACTACAGTTTGGTAAGCAAGTTCTTTGCTGGCTAGCTGTAATTTGTGTTGGCGTATTTGTTGGTTATGCGTGCTATCCAGAAAATGCAGCTTTGCAGGGTGTATTTGAGTTAGTGAAGATTGGAGCTTTACCATTGGTTACTTTGGTAATTTCTTTCTACTTTCCTAGTAGTAATAGGACAAAGTGAACCTATAAGCAAATATAGCAACGACAAGTCGCTGTATGTGATGAACTGGGGCTAGAGCCTGGTAATAGTAGATATCTTTGCATGTTGTTAATAGCGCTAATTTTCAAACGATACTTTGGGATATTGCTAAACATCCTTTATATGTAAAGGCTTGTGCAAGTATTTTCTAATGCGGCAAATCATTGCTCTAATTTTTTTATTGATATGTACCTTGTCTGCATCTGAAGAAAAGGTTTCCTAATTATCACTATACCTAAGCCATTAACTGCTGTATATTTGAACAGCATGGAAACTTAATTGAGAAGGTATAAATAATGGCTATCAACAAAGTTCAATTTCAAAAAGGCCTGAGTTTAAACGAGTTTCTCAAACAATATGGTACAGAAGAACAATGCTTTAATACCTTATACAAATTGCGATGGCCAGAAGGTTTTCAGTGCCCCAATTGTGGATACGACAAATGCTGTCAACTCACTACTAGAAAGCTTCAGCAGTGCTATAAATGTCACCAGCAAACATCTGTAACTGCAGGTACTATCTTTGAATCAACCAAATTACCATTAAAGACTTGGTTCCAAGGGATGTATTTGATCTCCCAAGACAAAAAAGGTATATCAGCCATAGAATTACATCGCCATTTAGGTATTTCCTATCAAGCTGCCTGGAGAATGAAACATAAGCTCATGAAAGTGATGCAAGAAAGAGAAGGCACCAAGCAATTGTCGGGTTTTATTGAAATTGATGATGCCTATCTTGGTGGTGAGCGTACAGGTTGCAAAAGAGGTAGGGGAGCAGATGGGAAAATACCTTTTGTAGCAGCCGTAGAAACAACAAAACAAGGTCAACCGACACGAATTAAACTGAGCATTTTAAAAGGGTTTAATAAAGAAGAGATAACGGCTTGGAGTAGGCAGAATTTGGCCAAGGGCAGTACCGTAATCTCCGATGGACTGGCCTGTTTTAATGGTGTCATAGAAGCAGGTTGTCTTCATGATAAAATTGTATGCGGTGGTGGTCGTGCATCAGTAGAGGAACCTGAATTTTATTGGGTTAACACCATCCTTGGAAACTTAAAAAGTGCTTTACGTAGTACTTATCATGCTATTCGCGCTAAATATGCACAACGTTATCTTGCTGAATTTCAGTATCGATTTAATCGAAGATTTAGCTTAGTAGAATTTATTCCTAGGCTAGCATTTGTAGCACTGAGAACACCTCCACTACCAGGTAAGCTACTAAATATAGCTTAGGTATGATGATAATTAGGAAAGGTTTTGAAAGTAGCAACCGGTGAATACCCACCTTGGTCATCAAAAGACTTTAAACATGGTGGTTTTGTACATCATATCATTTCAGAAGCATTTAAACGCAAAGGATACAAAGTTGTTTTTATCTATCACAAATGGGCTAGAAGTTATAAAGAGGGTTTATTAGGTAATGTTGATGCTACTGCATATATGAAATATTATAATCTGGAACGTTTGCATACGGCTAATGAAAATATGTCTCCGGTTAACTTTGAACAGTCTCAGAGAAAAGTGTCCGGTTTAGTTTGACCAGAACAGTTTAAAATCCATGAAAGAAGATGGTACCTATGACAAATACTATGATCAACTACTAGAAGGTTACTATGAGAAATAGCACTCTAGTCGGTATCAAAAGGAATGTTCATCTCACCAAAAAGCTCCTCATATTCAGGTGTTTTTTTTAGCTTTTTTAGTCTTTGATTAATTAAAGTCAGGTCAGTTTGCGGAGTTGTCTTCTTACTGAACATAAAATGAACCGGAGCATCATTAACAACAAATGGCAAAAATTCTATTTCATCTTGTTTGCCTAATCTCTTATTTACCCTGACTTTATAATACAACGATAAATCCCCAGCTACATTATTTAAGACTCCGTTCAACGAGGTCTTAAATAATGGTTGTTTTATTAAGTCAGCGCAAAGTTCTTTAGTCATTTTAGTGACTGAACTATCACCTGTATTGGCGCAGGCTTGGCTTTGGTAGCTGGTTTTGTCTTAGTTACTACTCTCAATAATCCAGGTACGCTTCTTAATGTGTCCTTTCATTCAACCAGTCAGCTCATCAAGAACTGCCGTAATTTCCTTTTCTGTCAGTTCTGTATTTGCTGCTAACTCAGTTAGTATCTGCGTTTTAACGTATCGCTCTTTTATCACAAGAGCGTTTTTATTGTTATGTTGAACGTCAAGTTGCAATTATTATATAGTCAAAAATTATTGATAGCAGATGCATATTAACTACAAGACAACCATAGAGTTAACTCGAATGACTATCATCAGTGGTAAAAGTCTACAGCAGAGTTTCTTTTAGCGAATATTTTTACTTAATAAGTTGCAAAATTCTGTTTTTATATTCTCCATACTCTGGTGAATACGAAGTAGATTAGTGTCGTAATATTTTTTTCTCGACTCTCTTCTCTCTTCACCGAGTAGCTCAAAATGAACTTTATAACTACGCTCAAAGAATGTAGCTAAATTTGCATATGCGCTGTTTCCATATTCTGTCGTCGTGTAACCAAGTAATTCATTTGGTATCCTACCATTAGCTAAAATAGCATAGAGTCCATTATCTTTTTGCTCTGCCAGCTCCCTAATAATCAACAAGTCCACAACTTCTCTTAACGCACTAACACTAGTATTCCAATTTAGGTTACTATAAGATAGTTTACCACCATTATGATCTTTTGCTTTTTCAATATCTCTCTTTTTAAGGTGTATAGCTAACTCATGTTCTGGGTCTAATCCCCATAATCGGACAATATCCGACCAATGAGCATCTCCATTATAGCCGCTGGTACTTCCTCCTTTATTTTTCACTAGTTGTGTAATTTTTTGTTTTATATCATTATCAAGTTGTTGAGCACGACCATCACAATAGCTTAAAGCTAAATACTCTTCCCTTAAGTCTGCATAATTTTCAGATTTTTTTACTCTTTTATAAACACTCTCAGCCTGCGCACTGGCAATTTCAAAGTTAAACTGCACTAGTGAATACCCATATGCATGATCAGGCAAATGTAATGTTCTACCTACTTGATCAAACCCATACTCACTGGTTTTTATTGTATGAAATCTATCATTATTATGTTGTTTATTTTTTATCTTTCTTAATGTATTAGCTTGTGTTTGAGTAACAATTTCATTACTAATAACGGTTGAGGCAATTAGAGCATCTAGTGTAGGGTCGCCTGTTATAACTTCTTTAAAGTATTTTATAAAAGTACCATCATCCGAAAATGCCCCTGGCCATTGTCGGTACTGCCCCCAAATAGGTCTTAGATTTTTACCATTGATATCAGCATGACACTTTTGACAAGTTTGATCAGAGTCACTTAACTTAACATCATTCACATTCCCAGATTTATTAGCCTTAGTAAAATCAATTGACCGAAAAACCCAGGTACCATCTTCACCTAAACTGGCAAGATCTACCATTTCATAGTGTGAATCAGGAGAATTAGATTTAGTTTTATCAGAAATGGCATGCACCAGAAATCGTGCATCAGATCCATACATAATTAATCCAGGGTTTTCTAAACTGGTTTCATCTTTAACGCCACCTCTGGACTTGCTCATAATAACATAGTTATTGTGCATTCTTTCAGGTAAGGCGCTGAGAAATCCTTTAACACTGGTGATATTGTTATTATTAATGTACTCCATTACTGTATCAAAATTAGTTAGGGGCATCTTTCCTTTTATTAGTTCAGAATTTGGAGTATCACGCTCTACCTGACATTGACTCGAAATGGCGCATTCATCAGCAAAACTATTGAATGATCCTAAGCACACTACACTGCAGGCTAAGGGTAAAGTTAAACCACTAAAATATTTCCGAAAAAACATGGTAGTGTACGATGCTAAACTACTATTTGATGTAAAAATATTCCGCTGATAATTATACATCTTTTACCTTCTTACGTTGAGATAGCAAACTTTTATAAATTGCGACAAGGTATATTAGATAAAGACACTTTAAATAATGATAACCCACTCAATTATAGAAATTAAATGGTAATCTCGGCTATAAACTATAAAGATATTTTATCCTTCACGAGTATCTTTAACTAAAATCAACCACTTGTATTTATGAATATTCCTATAAAAATTTTGATAAGCATTAATGGAATACAGGTATATCAAGAAGATGACTTTAGCTATTATAAGGAGATTACTGTTCTTTTTAATTAACTAGAACACATCTACAACTATCTAAAGTGATACTAATTCACAAGTAATGATTGCTCAAAATAAATTATGAGAATAAATAGTTTTCAAGTAGTCATTAAAAAGGCTCCGTCGCAAACTTTTACTACTGATGATAGTCCTGTTAACTCTAGCGGTTAATTTGTAGTCACTATTCCTACAGATAAATGCTTTAAAGGTTGTCACTTTCCCAAGGGTGTTATTCTACAAGCAGTGTATTACTATCTTCGGTTTTCGCTGGGTTACCTCAATATAGAAGGAACTAATACCAATCCTGTTTATTAGCTTGTTAAAACAGCCCAACATCTGGAGCACAAGCTTTTAATGTTATTTTTCTTATTCACAAATACATTCCATGCCTCACAACAAGACTCAACAATATCATTGAAATTTTTAAAACAACGATTTGCCAGTGAATCTTCTCTCAGTTTTTCCCATATCCGCTCTACCGGGTTAAGCTCTGGGGAAACGGGTGGTAAATTTAATAGCGTGATATTCGCAGGTATTTCTAGGCGATGAGTCGTATGCCATGCCGCTTGATCAACGATAACCAGTCCGTGTCTTCCCTTAGAAATGGCTTTTGAAATTTCTGTTAAGTGCAACCTCATTGCTTCTGTGTTAGCAATAGGTAATACAAGAGCCACTCCTCTATCTTTAGCAGGACAAACAGCGCCAAAGAGATAAGCTGACTCAAACTGTTGTTGCTTTACCACTCGTGGACGCGTACCTTTCTCTGCCCAAATACGCGTACAGGTATTTTGCTGACCCACTCTGGCTTCATCTTGAAACCAAATATCAACTTTATCTGGAGAAACGCATGAGGGAAGTACTTTTAAGGCCTCTTTTTCAAAGTTTTTTTAAATGCTTGCTGTTTATCTGGGCTATGATTAGGATGTTTAGATCTTGATGTAATCCAAGAAAGTCCTGCTTTATGCAATACTTCATAAATACTACTTAAGCTGTAGTCTATATTAAATTGTTCCAGCAGCAACTGTTGTATGTCTTTACCCTGAACTCTACCGCCTTGACGATGGTTTTGTAAGGTAATAACCGCTGCTTTAAATTCATTATATTGTGAAGGACAAAGAAACGGTTTTTTTCCTCTACCGGGTTGTTCATAAAGTCCTTCAAGGCCATCTCGTCTAAAACGGTTGAGCCAGTCCTGAATGGTATTGTTTGATTTCCTTAATGCTCGTGCTATTTCAGTTTGAGACCAACCTGCTTGTAAATGAGCCATCGCTAATAAGCGAAGCCGTGTTCTTGGATGTGGTTCTCTGTTCAGTAAGGCATCAAAGTCGTAGTCATACAATTCATCTGGAATAGAAGCAATCCTTGCCATTATTAAATTCCTAGTCAAATTAAGTGAAATACTGTGACCAGGTATTTTACAGATTATTTACCACGATTGGTATAATGTTAGGTCGCAATGTGTCTGTCGATCCCTCAAGTATTTTATAACGGAGAAGTACACGCTGAAAGGGTTGATAACCTATCTCCCCCCCCCAACCACTTCCCCTGTCGTCTTTTCTAATGCCAGCTATGATAGTTACCAGGATGTGAATGACAGGCTGGCTGTATTTTTAACCAACTTAAAAGAAAGAAGCACTGTGTCCAAACTAATGCAGGATGCTCTGTTGTATAGCAAACCCCAAGTAATTGATTTTCAAAGAGCAAACCGGTTAACTTTTATACAAAAATTAACCAGTTTTTTATCGATTTGGGTTTATTAAGGGCTAGTCCTAGATTATTAATAAATTAATCCTTCGCAATAGATATAGTTACTGCTATTGCTTTCCGATTTTAAACTCTAAAAATAGCTGTATTCCTTCAATGATGTCATTAATAGTAAAGTCATTATAGGAAAGCTATTTAAGTTGACTACCACTATTATTTTCATCATTTTTATAAGTACATAAGGCAATATTTCTATTTAAGCTGGCCCTGTTAACACTAATGTTGTTAAAATAGGCACATGAAAATTACAACAACAATTTAAAATGATCGAACACTTACTGCCTCTCCAGCGAGGCAATGTAAAACTATCGAACTAGCAAGTACTCAATGCGGTTCTCTATGTTGCTGAACATGGTTGTAAATAGCGAGGTTTACCAAAATACTTTGGCAACAATGCATATCATTTTTTGCCCTACAAAACTAGAATAACTGAGCAAGTTTGGAAAATAACCGCGAAAATATTTTTTAAATAAATCCGGTATAATACTCTTTAAAATTCCTGCATTGAGATTGATGAGTGTGAATAAAAAAATTACTTTTTCACTGATCGATAATTTAAAAAACCAGGGCTTTTGCCGTATGCCTTTGTCTTTCAATATATTATCCCAAGTGGGCATGAATTCAATGCAAAAATCATCTACATGGCAAAATAGTTCAATTACACTCATTCTAGAGCTTCTTATTAGATGTGTTCACTGTGTAAAACAACATAACCATTAAGTTGGCCTTCCAACAAGAGTAGTGGGGAAACTAGCATACTTCCAAAGGTTCATTAAATTTCTTTTCAGTAATTACATTGATCGTTTTTCAAGCAAAATTCACGTTAATTTATATATTATATTGATCAGCACTTAGCATTTACCAATGACTAAGGTATTAATTCCTAAACACCTCTTTTTTACTCTATATTTTAATTTGAATGATTAATTAATTTTTTTGAATGATAAAAATAATTATTAAAGTCATATAGTTATCAACTCATTTACAGACAGTAACATTTTATTCGATATTTTTTGTGGATTTAGTCAACGCGTTTTAATAGGATGGTCGCCGTTCAAATTGTGATCAAATTCCCGTTAAGGAGTCTCTATGCAGTACTTAGTTCAGCGGTTTTCAGTTTTCTCTAAAATATGGGTTGTATTGCTAGCATTACTCAGCAGTATGGCAGTGAATGCAAGCAGCAGTGTTGAAGCTGAATTAGTGCCACTGCATCGGTACTGGAATTTAGCCATTGGTGATCATTTTTATACCGCCGATAAAAATGAATTAGGAAATGGTAAAGATGGCTGGGTTTATGAAGGTATCGAAGGGTATTTATTTAATCAACCAAAAAATGGAACAACCCCACTTTATCGGTATTGGAATTTAGTTGCTGGAGACCATTTTTACACTACAAACTGGAATGAACTTGGAGTTGATAAAAACTTTTATCGCCTGGAAGGCATCGTTGGGTATGTACTGACTGAACAAAAACCAGAGAGTAAGCCTTTATATCGCTACTGGAACCCCTATAACACAGATCACTTTTATACCACTGATTGGACAGCCTTGGCCAATGGTAGGCAAGGCTGGGGATTTGAAAAAGTAGAAGGCTATCTTTATAGCAGTCCGAACTATATTGATGAGTGCAGCCTGCCTCCACCACCTCCAGAAGAGATTACAGAGGAAATTATCTATCATTAAAGTCAATTAGGATGAGGTGGCCGCCTCATCCTAAAGGCATTGGCTAGAATAAGGTAGACGAGCACCATGACACTGGATCAAATGTACGCTAATGATGCCGCCACACTGGCTGGCCGCAAAACTGACCTACTTCGTACCATCGATTGTCTTAAAAGCTGGATTCAAGGAGCTGAAATTGATGCTGACGATGCTTACCATGCAGGCATCACCATCCTCAGTCTTTCCAATGAAATTAAACCGATTGGTCAACGTGAGCAATAAACATAAAACTTGTTACTCAGCGACCTCGCCCTGGTTTGGGTTCGCTGAGCTTTTTACTGATGGCTTTTACCATTAATCCTCCTTCCTATTTTGTTTAACTGTTTTTGTCACTTAAAGCCCGCCAACCAAAAATACCACTAAAAATATTCCCCTAAAAAAATTATTTATTGTTACTCACCATTACTAAAGTGCTTTTTAATAAAAAACGATTGTTTAATATGAATATTTTAATAGAGTGTTTATATAATAATTAGAGATATTTTTATAAAAATAATGCATACCTGTGGCAATATTGATATATTAGTGCTCATTCACATTTAACCTATTAATTCATTCCGACGTTTACCTTGTATGTACTTTTATCAATGCCAACTTCCTGTGGTTGATGGGTTATTGCCTTCCGCGTGCCAGTTAACTGATGGGGTTAATGGGTGTCAGGAAAAAAACGATGTCCATTAATGATGTAGTAAAACCCGCACGCGTTTCCTCCGCTATGACGGAGGAAGTGAATACCGCCTGCCCGATTGCCACGCAAACAGCACGCTTGTCGTCATCAACCCAGCACCAAGCGCCGCTTTTTTCGCATTTAATCCGACAGATTGACCAAGAAAAAGCCTCTCTTGAAAAAACCACGGGGACGGTATCGTTAGGCGCCGTTAAACCGTCACAACTGAGAGAGGCACCCTCCATTCCTCATACAGCTATTTATCAAATAGCCGATGAAATTAATTATGTATTTAAGATTTATCAGCAAATTCGTAGCAAAGAAGAAGCAGCAGTATTCCCATTAAGTACACAAAAGCCAGCGTTATCACGTTATTTTTTACAAAGAGAATCCAATACGCTAATTTGTAAAAGCTTACCGAATGACCCCATTGCATTAGCACGTGTCCTTAATCAACTCATTAAATTCCAAAATAACACGACAAGATTATTGTTATTTACAATACTTGGGAAGGCTATTAAAAATACCCAGGGACAATTGTCTCATTATTTAGCCATTGATCGATTAGGTCATATTCAGCCGCGAACGATCAAGCCAATTTCCTATATACCCCAAACAAAACAGGAGCAGCCAACAAAGGTCAATTATGATTATCGCTCACAGCCCATCAATCGATCACTGACTCGGCTCATCAATACCATTCGCCATAAAAGTGATGTCATCATAAAACAGGCTTTGATCCATGATTATTATGTCACCCTCAATAATCGATTAGCACAAGCGATTGGTTTTCATGTGTCTGGCTTGTCACTGATGAAAACCTTACATCCTACCTGTCAGCAAGCACGGTTAGGGCAGTCGCTGGATACGCAAACAGAAGTGGATATGCACTGTTACTGCAAAGACTTTTTAGTCGGACTAAATTTAGAAAGGCAGTTCGTTGACCAATCACTGAATGCTTTATTGGACAAACTCGCTTATTTTGAAGCGCAAGTGGTGAACCCCAAACAAGTGGCCACTCTCCAAGTAGATGCCTTAACAGCTTGCCAACAAGCCAAGCAGCTATTAGCCAAAATCAATCCCAAGGAACATCATCAGCGAACCAAAGCCTCTGCCCTGAGTCCATACCATGCCTTTTTACGGATGGATCACTTATTAAGCGATTTTCAGCGGTTACCGGATCAGTTCAAACACATTAATGATCGCCCCTTTACTCGTGCACTGGTGGCTGCTGAGTTAAATCGCTGTGTTGATTGTTTGCCTGCTCACCCCACTTTTTTGGGTAAAGCATGGAAATGGGCAAAGAGTCAACAGATTCAAGCATTTGAGCAATTACTGGAGGCATTAGGTTATGAAGCAGCGGCTCATGAAAAACAAAGATGAAACATAATTAATAAGGCGCTTAATAATTTGTATCTTGTCATTAATAGCCAATCAAAAAGCAATATTTGCACTGTATGGTTTTGGTTCCTTAGTGGGGAGGTCAGAAATGACGCCCCCCTGTGGTGTTGTCTTTAGAGCCAATGCGTTATCGCCTAAACTGTTCATGATTAATTGGGGGTAGCAAGTTAATTCACCCAATAATTGATCGCTTTTTACTGGTTAGCTCATAAATTCAAATCCAAATGAAAAAAGACACTATGCTTATACTTATGTCAGGAGTATGCAGTATAGGTGTCGTATGCCCAGGCTTAGTCAGGCTTTTAATGATTTAAAAATCCTTTTACCGAATGGAAAGCTACAGTCTTTACCGGACCCCTCTGGCAAAGGCGTTATTTTACTTTCCGCTTATCATTCCATTATTGATCAACACTCAGTTGATAATTCAAGTTACGTGATAGACCGTCAACCCGATAGTTTAATTCGCATTACTGCTCCCAATGGCGAAACGATTTACATCCAAGCTGAACAAGTTCACGATCAGGAAAATTTAATCACTGAGGCGATTGAGCAGCACCAGGTGATCTACACCAGTAGTTTATCCAGTGATAAACTACAAGCCTTAGCGAATGTCATCCGCTCTTTACCAAGTGCCATTGATTCACAAGGTCGCATATCGGTTAAAAAGACAACATCCGCTGATGAAGACAGTGATAATGACGCTGGGTATCAGCTCCCCACACCAGTTCCCCGGAAACTGACGTATTCTTCCATACAACAGGAAGTGAATGCGATTCAACAGCCTTTTCATGGCCAATCACCAGTGACTCATCCCCCCTTAATCATGGTCCCCAGTGTGTCGCATGATTTGAAACTCGATAAAGCCATTTTTTTTCAAACCTTATTGCCACCCACCACAGTGACAATAGCGACAAAAACCGTCACTGTGCTAGAAGGCACTTCCCAACCGGGTCAATTGATTGTGGATTTAGGTGTGGTGAATAACACCGGCAAAGCCATTAGCTTTACGTATGCCGTTTCAGGCACTGCCACCCCTGGTAGTGACTATCAAGCATTAACCGGCATCGTAGCCATTGAGCCAGGTCAACGCACAGCCACCATTAATGTGCAGGTTCTAGATGATGAGCGGTTTGAAGCGAGTGAAACCATTCAGTTGCAGCTAACAGGCAGTAGCCATCTTGCCGTGACGATTAACAGCACGCCGGCTGTTTTTACTCTGGTCGATGATGAAGCGATGTTGGATCTTGATGCAGATGACAGCACTGCGGTGGGTAACAACTTTACCAACACATTCACTGAGGTAGGCACTGGTGGGCCAAGCGTTGCCATTGCGGATACGGATGTCAATATTCCATTTGATGGCAATCTGACCGGCGCTGTGATTACTTTAGCGAACCCACAAGCCGGCGACCTACTACTCGATAGTACCGCAGGTGGCCTCCCTGGCGGCATCACAGCCAGTGCCTTTACCAATGGCATCATGACGTTAAGTGGTACGGCCAGTGCCGCCGATTATGCTGATGCATTGGCCTTAATTCACTACCAAAACACAGGGGATGATCCCAACATTGGAGGCACAGCACTGACGCGCACCATTACCGTTGCGGTGACGAATGGAGTTGGCACCAGCAATGTAGCGACCTCAACTATTATTATCGCAGCAGAAAATGACACCCCTGCGATTACTGTGGGTGGCTTTTCCAATATCACTGGCCAGCTCCCTGCTTTTGGGGGAGAAAATACCATTAGTACTACCCAAGATAATGTTTTTGGCATCATTGCAGCGGATATTGACGGTGACGGCGATCTCGATGCAATCGCTTCTGCACAAAATGATACCACCATCGCCTGGTTTGAAAATACCGATGGGCTGGGTACCTTTGGCCCTGAGAATATTATCAGTAATACCCGGGGCGGTGTTGAAAGGCTGACTTCAGCGGATATTGATGGAGATGGTGACCTGGATGTCATCTTTGCTGGGCGAGGTGATGATACGGTGGGCTGGTTTGAGAATACCGATGGGCTGGGCACCTTTGGGCCTGAGAATGTTATTAATAACGCCCAAGATAGTGTACAGAATGCGGTAGCTGCCGATATTGATGGCGATGGGGATTTGGATGTGGTGACCGCATCTAACCTTGATGACACCATCGCCTGGTTTGAAAATACTGATGGACTGGGTACCTTTGGGCCTGAGAACACCATCAGCAATACCCAGGATGGCGCTGAAAACGTGACAATAGGCGATGTTGATGGGGATGGGGATTTAGATGTGGTGACAGCATCCACCCTAGATGACACCATCGCCTGGTTTGAAAATACTGATGGATTGGGCACCTTTGGCCCTGAGAATATCATTAATAATGCCCAAGATGGTGCTAGGTGGGTAACCACTGCCGATATTGATGGGGATGGCGACTTGGACGTAATTACAACGGCAGACAATGCATTTGCCTTTCAGCCCGGTGTCATTGCTTGGTTTGAAAATACCGATGGACTAGGCACCTTTGGGCCTGAAAACACAATTGATACTACTTTTACGCTTTACTTAAATGCCCTTGCAGAAGATATCGATGGGGATGGCGACCTGGATGTGATTGTACCTGATTTTAGTAGTGATAGAGTCGTCTGGTTTGAAAATACCGATGGGGCAGGAGGGTTTGGGCCGAAAAATGTCATTGGCATTAATCTGGATGGGGCTAACACGGTAGCCGCAGCGGACTTTGATGGCGATGGTGATTTAGATATCGGGTCTTCTTCACATTTTGATGACAGGATTGCCTGGTTTGAAAACCAAAGTATTGATAGCACCACACCCAATACCCCTCTGACTTTCTCAGCGGTTAATGGTAACGCTATCGTGGTCAGTGATCCTGATGCTGGCAGTCTTTTAACCGCTTCTTTAACAGTGACGAATGGTATCTTAAATGTGACTGCCAGCGGCACGGCTGTTGTCACAAATAATGGGACGGCCGCGATCTCCATTATGGGGAGCGTCGCCGATGTGAATGCCACATTGGAAGGGGCTGTTTATACCCCCAACCTGAACTATCTTACCACCCAAGCCAACCCGGAAGCACTGACCGTTACCATTACGGATAATGGCAATGCAGGGACAGGTGGCGTGATGATGGATACTGAAACCATTAATATTCGGGTGGCTCCCACCATTCCGCCAGTTGTAATTGACTTAGATGGCGATGGGGTTGAGTTTATTAGCCTTCAAACCCCTTACCAATTTGATGTTACCGGTGATGGCCAAGCCAACTATACAGCCTGGGCTGGGGCGGATGATGCGATACTGGTTTACGACCGAAATGGTGATGGGCAAGTCAGCTCGCCGCTGGAGTTTCAGTTTACCCATTACCTAGAAGGGGCAACCACAGACTTAGCGGGTCTACACTATTTCGATACCAATAATAACCAACAGCTCGATTCATCAGATGAGGCGTTTTCGGCCTTTCACTTATGGCAAGACCGTAACCTCAATGGCCAGGTTGATACTGGAGAATGGAATGCACTCGGTGATGACTACATCTCCATTAACCTCATCAGTGATGAAACCTCATATGTCACTGCAGCCGGAAGCGTCATGGTTCATGGTACCACTCAAGTCATGCATCACGACGGTTCAATAACGGAGGCAGCCGATGTGAGTTTTCAGTACCTGGCAAACGATATTCCTGCCACAACGGGTGAAGCGACAGTCTATGGTAAGAATGTTGACCCGATTCTGGTCGATGATCCTGGCTTGTTCCCGAGTGGGAATATAATTAAAAGCAGTGAACTTGAATCAAGCGAAACGATGGATATACTGCAACCCATGAATGCGAATACAGCACAAGCAGTACTGAGTATTGAGGATGTGCTAGCGAGCGATGTGCATTCTTTTGACAGTTTGCTTGGTTTATCCGAGAGCCAGCCACTCATGGAGTCTGTATATCAGCCGTTGAGTTATACTGATGTTTACAGCTTGCAATACATAGAGCCACTTGTAAATCTTAATGTATCACTACTGGTTTCCGATTTCATATGCGTTGAAGAGCTTTACAGCCTCAATGCCTGATCAAATCAAAATAGCAGGAGAAATTATTTAAAAATAGTTTATTGTTAGCCTGAAAATATGTTTTTACAGTTTTTTTAGCGAAAAATAGGTGTGAGTAACCCTAGCATTTCACCATTATAGTATTCGTTAACTCAAAAACAACCTACAAATTAAATAACATTATTTAACAAAAATATTGTTGGTTAATCATCGTGTGAGCGATGGTTTTTTTAGTGAATAATGCAATGTGCTAATGTGTTAAAGTCAAATTAATAAAAGCTTAAAGTTATCCTCCCAGCCAAAATTACGCTCAGTGGTGAAAAAGTTAGTGGTGACTCAAAAATATGTCTAATTAAAAGTCAATCGTTAGAATACTTGTTGTTTCCAACAGTAAGAGAATAACGATAAGTAGAGTAGACACATAAATGAGTCACTACCGTTGAGCTGAAGGTTTTTTTAATTTTTGTAACGATTAAACAATCAGTTAACTCAAAATTTGCCTTTTAACCCAGTCCCAGTTCTCACTTATTGCTAATTTCAATGTAGCACTCCAAGCATCAGAACCTTCAGGTATTGCTTGTTGCTTTCCTAACTCTAATCTTTGTTTAATAAGTGCAGCGTTATTTCCAAAACTTTCATCAACTTTACTACTATGTTCAGGTTGCAAAAAAATTGTTGGTCTTGGGGTTGGATTTTTCGTAGTAGCGTTAGGTATTTTTGCTAAACTCCTAAGCATTGAAGGTACTTCACTTGCCTCATCAGTTGCACTTAAAACAGTTAATACAAATTTAGTTACGTCTTTTTTCTGACCAGCATTAATAAATACTTCATCTGAGGCATAACCCATTCGACCAGTCATGTTTTCCATGGATTCAATAATTGTATTAATATTACCTTCGTCTACATTCAGCTTAGCAAGCTTTGGTCTTAGCCAGTCCGTAAATTGCTGTAAGTTAATGTCTTCATCAACGTCAACTTTTGTCGAAGGTGTTTGTTTAATTTCACCTGCATTTTCACGGGTATATTGTGCTTGCGAATTCGCTTTTTGATGATCCGGTTTGGGGCGAAAATTAAAGTTATCTACTTCTCCATAACCATTATTTTTTAGTTTTTCGTTAAAATCTCGTTTAGTTAAATTTTGGGTGTTATCAATCCAACCTTCTACAGCATAGGGATTATCTTTATTAGCTTTCTCAGTAATGAATGCAGCTAACGTATTTTCAATAGTAAGGTGATCATTATCCTTTAAAATGCCTCTATTATTGCCACTCTGAACCAAATCATAACTATAATGACTAAACACATAATTACCCAGGGCAATCGCATATAAATTTACACGGAACAAATCAACTTCATTAAATACTCATGATCCCAACCAGCAGACAGCCTCTTATTTTTTATACCAATTTTATAAGTGTCATCTTGTTTAAGTATATTAAGGGCTATTTGTCTAATCCTGGACATGTTTTCAGCTGAATGGCCTATACGAATTCGACTATCATCTTCCCTAAATGCAACATCCAGACTCCAATGTAGGCTATTCTCAATTTGCCAATGATGCTGAATCATTTCACTGACAGCTTTTGCTGACAAGGGCTGGCTAGAAATATAATAGCGTTGTTCTTTTGCTTTTTTGCCTTGCAAGGTGCGCTCTGTTTCAACCCTAACGACAGCCGCTAAATCGATCCACTCTGTTGCTATAGGTAGTTTAGCCACTGAGTGATAAACCCAGCAGCGCCGTATCTCATGACGGCCATGCTGTTCTTTTTCTGAAGAATGAAAGTCTATAGCGGGACGTTGATACACTTTGGCTTTTTTAGAATACAGTTGTTCTTGAATAGCAGAATATAAACGAGGTTGGTTATTTTTAACTGCCAACAAGTAATGAGCCTCTTTTTCACGAGTTTTTTCAGCAATGGCTTTGTGACATCCCATCGCATCTATTGATACAACAGCACCTTTAACTGCTATTGCTTCTAATAGTTCAGGAATGGCGGTGATTTCATTGGATTTCCTATCAGTTTTAAGTTGGCCTAACACCAGCTTATTTTCTATTGACCATGCGTTAACCAAGTGAATAGCGTTCTTCTTATCAGGTTCAGTAAATGATCGTCTAAGGGTTTTACCATCAATTGCTACCAGCTTGCCAGGTAAGCTATCAGTGATTGACTGAATCCATTGGATGAAGCAGCTTTGAAACGAGATAGGGCAAAGGCGTGAGAAAAAACGACCAAAGGTATCATGAGAGGGTATTCCATTCGGTAGTTCTAGAAAGCTTTTAAACCATGATTCTTTGGCGTTACCAAATCGCTCAATAGCTACCCAGTCATCTGCTCCACATAAAGCGGCACAAATCGTAATAGTAATAATATCAATGAGCTTATGGCGACGATGGCGTTCCATTCGAGGATCATCTAACTGTTCAAAATGATCTAAAACTGTACTATTTTTTACCAATGTTGCACTCTATATCAGTTGCTTTTTATCCTATTATACTGATTTTGTTGTATTTTTATATGCGATTGCCCTGCATAATTACCCGACTGTTTTTCAATGGCTTGCGAGCCATTTCTAATAGGATCGTTAAATGGTAAATTATTGATTCTTTCCCGAACAGCTTCAGGAGGCCCTTTGATTGATCCTTTAGATGCAACTCCAGCATTTTGTAAGCGATAAGCAAGTTCACTTATTTTATTCATTGGCTGCCAATTATTTGCAGCATTCGCAGGTTTATACCATAATTGGCCTTCAAACATGGTTCCCTGAAACTGTTTATTACCTAATTTAAACTGCCTTACCGTGCCAGTAGGCTCAAATATTTTTACATCAGCACTACGCAACTGTTGCTTAATAACATCGGTTAATTTTAATACTCCTTTTGCTCCTGCTGTACTAGCAGATACAACAATATCCTTAGCTGTAAAAACTGGTATAACAAAGTCTGCTAATTCTTTACCGACTTTCTTTAAAGCATTACCTGTTCGAACAGACTGCAATGCAGCCTTCACGGCATTAGTGGCTTTTGATAAGCCAGAAGCTCCTTTAAAGGCTAATTTTGCTGCACTAAAGCCTGCCTTACCTACAGCGCCAGCCCCCATTGTCAGTAGTGTAATTCCCACATCCAGTGAGTCCAATACTAAACTGGCAACATCAAGTTTAGAGCGTGGATCATTCACTGCATTTACAATATTTTCATAGAACGGTACCACTGCTCGAATAAACTTTTGAAAACCAGTGGCTCCATAATTATTATCTTTCCATTGATCTATTTGTTCAGTGGTTGCTTGACGAACATTACTCTCAATTAAATTTTGTAACGAACGGTTATTACTAATTTGCTGAGTTACTCGTTCCCAGCCAACATGCTGATTGGTAACTTTATGTGAATAAACATGATAACGAGTTTCGCTAGGTGAAACACCAAGGCCTTCTGCTATGCCCCCCCAATTTGGCAATTGATCAGCCCCTATAGGATTGCCCTGAAATTGATGAATATTGCCATCAGGCTTAACCATGCCAAATTTGCCGTTTTTCAACTCAAATATAAAAGCGGGTTTGTTGCCCGTAATTCCTCCAACATCACTCGACTCTCTTTCTAGTTCCCAGCGGGTACTAGTACCTAAATAACCACCTCCACTGGTGGAGTAAGAGCCTTTATTAACAACCTCTTTAAACCCACTAACCTCCCACACCCGTTTTGGTTCGGAAATCAGCTGATCTCCTCCCATTCCAGCATTCTGTGCTATCAGTGCAGCCTTGGCAGAAGCCAGTTTTTCAATATTATTATTTATATACTCAGCAAATTGGCCATAATAGGCTTTATCTAGGCCATTACTTGCTCCAAATTTCAATGCTTCACTCACTCTTTCATCAAAGGTGTAATGATGTACTCCAAATTTTGCTGCTTTTGCCTGAGAGCCATAATCACCATTTGGGTAGTCACGTCTTACTTTTTCTTCAGCCATTTGCTGACGATTCTTAAATTGAGGAACCTCTGGTGGGTTGAGTGAAAGCTCCCATAATGCTAAATAATTTGCTAGCCGTCGCTCTTGATTTGCACCATTTGATAAATCGCTTGCGCTTTGTCTTCCCCATAAGATAGCTTCTTGATTTAATAATGCTTTTGATAGTGTTTTTTCCTCATCTGTTGCAGTAGATTTAGCTCCATTAGTGTGAATTTGATTAGCTACATTTAATAACTGCTCATCTTCGTATCGACTTCCTTCACTACCCAATAATGCTTTAACAGCCAATATTCTAGCTTCAAGAATAGAGCCTGCTTGTAATGACAAATCCCCATTTAAAGATACGGAATAATTAACATTTTCAACTGCATCACTACTTAAAGAGCCGATAACTCCATTGACTGTATGCTGAAGTACTGATTTTGGTACACCCGACTTTTGGGAAGACTGAGCACCGGCATTTGAGCCTGAACGGGTTGTTGGACTTATTTTTGTTCGTTGGGAACCTTGATTAGTCTGAGACTGTCGGTTAAATAAGTTATCAAAACTGGCAGAGTTATGCCGATCAAATGGCTGAACCATTTAGATTTATCCTTCTGGTAATAGTTAGTTTTAATTAATTTATGAAATTTTAATCAGACTAAATATCACCGTACAGATTATTTAGTGATCATTATCACAGCGTACTTTAATAAAATTTTTAATTGAGTGGGTAGTCTGAGAAGTTTGCAAAGTGCTTTAAACCTTCTTTTCTGTAACAGGCTGATTTATTGTAACGCGCCACATTATATAGATTAAAAAATATACATTCCTAAGCAGGGTTGGCAAGGTAAAAGCGTACGTCAAGCTTTTCACCCCGCACCTGCCAGTCGGGGTTTATTTTTTCAAGTGAAGAAAAGCGATTAGTCAAAAATGCCTTCCAAAAAATTACCTAATTATCATCATACCTAAGCTATATTTAGTAGCTTACCTGGTAGTGGAGGTGTTCTCAGTGCTACAAATGCTAGCCTAGGAATAAATTCTACTAAGCTAAATCTTCGATTAAATCGATACTGAAATTCAGCAAGATAACGTTGTGCATATTTAGCGCGAATAGCATGATAAGTACTACGTAAAGCACTTTTTAAGTTTCCAAGGATGGTGTTAACCCAATAAAATTCAGGTTCCTCTACTGATGCACGACCACCACCGCATACAATTTTATCATGAAGACAACCTGCTTCTATGACACCATTAAAACAGGCCAGTCCATCGGAGATTACGGTACTGCCCTTGGCCAAATTCTGCCTACTCCAAGCCGTTATCTCTTCTTTATTAAACCCTTTTAAAATGCTCAGTTTAATTCGTGTCGGTTGACCTTGTTTTGTTGTTTCTACGGCTGCTACAAAAGGTATTTTCCCATCTGCTCCCCTACCTCTTTTGCAACCTGTACGCTCACCACCAAGATAGGCATCATCAATTTCAATAAAACCCGACAATTGCTTGGTGCCTTCTCTTTCTTGCATCACTTTCATGAGCTTATGTTTCATTCTCCAGGCAGCTTGATAGGAAATACCTAAATGGCGATGTAATTCTATGGCTGATATACCTTTTTTGTCTTGGGAGATCAAATACATCCCTTGGAACCAAGTCTTTAATGGTAATTTGGTTGATTCAAAGATAGTACCTGCAGTTACAGATGTTTGCTGGTGACATTTATAGCACTGCTGAAGCTTTCTAGTAGTGAGTTGACAGCATTTGTCGTATCCACAATTGGGGCACTGAAAACCTTCTGGCCATCGCAATTTGTATAAGGTATTAAAGCATTGTTCTTCTGTACCATATTGTTTGAGAAACTCGTTTAAACTCAGGCCTTTTTGAAATTGAACTTTGTTGATAGCCATTATTTATACCTTCTCAATTAAGTTTCCATGCTGTTCAAATATACAGCAGTTAATGGCTTAGGTATAGTGATAATTAGGAAAAATTAAGCTTGACTGGCTCATCATAGCAGCTGGTAAAACAAGCCATATATTCAGCTAGAGACAAGCCTAATGTGACTGCAAGTAAAGGAGCAACAAGACATTTCATGAGTATTTCACCTTAATATTGAACACCTATTGTTTTTGCTCTTCTAACTGTTTTTCTAGCCTTTCTACTTTCTTATTTAATTCATTAACTGCAGCAATCAGCGGTACTACTAGCCTGGAGTAATTGACGCCCAACAATCCTTTGTCTTGATCTCGATAGACAGCCAAAGGATAAACGGTTTTTACATCTTGAGCGATAACACCGATTTCATCCTTTAAATTCAAGGTTAAAGTGTTGTAATCAATGTATGGTATTTTATATTGATAAGCCTTTATTTTTGAGAGTTTTTCTAGTGGTTCTTGCAAAGCAACTGGGTCAGTTTTGATCTTTCTGTCGCTCAGTGCGCATCCACCTAACGAATCAAAATAGGGTCCTGAGCACATTCCAACTTGGTTTTCATCTTCTGAGTCTGAAGAATAAGCGTTAACGTTGAGTAAAGATAGGGAAATGAGAAAACAACTAACAACCTTTTTCATATCAATTATCCAGCCATAATTTAAGTTAATTATTAATTTAAAATAAATTATTTAGATTGATATAAGTCATAAATTATTGAGTATTACTAATTTATTAAAAGTACGTCAGTACATATATTAATTATTTTACATATATTAATTGTTTTAAATGGTTAATTGAAAATTCGGTGGTGTATCACTTGGTTTAGGGTTAAAAATCTGACAGCCTGATAGAGCAAAAAACACTTGCTGTAGACTTCATCAGTTATTAGTTCCTGTTTTGACATCATATTAAAAGCCACCATTAAATGGTGGCTTTTATATTAAGGAGCAGAGGCTAAATCTATTGGTGTAGGCTGAGATTTCACTTGAGGTGCATCAACAGCACTTGTTATCGCAACACTGTCAGGCAGTGCTGCCATTGCTTGAATTAAAGTGTCGCTATTTTCTGCTTGACTTGATAAATGATTTGTTCGAAGTGCTGCTAACTTAGCAAAATCAGCTAAGGTTTCGCTGGCAATAGAAATCTGTTGTCCTTCTATCATCGTACAAAGCTGATATGCCTGGTTACGCTCAGTGTTATAGTAATCAACCAACACTATTGAGAGCACAGGCTCATTAGCTACAGTAGGTTTTTGCTCAGTAATCACTAAGTGCTGTCCCTCTCGGCTATAGAAAGCACCAATCGGTGAAAACGGTAATACAACAGTATCTATTGCGACGTCGCCGGATAGCCGGGTAATAAGCTTAGTTCCTGTAGCGGTCTGATCAATTTTAATCTGGTCTTCTCCTGCACCACCTGATACAGCATCCGTACCAGCATGGGCAATTATAATGGTGTCATTATCATCATCACCATAAATTTTATCATTACCATTACCATCAGTGAGGGTATCAGCGCCTTTACCACCATAGAGATTATCGCCGTTATCACCTGCTAATAAAGTATCTTCACCATCAAGTCCAACCAATGCTCCTGCAAAATTAGCATGGCCTTGTAGGCTATTAGCAGACTCATCACCCACTATAGTGATAAACAGTTCGCCTTGGTCATTGACTCCTAAGCCCCGTTGGATGCCATCTTGAGTAACCAAGTTAAGATGACGGTTCGCTTCATTACCGAAGAACTCTGTTACACGTAACTTGCGCTCAACTTTACCGTTAACTACTGAGAGATCAGGGTGTTGCTTTTTCAGCTCATTTGCCAGTTCCTCCGAGATAGGTAATTTAGTTTCAATTATAAGGTCACTGGATTGATCCCCTGTTCCACGTTGAAAAGAAAGATCTTCCCACTCTGTTGGCGTCACTAAAAAGTCAACTTGCTGGTCAGATGCCGTATTATTAAGGATGACATCACCAACACCAGCGGCCATTACATAGGTATCTTGGCCATTACCACCGATTAAGGTGTCGGCACCACCGTGGCCTGCAAGATAATCATTACCATCACAGCCTGTGATAGTATCCGCATGCAAGGTACCTTCAGCCACTAAGTCATAATTATCGGGCAGGGTGATGCTGTTACCATCAGCAAACTGAATGGCTTTATTGGCTACGTTTAGGGTTATACCGCTATCGGCATTTTTGCGAAGAGGATCGTTTGCTTGTAGATAGGTTGCACTGATGCGAAGCGCTACATCACCTGGCTCACCTTCAAGAATCGCTGGAAGTTTAGGGGTAAGTAAGAAGCCATCTCGGCTAAGAAAAGCGATTTTCTTACCTAGCAGCTTTTTGGGGCTGGGTCCAATCAAGGGATACATCGTTTCAATGGTTAACGTCAGACTTGCATCACTGTCGCCAAGCTCTATCACTAGATGTTTATTCGATAGTCGCCATGCTTGTATTTCACTTAAGTCATAATCTAAATGAACGACAGAGGTTTCTTCTGAGGCGTAATCCAGTGGCGTATCATTAATCGTGGCAAAACCATTACCCCGCTTAACCAGGTATACATCATTTCCTGCCCCACCCTTTGCCTTGGTACCTGCTCGTACTATAAAAATATCATCGCCGCCAAAACCCTTAAGTTCGTCATTTCCACCGCCACCATCAAGAAAGTTAGCTTGAGGAGTACCAGAGACCATATCGTTACTATTTGCTGGAGCAATAGCATTGCTAATGTTTTTAATTCTTATCAAAGCATCACCTGGATGACCATGTGAATATCCAGTCGACCTTACATAGGAATAAGTACCTGTTGTTGAGTCACTTAGGTCGATTAAATAGCCTGAACTGCCCTCCAATGGCTCTTTTGCAATCACCAAGGTGTTATTACCACCCCCGCCATGAAAGGTGTGAACACCTGCTTGTGGAGTAGCCGTAAACAAAAAATTGTCGTTTTTATTACCACCAGTAAAGGTTTTACGGCCATCTCCTGCTATAAAAATGTTTTCACGCTCTTGATAACCTATTGCATCATCCACTCCTGCTCCCAGCTGAAATAACACTGCCTTTTCTTCAGGAGCTGTAGTAGATACCGCTGCCACATCACTGTTCGAAGGGATGCTGCCACTTGAAACGTCTATTGTGTCATTACTGTCTTTAAGGAAGGGAATATAAGGGCCTTCACCAGAAGCGAAGATTTTGGTTTCAACGCCTGAGTAACGTTCAGCGGCTAAACGCTCAGCTTCTGCTCGTGACTGGTCTCGTATCTCCGTTTGCTGGTAAATATACTGAACGCCTTGACTTCGATATCTTTCCATTTCAGCCACTTCCATGGGATTTTTTGGAAAAAAATTTCTGACACTGACTTTTTTAAATACGCTGTAGCCTGTTGTACGTTCAGCATCAACCTCCCCACGAGAATAAACAAACGTGCCCACCCCAGCTTTTGTGAGCTCCGGTTTTTGTAACTGTTCTGTGTATTGATCCTGTAGTGTTTTATCAAAGTGCTTGCGCCCCTGGGCAATCGCCTGCCTTTTTTCAAATTCTTCCGGCACCCCAAAGCCAAAGGCCACGGAAGCACCAATTTTCCAACGATCACCGGTGGAGAGATTTACATATTCATCAATGGCTTCAATAGTGCGGACCGCCGTATAAACTCGGCCACCAATCAATAATACACCTCCTACCGCTAATCCGATTACCCCCGCTGCGGTTAACGCACCTGCTGCGGCAGCAATCCCTAAGGCCACTGCAGTAATCGCACTAGCAACCGCCATCCCTCCCATGACGTAATGGTCTTGGGCTTCTTTGCTGGAAGGTGCGTTGGCCGCCTTTTTAAAGCTGTCGACAGCTGAGTAAATATCAAAGGGTAATGTTAGTACACTGGCTAAAGCCCCTGCTCCCCGAGCTAAGGTTCGGCCTAAAGCACTGGCAAAGCGGCCGGTGGTCGAAACGCTTTGAACACTGGACTGCCAAATACGCTGTCCTAAGGTACGAATTCCTGTTTCAACAGGAATTGAGGCTAATTCGGCAGCTACTGAGCCAATGGCAATGGCACCCTCTCGAGTTTCTCCTTTTTGAAAAGCGTTAATGCTATGGGTAACGCCAGATAAGATAGAAACTGTTTGCATTCCCCCACTGACTTTATTCGTCAAGCTAGTTACAACACTTTGCGGATTGGCACTAGCTGTTGTGCGTAGCTCGGTGATCGTTGCACTGGTTTGCAACTGTTGAAGTAAGTTATGTGCCCGGGTTTGTGTCGCTTCTAACCCTACCTCCCGTAGAAGTGTTGTGACCCCACCACTTTGCCCGCCAAGGGCAGTTAATGCTCGCTTGCCTGTTGCTGCACTGGCATCACTGGCGGTTGTAAAGAATTGAGTTAAAGCATCAGGGTTAAAACGGATCTGTCTTTGGGTATCGGCACTATCCAGCGATAAGCCAGAAGTAATACGCTGTCCATCAATGGTGGCACCTATGTCATAGAGCATCGTTCGGGTAACATCCACTTCGCCGATTTTGATGGGATTGGTAGTGTCCAGTTGTGCTAACTGCTCTCGCACGGTGAGAAAACCGTCTCCACTAATCAAATCTTCCACCTTCTGACCACTGACGAGTGTGCTCACTTCAGCCATTTGTTCAGTATTTATTTGGCGCAAGTTAAATTCTGGAGCGGCTTCAGTGCCAAAGGCGTGATAAAATTTCGCAAACTTTCGGGTTTTAAAATGTTTATTAAGTGCTTTGCTCAGAGAATTTGAACTATTGAAAACAGCAAGTCCAAAGTTAGGATCATAAAAATAAAAAGACCGGTTGTTTCCATCAACCCGAACACCGACCAGCATTGCATGCATTCGAGTATTTAACGTAAATACTGATGTTGTTTCTGCTTCATTGATATTTTCTACAACACCTGATAAGCCAAGATTGCCTAATGAAGTTTCTGCTTGCTTAGCGGTAACGTTAACATGCAAATGGGCTAAGTTTTGCCTCAATGAGATTGATGAAGGTGTTTCTGGATCTGCTGCAGCTACAAAAAGTCTATCCACAAAACCATTAATTGAGTCATTCCCTTTGGCTACTGCAACCGCCATGGCTCGAACCAATGGATAGCATCGACCACTATACTTGTCGCCACCGGCTATTTGAGAAAGAAAAAGATCTTGAGGTACTAATCGAATTGAGTCTCCCCCTGCTTGTTGAAAATCACCAGCAATAATTGCTGATTTATCAAGAACTGCTGAAATAAATTCTTGCTGGCTTTTCGTCTTAATGCGACTAATAAGAGCACCCTGCTGGACAGGTGTTAGCTCGGTTTTAAGAAAAAATGCTTTCATTTCGATGCTGGCTAAGCCACTACGCAGGCCAGGAATATCTATAGATTCGGGATTTTTTAAACCTCTTTGAATACCAGCTGATTCAAGTTTAAGTAAACCAATTTCACGATTACTGTAACGTTCACCTATGGTCGTGCTAGGCTCTGTAGGAGTAGAACGTTTATGGCGTGTAGTCTCCTCATGGTCGTACATCATTTTCATTATCACTTAAAACAGTCAATGGAATGGAAGCGTTATCAGTAAATTGCAGCTATTAACTAATAAGTCAGTACAGTGTGTCAGCTTGTGCAGAAAATACTGTGGATTGTTAGTAGAAATAAACTCTTTGATTGAGTGTCAATAAAAAAACGGCTATACAATAAAGTTAACACTATTTTTAGATATTGATAGAAATCCTATAAGTTAGCTATTAATAATAGTAAACATTGATAAAAGTCAAAAAAAGCATTCGTTAGATATGTGTTAGCTTGATTAAAAAAACTTCTTCAGCTCGACTACTCAGGAGCAAGCTCCCGAGATATCATTCTTTATAATGAAGTTGCTGTATAAACCACAATGAATAATAACCGTTATTATTTGCATTTATCTGTGAATTTTGTACTTTCTCTTGAGAAACGTATTATTATTTGTAGAGCCTTATCTTCAGAAAAGAACAAAGTACATATCAAAAAACTAGATTGATATGTTGTTACATTAAAAGTCATTTATAGAAAATATTACCTATTCGTTGCCCTGAATAGGTGTTCTGAGTAAACACTAGATGAATTCATATCTACTAAAGATATGGCTGCTATTCTTTTCAAAAAAGTTACTTCCCTTGAATAGCAGATATATGTTTATCAACTATTTCTTGATAAACACCATTTTTTATAATTATTCTCAAACCCTCATTGAGGTTTTTAATAAGCTTAGCGCTATTTTTATCTTCTTTTGAACCAAGAAGAACAAATGTATTTTCTCTAATAACTGGCCCTAGTATTTTAAAATCACTTGATTTTAAACCTGCTTTCTTAATTGCTTCCCATCCAGATATAGAGTTGACTGAATACAAATGAGCACGTTTTAGAGTTATGGCTTCAAAACAATTCTCTTCTGTTTTCGGCTGATATAAATTTAATATTTTATTGTCTAGAAATTTTTGAATTGGGGCTTGTGTCCAACCTGATGGTAAGCATACGCTCAACCCCTTAATGTCCTGATCTTTTTTATAATCTATGCTGAAATCTTTACTTACAAAAAATCTTTCTGTTGATTGATAGATGCTATCAGAAATGGAAAATAGCTTTTGGCGTTCTTCAGTCAACATCCATGGGAAAGATCCTGCAATATCTCCTTCTACTAAGCTTTTATAGGCCCTTTTCCAGGGTAGATAGTCTATCTTATACCTGTACTTTGTTTGCTTTAATGCTGTTTCAACTACTTCTACTAACATTCCACCATTTAGCAAACTTTTACCAGTAAAAGGAGCCCAATCTCCAGTAGCTATAACTGTTGGTTGGTCTACTGCTACTAAGTAAGAGCTAAATAGTAACAGTGACAGTAAAGATATTCGAATGTATTGAAGCATATAGGTTCTACTAGATATAAAGCTTTGTAACTAGTATAGCAACTTATGACAGTGGTTTATTGAGCAAACGGGTCTAGGTGTGTAGTAAAATCCAAGTGATTGATTTTCAATGGGTAAACTGACTAGACTCCATAGAAAAGTGAATCAGTTGTAGACATTTACCTCGACAACCATGTATTTGAAAAAACCTTCTATAGACACTTATCAAAGGGCATGGTCATCTTTTAAACCAAGCCTTATAATCAGTTTATACTAACAAAAGTTTTGAGAAGATAATAAAAGGCACCAAATGTGCCTCCTTGGCTAGCATGTGTAGAGTGAAATCTTTTTTAGCTCAGCAAGCTTACCTAAGCGACACAGTTTTTCCTCTATCATCTATCATCTATCATCTATCATCTATCATCTATCATCTATTAAATAGTAAAGGAAATTTAACCCTAACAGGCAGATTTTCAATATAAAGTCCTGGAGGTAATTGCTCTAATAAAGCTATTTCAACTTTCAATACTTGTTTATTATTATCAAATGGGCTAGCTAAAGTTGATCTAAGCCTTGTAGTTAAATTAACCTGGTTACTAACTTCACCTAAAACAGACTTCCCATCAGGCATTAAAATAGTAACTTGTGAGCCTGGTCTAGCTTTTTCTATATACTTGGGATCTAAAAAAGCATGAACGATTGGTTCTTTGCGTTGAGATAACAGTAATAAGGATTGGCCTTCGGTCACCATTACACCTGGCTTGACTAAAATATCAACAACTGACGCTTTCATATTTGCCTGGACTTTTAACATTTCCTGTTGGGCAATGGCTTCCTCAATATGAAGTTCAAGCTCTGCTTTCTTTGCAACGATAGGGCCTGTTTTCAGCTCAATATTCTGTAAATTAATATATTTTTGGTACTTCATGTATGCATTTTGTAATTGAATTCTCGCATTATAATATGACTGAGTTATGGTAGAGGTTTCCTCCAAAGATACCACACCTTTTTTCACGAATTGTTTATACTGTTCAACTAATTTCTGTTGATCTTCAACATTCGCTTTATTTAATTCAATAATTTGTTTTTGTTTACTCAAAATATTATTACTGTTCTCTAGAGTATTTTTATCAAGTAGCTTATATTGTTCTTGTAGTTTTTTTATCCTACTATTGAGTAGTGTATTATTTATTTTTAATAATAACTGTTTGTTAGATACCTTTTCCCCTTTTTTCACATAAATTTCATCAATGATTCCCTTGTATGGGCTTCCTACTTCAATTACTTCTGTTGTTATAATGCCAGGGGCAGTGATTAAAACATCATTACATAGCCATTGCCAAACTGCAAAAACAATTGGACTAATAACTATAAAAAGTATTAGTAACCAGCGAATCTTATATCCACTACGCTTTGCTAACCCATACGCAACCTTTAAACCATGCTCAGAGTCAGGGTTATTTTCTTTTGCTGGAGTAAATCTTATTTTCATTGACTAATTACTACTTTTAACTAAAATCTATTACCACGTTTTAATACCCACCAAGGGGCCATTCCACTTTCTTCATGGCTTCTTCTGAATAGTTCATTGATAATTGAAAAAGCAGTCCAAAATCGCATTAATAAAGAGTACAAAGGAAATATAATAAGAAATATAGCTAGCTTAACATCTTTTTTTTGAGCATCTGAAATCAATATTAAATAAAATACATATAATATAACTGTAATCAAAAGGTATAATAAATATATATTTATAAATATTGAGGCAACTATGATAGAAGAATAGTGAAATGATATATAAAGTGTATATCCTACAATGATTAAGGGCATCATGACATTTTGCATAACACCGTATATGACAGTGTACAAGTAAGTCTTCCAGCCTAACAGGGAGGGAGAGAAAGCATGCTTATGTTTTCTCAAATAAAGAAACATTAAGTCTCCATCCCAACGTAATCTTTGTGATAGTAGTGTTTTTAAATTATGAGGAACATCAGTATGTCCTACTGCCAATGGTTCAAATGGTATTCGTAATTGCGGCCAACGACTCATATATTGTTTAATGCGCACTGTTAAATCAAGATCTTCTGCTGTATGAGTATCCCAACCACCTATTTTTTGTATAAAGCTACGACGAAATGCTCCAAATGCACCACTAATATTGTTAATTAAATTCCATTGAGCAAGCCCGGTTTTTCCTAATTGAATCGATAGCATATACTCTATAGCTTGCATTTTTGTAATAATTGAAGTTTGATAATTTCTTACTTTGAGACCTCCTCCAACAGCAGGAACATTTGGGTCTGAAAAATGTTGAGTGATCCGATATACCATATCATTATCAAATGAGGTATCTCCATCAACATTAATAATAATATCACCTGTCGCTGCTGATAAACCAGCATTTAGAGTAGATACACGTCCCCCTCTTTGCCACTTTGGAATTAATATCAGTTTGCGGAAAGGATAGTTTTTAATTTTTTCTCTAAACTCACTTGCTGCTAACCAAGTTAGTTTATTTGAAGAAGCCCCATCAATTACAGCAATAATTTCAATTTCAGCACTATATACTTGCTCACATAATGATATAAGCGTTTTTTCAATATCCCTGCCTTCACTATAGCAAGTGATTATTACCGATACACGGGGTGAAAAATTGGTTATTATTAAGCTTTTTTTCTGCCTAAACCAAGTGATTGCGCCGAAAATAATTAGCAAATTCAAAGGGATTTCAAATATAAAAAATATTGGTAGAACTGTAACTACTATATTTTTATTTTTCATTATGTATACTAAAAGCTCTACTGATGTTAGTATCACATATTGTAGCGAGTCAAACATGACAAACCTAAACCGTCTATATTAATTTTTCAAAAATTTCACACACTTTATTTTTTATGGAAAGTTCTTTATCTAAGCTCAAAACGCTCACTTTGATATCTAAATATTTACTTTCTTCATCTACGATTGAATCAACAAAAGTGTGAATTCTTTCTAGAACAATTTTTAACAATTCATCAGTTGTGCAAGGTAACAGTATATAATATGTAAGCTCATCTTTTTGAGTAATAATATCCGTTACCCGAAACTGCTTTGCTAATCGATTAATAAATGCTTCTTTGAAACGTAGTTCTTTATTTTTATCAAATTTCTGCAGGTCATCATTATGGCGATCAAATTGCAACTTTACTAAACTAGCAAAAAATAAACCGCGGCTAGCCAACTTTAAAGCCCAGTCTAACTGCCAAGTAAAATGCTTAAATCCAACTACTTCACCTAACTGAGCTGTTTGCTCAGTTAGGTCCTCACTAAAAAGTATTTTCTCAATATTAGACCCTGCAGAGAGTGAGTAAATTGATCTTAATTCTAAGTTTTCTGGTGTATGTTTTCGGTCACATACCATACATTTAGCAACTACTTCACCATCAACAAAGTAGTTTGAGCATTGAGCGCATCTTAAATTTTCGATAGGACGATCATAGTCAGTTCCAATATGCTTTAATTTATGTAAACAATTGGGACATTTAAGTCCACATCTGTTTACAAAATGATCCTGATTATCAACATGGCCACAAATGAAGCAATGAATTGAAACTTCTGTTGATATATCAATACTGTGACACTGAGGACATTGATCAACGTAATTAAGATGAGCATCATCGCAGTTAGGGCACAATCGAAGACGTTCTACAAGTTCTAGTGGTTGAATAACTTTTAATTTACTCAACTCGTCTATTACTTTGTTTTGTGATTGGTTTTCAAAGAAACAATCAAGAATAGGGTATGTAAATAGTGTCGGATGCGATAGATTCCGTTCTGGAGCTATATTCATCCCATTATTGACATATAAGTAAGATGCGAATGAATAAATAGAGCCTTTTTGTTCTCGATTTGGTAATTGTGCTATTCTGTTTACCTTTATATTCAAGCTTTTAATTGCATCATTTAGAGAAGACCAGTGACCATCTATTAATTGCTTAGCACATGGTAAATCACAAATGCTTTCTGATAATAGCAAAGTGTATCGAAATTTTGGTATCTTTCTAATAGAACAAGCATTTTCTATAATATCATTATTGCTTTGAATAATAATGATATCAGTATCTAAAGCATCAGCTAAAAAGTCATTTACACATTGATAGTGATAATATTGTACTTGATCGTTATTTGTAACAATATTACTTCCTATTTGAGCTAAGCGAATATACATAAAACTAACTTTATTACACTTAATAACAAGAGAACTACAATCTAGTCTTGATCAAAGTAAATCGGGATATTATTAACCTTAATACTTCTTAAATTAGAAAAAAGCAGAAAACGGCAATATAGAATCTCGAAGTTTGAAGATTGTAATTTAAACAGACAAACAAAAAAAGTTGTATTCATATCTCATATATAAGGATAAATACTTAACAATTTGATAAAATACCGGTGAATACCTCTCCATCACTAAATGAAATGATTGTTGCTCAAGACGGCTATCATGATAACAGAGATGCCTGGGTGGCTCTTCCCCCACCGCTCCTCTCAGTTACTCTGTCCTTTCGCGCTTATTGTGGAATATTGCAAAATACTCAGCTCAATACCGATAAAATTCTTAGGCGCTTTGAAAAAGTATTGATCATGTCCCCCTACAGTGACGAAGTGACAATATATCTCTGTGGTTAATTATCAGTGGGTTAAGGCACTTTTAGTATTGAGTTGGGATATACCCATAGGACCAATGACATTTAAATTAAATGAACCCCTTCAAGATATTAAAAACCTTGCAGTTTCTAGATGCTAGCTGAAGGGGTGGAATACACAGCTTCCACCTTATACCACAAGATAGGCTTGTGCAGCAAAACCCAGGTGATTGATTTACATAATGAAAACTGGTTAACTATCATACAATAAGCTAACCAGTTTTTTGCAAAAGGGCCACTCTTTGAATGGCCCTTTAATTTCAGGTTTAGTCTACTGTTTGCACTGCGGCTTTCGGTGCATCACTTCAGTGAACGCTTCAAAAAGATCTTTACCTGTTGGGTTGGTAAATAAAGAGTGAGTATTTAGTATTGATAACCCATAGCTACGGTATTTTGACCAGGTTTCAGGCATAGCCTTCTCATTGGTAACATGATGAATAACCAAATTATCGTATGCTTTTAAAGCTCCGTTAATTTTATTTTGGCCATTTGTTCCATGAGCTTTTAATGCTAAAAGATATTTTTTAACATCATGTACATTTCTATCATCATGATGCCTCTCTGGCACTAAATCACCTTGAATGCCTTTTAAACTACATACAAATTGATCTACTTTACTTGAGTCAAACAAACTTTTCGATTGCTGAGTGGTGATAGTATGCTTACCCCTTTTGTTATAGTAAGGATAAGTGTATTTTTCGACTTTATTTAGTCGATTAACAGCTATCTCCCTTACACTTAATTCACTATTAAATGCTTCAGGGTAGTATTTTTCAGGGATACTATGAGCTTCAGACACAAATTTACCAGAGCTAGTCAATCCTCCTGATAGAAACTCGGAAGCAAGTATGTAATCAGCATAAGGTGCAAAGTTACTTATATTAGCCCAAAAACCTTCATTACATAGGGTGGCTATATCAAGCATAGCTAGCTTTTGACCTGAAACTGTTTTTATATAAGTAAGAAGCTCTCTCGCATCTTCTGGAAATAATCTACTTTCAAACAGGCTTCCTTTATTAGGGCCTCCGTGACCGTGAACCATTAAACTAAAACGTAGATTTTTATTAGGATAAGCACGTTTTTCTTTCTGTACAATTGTACCTACATATTCTTTGAAAAAGGCTAACAGTTGTTTACTGTGCTGTTTAGCTTGTGCTTCTCCTCTAATATCGTGTATATGAGATATTGAGGCTCGAGTCATAAGGTTGCTTGGGTCTAACGAACGGTTAGGCTGATATTTTTCATCATTTCCTAAATCATAGCCTTCAACCTGATCTAAATATACGACAGCATTATAAAGCTTAAAATTACCCTTTTCGCGAATTTTGCTTTGACCTTCCCAGCCTCGATTATTGTATTCTCCCCATATATTGACAGAAAGCATGATGTTGCGTACGTCATCAGTTGGTATAGGTTTCTTAGGTTTTGTTGTGGTTGTTGGCTTCTCTGACTTAACCCACTCCCATTGTTGATTTGGTCCTCCATGAAACTGCCATGCTCCGATTAGCTGACGATCAGCATAATAATCAAGCACCATGTAAGGGTTACTTTGGTTGTGTATGCTGTTCCCTGACCAACTCCAACGTTGGTAAATTTCATTGTTACACCGCGCAATGTAAGCGGTTTTGTTGTAGGTAACATGACGCCCTACTTCTAAGCATTTATCAGGTGCATTCTTAGGATGAAGCCGCCCTAAACTATCCATGAGCCACTGCTGATTAGCCCTACCATGACAGCTAAATGGAGTGACAGGAGTCTTATCCGCTACCCCAGCGTTAAAGACATCAAGACAAAGTCCGCTGCCAGACTTCAGTGGCTGATATTCTTCAGCATTTACGGCTGAAATCGATAAACCAAGTATGGTAAGAGAGAGTAGATAGCGAGCTTTCATCGTTGAGTCCTTGCCTTAAATTAATTGTTTGAATAAATTTGAGTGAGCGAATTTTATACAGACCTTAAAGGCAAGAATGTGAACAAGATTCATTAGGCGATAATTTAAAACAACACTGATTAAAAAAATGAACTCATACACTTGTTATTCTGATAGCATTATTTCGAAATGCTATATAGAAATAGTCTTAGGTAAAATATTTATTTTTAAATTTTAACTGATCTCATAATTATTTTTCTAACATTAAAAATATTTAGCATATAAATTCTCTAGATTAATCAATACCATTAAATTCGAGTCAAAGTAATTTATAAAAATGATAATATGCAAATCATATCCGTTACCACCATGCAACAAGACTTTATTTCAGTGAGACATGCAAATTCAAACAAATAGTGAAGCTCTTTATAATACAAAACGACCAATTAAAAACTAACCGTAACTTGAAGCAAATAAATCAATGAATTACGACAGGAATTTTCCACATTTTTTTATTACTTATACCATAAAATAGTAAAAATCATCTTTGGTTAAATTTATCGTTATGGAGAAGCACTTGAAGCTAATTTATGAAAAGCATGAGAAAGAGAGTAGGTAAAAAAATGAATAAGTGTGATCTAATCGCATTAAATATAGAGTTTTAACATGCACTTTTTGCTGTCACATATAAAAAAAATATTTATACTTCCCCATGCACAAAATATATAAATGTTAAATTAAGTGTCAATTAATTTAACTATTCTAGCAGATATAGCTAAATATCTGTAGAAATCATAAATAGCGGCACAAAGGAAATTTGTATGAATAAGTATGTTGCTGAGTCTTTTGGAACATTCTGGTTAGTTTTTGGTGGCTGTGGGAGTGCTGTTTTAGCTGCAACATTTCCAAGTGTTGGTATTGGTTGGGTTGGTGTTTCTCTTGCGTTTGGCTTGACAGTACTGACTATGGCCTATGCAATTGGTCATATTTCAGGTTGTCATCTCAATCCAGCAGTTTCCATCGGGCTATGGGTGGGAGGTCGTTTCCCTGCAAATCAACTACTGCCTTATATAATTGCTCAAATATTGGGAGCTACTGTTGCTGGAGGTGTTTTATACCTAATTGCCAGTGGCCAAGCCAGTTTTGATGTCTCAGCAGGCTTTGCATCTAATGGGTATGCAGAGCATTCACCAGGTGGTTATTCAATAATTTCAGCTTTAATTACTGAGGTTGTAATGACCATGATGTTTTTGCTCGTTATACTTGGCTCAACTGATAAACGGGCACCGCAAGGGATGGCTCCAATTGCTATTGGCCTTTGCCTTACTTTAATACACTTAATTAGTATTCCTGTAACCAATACATCTGTAAATCCTGCTCGTAGTACAGGGGTTGCATTATTTGTTGGTGATTGGGCTATCGCTCAACTGTGGCTGTTTTGGTTAGCACCTATCATTGGGGCTTGCCTTGGTGCAGTTGTTTACAAGTTTATTGGTCGAACAAAAGATTAGAAAATAAAGAATATTTATGATGTGTAGTACAAACCTAAGTGATTTATTTTTTTAGGATAAACCTGTTAATTTTTATATAAAAATTAACAGGTTTGGGGGTACCCCCTCAGCAAACACACAAATTTCAAAAAATTTTTTGCAAAACACTAGCACAGGGACACCATTTATACTTACTATTATTGGCTTTTGGTTTAACTGTATCTTGATGTCACATCTCTATGGGTAACCAGAACACTTAGCTGACTGCTCAGTATTGAATAAGGGAGTTGATTTTTTAAAATATTCTCCAAGCTTTTTACAGATTTTTGAGATAATATGTCGACTTTTATCTAATGCACAACACATTAACTGTAGCCAAAACTTACTCTTCGGGAACTAGCATTATAAGCATCATACAACAAAATATTTGCTAGAAATAGCAACGGAGTATTTACTTTAATTTTTAGTAATTTAACAAACCCATCAAATAAGCAGCTTATAATAAAAATCCCCAAGAAAAAGTTGCTTACAATATGGATTATTTCATTAAACCCAATAAAATTCTTAGTTCTTCAGTTGACAAGCCTATCTCAATTAAACAATACATATTTTGTTACACTTCCTCCAGGTATTCCAACAAATTATACCCTATAATACCGCTGATTAAACTGGGAAAAACCCCATCCACTCCTTCACGATATACTAAGATAAAAGCAAGCAAAATAAGCCCTAGCGCAAAATAAAATAAGATCAAATAGTACATAGCTTTTGCTGTCTGCTTGCTCATTTCAACAGCCTTTAAGTTAAATTTCAGACAACTATAGTACACTCCCAGGTAATATCGACACACTTACTACTTTTATTGAGGCAATTTTGAAATAGCCAGCTCATTAACCATTTCTACCAGTATTAAGTGATTGTGTTATAATTCCCGGCCATTTTACTATTGCGACTAGACCAATCTTTGCAATGACCATCATGAATAACTGTATTGAACAACCTGTAACCAGCGACAACTCTAGTGTGATTCAACATCGTTGTGATGATTTAATCAGGCTATTTAATCAATGCTTTCAACAGAGTGAAAATACCATTTTAATAAAGGGTGATGATGAACCACTTTATCAGCCGCAAAGTAAAGATAGCCACCAACACCAAGTTATCTTTGCCCACGGTTTCTTTTCCAGTGCCCTTCATGAAATTGCCCACTGGTGTATTGCAGGCCCCAAACGTCGTTTATTAGTGGATTATGGTTATTGGTATCAGCCAGATGGTCGTAGTCAACAACAACAAAAAGCCTTTGAACAAGTGGAGAGTAAGCCCCAAGCATTGGAATGGATTTTTTCAAAAGCGGCTGGTATTCGGTTTTTCATTAGTGCCGATAACCTTTCTGGCCCAACCATAGATACCACTTCATTTAAGCAGGCAATATACCAGGAAACCCTTAAGTATTTAAACAATGGTTTACCCAGTAGAGCCCTATTATTTACCCAACAATTATTGGATTATTATCAACCAGAACTGAATCTCAATCGCCATCAGTTTTCTCTGACCGAGTTAATTTAAACCTGTTGATTAAGTAGTTGCGTTAATGTGAGTGACAGTGTCTACTTTGGAATTATAGTTTAGCCGATACAACAACAAAATATGGCGCAACAGACCTTAAACAGGTTCTATCGATTATTATTAGCCAGCGGGTTATTGCTCATCATATTAAGCCTATCCAGCTGTAACCAATCATCAAGCACCAACGCTATGATGGACAATTACCTCAGTCGCGTTGCCCGGACCTTAGACATAGATGATGAGCCACTCAATCTAAAGCCCCTGAAACTCAACCTAGATAAGCGAATATTACGACTTGCATTACCTGAAGTTCGGCTGGACCTATTTGATGTATTAGCCATTACTCATTGTCAACTACTCACCCAAAAACTCGCCGAGCGCAACAGCGCTTTAGGTAAGGTATTAGTCGAAAATCATCGCTTTTTATTTGAAATTGCACTGCTTGATGCACTTGACCACTGTTTACAACACCCCGAAACCCAAACCGACAGCCAATTAGTCAAGCAACTTCAGGGTTGGCAACAAAAAAAAACTGCAGCACTTCCTGCGACCCTATGGAACAGCATTTTCGCCACTGATGAGATGCTACTTTCCTTGAGTTTCAGCACCCCACCTTTGTCGCCAGATAAAAGTCGTTCAGAAGCAACTATCTCAGCGTTAGCATTTTTTACAGCACAAGCGAAGCAATTACCTGATAAAACGGCTCAATTAGCCTCCCAAGCTGATTGGGATCAACATTTTAAACAGCTGTATCAGCGTCGTTATCTAGGTGAACTCAACCAGGCGAACCTGCTAGCCATTACCACGTTAACAACGGTGAGCCACTGGCTAGAACAACAAAATCACCACTCGCTTTGCCCACAAGGCAAACCAACCCCCCGAGCCAAAATTTTAAACACCGTTTTCATTAAATTTTACATTGGCGAAATTCAGCCCTACCTGGCGCATCTCAACCAATTGCAAATTGAGTGGCAACAAGCCATGCAACGATTATTGCAACAGCTCTCAGCCCAATCAAACAACCCGGTTTGGCTTCGATTTAAACACCAGTTGATTGGCCAGCCTAATCAACCAGCGATACAACTTAATACTTTTGAACAAGCGACAAAACGTCATGCTAGAGCCTGGCAGCAACTATTGCGGCAATGCCAACTTATGCCCCAGCTAAGTGATTGAAACTTTGATTGCTTTTTAATGATCCAAAATGTAACGTAATTATTACTATTAGAAGTTAGGCTTAAATCTAGCCGATAACTTAACTGGTATTGTCTTTGCTTACAGTACCAGTGGCGCAACTCACTGCAATTTGCTAGGGCAGTCAGTCACTAACTATACTGAAACTGTAGTAGCAAAGCCTGAGTGATGTTGTAGCCAACCTGCAGGGATGCGGTATTAGGCCGGTCAATCACTCTTTGCAGCAGGATGAGGTCTTCTATGCGTACCTTCCAAGCCAAAAAGCCCAGCGAAAATGTCATCGATATCTTCACCCGCCAGCCTGTCGCTAGTCAGGATTCCCGAAAACTCATTCGTCTTGCGCCTGAGTTAGATGGTCTTGAAATGCTTTATAGCAATGACTCCAATCCCAATAAACTGTTCAGCATGAAAATTCTCTGCTGGGCATTGCGGGCCAATGGAGAAGTGGTCGCGATGGTTCCCTGGTTGAATGATATTGTCAGCTGCGATGAATTGAACGACCCACTCAATGGTCATTGGGAGGGATATTATGACGCAGGGATTGATGAAATATTTTTTGAAGCGCCTCTACATAAAATTGTTGAGCTGGAAAGTTCAGCGGAATATTACGAAGCATCTTTTGAAAAACCCGATGATGTGGTGCATGAAATTCCTGATAGTATCGGCACCCATGCAATTATCACTTACAATAACTTTGCCAGTTTTTCCCTAGTGGAAGTGGTAAGTTGGCGCCTTTTACACAATGGGCGTATTCAAGCCATGTTAATTGATGATAATAAAGTGGAATCTACCCCCGTTCTACCAGGTGATCCTTGCTTGTTTGCTGCACAAAACCACCCTGGTTTTAAATATTTTTTCCATCATCGCATTGCCAATAAAATTAAATCCAACGATCCTGAAGCAATGGCTGCTTTTTCATTATTAGTAGACACTTAGTGGCGTATACGGAAAATAAAAAAGAAATAAGTAAGTCTAAATGGCTATTCAAATAACATCAAAAAAGGCTAAATAATTATTTAGCCTTTTTTAATATAATAATAATATTTTTGTTCCCGCTCGTCCTGAGCAACTAAATCATGATTTAAAAATGCACAAAACTTTGGAATATCACGAGTAGTTGAAGGATCTGTTGCCACTACTTCCAGCACCTCTCCTGCATTAATATCACGGATTTTATTATGCAATAACATCACTGGCTCAGGACAACAAAGCCCAGAGGTATCTAACTGAAAGTCGGCTTTTATGGCCATTCCATCTCCCTGTGTTGGTCTTCAATGGTTGGCCCATAGTGTAACAATAATTTAGCTTAGGAACACCCGATATATAATTTAACAAACCTCAACCTTGGCATTCACCACAGGTGCTTGTTGGGTTGGTGTCATCAATTGCAAGTGATAGCCTTTAGGATTTTGCAGTCCAACCAAGTCCACTTTACTACCATTATAAACAGGGCCACCAAACTCTGCTTCCAAGGTAAACGGCTGGGGAGGTAAGGGAAAGTGGGCAAGTGCTGCTGCCAATAGCCATAACTCTTGAGCAACATCCCGTCGATACCCCAGCAATCGAGCAAATAGTGAAGACACATAGAGCGGATGATAATCCCCTGAAATGCGGGCAAACTGCCGCCCCATATCAGCAGGCACATACCAATAACCAATTTTCAGCAACTGGGCATTCTGGTAACACTGCCGTTGCCGAAAAGTTTCAGTATGCTTTTGCCGACCCAAGCAAACATAACCTATTTCTGCCTGCCAAATGGTTTCATAGTTAGCTATTGCACTCACTAACAAGGTGACTTGGCAACCGAGGGAAGAAGGCTCAACTGATATTAAAAAAAACTGGAAATCGATCGCAGTCTGTTTATTTAGATGTTTCTTTGCTAATACCTTTACCCGCGTTAAACGAGTGAAGAGTAACGATAAAGGTAAGTTATCCCCTTGCAGTAACTGCATCTGAATTGGGGCAGTTAGAGATAGCCAATACAAAGGCGGAATTTCATGGCTATACCACCCCCTATCACCGAGAAAAGCAACATCAGTCACTAGGTTGACCCCACAAATTTCGGCGTAAGCAGCTAAATTTTGTTGGTCAAGCGGGATATTCATCCAACTAGCACGTAACCCTGGGATATTCGCCTCATGATCATCCGGAAGCCAATGTTGCCAATGTAATTTTGCATATGTCCAAGGATATAGAGGTTCAGGAGATGATGAAGCAATATTGATAGATCGCTGGTACTGCGGCATTAGCGCTAACTCAAAGTACTGCAAAAATAATGTGTCTTACTTTACAATTAGCACAGCTTTTAACTAATTACCAACAACCTGCCTTATTTATGCAATAATTCTTTAAGTAGTTGTTACATTTAAATACTACACTGGCTTTAGAAATACCGCTAAGTGCAAAACCAAAAGATTAAAAAAGATATTCTCTATGATCAAAGTTATCATTGAACGAGTAGTAGACAGTGACCTGACCAGCCACTACGAAAATTTCGTAAAACAAACCTTTCAGGAAGTCGTACAGGCACCTGGATTTATTGGTTGTGAAACATTAAAAAACCTACAGCAGCCTAATCACCGTGTCATTATTACCCAATGGGACAATGTGCAATCCTGGCAAAATTGGCAGAAATCAGAAAAACGCCAAGCATTAGTGGCCAACATCCAGCCTATGCTACTTCATGAAGAAAAAGTCGTAATCCTAAGCGACTAAAGCTGTACCCTGCACATAAAAGGTAAATCTTTAGCCATGTTGAAAAGTTTAAGGGCCTATATATACAGTCACTTCTTCTCGGTCATGATACAACTGCCGTATTTGAATCTGATAGCTTAAATTAGCCTGTTGTAGTGCATCCATTAAGGCCGCTTTTGCTTGTACCACTGCTTGCCAACGTTGCTTCATAGGTAGTTTCAAATTAAAGATAGTGGCTTTACACCAACCTTGGGTGAGCCAGCGAGAAACCATAGCGGTCACTCGTGCTGGTTTATCCACAATGTCACACACCAGCCAATCGACAGCCTGTTTTGGCTGATAAGTGAAGCCATCGGCTCGAACATGCTCTACCAAACCAGTAGCCATAATATCTTCAGCCATTGGACCATTATCTACTGCATAGACTTTAATCCCCCGGCGAACCAATTGCCAGGTCCACCCGCCAGGCGCTGCGCCTAAGTCAACGGCTGTCATTTCTGGGGCCAGTTGCTGATCCCACTGTGGTTTTGGAATAAAAGTATGCCAAGCTTCTTCTAATTTAAGGGTAGCCCGGCTGGGTGCTTGCTTAGGCAACCGTAAACGCGGAATCCCCATGGTCCAGGGGCTATGATTATTAGCTGGAGAGATTCCCACTAACACACTAGTTCCCGAGATAAAGAAAACATGTAAAGTCGGCTTTTGGCTGTTTTCTTTGTTAGTTAGGCATCCAGCTTTTTTCAACGCTTGAATTAACGGCGCAGAAATTTTACGAGTCAGTGACTGCACTGACTTACCTTCATTAGTATCAGGGGTTTCGATTTGGACAGTACCACACAAAGGCAGTTGTTTAACTGCATCAACAATTGGGGTAATCCGATCAGTCACTGGTAACTGATTCAGCAATGGCAAGCAAGCCACCCATTGCCTTGCAAAAATCCATTGGTTAAACGGTTGCTGCTGTAATGGCAAGGCACCATCTTGTTGATACAAGTTAAGTAATACCCAACCCTGCCTTGGTTTCGCTTTCACAAAACCTGCTAAACCAACTGCTTCCGCTTTGGCCATGGCTTCTGCAGCGCATTCATTTTCAAAGCCTGAGCGGCAATACAGTAACAATTGATTAAGCATGGTTGATCAGTTCATTAATTAGATTAGAAAAAAGCTGCCGAGTGTACTGATTATGAAGTATTACGCAAGAGGCTTTAGCTTTACCACCAACACCCGTTACCCCATATCCACTAGCTTTTAACTCTCTTCAATTGCTGTCGAATAAAATGACTGGTTACTTCTGCTGCAGTGGCGATATATTGAGTTTGCGTAAAGCCAGACGCTTTACGGGGCTTAAAGTCATGGTCGCCATCCTCCAGCCACTCTAACTGAAGCTTACTAAAGTGAGGTAGCTCTGCCACTTGCTCGGCATTACCTAAAGGATCACGGGTACCTTGAATAATCAGCGCCGATTTTTGCAGGGCCTGTAATGGTTCGATACGAGGCTGCTGGTTTTTCCCTCTGCCATAAAAAGGGTAACCAAACCCAATAGCAGCCACAGCCTGATCAAGCTGATTAAGTACCCTCATCGCCATCCGCCCCCCCATGGACTTCCCCGCTAAAAAGCACGGCAGTTGTTGCTGTTGAGCTAATTCAGAGGTCACTGTTTGCCAGTGTGTTATTAACCGCTCCGTTCGATCCGGTGGTCGCCGCTTGCCATCAAGTGTTGTCTTTTGCATATACGGAAATTCAAACCTAGCCACTAGTATCTGTTGCATTTCCAGCTCTGCTGCTAATCCCTGCATAAATTCACTACCCATGCCTGCTCCTGCACCATGAGCTAAAATACACAAGGCTATTGGTGAGTCAGGCTGGTTAAAAATCACTTCGCCACAGGAAAAACGTTGTTTCATTTGCTTTACTTCCAAATAAGACTTGTCTTAAGGCAGCTTACAGTTTTATCCGACAATAGCTGTCTTGATTTAAGTCAAATTTACTCGCTGATTACAGTAATTGAAACCCTAACTAAGGGCATTGCATGTTGACAGCTAATATGGCATGCACGTATCCTCGCGGCACGCTGCCTATGTTCTACATAAGCAGCACATTTAATAATCAGCCACTAAACTATATACACAGTATTAGCCTGGTATTAGGTCGGTGTTGTATGGGTTGTCTGACCAGCTTGTTATGGCCAACACTTTTTCTTAGGTTTACTTGCTTTATTGCAAGTGGGCTAAGTCATACTTCCTACCGCCTCAGTGGTATTTCCACCCCTACTCCGCGTTTAGTGATGGAACCTGTAACATGAGCTCAGCAACAAACAACTCAGAGTATAATTATAAGGTGGTACGCCAGTTTGCCATCATGACGGTGGTTTGGGGCATCGTCGGGATGGGCATTGGTGTATTAATCGCCGCCCAACTCGTCTTCCCTGAACTAAATTTAAATACACCGTGGTTTAGTTTTGGTCGCTTGCGTCCATTACATACCAATGCCGTCATTTTTGCTTTTGGTGGCTGCGCCTTATTTGCAACTTCTTATTATGTAGTGCAAAGAACCTGTCAGGCTCGGTTGATATCTGATGGTTTGGCTGCTTTTACCTTTTGGGGCTGGCAGGCCATTATTGTCGCCGCAGCTATCACCCTGCCACTAGGTATTACTACCTCTAAAGAGTATGCCGAACTAGAATGGCCTATTGATATTGCCATTACTGTCGTATGGGTCACTTATGCGATCGTCTTTTTTGGCACCATCATGAAGCGTAAAGCCAAGCATATTTATGTAGCCAATTGGTTCTATGGAGGCTTTATTCTAACAGTCGCTGTACTTCATGTGGTTAACAGCATGGAAGTACCGGTTAATTTATTTAAATCTTATTCTGCCTACGCTGGTGCACAAGATGCGATGATCCAGTGGTGGTATGGCCATAATGCAGTTGGTTTTTTCTTAACTGCTGGCTTTCTGGGCATGATGTATTACTTCGTACCCAAACAAGCTGGCCGTCCAGTTTATTCTTATCGCTTGTCTGTTGTACATTTCTGGGCACTTATTTCCCTTTACATCTGGGCCGGCCCTCACCACTTACATTACACCGCACTACCTGACTGGGCACAAAGTTTAGGTATGATCATGTCACTCATCCTGTTAGCACCTTCCTGGGGTGGAATGATCAACGGTATGATGACGCTATCAGGTGCATGGGACAAACTGCGTACTGATCCAGTCCTTCGCTTCTTGGTAGTTTCTTTGTCTTTCTATGGGATGTCTACATTTGAAGGTCCCATGATGTCAATCAAAACCGTGAATGCCTTATCCCACTACACTGACTGGACAATTGGCCACGTACACTCTGGTGCTTTGGGCTGGGTAGCCATGATTTCTATTGGTGCTGTCTATCACTTGATTCCAAAGCTTTGGGGCAAAGCTCAAATGTATAGTGTTGAACTGATCAATGGCCACTTCTGGTTAGCCACAATTGGTACTGTACTTTATATCGCTTCTATGTGGGTGAACGGCATTTCTCAAGGACTTATGTGGCGCGCTGCTAACCAGACTGATGGCACCCTGGCCTTCAGCTTTGTTGAATCTGTAGAAAACAGTGAAATTGGCTATATAGTTCGAGCAATTGGTGGTGCATTCTTCCTCGCAGGCATGTTCCTGATGGCATACAACACTTGGAAAACAGTTGCTGATGCTAACCCTGCCAAAGCAAAAGCTGCAGCACAAATGGCTTAAGTAGAGGAGCACCAGACGAATGAAAAACCATGAGATTGTAGAAAAAAACCTAGGCTTGATGCTGATCCTGACCGTAGTAGCTATAAGCTTTGGCGGTTTGGTTGAAATTGTTCCCTTATTCTTCTCTAAAGAGCTGAATACCAACTTGCTAAGTTACACTGATAGCAAAGGTAATATCCAGCAGGTTGAAATCAAACCATACAGCCCACTACGCCTAGAAGGTCGTGATATTTATATCCGTGAAGGATGTGTTGGCTGCCACTCTCAAATGATTCGCCCATTCCGAGCCGAAACTGAGCGTTATGGGCATTATTCATTAGCGGCAGAGAGCGTATATGACCACCCATTCCTGTGGGGTTCTAAGCGTACCGGTCCTGACCTGGCACGAGTAGGAGGCCGTTACTCCGATGACTGGCATCGTCAACATTTGAATAACCCTCGTGAAGTGGTGCCTGAGTCCGTCATGCCAGCTTACCCTTGGTTATATGACAACACTCTCACCGGTGAACACACAGCCGACAAGATGCGTGCTTTAAGAAAAGTGGGTGTTCCATATACCGATGAAGAAATAGCCAATGCCCAGGATGACGTCAAAGGTAAGACTGAGATGGATGCCTTAGTGGCTTATTTACAAGGGCTAGGTACTGCTATTCCTAAGGGCGTCACCGGAATAAAACCCAAACCAGTTGATGTTAACTAGTTATGGATATCAACACGTTTCGTGGCCTGGCCACAATATTTGCGATGGTAGCCTTTATTGGCATTTGTCTGTGGGCCTATAGCCACCGTCGCAAAAAAGACTTTGATGAAGCTGCAAACTTACCCTTTGCTGATGAGCCTGAAAAAAAACAAGGCAACACTCAGGAGATGAGCCGTGATCGAGATTAACCAGTATTTAAGTGACTTTTGGGAAGGCTGGATAGCTGTACTGACACTAACCTGCTTAGGGTTAATTATTATTGTGTTATTTGCTACCCGCCGCAAACATCGTACTAGCTTAACGGAAGAAACGACTGGGCATGCTTACGATGGTATCGAAGAATACGATAACCCTTTACCCAGCTGGTGGTTTAACCTATTTGTTGCCACCATCGTATTTGCTGCCCTTTATTTGATTCTTTATCCAGGGTTATGGAAAGGCGCTTGGGGCTTAATTTCATACTCTAAAGAAGATGGCTTGGAATTTAGGTCTGATCGCCTAGAATCTGGAGACTACGGCTGGACAGCTCGTGGTCAGCTAAAACACGAAGTGGCAAAAGCCGATGCCCAATATGGCAAGCTGTTTGAGGGCTATGCCGAACTATCTATCGAAGAGGTTGCAAAAATTCCTAAAGCGGTGGCCACTGGGCAACGCATTTTTGCCAGCAACTGCGCAATTTGCCATGGCTCTGATGCCAAAGGCGCTTATGGTTATCCAAATCTGACCGATAATGATTGGATTCATGGTGGTAGCCCAGACAAAATTAAAGAGACACTACTAAAAGGTAGAAATGGCCAAATGCCTGCCTGGGGTGCTTTATTAACACCTGAGCAAATCAAGCATACTGCCAGCTATGTACGAAACCTGGCTGGCTTGAAAGTATCAGCCAGTGCTGAAGAGCTTGCCGAAGGTGAAAAAGCTTTCCAAACTCAGTGTGCTGTTTGCCATGGCAATGATGGTAAAGGTAAAACCGACGTAGGTGCCCCTAATTTAACTGACGATATTTGGCTGTATGGCTCACGTCAAATTCAGATAGAATATACCTTACGTAATGGTCGCAACGGGGTAATGCCGGCTTGGGATAAAATCCTGGGGCCTGATAAGGTTCATGTTGTGGCGGCCTATATTTATAGCCTGTCCCACAAACAATAAAGCCTTTGAATGACCAGTAGTATCGAAGCTGGTCATTCCCTCTATTCTAATAATAAATTCCTACAGCCATATTTTAGGCGTTCTCTGCCATTACTAACTACAGTCTCTAACCAGTTACCGGTAATGCCTGATGAGTACCTCTCCTATAAATGAAGTCAAACCGGACAAATCCGAATTAATAGAAGTTGTTGACCTCTATCAAAAGCGTGAAAAAGTCTATACTCGCGCGTTTAAGGGTGTGTACCGCAACTTACGTATAATTGGCGGTGCTTTTTTATTTATTCTCTATTTTGGTACAGTCTGGATACCATGGGGTGATCGCCAAGCCATTTTATTTGATTTGCCCGCCCGTCAATTTCATATCTTTAGTGTTACCTTCTGGCCCCAAGATATGATACTCCTCTCCTCCTTATTAATTATTTGTGCTTTTGGCCTATTTTTTATCACTGTATTAGCTGGTCGTATCTGGTGTGGTTATACCTGTCCACAAAGTGTATTTACTTGGGTATTTATGTGGGCTGAAAAAATTACTGAGGGTGATCGCAATAAGCGGATGAAATTAGATAAAGCCGAAATGGGCATTAGTAAATTTCGCCGCAAGTTTCTTAAACATACGCTTTGGTTAATGATCTCCTTAGCCACAGGAATTACCTTTGTTGGCTATTTCACCCCCATTAATACGCTGGTGATTGATCTAGTTTCAGGGGCAGCTAACTCCTGGGCTTATTTTTGGGTCGGCTTTTTCACCTTGGCCACTTATGGCAATGCAGGCTGGTTACGGGAACAAGTTTGTATTTATATGTGTCCTTACGCGCGCTTCCAAAGTGTGATGTTTGATGAAAACACCTTAATTGTCTCCTATGACCCTAACCGGGGAGAAACCCGAGGCCCTAGAAAACGCGACAGCGACTATAAAACCAAAGGTTTGGGTGACTGTATTGACTGTCAAATGTGTGTGCAGGTTTGTCCCACGGGGATAGACATTCGCGATGGCCTGCAATATGAGTGTATTGGTTGTGCCGCTTGTATTGATGCCTGCGATAACATCATGGAAAAAATGAATTATCCCAAAGGGCTAATTCGCTATACCACTGAGAATAGTCTAGCCGGTAAAGCCACCAAAATTCTTCGACCAAGTTTATTGGGTTACTTATCTGCCCTGTTAATAATTAGTGGTTTTTTCAGCTATACCTTACTCACCCGAGTGCCTGTGACGCTGGAAATTTCCCGTGACCGCAACACCCTTTACAATGAAACTAGCCGTGGCACCATTGAAAATGTCTATATGCTGAAAATTGGCAATATGGATCAGCACGACCATCCTTTTAAAGTAACAGTGAGTGGTATTCCCGGAATAAAACTATCAGAGGAAACCAAAGTCATCGTCCCTACTGGTGAAGTCAAAATGGTACCTGTACGACTGGAGCTAAGCCCTGATAAAATCACCAGTCGCAATATGACTTTTAGCTTTAAAATAGTTTCCCAAGATAGCGAACACTTGGCTGCTACACAGGAAAGTCGTTTTATTGCACCTACCGACCCCGTTAGATTGAAGTAATTGATATGCAGACAATAGATCAGCCAGAACAACCCGAAAAACAAGCAGCTAACCCTTGGTATAAAGAGTTTTGGTTCTGGTTTATCATAGCCATTCCATTGCTTGCTATTGCTTCTGGGATTGCCATGATCACCGTTTCAATCAATGGTGCCGACACCTTAGTACGAGATAATTATTACAAAGATGGGCTGGCCATTCGTAATGACTTATCCCGTGACTATAAAGCGAAAGATTTACAATTGGCTGCCACTATCAAAGTGGATAATTTAACTGGCGATATTAGCATTCAACTAACTGGTGAATTAGCTCAATACCCTACCCAACTTAGCTTAAGTCTGGTTTCCCCAACTATCCCAGATGATGACCAGTCGCTACTTATGCAGCATATTACCAAAGGTCACTATGTTGGCCAGCTAAAACAAAAGGTAATGGGCAAGCGTTACATTCAACTAGAAACAATCCCTGCTGAGCGAGATCAATACACTGACAATGACTGGCGACTAATTTCTGAGTGGTATCTCAGTAATGAGCAAGAGTCCATTAGTTTAGGTAGCACTAAAGCCTCTGCCACAAGCGAAACTAATTAAGACGTTGGTATTTAGCTGTGTCTCAACTCACTGCCTGCTATCATTGTGGCACTTCTATCACTGGTGCCATTGAGTTTTTCGCCTCAATTAATGGTGAACAACAGCCCATGTGCTGTCCCGCCTGCGAGACAGTAGCCGAAGCTATTGATCAAGGTGGGCTGAGCCAGTATTACCAATATCGCACTAACAAAGCTGCCAAAGCTGAGGCCAACACCTCGCAATTTCAAGTCTATGATGAGCCTGCTCTGCAAGAAACCTTCGTTAAAACCCAGACTAATGGCCTAAAAACGGCTTTACTCCTACTAGAAAATATACACTGTGCTGCTTGTATCTGGTTAATAGAACACCACTTACAACAGCTCTCCGCAGTTAAGCAGGCAACAGTCAACTTTACGCAGCATCAGCTACAACTCACTTGGGATCCCAGTATTAGCTCATTAAGTGAGTTGATGTCTGCATTACAACAAATTGGCTATCCCCCTCTGCCCTATCACCCTAACCAGCAGCAAGCCTTAATGGCCAGAAAACAGCGAAAAATGATTCGTCAACTAGCAGTGGCTGGAATTGGCGCAATGCAGGTGATGATGTATGCAGTAGCGTTATATGCTGGTGCACTACAAGGCATTGCCGATCTGCACCAATGGTTTTTACGCTGGGTCAGTTTTATTGTGGCGACACCTGTAGTGTTTTATTCAGCCAAGCCCTTTTTCCAAGCCGCCTGGCGCGACCTTAACACTCGTCAGCTCAGCATGGATGTGCCCATTGCTTTGGCCATTGGTGGGGCCTATGCAGCAAGCAGTTGGGCCATGCTAACCAATAGTGGCGAAGTCTATTTTGACTCGGTATGTATGTTTACCTTCTTTCTGCTGCTAGGAAGGTTTGTTGAGTTCAGTGCCCGCCAGCGAGCTCATCTCAGTGGTTATCGGCTGAATCAACTATTGCCTGATCAAGTAACCATTATCAGCAACGGTAAAGAAGCCATTATCCCATTAACCCTGCTTAAACCAGCTGACACTCTTCTGGTCAAGCCTGGTGCAACCGTCCCAGCTGATGGAATTATTCAAGCAGGTCAAACCACGATTAACGAAGCTGCACTTACTGGCGAGTTTTTACCAGAGCCCCGTCAAATAGGTGATCAGGTGATTGCGGGTAGCATTAATGTTGATCAGCCCATTCAGGTAAAGGTCATGAATACAGGGCCTGAGACTCAGCTAGCCTGTATTGAGCAGCTGTTAACCCAAGCCCAACAGGATAAGCCCCCCATTGCCTTACTAGCCAACAAAGTCGCCCATTACTTTGTAGCAGGGGTACTGGTTATTGCCAGCTTAGTGTTTTTGAGCTGGTGGCAATTCGCCCCAGAAAATGCGCTATGGATTACTTTATCCGTGCTAGTGGTGACCTGCCCCTGCGCTTTATCATTGGCAACGCCAACTGCTTTAACGGCTGCCACCTATGCTTTGCAACAACAAGGTTTTCTAATTACCAAAGGGCATTTACTGGAAGGCCTAACCACTATCAACCATGTTGTGTTTGATAAAACCGGCACGCTCACCTCTGGGCAGTTCAGTCTTATTCAGGTAGTACCGATTGTTGATATCAGTATTGATCAAGCTACTAAACTAGCAACATCTTTAGAAACACACTCTGAACACCCAATAGCCAAAGCCTTCCCTGCTACGCCTTCTTATCAAGCTGAACATATTGAGAATACTCCTGGCCAGGGCATTAGTGGCTCAATTAATGATGCAGTTTACCGTATTGGAATTACTAGCTATGCCTGGCCGAATAGAACTATTTCACCACCAACCACAAATGGCCATTGGCTGTTATTAGCCAACACCGAACAGCCGATAGCCTGGTTTGAAGTCAGTGATAGTTTGCGTGTAGATGCCACCGACACAGTAGCAGCTTTACTGCAACAAGGGTTCAAGCTGTCGTTACTAACGGGGGATCGCTCTGTCCAAGCAGCCAATACAGCTCAAGCATTAGGCATTCAAAACCTTCAGCAAGGAGCCTCTCCGGAAGATAAACTGGCTTATATTAAGGTATTGCAAAGTCAAGGTGATAAGGTATTAATGGTAGGAGATGGGGTAAACGATGCTCCTGTGCTTGCTACGGCGGATGTTTCTATTGCCATGGGCTCAGCAACTGATTTAGCGAAAACCTCTGCCGATGGGGTTTTACTCAATGGTAAACTTGCCACGTTACTACTTGCCTTCACTAAGGCACAGAAAACCCAGCAAATTATTCGTGGCAATTTAATCTGGGCACTTACTTATAATTTAGTGGCACTACCTTTAGCGGCTCTAGGGTTGATCCCACCCTGGGCGGCAGCTATAGGGATGACCAGTAGTTCGTTAGTTGTGGTGCTGAATGCTTTAAGGTTAAATACGAAACTGACTACACCATCCCCCAAAATCGCTCCCCAAGTAACCTGGAATAGTCAGCACTCCCACAAAACCAAAGCAGGCATGTGATTATGGAATCAATTTATTTACTTATTCCCATTGCCTTATTGTTTGTTGCCATCGGCGTGTGGATTTTTTTCTGGGCAGTGGATAGTGGCCAGTTTGACGACTTAGAAAGCCCAGCCCACAGTATTTTGTTTGATGATGAACCTCGCTCTAACCCTCAACAACAAGAGGACAATCAGCCCTCATCAGAAAATAGCAAACAGCCCACGTCTGATTCTGATAAGCAGCAATGAGTATTGAGTTAACCCAACTAACCAGCGCTTTTCTACTGGGCTTACTGGGTGGAGCCCACTGTTTAGGCATGTGTGGAGGGATTATGGCAGCGATAAGCCTCCACTTACCAGAACAGAAAAAACTACCGGTGCTACTGAGTTATAACACTGGGCGTATCACCAGCTATACCTTAGCAGGCATGTTAGTGGGCAGTTTAGGTTGGTCTATTCAACAGCTTGGCCCTACTGCCAATCAAGGGCTCCGATGGATAGCTGGAATTTTATTGATTTTAATGGCCTGCTATATCGCTAACTGGTGGAAAGCACTGACCTGGATAGAGAAGGCGGGACAGCACCTATGGCGACACATTCAGCCGTTAACCAAACCCTTTTTACCTGCATCTACTGTTAAACAAGGGTTTTGTTTAGGCATTTTATGGGGTTGGCTACCCTGTGGCTTAATTTACAGTGCCCTCACCTGGTCAGCGGCCAGTGGCAATACCCTAAATGGCGGGTTGCTGATGTTGGGGTTTGGCTTAGGCACTCTCCCCACGGTTCTCGCTACAGGCTTTTTTGCTGATGTATTAAAGCAGTTTATTGCTCACCATCTCACCCGCACCATTGCGGCAATTATTATGATTGGCTTTGGGTTATGGACCATTCCTGGCCCCCACCAAACGCTGTTAATGCCAAGCCATGAGAGTCATGCCCATCATCATTAAATACTGAAAGCAAAAGCTAGTAGATATTGGGTAATAGTGAATTATATTGAGCCCTATACCTGCTATTCAGACAGGCCTTTGACCCACGTCAATTCTTTTCAGCCCTACCACTTTACACTGTTAATCTGCATCAACAGAAACAGGTCAAATTTATGTTAGGACCTCTTAAGTGGCAGTCCTCGCTCATCGAGCGATACAATCAGCAAGGCCCACGTTATACCTCATACCCAACAGCCGTCGAGTTTTCAGAGGCGTTTGCCCCTGAACACTATTTACAGGCACTTGCTAAAATTAAGCAGCAACAAACACCACTTTCGCTTTATGTTCATGTCCCCTTTTGCGCCAGTGTTTGTTATTACTGTGGCTGCAATAAAATAATTACCAAAAACCGGCAAAAAGCCCTGCCCTACTTAGCTGCTATAGAAAAAGAAATTCAATTAGTTTCTAAACAGCTGGGCTGTAAGCCCATTGTTGAGCAACTCCACTGGGGCGGTGGTACCCCCACCTTCTTAACACACGAACAAACCATTCAACTCTTTAAATTACTGGAACAGCACTTTCAGCTAGCAGATGATTTTGATGGGGATTATTCAATTGAAATTGATCCAAGAGAAGCGGACTGGCCAACCATGGGACTGCTCCGCTCACTAGGATTTAATAGAATTAGTTTGGGTATTCAGGACTTTAACCCAACAGTACAAAAAGCCGTTAACCGATTACAGTCTGAAGCAGAAACCGAAGCTATTTTTGAAGCAGCTCGAGCCTTAATGTTTAAGTCCATTAATGTGGATTTAATTTATGGCCTACCTTTCCAAACTACTAAGAGTTTTCTCGAAACACTGGATAAAGTGGTTCAACTCGCCCCTGACCGGCTGTCAATATTTAATTACGCCCATTTGCCTCACCGTTTTAAACCACAACGACGGATTAAAGCTGAAAATTTACCTTCAGCTAAAGAAAAGCTCAGTATTTTGCAGCACACTATTGAGCACTTACAGGCAGCTGGTTATCACTACATTGGTATGGATCATTTTGCACTACCTGACGACAAGCTGGCTATTGCCCAAAATAAAGGCGAGTTACATCGTAATTTCCAAGGCTACACCACCCATGGCCACTGCAGCTTAATTGGGCTGGGGGTATCCTCCATTAGTCAGCTAGGAGATAATTACTGTCAGAACCATACATCAGTAGAAGACTATATCCAGTCGCTGGAAAAACATAACCAGTTGCCTATTAAGCGTGGAATCCAATTAAACCAGGATGATTTACTCAGACGGTCAATTATTCAACAGTTAATCTGCCACTTTCATGTTGACTTGGCTAAATATTGTCAGCCATTAAATATTAATTGGCATAGTTATTTTCAAGATGAACTAACTCAGTTACACCCCATGGCAAGCGATGGTTTGGTCACTATTGATGATAGCAAGATTACTATCACTGATAGCGGCAGATTGTTAGTGAGAAATATTTGCATGGTTTTTGATAGCTACTTAGCCAAGAACCAACCAAGCAACTTATTTTCTAAAGTGATTTAGTTGCATCAATAATTAGCTTGTCGCTAACAGGGTGCGCCCCTACAATAAATCAAAATGTATCCGTTAGCATGGAATACCCACTTCTAGCGTTTGAGGCCTCAGCATAACAATGATTGCAAAAGTAAAACCCATTAACCAAGTCGCCTGCAAAGATTGTATACTCAGCACTCTTTGCCTGCCTATTGCGTTAAAAATAGAAGATATTGATACGCTGGATAGCATTATCAAACGAGGCAAACCATTACGCAAAGGTGAACACTTATTTTTCCAGGGTGACTCTTTTCACTCAATTTATGCTGTCCGCTCTGGAGCCCTAAAAACTTACACCACCACTGATGATGGTATTGAACAAATTACCGGCTTTCAGTTACCCAGTGAGCTGGTTGGTCTTAGTGGTCTTGATGATGAGCACTACCCAGTGTCAGCCCAAGCAGTGGAAACCACTATGGTTTGTGAGATTCCCTTCGAGAAGCTGGATGAGCTAGCCAGTACCCTACCTGAGCTACGACGTAAATTAATGCAAATTATGAGTAAGGAAATTCGGGAAGATCAGCAAATGATGTTATTGCTCAGCAAAAAGACTGCTGACGAACGCATTGCAACATTCCTACTCAACTTAGCAGCTCGCTTCCGTCGACGCGGTTTTTCCTCACAAGCCTTTAGACTCCCTATGTCTCGCAATGAAATGGGTAATTATCTAGGCCTAGCAGTTGAAACTGTCAGCCGGGTCTTCACGCGTTTCCAAAAAAATGGCTTAATCGATGCGAATGGTAAGGAAATTCAAATTAAGGACTCCATGGCTATCTGCTCCTTAGCCGGAGGTAAGTCTGTTGATCAACCCAATGGAACCAATGACTCACTAGTAGGTTAATTTCATCAGCACACTAAGGCTTCCGCGAAAAGTTATCAGGTGATCAGTTAAATATCCTATACTGCCAATTTGCGGCAGCCTGCAAGGGCAGCGTCGATACACCATCATATGGAAAACAACAATGATTTTTGATGAGTACTATATCAAGTCACTGATCCGCAATATTACTGACTGGCCTACCCCAGGTGTTGTATTTCGCGATATTACCCCATTGTATCAGTCTCCCAAAGCACAGCGGATGGTAGTTGATAGCTTTATTCAACGCTATGTTGATGCTGAAATTACTCATATTGGCGCCATGGAAGCACGAGGCTTTTTACTGGGTTCTGTTATTGCCTATGAATTAAACAAGCCTTTGGTGCTATTTCGAAAACAAGGCAAGCTTCCAACCAAAACCATCGCTGAAGAATATGACATTGAATATGGCAAAGCAGTTTTGGAAGTTCAAGAAGATGCTTTTGGCAATGATGCCAGCATCCTCTTAGTTGATGATTTGATTGCCACCGGGGGTACCCTGCTTGCCGCCGCCGCCTTAACCCGTCGATTGGGAGGGAGTGTCTACGAAGCAGCTGCTATTGTTGACTTACCTGACTTAGGAGGCAGTCAAAAGCTTCAAGACTCTGATATTCCTATCTATACACTTTGTGCTTTTGCTAAAGATTAACCGTTTACCCAGTGCCCTTCTTTGCTTATTAACTGGGTGCTGGGTTATTTCTAAATGTCCTTCTTCGCCATTTAAATGACATTAGTGTCAGCTATTTGATCAAATTGCAAGTTGATTTACTGCACAGGCCTTTATTTCATTATTATATCTGTATTAAGACAGGCAATAATAACCGCTACTTTTGCAACAAATCAGTTTCAAAAAAAACGGATTTTTAGCTTCTTTTCTTGTAAAGCAAACCAATAACTTGAATATTTCAGTCTAAACTAACCGTAGAATATAAAATAAACCTGCTTTTTAAAATGAATATAATGATGCAAGCAGGTTGAGTAGGCCCATTCTGGTCAAAAAAATGCATCAAAGACTAATAGGAATAAATGTAGGGAAAATGAGAGTTGAGTGATGGGCATTTGTGCAGAAGAACTTAGACATTATGTAGTTCAACCAACGTTAAGGCAGTTACAAGTCAAACATTGTTTAGCCGAAAATTTGCTAATGGGGACAGCCGCTCAAGAAAGTGGGCTAGGATTCTACCTAAGACCAAAAACATACCACTCTTATGGTATTTATTGTATTACCCCACTCATGCATAAAAATATTTGGGATAAGTATTTGGTTACCCAACCTGAACTAGCAAGCCAAGTAAGAGGCCTCGCAAGCCAGCATGAATTTTTAGAAAATCCTCATCAAGAACTAGCAACAAATCTCAGTTATGCGACTGCCATAGCATGGATGGTTTATCAACGAGTGCCCAATTTTCCAACAAAAGGCGACCCGTCCAATTTAGGATTATTAGCAAAATGTTGGCGCCGTTACTATCACGGCAAGCCCCGGGCATCAATGGATGATTTCATCCAAAATTATCATCAGTATATACTTGGTACTCCACAAGCCGCCTGAAAATTTACCACAGCAACTGTTGAATTTTTTTATAGTTACTAACAGGCAAAGGCAACTTGTTTATTTATCACATTTTATTCTAAAAACCAGATTAACTGCTTACTAGCGTATAATAGCTCTTGACTCAGTAATTGGCTGGGTTAGTTAGACAATTGTTCTGCACACTGAATACACAAGTCTGTATAGGGCATCACTTTTAGTCGAGCGGGTGCGATCTCTTGACCACACTGGCTACAGAATAAATATTCTTCACTATCAATACGCACCAATGCGCGCTGAACTTTCATCAACTCAGACAAGGTTTCATTCCCCAGAGCATCAACTACCTCATCATTTTCGCGCTCTTGTGCCTGCTCTGACCAATCTCTACTGGTTGGCTTGACTGCATCACGTTTCAACCGAGATAGTCGCTGTTCCAACTCCACTTGCTTTGCCTGTAACTGGCGTTTAATGTCTTCATATAAAGTCATGCAGTGCCTCATCACTTAAGCATTGTTAAAAGGCGTTATTGTTTTAATGGTCTACATCTCTATCTAACTATAGCGTTTTCTAACGCCCCTATTGTTTGGGCAAGCAATATCGGTAAAAAGTTTGCTTACCCTTCCCTTATCGACATACTTTATTCTCATTAACCCTATGCTCAGGTATAATCAGCCCCCCATTACTGAGTGCCTTTAGCAGTACAATGTCTATGCAAAACCCAAAATCTGACAGACTCACCCTCAACAAGCTACAAAAGCGATTACGTCGAGAAGTAGGCCGGGCCATTGCTGACTTCAATATGATTGAAGACGGTGACAAAGTAATGTGCTGCTTGTCAGGTGGTAAGGATAGCTATACGTTGCTGGATATCTTACTCAACCTGCAGCAACATGCGCCCATCAGCTTTTCCATTATTGCAGTCAATCTTGACCAAAAGCAGCCAGGCTTTCCTGAAGATGTACTGCCGAATTATTTGAGTACGCTCAATATCGACTACTTAATTGTTGAGGAAGACACCTATAGTATTGTCAAAGAAAAGGTACCTGAAGGAAAAACCACCTGTGCATTATGCTCAAGGTTAAGGCGCGGCATTTTATATAGTACTGCTAAAAAACTGGGTGCTACTAAGATCGCCCTGGGTCATCATCGCGATGACATGATTGAGACCCTATTATTAAACATGTTTTATGGCGGAAAGATGAAAGCTATGCCAGCCAAGCTGGTTTCTGATGATGGTCAGCATATGGTCATTCGCCCCTTGGCTTACAGCCGCGAAAAAAACATTGCTAAATATGCCAATTTGAAAAACTTTCCGATTATTCCCTGCAACCTGTGTGGCTCTCAAGAAAACCTACAACGTAAACAGATCAAGGCTATGTTAAACCAGTGGGACCGTCAGTTCCCTGGCCGCATTGAGAGTATGTTTCGTGCCATGCAAAATATTGTACCTTCACATATGGTTGATACAGGACTATTTGACTTTCAATCACTGGCAACCCAGGACCAGCCGTTTGTAGATGGTGATCAGGCCTTTGACCCACCAAACATTGATTATCAAGCAAATATTCCAAGCGAAAACATGGAAGAAGATGCAGCTATTGTAAAGCTTATTTCTCTGTAACTAGTTCGTTTCAAGCATAACAAACAGCTTACTCAGGCTGGCATGTATCATTTGACCAGCCTGGCCTAACGCTGTTTTTTAATTCACCTTGTTTAAGTTCCAATCATATTGATAGCTTATATTACCTTGATATTGCGCTAACTGTTGATGCAGTGCAGGTTTGGCATATTGTTGTAAGTGCTTTATCACAGCAGCTTCATTAGCCCCGAAGTCTACCTGGTACCAATCATATATTTTCGACAGAATAAGCTCGCCTTTAGTAAAGGAAACTCCTTTGGTTTGATTAATAAACCGTTTCGCAGCTGCTTTTAACACCTGTTGTTGATTGGCTGCAGTTAAAGCTTGACTAGCCAAATCAGGGCAACCAAAGCTGGCACAATTCACTACATAATGAATCCGAGGGTCTTGCCAAATAGGTCTGAGAATACGGTGTTCGATATCATTCAATGTAACTGCTTGTCCTGCAATCTGAATAATCTCATCATCCCAAGGTCCAAAACTGAAAAGCCCTTTACCCAATTTTTTAATTGAGCTAACAGGATAGTTATTCAACACCAACTGTACAGTTAGTGCATTATATAAGTTAACCCAGTAAGCAAATTGTTGCTGTTTATTGTAATCACGTGGGTCAATACCACTTAGCTGTTTAATATAGTTATTCAACTGTTGTTTATGGGTGGCCGTCACTTTTTCATAATTAATTAAATGCCCCTTTGAACTTGTCACTAAATAGCGATCTAACAGCTGCTGCCATGGTTGATGGTTGATCTCAGCCCTATTCTGCTCATTACTGGTTTGCCAAAAACCCCACAAATCAGCTTTTGGCGCAGCATAAGTATAGGGAGCTTGATAAGCTATCAATATGCATATTCCCCACAATAAAGGCAACACCCAACGTTTAATGACTAACATTTAACAACCTCCTAGCAGGCTTTCTTACTCTTTAAGTAAAGGAAAGGGGAAACAGTGAATTTTCTTTCAATTTCACACTAAAGAGATGTTTCCTTCATAACTGGCAGTCATATAAAAAGGGAAAAAGCTTAATAATTTTTAAAAATGCTATTCTTAAGTCCTGAAAAATATAATAAAGCCAGTGACCCGCCAAGTTGATTTATTTATACTGAGCCTGTTAACTGGATTTAACATAAGTCAATTAAAGCAATAAAAACTAATAAAAAATAAACTAACAATAACAAGGTACGAAAAGTAGCAATTTCCAATAATTCCATAGTAGCAGCTAAGTATTCATGTATTGAAAGAACTGACCACTTAGGTGAGATGCCTTTAGCAGCTGAATTAACGCGAAATAAACTACTTTTCACCCGTCAAACAAGTGAACATATGCAGCAACCAGTTACAGGCTCTGCTAAATGCACACTTTATATGACGATTAAAGCCAAGGAGGTAACACAAGTGCTGTTAAACCACATTTGGGGTCTATTTACGATGCCCCAACAAGAATGGCAGCTGATCCGCAGTGAGTCCAGCTCTGTCAGTAAAGTCTATCTTACTCATGTTTTGTTACTTGCAGCTATCCCTGCTATATGCGGCTATATTGGCTTTACCCAAGTGGGATGGTCAGTTGGTAATGACAAGCTTGTCAAACTGACAGAATCCAATGCCGCTGGGATGGCCTTGTTAAGCTACTGTGCTATGTTGGCAGGTATCTTTGTGATGGGCTGCTTTATTCAGTGGATGGCAAAAACCTATAACGCTAGCACTAGTTTAAGTCAAACTATTGTCTTTGCTGCTTATACTGCCACTCCCTTATTCTTCACTGGCCTGGGTGCCCTGTTACCAAACGTATGGCTAAATATGTTACTTGCTATCGCAGGCGCCAGTTATGCAACTTACCTTCTCTATACCGGTATTCCTGTAATGATGCAGGTACCTAAAGAAGTTGGCTTTTTATTTGCCAGTAGTGTGCTGTGTGTTGGCTTAGTGGTATTAGTCTCTATTATCACCATTACAGTGCTGGTTTGGGGAATTGGCATTGGACCATCACAGGTTGTGTTTTAGCTTTCCTACACTTACTGCAACTTGGCAGTCATTAGTCAACAGTCTACAATTGCCGGGTAATCTATTCGGCAATTGTTGTGCTAGTTGAAAATGCTTGAAGATGCAGTAATTAAACGAGTCAGAGTATTAATCTGCCTAGCTGAAACACGTTTTGGTAGAATGTTTCAAATGCCCACTATTCGTTTTGACTTGAAAGGCACCTGTGCCGGCACTGCCGACTGGCTCAATAATGAAGTAAGATTCAACCCACTATTTTTAACCCACCATCAACAACACTTTATTACCCATACTGTCGCCCATGAAGTGGCTCACTTGGTCGCTCCCCTCATCTATGGCAGTCATATTAAGCCCCATGGTGAAGAATGGCAGTTTGTAATGGAGGAAGTCTTTTGCTGTCCAGCAGAGCGTTGTCATCAATATGACCTATCCACTGTCAACAATCAACGTCCTTATCACTGCCAATGTGCTCAACCTGTTTGGCTTGGGCCTATACAACATAAACGAGCCCAACAAGGTGCTCGTTATATTTGTAAACAATGTCGACAACCACTTGAAGCAGCCGCCAGTGTTTGAATAAGTCGAATTAAATTACACTTAACCAAGCTTTTTAGTCCCAGCAATTATCCTCATTCCTACTTTTTCTTGTGTGCCCCTATAAATAGGGTTAATTATACGCTAGATAAAAGTCAGTAGATAAATTTCAGTCAGCACGCCAGCAATTTCGCATATTATTTTAGGCCTATTCCCTAATAATTGAGGCTAGTAGTTAACAAAACTCCATTTAAGAAAGCTTCATAACTGAAGGAATTCTTTACAATTATTTATTACTGGTTATAACAATGGAATATTCATGGTGTATTGATTTATAAGGTTAGACTTAGTAGAGTAACGCTCGGTAGTAACCATAACCGTCGAATGGGGTAAAACGCCAACTTATACGCTCCCGTGTCCAATTATTGGTTTTTTGATGAAAGCAATTGGTATTAACGGACTGCACAAAACTGGCAATTAGGAAGCATCGGAAAGCCAAACCGAGATATAATTCAACTTTTATCTTGATAAGTGACCCACTTATTGCAGCACACTATTGGAAAGTCAAATAAAAATCGAATGATCTGATTCTTGTTTGTAGTCATCTTATGGAAAAAACGTTTATTCAAAAAGCAAAAACAGCATTATTCTGGACTGCAACCGCAAGATTCGGAGCACAGCTATTTTCTTGGGCATCAACCTTTTTAGTTATCCGGTATATCAACCCAACCGCTTACGGTATCATTAGTCTAGCAGAAATCTCTTTTTCTCTGTTTGTTCTAATTAGCAGCACAGGGCTAGCTGAAAGCCTTATTCAGGCAAAAGAACTATCAAAAAATCAAATTCGTAATCTGTTAGGATTTTATATCGTTGCCTGTGCAGCAATTTTTTTAGTCCACCTTGCCATCGCTCGACCACTAGCAGAATACTTTTCTGAACCAGCACTTTTTCAAGTACTTATCGTTTTATCCTTTACATTTTTGCTCATACCCTGGATTGCCTTACCATCAGCCTTACTATCGAGAGAAATGGATTTTAAAAAGAAGTCCATTGCCGATTTAATCGCATCAGTGCTATCAGCAATTATTGCCCTGACCCTAGCTATTAATAACTTCCAACATTGGGCACTAGTAGCTTCTATGATTTTTATGTTTGTTTACCAGTCAATAAGCTATTGTATAGTTGCAAAGTTTTTTATAGTGCCCAGCTTCAAATTTTCTGAAATAAAACATTTTCTAGCTTTTGGCGGCATTATCACTCTAACCTCAGTCATTTGGTCACTTTACACTAAAGTTGACATCCTGATTGCGGGTCGATTTTTAACAACTGAGCAAATTGGCATATTTGCTGTAGCTGCCAGCCTTTCAATGCTACCCATGACCAAGCTGATTCCGATTATCGGCCAGGTCGCATTCCCTTTTTACTCCAAAAAACAACAAAATCCAGATGAGATTAAATACTATTTTTTAAAAAGCCAACGTTTAGGGGGGATTATCTCTTTTCCTATTTTCTTTGGGATGGCCGCTACTGGGTTTTATGCATTACCCCTTATTCTAGGAGATCACTGGACAGACTCAGCTATTCCCTTCACTCTGCTTTGTCTGGTAGTACCGCTGAGATTCTCACTGAACCTCTTCTCTCCGGCAACTAAAGGCATTGGCAAGCCAAAAGTGAATCTGGCTAATACACTCATTATGATAACAAGCTTAGCCATAACCATCCTTCTATTTGTTGAGCAAGGCGTTATAGGCTTAGTATTAGCCTGGATAGTGGTAACACCAATCCAATTTTTGCTGTGCACTAATATTTCATGTAAAGCCCTCAACATTCGGTTTAGCGAGTTTTTACAGAACTTATTTCCAGGTTTTTTATCCAGCACTCTGATGGCCTCTGTGGTTGCATTATTGTATTTCAAAACAGTGGGAACACTGTCCGATTTACAGATATTTTTACTTGCTATAGTCACTGGCATGTTGACTTATTCAGCATTATTATTGCTATTTTTTAAAGGAATAATCAGGGAACTACTGTCTTTTATAAAAAACTAACTAAGTCTGTTATTTGAATTAGTTAAAAGTAGCAGTGAATCGTTAGTGTTAATGCAACTACAGTAGTGAAAAAGAATTCAAATATGAATAAAGCACTTTCTACTTATCTTGATCTATGCCGGTTTTTGGCTGCATTAATTGTCTTACTAGCCCATATTGCAATGTGGGGTTTAGTTTCTCCAGAAATAGGCCAGTACCTTCCAGAATCAGGTAGGGATGCTGTTGTATTATTTTTTATTCTTTCTGGCTTTGTTATCACCTATACAGTTAACCAAAAACAATCCTCTGTTAAACAGTATTTAATTGACAGAGCAACTCGGATTTACTCAGTAGCAATCCCCGTATTACTATTAACAGTCATCATTGATCTCATTGGTCTACAGTTCAACCCTGATAAATACCAAGGTCTTTATCAATATCAAAAGCTTTATATTTATATACCTTTACATTTTGGCTTTTTCGGCGAAATCTGGACTATTTCTGAACAACCTTTCACCGTCATCCCCTATTGGTCCTTAGGTTATGAAGTTTGGTATTACATCCTATTTGTTCCTTTATATTTCTTCACTGGTTGGAAAAGAGTAGGCTTTTTCACCATTTTATTCCTTTTTGTAGGCTATAAATTATGGTTACTTTACCCTATCTGGCTACTTGGAGTATGGTTGTTTAAAAATATTCATCGTTGGAAGCTAAGTTACCTGCAGTCTGCGATATTATTCTGGTCACCAATTTTTATTTACTTTATATATAAAACTTTGCTATGGGATAAATATCTATTCAGTTTAGCAGATCAAATTTGGGTCTTTGAACAATTACCCCTGGGAAGTGCCAGAAAATTTATTTCCGACTATTTTGTTGCTGTTTTAGCAGTTATTCATTTATATGCAGCCAAGCATTATATAATATCAATTAGAGAGGATATCACTAAAGTAATTCGCTACCTTGCATCTTTCACTTTTACCTTATATCTTGTTCATGCACCAACCATTAAAACACTAGAGTACCACTTCAACTATAACAAAAATTCTTTAGTTTCATTTGTTTTTATCATTTCACTAGTCGCAATAGTCACTTTCATTATAGGAAGCATGACCGAGCGCAAAAAATATTTATATAAACCTATGATTACCGTTATTTTTCACATATTAGATAATTGGGCAAAAAAAATCATACGAAAGGATAGTACAAAAAATAAGTTTCCTGTCTGACCTCATAGTTAAAATAACCTTAGTGCGAAGCTTTTTAAGCAAAACCACCTAGTGCTGAAACGCTATAAGTTTGTAATTAATAAGTTATTGAGATAAAAAGTCATGGTTATGAAACCTAAGAATAACTCGCGACTGGTATAAACCAAAGTAAATAGACAGTTCCCAAAGTTTACCACACTAAATGGTAAACTATTTTAAAATATCTTCTTCAGTATTAACTTTATAGCTACCCAAAGATGAACCATTTTTCTCTACAACAGCCTTGAGGAAAATCTCAAGCTTGGAAAACTGTTCAGACCTTTTAAATTTATTACGATTACTCTCGTTGAGTTTTAATGGAATACCACGTTGTTTTTCCTGATATTTTTGTAGTAAAAAATGGCCTATTTCATCTGGGTCACATGATACACAGCCAAAATCATTATATCGAATAATATCTGCAGCTTCGCCAGTGGTACTTCCCACAGACAAAATCGGCTTACCTGCACCAATATATTCAAATAGTTTACCAGCGATTACACTATCTTCTCGAGGGTCATTCCAACGTAGTAGCAGCAAGACATCAACCTGCTGCTGAACTTTATGTAACTCTTTTTGTGAGATATAGGTGTTAAATTCTATTACATCTTCAAGCTGATACTTTTCAACTAGTTGTTTCTGATCTGTGTTAAAGTCCCCCAAACCACTTTCAGTATAGAAGATCACTTTAAAGTAATTAGCTTTATCGCCTAACTGTCCAAGTGCTTCAAATAAAACAGAGGGATCTCGTTTTTGTCCATAGAGATGGCCTGCATATAGAATCGTAACCTTATCGCCTCCCAATAAAGCATTATTGCTATCAGGCTTTTCATCATGCAAGCAAAAGTCCTCAGGATCAAAGCCATTCATCACACAGGTAACAGGTTTATTTCTTTTCTCCCTTAAAAGGTCAGTCCAACTCTCGGTAACGGTCACTAGTCCTTTGCAATTACTGAGCATATAACGCTCAAGTAATACATCAAGCCTTCTGCGCAAATAACCACTATCGTAATAACCATGGTCTGACCACAAATCGCGGTAATCTGCGACCCAAGGTACATTGCTTAAACGAGCGAGGCGAGATCCAACTAATAAGGTAGTAAAGGGTGGTGCAGTTGCAAAAATAATATCAGGACGCCAGTGTTCAAAAAGCGTTCGTCCAGCCTTGATTGCGTGAAAATACCAGCCCACAGAATTGTCAGGTATATTCATCATGGACCTATAAAGGCGACTCAGTAGGGATTCCTTGTTGGTTTTTACCAGTTTCGTATCACTGACTGGCTGCTCTTGTTTTGTAGCCTCAGCTACTTGGTTGCTTCGACAAAACACAGACCGTAGTAACTTTTTTAAACGGACAGGGATATCATTAATATCTGTATATTCAGTATAAAGTACCCGATCTTGCGTAATTTCAGCTTTTAGCGTTTCTGGAAAACGCGGGTCTTTTGGTGATAAAACCCTGACATCATACCCTTGATCAACCAAATATTTTGCAAACTTATTTACCCGGCTTGCCGACGCTGGACAATAAGGAGGAAAGTAACCTGCTGTAATTAAAATTTTCACGCTTTGGGTTCCCTGCTCAACTGCTTGATATCTCTGATCAAAACTCACGCTAGCGATAAAAACTCAAATAATTTTTTGACATCATCATCTGCTAAGGGGATTGACTGATTAACAATTCCATATCCCGCGACTGGCAACTGAACATTTATACAATGCTGATCACTTTTATTAGCAATATTTTTCTTAGTGAACTCTATAAATAGATCTTTATCATTTGTTTTAGTATAAATTCTCAGGGTATTATTTTTCATGGATATCACCAACAGTTACTACACAGGCTTTCTTTTAAGGAGTAGATCTACATATGACTGGTTTTTTATGGAGGTATGCGTCAAACTTTTATGAATAACTAGATTTTAGCTGTTAATCGGTTAGCTAGCCTCTTTCTTTTATCCTCACTCATAAGTTGGTGGCTTCATCATTTTGTTTATCATTTACAGACCAATCTTAGCACGATAGATAAGTAATTCATGTTGTAAGATTATATTGCGTTTATATAAGCCGGACTATATTTCTTTAAGTAAGGTTCTAATATTGTGATGGTGCTCAATTATCACTTATATCAACGACTTCACCTTATAATTAGAGATGTGAGTCACATTTACTTTGTTTCTATAACTTACCAGATGTTTGAATTAGCAATATAGCCGCTCTTCATTTCATGTACTCTACTCTTTAGCATTAAGGGTAAACATGATACCTACAAAAACAAACCGGAATTGTTTATCTTATTCAAATCTTTAATTAAATATTTTGTTAACCAATATTCCTAAAACTAAACTTTAGCGTTGACGGGTCGTTTTTAACCCTATAGCATGCTTTTTTCGCTATTAAAGACTATTTTATTGGGTACTTTTAATACATCTGTTTAGTTATAGCCAAAGCGAATGGTTTTTAGGAGGCTGGCTTACTACTGTAAAACTAGCAATAGCAGCACTAATTGAAATAAAAGTGCTGTGGACAGTCGAATGACGATGCCCCATGAGTTTATGTTTTTATAAATGGTTGGGTAATGAGCGACGATAACAAACCCTAAAAATCATCCGAGAAGGGTATACCATACTTGATAAATATGATTAATGGGTTGCCATACACCAGTCATGATATTTATTTAGCAAGATGCAAGTGTAGCAACTCCAGTGCAACTTACGACTTATCAAGTCATTCACTTATTAGCTGTTGGGTAAATCGATTGCCCACCTTGGTCAAGTAACGCCTAAGGGAATAGAAAATGCGCGACATCATCGTTACGCTTATTGTTTTTGGATGTTTACCCCTTGTATTACGCCGACCACATATCGGCATCTTTTTATTTGCCTGGATCAGCTACATGAACCCTCACCGGCTCGGCTGGGGCTTTGCCTATACCTTTCCCTTCGCTTATATAATAGCCCTTGTCACGATATTCGCTTTTATTGTTTCTAAAGAAAATAAAAAACTACCCGCTACTCCAATTACGGTGGTCTTAATCCTATTTATTGTATGGATTGGTATCAGTACTCTTTTTGCTGTATATCCTGAAGCAGCAAGTACCAGTTATATAGAAATACTAAAAGTGCAATTTATCACTTTTTTATCCATGATTCTTATTCAGTCAAAAGAAAGAATTCATGGTTTAGTGTGGGTAATGGCCCTCTCCATAGGCTTTTTCGGTATCAAGGGTGGCGTCTTTTCGCTAGCGACTGGGTTGAGCTACCGTGTTTGGGGGCCACCTGGCTCAGTGATAGAAGGTAATAACGAGCTAGGAGTTGCACTATTGATGATTATTCCGCTGCTTGTCTATCTCTACCAAAACAGCTCAAAAAAAATGCTCAAGCGCTTTCTATTAGCCAGCATCATGTTATGTGCTTTATCTATCTTGAGTACTTTCTCTAGAGGTGCCTTTTTAGCATTTGTTTGCATGCTTGGCTTTTTATGGTTTAAAAGCAAACATAAGCTACCCCTTGCCATTGTCTGTATAGTGAGTTTATTAGCCATTACCCCCTTCCTACCCGATCATTGGATTGAACGTATGGGCTCTATCCCTGTAGTAGGTAAGTACATTACCAATGCAGATGAAGGTCCTGAAATTGATGAATCAGGGCTAGGACGCTTAAGTGCTTGGCGAATGGCATTTAATATTGCTACACACCGTGTCACTGCTGGAGGGTTCAAATGCTGGACCCCCGAAAATTTTGCACTTTATTCTAATCCGGAGCGGGTCCATGATGCCCACAGTATCTATTTTGAGGTATTGGGTGAGCAGGGATTCATTGGGCTTTTCTTATTTTTGCTGCTATTTTTCTTAGCTTGGCGAACAGGTAGTTGGATTATTCGCCATACTAAAGACAGAGCCGACATGTTATGGGCAAACCAGTTAGCCCGGATGATTCAAGTGAGTATTATTGCTTATGCAACAGGTGGTGCATTCTTAGGGCTAGCCTATTTTGATTTAGTTTACCATTTGATCTGTTTATTAGTAGTCACACAATTATGGGTTAAGCGACAGCTTGCCAACCCAGTTATCGAAGCTGATCCCCAATCTATTAAAGATAGTGCTACTCCTGAACGCCAAAAGTGGCCTTGGGAAAAATAATAAGCGCTTTTAAAAGCATCTCAAGATAACTCCTCTCCAAAATATTGGGCAGAAGTAAATAATTCAATAAACTGGTTACCAAACTGCCGTCTTTTGTGGGTGCCAATACCTGGCACCTGTAATAACTGACTTTGCTGGGTTGGTTTCAGCTGCAACATCTCAAATAAGGTAGCATCACTACAAATTCGGTAAGGTGGCACTTGATGTTCAGCTGCCAATTGGCGCCTTAATCGTTTTAATGCCTGCCACAAAGGGTAGTCTTCTGGAGACACTTCCAGCTCAAAGCGACCTTTAGGACGTTTAACCGCTCTCTGATCTGAACGTAAATACAAGTCTATTTCACCACGCAGCAAAGGACGGCAGCGTTCAGTTAATTGCAACGTACCATAACCATCCATACTTATTCCTAAATAACCTTGCGCAATCAACTGGCGAAATACTGACCGCCACTGTGCTTCACTAAATTCTTGGCCAATTCCCCACGTACTTAGCTGCTGATGGCCACATTGTTGTATTTGTTTATTTTTCCTACCCAACAGCACATTAATGACATGACTGACACCATACCGTTGATGAGTACGATACACACAAGACAACGCTTTTTGTGCCGCTTCTGTTGCATTCCAGGTACTGGCAGGATTAACGCACCAGTCACACTGGCCACAAGGTTTGGGATAATTTTCACTAAAATAACGTAATAATACTTGACGCCGGCAACAGGTGCTTTCACATAACGCCAACATTGTATCTAGGCGGTGTTGCTCAACTGCTTTTACTCTTGGCTCGGCTGTTGATTGAGCCAATAACTGGCGATTAAATAATACATCTTGTAACCCATACAACATCCATGCAGTGGCCGGCAAACCATCACGTCCCGCTCGGCCTGTCTCCTGATAGTAAGACTCAATACTACGCGGCATATCCAAGTGGACTACAAACCGCACATCTGGCTTATCCACCCCCATTCCAAAAGCCACTGTGGCAACCATTAATTGACCATCTTCGTAAATAAATTGGCGCTGATTAACTTCCCTTGTATTCGCGTCCAGCCCTGCATGATAAGCCAGTGCAGCAAATCCTTGCTGTTGCAGCCATTCAGCTGTTTGCTCCACTTTCCGACGACTGGCACAATAAATAATTCCTGCTGCTCCTGATTGCTGTGATAAAAAACTCAACAGTTGTTGCCTGGCTTGTTGTTTGGGTTCGATATGATAAAACAAATTGCTGCGATCAAAACCTGAACAAAACAATTGCGCTTGCTGTAAGTGCAAACGTTCAATAATTTCCTGCTGAGTTCGCTTATCTGCAGTTGCCGTCAGGGCAATTCTAGGTACATGTGGAAATTGCTGAGCTAAACAACCTAGTGTTAAATAATCAGGCCGAAAATCATGTCCCCACTGCGACACACAATGAGCTTCATCAATCGCAAATAATGCCAAAGGAATTTGCTGAAACACACCCAACAGTCGTTCGCTTTTTAAACGCTCAGGAGCAACATATAGAATATCAAGTTGGCCAGCAAGCAAGGCTTGTTCAGTTGCTTGGCGTTGTTCTATAGTTAAGTGGCCATGGAGAGCAGCAGCATTAATCCCATTTTCAATTAAACCAGCTACCTGGTCTTGCATTAACGCAATTAAGGGTGATACCACAATAGCGGTACCAGCACGGGCAATAGCAGGCAATTGGTAACAAAGGGATTTACCTGCACCTGTTGGCATAATGACCACTGCATCTTGATTATTAACTAACCTGGTTATAATTTCTGCTTGCTGCCCTCTAAACTCATCGTACCCAAACACCTTTTTTAATAAACACTTTAATTCAGCTTGCGTATCGTGGCTCACCCAGTTTTACTCCCACTGTTTATGCAAACCTTACCTGACAAGGAAATGGCAGAGTATATAGAGAGTCACTAGTGCTGAATAGTTAGCAAAGAAAATACCTAGAAAAAACTCAGCATTTTCAATTAATGCAGATACCCTTAAAATAGGTTTTATTTTTGATAGTTGAGACATAATGCCACACACTTCTTTTCAACAGCATATCAGCCAACTTGAGCAATTACTGGACCACCCAGCATTAGCAGAAGATGGGTTAACCTATTTAGAGTGTTTAGGCCTGCTCACCGCCAATGCCATTGCCCCCACTATTCAGGAACAAGCTATTTGCCAGGTTGTTATTGGTGACTCATCACTTCCAACCCAATTTCCACTAGATGAGCTTGCCTCTCTGCTGAATCAACTTGGTCAACAAATCCAACGCCAACTGTATCTTGCAGAACCACCCTTATTACCTTTTCAATTTGAAGAAGATGAAGAGCAGTGGTTAACGATTGCTGAAGAATGGTCAATTGGGTTTATGACCACCGTTTTTGAGGCAGAAGAGCTTTGGTTTAATAAAGACCAGCAGGAAATCAGTGAGTTACTGCTACCAATCATGGTATTATCCGGATTATTTAATGATCAGCCTGAGTTTGCAGAAATGCGAGAAGACGCTGAGCTGGTAGAAGACATGTTTAACCAACTTGCTGAAGTGGTTACTGAGTTATATTTGGTTTTCCAAGCCCCTGAAGAAAAGCCCAAATATCATAAATCCCCAAAGAGCAAGAGCAGAAAATAAAAAAAGGGCCTATCGCAAAGGCCCTTTTTTCTATCGCCACTTTCTCAGCCGATCACTTTTTAATCCAAACCTCAACACGACTATTTTTAACTTTGGTTGCAGGATCATTATTGGATTCAGTTAAATGGAGTGCCCCATAGCCAATTACCTTTAGTGAGTTGCGGTCCACCCCTGCTTTAATCAGTTCCCGCTTTACGACTTTTGCCCGTAAATTAGCTAATAACTCTGTTTTTCTCGCATTACCTGCCTCTTCAGCGAAACCACGAACAATCAAACTAACCGGGCCGCTTTTACTCTGCTGATCATAAAATATCTTCATGCGTTTTAAGTCCCGATTGCCTTTATTATCAAGCTTGGATTTTCCTGCTTCAAACCGAAAATTAACAGATAGACGGCGATAGCCTTTTACTTGCTCAATATAATTAGTAGGAAATTTAGCAGCTAATTGCTGGTTAAGTATCGTTATATTTTGCCCAACAAACCCTACCTCATTAACAATTTCTTGCCCTTTTGCGCTTAATGCGTAATCAACAAATTCTTTAGCTAACTCAGAGGGATTATTCGGGCTGATATAAAAGTACAACCGACGTCCTAAGGGATAATCTTCAGTCGCCACATTAAGTATATTAGGCTCTAAATAATTATCTCCTCCAGCAGAAATCGCTAATGGCTTAGCGTTTCCAATACTGTTTAATCCAACAAAGCCGACTGCCCCCGTATTTGCTGCCACTTTACGAGACAATTCGGCATTCGATTCAAACCGCTCTGTACCTGCTGCGAGTGACTGTTTTTTTAATACGAGTCCACTAAAGGTATCCCACGTACCAGAGGCTTTATCACGGGCAAAACGAGTAACGTTTAATGGCGACCCACCAATCTGGCTCCAACTAGTGATATTACCGGTAAACAACTTACCAACCTGCTCCACAGACAACTGCTTGAGTGAATTAGACTTATTAACAATAATAGCCAACCCATCAATGGCTAAAATATGTTCGGCTGAATCACTTTTAAAGTCTCCCTTTGAGCTTAATAACTTATGCTCACTATTTTTAATCGATCTGGATGCAGCGGCTATTTCAGCTTTTTCTGCCGCAATGGCTTTAAATCCTGAAGACGAACCGTGGGCTTTGACAACAATGGCTAGTGCTTTATTTTGTTGCTTAGCAAGGCCACTGATTTCCTTTTCATTAGTCGCCAGCTCTTTTTCCTGAATATCAGTTAAGCCTTTATCAGCTAAATATTGTCGGACAAGTGCCGGACCTAACTTAGCGCCAATGGTATTTGAACCAGCAATAGTGAATAACGTAATTTTAGATTGAGTGTTTTTAGAAAAATCAGGTAATGGTGCCAACTCAGCAGCACAGCAAAACGATGCTACCAGCCAACTACTTAATAAAGCGGTCATTTTTTGCAAAGAGCAACGTTCTCGCAAAGGCCTCTGGCCTCCTTTACACCAATGTACTGCAAACAAATCATTACTTCCTCTGTCAAATTAATAACATGTCTATTCAACGTAAATCAATTTACATAAATATGACAGAGCAACACTATTTTCTTTGTAGTAATGATTCACAAAAAATACAAGCATCAATATCAAAAACAGTTCAAGCTTACCCGCCCAACCAGACTGTCAGACAATCTATTATTGTCTTCATATCAAGGTTGCCCAATTCCTAATAACAGCTTATAACTATCTAGTGCTGCATCCTATAAATAAGGGTCAGCACTATGGCCTAACGTTTGTCAAATTCAACCAAACACAAATAGGCTTTATAAATTTCTCCTACGTTTCACTGCTGGTTAATATGAGTAAACAATACGAACTGGTTTTCAATGGTGAGCTAATCTCCGGCTTTACCGAGGCAACTGCCAAACAAAATGTAGCTAAGTTATTTAAAGCCAATGAGCAACAGATAGCTATTTTCTTCTCTGGCAAGCGGGTTGTGATTAAAAATCAGCTAGATGAGACCACAGGGCAAAAATATTTGCTGGCGTTAAAAAAAGCAGGCTTAAACTGTCGACTAATGGAAATGGGGGCACCAGAAACAACCGATTCAGCCCATTCCAGCGCACCGGCAGCAAAGCCAACTGCCGATCCTACAGCCTCACAAGCAGAATCACCTGAGCAAGATACCCCTGAAACGGCTGAACATAGCGACCAGCCTGATCTTGATGCACCTGACTGGTCAATAGCCCCTACTGGTTCTTTAATGAAAGAGCCCTCAAAGACTACTCCGCCACCACCGCCAGATACCAGCCAACTGTCTATTGCTCCAATGAAAGGGTATATTGTTGAGCCCAACAAAAAGACACCACCGCCACCTCCTGACACCAGCCATTTATCTGTAAAGCCAGAAAAAAAAGACTAAGGCCTGTTAACGCTATTTGAATCACCACGGCCATAGACTATTTTTTCGCCCAGCAAAGACAAGGAATGTTGTGTAGTCATTCTACATAAATGACTACACAGCTGAGGAGGTTGTCACGGTTTTTTTATGGGTACTGCTGAAACCAGGTAATAATAGCAGCTGGCGACTCAGATACCCATTGATGCCCAGCCAAATAATCGGTCAGGCGATTGGTAGGAATATTTTGTTCCAATAACTTTGCATAGTATTGATCCATCGTCCACCAGGGTACCACTGTATCCAAAAAGCCATGAACAAATAAGGTAGGTGGATGATCTACTGGCAACGACTGGGGTATACTACAAGTTGGGCCTGTACAGGTTGCGTATGAAGCCGAATGAATAGCCAGCGCTTTAAATTCCTGGGAAAAAGAAACAGCCATCCGACTAGTGTTATAACCACCACTGGCCATACCTGCTGCATATTTCCGTTGATTATCAACCGGACCAAATGTCCCTTTTTTGATAGCAGCTAATAAACGTTTAAAAAAAGCATAATCACTGGTTAACTCATATTGAGTAAATGGACCTGCTGAGTTAGTTAACCAATCAAGCTCCGACTCTGCTTTAGGCGCTAACACAGCAAACCCCTGATCAAGCAATCTTTTAATAGCTAACGTTTCATAATAACTATCCAAAGGATCATCCGTTGACCGCTTAAACTGGACTGGAAAGAAATTGCCTTGAAACAGTAACACGACTGGCCAGCCTGCCTTAGGCGGCTCACCTAGGGGTAGTTGGTATTTTACTTCGCGGGAAAGGTGCTCGTTGACAGGAACTGCATATATTTTATAACTGCACTCAATTGTCCCTGACTGAAATAAGCTTTTTGGGGTTACCAAACAACGACTATCTGCCCAACTAGCAATACTGAAGCAACATAATAAACTCAAACAATATAATAAACACCTATTAAGCCAGTTAACTGTTTGATGAGGGTGATCAGTGCGGCAGTTGTTGTCTTCCATGACTCAGCAAAATCGTTGCGAACTCTCTTTAAATGTAGGTCATTCCAACCGGCCGTCAACCTTGAGGGCATGTACGTCCCTAAGGGCAGTCTTGCGTAACTAGGAGAAACCTTTTATGTTCAGCTTCCCACAATTAACACTCATGAGGACACTGATGAAAAAAGCTTACATTACGCTAACTATTCTGTTACTCAGTAGCTGGTTATTCATAAGCCATGCATTCGCTGCTAATCCTACTGTCGTATTTGAAACCAATAAAGGAACTGTTGAGCTTGAACTGTACGCAGATAAAGCACCGATCTCAGTCAAAAACTTTTTACAGTATGTTAATGATGAGTTTTATAATGGGCTAGTTTTTCACCGGGTAATCCCAGGCTTTATGATTCAAGGTGGTGGCTTTAACCCGCAGTTGAACCGACAAAGTACCCGGTCTAGTATTAAAAACGAAGCAAATAATGGCTTAAAAAACCTTCGTGGTACTATTGCCATGGCTCGCCTGCCATCCCCAGACACAGCGACCTCTCAGTTTTTTATTAATCTAAACGACAATGCTTTTTTAGATCATGGAGTTAGAGACTTTGGCTATGCCGTATTTGGCAAGGTAACGACTGGCATGGATGTGGTTGACTCGATTGCAGCCACTAAAACAGGTAATCAACAAGGCATGCAAAATGTACCTATTGAACCTGTGATTATCAAAAAAGCGTGGCAGAAAGACGCTAAGCCTGCTGAGAAATCGGTAGCACCTGAGAAAAGTTAAGTAATGAAATAACAAGGTAAAACAAAATGGTAGAGGTAATAGGCGGCAGCCTCTACCAGCCACATCCCGGCACATGAAGTCCCTGCTACCGTTGCTCCCTTCCGGGCCTGGCGGGGTTTACAGATATTCATTGCGAGAGGACCGATAAAGGCCACCATAACGCGGTCGTCGTGCGTTGCCGACGGCTGCGCATTCTCCCTAATTCACTAGGAAAATGCAAGCATAAATTTTACTAGCCACATCACTGGCTAGTTATTAAACACTGGTTATCCATGCCGTATTATTATGCTTTGCCCCACTCAAAGTAGTTACACTTATTCTATAGTTACATAATAAAAATGTAATCAAACTGATAACGGCAGTAATAACGCAAGTGACACACTCTACAACCATTGTCCCCATTTTGGCAGGTGGGGGAACCCGCTTACCCGCTCATGTAGGTATCCTGCAAGGTTTACAAGAGCTAGGTATTGGCTTTCAGCACATTGTGGGCGTATCAGGTGGCAGTATTGTTTCATCACTTTATGCAACAGGTAAAAGCGTTGACGAGTTGAAATCACTTACCTTGAATGTAGACTTTCAACAGTTTCGCGGCCAATCTATCATTAGCCTGATTCGCTCTGGAGGGCTATCGAATGGCCATGTATTTGAACATTGGCTAGATGAACAGCTTGGTGGTGTTACCTTTCAAGATTTAGCATTAGATTTACACATTGTAGCAACGGATGTCGCCTCAAGCCAACCGGTTATTTTTAACCGGCATAATACCCCTGATCTCAGAGTTGCCAAAGCCGTTAGGTTTTCTATTTCTATTCCTCTTATTTTCAGCTTTCAACACTTTGATGATCATGTATTAGTCGATGGCAGTATTCTGTCCGAAGATGCCTTACACCGTGATTGGTCAGGGGAAAATACACCGGTGATTTGTTTTCGCATGCGAAGTAGCCAAAAGCACACACAAATTAGTTCTAATAGCTTAATTCCAATTAAAGATTATTTAAGTATGTTAATTCGCACTTTTATGACCACCATTTCCAGGGAGTATATAAATGAAGCATTTTGGCATTCAACCATTATTGTTGATACTAAACATTTTTCTCCAGTAGAATTTAATTTATCTGAAGAAGATAAGCTCACTTTATATGATATGGGCTATCAAACCACCTTACAATATGTGCCCCAAAAAGTCTGGGAAGATGAAGATAAGCATTCTTGTACTGCTAAAAAAACAGCTAGTTAAATAAAGATCCCCCTTATTTTTTAACAGTAACTAAATAATAGGTCAGCTAATTGCTATACTTAACTTTAGTTAAGCACTATTGAGGAGAAATAGTTAATTAATCATTTTATTACATTAACATTGTGTTAATTGCATTCAATAGTCTAAGGATGGACAGCAATTATGAATCAAACAATAGCCACTTTATCACCTCAACCCCCTATCCAAACTACTACGCCAATTGCTCCACCAAACTTAAGCTTATATTGGGATTTACACATTAATCGAAATAAGTTATCTGCATTAAATTTTTTTAAGAAGGTCTCTGCAGGCTTATGTGTTTACAGCCCTAATGTTGAAAAATTATATAGTCATTTCGAAGTAGTATTACCCAAGGACAACCAAAAAGAGCACCTTATTATTTTACCTAATCCCTATAATTTTAATAATGGCTTTAACCACATTAGCGAAAAGTATTTAATTAATACAGGCATTTTACTATTACCAGGCGAATGCATCCATAAAAATGGAATTATCATTGCTATTCCTAAACACAAAAAAAACACTTATAGGCTATTACCACTTCCTATAGGAGGTCAACTGGTTATTAATCGATTCAAAGAAAAATACCAAACTCCTTTCCTGCCTGTTTTACTTAACCCAGACTTAAGAAATTTTCACTCTCATCGCCCCTTTATTCACTTATTTCGCATACGCCTTAATGAATACGATGAGCTACCATTATCGATAAAAAGTGAAATCACAATGACAATTAGAAATAAACTCTCTTATCTAAATAAACATTCAGGTTAGTACTACCTATTTTGCCAATAAACACCGACGATGATGATCAAGACTGGGTGAACTTCTGTAACATTGGTGACAACTATGCAACCTTCAGGTTGCTACGGTTGCACCATGACCAACACTACCGTTTGCTAAGTAACCGAGTACAACCCACTCTCAAACCATATACCCCAAGCCCTACACTTATCGCGGGTAACCAGACCCACTGTAGCTCTGACCATAACACCTGCATACCGCGTTCAGACAGAAAACCTGACACGCCTATAGGCGACACCTGAATCAGCCGGTTTGGAATAAAATAACGATGATTCTCCCATGGCCACAACCAGGCAACCCCCAGCCCACCATTAGTCATTGCATCCAGAAAAGGATGAGAGATTGAACCAACAAATAAGCCAGTAAACGCCCAAAATGGCGTGGTTTTTAACAGCCGATGACTGATCAATCCAACTAGGCCCACAAAAATAGAAAAGCTTATCGAGTGAGTAAAGCCCCGATGACCAAACGGTGAAGCGTAGGGAATACCTAACTGAAATGCAATGACATCCAAATCAGGCAAAATTGACGCTATAGCAGCAGCCAATAATAAAGGTAGGGTGATTTTTGGATTTTTCAGCGCCAACCCCAACACAACAGGTACGACAGGATGGGTAAACAGTGATGCCATAAAATTTGCTCTTCTAGAACATAATAGATAATAAACCTGATAATTTTACCGCTTTCAATGATCATAAACCAGTCAAGAAAATATGCTCAATACTTCGTTAAATTTTAAATATAATAAAAGTAACCCCTTATACATTTATATTTTCACAAAATAATAAACAACCCTCAAAGCAATGTCTTATAACAAAGATTCCACTAATTAATCGCAACATATTCAAAAAATCTAGGCTCATGGATAAAAAATATACTTGTTTTACATTATTTTGATGCTACTCCAGCCACTTTATGTTGACTTGGGGTGATAACATAGTCTAATTCATAGTAGTATGGTCACTTCTATTTATGCCTTACGACTTATGGGATAGTTTCTGTTAGGCTGCTAGAAAAGGATTTTCTAATATGATATTACTAGGCAACTTAAATAAAAAAACTAACACTTCTAATAAACCCAACCTACTCACTATTCCATTACTACTACTCAGTTTATTCATAGTCTGTAACGGCTATGCTAACCACCACTACCCTTATCGTGAAAAATTTAAAGATGTTGAAGTTATCAGTACGGCAGAATTACATAAAAATTACGATAGTTGTCTTATCGTTGACGTTAGAAGTAAAGTAGAGTTTGATGTCATTCGAATTAAAAATGCAATTAACATTTCTTTAGCAAAAAGAAATTTTGTAAATATGGTATCAAATGAGTTTAAGCTTGCAGGAAAAGCTTGTGTGGTTTTCTATTGCAATGGCCATACCTGCCAAAAATCATATAAAGCAGCAAGAAAAGTGGAAGGAGAAATAAAACCCAGTTATGCCTATGATAGCGGTATTTTCGATTGGGCTCAGGAATATAATCACCTAACTATGCTATTGGAAAAACCACTTGATAATAAAAACAAGCTTATTTCATCTGATGAGTATAAAAGCACGCTAATGGAAAAAGATCAAGCCTTAGCCCACCAAAACAGTCTTTATATTATTGATATTAGAGATTCATTTCAACGAGCAGAAGATAAGGTACCTTTTAAGGATAGAAAACGTATTCCCTTATCAAGGATAATTCCATTATTAAAAAGAAGAATAATAAAGGACAACAACTTACTATTTATTGACAAAGTAGGTAAACAAAATCGATGGCTACATTACTATTTAAAAGAGTATGGATACAAAAATTATTCTTTTTTAAAGGGTGGAGCAACTATTTTCCACTAAACATAAGGCAGAGTGATACTATTTAGTATCCTCTGCTTTCTCACCGGGCTAACAGAATCTTCAATCATTTTTCTTATCTAGAGCATATTTTCCAGCAAGCAGTTCATCATAATATTCATCGAACTGACCACTTTCCTTTAACTTACTGAGTCCTCGATCAAATTTTTCTTTTAACTGCTGGCTATTAGGAAACTCTTTAGAAATGATATTCCCCCACCGCAATTGTCACCACCTCTTCTGCCACCGTCAGTTGACAAACCAACAAGCCGCAACAAAAAATACGCCACATATTTCAAACTACTATAATTATGCCATCAACAATATGGCTTTACTAATACACTATTATTTCAGCCACTGCTGTCCCATAAGATTGAAACAAAAAAGGCTTAAGTCCCCATAAGTTGTTACAATGAGAGTGCAACCAAACACTGCAAAACCAGAGGATTTAAGCCTTGGCTCATCGTAACACAATCTTGCACCAAATACTTCAGTTGCTTTCTAGACATGAGTTTGAATCACTAGCCAATCAGCATCATACGGGTCAACGGCTACGTAAAATGACTCGGTGGGGGCAGTTTGTTGCGCTATTATTTGGTCAACTCTCAGGTCGCAATAGTTTGCGTGACATCATTGATCACCTATCGATTCAGCAGCATAAACGCTATCACCATGGTATTGGAAATATCACCAGAAGTAGTTTGGCCCGTGTCAATGAACAGCAACCCGCTACGCTTTATGAAGCCTTGTTTTATAAGCTATTAAATAAATGTCATCATCATCGGCCAGGGCATAAGTTTCGTTTTAAAAATCCATTGTATTCTCTTGATGCATCAGTGATCGACTTGTGTTTATCCATGTTTCCTTGGGCAGATTTTCGAAAAAGTAAAGGTGCTATCAAGTTACATGTTGGGTTTGATCATAATGGCTACTTGCCTGCATTTATGAGTATTACTGAAGGGAAATGTCATGAAATACAGATAGCACGCAGCCTTGATCTCCCCAAGGGGAGTATTCTTGCTGTAGACCGTGGCTACACTGATTATCGCTGGTTTAATACTTTAAATGAGCAAGGAATCTTCTTTGTAACCCGACTAAAAAAGCAAGCCAAATACCGTGTACTAAAGCGCCAGCCTACCGACAATAGCAGTACAGTCACTTCTGATCAGCACATTCAGTTGACTAGCCAACAAGGGGCTGTTTATAAAGGTCATTTACGTCGTATCGGTTTTAAATGCCCAGAGACTGGCAACCAATATTACTTTTTAACTAATAATAGTAAGCTCGCAGCCAGCACCATTGCAGCTATTTACAAAGAACGCTGGAAAATAGAGCTATTTTTTAAGTGGATAAAGCAAAACCTAAAGATAAAATCGTTTGTCGGTACCTCTAAAAATGCCGTGTTAACCCAGATATGGGTAGCCATGTGTGCTTATTTGCTCGTCGCTTATCTAAAATTTTCTCATGGAATAACACTATCGATCACTCAAATAGCTCGACTCATGCAACTCACTTTGTTTGAGCGTAGAGAGCTTAAAGCATTATTTACACCCTCACCACCGAATAATACAGATGATCATAAGCAAATGAGGATGCTGTAAATGTGGGACAGCAGTGTATTTCAGCATAGCAGTATAACCAACAGCCGATATAGTATTATTAAGACTTAATCAGCAACCGATGCAAAGTGCTGTATCAAGGCGTATTAACGTCCGCTCTTTTTAGCAGGATACCAACATGTAGTTTGCCGTAGTGAATGATATTAATTCTGCGAGAATAACCAAAACGTTCAAATGAGACTTCCATAAAGGGATGAGAATCTGCTTTAAAAATAATCTGCTCTTTATTAATTTTGATCACTTTAAAGTAGATTGGAGTATGATTACCAGCAAAGTCAGACAAAAAGGTCAACGTTAATCCATTGTTATTTTTTTGACAAAAAGTCCAGGTATGCAAACTAACCCCATTATTAGCTACTCCAGAAATACACTTTGAAGAAATAGGCTTAAAGCTAATAGTATAAGGCCGAGGGCCTACAGGTGTATGCAACGCTTCACCATACCAGTTTCCTGCTAATTTAGATAAAAAATCGTCTTCTGGTATTTGCTCCTCAGAGGAGCTAGACCTCCACCAAACTAATAAACAACAAATAACTATAACAAATCCAGCCTTTCGTAAAAAAAGATATTGCAGCCATCCTTCCATAAATACCGCTTTGAGCATTGTCTGGACCTGCTAGTAATATTGCGATTCTTCGTGGACTATTTATTTATTATTAAGTAACTCCGCTAAAAAGTTTGTAAATCGCTGCCATGATTTTTTGTCTGCATCTGCACGATACCGATCAGAATCAAAAACGGTAAACGCATGGGGCGCACCACTATAGCTGATCATTTCATGCTTAATTCCACTTTTTTCTAATTCATTAGCCAGTTTGGCAAAATCTTCCATGGTAATATTAGCATCAGCCGTGCCATGCAATACTAATAGACTACCTTTCGCCTTTGCGTAATTTTGACCTTCAGGTGTAGCCAAGCCGCCATGGAAAGTGACAAAGCCTTTTAAGTCAGCACCTGAGCGAGCCAATTCAAGTACCGCCGCACCTCCAAAACAATAGCCCATCGCCACGGTATTATTAATATCTGCGCCATTATTCTTAGCCGTTTCAAGTGCAGCTTGCATTAAATCACGCATTTTTTTTCGATCTTTATATAATTCACCGGTATGCTGGCGCTTATCTTTCACTTCTGTGGGTCGGATACCTGCACCAAATAAGTCTGCAGCAAATACCGAATAGCCCAACTCCGCTAACATATTGGCACGCTTTTTCTCATAACCAGTCAGGCCATCCCAGTCATGGATAAGCAAAATTAATGGTGCTTTAGCTGATGCACTGATGTAATAGCCTTCATAAGGTTTACCGCCAACCTGATAGGAGACCATTTTGCCTGACGCACTAACAGCGAAAGAAAGAATGAGGAATAAAAAAAGCGTAGTGATCGATTTCATAACCGTCCTCTGGTTTGATGATTAATTCCCAATTTAATTTTTATTTCAATAATGCCAGTTATTTATTAACCGGCATTATTGAAATCATCCACACTAAGTAAACACTTAGGTGTTTTCAGCTAAATAAAACCAGGTATCTAATACAGAGTCAGGATTCAATGACACTGTTTCAATTCCTTCGTCCATTAGCCAGCGAGCTAGATCTGGGTGATCTGAGGGGCCTTGGCCACAAATACCAATATATTTACCCGCATCTCGACAGGCTTTAATAGCCATAGATAACAACGTTTTTACAGCATCATCTCGCTCATCAAATAAATGCGCAATAATTCCAGAGTCCCTATCCAAGCCCAAGGTTAGCTGCGTCATGTCATTAGAACCAATGGAAAATCCATCAAAATATTCCAAAAACTGTTCAGCCAACAACGCATTGGTTGGTAACTCACACATCATTATCAGCCGTAATCCATTTTCACCGCGTTTTAGCCCATGGGCAGCTAATAGCTCTGATACCCGTTTAGCTTCACCTACTGTACGGACAAATGGCACCATTAACTCCACGTTAGTCAAGCCCATTTCATCCCGTACTTTTTTCATCGCCCGGCACTCCAGCTCAAAACAGTCGCGGAAGTCGTCAGAGATATACCGAGATGCCCCACGGAAACCAAGCATGGGGTTCTCTTCATGAGGTTCATAAAGATCACCACCAATTAAATTAGCGTATTCATTGGATTTAAAGTCAGACAACCGCACAATCACTTTTTTCGGGTAAAATGCCGCCGCAATGGTAGCCACCCCTTCCACCAGCTTTTCCACATAAAAATCAACAGGACTGACATAGCCTGAAATACGCTGATCAACAATTTGCTTTACATCTTCTGGTAATTGCTCAAAATTAAGCAACGCTTTTGGATGCACTCCAATCATCCGGTTGATGATAAATTCCAAGCGGGCCAACCCAACGCCTTCATTAGGAATAGCCTGAAAATCAAACGCACGGTCTGGGTTACCCACATTCATCATTAATTTAAAGGGTAGATCTGGCATAGAGTCTACAGAACTTTGCTTCACATCAAAGGCTAACTGACCATCATAAACCAAGCCAGTGTCCCCTTCTGCACACGAAACGGTTACCAGCTGGCCGTCCTTTAATTGGCTGGAGGCATGCCCACAACCAACTACCGCAGGAATACCGAGCTCACGGGCAATAATAGCAGCATGACAAGTGCGCCCACCCCGATCCGTCACGATAGCAGCAGCCCGTTTCATGATTGGTTCCCAGTCAGGATCAGTCATATCAGTCACTAATACATCACCCGGCTGAACCTTATCCATTTCCGTTAAATTATGGATCACTTTTACCGGGCCACTACCAATTCGTTGACCAATACTACGACCTTCAATAATCACTTTACCCTGCTCTTTTAACAGGTAGCGCTCCATCGTCGCGGCATGGGAACGGCTTTTCACTGTCTCAGGACGAGCCTGGACGATGTACAGCAAGCCATCTTCGCCATCTTTAGCCCACTCAATATCCATTGGCCGACCATAATGCTGTTCAATGATCAGCGCTTGCTTAGATAGCTCTGTGACTTCTTCATCGGTAATGCAGAATTGCTGTCTGTCAGCCATATCTACATCAACTGTCGCAACAGTTTTGCCCACTTCCTGGTCATCACTGTAAACCATTTTAATTGCTTTAGTCCCAAGGTTACGGCGTAACACTGCTGGACGATTTGCTTGTAATGTAGGCTTATGTACATAAAACTCATCGGGGTTCACTGCACCTTGTACGACAGTTTCTCCCAAACCATAGGCCGCGGTAATAAAAACAACGTCGTTAAAACCAGACTCTGTATCTAAGGTAAACATGACCCCAGAAGCCCCCGTTTCACTATGCACCATCCGTTGAATACCAGCCGATAAAGCTACTAATTTGTGATCAAAGCCTTGGTGAACCCGATAAGCAATGGCACGATCATTAAACAGAGAAGCAAATACTTCTTTTACCGCATGAATGACTTGATCAACACCACGAATATTTAAGAAAGTTTCTTGCTGACCAGCAAAAGATGCATCAGGTAAATCCTCCGCCGTCGCTGATGAGCGCACTGCCACAGCAACCTCAGGTAGCTCACGACACATGTTGCTATAAGCAGTACGAATGGCTTGTTCAAGTTCTGGCTGGAATGGCTCATCAATAATCCATTGACGAATTTGCGCACCGGTTTTGGCTAACGCCTTGACATCATCTACATCCAGCGTATCCAGCTCATCATGAATTCGCTGATTAAGTCCACTCTTTTCCAAAAATGCGCGATAAGCTTCTGCCGTAGTGGCAAAGCCAGTTGGCACTTTAACCCCAGCAGCCGTCAACTGGCTGATCATTTCTCCCAGGGAGGCATTCTTTCCTCCCACTTTTTCCACATCATTGGCACCTAATTCGGCCAGTGAAACAACATAAGCTTCCAAGATCGAATCTCCCCTTTCTTTGAGGGTCGTTTATTTACAATTAATTACAAGGCTGTGGTAACCCTTAATTTGTTGTCTAACAAGTCAAATAGCAGTGAGTAAGACAGCAAATGAGGATTCGGCCTCAGTATAACTAAACTGACAAAAATTACTTGTTTAATTTATGTATCTACGCGAATAGGTTTACACTATGACGTCATTTAAAACGACTTGTTAGCCACCAGGCAATAATGATTATGAAACGTTGTGTCTTCTTTATTTCTGATAGTACAGGTATCACTGCTGAATCACTTGGTCAAAGCTTATTAACCCAGTTTGACCATGTTGAGTTTGACTGCCATACGGTCCCTTTTGTGGATACGATAGATAAAGCACAAAAAGTGGTGGATGATATTAAACAAATGGGGCTGAGTAATGGTCATCGGCCGATTATCATCAGCACCATTGTGGACCAGCAAATTAGTCAGCTCTTTAAAACCATTGATGCTTTTATGATGGATATTTTTTGTAGCTATCTCTCGCCGTTAGAACAAGAGCTGAAGCAACATTCCACACACCACATTGGTCGAGTAAGAGAAATTGATTCTAACCCGCGTTATACCCAGCGGATTGATGCCGTCCACTTTGCCTTAGACAACGATGATGGGTGCCGGACCCGTGATTACAATAAAGCTGATTTAATCTTAATTGGGGTGTCTCGCTGTGGAAAAACCCCTACCTGTTTATATTTAGCCATGCAATTTGGTATTCGAGCAGCCAACTACCCCTTTACCGAAGATGATATGGATAACTTGAAACTACCTGACTGTTTGAAGCCCTATAAAAATAAGTTATTTGGCTTAACCATTGAACCTGAACGATTGTCAGCTATTCGACAGGAACGACGTTCAAACAGCCGTTATGCCTCATTACGTCAATGCCAACAAGAAACCAGAGAGGTCGAGCTATTACTACAAAAAGAGCGTATTCCGTTTATTAATACTACACATTTATCTGTTGAAGAAATTTCTACCCGGATTTTATCTCAAGTAGGTATTGAGCGGCGGTTTTAATGTAATAGTTATTTTGTTCCTCTTGAGATGCTAATAGATATGGGGTAATAGAGTATTTTATAGCGGCAACAGAAACGTTGCATTAGCTCTTAATGTGCCAGGAATGACAGATTAAGAGCTAGAGAAGAATAGCCTGTTATCCATATCGGACACTAGGCTTTTTTTCAATCCCTTTTGCGGCAACCCTTCAATAAAAGAGAATGCGAGCCAATAAAAAATGCTTTAAATCACCAATAAATCCATAAACGCATTAACCGGCGTTTTTAGCAATTGCTGATGATTTTGACAAAGTTGATAAATTTGCTCGACTCGCTGTGCTGGGAAACGGGTCTGTAAATTCTGTTTAAATTTCTCCAACAATAAAGGAATGCCCTCTTCACGCCGTCGCCGGTGCCCAACCGGATACTCCACTGTCACCTGTTCAGTCTTGCTACCATCACGAAAAAATACTTGCATAGCATTTGCAATAGAGCGTTTATCTGCCTCTAAATACTCTTGACTAAAACGCGGGGCTTCAACAATTTCCATTTTCTCCCGTAACTGATCAATTTCAGGATGAGCCTGGTGAAAACTGTCTTCATAATGATCCGCAGTTAAACTGCCGTATAACAGTGGCACCGCAGCCATATACTGTAAACAGTGATCGCGATCAGCTGGATTATTCAGCGGTCCTGATTTACTAATAATACGAATAGCCGACTCATGAGTGGTAATAACAACTTTTTCAATATCATTAATGCACTCTTTTACCTGAGGATGTAACGCCATGGCTGCTTCTACTGCCGTTTGAGCATGGAATTCTGCCGGATAGGAAATTTTAAATAATACATTTTCCATCACATAACTATTAAAGGGCTGTGCTAATTTAAATGCATTACCTTTGAAAAGCACATCATAAAAACCCCATTTGGGAGCTGACAATACACCTGGATAACCCATTTCTCCACGCATCACAATATCTGCCAATCGCACAGCACGAGAAGTGGCATCCCCTGCTGCCCAGGATTTTCTTGAGCCAGCATTAGGCGCATGACGATAGGTTCGTAATGATTGGCCATCTACCCAAGCATGAGATAACGCATCAATAATTTGATTTTTGCTCGCCCCTTTTAACTTCGCAGCAACTGCCGTAGAAGCCACTTTAACCAATACTACATGATCTAATCCCACTCGATTAAAACTGTTTTCTAAGGCTAACACCCCCTGAATTTCATGGGCTTTAATCATCGCCACAAGCACTTCTTTCATCGTAAACGGTGCTTGTCCACGTGTCTGCTTCACCTGGGATAAATAATCAGTCACCGCTAAAATAGCGCCCAAATTATCAGAAGGATGCCCCCACTCAGCCGCCAGCCAAGTATCGTTATAATCTAGCCAGCGAATAATACAGCCAATATCCCAGGCCGCTTTAATTGGGTCCAGCCTTAATTGTGTGCCTGGAACCCTTGCCCCATTTGGCACAGTTGTCCCTTCAACAATCGGTCCTAAATGTTTGGTACACTCAGGATAGCGCAATGCTAACAACCCACACCCTAAGGTATCCATTAAGCAATAGCGTGCGGTTTGCATAGCTTCATCACTACTGACTTCATATTGATCCACATAGTCAGCAATGGCTACCAATACGTCATCCGGCTTAGGTCGTACATTTACATCAACATTTTTTGTCATCGTCTACTCGTCTTGTTTAACGTTGTTCAATAGGCAGCCACTCACGGTGCTCAGGTCCAACATAATCGGCACTGGGGCGAATAATCCGGTTATTAGTGCGTTGCTCCATCACATGAGCGGCCCAACCACTCACCCGAGAGCAAACAAATATAGGCGTAAATAATTTAGTAGGAATACCCATAAAATGATAAGCAGAGGCATGGAAAAAATCAGCATTAGGGAACAGTTTTTTCTCCCGCCACATTACTTGCTCACAACGTTCAGACACAGAATACAACACTGTGTCACCTACTTCTTTGGCTAGCTGTTGCGACCAACGTTTAATAATGGCATTGCGTGGATCAGACTCGCGATAAATAGCGTGACCAAACCCCATGACTTTTTCTTTACATGTCAACATGGCTAACAACTCACGCTCCGCTTCATCCACAGATTGCCAACGGGAGATCATTGCCATCGCAGCCTCATTAGCTCCTCCGTGGAGTGGGCCTCGCAACGAGCCAATTGCGGCAGTAATACATGAGTGCATATCAGATAATGTGGAAGCACAAACACGCGCCGTAAACGTGGATGCATTAAACTCATGCTCTGCATATAAAATAAGGGAAACATTCATGACTTGTGCATGTAAATCACTTGGCTTTTTCCCATGTAATAATTGCAAAAAATGCGCTCCTATCGCATTGCTATCTGTTTCAGTTTCAATCCGAACACCATCATGACTAAAACGATACCAATAGCAAATAATCGCAGGCAACAGAGCTAGTAGCCGATCAAAGCAATCCTGCTGTTGAGAAAAGTCTTCTTCTGGCTCTAAATTACCTAACACCGAACAACCTGTTCGCATTACATCCATGGGGTGAGCAGAAGCCGGTAATATTTCCAACACCCGACGTAGTTTATCAGGCAAAATACGCAGCTTTTTAACTTTCTGCTTATAAGCTGTTAATTGGTGCTGATTGGGCAGCTCACCATGACACAATAAATGAACCACCTCTTCAAATTGTGCATGTTCTGCTAAATCGGCAATATCATAACCACAATAGGTTAGTCCCGTTCCAGTTTTACCTACGGTACAAAGTGCTGTTTCACCTGCAGACTGCCCTCTTAAGCCAGCACCTGATAGTTTTTTTTCTGTCATGGCACACTCTTTCCTTTTTATTCATTTAATTTTTTGTTATTACTTTATATTCCATATCGGACACTAACCTAATTTTTGCTCCTTTTCATGACACCCTCACGGGGGGAGTAATGATGTGCTTTCGCGACAACTTCAAACAGTTTGAGCATCATCAGCCTGTTGCTGTTTGGTAAATAGCTGGTCCAGCTTATCTTCATAAGCATGGTATCCTAAGGTTTGGTATAACTGTTCCCTGGTTTGCATCTTGGCTAACAGTGACTTTTGGTCCCCCTCGTTAAGTACAGTTTGATAGACATCAAGTGCCGCTTTGCTCATAGCACGAAACGCACTTAGCGGATACAACACCAGTTGTACACCTACTGCTGCTAAGGCTTTAGTATTAAACAAAGGGGTTTTACCAAACTCAGTGATATTTGCCAACACTGGTACTTTGACCGCTGCGACAAATTTCTGGTATTCATCAAGTGTATGCATAGCTTCTGGAAAAACCATATCCGCTCCTGCCTCTACACAAAGCAATGAGCGTTCAATAGTTGCTTCCATCCCTTCTACTGCATGGGCATCAGTGCGTGCCATAATGACGAAGTCTAAGTTATCACGGGCATCAACAGCAGCCTTCACCCGATCGACCATTTCTGCAGCACTAACAATCGCTTTTCCTGGTCGATGGCCACAGCGTTTTTGAGCTACCTGATCTTCCAGGTGAATCGCAGCGGCTCCTGCTCGTTCCATTTCATTGACAGTACGGGCAATATTAAAAGCCCCCCCAAACCCTGTATCACAATCAACTAATAAAGGTAGTGAACTGGCAGCCGTTATCCGGCGAACATCTTCTACCACATCATTCAAGCTGGTAATGCCTAAATCCGGTAACCCAAAAGATGCATTGGCAACCCCTGCGCCAGATAAATAAATAGCCTGGTGACCTGCTTGTTCTGCTAACATTGCACAATAAGCATTGATCGTACCCACCACTTGTAAGGGTAACTGTTCTTTAACAAGCTGCCGAAAACGGGCCCCTGGTGATTGTGAGGTTGTCATGAAAGTTGATTCCTTCCTGTATAGGTTTACTTACTTTTTTAGTATTATTGATAGATGAGTAACATAACACTTACCCAACCTGTCGTCATCTAAACGACTTTTCATTAATACCACTTTATTTCGTTTAGTTTTATAATATCCTTTTAAAACTCTCGCTCAACTAGGTGGTTTGGATGATATACACATCATGGCGGCTTTGGCTAGCCGAATTGATAAATAGGCGAGCTAGATTGCCCGATCAGCAAATTTCGCTAAAAATGTCTGGGATTTAGTGTCTATTTCTACAAACTGTAGCCCCAAATGAAAGTCTTTTTTTCTGATCACCACATGGCGTACTTCAGCTGTTGCGTAAATTACTAATTTATTACTGCCGTAAATGACTTTAATCATAACTGGCAGTTTTTGTAGCTTTTTAAAACACACTTCAGTTTCCAGTAAAACGCCGTGCTTTGAAACATTGATGGTTGCAGCCGGGATAATTTGCTCTGTTTGTTTATCTTTAATAGCCGCTTTCCACTTTACTTCTCGACGCGGGAAAACTCTCTGTTCGTGCGAATCAGGATCTTCTAACAGCTCATCAATATTCTCAGACATTGTAGCTAAACCAATATTCGTTATTATCATCAACTAACATGAAAGAGCTTACTGCAAGCAATATAGTGCTATATCAATGTTCTTTAAGCTGCCGTTGCCACAGCCACCTCAACACGATTACGGCCATTATCCTTAGCACGATATAATGCTTTGTCGACGGTTGGAATTAACTGATCTAAGTCGGTAATGATCGACTCATCAACAGTTAAAACCCCTACACTGACAGTTACCCAAGAACTGATGGGCGATGCGGCATGGGGTATTTGCAAATCACAAACTCGTTCCCGCAATTGGTTTGCTAACTCTAATGCATCCTCAGGGCCTGTTGAAGGCAAAATGACAGCAAACTCTTCACCGCCATAACGCGCCGCTAAGTCAGTCTCTCGTTTGAAGATATCCTCTAATATATGTGCGACCTGTTTTAAACAACGATCACCCGCATCATGCCCATAGAAGTCATTATATTTTTTAAAATAATCCACATCGCAAATAATTAGAGATAGTGGGCTTCGAGTGCGAGAAAAGCGGATATACTCCATTTTTAACGTCTGATCGAAATGACGGCGATTGCTCAAGCCTGTCAAACCATCCTGAATAGCAAGTCGCGTTAGTTTTTCATTCGCATCTCTCAACTTGATTTCCATATCTTTTCTGATTAATGCACTGACCACCATATCACCAAATAAACGCATCAATACAAAATCATCAATCGTCCAGGTTTTAGTATTATTCGCAACGGCCTGGCCAAATATACCTCGTAAATGTTCTTGCATTCGCAATGGCACCATGGCAAATGATCCCACGCCAGCTCCCTCAAATAAATCTTTTTCTAAGTTAGCTTCACCGGTTAATAAGCTGATATCAGGAATTTGTGTGTTATGACCTAGCCGGGATTGCAACCAAGGATATTCATCAATAAACATTACCTTGGGTAATGACTTGGTATGGGTAATTTCACTATTGCGCCACTCAAATGCTTTATAAAGATATTGACCATCCTCACTAATTAAATAAATATAACTATAATCTGACTCAAAAAACTGACCAATAATACTGAGAGCATGATCCACAGTTTGCTCGATAGCATCAATTTGTAAGCTAATAAATTTGGTTGATAACCGAGCCACTAGCTTTTCTGCTTGCTCCCGGCGTTGCAGTAATGCAGTACGGCTCTCAATCAAGTCTTCCAGGTGTTCTCGATAGTGGTTAAGTTCCTGTTCCGCTCGCTCTCGTTTAATCATGTCACTTTGTAGTGACATCCGCATATCATTGATTGCATTGACCACTTCATCAATTTCATCAGGCGGCGTGGAAGGCTGCTTTCCCACTAGCTTTAACTCTTTTGCTAAGTTATTCAGGCCAAGCTTTCTTGCATAGTGAGCCATTTGACTCAATGGTATTGCTACCATTGATAAAATAATCAACACAATAAAAATAGAGACAATGAACGTCTTGCCCAGTTGGGTAAATAAAATAACCAGCGCTTTATCAAATAATCGGTTATAAACATTTTCCAATGTGCCTTGAACAACCAGTTTCCCTACTTCCACCTTGCCTAAATGAACGTCATCATAAACCACCTTAAAACTGCGTTCGATTTGGTACACTTGATCCGTCGGCTCTCCCAGTTTAATCACTGTACCCAATTCATTATCCAATTCCACATGAACAATATCAGCAAACTGCAGAATACCATCTAGTTGACTATGAACCTGTGGCATATTCACATGCCACAAACCGACCGATAAACTAGGTAAATGACTATGTTGAATTTGTGAAAACTGCTCGTCTATAACACTTATATCTTTGGTGTAATCAAAATACAATTGAAGAGCTGTCGAAATTAACGCAAAAACAGAGCTACAGAGAATAATATAGCCCAATAAACGATAAGTTAAGGGATGGTCTTTGCGATGACTTAAGATAGGCGCCAGAGGGTTTTTCATCTTGTGATACTACATATTTCCCTCAGTCTTCAACAGACTGCCGTTACACTAGAACAAGTTACTTAATAACTGATATAGCTAAACCTGCTTACTTTATTCGCTCTACCTTATTTCTATAAAGCTAGTTAACTTCAATTTTAGCTTATCATTATCCTACTTTCTTTCATTATTATGCTAATTACCAGGCAAACCTAGCTGGAAATGCAAAAACACCATTGGTGAGTATCAGGTAAGTCATATTAAAACACTTACTAATCAGCAAAATGCATAAAGTGTTTTTCTTCTCCTGGCTGATAACGATACTTTCCCTCTTTGAAAGGGTTAATTTTAAGAAATGGATTTTCAATTCTAAATAAACGACGGTTACCCATATTAGCTTGACGTATCATCGATTGATGGTCTGGAAAGCTATAAAATAACTGATCAAATTCTCCTGATGCCATGATGATATTTAAGCCTTTATTAATTCGATTATATAATGACTTATCACCTTTTCTAACAAAAAAATAATAAGGCGCATCATACTGTAGCATAATCGTTTTTTCTACCTGTAAGTGTTTATCAGCATGTTGCTTAACCTCTGTCCAGGGTTCACCCACGCCTCGTGGAAAGTAGTCTGCACGATTGAATTGAAGCATATCGAATATGCTTAAGTAATCTGGACTTGTGACTACCTTAAAACCATTGGCAATTAAAATTTCAGTATCAGGCCAATCATGCCCTTGAATAGCCCTTAGCTTTTTTAACATAGCCAAACTTGGGATACGAGAGTAAATTGACTGATCCCCTGATCGGATAATAAAAATGCGATGCCCCAACAAACCTTTTAACAGGGGAATCCGTATTGGCTGTAAGGTTTGTTCCCGCTTTTCAGAGGTCATGGTTGCAATAGTGCGAAATTTTATGCCCCGGCTAATTAAATCCATTACCCGATCCTGAGAGATTTTTCCTTGATAGCCTTTAATTGTATAGTCGCCAAACTGTTTTTTGGTCACAGCCAAAACCAGGTCAAGTAATTGATAACGAAAGGTACCTTCCAATGACAATTCACCACTGTGAGGCCTAATCAGAAACACTTCTTTAGCAAATGCATGATTAACAGGCATTATTTTCAGTGTTATTAGCAATAACAAAATCAGTAATAAGCATTTATAGCACTGCACTGCTTAACCTTTACTGTGTGGTAATGTTATATTCTGATTATTTCACCATAAAGCAAAACTAAGTAAATGATAGATATAAAAACAAAAAACCCTCAACTAAGATGGTTAAATAAATAACAGCTATTAAATAAGAAGAAAACTAGTAGTGCTGCATGCGTAAAGTTGGGTAACTGTCTTCAAATCCATTTACTTTCTGACAAGGCACTTTTTTGCAGGCATAGTGGGCCTACGTCAAGAAAAAGTAACACAGCCAGAGGATAAATGGGGAAGAAGTTGTTACCTTATTTTGCGCATGGACCACTAAGCTTGTGGTGGGACTACTTGAATCTGTTGTGGCTTAATCATATCAGTATGGCCTTGAGACTTTTTACTGGTAATTTCACCATCATCAATGATGGTTGCCAGCCCAGTTTGGTTATCAACTTTTACAGAATAAACACCATTGCCCGTAGCTACGGTTATATAAGTTTGTCTGCTGCCACGGTTTATTGACACATTTTCATAGACTTGGCCATTTTCAATTTGTCCTTGCCAAACTTCCACACCATCCACCGTATTATGGGTTGACGTAATTTCAGCTTGAACGGCTTGATTCAAATGAGGTAATTCTAATATTAATGTTTTTCCCAGACTTAATTTTTCTAAAACACCAGGTTCCATTTGTACATGAGCAACGTGGATACCACCTTCCTCTATAATAGGATTGTCAGCATCAACGACCCATACCTGCTGAGGCTCTGGCTCAATAAGGGTATCCACCATTTCATCGGTGGGCAGTTTTAACGTGCTGGGATCCACTGCTGCAAACTCAGCGAGTGCATTTTTCTTAACTGCTTGGGTAATTTCTGCATCCTGTACAACAATCTGTTGTAAAGAAGGCACTGATTGTTCACTTTCCGTTATAAGCTGACTTGTCTTTGATCCAACAGTTGCTTCCTGTTTCATCATGAATACAGAACTAATGCCTATCGTTAATGCACCGATTCCTAAGATTATTGGCTTCAACATGTTTTAAACCTCTTAACGGGCTTAACCTAAAGACTAGCCCGACTACTTCTATGTTTTGATGAACCACTCAAGGTAAGGACAGCGAGTCGCTGCCCTTGCGCTTTTTCTATCGTTTAATCTGAACATTATCGATAGCGAAGTTGACGCCCGCCTGTGGACCAAAAAGGAAGAGTTTTTGGTATTTCACTTTGCCTTTTGGTGAGACATTTATTGAACCGTTAAGTGTGTGCCATTGCCCTGCAGACACTGGCTGACGCTTAATTGTGACCCAGTGATGGCCACTGTCATCAATATAATAAAGTCTCATATCAGCATATTGTTGCCCTGCAGAAGTGTCTGTCACTTTAAAGTTGGCTGTAACCTGATAGCTTTGGTTATTATCTAATAAACCACGCACATCATATACGGCGCCTGAGTACCAGTACTGACGATTCATTACCGCCAAACCGTAATAACCTTCCCTGGCTGAACGAGAAAGTGCTACTGTACTGCGAAACCCTTCATGCCAACTTTGTAAACCATTTTCAAAGTTACTGACTAACACCTGAGATGTTTTTCTTTTTGTCGTGGTTGGCTGCTCAGCCGCTTGCTTCACAACCGCTTCATCCAACATAAATGGCGTGCCACTATGAGGAATATACACAAATAAATAAGCTGAATCGACTCGTTGTAATGTTTTACTTGACTCAATAGTAAATTGCGCTTTTAGTTGAGTAAACTCCTGATCAGTAACAGACTGAGACTTTAACTCTATGTATCTCTGTCCTGGTACATAAAGTAATACTTTTGCATCTGCTCGCGTATTTTCGCTGGTAGCCAATTTAACTTTAGCACTGAAGTCATAAGGTTTATTCAATTCTACACCGGTAATTTTGGTATAGGCACCTGCACCATATTGACTATTATCTACTTTAAGTACTTGATCCTTACCACAGGATTTAGCAATAGAATCAATACTTAGCTGACTTGCATAACTAGCCCCCCAATGTTGGAGCTGGTCATTTGAAAACTCACCGTTCTTTATTAAGTTGCCTTCAACCTTAGTTTTTTGACAAGTTTTATTACTCACCACCGTAGTCGTTGTGACTTTGGTTTTTGTTGTATTGGTAGTGGTTGTATTCGTCGTTTGGATTGTTGTTTTTTTATTGCTAGTTGTTTCTGGCTTATTCGAAGTGGTCTGAGTTTTTTTGTTGTTAACATTTGACACTGGATGCGTTGTAGGCATGAACTCAGCTAATTGAGTCGCTAGACGATTTAGCGCTTGTGCCGCATCAGCACTACTTTCTTTATTTACATCAACACCACACGCCAAGCCTTTACACTCATATATTCGAGGGTTAGAAAAATACTGTAACCGTGAATTCTGTGAAACCCCATAAGCATTTGGATAAGCCATGGTTGTAACGAACTGGCCATTTTCCCCATGACCTAATGCCCACTTAAAGATCTTACTATCAAGATTATTTTGAAACTGCTTATAATAATCAAGCTCTTCTGGGAACTCTTTTCCAGGGTTGTTTTTGAAAAATTTTTCTTTTGCTTCTATCGTCTTCTCTATTTTAAGTTTCGCCTCTTCAGCTTCTTGCACCCGAGAATGTTGTAATCCCATGTTATGACCTAACTCATGAGCATAAGAGCTTAGACACCTTATATCAACCAAATTATATGCCCATGATTTTGAGTTATTTTCTAACTGACCTTCTACTCCATTATTTCGAGATACATACCCTAAACCACAAAACCCTGCTGCAGGCCCAATAAGGGAAACGAAATCAGCTCCATGATCTGCCCTTAACTTTGCAACATAATCATTATTTTTTAATTTTTTTAATAAAGGGCTGGTCAGATTGTCTGCAAAACCTTCTGCATCAGGTAAAACACTATGATGGACTAAACGTAATTCGATATTAATGTTACTATTTTCATAACTTTTATTCGCATAAGTTACAAACTGGCTTAACTTAGCAGCCATATCATTATGTTTCGCTATTTCTTTTGTATAAACAGCCATGACATCCAAAACAACAGGTCCATCAACGACCTCATTCGCTGTTACCGTGAGACTACCCATTGCAGAAATAGCCAATGCTAGTGGGCTAATTAAAGCTTTATTCAATAAACGCATTCTATCCTCTCTAATTACACCAAAAATTGATATTGATGTGTTTGGTTGAGCTGTATATCAGGCGTCCTTGAACAGCTTGATTTCAGTATTTATCTGATACGGTAGGTTGTATTTTCCTTAGCTATCGACATCCTGCCAAATAGCTATTCAGTTAAGTGGTTTTCTGTGGGTTTACTTGTGAACTTCAGTGGTGAACTTTACATTAATCAAACACACGTTTACCTTGATCTGATTCACATATTATTTAGAAAACTAAACGTGAGTCCATTATGAAATCAGATATAAGTCACATAATATAAGAGATTTGAATAGCTATAAATTCAGTTTTTTTATAATGCCAAATTTTCGTTATCTAGCTGTTCAGCCCTTATTACAGGAATAAAAAAAGCAAATAGTTTGACTATTAGTTGGGATAGACTTTGCCGATATTTAAAAACAGAAAAATATTTTTAACAAAGAGCAGGCACCACAAGCTTCACCCTTCAGTCAAGGAAGAAAAAGTGAAATGTCTGAAAAATTTCTGGCTCAGTTTCACTTTTAATTAAAGCAAACCTTGAGTTGACCACTGGAATGAATAGTAGGAAGGTGTGGATAAAAGCTGACATAGTGCTTATTTTTCACTATTTGATTGCACTGGTTAGATACTACATAACGACCTATATGCAAGCCATTAGCATAGGTTTCTAAAAAAGCAGTGTATTTTTTTCAATTATGCAAAACTCATTGACAATAAATCATAATTTTTCTGGTATTAATGCACCTTTACCTTAAACCAGATATTTATTCAGCTGTTGCCAATAATCAGGAATTAGTTTTTCCATTGACTTTCATTTTACAGCAAACCACTGTTCATGCAAAAAACAGGGAGCCACTTCATAATGGTAAATATCATATAGATCTTGTTGTTCAATTTGAGTCGTCTGTAATTCACCAGCAAGATTAGACAAAATTTGCTCTGACAGCCCTACTTCAGCAAAAAGCTGTGCCAAAATCACCCAAGCATGCAAGCGATTACCATCTAATAAATATAACTCCAATTTATTCATTTCAACCGTATATTAAAACGTGTCCATATCATGTCCTAGTACCTATACTTGAACGAAAGACTTTACCTGTACCGCGGCTCATTTTAGGTTTAAGTTAAATGGGGATATGTAGCCAAGGCGAATGCTTTTGTGGAGCTAAAGCCTGCGATAGCAGCACTAATTAAAATAAAAAGCACAAGCTGGGCCGTCAAGCGATGAGGCCCATAATTTCATATATTTATAAATAATTGAGAAAAAAGCGACAACAACAAGTCCTAAAAATCATTCAAGAAGAGTATATTTACACTTTTAAACCAAATGGCGCATTCACCTCATTTTGATTAACCTCTAACGACTGCTGGCCACCTGTTTCAGCTGCTTGTGCATACTCCTCTACTTTATTGATGTATGCTTCCAGCGCTTGAAATAATTGAGCATCATCAGTATTACCTAGGTCGAGCTGAGTCCATAAAATAATATCGTTACTCAGTTCATCAATAGCCGTCATCATAGGCGGATATTGAACACTGAATAAATTACTGATCAATAGCTGCTTTGCTTGTTGAAAATCTCCGTCCATTAACTTATCGACGCTACTAAAAAAGGTGATAATTTGGCTACTCTCTGTCATACCAATGTTAATGGTGAGTTTATCATCAATGCTTAGACTCACTACAGGTTCATCTGGAAGTGTAACCTCCCCCATACCCAACATATTTAGCAAGGTTTTAATACGTAGCCTTACTTCAGCATTCATATAACTTCCTCAGCGCTTAGCAGTCTGACTTCTTCGGTATTTGCTGGAATTTTAACATACTTTAACCAAAGTCATACTTTTTACCTGTCACCAGCGGCGGTTTTTTTTAAGGTTAATTAACCGACTCTAATGTGAGCTTTAAAAAAACTACTGTCGTTTTCTTAAAGAAGCTATCCATAATGCAACTATGACCTATCCAACTGGCACCTGTTCAGCTTAAACTACCCTTTTGATAATTTTTTATACTCAACAGGTCACTAATAAATGGATTATTGGCTTACCACAACTTTTGCCTTTGTCATAATTTTAATTGGCTCTGTAGTACAAACTGCTATTGGTTTTGGTATGGCAGTGGTTGCAGCTCCGCTGTTATTTCTCATGAATCCTGATTATGTTCCAGGCCCTATCATTCTAGCTGCATTATTTAATTGCCTGGCAAATACTTATTATTTTCGTCATTCAATATCCCTGAAAGGGTTATCATCAGCCATGCTTGGGCGAATTCCAGGGTGCATTGCTGGTGGCGGCTTATTACTTGTCCTACCTCAAAGCTTGCTTGCAGGGTTTCTGGCAACTCTAATTGCTTTTGCTTTGATTGTTAGTCTAGCCAACTGGTCTATCCGGGCCACCCCCAAAACTCTATTTGTTGCAGGATTTGTTTCAGGGCTAACAGGTACTAGTACTTCCATTGGTGGCCCCCCTATGGCACTGGTCGTACAAAATGAAAGTGCTGACTTTATCCGAGCCAATTTAGCTAGTTTCTTTCTTTACAGCTGTATTACATCATTAATTATTTTAGTCATAATGGGTAGCTTTCGTTGGCAGCAGTTAAAGCTTGGCTTACCACTGATACCAGCAACGTTACTTGGCAATTGGCTTGCCTATCAAATACTCCATTTTATTAGCAAAACCCAAATACGTCGATTCACCCTATGCTTATGCTTTATTGCGACTATTACTCTATTATTGAAGGTATTTGCCTAACCTGGTGGAATGAATTAAGGTAAACAGTCTGATTAGCGTAGAGTAATAATAGATGTATCAACCTGCCTGTTTATCTGCAATCACTATTTATCCTATCAAGTCAACTGCAGGGCTTTCGGTTAGCCAAGCCATGGTTAACCGTGAAGGGCTTGCCTTCGATCGACGGTTCGTTTTGGTTGACAGCAATGGTCAGTTTATTACCGGGCGCCAATACCCTCAGCTTACTTTGATTAAATCGGTGATTATTCCAGCAGGATTACAAATATCAGCACCAGGTATGCCGACCTTAACGATTGAGTATGCGCAGTTAACCAGCCAATATCGCCCCATCACAGTCTGGAAAGATACCATTCAAGCCCAACACAGCCACGAACAATATGACCAATGGTTCAGTCAGTATTTAAATAAATCGTGCCATTTATATTTTTACGGTGAGCACTCACATCGATCTGTAAAAAAACGACCTAATGAACAGGTGAGTTTTGCTGATGGCTATCCTTTACTCATTGTTTCAGAAGCTTCTTTAACAGACTTAAATTGTCGTACAGCTGAACCAGTTAATATGGCGCAATTTCGTCCTAATATAGTAGTCAGTGGCACCGAGGCGTTTGCTGAAGATAGTTGGCAACAAATCAAAATCGGTGAAGTACATTTTGAAATAGACTCTCCTTGTACCCGTTGCATTTTTACAACAGTAAACCCAAACAACGCCACCAAGAATCAATTAAAAGAACCATTGACTACTTTGGCTAAATATCGAAGTGATGAAAATCATAACATTTTTTTTGGCCAAAATTTAATTGCACTAAACGAAGGCATTATTTCAGTCGGTGATCCTATTGAGATAATAAAAACCAAAACACCGATTCATTACATTGATAATGCCTCTATCAAGCGCAACCCTAAACAGGCCAAGTCAAATGCACCTGTAGGCGAACTAAAATTAACCTGCCAGCGAATTATCGAAGAAACCCCTTCAACCAAAACTTTTTTACTTAATAGTCCTACTATTTTACCCTGTTATTTACCAGGCCAGTATCTGGCTATTCAACCGACTATTAACGGGCAGGCCATTAACCGTACTTATACTTTATCTTCTTCACCCAGTAGGCCAGAGCATTTAGCCATAACAGTTAAACGTGAGCCCAAAGGATTAGTATCAAATTGGCTACACAACCATTTAAAGGAAGGAGATCATTTAACTGCCCAGCTACCCACGGGTGATTTTCATCTTAATCGGACTAGCAATAATAAACTGTTATTATTAGCAGCCGGTAGCGGCGTTACCCCCATGTTGTCCATTCTTCGCTGGTTAACTGACCGACTAGCCCAAGCTGATGTGGTGTTGATTTACTCTGCACGAAATCAAGCTGAAATAATTGCACATCATGAGTTACTCTTATTAGCTCAGCAAAATTCCCAGTTCACCCTTCATATAACGCTTACCCAGCCGACTCAAACACCCGCTTGGCCTGGGCACCGTGGTAGGCTCAACCAAACTATGTTACAGCAGAATGTGCCTGACTTATCTGAAAGAGCCATTTTTGTCTGTGGCCCTGCAAGCTTTATGGATCACTGTAAAACACTAAGTAGTCAAATAGGCCACACCTTACAGGATTATTATGAGGAGCATTTTTTTGCCCCACAGCAACTAGACACAACGCCCCGACCTAAACAATCCCTATCATTGCTGTTTGACTCATGGGATGTGATGGTTGAAGGTGATAACCAAACACCACTACTTGAACAAGCAGAACAAGCTGGTGTGGCAATCCCCTACATGTGTCGGGCAGGGATCTGTGGTCAGTGTAAAGTAAAGGTGATAACAGGTGACTATCAACGCCTAGCTGACACTCCTTTATCGGAAGCTGAAAAAGCAGAAGATATCGTGTTAGCGTGCAGTTGCTTAGCAAATAGTGACTTGGTGATTAATACCATATAAGCTGACAGAAAGGCCTCAGGCTAGGCAAATGTTTAGGGACATGTACGAAATAACCTCCACCTTGGAACAAAAAGCTAACCAATTGTTTCATACACGTCCCTTAACCTGACACTCTCTTGATGAAGCTAATCAAAGAAGTGTTTTGACAACACCAATATCAACCCCATTATTTGAAAAAACAATGCAACATTACTTAAACCATTGTTTTTCTGCTCCAATTCTCTTGCCTGAGCCAAAAAGTCAAGCTTTTCACCGTAAATTGTATTGATTTGATCAACCGTAAGTTGCTTATGCTGGGCAATACTCTTTAAAAATAAGTTATACAAGGTTTGATCATTATTCTGTGGAGCATCAGGAATAGAGACATTAATATTATTTAATACATCAGCAATAAAAGTCACCAAATATTGCTGCTCAACTTCCTGAGCAACCATCAAAGTAGCAGTATCTTTTTTCAATTCAAACAACTGGTAGTCCTGCCAAAGCTGCATGATGGTTTGCTCAATTGACTCAGCCTGATCATGAAGTGATTTAATTCTGTCATTATTTGCTGTGACTAGATAGTTGCTCATCACTGCAGATACCACCGTCATCAATACACCCGACGAAATGAGTACAACAGAAGCCAAATATTTAAGCCGTTTTCTCATCATTACTCCCTATTACCCTATACAACAGCCTCTTATTGAATTGTAAGTATAAAGCCAGGTAAGCTTAATCGCTTAAACGTAAAGAAGAATAACAAGTATAATTAGAGACTAATGGACATGGCAGCCACTTCCCTTTCCTCATCCACTTTGGACCAATCCCCTTTGATAAAACAACACCCTGGATTACACGACAGTATTTACTACAATGCCGACATTGCACCTACACTGCCTGAGCAGCGCACCTGGACCAAGTGGCATATTGCTGCACTTTGGGTGGGAATGGCCGTTTGTGTGCCAACCTATATGCTGGGTGGGGTTCTCACTAGTTACTTCGGCTTAAGTGTCAGCGAATCATTACTGACTATATTGATCGCAAATATTGTAGTGCTTATTCCTTTAACCCTAAATGCCTGCCCTGGTACAAAATACGGTATTCCATTCCCTGTGCTATTACGCGCGTCCTTTGGCATTGTAGGATCAAATATTCCATGCTTAATCCGTGCTTTAATTGCTTGTGGCTGGTTTGGCATTCAAACCCTGTTTGGGGGGCTTGCTATACACCAACTGTTAGCGACTTTTTCTGACAGCTGGGCAAGTTTAGCCACTGCGGGAGAAGTGATTGGTTTCTTTATCTTTCTAGTATTAAACCTAATGGTTGTACTTAAAGGAGCCAACTCCATTAAATGGTTAGAAACTGTTGCAGCTCCCCTTCTTCTGTTGGTAGGCATTGGCTTAATGGTTTGGGCTATGCCCCATATTTCATTGGAAAACCTATTGAACCAACCAGCTAAACGTCCAGCTGATGCAAGTGTTTGGCGCTATTTTTTTGCTGGTTTAACCGCTATGGTTGGCTTCTGGGCAACCCTTTCATTAAATATTCCTGACTTCAGTCGTTATGCTCAAAATCAAAAAGCACAGATCACTGGTCAAATAATCGGCCTACCACTCACCATGTTTTTCTTTGCAGCTTTAGGTGTAATCATGACAGCCGCTTCGCCAGCACTAGTAGGCGAACCCATTGCAGATCCGATACACTTAATTGGAAAAATTGAAAACCCTATAGTAATAGTGGTTTCCATGAGTATTTTAATTATCGCCACACTTTCTACCAATACTGCCGCAAATGTGGTTTCTCCCACTAACGACTTTCAAAATATAGCCCCAAAATACATCAACCAAACCACAGGGGTATTACTAACAGGGATGGTAGGTGTATTACTGATGAGCTGGGAATTACTGAAAAAACTTGGTTTCATTACCTCAGCGACTAGTATAGAAAGCCTCTACTCCAACTGGCTGATTGGTTATTCATGCCTATTGGGGCCGATCGCCGGTATTATGATTGTTGACTATTTCGTCATAAAGCAACAACAGCTTGATATCAAGTCGCTTTACACAACCAAAGGTCACTACCCTAAGTTTAATAAAACTGGTTTCATCGCATTGATTATCCCAACAGCCATATCATTGTTAGCATTAACTTTTAACCTATTACCCTGGTTTTATGACTACGGCTGGTTTACTGGGTCGCTTACCGGTGGGCTGATATACTATTTAGTCAGTCCTAGCACCCAGCCATTCTATCAATGGTCAGCCAGCTAACTTATTAAACCTGCCGCCACTCGTAACTGATATTTCTCTTCATCAGTAAAGTCATCCCAATGCCGGTCTTGCAACGCGCCTTCTAATGAGTATAAGTAATAGCAAACCGGCAAACGCTGTCCCTGATATCTGGCAGCTAACTTTTGATAAGCAATGGCAGCACCTGTTTTTGCTAATTCCTCTGGCGTATTAATATCAACATTGGCAAGCCTTTCCGCAACAGTCTCACCGATATTTCGTAGTTGAGTCAACGCTAGTTTGTTCATCTACCCTCCTGTCCACTATTTTGATTTAGCATTTTGGTATTCCTCATTACAACAGGCAACTTGAACTATAATTTCATAAACTTCCCAATGATAGAGTCAATATTATTAGCCTTTCAAACTCAATAGCTTTAGTGGTATTCAGAATAGTGCTTTTTTTTTCTCTGGGCACTGCTTCATCTGTTTATGCGAATGAGCCCGTCAAAATCTGTGATGATGAGGGTGAGTGGCCACCTTTTATTTACTATTCAAGATCGGCTGGTAAACTTGATAAAAACACGATAATAGGTGCCTCTGTTGAGCTAATTGAGGCTGCGTTTAAACTAACTAATTTCAGTTATACATTACAGATGATACCTTGGAAACGTTGCCTTGATGAAGTCCATCATTATGGTACACGAGGTAAATTCGAAGTATTTTTAAATGCTAGCTTCAGTATGGAACGTGCAGAAAAGTACTATGCAACAACACCCATCTACCACTTAAACAGTGGGGTATTCTATTCCAAAGATCGTTTCCCCAAAGGTCCCAAAATTAATCAGCCATCAGATCTCAATAATTACAAACTCTGTGGGGTTTTGGGGTACAATTATGAATATTTATATACAAAATACGGGCTTGTCAAGAGCAAAACTATTAATCAAGGTGCCCCCAGTATTTTTTCTGTACTGACAATGATTGCTAATAATCGCTGTGAAATCTTTGAAAACAGCCTAGAGCCTATATATGGGGCAGTGCTGATAGATAAATACAAACTCCCTCACAACATTGCCAGCGCACCATTACCCCATGCTGATAAAATCCATTATCATATTTATATTGCTAAAACGTCGCTGCGTGCATACCAATTATTAACAGATATTAACAGAGTTAAACCAAGCTATTCTTATTCTTCAGCATCAGGGCATATCTAAAAGAATATTTGACAAATATCTAAACGCTAACAACTAGTTATTTACACTTAACCGATGAATTTTCTAATGATAGGCTAACTTCTCTAAAATATTAGCCAACTCAATTTTATTTTTAAAAACAATTGCCACCAGTCCTTCCTCTTTATGACCAGGGCGCTCTTTTACCAACACCATTAACCCCGTCTTTTGATTAACGGCTTTACCTATATCATGATAAGACTTGTCAATAATATTAACTAAACTATCTTTTTTGTCCTTTAGATGCTTCACTTCCATTTCTAGCTTTCTCACCGACCAATGGTTTTGAGCAGCCAAACGAATAAGCTGCATCTGAGTCTGTGGCTCCTTCAAAGTCACTATATGCCTGATATAAGAAGACTTAAATCGATGGACTTTTAACAACGCTTTTACCATTGGATTTAGTGTAGCAAATCTTGACCAGTGGGAAATTTCTGCTCTAGAAACACCTAGCTGGCCAGCAATTTGCTTTTGCGTCAATCCCTGCGCTTTGAGCTTTTTACACTCCTCTACCTGTAACCAAAAGTCATCCATAGAAGACCCCCAAAACTCTGTGTAGCAAGTGCAATTGAGTGTAATACCGAATGACTATATTTTAAAAGAATGGATAGTTACAAGCAGTTGTCACAACAAAACGGAGCGCTATCAAAAGTAAGCACTTATGCAGAACTATAAACCAACCTAATACAAGCAATAGTCCACCAACAAGCGTTTTGAAAAATTAGTTATCACTTGCTTTAAAATACTAATTAGCAAGTACAAGTTTAATACTTATTGCTTTATATCAAGTATACGACATTTGCTACCAAAAAATCGTACTATTGGAAAAACCAATATTGTAAATTTTGTCAAGTTCCTATATAAAGTGCCGCGATAAATACTCAAATGGATAAACTAGATGTATTGAGTATATTTTTAACAATATTGTGAGACTCCATAACGAGTCAAGCATTGGAGGTTCAATAATGATCTTAAAAAAAATACTACCTATCACTTTAGCTGCTACTTTATCAACAACTGTTTCAGCTGATCCTTGGAGTGAAGATTTTACTAAAGACTTTAAACCTGAAGTCGCCACTTACCTAGCTAAATGGTATAAAGATAATTATAGCAACTACACTTACATTTATCGGTATTTCTGTTTTTGTGCTGAGTCAGGTAAATCATTTACCGTTGACGTTAGAGATAACGAAGTCAAAAAAGTTACCTACACCGACACTAATCAAGAAGTACCTGAATCCCATATGAGTATGTTTGATACCATAGATGGGCTTTTTGCTGACTTAGTTAAAGCAAACAAAAGTGCTCACAAAATAAATGTTCAATTTAACAAACGTTTTGGCAACCCAAGCAGTGTTTACATTGATTATGATCCACGTATCGCAGATGAAGAAACCGCCTATTCTATTGACCAAATTTTCGTAATGTTGCCTTAAATAACAATTTTTTTACATTTAGCAATTCAAATAAAAAATGCTTTTTCACTCAAGTGAATACGGTTGTATAGTTTGAGTAAAAAGTGTAAAAATGCCAGCCAAGTATTAGGCATTTTCTTCTGTAAACAAAAGGGAGAGAAATATGGCTAAAATACAAAGTCTTTTAAAAACTATTGGTACTAGCTTTATTGCATTACACATGACGTCAGCAGCCATTGCTCAAGAAAATGTACCTGCTGTTGTAAAACCCCAGGGTATTTGCACAATGGATTATAACCAGTGTGGCAATTCAAGTATTTGTGGCTGTCCAGATGGATATCAATATAATGCCGCTATTGGTTATTGCATCATTTCAGAGACTGACAATGCTAGCATGGCAGGCGTCGATAAAAGGGGTATCAAAAGCTCATGTTCTATTAAAGCCTCATCTGTCGCTGCTTGTACTCGTGATATCAACCGCTTTGGCAACCCAAGCGTTTGCAACTGCCCAGGCACCACAGAATATAACGAAGTACTAGGACACTGTATCGACTCTGTTCGCTAAACTGTTAGGGTCATCAGTTATTTGATTATTAACTGAATAAAAGATGATGGACTTATTCAACTCACCTTTTATTCAGTTACATAACATGACTACTCCATTAATGAGACCCATGCCTCAGCAACCCACCTTCTTTAATGAGACAGCCACATAAAGTGTGAACAGCATCAAGCAACCTGCGCTACTCAAACTCTTCATTCCCGTTATGATAGTAAGCAAGCCACTCAGTTAAATGAGCCTTGACTAATTGTATAATCAATAGATGGGAGCCAATACAATGAGTACTATCAGCACCCAGCCTACCAACCAAAACTCTTCTGTTTACCAAACACCTACTGAAGTGAGAGATTCACCTCCTCAAACAAAACCAACAGTTGCTGATGAGCTAAATAGTATTGAACTAGCTAAAATGTTATGTATTATCGCTAAACAAGTGGCTTGTGCACCGCTAACTCACTCAGACAAAACTGATAAAAACAAATAGCCTACTGATTACACATCAGTCAACAGTATGCGTATTTTTGTGATTAATTTAAAGCTAAAATACAATAGGTGCTTTATATTTATCAAAAATTCGTTTGACTTCCCCTGAACTAATCAAAGCAGCTAATGCCACATCAAACTTATCTCTATTGACATAGTGAGGCGAACGTTTGGAGATAGCAAAATAATTAGGTATTTTGCTTTCATGTTTATAGTCCAAATAATGGTATGACAAATTTAGTTCTGCAATTGGCTGCTCAATGTGCTCTTTGTCCTGTTCCAGTACTGCAATTATATTCACGTCTTTATTTACTAACCCTACCACCATAGCATCAAAACTACGATAAGGTGTTTTACTGATTTGTGTTGATTGGTCCAAAGCATCAAAGTACGATGTCTCAAGCTTCACCCCTAATTTAAACTGTTTTAGGGTTTCAAACTGGTCTACCTCTACAGGGTTATCTTTTAACACAATAAACAACGTATCTTTTTGTCGGTATCCTAGCGGTTTTAAATAATGCACGATTGACTCTCTTTCTTTGGAATAAGATACTCTTGGGATTATGTCAATCAAACCTCTGCGCGCATCCGTCATACTCTTTTGAAACGGTGCTCTACGCCACACCAGTCGATAGTCCAGTTGTTTAGCTAACAACTCAAGTATATCCACCATCGGCCCAGCGACTTGGTTATTTTCCAAAAACATCAATGGTGGTCGCTCACGGAAGTCCGCTCGCAATACTTTTATGCCAGAAAAACCTAGTGTTGGTTGAATAAACAACAGAAGCAGTACAATAAGCATCTTCTTCATGATCAATCTCTCGCTTTTCGACATGGCTATATTGCTTCGATAAAACCCAGCAATAACCTATTAACTCCAAAACCTTTCTATATAAGGCTATTATTTATGCTTCATATGATATACCCAGCATATGAAGTACAAATTAATGGCTATATTTTATACACCAGAGTACATTAAATTATTATACCCATTAAAGTAACATTTTAATATAAGCGTTCAAATTGTTATGAATACTCTGTTACCATCCACTGTCAGTTAGGCTTAACAAGTAAAAATGAATTCTATGAACTTTATGAACAAAACATTCTTTAAGCACATAACCTTTTCATTTTCCCACAGGTCGGTAATGTATCAACTGTAGTGCTGAAAAATAATTATTAAACCAAGGAGTCACTATGCCAATTCTATCCAAATCTATTCACAGCTGTTTTAATCGAATCAAAACCTCTATCTGTGCATTGACACTGGCTTTAAGCTTTAACAGCTATGCTACAGACACATCCGATATTCATTTTCTTGTACCAGGTGGTGCAGGTGGTGGTTGGGACTCAACTGCCCGAGCCACAGGTGCCACACTAAAAGAAGCTGGTTTAGCTGATAAAGTATCCTACCAAAACCTTTCTGGTGGAGGTGGCGGAAAAGCCATTGCTTATCTCATCGAAACAGCCAAAAAACAGCAAAATACATTAATGGTTAACTCTACTCCTATTGTTATTCGCTCATTGGCTGGCGTGTTCCCCCAAACCTACCGTGACTTAACGCCTATCGCAGCAATAATTGCTGATTATGGCGCGTTCATTGTGAAAAATGATGCACCTTATAAAGACTGGAATCAGTTGATTACAGAGTATAAAAAATCCCCCGCTAAAATTAAGTTTGCTGGTGGATCCACTCGTGGCAGCATGGATCATTTGATTGCAGCAGCTGCTGTACAAAATGCCGGGCTTAATCCACGTCAACTTCGCTATATACCTTATGATGCTGGTGCAAAAGCAATGGCTTCGCTACTGTCTGGCGAAACACAAGTGCTTTCCACAGGTTTCGGTGAAGCATTAGAGTTAGCAAAATCAGGACAAGTTAGAATATTAGCTATTACCGCTCCTGAACGTCTGAAAGCAGCACCCGATGTTCCCACTTTAAAAGAAATGGGTAACCCAACGGTATTTGCCAACTGGCGAGGTTTTTTTGCTGCACCGAATCTTGCCAAACCCAAAGCGGAAGCATTCGCCAAACTATTAGCAGAGATGCAGCAATCAACTGCCTGGAACACCACCCGTGATCGTTATGGTTGGATTGATAATTATAAAGCCAATGACGAGTTTATTGCTTTTCTAGATGAACAAGAAAAAACCATGAAAGCACTCATGCAATCACTGGGCTTTCTAAAAAAATAACTCATATTTAGGCGCTATAAGTTAGACCACCTGACACTTGTAGTGCCCATAATAACAATAACTGACAACGCAGGAATCCTCCCATGCTCACTACCGATCGAATTGGCGGAATGGTATTTTTAGCCTTTTCCCTGGGCTATGGTTACTGTACAACTTTAATTCCAGATTATCCTGGTTCAGAGTTTGAACCTGTAACAGCAAAAACATTTCCATATTTGCTAAGTGTTTTAGGTTGCCTGGTGGCTTTGTGCTTATTACTTGCACCAACCCAACAAACCACTAATACTCATGTTAAAAAAAATACCCAGCCATTTAATTGGTATACGACGACTGCTTTACTAGTTGCAATGGCTGTATATGGGCTAATAGTTGAATGGTTAGGTTTTATTTTAGCCACTATTTTGTTTTTAATAGCAGGTTATCGCATTCTAGGTGAAAAACGCATAAAAGTTTTATTGCTTGCCTCAGTCCCTGTTGTTGTTATTTTCTGGGTATTTCTCACTCAAGTACTTGATGTATACCTGACTCCCGGCAGAGTTTTTGATGGATTGGGGGGTTAAACAATGTGGGACGGTATTGTATTAGGTTTTAGTACGGCAACCAATCTGACCAACATCATGATGGTTATAGTTGGCTGCTTTGTTGGCACCTTAATTGGTATGCTACCTGGTCTAGGGCCAATTTCAGCCATCGCATTAATGATCCCTATTACCTACGGATTAGACCCTGCAAGTGGTATTATCTTAATGGCAGGGGTTTATTATGGTGCTATTTTTGGAGGCTCAACTTCATCTATTTTAATTAATGCTCCAGGCTGTTCAGCCACAGTTGTTACTGCGTTTGATGGTTTTCCCTTGGCACAAAAAGGCCAAGCAGGTAAAGCACTGGCATTGGCTGCTTATTCTTCATTTATTGGTGGTACATTAGCAGCACTGATTCTACTAGTGGCTGCTCCCATGCTTGCTTCAGTATCCCTTAGTTTTCAATCCAGCGATTATTTTGCCTTAATGGTGGTCGGTCTTACCGCAATTGCTGCTTTTGCTGGCAAAGGGCAATTTTTAAAATCCTGTGTCATGGTCATCCTTGGTTTAATGCTGTCAACCATTGGCACTGACCAGTCTTCAGGAATTCAACGCTTTACTTTTGGTCGACTTGACCTTATTGACGGTTTAAGCTTTTTATTATTAGCCATGGCAACCTTTGCCTTAGCAGAAGCCTTAATTGCAGCACAACAATACACGACAAACCCATTAGCCAATCAATCCGCCTTAATGAAAAAGCCTACCTTAAAAGACATGGCATTAACTAAACAGGAAGTAAAAGCCGTTGCTCCTGTTGTTGGCAGGTCATCAATTTTAGGGTTTTTGATTGGGGTATTACCTGGCGCGGGTGCTACCATTGCCGCTTTTATGGCCTATGGCACCGAGCGTAACCTTGCTAATAAAGCAGCCAGAGATGAATTTGGTAAAGGTAGTATTAAAGGCCTGGCCGCACCGGAAGCTGCCAACAATGCAGCCTCAACGGGCTCTTTTGTCCCTCTACTCACATTGGGCATTCCCGGTTCTGGCACCACCGCCATTATGTTAGGAGCGCTTATTTCTTATGGCATTCAACCAGGCCCTAGATTATTTTTGGATAACCCAGAAGTATTCTGGTCTGTGATTGTCTCAATGTACTTGGGAAATATTGTGTTATTAATCCTTAATCTGCCACTGATTCCTTATTTGGCTCGTTTATTAACCATACCGCAACAGTTGTTAATTCCATTAATTGTATTTTTCTCTTTAGCCGGGGTTTATTTAGTCAGCTTTAATAGTGTAGATATTTTAATCATGACATTATTTGCTGCTGCCGCTATTGGTTTAAGAAAACTGCAATTTCCTATGGCCCCTTTACTGCTTGGGTTTATTTTAGGTGGCATGCTGGAAAATAATTTACGTCGAGCATTGCTGATCAGTGATGGTAGCTTAAACTTTCTTTGGGAGAGGCCATTAACCCTTAGTTTAATCTTACTAGCCCTAGTATTAGGCCTACTACCTGCTATTAGGCATTGGTTAGATCATCGTGCAAATAAAAAACAAGACCAACTCGCTGATTCAACTATATCAGCAGGATAGTTTGACTAGGCTACACTCAAATGTCGCTTTAGCTCTTGATGGGCTGATAATAGCCCTTCAAGATTAATGAAGAATAAACATTTAATCCATACTTCACATCAAAATTATTTTCTTCTCCTTTTGCACCTTACCTAAGAGAGTGAGTATCTTCTTTCAGGTCTGCCCACATCTCCATACACCAATGAACACCGCAACTGTCCACAACTCACTAAATATTCTAAATAACGGCGTGCCGTCGTGCGGCTAATGCCAATTAACTCACCCACTTGCTCTGCATTTAAAATAACCTGTGGCTCGTTAAAAACATGTTGCACCTTTTCCAAGGTAGGTTTTTGTAGCCCTTTGGGCAGTACTCGTCGTTTAGTTTCTGCTGGTACGGCTGGCGTGATCAACTGGTCAATATCCGTTTGTTGTAATTGCTCCAATTGATTCAATTGCCGCCAATAGTTGTGGTATTTTTGTAACGCTTCAGAAAAACGATCAAATATGACAGGCTTTATAATATAATCAATCACTCCACCTCGTAAGGCTGTTTGTAAGGTTGTAATGTCTTTAGCCGCGGTGATTAAAATAACGTCCGATTTAGCCCCCTCTGTACGTAACTGTTGTAAAAATGACAAACCACTTCCATCAGGAAAATAAACATCCAACAAGACCAACTGTGGTTTTAAGATAGTAACCAGTTCTTTGGCTTCTACTAAATTGTAGGCAATTCCCACCACCTCAAAACCCGCGATTTTTTCCACGAACAAACGTTGAATCTCGGCGATATCGGGGTCATCTTCAACAATTACAACACTAATTAATGTAGCCATAGGCTAAATACAACTCTTATTATTTTGGTATATAAACAACAAACCGTACACCTTGAGGTGAAACCGTTTCGATAGTAATCATCCCACTTAATCGTTCAACTGCCTGCTTAACTAAATACAACCCTATACCATGGCCAAGCTGGTTTTTTGTTGAGGTCCCTTTTTCAAAAATACTGTCTAATAAATTATCTGGGATACCAATCCCATTATCTTCAACTTCAAAAATTATTTCATTACCACTGTCAGTAACGCCTAGTTTTACCGTAGGATTAGCAGTAATCGTTTGTAACGCTGCTTCAAAAGCATTATTGACTAAGTTACCTAATATGGTGACTAACGCCATCCGATCAAACGTCGCAGGCAACCCTTCCAGATAGCTATCTTCTTCTATTAACAGAGTAATACCCAGCTCTTTAGCCCGATGATAATGGCCTAAGACAATGGCCGCCAATTCCGGGTCAGGTATTGCACTCCGTAAAAAATTCATAAAGGCCTGAACACCACTGGTTTCCTGCTTAATCAACGCCAATGCTTTACTATGTTCTCCTAACTGAATAAGCCCTGCCAATGTATGCAGCTTATTAGAGTATTCATGGCTTTGCACCCGTAGCGTATCAGAATACTGCTTTACCTGGCTCAACTGTTCAGTAAGTTGACCCATTTCATCCTGGCACCTAAAGCTAAATACCATCCCGCCTTCAGGAATAGGCTGGCTGTTAACAATGATAGCTTGGTCATTTACCACCAATGCTAAGTCTTTGATAGGCTGTCCTTGTTGTTGCATGGCTAACAGCAAATCACCTTCTTTAAATAAGGATGTTACTGATTGCTTTAACTTATCAACAAGCCAGCTTTTGGGTAACTGCAGGGTCTTAACTGCGGCTAAATTAAACTGGGTGATGTAACCTTCACTGTCCAATGCCAAAATCCCTTCTGATACAGACTGTAAAGTAGCGTTCTGCTCTTGATATAAACGGGTAATTTCTTCCGGCTCAAGGCCCAAAATAGCACGTTTGATATGACTGGCAATTAATACCGCTGCTATCATAGCTAAAAAAATTACTCCTGCCAGCAACCCATACAATAAGAATTGATGCTGAAAAACGACACTATCCACTTTTGTCTGCAAGTAACCCACGGACACCAGACCAATAATTTCACCAGATGTAGAAACAATAGGAGTTTTCCCTCTAATCGAAGGCCCCAGTGAACCAATAGCTTTTGAAACATATGACTTGCCTTCCACTAACGCAGCAGCATTATCGCCTCCTATCATTTGTCTACCAATCCGGGCAACAATAGGGTGTGATAATCGTTTACCAGATGAGTCACCAACCACAATAAACTCTGCGCCAGTCATTTTCCTAATAGGTTCTACCAAGTCTTGCACTTTACTTACATTACTGGTGGTTAACGATTCACGAATGGCTGGTAGTTGGGCTACTGTTTGAGCAATCGCTAAAGCTCGGCTGCCGGTTAGATTTTCAATGGTTTGCGCATGTTGGGCTAAAAACACACCACCCACCAAACCAATTTGCAGCACACTCAACAAGCCAACCACAACCATGATGCGACCTTGAATGCCTAGCCGATATATAGGTAATAATAAACGCATAATTCAATAAACGGTCTACCGAACAATAATGCTAGTTTTCCATTAAATAGCATCTTATCCAGAAAAGCTATCTAGAAAGGGCTGTTATCACATGGCAGGTATTTTTCAGGCAAAAAAAAGCTGCATATCAATGCAGCTGGGTAGTTAGAGAGTACATAGGTAGTTAACAAGCCATTCTCTAGGCTATATGAGTCAAAAATTCGTTAATTTTATTGTGCTTTATAACCTGACAGAAGAGTTTGCATGCTGTTAACTTGCTCTTGGATTGATTTTTTTAGTTTATTTATTTTGATTTGCTCTTTTTCTTTGTCTTCATTTGTTAAGTTAATCACTTCAAAATATCGCAAACTTTCATGAACTTCACTAAAGCGATTTTCTAACTCAACAATCAAGCCCGTTAATTTAGCACTTTGTTGCGCGACTAGCTGCGATGCTTCAGTTTCTAACTGCTGAGTGGGCTCTTCTTGAGGGGCTGACTGTTCAGCTTTATATTGTTGATAAATATATTGCAGGCCAGCACTTATGTCATTTGCCAACCATTGTGACATATTTTCTAAAAAGGTATCAATTGGGCTATTGATGGCTGGTTTACCAGTTATGGCGCTTGCATTAAGTTGCGAGCGTATATGAAAATTTACTACTTTACTGATATCTTGATCGTCCGCCTCTTCCTGCAAACTATCCTGTAAATTATTCTGAATGTTGTCAGTAATATCAGCAACTGACACTTCTTGAATATTCTCAATATTCGCATCAATACATGCAGTAACTGCTTCTTCCACAGCTGAATTTTTTAAGCTCACGGTAGGCATGGCTTGGTTCCCTAGCGTAAATTTATCCGTATAACTACAACTTGTCCGTATACTCAAGTCTGTCCGTATACAACTCCATTGTGCTATATGTAGTATAGTTTTCGTTATCTGTATTATGGAAAGCACTAAAAGCACTTCGTTGTTATAGGTTGACCCTAGACACTATTATTTTGAATCTTTGTTACTAGTTCAATACCATAATGTAGAAAACATGACCTGTTCACAAAAATAGTTGATTATCAATTTTTACCCACCTAAAAAATATACTCCAGATATTCATGGTGTATATACAAAGACACAATACAAACCAATTTTTTATGTCGATTTTTTTTACTAAAAAGGCTTTATTATCAGTAATAAAGTGCCTGATAACTGAAAAAATAGCCAAAGAGCTGTTATTAAATTTTACATACCATCATTATATTTTTACCCCCCTAAAATTATAAAAAATTTCAACACCAGCAATGGCTAATATAGTTTGTAATATCAAGTAATCAGATTTTATGTAAAGTGGGCTGAAGTGATTGCAGGGCTACTAAGTGCTAGGATGGTCTAACAATTCACCTCCCCTCTCCTCTCCTCTAAAGAGATACTTGCAATAAAAAACTAATTTTTTACGTCCTTTCGGTATAGCAGACCTTTACCTGACCAACTAGAGTCTTTTTGCATAGCTCGTGGCAAGCCGTCAAAGCCTTTTACATTTGACTGAATGGCTTTAATCACTCAAAAACAAGTTTGCCCACTCATGGAGGAGATCAGCATGTTATCAACACGTTTTTTATTCAAACAACCTATTTTTAAGCATTCAATATTTTATACAAGTTTGTGGCTTTGCCAAACCTGTTGGTCTGCTGAAATGGCTTCAATTAATTTACACCCGACAGAATCCACCCAAACCATTCAACAGCTACTAAAATTACCTGCCAATGAAAACCTACAATTGATTCGCACAGTGCAAATTGCTAACTCTCACCATAAACTACGTTATCAACAACAATTTCATGGTGTGCCTGTTTGGGACACCAATATTGTGGTAGAAAAGGATGCAGACGGTGGACTTGTCAATATTAGTGGCCACCTACTAAAAGGCATCGCAACAGACATTCCTACTCCAGTCACTCAATTATCTGCAGCAGAGGCTCTACAGCTAGCTATCCAGACAGCGAATATTCCCAAGAATCAAGCAGGTACCCTTGAAAACTCGTCTACAACACCATTTGTCTATCAAGATAAATCAGGCACTGCTCGCCTGGTATACAAGGTATCCTTCGTTAGCCATAACCCCCTCCCCAAACGCCCGCATTATATTATTGATGCCATCAGTGGTGAAATTCTTGATACTTGGGAAGGCATGACCCATAAACAAGCCACAGGCCCTGGCGGTAATGAAAAAACAGAATTATATGAGTATGGCATTGATTATGGTTTTTTAACCGTTACTGACGATTGCCAAATGTCCAATAAGCACGTTGAAACTATTAACCTTAACCATCAGCGTTCTGGAGGAGAAATACACCAGTTTGAATGCCCAAGAAATACAGAAAAGCCTATTAACGGTGCCTATTCACCACTTAATGATGCTCACTACTTTGGCAGTATCGTTTTTGCTATGTACAACAAGTGGTTTAATACGACCCCCCTTACCTTTAAATTAAAAATGCGAGTTCATTATGGAAACGGCTATGAAAATGCCTTTTGGGATGGCAAACAAATGACCTTTGGCGATGGCCGAAGCTTATTTTACCCTTTAGTCAGCTTAGATGTTGTTTCTCACGAAGTATCTCATGGTTTTACCGAACAAAACTCTAACCTTATTTATCGTTATCAGTCTGGGGGGATTAATGAATCTTTTTCAGACATCGCAGGTGAAGCCGCAGAGTTTTATATGAAAGGCAATAATGACTGGATGGTAGGGGCTGATATATTTAAAAAAACTGGGGCACTTCGCTATTTCGATGACCCACTTAAAGATAAACGCTCAATCGGCCATGCTAAAGATTACCGCAAAGGGTTAGATGTGCATTACAGCTCTGGTGTATTTAACAAAGCGTTTTACTTGCTTGCAACTACACCTAATTGGAATACACATAAAGCATTTGAGGTATTTGTTAAAGCAAACCAACTGTATTGGCGTCGTTCAACTGATTTCAATGAAGGTGGTTGCGGCGTAGTCACTGCAGCAAAAGACTTGAATTACAAGGCTAGTGAAGTAGAAGCTGCCTTCGCTAAGGTAGGGGTTAATGCTAGCTGTATCTCACCTGATGATGAAGTCTTTACTTTGGCTAATGGCAAAATAATGCCAAACTTAGCAGATGAAAAAGACCATAAGCGTTATTACAAACTCAATGTGCCTTTTGGTATGCATAACCTGCAATTTATTACCTGGGGCGGCACAGGCAACGTTAACTTATATGTCAAACATAAACAAATTCCCACAGTCCATATTTGGGATTGCCAAGCAATTAAAGCCGATAACAACGAAACCTGTATGATTGAAAAGCCCAAAGCCGGTACTTATTATTTAATGTTACATAGCGATGCGCCTTATCAACACGTATCATTAGTTGGCCAGTACGAAATGCGGGTAAAAAACCTGGAAAATACGACTGATTATAAAATTCCAGACCGAGATTTTGATGGTGTAAAAAGCAATATTAAAGTGGGCTTAGGTAATACCGTTATTCGCGCTAGAGTGACTGTTGATATAAAACACACCGCAGTGGGTGACATATCCGTTTACTTAATTAGTCCTGATAATAACCGTCACTTGTTAAAACCGTTTTCAGCAGGTGATAGTTCAGATAACCTTAATCAGTCGTATGATATTAAATTAGCTGATTTACAACAAGGTGGTACTTGGTCATTGCATGTAAAAGATATGTTAAGCAAAGAGACTGGTTATATTGACAGTTGGCGGTTAGAGCTTTTTGATCGCTAATCTTTGCCCATCATGAATCACCTTTAGGTAAAAAAACAAACCGGTATATACTCACAACGAAGGATAATTTAAGCAAGGCAACCGGGAGATGAAGCCCCATTAATTTAGTAAGCTAAATTAATGGGGTGACAATTGAATGCTCCACCATCCTTGGTGGCCAAGCACAATGGAAAAAAGCCTAACATTCATTCGCAAAGCGTATATATAACCAAAGCGAACAGTAAACCAGTAGTTACCAACGCTTTCATTTACTACTGGTTACTAAGACCCAATTGCATGATAAACTGTTATTCTAATACCCACTTTTCGTTTTTTATAGTGCTATGCTGATTAGGTTCATTGGTATTTTTGTTAATAACTACCAGCAAAGTAATTCATTTATGGCTTTTATTAATTCTTATAAACACAGCTCCCCAAGCTGGTTTTTGTTGCTTTCATTCCTCCTAAACCTATTATTCCTCTCTTACTCACACTTTCTTTATGGAGAAGAGATTCACCTGACTATCTATGGTGGAAGAAGTTCAGCCTATTTTCATGACCTGCTCAAAGAGTCTCTACAACATGCAGATCATCAAGTCACCATTACTAAGTTACCCGAACAATACAATCAAAAACGCCTGATGGCTATGTTAGTGCAAGATGAAACAATTTCTTTAATGTGGCGAGGGCAAAGCCCTAAATATGATAGGTTATTTGAATATGTTGATGCTCCATTAACCATGGGACTCAAAGGGTATCGTATTTTTTTTATTCGCAAAGGTACTCAACATAAATTTGATTCAATTAAAACCCTGGAAGACTTCAAGCAATCAAAGCTTATTGGCGGCTTTGGGCTCGGATGGTCTGATACTAAAATATGGAATCATAATGGTCTGCCATTCAAAGAAAAAGATGGGAACATTGATCCAGACCTTTACTTAATGCTACATTCAGGTAAGCGCGGTATTGATTATTTTTCCAGAGCTGCATTTGAAATTGGCCCAGAATATAAAAAGCATAACTACCTGGCTATCGAAAAGAAACTGGTATTTATTTACCCTCGTGACTTTCGCTTTTATTTAGCTAAGTCATTCAAGTACCTTAAGCCTATCCTAGAGCAAGCTATCAAAGACTACTCTACACAAGGTCATATGAAACGTTTAATCATGAAGCATTTCCCAGAAATATATGATCCCAACAAGATCGACTTAGAAAACAGAATTAAAATTCATTTAAGCATGCCTTGGTAAATAAAGTTTTAATAGAGGACTGAATTATTTTAACGGTCTATTTCACACTATCCTTTTTTATTCAATGTAATGTAAATTGGCTACTATAAATCAAGATATCGTTTTTTACAGTAAAATTACGAAATATACATCACCACCCCTACTTTATGCTCAGCAGCACTCATAATAAACGATTGCAGTTTCATTAAATGACTTAGTAAATAAGTGATGGATTTATCTCGCCCCCAGCTTTCCCAGTCCACAGGATAAATCGCTAACCCCATCCATTCCTCGCAATCAAAATGCTGCAGTAATTTAGCTTGGTCAAGTTGAGTAAGCATGGTGGCAATCGCTTGTGTTTCTGTATCATTAATAATTCGTACTGCACCATAACCAATGTCTGTGTCGGGTACAGGTGTGCCTCCATTGACAATAAAATTGAGTGGTGGTTTACCTCCCCACACAGAATGGGTCAATAAATAATGCATACCATGCCACGCCTTCCCAAACTGTTCACTCACACCTTCACCGTCAGTGTAATGAAAGTCTGGTGGCGGAGCAGTGTCATCGATTAACTGATTACGATGAGGAAACTTCATCAATTGGGTAAATTGCTCAACTTCATACCAAAAGTAGCCAGGCTCGTCCGGCGCTAACACTCGCCAGATTAGCGGCGGATACCCTAAAACAGCCTCTATGTGTTGCCTACCTAGCGTTGTCATTTCAAGACACATGCTCATATTCAGCAATCCCTACCTGACTATCTTTTATTGTGCAACAACCAAGCACTTTCCAGTACTAGCATAACCTCATCCACAATATAAAATAGATTTCATCATTGCCTTTCAGCTAATACTATTTATATTAGGCTATGTTCTTTCATTACTCTTAATACGCAAGTAGAAGTATAGACATAACATGACAACTAAAGAATTTAGAGTGAAACTGACTGGCTATGCCGCAGGTAGTAAAGGCCAATACTATGTAGAAACTGACTTTGCTAAGCTTTTTAAAATTTCTCATGACAAAGCCAGATCCATCTTCAAGTCAGTTCCCTATACCATTAAAGAAAACTTAACATCGGAAGAAGCTGATAAATATAAAGCTGCAATTGAAAAGATCGGTGCCACCTGCGAGGTTGAGAATATGGGACATAACTTAGATGGCTTGTCTATTATGGATGACTAATATCAATTGAGTTAGAAGGCATGACTAAATAAAGCAGTATAATTATGACATAAACTGCTGTAGTCTTATTAAAAGCCATCCCAAGCTATCAACATGCCCGCTAACTCCTTACGGTTAACGCAGATTAATAATTGTTTGAGTAACAGTGTCTTCTGTTTCAATCGTTTTAGCATTAGCCTGGTAGTTACGCTGGGCAATAATCAAACTCACAAGCTCTTCCGCCACATCCACATTAGCTTCTTCTAAAGCACCAGATCTTATACTACCTAAAGTCCCTGTATTAGGAGTACCAATGACAGGTTCACCAGAATCAAACGCTTCCATCCAAGCGGTTTTACCTATAGGTTGCAGCCCTTGGGGATTAACAAAATTAGCTAAAGCCACCTGGCCTAAAGTGGTATTTTGACCATTGGAATAACGACCAAATATGACCCCTGTTTCACTCACATTCAAGTCAGTCATTCGCCCAACACTATAACCATTTTGTGATAAGTTCTTGACAGCAAAAAGACTCCCAAACTGAGTTGAGTTAGTAATATCAAAGACAAAATTTGAGCTGGTAGGAGGATCTGGCAAGGGCAAAATATTGCCCCCTGAAGAAACATTGATAGGTTGTAAGGCATTTATAGGATCCCCATTGCTATCTAAAGGTACCCAGTTGGTAACAACAATGGGGTTAGAGCTAAGTAAATTACCATCCTGGTCAAATTGCACTGAAAATCTAGCGCGAGTGGCTGACCCACTACTTACAACAGGGTCTCCTATATCTTCTCCATCAATCAGTAAATACATACTCCAGTCAGAAACGTTAGGGGTCGAAGGGTTGGTTTCTTCTTTTACAAAGTAAGATGTTAGTGTATGAGGGTTACCCAAACTATCGAAAATCTGCACTTGAGTAGCATGATTATAGGTAGCAGGATCATTTGGATCAAACTCATTGTCAGCAAAAGGGGTATAAGTTAATGGGATGGTAAAGATATTTGGTAGGGTCGCTGGCGCAGGAGCGGCAGCTATTTGTAGATTATTTTCAAGTTGTATTGTGACTTCGCCCCCGACAGTTGATGTAGCTCCATCCGCTACGTTAACTGCAGCCCCTGCATTAGTAAAGGCAGCTCCTGTTGCCCCCTGAACCGCTACATTGGTTCCCGTATTACTGAGCGCAACAGCAATATTATCACCTGTATTGTTGTATACTCTTATTTCGTTTGGTGCCGATGAATCAATTTGTGCATTGACACCGGTTAAATTAGATATAGCAATTGCGAGCTCATTTATACTATTTACTGAACTCAAATCAATTGCTTGATTATTAATACTAACTGAAGCACCTGCTGGAGCTGAAGAACCAAGCAATGCAACAAGGTTAGACACATCCACTTTTACCCGGGTATTGGCAGAAGCACTCATTACACCATATTGTTCACCATTACTGATTAGTTCGCTGGCGATAGCGCTAGCCTGCATATTCGCTGCACTCGGTATATTTAAAGTTGCTACTGTAACCACTGGGGATTGCGAAGTATCTTGCAAAATAAAACTGCCAGCATTATACCCATTGGTATTGGCTAACTGAGCATTGGCAACAACCGCCGTATTATTCGATTCAGTTAAACTTCCCCTTCTTGCTAATACCGTATCTCTCGAGTCTAAATTAAAATCAATATCTATCCCACTGGTTTGACGAGGATCGAGATATTGAGCATTAATTTGTAAGTCAGACAAGGCACCTGGAATAATGACCCCCGATGCATCGGCAGTAAACCCTTGTAGAAAGTCACCGGTATTTGACACAACATAGCCATCTTTATTCAAACTAAAAATCCCTTGTCGTGTATAAGCCAAACCATTGTGACTTTTGGTTACAAAAAAACCAGAGCCATTTACCACCAGATCTAAATTGCGATCAGTTGATTTTATATTACCCTGACCAAACTGTTGTGCCACAGTTTGAACAAACACACCATAACCCTTTTGGTTATTACCTCCACCTAATACTGCCTGAGAATATAAATCATGAAATTCAGCCCGTGATCGTTTAAAACCAACCGTACCACCATTAGCAATATTATTACCAATCACATCCAAATCTGAGCTTGCTGCCCTTAAACCGCTGAGTGCAGTGTTGAATCCCATTGTATACCTCCCCTGGCGATGGGCATATTTCATCGTTTTTTAGTGTAACTAAAAATATCTACTTTGGAAAAAACTGCAGGGCCTGCACTAGGCAAGCAATAGAATAGATAAATGGCTCAATCCATAAGCCTGTTTTCCTGTTCCTATTATGTATACTTGTATACCTCATCTTACTAGGCAACAGGTGTGCCATAAATTATATTGAATAAAATCAGAATTTTAGAAAAATCAGGCGGCAACTGTTTTCCGCTTTAAATGCCAAGGTGCAATCATGACTCATTTGGTAATGATCAACTCAATATAAACAGTCATCATTTATTTAATAAAACGAATACATAACGGATAACGATAAGCTTCTCCTTTAGAAGACTTAACAATAGCAATAATTGGGATAATTAAATTAAATATAAAAAATATTGGTAACAAGAGAAATCCAATCAATACCCAACAAAGTATCAAGATAACTACACTAGCAATTAGCATTGTAATCTGAAAATTAATCGCCTCTTTACCTTGGTTATCAACAAAATCGAATTCATCTTTCTTCATTAACCAAATAATCAGTGGACCAAGGATATTACCAAGTGGAAACACATAGCCAACAAAAACAGCCACATGGCAAAACATTCCCCACTGCTTTTCCTCATTAGACATAGCTACAGTGATATCGCTTTTCATCAATAACATCTCCCTCTATACATACCCTGGGTGGGGTAATTAGGTGTCATTTCACCACGGTTGACATAAAATGTCAATATCTTACCTGTAAGATTTTTGGTACGAATAATTGATGATGAACTATGATTAAACAATGAGCGTTAACATTAGTGTTTAATTTCATTCATTAAGTAATAAAATAATGAACATTGAAGAATTATTAGAAGATAATGATACGCAGAAACGACGCCACACTCGGAGAAATGTTAAGTGGAAAGCATTCATCAAAAGTCCTTCTAATAATCAAGTGCTACCTGCCACTACTGTTAATGTCTCAGCACAAGGAGTCTTGTTACAAACCCTGTTTGCATTTAAAAAATCTCAAGTACTTCCCATCATGATTAAAGCGAGATACCAAGGAAAAAATCTTATCATTTATGCTAAAGCAGAGGTTAGGCACATTATAATCAGAACGTACGATTTTCAGCTGGGACTGCAATTTACAGATATAAAAAAAAATGATCAAGAGTTTTTTTCCCGCTTTGCTGAAGGTATTTGAGTGAGTAATGAACCATAATAAAGCTTACCCCCTGTTAATATTATTAGTTGCTATATTATTAATATCTATTATCGCCAAGCCTTTGCAGGCTCAACAGTGGCAGCAGGTTAAAAATCAAGAGGGTATCCAAGTTTACACCAGAGCAATACCAGGGTCGGGAATTAAAGAATTTAAAGCAGTGACCACCATTAACTCCAGCTTAGACAGTGTACTAGGCGTGTTAAACGATATCAGTGCCTGTCCACAATGGGTATATCAGTGTACACAGCCTGCCTTAATCCAATCAATCAGCTTTGGTGAACGTTATGTTTACCAAGTCAACGACTTTCCATTCCCCTCAAGAAATCGAGATATTATTCTACATGCAAAACTTAACCAGTCACTCACAACGAAAACGATTACTATTCAATTACAAGCAGCTCCTCACTTCTGTAAAAACCAACAAACAACCATATGCAAAAAAGTCAACCAGTCCAAGCTAGTCCGTATTGAGAAGTCTAAAGGCTTTTACTTGTTAGAACCTATTGCCAAAAACAAAATACAGATTACCTGGCAACACCATATGGAACCAGGAGGCAATCTACCTAATTGGCTAGTAAATAATTTAATTACAGACGCTCCATTTTATACACTTAAAAAATTAGCTCGTATTGTACAAGAAAGTAAATATCAAAAAGCCAAACTAAAGCATAATGCTAAAGGTCTTATCATCGGTTTTGAGGTAAAAAGCTGGTAATGAATACCTTTCTATCTACAGACAAACCACCTTTAAATAAATCGCCCCATTATCTCCATAGGATAAAAGGCCACGTTACTCATTTTAAGCTAACATTCACTGCTTTTATATTGACTACTTTTATCTTTATTAACAATAGTCAGGCAAAAAACAGCAATCCAATCTGTACAGAAGACGATGTATTATTAGGTGGTCAACTATCAGAGCCATATCATACTCGCTTAAGAGACGGACTGGTCGACCAGTATTTACAACTCATTTTTGAAATGGTCAACTGCAAATTAAAAATTATCAGTCTGCCAGCGGAACGCGCCTTATTAGAAGCCAATAAAGGTAAAATTGATGGTGACTTTGTACTGTTATCTGATATAGATAAAGTGAGTTATCCACAACTGCTTAAAGTAACACCCAGTTACTTTTCATTTTTCATGGCTTATGTCAGCTTCGAGGATATCAAATATGAAGAATTAGCCAGTTATCGTATTGGTTTAATTACAGGCATGCCCATTGCGGCAGACTCTCTCAGTAACATAAAAGTAGTGAGAGTAAAACATTATGAACAACTTATTGAATTACTGCGCCGTAAACGCCTGCATGTTGCGGTGCTACCTATTGCAGTTGCTTATTATTATAAAAAAATTTCCTGTTTGAATAATTTAAAAATTGAAGTCAAACCCGAGCTTAAGGTGAACTTATACATTTACTTAAATAAACGACGCTCTAATCTGGTAGAACCATTAAGTGCTGCTATCGAAAACTTCAAACACAGTCGAAAATATCAGGAATTAGTCAGGAAATTTTTGAAAAGAGGATTAGAATTGAGTGCACCCAGCTGTGAGTAACTCATGTCGAAGCCAATAATTTACCTCAGCAACATGTCATAGTTCAAATTTCTGCTCAATAGATTATCACTAACCAATCTATTGAAAGAATCTTCTTCATTCTGTCATATAAAAACAATACCCTACTGCTATAACAAGCATGAGATGTAAACCATGAGTAACTCAACCAAGCAACATCAGCAGTCTACTTGTTCTGTTTGCCATTCAGCCGTCAGTAAGTTTGAATTTGCGTTATACGGTTGTCCAAATGTCAGCTGCCCACAGCATACAACACACCATTTCAGAATAAACCCAACTGAATTTAACTGGCAGCTAACTAAAAGTAGCTCTAACAACTTCAGATTTTAAGTACTTTCCCGCTATAGGCTTAATACAGCCCAATACTACCGGGTGAAGGACAACATTATAGTTTTAGCAATAATTTATTTTCTACTACTAGTCACTCCAAGTAACTTGATATCTTTGTGGCAAGTGCCCACCTTCATAATCAATACTTCCTTCGGCATTTAACCCATCAAGCAACACCACTTGCCTGACCATTTCAGGAATCATTTCAGCCCCTACATAACGTCCCAAACATTGATGTTCACCATAACCAAAGTGAAACTGATGATACCAATTCCGTCCAGGCCTAAACTGCTCTGGTTCATCAAATGCCCGCTCATCAAACATGGCTGACTGGGTAGCAATTAACACATACCCCCCTGCAGGGATTGTGGTTTCTCTATCTGTCCCCCGAGCAATCACGGCTTCTGACGCAGCTTCTCTAAATAAATACGGTGAGATTGGTACAAAACGCAAGGTTTCCCACACAATATCATCAAACGCCGTGGTATCTGCTTGTGTTGCGGTACTTTTCGCTTTTGCAAGCCACTCAGGGTGATCTAATAAAAACTGCACGGATTGAGCAACAGCCTGTGACGTTGTTTCAATAGCTCCAATTAACAGGCCACCGGCATTAACTCCAACTCGCTGTAAGTCAAACTCAACGGTATCAGCAAAATGACTACGAATCATTCGTGTCACAATATCATCATTTAATACTTCAGGCTTTTCCCCCATCAAGTGCCGTACTAATTTACGTAGCCCATACCATAAAGCAAATATAATATTGGTTGCTTGTTCTGCTTTAACCGCTAACACACGGCGTACCATCAACTCTGTAATATATTTCGCTAAAGCATTACCTGTTCTTTCGTGCTGTTCTCGAATATATTGCCGCTTATCTTCAGTATGGTTATCAAAAGGTTGATTATAAAAAGTATCTGCCTGGTTCCAATAAGACCACTCAATCAAATCTTCACGATCAACCCCAGTTAAACCAAAATAATTTTGTACTAAAGTCGCAGGCACCATCCGACAATAACTACCGACTAACTCCATATTGCCCGCCGCCTGATTTAGTAAATCAATACAAGTTTCTCTTACCATAGTACGAACCCGAGGCAAGTCATTTCGGTTCAAAAAACCTTGCATAATAGACTTTTCACGGGTATGAAAAGCATCATCATCATGGGACATTAAATAATTGTCCATTTTAGGTTCATACAAAGCGACTGTAAAAACCTTCGGTTGGTTAAGCACCTCTACACAATCATCTAAGCGAGTGACTAACGTTGCTTTAGGGGTAACAAGAATGGGGCAATCTTTTCGCAAAGCTTTAAAAAAAGCCAACGGCTCATGGTCAATCCATTGCCTTACTAATTTAAATTTTTCGTCATCATCCGCAGCATCTAACTCAGCTAAATAACTATTTTTGCTTGTTGCTATCCTGGTAATCTCATCATCACTGGTAACATTTACTGTGGCTAATTGGTCAGACATGGCGCATTCCTTGCGTTATACTTTAATTGACAACTGTACGCTTTATCCCTAACAGTTTAGATCTTTTTTTAATCAATACAATTAACCCTTTCGCTCACCAACCACTACACCCATCGATACACGCTAGTTAAGGCAAAACGACTCTCTCTTCTAAAATGCTTTAGAAATATTAAATTAGTCTCACTATACTTTTTAGAACCCAAGAGGCTACATAAAATATAAGTATGCTTAATAGCAGAGGCCTGCTGGTCTACAAACATTGCTTTTTCATATTCATGGCTGGTTGCCTGACAGCCAGCTTAATTAATGCTGCATCCCTTGAAATCAAAGTACCTGTTTTACCTTACCGTGAAGAAGCATTTGGCTATCAATATCGCTTACTGGAGTTGGCTTTAGCCAAATCAGGTTATCAATACAAAATTATCAAAAAAACCCATGATGCTACCCAAGAACGTTTAAAGCTGATGTTAAAAGCAGGCAAAGAAGTTAATGTGTATTGGATGGGTACTTCCAGCCAATTGGAAAAGCAGTTAATCCCTGTTCGCATCCCCCTCCTCCGAGGCCTGCTAGGCCATAGAGTTTTTATTATTAATCAGCGCGACCAACCTCGTTTTAATAACATCAAAACGGTAAATGATTTGAAAAACATGCAAGCAATTCAAGGAATTGGTTGGTCTGATATAGCAATATTGGAAGCTGCAGGGCTTAAAACAGTAGCAGGTAAATATAAAAATATCTTCAATATCATTAATAAAGGCGGCAGAGTCGATTACTTCCCTCGAGGTGTAAATGAAGCATGGAAGGAAGTCAAAGTACATAAACCTAACCATCCTTATATCACAGTAGAAACTAAAATTATGCTGGTATACCCTTTTGCATTATTTTTTTTCGTCAGCCCCAACCAGCCAGAAATTGCCAAAGCACTGACCAAAGGCCTAAAAGAATCTTATAAAGATGGCAGCTTTATGCAGCACTTTTCCCAACACCCCAGCATAACCGCCATTTTCAAACAAGCCGATATGGACAAACGATTAACCTTTATTATTAAAAACCCACTTATGAGCAAGGAAACTATGGCGATTCCTGCGAGCTATTGGCATACTAAATAAGTTTTAAGGGCTTTTCACTCACTGCAACTGTCTGAAAATCTAGCTTATTCATACAAGGCTCTTTTATACAGCTCTCCGGATTCAAGATTATATAGTCTGCAACAAGCCTCATTAACTCAACATCTAAATTTCTCCCACCTTACTTACAGCTAAGTGAGCAACAAAGTGATATTCTACTGATCACAACCTTATATCTATTTATTTTTTACCATAATTTTGCTCTTGCCATTCATAATTAATTCCAAGTTTTTCCCTAGCCTTGCTAAGCAAAACACCAACCTCCCACTCAAGAATACTCTCTCCAGATGCCGAAAATTTTTGCATCAAAGAAGCTTCTAAAGGATCTGATTCAACTATCAAATCAGCTATCCATTGACCAGCCCCTTTTAAATCATATGTTTCTATAACAAACTGGAAAAAATCAAACTCTTGTTTCAACATTGGATTAGGAATGTATTTTTCATCCAACAAAGAAATAAAGTCAATTACTAAATCATCTAGTGTAGATTTCCCGACTTCAAGCATTTTCTCTTGTTACAGCATTCATAATTCTATTAATTTATAACCCCTCAGCATCTTTGCGTATGCAAATAATTTTGCTTTTAAACGCTCTCTTTCAGGGTTCACTGCATTTGACTGTTTAACCCTATAGTTATAGGTGCTACGAGGAATATTAAACACTCGACAGAGCTCCGTGATTTTATAATGCTCTCTTAAAGAACCAATCATATTGACGGTTTGGTGGAGTCCGACACTAAGAGAGCGGTAGCTTTTTTTAGTATATCTTTTTCCCGTTCCAGACGTTTAATCTTTGCTTCTAAAGCATGAATATGTTGCTGTTCAGACGTCAGCGCTTTTCCTTTTGGTGTAATGCCCTGTTTTTCTTGTTGGAGTTTATTTACCCATTTGCGAATGGCCGACTCACTGACACCCACTGCTTCTGCGGCTTCTTTGGCACTGTAACCTTGGTAAATGACCAGGTTAGCTGAATCAACTTTAAATTCTGTTGAATAATTCGGCTTTTTCAATGTTTGTACCTCTATCAATGGTGGGATGATACCATACAGTTAGGTGTACAAATTTATTAAGCCACAACACCCTTGCAGAACCAACGTGTCCCCTCAGCTAGTGTGCGTGCTTTGTTAGACTACCAAGAATTTATAAAGTACGCACGCTTACCAAGGGGACACCATCTAAGCTAACCTATCCCATATGTATATTTTCTTTTCTGATAAAAAATATTCAGCTCCAAGTTCCCAAAGCTCTGCATAATACTCTGTGTTATAGGTAGTATTTGCTAGAGGTGCTAATAAATACCAAACTAAGTTATAATCGTTTGTTGTACCATAACAGGCTTCTATCAAAGCTGACTCCATTTTTGAATACTCACCCATAGACTCCCTAAAATGATCACCAAGTAAAATCATTACTTCTTTCATAGGCCATGCATCTTCAGCATCTTTAAATTTAAAGTAATCATTTTGATTTACAAGCTGTATATCAGCAGCACTATTTAAGATAGATTCAAGCTCTTTATCACCACATGATTCACATACACGTAGCTTTTCTTTTATATCACTTAATACTAATTCTGTTATAGTTTTTACTCTTTCTTTAATACAGGGAGTATTAGTAGATTGGCTGTTTTTAATCCTATTAAGCCTAGATGTTAAATTTTTAGCTTGAGGATATTTAAAATAAATTCTATTTATGTCGGAAGTACTAATATCCTCCATAAATAAAGTATAAAAGTGGCTGGGATCAAAGTTTTTAGACCCATCACAAAAATCTAACCAATCACTAATAAGATCTAAACTCATATTAAATTCTACCGTTTTGCTTTAGGGAGACTTGGAAGTAACATAGGGTCAATTGACCAAAGATCACGTAGCTGAGTCACTCCTTTATTATAATCATCCAAAGTTTCACTTTGTTGTATTAACTTTTGGAGTTGAATATGAAATGCTTTTGAACCTGGGCCACTCTGCTTTCTTCCATTAACAATAACAGTATGAGCACCTGGTGCTCCAGTTAATGGATGTTTCCACTTCAAGTCTAATGTATTAGTTGTAAATCGATGTACTTCATCCATCGGCACTCCCCATGATTTAACTTTTTCCATTTCACGAACCATTAGCCACTCATGTTTAGAGCCACCATTTCTAATCCTATCAGCAACATCATCATATCGTTTAGTATCTGATGTTATCAATCTTAGCTCTTCAACAGATAAACCGTCGAACCATTCATTAAATCCTTGCCTTACAGTTGGTATTCGGCCGTTTGGAAGTAGCTCATTTAGAGACCTAACTTCTATTGGAGCAATATATGCAGCAGGGGCCAACCCAATTGGAGTTGGAATATCCAGCTCTAAATGCTCCAATGCTCCAATGCTATCTTGAACATCCAGGTAGTCATTAACATCTATACTACTTGTAAATGGACTTCTAAACTTCGTGGGATCAAATCCCATATTAAAAGTGCCAGCTTGAAACTCATACGGAGTTTGAAACCTAAATCCAAACGTGCTCTCTACACTACTATTGATAAAGTCTAGATTGCTAAATTCTCCAGCATATCGGTTATCTGGTAAGACACGAGTTGTCGTTAATGCTCTTCCAGAATACCCTAACCCGAGTATTCCACCTAACTCCAATGCATTACTGGTAAATTGATAGCCATCCCCTGTAATTGCACCAACATATGCACCTTCTGACAAACCTGACAGGTAGTTCATTCCTGTTAGATAGTCGTCTTTTAAAGCATCTCCATTCGTATCAACGTAAAGTTGTAAGCGACTCGCTGTTCCTTGCCAGGCACCATATGCCTGACTAGCCAACCAATAAGGTGTATTTATAACTGTTTCAAAGGCTAGTTGTGGATTAAAAAATAATGTTTTAAAAACATCTGTCCAAGGAGAAACAGCTTCATCTATTGCTCTAAAAGCCCCCTTCCTAAAAGGCTCAGCATTTTTACTTGACTGAGAGAATTGACTATTTCTATAAGCCAAGTAGCGACTTTGTAGCTCTTCAAGCGTTGGGTCAATAAAAGGTGTATATTCATCATTAACCAACATCCATTCGCCATTGACTAATTGAATTCTGTCATCTTTTGCAGCAGCGGCCTGTATTTGCTCAAATGACAATGTGTTAGCACCAGCTACTTTTATACCATCACTATACACTCCCTTATTCAACGCCAATGCTAGACCAGCTTGTAAAGATTTTTCTGCACTTGGTTTTCCAATATTCGCAATTACATCCTCTACATCTTGATCAGTTACTTCTATTTCTAACCGTCCTTGTCGTGTCGGCTCCCTTCCAATTGAATACTGCTGAGCAATCCCAACCCCAATCCCCGTTCCAATCACATTAGCTGCAGCATTTTGCCAATTAAAGTCTTTGCCATAGACGACAGCTGCAACCCCTTGGTCGATTAATACCGCATTGATATGATCAGGACTCCCTGGATTTTCTTGGCTTGGGTTTATATCAAAGTGATTTTTTACTGCACCAGCCACACCCGAGGCCGCAACGCCTTGCCAGTTGATTTTATCTTGCCAGCCAACCGCTTTACCCACCGCTTGATTTAATACACTACCCACGGCTTGTTGTAGACCTTGGTATTGCTTGAATGTACTGCTTACACTGGCTGCTGCCGATTTTATCCAACTGATGCTGCCTAATGATTCACCTGCAGCAAGACCATCTATCCCTGCCGATAGCCCTTGGGTTATGCCAGCACTTACCGCACCTTGCAAACCTGCTTTGGCCACTTGGCTAAAACTAAAACTGTCTTGTACACCCAGTGCCATGCCAGCTAATTGCCCAGCTGCATTACCAGCTGCTGCACCGGCTGCTCCTGCTCCAACATACGCCCAAAAGCCTGGATTATTAACCAAACTTAGGGCAGCCCCCCCAGTCCAGATTGCAACAGCCACAACCACAATCATGATAATAAAGCCTGCAGCACCACAGCCGCCATTTACCCCAGGTGGTGGTGGCGCATCGGGCAAGGTGGGGCCAACATCACCCAAGGCAATACCAGGATCATAGGGCCTAAAGGTGTTGCTGTTATTATGAATATTGGTGACTTTATTCGGCACAGTTAATACCATGCCCGCTTTTAATGATTCCGTTGGGTCGAGGCCATTGGCATCCGCCAGTAAGAACCACAGGCTGCTATCTCCCCATAAGGCTAAGGCAATAGACTGTAAGGTGTCGCCTTTTTGGATGGTATAACTACCGGGGGTTTGTGCCGGATAATTTTCTGATATAGGAATATAGTTAGCATCAAAATCAGCACTGTATACTGGGGTAATCCGATCAGGCACCCGTTGCTGACCTTGATTAACCGCCAATTGCGTGGCGTAATCAGTATAACTGGGGCCATCATCACCAACATCACCAATCCCCACACCATTAATAAAATAAAACTGGTGGGTTTTTACATAACCTTCGCCTTTTTCAATCCGACGTAAGATTTGTCCTTTATGGTTGGCAATATAATCAAAGTGTCGTGCATTATAATCATCCAATGCCCGCACGGTATGGCCATTAACATCATATTCAAACTGTGAAAAACCAGGCTGCCACTTATACGCCAGTTTTTGATCAGTGGTGGCTTTTACTTTGATTTCTTTACGTTTGTAATTATCCCAGTACTCATAAGCATAAGTGGTTTTAATATTAGTGCTATCGCCATAATCTTGGCTATAACTCATATTACCCGCGTCATCATAAAAATACTGGGTATATTTATTGTCATCATGCTTTTTGGTTTGCTGGGTTTTCTGGTTATCACTATTGTATTGATTCACCAGATGTCGTGTAACCGCACCACTGGCCGAATACTCTACATATTCCAGGGTATTGCCGATAGCATCATTAACCCGCTTAGCTCTTAGCTGGCCAATTCCTTGGGTTTGATTAATATCTAAATTAATAAACGTTTGCTCCAAAAAGCCATCACTACCATAGGTATAGGTTTCTTTTACCTTACCTTTGGTGGCGCTGATTCGCTGACCAATTGAATTATAAGTGATATCATAACCCGTAGTACCACGCACCACCTGACTGCTGGTAGCTTCCTTGGTTTTAGCACGATTACCGTTTAATTGACCTTGGGTGATCACAAACCGGTTCATGCTGTCATAGTCATACCAAAAGTCCTGGCTATCTAAATGGCCATTGACTTGTAAATAACGACTAAATACCCGCCGGCGATTTCCTACCGAATCGTATTCATAACGCACATCGTATTTGTCATCAATTATACGACTAATGCGGTTTAAGGCATCATAGCTAACCCGGCTGCGCTGGGTATATTCTTCTGCATAACCGTTGTAAGGATTTTGGATTCGATAACCTTCAAAAATTAAATTACCATTTTCATCGTATTTAAATTCAGCCAAACTGCCAATGCCATGATCGGCAATGGCTTTAATATAGCCATCTTTGTAATAGCTATAATGAATTTCCTGGTCAAATTTTTTATCATTACCAATAACCGTATCACCCCGTTGATTGATTAACCAACCGGCCTGGTTATAGTCATACCAGGTTTTGCGGCCCCCCATATCCTGGTGGTACCGAATTCGGCCAAATAAATCGTGATGATCAATTAAGGTTTTACCATCCGGGTTGGTAGTGATTTTTACCCAGCCACCCACGGCTTGGGTGTCATCTGTTGTATATTGATCTTCAACCGGATTATAAACCGCACTGCCAATATTGCCCTGAAAATGATAATTATACCGGGTTGCTTTACCACCAAAACTGACATGCTGAATAACCCGACCGACTCCATCATATTGGTAGGTTTCCTTCAGCATCTCCCCATGTTCATTAAAACGATTGATAAATCGGGCTATTCGCTGCCCCGTTTCATCATATTCATACCGTTCATCGTTATCACCCACACGATCCAACTTAATTAAATTACCGGATTTATCGTATTGATAGCGAGTGGTTTGACCAATTTCATTGGTTTCTGCCAATTTATTGCCAAAACCATCGTATTGATAGGTTTTTTGTCCACCATCCGCATGGTATTCCCCTAACACTTTATCCGCTACCCAACGTTGAGTATTGGTGTGGCCATTGGCATCGGTGGTGCCTACCTGACGACCCAATAAATCATAATGAAATTGGGTTTGCGGGTTGAGCTTTTCAATAAACCCATTGCTATGGGTAGCACTGACTTCCGGGTCTTGTTTTAATGTCAGCTTACCTAAACTGCTGTACTCAAAGTGGGTGGTGTTACCTCGTCCATCGGTGGTTGCCGCTATTTCACCAAACGCATTAAAGCGCTGCTTTTTATGCACCGCATGTTGGGTGAGCTGACTGGTATTACTTAAAATATACCCGAGAGTTTTATGTACCACTTTCGGCCGTCCCGTATGGTGGTGACTAACGGTGGTATTGTCAGTGCCATTATAATCAATCTGGCCTTCACCTCGGTTAGCCAAACGGCCTTTGCTATCTAATACCTCATAGTAATATTCGTAATCCCTGCCTTTTTCCATGCCAGGAGCATGGGATAAATCCAACACCCAGCGGCTATTACTGCCGGTTCGTTTGGCTAACGCACCATCAATATAGTGAGTATATAAAGCGGGGTTGTAGTTTTCCTCTTGATATTCTTGGCTACCATAGTCAACACCTGTCGCAGGTCGATAATAAAGCCTTACTCGCGAGGCATCTCGCGGTTGATCAGTTAATACTAAGCGCCTCGGTAATTGGTGACTTTTTACCTGCACATCGGTGCCACCACCACCCGGAGAGGGAGCAACCCCTTCCCATTGATAACGGCCACGAGTATCTAACAAAGTGCTCCAGTCACTGGCATCATTTTGCCTTGATACCTTTAATTTATAAGTTAAACCATCATTAAAAATACTCGTGGCACTGGCACGACGTGATACACCACCGCCGGCTAACTGAATAGCCCCCATGCCATTATTAGCCGAAAACGTTTTACTCCCCCCATGGCCACTCTTAAAACCGCTCTGCCAGTCCACTTTCAAGTTACCCTGATAGCCATCCAAGCCTTGCCAGCTAAAATTCACCGGGTATAAATTATAATGCACCTGTGGCCAATTGCTTCTGCGACCACGAGCATGTAAGGTGAAGCTGATATTGAATTGTTCACCCCCTTCAATAAAAGCGCCACCTCGCTGGAAGGGTTTGCCAGGAATAATTTCAGTATTTTCACCAAGTTCTTCTGCAAAATGCTCAGTGCTGATTTCTGGTTTAATGACGGCGGTTAATTGATTACGGGCATCATAACGATTTACGGTTACTGATAAATCGGCCAACTCCTGAATTGGCTTTTGTTGATTAAATAAATCTTGCAGGCTATCAATGGTTAAATTTTCATTAGCGGCAGCTACTTCTAACGTCACATTGCCATTTTGGTCATAACCAAAAAACCGAGGGGTGCCGTTACCTTCATTGGTTAGCGTGAGTCGACCCAGCTGATCATATTGATAAAACTGGTGTTGTTTACCGTTAACCCGTTTTTCAATAATTTCACCATGACTGTTATAAACTGTTTCATAACGGTCACCGACTGCATCCTGCTTCGCAATTTCACGGCCTAACTGGTCATATTCATAGTAAGTGGCAATTGGGGTCACACCATCTTCAAACTGAGTGCGTAATTCATGCTTAGTAATGATCTGACCCGCCAGATTATAGTCATAACGAACTTCTGCATGAGTGGGGTTACTGGTTCTTCGCAATAACCCAGCTGCATCATATTCAAAACGTTCTACCTGGTCTTGATCGCTAAGGTGATAATCCAGCGCTTTACCATCAGCGGCTTCTTTTACTTTAATAGCCACATTACCCAACCCATCATAATATTGGGTTTCGGTGGGGGCTACCGACTGACCTTTTTCATTTAAGTAAGTCGCCTGACGTACTAACGTTTGTCGGCCTAAAGCATCATACTGCAGCAAACTGGTTTCACCACCAGGTAAAACCTCACCTGTAGTATTTTCCCCATCTTGAGAGCTTTCACCGCCTTTATAAATAGCCGTGACATGACCTAACCCATCGTATTCATAACGTGTCACTGCGGTAGCTTTACCCTGATTAAACTGGCCCTGATCATTGACCTGACCATAAGCCACATTTAATACCCGTTCTTCTACTTTTCTATTTAACGCATCATAACGATACTGGGTAATACGGTCTTGCGCTGATGGTTTAAGCTGAGCAGTTAGTTCCGCAACAGTTGTATATTCAGATATTTCCTTACTAAAGAAAGTGGTTGGTAAAAGCTCTGCATATTGGGTTTGCTCAATAATATTGCCAGCACTGTCATAACGGCTTTTAACCACATAACCTGTTGCATCCACACTGATCACCGGCAGGTTACGTCCATCATAAAACCGGTATTGGGTATTACCGTTACCATCGATGGCTTTTACCAAGTTACCATTAGCATCATACAGCTGCTTGGTCATTTGCTGACCCGGTAAGGTAGCCCCCTCTTTGAAAAACAAGGCTTGTTGACTAAGGGTAGCAACTTGCTGGTTCAGTCCATTAAAACGAAAGTGGGTTTCCCTATAGGTTGCATCTGCCGCCGCCTGTGGTTTAACGTCTACAGTAACCTGCTCTGTCAATGGTTGATCATAAACCCGCTGAGCGATTTTATTGCCTGCACTGTCATAAACGTATTTGGTTAATACCATTAGCGGACTAACCGTAGCCACTTCCCGACCCAACGCATCGTAATAATGGTAAGTGGTATTACCAGCCCCATCGGTTTCTGATAATAACTGCCCCGCTGAGTCATAGCGGCGCTTGATCACAGGTTTTTCTTCAGCACCCGACAGTTCGCCCCCCACCCAACGTGCCTGCTGGATTTCTTCCAACACTCGATCGTGGGCATCATACACATATTCTGTGGTACGCACTTGATCGGTATTAGCTGCCTCTACCTGACGAACTTTTCTGCCAAAACCATCAAAGTGATATTCAGTCACTAACTGTTGATTAATGACTTCTCCTTTGGCATTCACTACCCTGACTTCTGGGGTAATCATTTTGGTCTGTTGGCCAACCGCATTAAATTCATAGCGCGTGGTGTGGCCATTTTTATCCGTGACGGCAATCCGGTTGCCTACCCCATCATATTGATAACGCTCCTCAAATTGGCCATCCCCTTTGGTAATCAGGCGATCTAAATTATCATAACGGTATAGGGTTTGATGATGAATGCCCTTAGCTTGTAACTGTTGAATCAGCTGTTGCGGGTCACTAAATTCATCAAAACGCTGGTCTTTTAAACTGGCTTGATAACGAATTTGTGCAGTGACTTTATTATTAGCATTATAACGGGTTTCTGTGGCATAGCCTTCGCTATCAATTTCTAACATTAACCGATTATTATTGTCATAATAAAAATGGCGAATAAAACCCCGGCCATCAATGGCTTTAATTAAATTACCCGCCGCATCATATTGGCTGCGTATTGTATTACCCGCTGCATCAATTTGCCGAACTTGATTACCAGTACTATCCCACTGGGCGGTTTTGGTATATTGCCCAAGTAGTGTTGTTATTTCTTGTTCGGTGAGTTGAGCCGCTAATTTATCCCCATAGCCTAACCGCATCCGTTCTGCTTTGGCCCAATTAGAATTGGTTTCCGTTAATTCAATTCCTCTTGGATCAATGGTTGCAGTTAAATTACCTAAACTGTCGTATTGATAGCGGGTAGTGGTTTCAACCGCCGTACCAACCCCACGGGTTTCACTGATTTTTTGATTTAATGTATTGTATTGCCATTCTGTACGGCGAGTTTCAGCTCCAGCAAATTCCACTTGAGCAATCCGGTTACCGCTACTGTCGTATTCATAGCGAATTTTAACAGCTGGGTCATTATCAAAATCTGGTCCTAATTGTGCGATTAACTGGCTGTTAGCATCATAACGGTAGTGGGTTACTCTCGCCTCAGCATTGGCATCAATGGGCTGGCCAGCTCCATTCGCTAATGACACCGGGCCCAGATATTCAGTAACCGCCGTTTTATGTCCCTGGCTATCATACTCATAAGCAGTTAATTGGCCGTTAGTTTTATCAATGGCTTTTAATTCCCGCACCACTCGTCCAGCTTGATCATAGGCAAAATACTGTCTATCACCATTGGCATCGGTAACATTTGTTCGTTCACCAAACGCATTATTTTGATAAGTTTCCTGCCAATATTGATCAGCTTCTCCCGTTGCCTTAACCTGGGTTAACTGCTTATTACCCGCTAAATCATAGTTAACTGCCGTCATGTTATCCAAAGCATGGTCAGACACTGACTGAGCTGCTAACTGTTGTTTTATTAATTGCGGAGTTAATGGTTTATTAACTAATTCTGCTGCAGTAAAATCAATAGCTGTGGCATATTGAATCGTCTTAATTGCCTGACCTAAACCATTACGCTGATATTCAGTCACATAACCTTCAGCATCAATGCTATACAATACCCGCCCGGCACTATCCCGCACCTGTCGGCTATGTTGGGCATTCGCTTCTGCATTTAATTCTGGCAGCATTAAACTGGCACCCTGGTCAGTGACTTGCAGCTCGCCATTCACTTCACCAATGCCTTTTAAGGTAAGTTTTACTTGGTAGTCCCCTGTTGCCAGATCAATAAACTGCAGTTGCTGGGCATTAGTTTCACCGGTCACTGTAGCGGTTTGCCATGCCGGCTCAACCTTTTCAATAGGAGCAAAAGTCAAGGATAAAGGCTGATCATTAGCGGCAATAAAGCGGATATTGGCTTGTCGGGTAATATTATCCTGACTAGTTTCTTCAGAAGCAGTTAATGGCTGCAACTGAGTAATTTGCAGCTGGTAATGTAACCCTGGTTTAAGTTGTTGACTGGGAATGTTAAGCTGCCAGCTTTCCCCCACTTGAGTAACAGGAACGGTTGTCCAACCCTGATTGGTATCAGCTAATTTAATTTGGGCTTGCCAGGTCACGCCTTCTGGTAATGGCATATCAGCTAAAGGCCAAGTAATAATTTGCAGGCTTTGATCCTGTTGGCCAATTTCATAAATAAACGGTTCCAGTGAATGGACAACACCTGACCTGTCTTCAGCCTGTAATTTAACCCGATAACGGCCATCAGCTAAAGGGCTACCCACGGATAAGTTGACTTCTCCCTGGTATTGCCCTAATACTTCCGCAATATAAGTAGGATGGGTATTCACCTCACTCACTAAATTGCCAGTAACAACATCATAAACCTTGGCATTGATTTGTTGAACTTCAACATCAGGTAAATTAATGGGGTAATTTTTAATTGAAGTGCCTACAGTATTATCAGCCCGATGTTGTCCTGAAATAAATTCAGATGAAAAATTGGCTGTTTTATTATCTTCAGATAATACCGTACCCGTAGCGGACTTAACTACCTCACCTGCTGTATTAATGTATTCAATTTTATATGCTAACTCGCCTAAAACAGCCTGATCTAAGCTAACCGTAAACTGGTCATTTTCTTTATTAACTGTTTTTTCTATAAAATCGTTAGTTGCACCTTTTGCTTTATAATAGAATTTAACCGTGGTGTCTTCAGGTTGTTGAGTTGTTGGCCAATTAATAATGGTAGGTTCTAATACTGTGCCTATTACTAAATCAAGGTTAGTAGTACGAGACCATTTTCCGTCACCATCAACACGAGTATTATCTCTCACAATAACACTTGCCTGATATTTACCTGGATTTAAATCACCACCAATAAGATTTGCTTGACCTGACCAGTTATGAGGAGTGACCCAATGTCGTCTTTTACGTATATCTCCATCCTGATTCCAACTTTCTGTGTACTCTCCCCCAACAGGGGTGGCAGTCGTACTTATTTGTATTCCATTTCTGTCGTACAAGTTAATAGTTATAGAGCTAATTGTACGGTCATTATATGATACATAACCAGGCTTAAGAGCAAATCCTTTATGACCTGGAATCAATACCAAATTGGTGTTAGGATTTCGATAACTATTTGACCCAATATTCTTTACACTCTGGTTTTGTCTCCATAAGTAATTAACCACTGAAGGACTTTGCGTCAAAGTTTTATTTATTAACGTTAGCTTAACAGGTTCTACAATTTGATCTGACCATGTATATAATGCAGTTCTCACAAGATCAAATAGTTGATCAGGCTGACGAATATCTGGCTGCCAAAGGCTTTTCGCCTCAGCATATTGATTATTATCAATAACCAGCTCACGCCATAACACTTTTTCAACACTAGTTTGATGTGGAAGAGCAATTTTTGTCACTGGCAACTGCTGGGTATTATTACCCAATGTTAAGGATTTAGTATCAACGGTTGTTGTTCCATCTTGATAATGGTAGGTTAACTTGATTTGATACTCACCAGCTAATGGCGTTTCGCCTAGCCATAAATTAATTGGTGTTTGTAGGGTAGCAGGGTTAATAAACTCGGTTTTTACCGGCTCTGATCCATTAACCACCTCTCCTTGACTATTGGTGATAACAGCAGTGACAGACAAAGCATTGATGAGTTTATCTGCCTCTAATAATCCTCTGGCCGCCAGCCCTTGTTGTTGCATTGCAACCCGTTGGTTATAGATTTCCTTTAGTTGTAACTGGTCTTGATTAGCCCCTGCTTGCCATTGGCCAGTAGCCGTACCGATTAATCGGCCTTGTTGATCTCGGTAATTAATGGCTAACTCGTAGTTACTATTTAAGGCTAATTGCTTGGTGGGGATTTCCACGGATAATTGGTTTGCAGCTGTGGTGATTTCTTTATTCACCGTCACCGTTTGCCAAGCGGTTTCACTATCTTCTTCTACTGATTTCGCAAGACGATAATTAAACTCTACTGACACGGCATTTGCTAATGCCTGATTAGTGGGTTGCCAAGTTAATTGCTGGCGTTGGCTCGCTTGCTGACCCATTTCATAATAAAACTTATCCGTTGTGGGAGCACGGTTAGTGTCTTTATACAGGATTTCCAATTCAATAGTATATTGGCCATCTGCTAGTGGTTGACCAATAGCTAAATTAACCGTGCCTTGATAAATACCTTGTTGTTGAAAAATATAACCTGGGTGGGATACCGCCTCAGTCACTAACTCACCCGTATTGGCATCAAATACTTTTGCGTTTATTTGTTTAACTTCAGCGCCATCTAAAGCTGATAAATAGTCAGTTAAAGCAGTACCTTCAGTCGTCGGCTCAGCCCATTCTCCACCCGATATAAAAATGGTATCCGTTTCTGTGGTTTGATTATCTTCTGATAAAAATATCCCTTCTGCTTGTTTAACCACCTCACCAGCCGTATTAACATATTCAACCCGGTATTCAATTTCACCTAAAACGGCTTTGTTTAAGGTGACACTTAATTGGTCACCGTCGGTCGTCACAACTTTTTCTATAAAGCTCCCAGAGAAGCCTTTTTCACGATAATAAAATTTTGCAGTAGTGTCTTCGGGTTCTTGAGATACTGGCCATTTAATAATTGTCGGTTCTAAGATTGTGCCTATTACTAAATTAAGGTTAGTCACCCGCGACCATCTTCCATCACCATCACCAGGCTCTCTGCATTTATAACCTCTTGCTTTAATACTGTCTGTAACAATAACCTCCGCCCGATACTCACCCGCTGGCAAATCACCAGAAATTAGATTCGCCTGTCCTGCCCAATTCTTTGGTGTAATCCAGTACTTATTACAATAGTTATCACCATCATTCGTATAGTTATACCCACTTTGTCCTCCTACAGGAGTTGATGTTGAACTAACCTTATGACCATCTTTATCAAACAAATTCACAGTAACAGAGTTTACAGTTCTATCACTATAATTCACATGTCCTGCATTAAGTGCGTAACCTTTTCCTCCTGGCACCAAAATTACATACTGACTATGGGGTCCATTTTTATTTCTATAACTTGAACGTATAGGCTGATTCTGCCTCCATAAATGATTCACCACCGAAGGACTTTGCGTCAGCTTTTTATTAATAATGGTTAGCTTTGCAGACTCCTCTGTTAAATTAGACCAAGTATGAATGGCTGTTTTTGCCAGTTTATGCGGTTGTGTGGGTTCCCTGGTTTTATCCAGCCACATACTGCTTAAGCTCGCATTATTGGTTACTGGCTGTTGGTCATAAACATTGACATGATTAATTAATTCATAGGATTGATTGGCAGGTTGGTTAATGGTTTCCAGTTGGGTTTTACCCATTAAGTAAGTGGGCGCCTGATTTAATAATTGTTGTACTTTGTCTACCGTTAAATTAGGCTGCTTATTTACATTGGGTTGCCCAGTTGAGTGTGACGCTAGCTGAACCGATCGCTTGTAGCGTAAAGTATCAATTAATTCCCCGACTGCATTATAGCGGCGTTCTGTCACCTGGCCTTGATCATTGATTAAAAACCGCAACCTTCCGGCTTTATCAAATACTTGATAATTTGCTTGGGCAAGTGCTGCGTTAGCCTGAAGTTGCTGATTCACTGTTGCTGTGGTTAGTTCATTGTTATCAGCTGCAAAATTGTTTTCAGATAAAGTCATTTGATAACGTAACTGGGTTATTTCCTGGCCAAGCTCATCATAGTGGTACTCGGTAATAAAGCCAGCAGCATCAAGCGTATATTGAACCCTTCCTAATTGATCATAAGTGAATTGTTGTATAGTTTTCGAATCAGTATTTTCTAATATTTCTGCAAATTGCTCAGTGGTTAATTGGATTACTTGTTCACTGCTTAATGAGCCGCTACCAGTATTTAACTGAGCCAAATTTTGCTTAAATTGCTTTGTCGCAATTTTTTGGCCATTGTTGTTATATTGATATTCAGTAATATAACCTAACCCATCAATGGTAAAACGTACCTGACCGACCGCGTTGTAATAGGCTCGTGTTTCGGTGGTAATGGTTTGTTGATCTGATTCAATTGCTACTGATAATTGTTGAATTAATTCAGCGGTTGCGGGTACCGGTTTATCAGCAGGCCAATTGTTTTGATAAACCCGGGTGTGGTTGACTTCACCTGCTGTGTTATAGGCAAATTGGGTGATTTTGCCGCCGGGTTCAATTTCAACAACCACACGGCCATCTTGGTCATAACGCCGATAGCTTATTCGATCCTCAACGGAAGAAGTCAGTAACTGTTTTATATTATCTGCTGACTGGCTCCAGTCAGTGGTATCCGCTAACGGTTGACTGTATGCCCGCTGGCTGATTTTTTGGCCATTACTGTCGTATTCAGTGGTAACTACAGCACCAATAGGGTTAACCTGGATAGTTTCACGCCCCGCTTCGTCATACCAATAACGAGTTATACCACCATTAGCAGCGGTTTTAGCCACTAGTTGGTTATTAGCATTGTAGGTAAAGCGGGTGGTGAGTTTTAAGCCATTGGGGTCAATAATGATTTTAATTAATCGTCCCTGATCATCGTATTGATGCTGAGTCTCTCTTACCCACCCCTTGGCATCCCCTTGCTTGATATTAACTTGATTACCTAACCCGTCATATTGATATTCGGTTATTAATTCTAAACCCTCAGGATCAATAATGGTTTTTACCACTTGGTTATTACTGTCGTATTCAGTAACCGTCACTGTACCTTTCGCATCAGTATGACGTACCCTATTACCCCGAGAATCATAAGCAAAGGTTTCCGTCAGTTGCTGGCCATTGGGGTTTTCTGTTGTTTTAGGATCAACAATCCGGGTTAGCAACCGTCCTGCAGGATCATATTTTAAATCAGTCACCAAGCCTATAGATGAAGTGGTGCTGATTTTTTGCCCTGCTTGATTATAGTGTTGACTACTGACATGGCCTTCAGCATCCGTGGTTTTAATTAATTGCCCAGCCCCATTATATTGATAATGGGTTTCACTACCGTCTGGGGCTTTAACGGTAATTTTTTCCCCATGCCGATTTAGCTGGGTTTCTGTAATTAACCCTTCAGGGGTGGTCACTTTCAGGGTTTGACCCTGGTTTACATAGGTAAATGTTGTGGTATGGCCTAACGAGTCCGTTTTGCTCAACACCCGGCCAAAGGTATCATAAGTAGTATGGCTTTCCGCTCCAGTAGGGTCTATTGAGAGCAGTTGCCGCCCCAATCGATCATACTGAAACTGTTGGCTATGACCTAATGGACTGATTTTACCAATAACTCGGCCAAAAGCATCATACGCTTGTTGATGGGTCAATAACTCAGCCGAGCGATATTCCCCATCTTGCCATTGACCGTTGATTAACTGATGTTCAGCTATTTGTTGGCCTAATTTATCGTAGCTAAACTGACTGACTTGGGCCGTTTCAATATTACCTGCTTGATTTTGTTTAACGGCTTTTGCTAGTTGGGTTAACTGCCCAAACAAATTATATTGGCTCTCGGTACGATAGCCTTCACCATCAATACGAGTATTCAGTAAACCTCTTTTGTCGTATAAATATTGACTTTTAACATCTTCTTCAGCTGCTAAAGCCATTATTAGCTGATTAAATTGCTGGGTAACCAGACCACCGTTTAATTCCGGTAATTGAGTCGGTGCTAATTGGTTAGCGTAAATTCGTTGCTCAACCTTTTCACCAAAAGCGTTATATTGACAGGCTGTGACTTCACCTAAGGCATTAATGGTATGAGTCAACTGGTCTTTACGATTATAATAAAACCAGCTTCTGTGGCCATTGGCATCCAGGGTGGAAATACGTCGCCCAGTACGATCGTAACTATGTTGAGTAACACCCCCTAAAGCATTGGTTTCACTAATTAAATGGCCTAAGCTGTCGTATTTTTTTGCTGTAATACGGGTTTGGCTATTATCAGTTACTTCTCCTTGCTCATTCACCACTAAGCCTTTAGTGGTTGTGATTAATTTACCTTGAACATTATATTGGTAATGCGTAGTAAACCCTTGGTGGTTCGTTTCAGCAATTAATCGATTTTTAGCATCGTATTTATATCGAGTTATCCGTTCGTTACCATCGGCCAAGTTATTAATCATTACAATTAATTGATCTTCCCCTGAGTCAAAACGCCCCGACAAGCCTTTGGTGCTATTTTTAGCCCAACCAGCTAAACGTGCTAAGGTTTCAGTGGTTAAAGCACCGCTATAACGGGTTTGCTGGGTTTTATTCCCCACTTCATCATAAACCCAACTAGTGACATAACCTTCAGGATCAATTTGAGCAATCTCTCTGCCTAGACTGTCATAAAATAACCAAGTGGTTTGATCATTGGCATGTTGAGCGGGACGAATGCTATCTAACTGGAATAACGGGTTACCAGCCGTTAAATCGACGGCTCTAGTTGCATACTGAGTTTTGCCTACTCGCTGACCACTGGCGTTATAAAAGAATTCGGTCAGATACCCTTCGGCATTTAAGCTGGCTAACCGATGGCCTGCGTTATTATACCAATGATAATTGACTAACTGAGCATTCGCTTGATGTTCCTGAGCCCATTGTTCTAGTCGTTTTAAATTAGGGGTAGTCTTTATATTAAGTGCTTGAGTATAACGCCACTGACTTATTTCACGGCCAAGTGAATCAAACCGCCGTTCAATAACTAAACCTGCTCCATCAATACTAAAACGGATTTGGCCATTAGTGTCCAACACTTGATGGATAATACGGTCTTGCTCATTGATTTCACTTATTAGCTGGTCAATAGCAACCGTGCGAGTACCTGTTATCTGACCCTGCTGGTCTTTTTCTACTAATTGATTCAGCTGCTCAGCAGTCAAACGTTGAGCCAAATGTACCGTTTTAATTTTTTGCCCAGCTAGATTATAGAAATAACGGGTTACAGCACCTGTGGCATCAATTTCTGCAGCCAATTGCCCCCGCTGACTATACAACCGGTGTTGAATAGCGCCGCTTTGATTAATAGTCGCACTTAATCGGCCTTGCTTATTATAAAAGAACTGTTGCTGACCATAGTGGATCGAGTTGTCTTCCGTCCCCTGCTGCCATTCGCTTATTCGCTGCCCTAAGCGATTAAATAATGAAAAGTGCTGTTTACCCGAAGCACTAGTGATTACCACCGTGGCTTGGGCATCTAAGTATTCGGTTTGAGTGGTTTGGCCCAGTTTATTGGTATAACTCAATAACCGGCCTAAACCATCATAACTGTATTGTTCAGTGAGCTTTTCATTTCGAGGGTCAACCGTTTTTATCAGTCGTCCCCATGGGTCATAAATATGTTGCTGAATAATGGCTGTGGATAGTTCAGGGCTCTCATTTTGTAACCCCGTTTTCCCAGTCAGCTTTTCCCAGTTAAGCGTACGACTGATTTGGCCACGAAAATCCAACCATTGTTCTTGACGACTAACCTGGCCTAATTGTTCTTGCTTATTTAGCCAGGCAATCAGCTGTTCAGTGGTTGGAGGGTTCTCTTGGCTGAATGTTGTTAAATCAAAAGCAACATTGTGGTAAGTCAGCTTAATGATTTTATCTGCTTGATTAGCCGCTGGTTGTGGTATTTGATAGCGAGTTTCAGTGACTCCACCATTGCTATCAAGAACAAAACGCTCTCTGCCATATTCATCCCGCAACCAATAGCGGGTAATGGTTTGTTGTTCTGTTAAATACTGGGTTTCACTGAGTAACTGTTGATGAGTAGCAGAATAATTGCGTGTTGTTTTTTGCCCTAATGGATCAACCGCTTCAATTTGATTGCCCATAGCATCATAACGATACGTCCATTGGCGGCCAGTGCTGTCGCTTTTAGCAATTAAATTATCTGCCTCATCGTAAAGGTAATCTATTTGCAGTCGCTGACTTGATTCATTGGCAGGCATTTGCTGACGATTGATACGGCCTTGTTCATCAAGCCATAAACTGGTTGTTTGGCCCGATTGCGTTTGCTGATCAACTACTTTAATAATATCGGTACGTTTAGCCTCATCATCATAAACATACCGAGTAATTTGCGCATCAGCCCCTTCCCCCATAGTGACTTGACTAATGCGATAACGGGTATTGCCGCCCTCTATAACAGGATCATAAGCAAAGGCTATTTGGGTTTGATCACTTTGCTTAATCAAAGCAATACGGTTGCTGTCGCCTGTATAGTGATATTCTGTCGTATAGACATTACCATCAGCAATATCATTATCTTCCGGGGTAAGATCAACATTAACCGCTATAAGGCGACCCAACCCATCATATTGATAACGAGTTCGAGTGGCTGTCAGCTCTCCTTGATCATCAGCTGGGTCATCATAAATAGTGGTTACTGACTTTAAACGGCTATCGTCGTAAGCCAGTCGTAAGGTTTGCCCGGAAGCATCAATAATCGTTGCTACCTGACCTGCCTCGTTATATTGAATTTTGCTAGAACGACCTAATACATCCGCTATAGCCGTTAAGCGGCCAATGCCTTGTTGCCAGTTATAATGCTCTTGTCGCTGACTGCTGCCTTCAACCCAAGTCCACTGCTGCTTACTGCTATCAAATTGTAAGCTGTCATGAGCCCCTGCACCATCACTGCTAATATACAGCTTGCGTTGTTCATCATAATGATAAAGGGCTTCATGACCATCACTGTGCACGCGAATAATACTACTGCCGGCTTTATTCACTTCGCCAGTTAAACTATGCAGCGATTGGTTAAACGAATAGTAAAACCCTGCCTGATTATTCAGCTGCCCCTGACTGTTATAAGTACGTACCAGCTGGCTATCAATACCATTGGCTTTTAGCCACTCGTCCTGATGCTGAATAACCAGATTACCTGTACTGGCATTAACGCTAATACGCGCTTTACCCTGGCCAAATTCACTCGCTCCACCTGCCTGAGTCAGTGTATTGTTAAATAAACCTAAACCTTCACCAGCAATAACCGCTACCATTTTTATTACTTCTCCATTCTTATACAACAAGTACGGTTAAGTTGTGTTCAACAACTTTTCAAAGTCTCTATTAGTTATATCCAAGCTTTTCAGGAAAACGTAAAATTTTTTTTCGAAAAAATTTATATGAGAGGAAATTGCTCATAACACAAACAAAACACAGATCATGCCGTTTGCTTTTTATTCAATATTAGTTGAGCCTGAATAATAGGAGTTTAATAGTATACCAATTACTCTCTAGCTTGATTTTCAGGAAAACCATTAATTGATACCATAGTACTTACATCTTCATCAACGGGAAGTATGTTTACTTAAAAGTCAAAATTAAAGTGCTTGATTGCCCCTAACATTGAAACAAGGGCACTTTAAATATTTCATTGCTAACTAATTTCTCCACCCATAAAAACATTTACTCGATTACGTCAAATTATTTATTAATAATCGCTAAATAATTATTTTTTATCTTTAATTTAATTTTATATATTAAACCCCATATCCTGCTCTCAAAAGGCAAAGCTTTAAATAAAAGTAAATTATCACTCAATATAATAGTTACCACTCACATTATAAATAATTACAAAAAATTCATAATTACTGGTTTAAATCAGCAATTTAATTAGGTACCATTAGCCTGCCAATTACCCCTGAGTACGCTGTACAGGATAATAATTAATAACGTTAAATTTCGGCTTATGCGTACTAGTTTTACCCTTGTTTGGGATTAGCAGTTGGTTGCTAACTTGCCGAAAAATAAACGGGATATGGAGATTTCAATGACCCAACTAAAAAAAACGCTTTTAGCTTCTGCTGTTTGTTTGCTAACTACTGGTACTTTATCTTCAACCTTATCCGCTGAAACCGTCGTTGATGATTCAGTTCATTTAGACTTAGCACAAGTCACCATTAAAAGCATTCAAAGCTCCGGTACTGGTTGCCCAAATGGCACTGTATCAAGCACTGTAGCCCCCGATGGTAAGTCTTTCGTTTTAGGTTTTGATGAGTATATTGCTGAAGCTGGCCCAGGGATTCCTAGACGTGAAAACCGCAAAGCCTGTAATTTAACAGTCGTACTAAAAATCCCTAATGGCTATGCTTATACAATAGCTGATGTTAACTATCGTGGCTATGCGGACCTGGACCGTAACGTTGAAGCCATGCAAAAGTCGACTTATTTCTTTGCAGGCAACGCAAGAGAAGCTGCCCTTCGTTCTACGTTTAAAGGACCTATTTCTAAAGACTATACTATTAGTGACCGGTTAGGCATCAGCAGTCTAGTTTGGTCATCTTGTAATGCTACTGCACCAGTTGTCATTAAAACTGAAATTAAAGTGGACAACAAACGGGCAAGAAGAAGCAGTGGTTTAATTACTACTGACACTATCGATGGTAAGTTAACCCATCGTTATGGTTTAATGTTTAGAAGGTGCTAATTTAATATAGCCTACAAAACATTAACTAGCCGGATAGTTTACTTAATAGTAGCTATCCGGTTATTTATATTTTTAACGAACACAAAAAAAGCTGCTTACCAAAAATTGATAAACAGCTCTGTTTTTTTAGTAAGCTAGTTTTTAGTTGTTTTGTAGTTGGTGTTCGATATCACTTAGCTGATTAATAACATCCTGTTGGGTATAGTCAATTTCTGAAACTGTTTTTAATACTTTTTCGAGCTTATAGTTAACTTCATACAGTTGACGGCTAATTTCACGGGCTTGTCTGTCATTAATATCTGCCGAGGCACGATTACTTCTGCCTGGATTTACCTGCAAACTGATCACCATTTGAAAATCACGATAGACTACTCGCTGGCCATGTTGTTGAGTTTGCCCGGGTGCTAAAATTTTTTGCCCAGACAATAGCTCCAATAAAAATAAATCTTCTGGTAATCCACTTTGTTGACTAACTGGCTGTGGGAACTGACCAGGCTGACAATATTGGGAAACTTGATGGTACTGCTGAATGGGTATTTGCACATAAGTGTGCTGCTGTTGATTAACCTCTCCTGTTTGAGCTGTTTGCTGAACAGTAACAGGATTACCCGACTGATCGACTGTCTGCTGCCACTGCTGTTGCTGTAGATCAACACAATATACATCAGTTGCATGAGCGTTCTGAAACCCCAAAGCAGTGGCTGCAATAGTAAAGCTTAATACGTTTAATTTCATCGTTTTTATTTTCATTATTTAGTTCCTTCTAAACCATTATTTTAAAGGAGGTTTTACTATAAATCATTAGTAAACAATTTGTAAACGCTGTCCTGTAAAAACACTTTTTAAAAGAACCCACTTATACTATAGGTCTTAACTTGCCACCAATTGATTGATATAGCTCAATAGATACTTTATCAAACAAATATTGCCTAGTTAGGTATACCTATCTTGAATCATTTTTAGGTGTAAAAATACAGTGTTATATACTCACAACGAAGAGTATAGTTATATTTTTTTAAATGGCTGTTGTTTTCTATACACTAAACTTCGCCATAGCCACTCAGCAGGGCCATAATAAAATTTTTTTACCCACCAGTTTGACCATATAAACAAGATCAACCACACAATCAACACAACTAAAAATAATTCAGCTAAATTAAATTGGCCATAAAAACCCAGCCCATAAAAAAATGTAGTACAAAGCAAAGACTGTAACAGGTAATTACTAAAAGCTAATTGCCCCACTGGAATAAAATAGCGGTGTAGCCAACCTACTCTGCCTAGCTTATGGCTGATTAACAAGGGAACAGCCCAACAAAAAGCCATTAAGGGAGCAGCAATATTCAGTAATAAATAGCCAACAGTTAATGTGCTAATTGGTTCCCAGTTAACTTGTTGGATATAAAGCAAGCTGCCCAAGGTGACTGGCAACCCCACTAGCAGTGCCAGGCAAAATAACCAAACATACACACGATTACTGGCTTCTGCGGTAAAAACCCCTGTTTTAAAGCAAACCATACCCAACATCATTAATCCGACAACAGTTGGGATAATGAAAATACCCATATAGATGTAAGTAACCAGCAGCTCATCCAAACGAGCCATCAGCTGAAATGAATAAGCACCAGTAAAAATAGCCTGATCATCTTCAATAGCAGCAGAGGTTGGTTGCCAATACGCATTGAGCCACTCCTCCAGTTCAGCTGGTGATTCCTCAAGCGTAATATAAGTAGCATGATCTAAACCTAATACCAGCAAAATCAAGGTAACACCAACTGTTAGCAATTTGAAAGCCGACCAATGACGACATGAATACACCAATAGGCCACTGATTGCATAGGTGAGTAAAATATCACCGCTCCAAATAAATACACCATGGATAAACCCAAATACCCCCAACCAAAACATTCGCCATTTATGTATATCCCATGTATTCATTTGTTTTGCTTCTAATCGCTGGGTTTGTAGGATAATCCCTGCTCCAAACATCATGGCAAATAGGCTAATAAATTTTACATTAAACAAGACAAAGCTAATTTTCCATAGCCAGACATCCACCCCCGTTAACTGACCTAATGCATGAGGATTTAAATAGGCTGCATCATGCTGTCCAAAAGATTGAATGTTCATCAGCAAAATACCCAGCACTGCTAGCCCACGTAAACTATCTAACGAGGTAAATCGTTTCGTGGCTGATGGATGTTGAAAGCCTTCACTTGTCATATAGTGTTTACCTTTTGTAGCCATCTTATATGGCTAAAAGCATGCTAAAAAATGTTAGACTGATTATAAGTAAGTATTTTTAATGAGGTTAACAACGGTGATCCAGCATTGTAGACTGCTCCAATATTTTTGCATCATGTTGCTAATGGTTTTCTCCCAATTGGGGTTAACAGCGGAAGTGAGCAGTTTAACCAGTTCAACAAAAGCCTCTTCAGAAACGGTTGAGCAACTCTATGAAGACCGTCCCTCCAATCCAAAACAAGTGTCAGATTATGTCGCGCCTTTAGATGACCAACAAGCCCGGGCACTGCTTATCAAAAGCTTGTCAATACAAGCAGCAGAAATGACTAGAAAACAAAATGTATTATCTGGGTTTCAGCAAAAGCAGCACCTAAAAGCATCACTGAAGCGGCTCCGCCAACAAATCAATGACGCTCAGGTTATTTTTTATAATCTATTTCTCAAAGCAAGCGGCGATCAAGGTTGGTCAGGTCTTTTATGGTTAGTCGCTATTTTTTTAGCCATGTGTACTGTAGGCTGGGCAGCAGAAAAACTGATGGGCCGTAAACTACAGGTATTAAATCAACGAATTTCCCTGCAAGAAGCTCATGAATGGACCACATTACTTGGCTATTTTTTCTTAAGAACCCTGTTTGATTTGATTAGTATTGGTTTTTTTGCCGCCGCAGGTAGCCTCACCGCTGTTATCTTGTTCGACCTGCCTAATACAATGGAGACAACACTATTTAGTTACTTTTTTGCAGTTGTTAATTTTAGAATCATTTATGTCTTATCAAGGGCACTATTTGCCCCTTATAGCAAAGGCATTCGGCCATTACCTCTACACTGCAATGATGCTAGACGGTTCCACCACTGGGTGTTACTTTTTACGGCAGTATATGTTTTCGGCATTTACACCTCTGACCTATGGTTTGAATTAGGCATGCCACTAGAGTTACAACGCTTTCTCACCGTAACCTGTGTAGGCCTGAGTTTATCCAGCATATTGCTACTTTTTACTTGGATCAACCGTAAGCAAATTGCCAAATTATTCAGTGATCAACCACTAGAGTCTACAACTCAACCTGTGTCGCCTGTTACAGAGGATGAAGATAATACTAACAAGCAACCTACAACGCAGTTAGAACCAGCTACATCCTGTCAAACAACACTCACCTCCTTACCTAAGCAACTACTTAGCCAGATTTGGCCATTTCTGTTTACCTTATGGATAGCTGCTTTATGGTTTGTTTGGGCATTTAATTTCTTTTTAGATAATGAAGCACTCTATCGGCGAGTAGACTTAGCTTGGTGGCTAACCCTACTCTTTCCCATTGCAGATCGTTTATTTCATAAACTGCTGACCAAACTTGTTACTATTAAGTGGCTGCAAAGCCGAACTTTTCCAGAGCGATCACATCAATTTATCCATGTTATCCAAACCGGCTTCCGCACTTTGTTACTTGGTACCGCTATTGTCGCTTTAGCAGAAGCCTGGGGATTCGGTGCCCTAGCTATTATTAATACGGAATTTGGCCAACGGATTATATCCGCTGGGTTAGATATTCTTATTACCCTGCTCACGGCGTATATCCTATGGGAAATTATTCATTCGGCCATTGAGCGTCACTTACCTGAACCTGTGACTGAAGAAGGGGCGAGTTTAGAAGGTGAAGGAGGAGGTGCTGGAGCTAGCCGTGTAGAAACATTGCTACCTTTATTACGCACCTTTTTATTAGCCATTATTGTTGTTTCAGTCATTATTTCAATTTTACACTCATTGGGTGTACAAATTGGCCCTTTACTGGCTGGTGCAGGTGTAGTGGGTATTGCTATTGGATTTGGCGCCCAAAAGTTGGTGCAAGATATTATCTCAGGCATTTTCTTCTTATGGGATGATGCTTTTCGTCGTGGAGAATATATCGAGGCTGGAGGCCTACGGGGTACAGTAGAACATATTTCAGTACGCTCTATGCGGTTAAGACATCACCTAGGTGCAGTACAAACATTGCCGTATAGTGAAATTGCCACTGTTAAAAATCTTAGCCGAGACTGGATCACCATGAAGCTTGAGCTACGCCTACCCTATGACACTGATATTGAAAAAGTCCGGAAAATCATCAAAAAAGTGGGGCTAAAAATGATGGAAGATGAAGAAATGGGCCCCAATATGATTTTGCCATTAAAGTCACAAGGAGTCTTACGAGTAGAAGAATCTGCTTTAATTGTTCGTATGAAATTTACCTGCAAACCCGGCGAACAGTGGGTGATCCGACGGGAAGCCTACCGCCAGGTAAAAGAAGCATTAGAAGCCAATGGTATTCACTTTGCTCACCGAGAAGTGAAAGTGGCACTACCCAAACACTTAGAAGAGAAATTAGTTGCTAATAATGGTGATGACAATAAAGCCGCTATTAGTTTACAAAAAGCCGCAGCAGCAGCCACTAGCAGTGTCATTGCTTCTGATGAGCTTAAAAAACAAAATCGAATTGATGATGAAAAAGCCGATGATCTTGGCAGTGATGAAGGTTCTGCTTAAATAATACCTTTTCACCTTCAAATAAGTATTGAAAAGGGGTCTTCTATTTGACATGGAATAACAGCTCTAAAAGGCATCCCTAGCTTCTAGAGCTAAAGCTGTTTTGATAACTTTGAATACCTTGTTACCCCATGAACTTTTGCGACTTTTAAAAAAGGGGAAAGCTCATCAAAATACAGTTAATCCGGAAATACCACTGTTTTATTATGGTGCAAAAACACCCTATTTTCACAGTGATATTTAACTGCTCGCGCTAAAGTAAGACATTCGATGTCTTTTCCTTTTTCAGCAAGTTCTGCGGGGTAATGGGTATGGTCCACTGTTTCTACCCCTTGGGCAATAATAGGTCCTTCATCCAACTCATTACTGACATAGTGAGCTGTTGCCCCCACCAATTTAACCCCCTTAGCAAACGCCTGATGATAAGGTTTTGCACCTTTAAAACCAGGTAATAACGAGTGGTGAATGTTAATGGCCCAACCATTAAGCTTATCACACATATCAGCTGATAATACCTGCATATAACGAGCAAGCACGACGAGTTCAGCCTGCGTTTGCTGGATAATTTCCCATACTTTCGCTTCTTGCTGGAGCTTGGTTTCTGCAGTAATTGGCAAGTAATAATAAGGAATCTGATGCCAATCGGCTAAACCTTGTAAATCAGGATGATTAGAAATAATCGCGGGTATTTCGATATTTAAGTGGCCAGTTCGATAACGATAAAGCAAGTCATTTAAACAATGATCATGTTTAGAGACCATAATTAACACTTTTGGTACACGGTCAGGTCCATGTAACTGCCAGGTCATATTAAATGGTTGCACTCGCTCATTTAACTGCGATTTAAATGCTTCTATATTAATGACATCGCCATTATCATGACGAAATGCCGCCCGTAAAAAGAACTGCTGGCCTTTCGTATCATCAAAGCTATGCATGTCTTTGATATAACAGCCTTGTTGATATAAAAAATGCGTAATGACATCAACAGTACCCAAACGACTTGGACAGGTAGCTGTTAATATATAGGTAGCGTTATCAACCATGTTACTGTACTTTCTTACTCATAATAAGTTGACTTACAATGGATCGACCAAATACTGATTATGGTCAGCTAAGCGATTAGCCTGTTACTTCAAAACGACTAAATCAATGCTGAATTATCCTACTATTAGCCTTTATTTACTTTCAGTCGATATTTTTACTGAAAAAAGTCGCTTTTAACTATGTTGCTACCAGTGTAATACGCCAGAATCAGCCTGGGCATATTCTAGGAAGTTATATAGTGAATTATTTACTTAAAAAACAATACATTGGACCTTACTTACACTCCCCTCACTACCCAGAAAGCCGCTACCCTCCATAATAAGTGTGAACCAGCTAACCACAGCTTCATTATCTGTTTTATCTCAAAAATATAATTATAAAAGGGGGACCAACCCATGGTATCAACACAGGGCTTTTTTAGAGGTACCGACCCCACCTCATCGACGATTTCTTTTATAACAATTTTTTTATTTGTGATTAGTGGTGTATTAATAACGGATACAATAGCGAGTTGGTTTGGCGATATGTCCAGTTGGATACTTAGCTATTTCAAATGGTACTATATCGGCCTTGTTGCCTTTATTCTATTTTTCTGCTTTTGGTTAATTACCAGCCCTTATGGCCAGATCAAACTGGGCGATGATAATGAAAAACCAGAATATAGCTATTTTGCCTGGTTTGCCATGTTGTTCAGTGCTGGCATGGGGATTGGGTTAGTATTCTGGTCTATTGCTGAGCCTATTCATCATTTTCAAGGCAACCCTTTTATTTCTGAACCGTTGACATCAGAGGCAGCTGAAGTAGCCATGCGCCTAACCTATTTTCACTGGGGGTTACACCCTTGGGCTATTTATGTGGTAGTGGGCTTGTCACTGGCTTTTTTCAGCTATCGTAAAAAATTACCTTTATCGATTCGCTCTGCACTTCACCCTTTAATTGGTGATCGCCTATATGGCCCCTGGGGACATTTAGTGGATGTATTAAGTGTGTTTGCCACTGTATTTGGGGTAGCTACTTCAATGGGGTTAGGTATTTCCCAAATGAATGCCGGCTTACACCACATATTTGGTATAGAAATATCAACCACCAATCAAATCATTTTAATTACCTTGGTAACAGCTATTGCCACATTATCAACTGTGACTGGCGTCGGTAAAGGTATTAAGTGGCTCTCTAGTATTAACCTCTGGCTGACTTTTATTATTATGGGATTTCTACTGTTGTATGGCCCTACTCGTTACTTGTTGAATAGTTTTTTACAAAATACTGGAGACTATCTGGCAAACGTAATTCCTTTAAGTTTATGGACCGATGCAGAAAGCCAAACCAGTGGTTGGCAAAATAGCTGGACAGCTTTTTATTGGGGCTGGTGGATAGCCTGGGCACCCTTTGTGGGAATGTTTATTGCCCGTATTTCCCGTGGTAGAAGCGTTCGGGAGTTTGTTATAGGGGTTTTATTAGTGCCCACGTTGTTAGGCTTCATCTGGCTTACATTATTTGGCAGTACGGCATTATGGCTGGAGTTATTTCATCAGGTCAAAAATGAAGCAGGTGAAATGGTTGCCGCTGTTGGCCAAGCAGGTATTATTGATGCAGTAAAAGTCGACGTGACCTCCGCATTGTATACTACACTAGAAAAGCTGGACAACGGCCCCGTGGGTTGGGCAGCCACCTTTATAGCCACCCTATTAATTGCTACATACTTTATCACCTCTGCAGACTCTGGCACTTTAGTAGTAGCAACTATTTTATCCCACGGCAATCCACACCCAGCCACCATCCACAGAGTGATTTGGGGAGTCAGTGAGGGTGCTGTCGCTGCGGTATTACTATTAGCCGGTGGTTTAAAAGCCCTACAAACCGCTTCTATTAATGTGGCCTTACCCTTTTCAGTAGTCATTATTGTCATGATGTGGGGGTTAGTTAGAGGATTTAAATTAGAACAGCAACAAATGCTTACACCCACCCTACAAGTAGAAAGCTCTTAGGTTCAATCTTATCACATAGGGTGAGGTGACTCACCCTATGTGATAAGCTGTATCGGGTGTTAAACAAGCAAAACCAGCTTCTCCCCTGAAGTAGAAGCCAACGGCATTATTATTTTCATCAGCAAAATTGATAGGCGGAGTATCTTCTGTAAACACTTTCAAGGCTTTGGCCTGAACCACAGAAAACATAGACAGTAAAGGTAATGTATACAAAAAAGTAAATACACAAATCGTTGGCTTCATCTTTAGGCAAGCTCAACACAAAACTTTATTGACTAGTATATTTACTCAACAGCGCCTTATACTCCTGAGACTTTATAAATTGCTCCAAATAAAAATCAAATTTCTTAACAAAATCTTGATCCATTGTTTTCCTAGAAAAAGCTATATAGCTATTTTTATTACCAAGATCAAACTCCAGCTTTGAGACAAACTTACTCAAACCTGAATTAGATACTCTATATAGAAATGCATATTCATCATGAATAATTAAATCACTCTTCCCTCTTAGCAGTTTTTTTAGACTTTGGTCCAAGTTATGTGAATAAACAAATTGACTCACAGTGTTACTCTTTTTCATTAAGTCAAATTTTTCACCATAATTAAACTTATTAATCGCTCCAAATATATACTGACCAAGCTCATTCGCACTAACAGTTTTTTTTCCTTCCAGTTTTTTATTTTTTTTCATATAAAACAATGCGGGGCCTTGTTTTATTATATTCACACTTGAATATAGCAACAGTTTTTCTCTTTCATTGGTTTTATATATTGTAAAAATTGCATCTGCACGCCCATCCACAGCTCTTTGGTATGAATACTTCCATGTTTTTATCTTAATGTTATATTCAACCTTCATTTCATCTAAAGCTGCCTTAACGGATTCTATTGCAATCCCATTATTTTCATCAATAATATAAGGCGGATAATTAATTGTAACAATATTAAGTGCCTTAGCCTGTAATATAGGGCTTATAGCAAGCGACATAATACTGGATAACAAGCTAACTAACCATTGACATAGCTTCTTATTATTTTTCATACATCCACCTTGCAACTTATAATTAGAGTGATTTAAGCGCTACTCCTTGCTGTGTAACATGCACATCTCTAAACATTTCTACAGTCCATTATAGCCTTAGTTTTCAGTTTTGTTAGCACCAAACCCTCCACCTCCAGGTGTTTTAATGACAAATATATCATTCGTCTCCATTGTGGCAATACTAGTAGCACTCAGTAGTTCTGTGGTTCCATTTGCCCTTATTATATGCGCACTACCTGACTGACCTGGCTGCCCACCACTTAAACCAAAAGGCTGTGTTTTATAATGATTAGCCAGAATTGCTGCAGTCATGGGTTTTAAAAAACGAATGCGCCGCTCCACTCCATTTCCACCTTGCCAGCACCCTTGCCCACCCGACTGTTTTCTAATTGAAAAACTTTCCAACTGCACAGGAAAACGCCACTCTAATACTTCCGGATCCGTTAGTCTGGAATTAGTCATATGGGTATGAACTGCACTAGCCCCATTAAAGCCATGACCCGCCCCAGCACCACCACAAATTGTCTCATAGTGCTGATGCACCTCATCGCCAAAGGTAAAATTATTCATGGTGCCTTGAGCAGATGCCATCAACCCTAAGGCTCCATATAATGCATCAGTGACACATTGACTCACTTCTACATTACCTGCAACAACCGCTGCAGGGTAAACAGGGTTTAGCATACTGCCCTCTGGTATCACCAATGATATAGGTAATGCACAGCCTTCATTCATAGGAATACAACTGTTGACTAGTGTTCGAAAAACATACAACACTGCCGCACGGGTTATTGCTTTGGGTGCATTAAAATTAGATGTCCGCTGCGAGCTGGAACCTGAAAAATCAACCACCGCTGACCGTTTTTTATGATCAATAGTAATTTTTACTTTGATATAACTGCCATCATCATTATGCACAGTAAATTCACCATCGGATAGCACATCAATGGCTTGGCGTACTTGCTCTTCAGCATTTTCCTGAACATACCGCATATAAGCATTAACTGTAGTGAGGCCATAGAACTCAGCTGCTTTTAATAGCTCAACAACGCCTTTATTATTGGCTGCAATTTGTGCTTTTAAATCTGCTATATTTTGATCAGGATTACGCGCGGGATAAGGGTTATTTTTCAATAAATGGTATAAATTAGTGTCTTGAAATACACCATCCTGAACCAATAAAAAATCACTGATCAGCACCCCTTCTTGCTCAATACTCGTACTATTTGGCGGCATCGATCCTGGTGTCACTCCACCAATATCCGCATGATGTGCTCGGCTAGCTACAAAAAATAGGATCTGTTGCCCCCCCTTATCAAACACAGGAGTAATGACCGTTATATCAGGTAAATGGGTACCACCATTGTATGGATCATTAAGCATATAAACATCACCAGGGCTCATCCTCCCTTTACGATTAATCAATATGGCTTTTACACTTTCCCCCATTGAGCCCAAATGTACTGGTACATGCGGCGCATTAGCGACTAAATTACCTTCACCATCAAAAATGGCACAGGAAAAGTCAAGACGTTCTTTAATATTGGCAGAATAAGCCGTTTGCTGTAGGGTGATCCCCATCTGTTCAGCAATAGACATAAATAAATTACCGAACACTTCAAGCATAATAGGGTCGCATTGATTGGCAACTGCCATTAAAGAAGGCAAGGCCTGATAACGCTCCATCACAATATAACGCCTTTCATTAACCTCTGCTTTCCAACCAGGTTCAACGACTATCGTAGAATTATTATCTTTGATTACCGCAGGGCCTGTCATCTGAGTACCAGGTAGCAAATTCAATCCATCATAAATAGGTAGGTTAACTTGTTGATTTCCCATAAATGCAACTGTGGTGGCCAGTGGTTTAACCTTGATAGGATCAATAACAGGAATTTCCATTGCAGTACTGTTATTGACAGTACGCTCAAACCGTCCCACAACCTCAATAGCAACACTATCAATAACAATGCTCACCTGATTAATAGTAAAACCGAAAAGCTGCTGATACTTTTTCTCAAACTGCGCTTTCATACAGTCATAACTATTAATATCCACATCAATTGTAGAGTCAGTTCCTGCGTATTTAAGGTGCATTTTTTGGTGAACAATAATATTATCTGTTGAAACTCCTTGGCTAAATAACTCACCATTAGCATCATCTATTAGGGTGTGGATCATTTTTTCCAGCTCAAACAAATTATTTGCCGTGAATTGCTGTTCAACTGTTTGCTCCCGCATTGCCGTAATATCGGCAAGGCCCATACCATAAGCCGATAAAACACCAGCATAAGGGTGTACCATGACTCGACTCATCCCCAACGCATCAGCCACTAAACAAGCATGTTGACCACCTGCCCCGCCAAAACAATTTAAGACATAATCACTCACATCGTAGCCACGTTGACTGGAAATCGCTTTGATTGCACTGGCCATACTATCGACCGCCACTTTCAAAAAACCTTCAGCCACTTGCATGGAGCTTAATGATTGACCTGTTTCTGTATTTATTCTTCTCGCAAGCGCTGTAAACTTTTCCTGCACGACAGTTTCATCTAAAGGTAAATCACCATTTGGACCAAATACATGAGGAAAATGTTGAGCCTGTAATTTTCCCAGCATCAGATTACAGTCAGTAACTGTCAGTGGTCCACCCTTACGATAACAGGCAGGCCCAGGATTAGCGCCTGCACTCTCGGGCCCTACTTGAAAACGTCCATTTTCAAATTTAACTATCGAGCCACCACCTGCAGCCACAGTGTGAATGTCCATCATCGGTGCTCGTATCCTTACGCCTGCAACCTCAGTTTCAAAGCTTCTTTCAAACTCACCATTAAAATGGGAAACGTCCGTTGAGGTTCCCCCCATATCAAACCCGATTATTTTATTAAAGCCTGCCAATTGCCCTGTTCGTGCGCAAGCGACAATTCCCCCTGCAGGTCCAGAAAGAATGGCATCTTTACCTGCAAACAGACTTGCTTCGGTCAATCCACCGTTTGACTTCATAAACAATAAACGGGTCTCTTGCAGCTCTGACGTCACTTGTTTTACATAATGTTTCAAAACAGGTGATAAATACGCATCCACGACTGTCGTATCACCACGGCTGATTAACTTTATTAACGAGCTGACTTGATGGGAAACACTGATTTGTTCAAACCCCTCTTGTGCCGCGATCATTGCAGCTTCCTGCTCATGAGCGGTATAACGATAACCATGCATGAAAACAATGGCACAAGATTTAATGTTGTTATTGCGTGCCGCCTGTAGTTCCTTTCGTAATGATTCTCCATCTAATTGTCGTATCACTGTACCATCCGCTAATACCCGTTCATCTGCTTCTATCACCCGTTGATACAGTTGATCGGGTAATACAATATTTTGCGCAAATATATCGGGCCGGGCTTGATAACCAATTTGAAGAGCATCAGCAAATCCTTTGGTAATAATTAATACTGTTGGCTCACCGGTTCGCTCTAATAATGCATTGGTAGCTACTGTTGTGCCCATTTTAACAACATCAATTGTATTGGCAGGAATTGCCTGTGCTTCAGTCAAATTCAAAAACTGTTTTATGCCATGTATAGCTGCATCTTTATAACATTCAGGATTTTCAGATAATATTTTTTTCGTTTCAACGCTACCATCAGGTTTTTGTGCAACAATATCAGTAAATGTTCCTCCACGATCAATCCAAAACTGCCATTTTCTTTTATCATCATTCTGATTTTTTGCTTTTGTTTGCTTAGTCATCAATATAAAACCTTCTATATCCTTCTCGAATGATTTTTAAGGTTTGCTGTCGTCGCTAAGCACCATGGATGGTGTGAATACAGTTTATGCAGGAGCAATAAATTGTATTCACCCAATCATTTATAAATACATAAACTCATGGGCCTCATCACTCGACGGCCGCCCTTACAAACCATTCGCTTTGAGTATATATAACTTAATTTTTCCAACTACAATGATTCGAGAAAGAAATAAGTGTCGTATTATTTTTAAATTAACTATTGATTGCTATAAACTAATTTGTTCAGGTAACCACAGCGCCAACTCAGGCCACGCCACTAAAATAAACACCATGACAAACATGGCAGCCACAAACGGTAATGCGCCCATGATGACATCTTTAGCAGGACCTTTTTCACGAACGCCTTGAACCACATACAGGTTTAAACCTATAGGTGGGGTAATCAGTGCGGTCTCTAATAAAACCATGAGTAACACCCCAAACCAAATAGGATCATAGCCTAACCCAACCACTATTGGTGCAATCAAGGGAACGGTTGTAATCATCATAGAAAGGGTTTCCATAAAACAACCGATTATTATATAAAAAATAATGATCGCTATGATTGTTTGCAGAGGTGTCCAGCCTAGTTCAGCAATGATATCTGTTAGCACTTGGGTAAATCCAATTGAAGCAAGCACAAAGTTTAAAAAATAAGCCATCAAAATAATCAGCATCACCATCGCGGTTGTACGCATTGTGCCTACTAATGCGTCAGATAACATGGCCCAACTTAACGAACCATTTCCAGCAGATAAGCCTAAGGCAGCCATTACCCCTATAGCAGCGGCTTCTGTAGGGGTTGCCCAACCAGCATAAATAGAGCCAACTACTATTCCAAAAATACCCAATGGTGGTAATAAACTGATGATTGCCTTCAGCTTATTCATATTGCCTACCTGTTTTTTTTCTCCCCCCCAAGCGGGTTTAGCCATACAAGCAACAGCAATGGTGGCCATAAATAAAAAAGCCAGAACTAAACCTGGAAAAATACCAGCCAAATATAGTTTGGGAATAGAGGTCTCGGTTAATACACCAAAAATAATTAAATTAATACTGGGTGGGATCAAGATACCCAAGGTACCACCCGCAGCTAACGAACCGAGAAATAAAGGCTGATTATATTGGTTGCGCTCTCCCTCTGGGATCGCCACCGTACCAATGGTGGCAGCGGTGGCAACAGATGAACCAGAGGTTGCAGCAAAAACAGCACTGGATGCAACATTACAATGCATTAGCCCACCTGGCACCCGACCAAGCCATATTTCCATAGCACTGTACATACGCTGAGAAATACCACTACGCAGTAATATTTCGCCCAACAATACAAACATAGGAATTGCAGCTAAGATGAAGTCAGTTGCAACAGACCAAGTCACCTCTCCCATTGCTTTATGTAAGGGAAATGGGCTATAGAGACTATCGAGCGATAATCCTAAAATACCCAGCACTGCAGCAATCGGTATACTAAGCGCTATAAGTATTAATAATAAAATAATTGCGGTAATAAACATAACTACCCTCCGTTGGCCTGCTGCTCTACTTTTACTAAATGTGTTTCGTCATTAATTTCCTCTTTTATTGAGCGTGTGCCTATCACTCCATTAACTTCATTAAATTTTCCTTGAAAAATCGCAACACTGGATTTTATAAAAAGTAAAATGAATGTCCACACACATACGACAAAACCGATAAACCAAAGTAGTTGTGGTATTACAAGAGGTGTTTGTAGTGGCGTATTGGCATGACTATCAAACTGCCATGAATCAGCCAGGGTATAAAAAACATAGATTGAACAGACCGCAACCACTACTCCTAAGGCAATTAACGCCAGTAAGTCGACCACCACTCTCAACTTGAGAGGAAGCATATAACAGATGACATCTACCCGAATGTTGGCCCGACAAAATAAGGCATAACCCAGGGCCCAACTAGAGCCAATCGCCAAGGCATAACTACTGAGTTCATCTGCCCCACCTATAGATATAGTGAACACTTTTCTTAATATAATATCGATAGTAATTAAAAAAGCAGAGAATAATATTAACATGCCACCCATCAAAGCCGATAACCGGGTTATTTTTTCAGTTAGCTGGTATAGAGCATTTAACATCAAGCTAATCCCTATTTTATAAACATTGTAATTTTTTATTTTTTCTTAGTTGGCAGTTAATTTTACCACCTTACCAACACTGGCATTCCATTGTTTAATACATTTTTTATTGCATCGCTTGGACCATTTTGGCAAGACACTATTTAGTAAGATATGCTTTAACTGTTTTTTGTCATCCGCCGTGCTTTGCACTAACCTCATGTTCGCCGCTTTGCCGCTATTACACTGGTTACCTGTATTACAATTAATACCTTCAAGGGTTTCCTTTGCAGTATAATGCCAGATACGATTTTCCAGCTGATTAATATGATTTACTAAAAATTGTTGCACTTTGGGATCTAAACGCTGCCATTTTCGTAAGCTGACGGCCAACACCACCTGCGACCAGCCCACCGGTAATTCATATAAATGCGTGGACACCTCATACCATTTAGCACTATAACCTGACATAGCTCCAGTAATAGCACAATCGACAACTTTGTTTTGCAATGCCAATACCACTTCACTGAATGCTAATGTCACTCCAGTGCCCCCCAATGCATCAACAAACTCTGATAAGGTTCGGTTACTGGTGCGTACTTTTTTACCTTTGAGGTCAGTTAATCCTTTAATCGGTGCATTACAAAACAGGACTTGGGCAGAATAAGGCCAAATACCTAATAATTTAACATTATATTTTTTCCGGTAAGTTTCCTCCAATACAGGCTTAAATGCATTGGATACTTTTCTAGCTGTTTCAATGTCTGGGCTTAACCCTGCTAAATCGATTGCCTCATTAATGGGGTCATCGGCCGCTAAATAGCCCATAACGGTGGTACCAAAGTCAATGACACCACTGCGCATTAACCGCATGACTTCATTACCTTTTAAACCAAGATCATTAAATCCTTTAATATCTGCAGTAATGGCACCTTTTGAAAGGTTTTTTATTTCATCACGCCAAAAAGGGGCTTCATGTTTTTTATATTGGTTCAGGTGACTCCAAGTGCCGATCACTCGAAGCTTGGTGTGCGGCAACTCTGCAGCAAAACTGAATGTGACTAAGCTTATAGCGATGGCGATAACACCCGCCAAGGTAATCATCCACTTTTGAAAACCATTATTTTTCTGGATAGTTGATTGTCTTTCTACGTTCGTTATTATTTGCACGGGACTCCCTCCTGCTTTTTCTACTTACTTCGTTGTATTTCTGTTACTAGCTTAGGCTATTGCCAACGCTTGGTTGAGCAAACCAGTAATTAACATGCAACCTGGTTTATGAGTGATGCAAATTGACGGTTTAGCCTCCATAATGGCCAACTGAGGTGTTACCCCACAGGCCCAAAACACCGGTATTTCACCTGGTTCCACAATGGTAGGATCACCAAAATCGGGGTTGCTAATATCTTCAATACCAATGGCCGCAGGATCTCCTAAATGAACCGGTGCACCATGAACACTGGGAAAACGATTGGAAATAGCAACAGCTTGCACCGCTTGTTGAGGTTTTAATGGCCTCATGGTTACCACCAGGTTCCCCTTAAACGGACCCGATGGCTGGCAGGGTATATTGGTTTTAAACATCGTTATATTATGGCCTTGTTCAATATGACGTAATTTAATCCCCACCCCTACAAGGGCTTCTTCAAAAGAAAAAGAGCAACCTAAGGTGAAAATGACAAAGTCATTTTGCCAAAATGAGGAAATATCGGTTACCTCCGACTCTAAAATGCCATGGCGAAAAACTCGATATTTAGGGACATCTTTACGAATATCCAGCTTATCCCCCAGTTCATTTATTTGTGGGTCACCTTCATTACTGACATGAAGCAATGGACATGGCTTTGGGTTTAGTACGCAAAACCGAAGAAAATCATAAGCATAACGCTTGGGCAAAATAACAATATTGGCTTGTACTAAGCCAGGTGCAAGCCCAGAGGTATGATGAATAAATTGACCACTACGGATTTCTTGTCGAATAGCTTTTAATTGGAGTGGCTGAATAGGTTTATCAAAGAATCGCTGATTTAGCTCAGTCATTTTTATATTCTCCCAGCACAAAATTATTGATGCTGAGAGCTATCATCATTGCATTTTGTAATAAATTCCAATCGTACTTTTTGATAACGAATGATAAAAATTATTTTTCATTGGTGTTTTGCGCCAGGGCTTTTGCTATATTGGCAATCACTTCAAGAATAGGTGTGGTACTGGTTGGCGAATAGGTAACGGTAAACTCTAAGTCTGGCAATGTATAGTCAACGTCAATTACCATTAAATCACCATTATTTAGCTGCTCTCTCATCACTTCAAGTGGCAAGGCAGTAACCCCCCGCCCAGCCACCGCTAAATGCAAAATTGTGGCCAATGAAGCGGAAGTATTAATACACACTTTTTGTATATCTCTTTGCTGCAAAGCTTCTTTTAAAGCAATATAGGGCCGTGTTTGACGGGGATAGGTCAAAATCGAATAAGCGGCAATATCAGCTAACTGTAAGCAGCGCGAAGCAATATTCAATTTAGGACTAGCCGCCCAAACTAATGCATATTTATTTAGTGGAACATTTCGCATGCTAGGTTCTGACACCGGCCCCATTAATAATGCAATATCAATCTCTCCATTGGTTAATGCATTACGTAATCCTTGAGTGGTATTTACCTCCATCTCGACACTCAAGTTAGGAAATCGTTGTCCCAGTTGACTCAGCAGCTGTGGAACCCAGGTATGCAAAAGGGTTTCAGATGTGCCTAATCTAACCAACCCTTCATAGCTTGACTCCTGACCTACTTTTAATTCAAGTTCTTCATTCAATGCAATAATACGCTCAGCATAAGGTAGTAATTCATACCCTTTGTTATTCAGCACCACCTTTCGTTTGGCGCGATCAAACAAAGCAATGCCCAACTCATCTTCAAGCTGAGCAATTCGTGCTGAAATAGCAGGCTGAGTAGTGTGTAGATAATCTGCTGCTCCCCGAAAACTACCGCATTTCACTACAGCTAAAAAGGTTTCTAAGTTTTTAAGGCGCACTATGTATTTTCTCTTTTTATTTGCTCTATACCTAAGAAAAGTTTAAACACTTAAAGTTGCAAGCTGGTAATTGTCTGATAGCCTTATTTTGATAGTATTTATCATATTAAGACTGGGAGGTTACTATGAGCCCTCGCTTTTTATTGCTGTTACTAGTGTTTTCATGCAATACTTTTGGCAAAGAGCTGTTATTTGTAACGCTTGAATTTCCTCCTATAGCCTATTATGACAAACAAGCCAAAGCAGCTAGTGGCTTTGCTGTCGAAGCCGTTCAAAAGATAGCCAAAAACCTTGGCCACAATATAACTATTAAAGTACTCCCTTGGACTCGGGGGCTTAACATGGTTAAAGAAGGTGAGGCGGATGCTATTTTTACTATTTATAAAAATCCAGAACGGGAAAAGTTTATCGACTTCACCAATGAAGTTTTCGTTCCCCAGTCAGTTAGCTTTTATGTCAACTCTGGATCAGAAATTGATACCGAAAAACCTTTACCACTCGATGGCCTAACCCAGTATAAAATAGGTGTTGTCTCCACTATTAGCTATGGGAAAAAGTTTGACCAAGTCAAATCTAAACTTGATACTAGCTCTGCGACAAACTTGGTGTCTAACTTTAAAAAACTTGCTAATGCTCGGGTTGACTTAGTTCCTTCTAATATTTATGTGGGTGATTATACCTTGTCTCAGAAAAAAGGAGACTTTTCTGGTAAAATTAAACGACTCTCAGTGCCATTCGATAACATCCCAAGCTATATTGGCTTTTCGAAAAAGAAAAGCTTAGCAAGCCTTCGCGATCAGTTTGATCAAGAGCTAAAAAAAATGAACGAGGCACAATGGATTGAACAGGTGTTAAACAACTATAAATAACCTCGCTATTGTGTATAGTCGTACCATCATTAAAACACTCATTATTTTGAGTGGCCTTCTTGGTAGCGTTTTACAGGCTAGAGAATATCATTTCGTTACCCTTGAATTTCCCCCCTACGAATACTTGGATAAAAAAACACTACATCCAAAAGGGTTCGCTGTTGATCGGGTTCAACAGATTGCCAAGCGAAATCAGTTAAACATTAAAATTTTAGTTTTGCCCTGGACAAGATCTCTTAGTATGGCTAAAAAAGGTGAGGCAGATGCAATTTTCACCATTTATAAAAACCCTGATCGAGAACAATTTCTAGATTTTTCTAATGAAGTACTCGCCTATCAAATAGTTTCCCTGTTTATTCATAAAAATCGTACTATAAAATATGATCCAAGTGCACCACTTAAAAGCTTAAAACAATATACTTTTGGTGTTGTTTCAACTATAAGTTATGGCAGTATTTTTGATAACTTTAAAAAAAATCTACAGCTGGAGACAGTACATAACTTAGAAGCCAATCTTAGAAAATTAAAGTCCAGCCGCGTGGATATTGTTCCATATAACTATCATGTTGCAAAATACACCATTGATAACAACATAGCTGAATTTTCCAATAGTTTTAAACTACTTGTTCACCCCTTACAGGAAGTACCCAGCTACATTGCCTTTACCAAAAAAAAGAATTTAACTGAACTAAAGGCTATATTTGATCAAGAACTAAAAACGCTAGGACCTATTCGCTAATTTTTTTACGATTCGCCTGGATACCAAAAAATCGGTTATAAATCATCCGCTCTGCTTCAGCTTGGTGAATATCCTTAAGGGCAAATCGCACCGTGGCACCAGGGCCTCGCTGGGATAGCCGTGCTGCGTCTATAGCTGTGACACAACCAATTTTAGGATAACCTCCTATAGTCTGCCGATCTCTTAACAGCACAATCGGTTGACCATCTTTCGGGATTTGAATCGCACCATAAGAAATGCCTTCAGAAATAATACCATTGAGAACGCTATTGACAGGTTCACCAGCCAGACGATAGCCCATACGGTCAATATCTTGGGTAATTTTGTAATCACCAGTAAATAGCTTATTAATTTCAACTTGAGAAAAGCTATCGCACTGATAACCAAGCATCACCCCTAAAGTTAATGGTACAGAATAATCCGGAATAAACTGTTCGGGTACCCGTTTGCTGATAAATGGCTGCGAAACCATTTGGTTAAAGGGTTGATAGTGTAGTACATCACCTGCCGCTAGCTTTTTACCATCACCATTCAATCCACCCAGTTTTTCTCGCATTACTGTCGCTACACTGCCTAATTGCGAGGTAATTTGTAAACCACCTTGTACTGCCAAATAAGCCCTTAAGCCCACTCTAGGTCGATTAAAACTAATCTGATCGCCTTTATTAATTACAAAGCTTTGCCAGGGGCGAACCGGTTGATTGTTAATTGTTGCCCCCAAATCAGCGCCCGTTATGGCGATTTGGGTTGGCGATTGAGCTTCTAAACTGACCATGCCAATGGTAATTTCCAACTGAGCTGCATCATAAGCATTATTTAATAATCGATTCGCCCATAAAAATGCATGCTCATCCATGGGGCCTCCGGTGGTAACCCCAATATGCTGATAGCCATAGCGGCCAAAGTCCTGAATTAAACAGAGCAAGCCGGGATTAATAACGTTAAATGCCATGGTTATTCTCTCCTTCCAACGTCCCTCCTAAACTTAAAAACGCTTGTCTATCGATTGCTATGAATTTAACCAAATCTCCCATCTTGATAGGGGTAAGTGAAGCTTGTTGAAAATCGACCAAGCTTATGGGGGTACGCCCCAAAATCTGCCAACCACCAGGCGATTCACTCGGATAAATAGCCGTTTGAGTATCGGCAATACCTAAACTACCAGCTGGCACACGGGTGCGTGGTGTTGCTTTTCGTGGAAGGGCAATTTGTTGATCAATATTACCTAAATAAGCAAACCCAGGGCTAAAGCCAATGGCATAAACGGTGTAAAGCTCACTTGTATGAATATCAATAATTTCTTCAGCACTACGGTGTGTATACTGAACAATATGGTCCATATCCCACGACACTTCAGGTCCATAATAAACAGGAATTTCTATTACCGTTGATTGTACTTCTTTAAATGACTGTTGATTAATATCGACTAACAGATTGCGTAGCAGTGCTTGAAAATCAAAGAAGTTGGTTTTACCAAGATTATACGTCAGGTGAATTGAGTGATAAGAAGGCACCATATCCACCACATAATCCGCCAGCTCATTGCGAATACGTTCAGTAGCCGTCCCCACTTTATGTGCAACAGCATGGTCAATGGATGCCCCTAAATAAACAATTAACGAATTGGCGGTTAACGGTTGGATTTTCATTTTACTGCCAACTGTGATGCTGTTTCAGGAAGTAAATTACTTAAATGGACACCCAATGCTTGGCGGATGTGACGAACAGTTGCAACAGCTAGTTCATTATCGCCATGCACACAAATGGTATCCGCTTTAAGCGGAATAGAAGTACCTTCTACCGTTGTTACTTGACCTTCAACAATGATTTCCAATACTTGTTGGGTAATCTGTTGCTGATCCATAAGTACAGCCCCTGGCTGGTCACGCTTTACTAAGTAACCATCACAGTCATAAGCACGGTCAGCAAAGGCTTCATATAGTACTTGCACCCCCTGCTGGCCTGCTAAACGCTGGATTGCATCACGTTCACTATTGGCCAATACCACAAGCGCCAAATCACGGTTATAAGCCTTTACCCCTGCCATTACTGTTGCCAGCACTTGGCGGTCTTGCATCATCTTGTTATAGAGCGCACCATGGGGCTTTACATAACTGATCTCTGTGTCATGGCTACGGCAGATACCATCAAGTGCAGCAATCTGATAAATAATGATGGACTTGAGTTCTTGTGGAGAGCAATGTAAGTCACGGCGACCAAAACCTATTAGGTCGGGATAACCTGGGTGAGCACCAATTGCTACCCCATGCTCCTTAGCCATTCTGACGGTTAGATCCATGGTCATGGGATCTGAGGCATGGAAGCCACAGGCAATATTGGCCATATCGATAAATGGCATCACCTCTGTGTCCATGCCTTTACGCCAGTTACCAAAGCTCTCTCCCATATCGCAATTCAATTTCATTACTCAATCCTCAGCAGTCCAAGCCTCAAGCAGTTGTTTTTGTGCACTGTGATGAAGTTGTTTGGCTTGTTGTTATTATCTAGAAACCAATTCTCATTCATAAAGTAAATATTTCAAATACATTTTACAAGTGTTTTGTATGTGTATTGACTTATAATTACACTTGTCATAACGTAAGACTCACAAGATTAATAAGAGAAACTACTTACAGAGCCCTGGAAAGCACTTATACAAAGCGACAAACGAAAGGAAACTCTTTTAATAAGCATGGAATGTACTGATAAAAGCGAATAACACTAATAAATAACCAATTGGAGTTATCTAATATGAACAAGTTTGTGAAAATCGCAGCCACCGCTACAACTGCCCTGCTAACGACAACCGCCATATTAATGGGCTCTTCAGCAGTGTTTGCTGCTACAAAATGGGATATGCCTACACCTTATGCTGATGGTATCCACCATACTAAAAATGTGCGTCAGTTTGCAGAAGATGTAAAAAAACTCAGTAAAGGTGAGTTAGAAATTAAAGTACATTCTGGAGCCTCGTTGTTTAAGCATGGTGAAATTCACCGAGCTATTCGCACCGGCCAAGTACCAGTCGGCGAATTATTTATGGCTATTTTGGGCAATCATGATGAAATATTTAAACTGGATAACATTCCTTTTTTAGCCACGGACTTTGCATCAGCCAAAAAGCTCTGGGACAGTTCCCGGCCTGCAGTAGAAAAAAGCCTGGCTAAAGATGGTTTAAAGTTATTATTTGCTGTTCCCTGGCCACCACAAGGTATTTATTCAAAAAAGCCGGTTGAGGCGATTGATGATCTTGCAGGTCTGAAAATGCGTTCTTACAGCCCTACTTTATCGCGACTATCAGTGCTGTTAAAAGCCACACCTACTACTGTACAAACGCCAGAAATTCCTCAAGCATTCAGCACTGGGATTATTGATACAATGATCACATCACCTTCAACGGGAGTCAGCAGTCAGGCGTGGGATTATGTATCTCAATACAATGATGTACAGGCTTGGATTCCGAAGAATATGGTGATTGTCCATAATCGCAGCTTTAAACGACTGCCCAAAACAGTGCAAACTGCCGTATTAACTGCTGCTGCCGAAGCAGAAAAACGAGGCTGGGAAATGGCAGAAAAAGAAACCAACATAAAAACAGAAGCCCTGGCTAAAAATGGTATTAACGTAACCAAACCAGATGCAAAGCTTCAAGCTGATCTAGCTAAACTGGGTGAAATAATGACTAAAGAATGGGCCAAAGCCGCGGGTGATAGAGCTAAACAGATTCTTGAAGCCTACAACAATAAATAATAACAAGTAATATGAATTATGCAAAATCCAACGACAAATCAGTCCGCCACTAGCCCTCCACCCCCTTCACGGGTAAGAGGTATGTTGAACTTTATTTACAATGCTTCAGGGGTATTAGCTGGCATTTGCATTTTAGCCATTACGTTATTAATTTTGGCACAAAGTATCGGTCGTTGGTTTGGTACAATTATCCCGTCTACTGAAGATTTTGCAGGATATTTATTAGCAGCCTCCAGCTTTTTGGGACTAGCCTATACCTTCCGCCATGGTGCTCATATTCGAGTTAATTTAGTGTGCAAGCATTTGCCTCAAGCCATTCGCAGCAAACTGGAAATCAGTGTTCTGCTTGTTGCTGTGTTGCTTGGGTTATTTATGAGCTACTACATGGCTTATATGGTGTATGAGTCGTATATTTTTGAAGAAATATCGGCTGGCTATATACCCGTACCTTTATGGATTCCCCAAATAGCACCAACCGCAGGTTTAGTCATTTTTACTTTGGCTTTAATCGACGAATTAATCACGCTATTAATGGGTAACCAGCCAGCTTATATGCAGGCAGAGGAACAGAGCAACTTAGAAGTGCTACCTGAGGAGGGATGCTAATGGAAACACTCACTATTTCGTTGATTGTTATTATTGGCTTATTTACTTTTCTAGCCGCGGGAATGTGGGTTGGACTCTCGCTATTTGCAGCAGCTTTAGCCGGCATGTATTTCTATGGTAATGATGCCTTTGGAAATATTTACGCGACATCCACTTGGGGTGCTATTTCCAGTTGGTCACTAACCGCCTTACCCCTCTTTATCTGGATGGGGGAAATTTTATTTCGAACCCGCCTGGCAGAGGATTTATTTAAAGGATTAAGCCCCTGGTTACAACGGATACCAGGAAAATTATTGCATGTTAACATCATCAGTTGCGGTATTTTTGCAGCAGTTTCTGGCTCTTCCGCTGCCACAGCGGCTACTATTGGCAAAATGACAATGCCCGAACTACGTAAGCGGGGCTATTCAGACAAAATGTCAATAGCCACTTTAGCCGGTTCAGGAACGTTAGGTTTATTAATTCCTCCCTCTATTATTTTAATTGTTTACGGGGTAGCAGCCGAGGTATCCATTGCTCGACTATTTATTGCGGGTATATTACCCGGTATTTTATTAGTCAGTTTATTTATGGGCTTCACCATGCTTTGGTCAGCCTTTAATAAACGCAACTTGATGGCTACCAATCAGGTTGAACAACCAGTAGAAAGTCTGAGTTTTAAAGCTAAAATAAAGCAAACTGCCAGTTTAATCCCAGTTGTTGCACTGATTACTTTCGTGCTTGGCTCTATTTACGGAGGCCTAACCACCACTATCGAAGCCGCCGCGTTTGGGGTTGTCGGTGCCTTAGCTCTATCGCTGATGACAGGCACCCTAAGCAAAAAAACCTTTATGGAAAGCTTAATGGGGGCCACTAAAACCGCTTGCATGATTGCGCTAATTTTGGCTGGTGCCGCGTTTCTTACTACCGCCATGGCATTTTTAGGCTTACCTAAAATGCTGGCCACTATGATCGCTGAACTGAATCTATCGAATTTTATGCTATTGTTAGCGCTAACAGGATTATTTATTTTTCTTGGCTGCTTTCTTGATGGTATCTCTGTAGTAGTACTCACTACATCTGTGGTACTCCCTATGATCAGTCAAGCCGGTATCGACCTGTTATGGTTTGGTATTTTTATTGTATTGGTAGTAGAAATGTCCCAAATAACGCCCCCTGTTGGTTTTAACCTATTTGTGATCCAGGGGCTTACAGGAAAAGATTTGTGGTACATAGCCAAAGCGGCATTGCCATTCTTTTTACTCATATTAATGGCAGTGCTATTAATTATTATATTCCCAGACATTGTCACCTTCCTCCCCGCACAGATGACAACGAATTAATCGATAAGGTAATGAAATGGCTGATGACCAAGAGCTTAATTCCATCGTTTCATCTTCTCACCTAGTTTCCGAGCTAAGTCGGGAACTCAGTGAATTTGAATATGGGCTAACCATTGCCAACAACTCTTTTCAACGCTGGATGCTTCACTGCTCTAGCAGCAGTGGTGTCAATGAACTGACACCGCTAGACGTATTAGTGATTCATCACATTAATCATCGGGAACGTCCCAAAAAAGTATCAGACATCTGTTTTATTCTTAACCTGGAAGATACTCATACAATCTCCTATTCTGTACGCAAACTGGTCAGCCTAGGCATGATTGTCGGCACTAAACAAGGTAAGGAAACTTTTTATAATACAACCGAATCTGGTCAAGACTATTGCCAAAAATACCGTAAAATCCGTGAAGCCTGTTTAGTTAACTCGTTAAAAGCCTTAAATCTATCGAATAAAGAGTTAGGTGAAGTGGCCAATGCGTTACGGATGTTGTCAGGTATTTATGATCAGGCTTCCAGAGCAGCAGCATCACTATAAACAGTTTTGTAGATCATATCATTTTCAAAAAAAGTATGGTTGTGCCAAGTGGCACGCTACCCAGCATATTTCAATATATCACTTGGGTATTCAGAGCTTGAAACTAAAAGAACTTAGATGTAATTTTATCAAGCTCTCCATTACTTCTCATACTCTTTATTACACTGTTAATCTTAGGGATAAGATACCTTTTTTCTGATTTTTTTGAAAATGCCATTCGATATTGATAGACAATGTAAGGTTTTTCAGCGTGCTTTATTTTTCCCTTATACTTAGGGTTAAGCCGAATAAACTCCCCTGCTTCAGCCTGATTGGCTAACATAACATCTATTCGCCCAAGTAACAGCTTTTCAAAGTTTTGAGATAGTCTAGTTACTTCATTCACATTCAATGACAGTGTCTTTCTTGCTTGATCAAAGTTAGTCCCGTAATTAAAGCCCGCAACAACACCAATATTAAATTTTTTTAAATCTTCAAATGAGTTCCAACTAACCTCTTTTTCTCTGGCAGCAGAATAATAAACATACCCTTTGATTTCTAAATGTGGCTCGGTGAACTCTAAAAACTGCTGCCTTTCTTTATTTATACTAAGTACAGTTAGCGCATCCCTGGTTCCATTTTTCATATGAATCAGACAACGTTTCCAAGGAAATAGCTTAAAATCCATTTTAACATCTAAGTAAGAAAATATACCTTTCATCAAAGACAAAGATAACCCTTTAGTAGGAGTCCCTTCAGCTTCGTATGAATAAGGTGGAGAACTGGCCTCTTCTGCAAGTAGTATTACATTATTATTATCTGCATGAAGGCTCGATATTAAAAAAAAAGATAACCCCCCAAACAAAAGGGATGATTGAATTAGTCTATGCATAATAACTCAAAAGCTAAATTTCAAACATTAAATGTAACCTAGCACTACCAAACTCAAGCGTCAAAAAGACAGACTAGTAATTTGTTACTCATAGAGTATCTAAAGTAAATACTCTATGTTATGTTACCAAATATGCCAAACCTTATTTATACAAACACTACATACCCTGTTTCTGTCAACTAAAAATATAATAAAAAGCTTTAATTTTATAACTATTAATTCTTTATAAGTAATAGCCCTACCTGACACCATTATGCTAATTAATCTTAATTAGAATACCTCAAAACTAATATAAGTTTGCTTATGCTTAAAATCAATCAATATGGTCGTAGTCCTATTGCAAGAAAACTTTTATTTATTACCGTTAGTGTAAGTACCCTAATCGCTCTCATCATCACCTTAATTCAGTTAGCTCATGATTATTACCAAGACATTAAACGTATTGAAACAACTATAGAACAAATAAGAATTACCAATGTACCTAGTTTAGTAGTTTCCTTGTGGGATGTTGATCATATTCAAACCGGAATACAGCTAAAATCTCTAATGAAAATACCTGAAGTAAAGTTTGTACAAGTAATACCACACCAAACTTCACCAATATCCTATGGTGATAATTTAGAAAAAGGATTTTTTGTAAAAAACTACAGTTTTAAATTAGCAAAAAAATCAAAAAATGATTCAACAGAAACAGACTTAGGGATACTTAATGTCACCTACAACTTAAAGTCAATTTATATTAAACTAGCAGAAAAATTAGGACTAATATTTTTCTTAAACTGCTTAAAGACCCTAACAGTTTCTTTTATTATTTTATTTGTATTTTGGAAATTAGTAACAAGCCATCTTATCAACATAACCGAACAACTTAACCAACATAGAAGGCTAATTACTGATAGTGATGACTCCATTATAAGCGATCCAGATAGCCAAGGAGAAATCAGCTCTCTTGTAAAGAGTATAAATAAACTATACTCTTATCTAAAAGAAAACAAAACAAGTAAAAATCTTAATGACGAAGACGCAATAGTTAGCACCGAATTTTTAGCAGACTACTGTTTAGTTCAATCAGCAAACGAAAAAAATATGTCTCGCAGTCTAATTATTAGATTGAATGGAGAAATAACTAAATTACTTACCGAGTTTGAAGATTCAAAAAAAAAACAACCCGACAATTAAAGCCACCTCAATTTTTTCTGCGAATATAGAAAAAATATTCAAAACAAAAAACGAGCCTAACAACAATATATTTATATACAAAGAGGATTTATACAAAATTATAGATAAATTATCATTTCCGTCAATGAAAAATCATGTAGTCATAGAAGATGAAGTTGTTTTTTGCGCAACACCCTTAGTAATTAGGAGATTATTATGGGTTATTTACTACTCAATATACAATACCGACAAACCTAACTCATTAAAAACCAGCATATACAAAAAATACATGAATATACATATATTAATTTCTTATTCAACCAGCAACAGCTCATGTCAAGACACAGCTAACCAAGCGACAAATACATATTTTTCATTCTATGTAATAGAAACCTACATTCAACATGAACTAAAAGGTAGTTTTTTACATGAAGTTGTTGACAATTCAATTAATGAGTGGATCATTTCATTCCCTTCACTTGTTTAACTTTTTATTCAACTACTTTAGGCTTCATAATAAAATTTTTTCTATAACTTAAAAGCCTTCATAGAGTTTTGTAAAGGCTTTATACATAAGCTAGACGCTAGCGTTAATATACTCATCAACCGTTACGCTATTTCTCCCAATTTCAGCAATAACTAACTCTGATAGTTTCGCTAAATCTTGGTTCGTTGCATTAGTAAGCGCTTCTAAAAACTTTCCAATCGTTAAACCAACCACCTTTTCATTGCTATAAAGATAGCCTGGGCCAGTGGCTGAGTCGACTAATAGGTGCCGTCCTCTCGCCCCATCATAGCGGAACCAAATATAATCCATCAGCTTGTCTTGTTGGCTATACACTCGCCAATTTTGCGGATCAACAATAAAACCACTATTTTCATCGTTATTAGATTGTGTCTTGCTTGTAAAGTGCCAGCGACCATTTTCTAATACGTTTGCTTCAAAAGGTGCAATACGCGAGTTCACATTCACCTTAGATGGGTCTGAAAAATCTATCTCAACATGATCATTGTGTTGCGTTTGATAGCTAATGATTTTACGCTCTGCGTCATATTTAGCATGCTTATATTCATAACCTTGCATATCAAAGACTTTTCCTGCATTTGCATCGACAATTATCCCATTAGGCAAACGCCATAAGTCATTTTTATAGTTTTTAAATAATCCAGGTAAGCTATCATCCTCTTTATCAAGCACACTGGTTTCCCTCGGCAAAGTAGGTACAGATGATTGCTCTAAAGCTGTTTGTAATAGAAAATTAGGAGTATCTTGCATCAGTCGTCCCTGATTATCCGTATAATACCTCACGAATGAATCATCATATTTCACAGTGAATTCAATATTTTCAGACAGTCGTTCATTCGTCTCCACAGCTATTAAAGGAGACTCGATGTCAGTTGTTTTATTGACAAGCATATTATCCTGAATTTTGACATCTTCGAAATGTAAACCATTCAGCTTGAAACTATCGCCATTCAGAATTGCATTTAATTGTAAATTAACCCCTTGATCCGCAATAAACGTCATTGCTTTGTTAGAAGACGAACGTTGAATAGTGGCTCGCCCTTTACCACGTAGCTGTAGCTGCGTATCATCTCCATTTACAGTAATAGTCTTATCGGTCTGTAGATAGACCAAATCATCAGGAATAAGCGCCAGACCGGATAATTGTTGATTTAATTCCAGTAATGCAATTTGCTCCTCACCTAATGTCACATTACGCCCTTGTTGATCCCTGGCTAGGATTAACACTTTAGATTTATCATCAATCGCTAAACTCCGTTCACCTTCACTTAATCGGTTAGTGATTTTTAAACCATTGCCCCCCAATTCAAATGTTAAATCCTCAATCGCTCCCCAACCTGAAATATCAATCAGCGTTGACTCAACACCTTCAGCAGCTGCATTATGAACAACAACGTTACCCTTGACTTGATTACCCAGTAAAATGGCTGACTGGGTATGACCCACATTAATCACTGCATTACCAATGTTTTCTATTTGAAAAACATTATTTTTTCCGTTCCCTGTAGCTAAGTTCAAGGTGTCAGCCCCACCTAACACAAACGTTTTGCCACTAATTACTTTATCTTGCTGATTGACTCGTAAATCAGCATCTATCCTATCCGTTTTTTCATTACCTCGAACAATAAAGCTTTCAGTGCTTGTTGTAGTCAAGCTTGAGCTATTATCACTTTCAGTAATGATAATGCTTGTATCATCACCTAAAGCGGCAGTAGCTGGTGGAATACGGATTACATCACCCGCCCATAACCCTCTTTTTGCAATGTTTGGATTAGCTTCCTGTAACAGTCTATATTTTTCACCATCCCCATAATGAGAACGGGCTATTTCCCACCATGAATCACCACGCGCCACTTGATATTCCAGCACCGGAATGGTGAGTACATCATCAGCCCATAATCCCCTTTTCGCAATATCCGGATTGGCTTTCTGTAATACTTCGTATTTATGGCCATTATTGGCACCAAAATACCGCTGAGTAATTCCCCACCATGAGTCACCCTTTTGTACATGATAAGTAACAGCTGGCTTCGCTGTAATACTAATGTGGTTATTTTTTTGCGTAGAATCATACTGATTATTTTCTGAAATGGGTGGAATACGGATTACATCACCTGCCCATAACCCTCTCTTTGCAATGTCTAGATTGGCTTGTTGTAATATTTTGTATTTTTCACCATCCCCATAATGAGAACGGGCTATTTCCCACCATGAATCACCACGCGCCACTTGATATTCCAACACCGGAATGGTGAGTACATCATCAGCCCATAATCCCCTTTTTGCAATATCCGGATTGGCTTTCTGTAATGCTTCATATTTATGGCCATTATTCGCACCAAAATACCGCTGAGTAATTCCCCACCATGAATCGCCTTTTTTCACTTTATAATTGACACTTGCATGAGGCTTTAAAATAAATGAAGCAGTATCTTGACCTTCATCACCATGAAAATAAAGATGCGAAGGTTGAATAGATGCAGGATCAGCTTCTCTATTGCCAGTTAAAGCCGTTAATCCACCCGCACTGTAAACCACTGAATCATTTTCATCTTTACCAAAATACGTTTGCTCTGTCGCCTTGGTAGAGATAAAACTATTTTCTTTATCATTAAAACCATGAATAAAACGGCCTTGGTCTTTACCACGAACAGCAAATGCTAATGTCCTGCTCCCAGTATTTTCACGAATAGCTGTGTCCGTCACTGAATCTATATGCTGATAGTCTGCTTCATTGGGGTTAAAACCATCATTAACATTATAATAAATAGCTTTGTTCAAGCTCCCAAAGCCTCGCTTTTCAGTCATAATACTTGATGGCCCATTATTAAGGGTATGAGGAGTTAACCGATTAATTTCATCGTTACTCACGCCAAGTTCTCTTAACATTTGATTAGATGCTTCAAGCTCTTGAGCCGTCATTTTTCTCATTGAAGGATGTTCCCCAAAAAGAAACGTTGAAGCATCCGGATACATTGCAGAGGTATCCGTTTTTACATCGCCAGATAATCTAAATATTTGATCAATGCGTTCTTTTTGATCAGCAATCAACTCTTTACGGTCATCTATTGCTTTCTGTCGACGAGACTCTTGCAACTCACGATGCCAAGGGGTTTTATCATCCAGTCCAAAGAATGCCGCTGCACCATACCCTAGCTTTTCATACCAGGCTAATGGGCGGACTTCTTTTTCAAAGTTTTCAACTGTCTTCGCCGCTTGAATACCTTGACTGATGGCAGAAGCCACTAATGCCCCAATGGCTAGGATAGGCCCTGCAGGAGTTGCAGCAAAAGCAACTGCACCTATTCCTAATATACCGCTGGTGATGTCAAATACTGATGAAGCAATTCCATATTTATCGCCATTTCTAATCGCTGCATCTAATCCAAAAGCACCACTGACAATATCCAAGCCACCTGTAATAACACCTAATGGACCAGCCACTTTACCTAATTTTCCCAACTTACCCAGTTTTGCCAAACCATCTGAACCTCCAAATGCTTTTGCTAATGCTTTTGTGGCTGCACCGGATTTAGGCAGTTTTAAATTCAGTTTTTTGGCTAAATCACCGATGGTCGCAACGCCTGACAGTACTTCTTCTGCAGCACCTAATAATGTTGAAGAAGCTTGTAATCGTTCTAAAGGTGAACTGCCAATACCATACTCACCTAAAACTCTTAAGCCATTAGCCGTACCAAATGCGGAATAGGCTGATAATACTTTTGATGTATGGCCATTGCCATTTTCCAGGATGCGTTTACGACTATTATATCGTTTCTCAACAATATCAGTTAAATTAAGCTTCAGCTTATTGTCCTGTAAAGAGGTTTCAATTTTTTTGCTTAACACCGATTCAGGCGCCGTTTGAACAACTTGTGATTTATTTAATGCTTCAGCAACTTTTGTCAGATCAGTTTTATTACTCAGTTCAGCCCCTGCTGCTTCACTATTTTTGTTAAGCCATTGTTTAACCCGATTACGAAGTGCCTGAACTGCTGGCCCATCACCTTCTACCGGATAACTATTATCACTGGGTATATATCCTGGTATATTAGGATATTGCTTGTTATACCTAGGGTCTGCTGCTAATACTGCATGAAATAAACAGTCTCCATCTTTAGGTACGTCTATTTTTTCACCATTGATGATGACTTGATAATGGTCCGCTCCATTTTGAAACAGTTTAATTGGCTCACCAGTTAAACGTTTACCAGTCAACCCTTGTTTAATTGAAATATTGTGTGCACCAGGAATGGTGGTTGTAATCTCTAAAGGGCGCCCTAATGCAGATGCAATCAATAAAGGGACATGATCACCACCTTCAAAGTTATAACTACCACGCGAGCTGATACGATCAGAAAAATATTGAACGATATCGCGATTATTCAGTGCTGAAGAGACTTTATTATTTTTATCATACGTTATTTTATAGCTACCATCACTTTCAATGTTAACTTCCGTAACGTGAGCGCCATTAAATAGGTTATCAGAATTAATTGCTTGAATTAATTTGCCTTTTTCAGTCGTTGCCCACTGATGTAACTGCCCTAAAAAATTATCAAAGTCTGCTGCATTGCTGGCAAGGTTTCTTGCTTGTAAGATAAAGTCTGCTTCATTTTTACCCAGTTGCTCATTGCCTGAAACAATGGATGTTTTTTTCAATAACAGCCGATTTCGCTCAAAGTTGTCAGTATCATGAAGTAAAGCCAGCGTTGCTCGATCAAAGTCCCAACTCACCTGTTTCTGACTGTCACTGAATAGTGATTCGTTAAAATCAGTATCATGGGTGATAAGCTGTCCATTAACTTTTAGTCCAAGTTCATAAGCTTCCGATTTTTTTAGTGTTACTGAAGCACCATTATCACTATGTAATACAACCGTTTTATCATTTGCCCGAATTTTGTCGTACTCAGTTTGTATATTAGTCACTGAGCGATCTGCTGGGTTGAATGTACTACTAGCGTCTATTGTTGGCCGATTAGTTTGACCGCCCTGCGAAACATAATCAGGTGCTGGTTCATAAGGAGATTGCCGTAACGAGGAAAATTGCTGATTAAAATTATCCTTGGTTACCAGCACTTTATAAGCTCGGCTATCACCTTCTACATTTAGCAGACTTGCTAAAAACTGATTTACAGCATTGTCATTTTGATGTTGTTTATTATTAAAAGATTTGATCTGCTGCCCTTGGGTGTTATAAACACGTATTTGATCATTCTGAGTGCGAGTAACCGTATATACCGGCACCCAATAATCGCCAAACTGTTGTGTAATCACGGCTCCACCCGTGGTAGCACTTTTCACTTTACTGGCTGCTTCTGCAGCTGCCTGTGTTGAATTTGCTGTTCCTTTATGGCGAGAATAATCTATCGTTTCAAAAATAGTTGAGTTATCACTATAATTAGCTTCTTTACCCAAGTTTTCTAAATAACTATCAAACTGGGTAATCATCGCTAGTTCTTTATGAGATGCCTGGCCCGTTGCCTCCAGTTGTCGTATCCGTTCAATTTGCTGGCTATTTTCAGCAAAATCTTTACGACTTGAGCTTGGCTTGTCACTTACATCATTATGAATAAGTTGCAATGCACGGCCACGATTTTGATATAATGAGCTGATCCCACGCGTCTTATCAGTAATCGTTGAGATGCCTAATCCAGTAATCACTTGCTCCTTGTGAATAGTATCATTTATTTTTAATTCATTTGTACTATTAACACTAACAAATACTAACCCTAAACCGCGTTTATGCTTGATATTGCGATCTTCTACCAAATTGTATCCCGATAATTCAAAATTATTCTGGTTATCTAATATTGCTTCAATTTGTTTTTTAGAATCACTTGACAAACTATCAGCTGTCTGCTGACCTACAATTTTATTAATTGCTTGATATTGGCTATCTTTAAGGCGAAACTCCAGGTTAAGTGTCGTATTACCCCCATCAACTTGATGCTTCAGGACATTCTGCAAACGCCACTTTGCATCAGGGTCATTGGCAAAAAAACGTTTTAGTGATGAATATTTATTAATAGTACTCTCTAAATGATCACTATCAATAGTAATGCCTGTAACATTAACAAACCGATTGGTTTTCAATGCTTGACCACTTTCACCAGGGATAATATCACTAGGTTTAGGCTGACTTGGTTGCTTGCCTTTAATTTTTTCTCCCCATTCGGCAAGTGTTTTTTCATCTAAAATAGCAGATGAAAATAAACCGCCACCACCAATCGTAGTCGATACATCGGGAGAAGTACCTTCAGGACTAATATCTGGATAAGTAATTTTGGCTGGTCTTGACCAAATTGTTGAAGATAACTTAAACTTTGCTTTTTTAAAGTCAAAAAAATCAACGTTACCGTCTTTATCTGCAGTTAAACTAAAATCAGGATTTTCAGCATCATAGCCAGACTCTGCTTTCCATTTTAATACTTTATCGTTGGTTAAGTGGGCTGCAACGCCATACATCACCCCTCCAGAGCGTCCTACACCTACCGTACCATCATCACCACTATTAATAGGCGAAGGGACTGTTGCCCCCAGCTTTATCTGACCATCCACTTCAACGATAATTGGCTTTACTTCCAGTGATTTACTCACTTGAATACTGTTTTTACCATTGGGTTTTCGCTGGGCATTATTCGCCACCCACTCCAAACTGAGTTTCTGATCGTCAATTTGTGCCAATTTGTCGATAAACTGCGTTAATTTTTCCCCTGAAAAATACGCTGATACTCGCTGGTCTCTAGTTGTTTTACCCAGTGTTGCATCAACTTCAGCATGGGTACCCAACATATATCGTGACATTGGTGAATAAACCCCAAGCTCTAAAGTTAGACCTTTAAAAGTGGAGTTTCCTCCCATTGTTATTTTAATACCACTCGCATCCCGCTCAAATTTAAGGCTGTTTTCTCCTTCAATACCTACCTTGGCCATTACCCCCGTAAATGTTGTACCGACACTCGTGCTTGGCCACTTTAAATCAATTCCTCCACTGCCACTCAACGAAAAAGAAGCATTTTCAGGCATTGTTTGTAAAAATTTGGTAAATCCCCCAGCAATTTCCTGGTTCGACGCACTTGTAGATAAGCCTAATAGTTTTCTCAGCTGTTCTTTTACACCATTTCGATGAAATAGCTCTTCAGTATTGGCAAGATTCGTTTTTAAATTGTCCTCAACCTGCTTTGCATTGCCTTGAAATAAGTTTCGAAAAGTAGAGTTTAAATTTTCGCTACTTTTAAACCAGTTAACAATAGCTGATTTAATATCACTTTTTTCTTGCGCATAATTACCGAGCTGAGGACGGTTAATTGCCCCAATACTGACATCCATTTGGCCTAGCTTACCTGTTGTATACATTCTATCCCAGGCTTGCTCCCAAGCTGTTTTAACTTTTCCTCGATTACTGTGCTGATTGTTAGCTTCTACTTGCCTATCAACAGCAGCATCCACTCCCGTATTTTTTCCTAATAACTTATCCAGTATTTTTCTGGCATCGGGACCAATCCGACTAATTAAATTCACTTTACTGGGATCATTGGATTCAGGACGATCTTCTGTTAGCCACTCATTTTCTTCAGTTGGTTGTTTCGATAATGAATTGACAAGCTGACTTGTTAAGCCGGTTGCGTTGTTACCCCTTTGGGTATTTTTTCCAGTTGATTTACTATTAACATTATCTCGACTCAAGTCAGATTGCTTAGTAAACTGATTACGGCCTGAGTGTTCAGAAGACACTATTTTCATATATTATTCCTAACAGCTTGACACACAAAAAAACACTAATTTATTTTATTTGTATAGACACTTTTTTTATTTTTAATTAAAAGCACAACCAAAAACCATATACTTTAACCTTATTATATTTATATTAGTTACCACCATTAACTATCATAATATAAGTATCTCAAAATACAGACACCCTACAAATTCATAAAAAATGTTATCTTCATCACACACAAACCAGGATTATTATTTTTTTTAGTGGGTATTTAATCCAGCCCATATTTTTTGGATTATGTTGCAACCCTAATATATTTATTATTCTTATTCCCCCCCAATTACCTTTTATTTATAGCCTCATCACTTAATAGTGACGCCGACAAAACACTCTCACATTGGGTAGAAAACAACGGTGGTGATTCAAATCCATACTTGACTAAATATCGCACAAATACGCTGAGTGAAATAATGACTGCTTTTGTTTTATGATAGGCAATACTTATAATGATAGTTCTCGAAGAGTAAGTTTTGGCTACTGTTAATATGCTGTGTATTCAGTGCAATAAGAAGGAAGGCAGTAGCCAACAGGCTACTGCAAAGTCATCATGGGTTTATGATGAATTAATCGTTCGTCACGAGGAGGGATACCAAAACAATCCCGATAGCGTTTGCTGAAATGGGGGGTAGAAACAAAACCACAGGCGGCTGCAACATCAATAATGGATAAATTGGTTTGTTGCAGCAGCTGACGTGCTCGTTGTAAACGTAATTTTAAATAATATCGTGATGGGGAACAGTCCAGGTATTTTAAAAATAACCTTTCCAGTTGACGACGGGATAATCCAACATAACTGGCTAGTTCGTCTAGGGAGATAGTTTCTTCTAAATTGGCTTCCATCAACGCAACCGTTTCAACCAGTTTTGGTTGAGTTACACCAAGAGTATGCTTAAGTGGCACCTTTTGTTGTTCTACTTCAGTACGAATTCGGTCGTATAAAAACATTTCAGAAATATCTGCACTGAGTGACCGATCATGCTCACGACTGATTAAGTCTAACATCATATCCAAGGGTGCTGTACCACCACTACAAGTTACCCGGTCACGATCAAAACGAAACAGGCCATTGCAAATATTCAGTTTTGGAAATTCTTCCTTAAAACTGGCCATATACTCCCAGTGAATTGTACAACCATAGCCGTCTAATAAACCGGCCTTGGCTAATAAGTAACTACCTGTACAAATAGCACCCAACTTTATTTTCTTTTTTGCTTGGCGTTGCAACCATTGCAATAGCGTTTTATTACACTGCTCCTTAACATGTAATCCCCCACAGACAATAATCCAATCAAACACTTGATTCATACTTTCCAAGTCACCATCAACATTCACAGTAACCCCATCGCTGGCAGTAACCGGATTACCATCAGCAGAAAGGATTTTCCACTGGTAAAGCGGTTGCTGGGAAATATGATTGGCCATCCGTAAAGCTTCAACTGCAGATACCTGCGAGATCATGGTGAAGTTATCCACCAATACGAAGCCTATAGTGCGGAGAATAGAGTTACTCATCATCATATTGCTAACTCCTCAAAGGCAAGACAGACCACAGTCAATTTATTGTTGTTTATCATATATTTGTAATTTTTTATTACTTTAATACAACCAATTTTATTGTCTATTTTTTACACAAAAATTGGCGCGACACCAACTTTTTTTAGCATTTCCTGAACTACGTTAACAGCCTTTCAATAGGCTTAATCTCGTCTCAGCAGCTAACGCCCATTACAATCGAGTGTAGGGCTTCACTTATAACGCTCATCAGCGGTATATTGCAGTTTAATTAAAGCTATCTTGCTGTAGAACAAAACGAATAACAAAAGTCTGTTTCTGAGGAGCAATAATGAGTCGCTGGGCTGGCATTGAAGCATTTGTGGAAGTCGTAAAGCAAGGGAGTTTTTCCGCCGCTGCCGAGCAGCTGAATGTCTCTAACTCCCATGTAAGCCGGTTAATTTCTCGCCTGGAAGCCCGACTTGGTGCTCAACTGCTTTATCGCTCAACCCGTAAAGTCACATTGACTGATGTAGGCAGAGTCTATTTTGAACAGTGCCAACACTTGCTAAGTGGCTTTCAACAGGCAGAACTTTCTGTTTCAGATATGCAAACTACGCCACAAGGTATGTTACGTATGACAGTGGCCACCACCTTTGGTGAGCGGTTTATTATCCCACTGTTAAATGACTTCTTAATGCAGCATCCTGCCCTATCTATAGATGTTAATCTGAGCAACCAAAACTTGGATATTATTCAAGGAGGCTATGACCTGGCAATTCGAATGGGCATTCTTAAAGACTCAACACTAATTGCCAAACGAATTGCTCCCCGCCGGTTATTTATCTGTGCAGCACCAAACTACTTAAAGCAATTTGGTACCCCTCACACCCTTTCTGAGCTTCAGCAGCATAACTGCTTAATTGGTTCAACCGATTATTGGCTGGTTCAATTGGAAGGTAAATTAAAAGAGTATCGTGTCAGGGGACGTTGGCGCTGTAACAGCGGACCTGCATTATTTAATGCTGTCAGGAAAGGCCTCGGACTCACCCAGCTGCCGGATTATTATGTCAAACCCGCTATTGAGCAAGGGGAACTACGGGTGCTGTTAGATCAATACCAACCCCCACAGACAGCTGTATGGGCTGTTTACCCATACAACCGTCATCTGTCCCCTAAGGTACGATTGTTTGTTGACTATTTAAGCCAGCATTTACCGCAAACGTTAGGGTAAGTGCTACCTCTTCTATTATTGAGGTGCTTTACTGGTAATCCCCATTGGCGTATCAATATCATCCCGCTTTGGTAAGTGGCGATATTTTTCCATCGCTTCTTGAGGGTCCGTTATTTGGCATTTACCCACACGCCTTAAAAGCGTATTACCAAAGCCAATCGTTCTCCCAAAATGACCATTTTCCACCCACTCTTTCCAATGACCCGCGCCAACATCGATGGCTTTTTCCACAAAGTCTCGTGGCTGCGCGACTAATGACCATTCCATACCATCATGACCACCATCAACGGTACCATATGGCCACTGAAAATCACCATGCATGAAGACTTGATCCCCCTCTTGTGCCGCTTGACCATTCCAATCAGGATAAGTGTCAGAAACCCAATAATAACGCTGTTGAGTGCTACTTACTGGTGTGGGAGCATAATAAAAGCATAAACCTTGTGTCGCCCACTGCACATGTTTAGGATCCGCATCATTATAAAAAGTAATTAGCCAGCGGTTACCATCCTTTACCAGATCAGGTTCAAATGGAGGTTTCGCAAAACTGACAAATGCAGCACTCAGCAAAATACTACCGAGCAAACTGCATGCTACATTTTTGGACCAGCTTTTTTCATGCGAGCGATGGTTTTTAAGCCATGCTGACTGTTTCATATTCATAACTAAACTCCTTTTAGTAATGAAAATCGTCCAGAAATACAAAAAAATTGTTAGCACTTCTTTCCATTCCTAACAATCATAAAAATCATACTGCAACTAAATTCTAGACAAAAGTCTTATTTTGAAATATTCATTCATCTGTTCACAGCCAAAATAAATATAAAATTATATGACGTAAACTAATTCGTTTTTTATTCACATATCACTAAGATATTAAAAAATAAGCATTATTTTTTAAAGTTTTGACAACTTGAATTATTCTTTTTGACAACCCCCATCAAAACAACCACTTTAAAACCAATTTTTAGTTAACTTATAGCCACTTACCTAAATGAGATTACGCTATACTCAACTTGTTATCTACCAACAATAATAACTATCAAAATAATGGTTCTAATTAACGTATATCCAATATAAAAAACTCACCCAGGGAGGGATTAGTATGTCTAGCGACCTAACAGTTAAAAGTCAAATTTATGCAAAAAATAAAAAGTCTTCTTTTAGCTATCCAATACTAACAGGCATTGCCAGTTTTTTATTAATCTCGCAAGCTTCACTTGCCAATACAGTTGAAATAACCCAAACAGAATCAGGTAATATTCCTGACCAAACAATGTCTGTTCCTTGGGATTTTAAAGTCAGTAAATATACTGGAAAACGTGACCATTTTAAATTGTTTTACGATTGGCTATGGGATGAACAAGATCCATTTAAAGAATATGCCGGCTTCCGCCCTGGTGATTATCATATTTACCTCGCTGAGCGCACAGGTTTAGACTGGGAAAACAAAATTCAATATAAAAAAATTCGGTTGGTAAAACCTGAAGACAGAAACTGGACAGCTACCAAAGAACACCATCAACCCTTTAATGTTACCGATAGTGGTAAAATAGTAGGCTTATATATGGGTGAATGGGGTGTTTGGGAACGTGCTTATACAGCTGACTATATTGCCGCGAATAATATTACCCATCTGTTTTATTCTTTTGTTGGCATTTGTGATTATGAACGCCCCAATGCTACAGAAAATAACGGTTTAGATATTCAGTTTGGAAAAAATTCCAGAAATAAAGCAGTCATGCGAGCCAGCTGTGGCCAAGGCTTAGCACCGGATCAACATGATAATTTAAAAGGCGACCTGGTTAAAATTGGGGTAACCAAAAAACAACGGGACTTTGAAATATCACCTTATGACTATTTAGCTTTTCCTCATTTACTTGAGTCAATTAAAGCCATGAAGGCGCAGTTCCCACATTTAAAAGGCATGTTATCCGTTGGTGGTTGGACACTTAGTGATCCTTTTTATGACCTGGTCAAAACCCCTGAACGTCATCAGGTTTTTATTCAATCGATTATTGATACCGTCAAAACCAACCCAGGTGTATTTGATGGCATTGATTTAGACTGGGAATTCCCTGGAGGGTCAGGATTAAGTCCCGACTTAACAGCAGGCTATATTGAAGACAGTGATAACTTTACGCTTTTTGTTAAAGCACTTCGAAAAGCCTTAACAGCCGAGTTCGGCGAACAGTTTGAGTTAACAGCAGCATTGTCTGCATCTCCTGCTAAACTAGCAGCTGTTGATCTCAATACCCTTAAAGATGATTTTAATTTTATTAACTTAATGACCTATGATCTTTATGGGGCATGGGGCAAAGACCCATCTCATCATGCTGGTGTTTATGCCAAACCAGTTGCAGGCGCCTATAACGTAACAGGTAATGCCACAGATGAATTAGGTAATATTATTTTGCATAATGGCCAACCCGTGCCTCTGACCAAGGTCATGCACAATTACAGTGTAGAAGGTGCTGTTAAAACGATTCAACAACTATACCCTGAATTTCCCATGGCGAAATTAACCATTGGCGCGGCAAGTTATAGCCGTGGTTGGCAATATATTAAGACCCAAGCCAACCATGCGAAATTATTCTGGCATGGCAAAGCCCAACAGTGGAGCAATAGCAATGGTAGCGGATTAGGCAATAAAGGCACATTTGAGTTTGGCGTGAGTGACTTTCGTGATATTTACGATCATTATATGAAAGAAGATACTCAATACTTATATTATGATCGCCAGGCAGAATCCGCTTATATCTGGCAGCCCCATAGCAATCTGAATAATGAAAATTACCACTATGCGCATGTAGAGGCATTTGACTCTCCCCGTTCAGTCATTGCTAAAGGTGAGTTAATTAAAAAATACGGCCTGGGTGGTATTTTCGCTTGGGAAGCTCAAACTGATAATGGCCTCATTTTAAATGCAATGAATGCAGCCGTTTGTAACCCGCTAAAAGATGGCAACTATTACCAATTCAGTCAACCTTATGCTGGGACTGTCACCAGCGAAGTTATTGCCACCGATAACAAAGGTAATCCTACAAAAGTAAGAGAAACCCTCCATTCTGCAGAGACATATCAATTTGATGGTAAAGCCTTTTGTGACTCAACCACGCCAGGTAATCGCCCGCCTCAGGTAACAATCACTGGTCCTAATAAAGTCAAAGCCAATACCATGGTTGTGTTAGATGCTAGTCAATCCACAGATCCTGATGGCGATCAACTTAGTTTTGAGTGGAAAATACCGAATGGTATTAACGTTGATAATACCCAGGTAAGTAAAATACGTTTTACCACACCGGCCGTTCAACAGGATACTATTTTTAAATTTGGTCTTAGTGTGAGTGATGGCCAAGCTAATGTACAACGCTTGTGGTCTTTAACAGTAACCAGTAATGACCCAGGAAATAGTTGCAATAAAGACCCCGATGCTAAAAACTACCCCGCCTGGCAAGCGGACAAAACCTATCAATCAGGTGCTAAAGTCAGTCATAACTATTTAGTCTGGCAATCCAACTGGTGGAACAGTCACAACGAACCAGGTACCAATGAAGCCTGGAAATTATTAAGTAACATTATTCTGGCTTGGCAAGCCAGTAAAGCTTATCCTGCAGGTAGTATTATTCATCATCAAGGCACTCGCTATAAAGCCAAATGGTGGACTAAAGGTGAAGAACCTGGAAAAGCCAGTGTCTGGCAACCCCTAGGTAAGCATCAATGCTTACTAACACTAGCTCAATAAACAACATTTGTTGTTTTTCAGCTTTTGATTGTTTTCAGTATTAATCGAAAGCTGATCCTTTAATGACTTTGTTTATTTACTCTCCCAAGCTGAATTGTTATTTTGTAGTTGTCCCGAACCTAGCTTCAGAATATAAAAAATAATAAAAGGCATGGAGGCACTTAAGATGCAATCCCCCCCTCGTTCACCATTAAGCATAGCCTGCTTATTCGCTAGTTTGTTATCAGTAAGCAGTTGCCAAATGTTCCAACAAACTGAACCACCTGCAACCAACTCACTTGACCATCTATTAGAAAGTCAGTTGTTGCCTACTACTAGTGCGTTTATTAAATACGCAACTTACCGTACACCTGGCCGTACCAATGAAGCGGTTATGCAAAAAAATATGGCCCAGTTAAGAGATTATATCAATGGAGTCATGACTGATTTTAATACCCAGCAGCAACTGGATAAATTTTCTCCCTTTGAGTGGAAACAGCATATTAAAGGTCGTGATTACTGGCTATTTGGCTATCGCATTGGCCGAGGAACAAAAAAAGCATCTATTGTCGCCCACTTAGATACGGTTCCACCAGGCAATAGTGATTGGAAACCCTTTGAAGCCAGGATTGAACAACACCAATACCGTGGCCAGCTTACCGATTTTCTAGTAGGAAGAGGTGCCATCGATGATAAAGGACCTGCAGTGGTCAGTTTATTAACTTTACAATCCCTTGCTAAAGAATTAGATGGCAGTCCTTTACTCGATGATTGGCAACTAGAAATTCTATTTGATACCTCGGAAGAAACGGGTATGAGTATGCCCCACTATATGAAAGACCCTCAGCAGCAGCCTCCTACAGTAGGTGTCGTATTTGATTCCGCTTGGTGCGTCAGGGCAGAAAAAGGGATTGAGCGACCCATTTTCAGTTTGCCGAGACAACCTCACCACTCATACGACCAGTTGTGGATAGCAGACTTGTTCACCCCTGCAGGTCCTTCAAACCAGATTCCAGATACTGCTACAGCTATTATAAAAGGACCCACGAATAAATTAAAAGCGTATGCACAGCAAGTCATGACTGACTATAAACAGTTTACATTTGACGATGCTAATTATCGTCCTGCCAAATTAAAGGCTATGTTAGAGGGTGACCAATTAATTCTAACTACCAAAGTTACAGGTGCACAACATGGTTCTGTTCCTCATGCTAACCGAGCTAGCGGCGCTAACCCTCTGGTATCACTTGCAAACTATTTGGCAGGTAAGGTTAATCAAGGTTATCTCGCTCAAAATGATTTCAGCCAAATAACACAATTTATTGAGTGGGTGTGGGGCACCTATGTTTTTGGAGAAAAACATCCTCAGTTATTACAGGCTTATGATAATGTCTTTCCGAAAAATAATGGCACTACTTATGCCATTACTCGCTTGAAAGCGAATGAGAAACAAATACGACTACGGGTAGATATTCGTTATGCAACAGGCCATCAAACCACTCAATGGGACGGTATTACCGAAGGATTTTTACCAGGCAATAGTCGCTTTAAAGCGATATTTACGGAGCTGACCAATGCATTTAACCAACAGCATAAAAGCCAAGTAAAATTTTTCACTCAACGCTCCACCGCTCCAGACTTACGCCGAGTTGACGGCCCTTTATTTAAATACATTGACGCAGCTTACAAATCAGTAAAAGGTGAAGAATGTCCTCGGCTCGCTATTGGTGGAGGTACTGATGCCAAAGGACACGCTAACTTACTGGCCGTTGGCCCTATGTTTTCTGGTGGCACTATGGGCCCACCAGTAAATTACCATGGGGTCAATGAAGGGGCACCAATTGAGGAGTTAAAGTCCAGCGCCAAAATCCTGAAGCTGACCTTGCTGAATGTGATCAAAAACGAGTAATACGCTTCGTAAATGATTATTAGGACTATTTTTCTAACCACCCGGCTACAGTCTGAACCGGACGAAACCGTTCAGGCCGGGTTATCCAAGTAACAACGGCTAATTTTTGATTATTAAGCTGTTCTATGGGTATGATAAACTGCCAAACCCCCACTTCTTTAGTTTCCTGTTGAAAGTCTAATACCACAAAGTCATGGGCCAGGTTTTTACCACTATTTTCTCCTGCTTTTATTGCTGTTTGTAAATTAAATCCTAACAAGGCAAAGTTAGCTTGCCATCTACCCGATTTTGCAAACTTCACTGTGGCTTGATTGTTAGTTAAATCTAAAGTTAACAACGGTGCCGGTTGAGATTTTTGTGGAGGTAATGCTTGCCCTTTAAACCAGCCACGCCATTCAGCGCCGTCAACGACCCAACCAGGCGTATACACTGAACGTACATTACCATTGGCACTTAATGCACGCTGCCTCTCAGAGTATTCCGCTTTACTAAACCGATCCTTCCAACCCAGCCAGTTCCAGTAATCTACATGAAAGGCTAAGGGAATGACCTCTTGCCATAACCCAGAGGCTTTTGTGAGTTTTGATAGGCTGCGATCAGCGGGTGGACAGCTACTACAGCCTTCTGAAGTGTAAAGCTCAACGATACGTGCTGGAGGACCTTGATGGGAAAACTGTTGACCAACAACAGTGAATGACGCTAACCCACTTATTACCAAAAGAATATAACGGACAACACAATTCACAACCACCTCCCGTTACGATAACTTTCATTACTCACAGTTACACAGCTACAGCTTAATTAAACTAGTTATTTGACTGATTATATGACCTTATAAGTACAGCCATTCTTTCAATATATTAATCCATTAATAGTTTCACACTCATTATCACACAAACTGCAATTAACAATGGTCTGATTAATTTGTTACCTTGTTTTAATACTAAATGAGAGCCAACATAGGCGCCTGTCACCTGACCTACAGCCATGAACAGCCCAACTGACCACACCACCTGACCACCTAAAATAAAAAATAACAATGATGCGATATTGCTCGACCAGTTCAATACTTTGCTGTGAATAGTCGCTAGGGTCAGGCTGTATCCCATTAAGGTAATATAAGCAATGGTAAAGAAAGTCCCTGTACCCGGTCCAAAAAAGCCATCATAAAACCCTATTCCCAACCCAATTAATAGCGCAAAGGTTTTTTCTGCAATTTTTTGCTGCGTTTGGTTAGCATTGATGTTGGGATTGATCAGCATATAAAGGGCAATGCCTATCAATAATATTGGGATGAGTTGGGTAAGGATCGCATTATCAATTAGTTGTACAACCACAGTTCCAATGGCAGATCCTATAAAAGTACAACTAATAGCCAATAGTAATGACTTAATAGTTACTTGTCCTTTACGAGAAAAATGGATGACCGCTGTACTTGTACCAAAACTAGCTTGTAATTTATTGGTTGCTAATGCTTGCGCTGGGCTTAAACCAGTGGCTAATAAGGTAGGCAACACAAGTAGTCCTCCTCCTCCAGCAATAACATCTATACACCCAGCCAAACTGGCAACAGCAAATAGCATAAACCATACTTCTAAGCCAAAAGCATCAAACACTATGCCTGCCCTCATTGATGTACATTTAAAGAAGTTGCTCTCATAACATGACTAACCAACTTCTTCAATATACCAATATAAACTAACAGTAATATACCCATTACGCATGTTTATTGGCTATGAGTAATAAATGACACTTTTACCCCTTTAATTTTTCTGCCAGCGTATTAAAATAGACATCAGATAATAAAATGATTTATTTAACCTCTGAATTTAACTAGGGCTTGTTAGCCCTCAAATAAAATAATATGCCGAAACCATCGGTAACATATGATACAAACAGAATGAATGGAGACAAATTCAGTTTACATTATGCCTAAAATCAAAAAAGCATCTGCAAAAAAACACGTAATAACCAGCTGCGGAGTTAAAATACTAAAAAGCAGCCATCAATACATTAAAGATTTAAAAGCACAAGGTTATCAGCCTGAAATTTATGGGCATAGAGTTTGGCAGTCTGGCTTTGTATTAATGAACTATTTAAAAAAACATCCCCTACCGAAACGAACTAGTGTGATGGAATTAGGCTGCGGCTGGGGAATAACCAGTGTATTTTTAGCCAAGCAGTATCGTGCCAGCGTCACCGCAGTGGATGCAGATAAGCATGTTGCTGCTTACTTAGCTCTTCACGCTAATTTAAACGAGGTGCAAGTTAAATTTAAACGTCACCGATTTGAACAAATCACCACTAAACAATTAAAAGGACAACATACACTAGTAGGTTCTGATATTTGCTTTTGGGAATCAATGGAAAACACCTTGTACAATTTAGTGCGGCGAGCCCTAAGAGCAGGTGTGCAACAAGTCATCATTGCCGATCCTGGTCGTAGCCCTTTCTGGCAACTCAGTGAGCGTTGTCAAGACAAACTTCATGCCAAGGTGGTCACTCATAGCATTAATAAGCCATCTCCTGCTGAAAAGTATTTACTAGTAATCAATCAATAAAGGAAAGTGTCAGGTTCGCTTTTACAACTACCCACTGACAGTAAGAATTTTTGAGCGGCAAGTAAGCGATTCAGGCTAACTGTTCTACACTGAAAAGCAGATGTGCAGTTGTTAAGTAAAGCCTATCATGACAGAAATTGCCGCACTACTGGCCAGACAGCCAATTGTAGACAGCAGTAAAAAACTGCAGGGATATGAACTACTGTTTCGATCAGATGACCCTAACGCTTTTCAAACAGCAGATGGTGACAGGGTTACGTCCGAACTGTTGGACAATGTACTCAGTGCATTCGATCTTGATGAGCTGGTTGGAGACAGCCCTGCTTATATCAACTGTACCCGCAATTTACTCTTGCAAAAAACCCTGATTAATCCAGACCGGTTTGTCTTAGAAGTCTTAGAAGATGTCAAACTGGATAAGGAGTTGCTGTTTTGCCTTAAAAAACTGAGAGACCAAGGTTTTACGATTGCCCTGGATGACTTCAAGTTAGACATGCAAACAGCAAAAGCCATACCATTTGTCGATATTATTAAAATCGATGTGCTTGACCATAGCAAAGAAGAAATTGCCTCTACTTTTAATACAGTTAAGCAACATAAAGTTAAGTTGCTTGCCGAAAAAGTGGAAAACTACCAGATGTTTGAGTACTGCAAACAACTAGGTTTCGAGTTGTTTCAAGGCTATTTTCTATGCAAACCAGAAGTACTCAGTGGCAAGAAAATGGAATCCAACAAGCTGGTGGTAATGGATTTAGTAGCAAAACTGCAAAATCCTGAGATTGATTTTGATGAACTAGCTGGCATTATTGATAAAGACCCAAGTATCGCCTATAAACTACTGAAAATGGTCAACTCTTCTTTTTATCATCGCAGTAAAAATGTTGAGTCAATTCGCCAAGCCATCACCATCCTTGGTTTAACTCAGGTACGCAATTTAGTCACCATCTTAATGCTGAGTAAGTTGACGGATAAGCCTAATGAGCTGGTTATTACTGCCTTAGTCAGAGCGATGATGTGCCAATTACTCGCTAAAAACACCAAAGGGACTGATCCAGGTGGCTCCTTCCTGGTCGGTTTACTCTCTACACTGGATGCCTTTATGGACCAGCCATTAGATGCACTGATCGGCTCTATGCCCGTTCCAGAAAGCTACAAAGAAGCCATTATCAACTTTAATGGCTTAATGGGTACTATTTTGGTTAACACCATGCTTTATGAACAAGGTGCCTGGCAAAAAATCAATTGGAACCAACTATCAGAGCATAACATCACGGACTATGCCATGCGTGATGCCTATTGCAACAGTTTAAAGGCTGCACAAGCCTTACAAAATCTGTAAGCTACTCACTATTTACACTGAGTAAATAACCGTTCTTATGAGTGAGCAGCTTCATTTAATTGATATTGGTGTTAACTTAACCAACAGCCGTTTTGACAGTGACCGGGAGGCAGTCATCAAGCGCGCTATTGATGCTGGTGTTACTACCCTGGTATTAACAGGCACTGATTTAGCTGAATCAGAAACAGCGCTATCGCTAAGCCAACAATGGCCTGAACATTGTGTCAGCACAGCAGGTATTCACCCCCATTATGCCAAAGACTGCCAACCCAACCACTTCAGTGCTCTGAAATCCCTAGTGAGTGAACCTCAAGTAAAAGCGCTAGGTGAAATGGGGCTGGATTTTAACCGGGATTTTTCACCCCGCTCCATTCAGGAGCAAGTCTTTATTCAGCAACTGGAACTGGCAGCAGAGCTTAAACTCCCAATATTTTGCCATGAACGAGATGCTTTTGAGCGACAGCGAGCAATTTTAAAAGAGTTTCGTGATCACTTAGTAGATATCGTCATCCACTGCTTTACTGGCGAAAAACAAGCGCTTTATGGCTACCTGGATTTAGACTGCCATATTGGTATTACCGGCTGGGTTTGTGATGAACGACGAGGCTATCATTTACACCCGCTACTAAAAGATATACCCAGCAACCGTCTTATGGTAGAAACGGATGCCCCTTATTTATTACCCCGCAGTCTGGAAAAAAAACCTGCTAACCGCCGCAATGAGCCCTGTTACTTACCGAAAGTCGTAACAACCATAGCAAAACAATTAAACAAGCCTATTGCGCAAGTAGCTAAAGAAACAACAGATACAGCTAAGGCATTTTTTCGGCTTTAAATGATCGACAGTCCCTAGTATTTTGATAGCTTGATGACCCACTTTTTTTGGGTGGGCATTCAGCCTCTGGACTTTGTGATGAGTTCAAAGGCTTTTTTTGGTGCAATACCAATCATTGAAGCTAAAAGACTCAGGACCATCGACGAACGGACAACACCACCTCACCAATGAAAGACTATTTTCTTTTCCTGTTACGCCTCTAATGTATCAATGAATTTAACCACTTCAATATCAGAATTTGAAATTTCCTCTTTGAGGGGATAACTCAAAAATAAAATATTATTTTCCCCGCAAACTGCACTTTCATCAAGAAGATCGAGTTCAGATTGCTCTTCAAGAGTGAGCATTGAAACTACTACATTGAATCCACGAGCTTTAAATTTACAGCCCCATTTCACTTAAACCTGGATGATCAAGTGGTCTCATACCTAAGGGCCAATGAAATTTACGTTCATTAATTGATATTAGAAGATCATTGATACTAGCAATTCGGTGCGCCATAAGCCCAAACTTATCAAATTGCCAATTCTCATTTCCATACGACCTAAACCAATTTCCAGAATCATCATGCCATTCGTATGCAAACCTAACAGCTATACGGTTTTCATTGTATGCCCAAAGCTCTTTCACTAATCTATAATCAAGCTCCTTATTCCACTTCTTTGTAAGAAACGCAACTATTTGATCACGGCCAGAAATAAACTCTGACCTATTTCTCCAGGCACTTGAGCTAGAATAGGCTTGAGATACTTTTATAGGGTCCCGGCTATTCCAGGCATTTTCTGCCATTCGCACTTTTTGAGTGGCTGTTTCTAAGTTAAATGGTGGGAGTGGTGGTCTTGAATCATCTTCTTTTATCACTTCATACTCCTTATGTTTTACTAAATTGGTTAAGCAAAAAGCACACACTAAACTTTTTGCGCCAATTATGTCCTCGCAGCCATTGGATGATTGGGATTCAGTTGTAATAAGTCCCACAGATTTCCGTAAAGGTCTTCGAAAACCGCTACTAAACCATATTCTTGCTCTGTTGGTGGCCTTACAAACGTTATACCAATAGACACCATTCGATTATAATCACGCCAAAAGTCATCTGTGTTTAGAAATAGAAAAACACGGCCACCCGACTGATTACCTATAAAATCAAATTGCTCTGGCTTTGATGCTTTAGCCAAGAGTAAAGTTGTGCCATTTGAGCTAGGCGGAGATATAACTACCCAACGTTTATCTTGCTCAGGTTGATAAATGTCTTCAATTAGTTCAAATTTAAGTTTGCTGACATAGAAATCTAACGCTTCATCATAGTCACGAACAACCAAAGCAATATGCACAATTGACTGCTTCATTCTTCTCTCAGCTTTTGACTGTGTAATGCTGGATTAAAGGGTAAAATAAGACCAGTGTCTTATTTTACCCAGCCCTTGTACCATTTGGCATTGAAGATTCAGGGCAAGCCAAACACGGTTGTAATTTATCTTCATAGCCGATATCAAAAAGCATACCTTGAGAGATTTCACCAACCATCTTTCTTTCAGGTAAGTTCACAACAAAAAGTGCTTGTTTGCCTTCAATTTCTTTAGGGTTTTCGCGCTCCTGTTTTAACCCTGCCAAGATAGAGCGAGTATGGTCGCCAAAATCAACAATTAACTTCATTAATTTATCTGATTTTACCACCTCAAGCACTTCAGTAATGGTGCCCACCCGAATATCAATTTTCGCGAAATCCTCGAACGTGATTTCATCTTTTATTGGAGATTGTTTCATCTACAGATCTCTAACTTTTTCTGGGTGCATAATGCCATAAATACTTGAACTTAAGTGAAATAAAGATGCCAGGTAGGGGGAGTACATCTAAACACATGCTAGGACAACCATAATGTACTGCTTATTATCACTTAGCCCATCTTAAGTGAAAAACATTTCCTTCAGAGTCAACAGCATTGCTTACATAAAAATTAGGGCCTTGCCATACTTCAGTATTAACAAAACCACCCTTTTCACGAATTTTATTCTTTGAGTGCTCAATATCTTGAACGGTAAAGAAAAGCTTAATTGCAAACTGCCGCTCTTCTGGAGGAGAAGATATAGCTAACTCAACAGGAGATTTATGAATAATCAACTGGAAACCATTTGCATTTAGAATATTCATCTCTGGTGTTTGATAGGTCAACACCATGCCACAAGAACTTAAATAAAATTCTGTAAGTGCTTCAACATTATTTGCATATATCAATGCACCTGACTTAGCTGGCCCGCTCATCTTTTCTCCATTGTTTAACTATTAGGTCGCTAAAACGATAAATTAAAGAGTACCGCCACCAGGACTATGTCCTTTACTGGAAAGCGTAATCAAACGTGGGTTAACCTAGGGTTTGGTATTTAAGCCCATGCTAACCCCTGTGGTAATTTAAAACTGCTGTACTCAACATGAACAATACGTCGATGATGCGGTGTTGTACCTTTACTTGAAGAATGAAGTATCAGAGGCCTCATTATTAATAAATCTCCAGACTTAGCTAGACAGATAAACTCTTCTGACTCTCTAACTACTCGATCTTGTTCATTTTTACTAAGTATGCCCAAGCGATGGCTCTTGGGAATAACCTTTAAGCAGCCATTGTTTTCACTTGCATCATCAAGATGTATGCGGAAAGTCACCATATCTTCCAAAACTTTTAAATCTGGCTGAACATGATTAATGCCATCTTTTAAAGTCCATGGCCCCCAACCGGGTATTGCTTTCTTACCATTTACTGAAATTGTCTTATCCTGATGCCAAGTGACAAGCCAGTTTTTATCGGGGGTTTTATCAAATACAATAACTCGAACCACTTCCGGTTTGCCTGATAAGTAGCTTTCAGCTTTGTTTCGAAGTAAGTTTGAATCAACAAGTTTTTTAACAGAGACTAACTTTTTCTCTGCATTTCGAATTCCATGCTTTGGAAAATCAGAATCTAAAGCTTCAATTTCATCAATGATTTTATTGATTGAATCATTGTCTAGAAAGCCAGGATGGATCTCAAATCCGTTTTCTTCAAAACTAAATTTTCGCACTATTCTTGCTCATAAAACATACAAACCAACACAACACAATACGCTACCGCCCTTGAGCACACCCAATATTAGTAACTACACACTTTGGGTAGCCAATATTTTTTAGAAAATATACAACACTAAAGCACCCAGCTTGCTGAGTGCTTCTGATTACATACTTAACAGACATTGTTAACAAATTCTCACTAAAAGTGAAGAACAGCATCACCCCTAACTAGGAGTACGGTCATAGAAATGCTGCTATAAAGGAAGTGAAACGATTCTGATCAGAAAATGTATACAGCGTTAGGGCCTACTCTGGATAGCCGGTGATTTTTCTGATGGTTTGGTAAAAAGGCTTAAGCTGTCGGTACATTTTTAAGTAGATTTCATTATACAGGGCATTATACCGGTCAGCATTTTCCTTTATTGGATCAAATACATCGCCAGTATGCACCATTTGTTGTACGGCAGATTCCGTGTCAGCATAGAGCTTTAACCCAACCGCTGCACTAATAGCGGCGCCTAAGCCGGAGGTTTCAAAGGTGTGGGGGCGAACAGCGGGCATATTGAATATATCGGCGGTGATTTGCATGGCGGCATGGCTTTGAGCACCACCGCCAGACACTCGTAATTGCGTAATAGGGGTTTTAGCCCGACGTTCGATGGTTTCTTTGCCTTCTCTTAAGGCGTAAGTAAGCCCTTCCAAAATAGCTCGATACATATGGGCACGAGTATGCACATCACCAAAACCTAAAATAGCGCCTTTAGCTGCAGGCTCTTTTAACCCAGGTGACCAATAAGGTTGCAGCATTAACCCCATAGAACCAGCAGGCACTGATTCGACTAACTCATCAAATAACGTTTCTGGTTCGGTGCCTTGGACTTCCGCTAATTGTTGTTCTTTTAAACCAAACTGTTCTTTAAACCAACTGACCATCCAGTAGCCACGATAAATCATCACTTCAGTATTATAAGCATTGGGGACTGCTGCAGGGTAAGGAGGAATAAACCGTATAGGCTCAATATACTTGGCATTTGTCGTATTAATAGTGGCGGTAGTGCCATAACTTAAACAACCAATATCCGGAGTTATACCACCCGAGCCTAATACCTCACAGGCTTTATCTGAGGCAGAAGCAATTACCGGTAATCCAACAGGAATACCCGTTTGCTCTGCGGCTTGTTGAGTAATTTGCCCCATGGTAGCGGTAGGCATCACTAGTCGTGGTAACTGTTCTGACGTTACTCCACTGCACATCCATTTCCAGTCATTGGGTTTCGCCCAGGCCAGTCTTTTATAGTCAAAGGGCAAATAGCCCACCATCGAGCCAATGGAGTCTACCCATTCACCCGTGAGCTGATAATTTAAATAGCCTGATAGTAATAAAAATTTATCGGTTTGTGCCCACAACTCAGGCTCGTATTGAGCAAACCAATTTGCCTGAGCTTTTGAACGGAAATAATCAACTGTAGAGTTTAAACCCAAAACACTAAATAACGTTCGCCAGGGCTGAGGTACCTTGCCACGTAATTCAGATCGCCGTTGATCCAACCATAAAATAGCTGGTCGTAATGGACGCCCCTGTTTATTCATGGCAATGACAGTGCCACGCTGTGTGGTAACAGTTACTCCTGCCAAGCGGGGTTTAATGCTTGAATCCAGTTGCCATAATTGCTGACATGCTGCGACAACAGATTGCCAATAATATTCCGGCTGTTGCTCCGCCCAACCAGGCTTGGGAGAAAAATACGGCTGTAAGGGTATTTTAGTTTTATACTGCAACTGTCCAGCCAGGTTAAACACCAAAGCACGCACACTTTGGGTACCATTATCAATGGCCAGAATTAATGGATCTTCACTAATAACTAATCTCCCACCCCAGATGCTTTTTTATATTTCAAGCTGCTTTCGTCAATAATTCTGGAAGACTATAGGCCTGTTGCCAAATTGTCAGGTAACGATCGGCTTCAGCCTGCCATTTAACTTCATTCCAGCCTAGCCATTGACAGCATAATGGTTTTAATTCTGAAAACCACTGACGTCCCCCTAATGGGCATAATAACCCTATCCGAGTTCTTCGCAATAATAAATCATCTAAATGCACCACCTGTTCCTGCTGTAAAATCCATTCAAGCTCAGCATATAGTGTTGGTGAGGGAGCAAATACTTGTAATGACTGTTTATTTTGCAACCTCCATAAGCTTAACCAAGCACCATAAGTGCCGTATAAACGTTGTTGTTCAGTAAAAGACAGTTGAGTGAAAGGCAACAAGGGCTGTCTATTTATCTGACGAAACCACTGTGAATTAATAAGTGAAGTAGGTAACGAGATAACTTCTTTTAATAAAGCCAACGTCTGTTCTGCAATTAGTTTAAATGTCGTCAGCTTGCCCCCTGTGATATTAACTATCGCTCCTTGACGCCAAATCACATGCTCCCGACTTAAGGCCGAAGGTGCTTGTTTTTCCTTACCAGCCAATACCGGCCGGACCCCTGACCAACTGGCCTGAACATCATCACGGGTTAGCTGCAAATTGGGTAATACTTGGTTACAGGCAGCTAATAAATAGTCGATCTCATTAGGGGTAATTGAAATATCAGCGGCTAACGGAGAATTATGGTCAACATCTGTCGTACCAATTACTGTAGCACCCTGCCAAGGTAAAATAAAAATAGGCCGCCGGTCTTCTGGATGAAAAAAACTAATGGCACCACTCATAGGCAAACGCCAGCCGGGAATTAACAAATGACTCCCTCTCAAGGGCCTAATTTGATAAAGTGATGGTTGTTGATAGTCATCGCCATTAATCCAAACGCCTACGGCATTCGCTACAGTTTTTACCGCCAACGAAGTACATTGATGAGTGATTTGATTTCGTACTGCTAACGTAACGCCACGATTACTCTGTTGAATAGCCTCTACTTTGGCATAGTTTAAAGCAATTCCACCATCCGCTTCGGCCTCCGTAATTAAACGCATTACCAGTCGTGCATCATCACTGATGCAGTCAGTAAAAATAGAGCCCCCTTGCAAGCCTTGCCAATTTAACAACGGTTGTCTGGCCAACACTTGGTGAGTACAAAGTGAACCAGAATGTGACTCTCTTGCTAGCCTATCGTATATTTTGATTAATAAATCAAAACTGTGCTGACCTGGGAAATTCCCCTGGTAATGGGGAACCATAAAGTGCAATGGCTTAACAAAACCTGGCAACTGTTGTTTAAGCCATTGCCTGGCTCGAATAGACTGAATGGCTAGCGAAAGCTGCCCTTTTCCTAAATACCGTAAACCACCATGAATTAACTTTGAGGAGCGGCTTGAAGTCCCTGATGCAAAATCCCCTTGCTCAAATAACGCGACTTTCACACCATAACGGGCTAGCTCTCGAAAAATAGCCGCACCAGTAATTCCACCGCCAATCACCACCACATCAATTGGTTGATGGTGCTGCAACTGACGCCACCGCTGTTGCCGGGTATATTGTTTTGCTTCAGGCCAGTTGCTCACAAGCTTCATGATGTAAACCCGGTTGGTGATTAAATTGTTCTTCTGATAGCAGACGACTTAAGTCTTCTTTTTTCTTAGTATTCGGTATTAATGTATCTGTTAGCAATGTACCTGGATTAAGTTGCTGATGGGGATCAAAACCCTTTAACCAGTCTTTTATTCGCTGAATACCCAACTCGCCTTTTTCAGCATTTAAATAAGGGGCATGATCTTTACCCACCCCATGGTGGTGACTAATGGTGCCACCCACTTTCACAATGGCTTCACAAGCAGCTTTTTTTAGTTTTTGCCAGCGAGCATAGGTCACTGAATAATTGTCTGCCTGACGAAATAAAAAGGTGGTGTATAAGCTGGCCCCTTGTGGGTAACAGTGAGAAATATGGGTAAATACCCAGATTTTTTCGCCTTCATCAACTAAAGCATTTGCTATTGCTTGTTCCAATTGTTCCTTGAGCAAATTAATTTGCGACCAGGCAATAGCAGTCTCAACCGTGTCCACTAAAAAGCCCCGTTGCCATAGGGCTTCCCTTAAATAAGGCAAACGAAACCGCCCAGCCGCCCATTTTTGTCCTAACCATTTCCCTGTTCCTACCCCTTGATGTTGCCTAACCAACTGTTTAAATAGCTTGATTTTGTGTTGGTAGTGACTTTTTTGCTGGCCAGTAAAACCCACTGTTAACATACACATCCCTTGCTGGCAGCCACGCTTCTGCAAAAACCAACGCAGCGCATTAATCAAGCGAGGATGACCAGCCAGCTGCAGATGGGTATCGGTTTCTACACCATCACTTAACCGCAACATGGACAGCCCCAATCGCAATTGCACCAGTTGCTTAACCAGAACTAATGCCTGCTTCCAACTGGGTAACACCACCACCCGAAACGACTCATAAGATGGACAAGGAGATACCCGCATAATGGCTTCAGTAATCACCCCCAATCGACCTTCTGAGCCAAGCACCCACTCCCTCAAATCAGGGCCTGCAGCAGAAGCTGGAAATGCAGGAATCGTCAGCGAACCATCTAACGTTTCCAACCGTCCTCCGGCAAATAACTGTTCAATACGCCCATAATAGAGTGACTGCTGACCACTGGAGCGAGTCGCAATCCAGCCACCTAAAGTAGAAAATTCAAACGATTGAGGAAAATGCCCTAAGGTATAGCCTTGGCTTTGCAGTTGTGACTCTAACTGTGGGCCAGTGGCACCAGCGCCGATTGTTGCAAGTTGGCTATCTTTATCAAAATGGATTAGCTGATTGAGTCGGGCGAGGCTTAACGTAATAATTGGCTGGTCTGAAGGTTGAGGGGTAATATGCCCCGCGACGGAAGTCCCCCCACCATAAGGAATTATTTTATAGTGGTGTTGCTTTGCCCATTGGAGCAGTTCTGCTACTTGATCACTGGTGGTAGGCATCGCCACGCCATCTGGCACTGCCCCCAGCTGCCCAGATTTTAATGCCAACCAATCAGCTAAACTTTGGCCGCGACTATGGTTAACCCGCACATCAGTGGAGCAATCAACCAAGGGATGTTCAGCTAAACGCGACTCTGGCACAGTTTCGAGCACCTCTGCTAAGGGGCTAACAGGTAACGGGTTTGCTCCTCCCAATTGGTGTGTTAAAAAGTGAATGGCTTGGTCTGGTAAGGGGTAATTTACCGATTCCCAGCCCCAACTATTCCAGCGGCGTTTGGTCATAAACCTGCTCCTTTATTATTTTTGTTGTCATTTACTCTTTGGAAACAACAACAGCCCCATTAGGAGCACTTGAGAGTTAACTTGAAAAGTTTTTAGCCTAAGGCACCCGTTGGCAAGGCGCAAAAGTGTCGGCATAGTGGGCCTACGTCAAGCTTTTGTAACACGGCCAGATGGGATGGATTGGTGATAAAAAATTCAAGTTAATTCTTAAGTGTTCCTAACTTATACTAACGTTTGTATTGCCTTCGTCACTGACCATTAACGCCGATTTAAGGGGCTAATCCTGACATGCCAGACACCTGCTTATGACCACTACTACCGGATCAACATCAACCGCCGCCTTAAGTCAGTTTGTTAAGCTGGCAGAGCATTACGGTTTGCCTGTTCAGCTACTCGCTAATCAAGCCGGTATTAGTGCCAGTCAATTATCATCCACTGGTACAAGGGTATCGTTAGCAGCCATGGAAAAGCTGCTGAGTCAGTTTATTGAAATGAGTAGCGACCCATTATTTGGCTTACATGCAGCTCAATTTGTTCAGCCTGGCTCCTATCATGTGCTGGGTTATATTGCCATGAACTGCGCAACACTGGCCGAAGCAGTAGATCGTATCCAACGTTATGAAGCACTGGTCGGGGATATGGGGCGTTCTCAATTACAATCAAATGGGAAAGGAGTGATTTTAAGCTGGCAATGTCAGTTTACCGATCCGTTAGTCCATCAGCATATGGTCGATCACTGTTTGGCTTCTTGGGTGAATTATGGGCGCTGGATTACTGATAAAAAGGAAAGTCCACAAAAAATTGAGCTAACACGGTCAGCTCCCAATTTGTCATCCCAAGCTGAGTATCAGCAAATTTTTCAATGCCCGATTATTTTTCAGGCTTCGCAAAATGCTGTGTGGATATCCCATGAGCACTTAAAGGTACCATTACGCCAAGCTGACCCCGGATTACTGCACACCTTAGAGCAACACGCCAATCAGTTAATTACTCAACTTAACAACCAGGATATTAGCCAACAAGTGTCGGCTAATATCCAACAAATGATGCCGAATATACCAAAGCCTGCTGAAGTAGCGGCTCTGTTAGGTATTTCAGCACGAACTCTACAACGGCGGTTACAACAGCAAAACACCCATTACCAAGCGCTGCTCGATCAGGTACGGTTAGCCACTGCCAAGCAGATCCTAACCAACACCCAATCAACCATTGAGCAAACAGCCCATGCGATAGGCTTTCATGATGTTCGCTCGTTTCGACGCCGCTTTAAACAATGGACAGGGCTCTCCCCAAATGAATACAGAGGCTCGATAGGAGAAAAAATAGAAAGCTAAGAAACTGCTTTAATACTCTCATCTATGACTATACTGGGTAAACAAACCAAGCCATCGCAGTACTGTTTTTAGTCATGGGTAATCGCGCTAAACATCAAACATTTTATGGGCAACGATCCGGCACACGAAGGAAAATAAAATGGCAAGCCGCGGTTAAATACAAAAAATATAAAAATGCAATTCCTGCCGTCACCCTTAATATTTCTGCACAAGGGGTTTTACTTGAAACACCGGTGCTCATTAAAGTGGGTGAAAAAGTTCCCATTATGATTGTAATAGATTACTTCGAACACTATTTCACGATATATGCAGATACCAAAGTCAGACATAGTTTTTCCAAGGAGCTTGATTGCTATATTGGCTTACAATTTATTAAATTAAATATCACTTATCGGGAGTTTTTAACTCGGTTTGCAGAAGGTTCGATTTAATTAAACTGGATCCTGGTGAATAATAATATCTGCATCAGGAAACTGATCAAGAATTGCCTCGTCTACCTTGTCAGAAATTTGATGAGCAGCCTCCAATGTCAAAGATTTATCTAATTCCAAGTGTAACTGAATGATTGGCGTCATCCCCGAGCGACGAGTTCTCAATTGATGAACTCCCTTCACACCTTTCACCTGTAGTATTATTTTGATAATCTGCTGACGGGTTGTATCTGGCAACTCATGGTCCATTAATAAATTAACAGCCTCAGTTAAAATATCTCGCGCCCCATAAACCATGTAACCAGCAATCCCTATCGCTATCAGGGCATCCGCCTGTGGCCACCCCCAAGCAGCTAACATTAATGCCACTAATACTGCCGTATTACTGAGCAAGTCTACCCGATAATGTAATGAGTCTGCCTTTATGGCTATTGAGCCCGTTTTTTTAATAGCCGTATGTTGAATGGTAAGTAATCCCAAAGTGGCCAAAATAGAAAATACGATTACCCCCACCCCCAGCCATTCAGACTCAATAACAAATTGTCGCTTCAGGTGGTCAATGGCATTAATCACCAAAAAAACACCTGATACTAAAATAAAAGCCGCCTGAACCAACCCTGCTAAGGATTCTGCTTTGCCATGGCCAAATTGGTGCTCTTTATCCGCCGGTTTTAGTGAATAACGAATAGCTATCCAGTTTATAACCGAAGCCAGTCCATCCAACACAGAATCAACCAATGATGCCAGTAAACTGACCGACCCCGTAAAAAACCAAGCAATGGCTTTAACCAGAATAAGCACTGCTGCAGTAAGCACTGAAGCAGCGCTAGCGAAACGCAACCAAAACGTATTGTCATTTGTATTTTGAATTTCCATTAGTTTCAATAAAATCAATAGGTTAGCTGATATTATTGATTATCCTGCATTAACCAGTTGATGTGCCAGCTTTTAATATGAATTTTTTTCAACACTCACTTGAATTTGATTAATTTGACTCAACCAACTCACCCACATACAGTCACCGGTTTGTTGGTGCCTAGTGACTCTAAGTAGTAGATGGAGTAATTGGGTTAAACGGGAAGATTGGTGAAAAGCCAGCGCTGCCCCCGCAACGGTAAGTAGTGATTTGTCTTATTAATACGCATTTATGCCCCTGTTAAAAGACAAATTACTATAAGCCCGATACCGGCCAACAAATAGACAATAGATTAAACCTATTAAAACCTGGTCATGCGGAGGGCTCCACCAGGGGAATAAACAACTTGTAGTTGGTTAAATAAGTTGTTTACTTCCTGATCCCTCTCAAAACCAATAACTAAGTTGTTACACCATAAGGTTTTGAGTTTAAAAATGCCAAACTTTACCCCTAAGCCATTGCTTATTAGTTTACTAATTGCCGGAAATACTGTTGCCGCCACTGAAGAACCTGTAGTACTTGATGAAATTATAGTCACCCCTACCCTTACCCCCACAACATTAGCGAACAGCCTAGCGCCTATTACTTTATTTACCCGTGAAGCAATCGAAAAAAGCCAAGCACAAGATTTACCGGAATTACTTAAACGGGTACCTGGGTTGGATATACGACAGACAGGGGGTATTGGCTCCAATACCAGTATTTTCAGTCGCGGTACTGCAACCAAACATACCTTAGTGTTAATTGACGGTATTCGCATTAACCAGCCCTCATCCGGTACACCACAAATCAGCTTAATTGACTTGGACTTAGTAGAACGAGTAGAAATTGTTCGTGGTCCTAAAGCCGCTATTTATGGTGCAGCCGCCATGGGCGCAGTGATTAATATTATTACCCGCAAGGATACGGACAAAACCTTAGCCCCTGAGTTAAATATCACCCGAGGCTCCCATAAAACTGAAAAATATGCTGGCGGCATTAGCGGTAAAATTGAAGATACTTTTTATAGTTTAAAACTGGGTTATCACAATACAGAAGGGTTTAATAGAAGAACAGACGACTCTCTAAAAGAGAATGATGGTTATCGGAATAACAGTATTAATGCCTACTTAAAACATAATTTTTCAGAAAAAACCTCACTCTCAGCCTACTTGTTTCAGAATAAAGGAGAAACTGAGCTTGACTTCGGTGGTCAGAATAACCAGTTTACTGAGTTTACCATACAAACTATTGGCACCGAGCTTACCCATCAATTTAATGATTCCTTAGATCTAAAACTAGGGGTTAGTCAATCAAAAGATTTTTCCGACTTTTTAAATGAAGATAACAGCTCTCCCTCACAATTAGATATTAAAAGTTATTCTCGTGTTGCTCATCTTAACTGGAAGCTTAATGAACACCATTTATTAACAACAGGTTATGAGTACATTGATGACCATATTGTAGGTAGTACTAGTCTAACAAAACGCTCTCGGTATAATCACGCCTATTTTATTCAAGACCAAATAACCTACGGTAATCACGATATTATCCTTGGCTTACGCTATGAAAATAACGAGCAATTTGGCCATCACTTAAGCAAGCAGTTTTCTTACGGCTACTGGTTTAATGACGATTTACAAGTCATTGCCAGTTATGGAGAGTCTTTTGCTTCCCCCACTTTTAATGACCTTTATCTTCCTGATACTCCTGGGCCTACAATTTATAGAAGCAATCCTAACCTTAACCCAGAAGAAGCAAAACACTATGAGTTAGCATTAAAAGGCTTTTCCGATAGCAGCTCATGGCGAATCAGCTTATTTGAAACCCAAATTGAAGATCTCATTGATAATAAAAATATTCCCAATAGCAATATTATTCAAAGACAAAACATCAGACGAGCAGAAATCCAAGGGTTTGAAGCTGAGTTGGTCACTGAGCTATTAGGCTGGAACTATACAACCAGTTTAACCTTAATTGATCCCAGGGATGAAGACACTGACACCACCCTACGCGCCCGCAGCAAACAATTAGTCAATATGAGTCTTAATAAAACCTGGAATCGCTATACGTTAGGTGTCGAGTGGTTTTTACAAGGTAAACGGCATAATGTCAGTGGCCGTGAAGACCTACCTGGTTTTGGTACTGTGAACTTATTACAATCCTATAAGTTAACGGATGATATTACCCTGCAATGGAAAATCAATAATATCTTTGACAAAGATTATGAAACCAATAAAGACTTTGAAGAAGATGGAATCAATACGTTAGTATCCTTGATTTATAGACCTAACTAACCACTAACGCCGTATATTATGACTCAAACCGACGAAGAAAAAGCCCGTTACCAAGCCCGGATGGCGAAGAAAAAAGCCCATATTGATCAAAAAGTGGCTGAAGCAACAGAAGAACGTGGCATTATTATTGTGCTCACGGGTAATGGTAAAGGTAAAAGTACCGCCGGTTTTGGCAATGTGGCCCGCTGTGTGGGCCATGGTTTTAAAGCGGGTGTGATTCAGTTTATTAAAGGCACCTGGGCTTGCGGAGAAAGGGATTTACTGGAGCAACATGGAGTGGACTTTCATGTTATGGCTACCGGCTTTACCTGGGATACCCAGGATAAAGAAAAAGACACCGCCGCTGCCCAAGCGGTCTGGCAATCCGGCAAAGCCATGCTCACTAACCCAGAACTACGACTGGTGTTGTTGGATGAACTCACCTATATGATTCGTTATGGCTATTTGGATGAAAATGAAGTCATTACCGCCTTACAAAACCGGCCTAAACAGCAGTCGGTTATAATCACCGGCCGCGGCTGCCCGAAAGCATTAATTGAATTAGCTGAAACGGTAAGTGAAATAAAACCCGTGAAGCATGCTTTTGATACAGGGATTAAAGCCCAACAGGGGATTGATTGGTAAAGTTTTCCGGTATCAAATCAACTTAAGACAAATAGGTTTGAAAGTGAGTGAGATGGTAACTAGGGGCTAGCAGCATCCTTGCTGTGGTAGAAAATCTGATCTATTGGCTAATAGTGCTTACAAATAATCATTCGTAATTTTTTCCTTAGTACCATCTTGCTCCATTGAATCCAGCGCTTTTTGTAATGCATTAACTACTGCATCAGGTGTTTCTTTATTCATAGCTAAATAAAGTTGGCTCTTTTTAAAGGTAAAGACTTTCTTTAAATCTCGAACGTTTTCTTGTGCGGCCAGATAACGTCCAGATAAATCACCTGTTGCCCAAAGATCAATTTTACCGGTTTGAAGTTTTTTAATATTTTCATTATCTCGAAATGACAAGTGTAACTTAAAGTTTTTTGATTCCAGATACTTAGCTTTCGCATCCCCTTTATAGCCACCCACGCGATAAGGCCTTGCACCATCAAGGCTACTAATTGAGATGTCACTGCTTTTTAATGCCATCATCACCCAGTCACTAGAAGCAATTGGGCCAACCCACTTAAACAGTTCCTCTCTTTCAGGGGTGCGGGAAGTAGAAAAAAGTCCGTACCGCCTTTTTTGAACAGTCAGTTCAAAAATCCGCTTCCAAGGAAAACGAAGGCTTAATGAATACTTGATACCTGCTCGCTTGAACATCTCTCTGACAATATCCGTCGCCAAACCATCAACATTATCTCCCCTGGCAAAGTTTTTATCATTAACACTCATATTATAAGGAGGATAGTTTTCCGTCAGCAATATCACTCGAAAGCTTTTTTCCGTTTCAGCTGCTCTATTGGTGGTGGCAAACAACAAAAAACTCAAAAATATGGCGACACAAAGCGTGTTTAACTTTAGTTTTACTGCCATTTTACTACATCCTCACCATCTGTTTATAACTATTATTTCAGACCAACTAAGTAACTTCCGATCTATTGCGAGTTATTTCCGGGCAGTACTTTCTACGTACCATTAAATACCATACTATTATTTAAATAGTGTTTATTGCAAGCACAACAAGTGAACACTTTATACTCATATATCATCGAATATAGCCGACACTCTGGGTATGTTATTCAACAACCACAAAAACATCAAAGCATTCTAAATTAGCAATTCCTAACCACTATTTCGAAACTGCTTTGCAACGATTTTAGGCAACTTTCATTTAATAAAAGAAATGCCCTCACTAATAAGGGCATTCTTTTAACTACTCCCTAATGTAACCATGCATGATAAACAATGTTATTATTTTAGATACTTATCTTGCACGGACTGAACAAATCCTTTATCTGCCATCACTTCTTCAAGTGCTTTTTGATGTGCTTTTACTACTTCATCATCAATGGTTTTATTAAACGCAAAATAGTGCTCTCCTATCGGGGTTGTTACTGCACTTTCAAAATCAGCTGTATTTAAGCCTTCTTTTTTGATCAGCCACTTGGCAACAGTACCATTGTACGAAATAGCATCTACTTTACCATCTTGCAGTTTTTTAATCATTGCAAAAAAGTTAGTTGATTGCGAAATATTCTTTTTAGGCACACCCTTTTCTTTTAATAAAAGCTCACCCAAGTCATCACGAATGGCTGCAAACTTAAACTTCTTATAATCCTCCTCAGAATTGATCATCACTTTTTTAGGGTTGCCTTTAAGTACGATCAAATCATTTGAGCCTTTTGACAGTGGTCCAACCCACTTAAATAAATCCTCACGTTTTTCTGTGCGAGTTGTAGAATAGAGAACGTTTAAGTTACCTGGCTCTTGGGTAGTTCGATAGCCTCTCACCCAAGGCTGAATTTTAATATCTTTTCTTGCCTGACTACTTTGCAGCTTTTCTAGCATAGCCACTAAGATATCACTATTCATCCCAACTGCCTCGCCATTTTCCCCTTTAAAATTATAAGGTGGGAACTCTTCCGTAATGTAGGTGATTCCTTGGGTTGGGTCTGCCCATACAGGTAAAGCTAATACAGTAAAAATCAGGCCAATTAGTGCTTTCATGGTTAAGCCCCTTCAGCAGCTACTACAATCAACTGTTTTCAAGTCTAGCACTGCTTTTCAAAAAAACATCACTATATTAAAAAAAATCAAAATTTGGTAATTTGGCTATATCTATAAACTTAACAATGAGAATTTAAAATATACGTACCGCTATTCTAATCACCAGAATCAATCAATAGAGGCAGATTACATGAAAGATATGAAAGTTGATAAAAACCCGTTATTTAGCAGTTAAATACCGGAAAATAATTTCATCGAATTTACCTGAATTAAAACCTTCGAGCAGCGCTTTATTAAAACGGATTAAGAACTGCTTTTTGTTCAACTTTTTAGCGACACCTAAAAAGTTAGGGTCCCGTTTAAATGGCTTGGGCAGCATGACAAATTGATCTTTCTGTAGCCCTAATTTCTTATTTCGAGCAATTGCCGCTTGTAATCCAAGTTTCCCAGGCCCTAATAGTACCGCATCAACTTGATTGGATAATAACAGCAATAGACGATCTTCAGGGGATGTACTTGCTCGTACCGTAAATAACCGGGTTGCAACCGCATTATCAAAGTCATCACCAAAGCTTGCTCCCAGGGTAACACTTATTGTTTTACCACGCAGGTCTTCAATTTTACTATATTGAAACTTTCCTTGTTTAGTCGTCACTAAAACCATATCGTCGTAGAACATGATATCAGAGTAATCGAATAGTTCGAGCCGCTCAGAATTCTTGGAAAAGCCGATAATTCCTCCTTTCCCTGCCAAAGCATATTTATATGCCCGCTTCCATGGATAAAGCCGAACTTCAAACTGGCAGTCCATCTGCTTACCAACGTAATACATCATATCCACCAAGATACCCTGAGGTTTGCCATGCTCATCAAGGTAATTTTTAGGTGGCTTATTAGCATTACCGAAAATAGTTAACTCACAGCTTAAAGCATTTTCTAAATGCGCTGTGTAGAATGCTGCAATTGATAACGTATATACAAGGATTAACAATAGGAGATTGCTAACATAGCCTTTCATATACTATCCCAAAAACTGTTAAACTTGGAGTATAAGTATAAACTTGAAAAACTAATTCAACAGACAAGAACAAACTTTTCATAGGTCATGATAATTAAACCCACTTTATTCACTATTAACCTGTGGTTACTGGTTACCCAAAGCCTTTCTGCAAAAACCAATATTACTATCAACTTAACTAATGGTGAATGGCCACCGTATCTCAGCCAAAGCTTACCTCATTACGGTTTTGCCTCTCATATAGTGACCAAGGCTTTTGCGACTGTTGATATTAAAGTGAATTATAGCTTTTTTCCCTGGACTCGTGCCTATCATTATGCACTTACAGGTAAAGGCATCAAGAAAATATGGCATGGTACAGTGGTTTGGGTATATACCCCCAAACGAGCTAAAAGTTTTTTCTACTCAGATCCAGTTGTTCAAGATCAAGAAGTATTATTTCATCTAAAAACGACACCACTTGAAACATGGCAACATATTAATGATTTACGTGGGAAAGTAATAGGTGGTACCCAACATACAACATATCCTACCTTTGAAAAAGCAGCACAACAGGGAATTTTACGCTTAGAACGAGCAGGAAACTACTTTGACTTATTTAACCGGCTATTAGGTAAGCGTATTGATGCTGTTCCCCAGGTAAAACAGGTTGGCCAGTATTACTTACGTACTCAATTTTCTACTCTACAAAGAGCGCTAATCACCAGCGCTCCTAAAGTAATCCAAACTCGGGAATATTTTTTAATTATTAATAAAAAAATACCTAGCAATAAACTATTGGTAAAAAAATTTAACGATGGCCTAAACAATATAAAGAAAAATGGCACATATTCGTATTTATATAAGCAATTAATCAATGGTTTTTATGATATACAGTCTCCTCCGGAGTAATGAACCAGTTTACATACTTTTCGCGAAGAACTTTTAGGTGTTAGTTGAAAGTATTTTACTCCACCTCTACCACAAGCAATACCTTAAAAGGGTGTCGCAAATAGCCATTTCAATGCATCAAGACTTAGGTATAAATTAGCTTACGATATGCATTGCCTCGAACCTATTTACCTTGTATAGCGAAAGTAAAGAGTAAACGACATATAAATGACATTTTATCGCTATAAAAACGTAAGTCGTTTGTAACCCTGTAGTGATGATAAGTATGTCAAAATAGTGTCGTATTACGCAAAAAAATAACAACCAGCAAATATACCCAGTCGTCCATAATCAGGAAGGAGTAAACCATCATGCACATTGCCATACCAAAGGAGTCCAACCCTCTGGAGTCCCGGGTGGCAGCTACGCCAGCCAGTGTTCAACAGCTTGTTCAAATGGGCTTTAGTGTTTCCGTTGAAAACAATGCTGGTGCTGCAGCCAAGTTTCCAGACCACCAATATGAAACAGCAGGTGCTACCCTTGAAGATGACCAATCCAAGTTATTAGCAAGTGCTGACATTATTTTTAAAGTAGAAGCCCCTAATTTAGATGAGCTAAACCACATTAAACCTAATACGACACTTATTTGCTTTATATCACCAGCTCAAAATGAAGACTACTTAATAACCTTGTCGGAAAAACAAATCAACACGCTTGCTATTGACTGCGTGCCCCGAATATCCCGAGCCCAAAAGTTGGATGCTCTCAGTTCTATGGCCAATATTGCCGGCTACCGTGCTGTTATTGAAGCGGCCCATAACTTTGGTCGCTTTTTTACTGGACAAATTACTGCTGCTGGAAAAGTCCCACCCGCCAAAATTTTAATCATTGGGGCTGGGGTTGCCGGGTTGGCCGCGGTTGGTACTGCAAAAAGCATGGGTGCTATTGTGAAAGCCTTCGATACCCGCCCTATTGTAAAAGAACAAGTAGAGTCTTTAGGTGGTGAGTTTTTAACTGTTGATATTGAAGAGGACGGCAGTGGTAGCGGTGGCTATGCCAAAGAAATGTCCCAAAGCTTTATTGATGCAGAAATGGCATTATTTAGAGAGCAGGCAAAAGATGTCGACATAGTTATTACCACTGCCCTGATTCCAGGTAAACCTGCACCTAAATTGTGGTTAGCCGATATGGTTGAAACAATGAAAGAAGGATCTGTCATTGTGGATTTAGCCTCTCAGCAAGGTGGCAACTGTGAACTCACTGAACCAGGTGAAAAAGTAATAAAACATGGTGTAACTATTATTGGTTATACCAATTTACCTAGTCTATCGCCTACCCAGGCATCAACCTTATATGCAACTAACTTAGTACATTTACTGTCGGAACTCTCGCCTGAAAAAAATGGTACGATTAATATTAATTTTGATGACGAGGTAATCCGGGCAACCACTGTGGTGAAAGATGGAAATATCACTTGGCCTCCGCCCCCCATCCAGCCATCAATACCTACGCCAGCACCAACTTCAGCTCAGGCAAAGTCACAGTCTACTGTCACAGCACAAACTACCCAACCGGAGAAAATTCACGATAAAAAAACCACAACCAAACAGCTCATTGCTTTTTGGCTGGTCGCAGGTTTATGCTTGCTAGGCATTGGCAAATCAGCGCCACCAGAGTTCGTCACTCACTTCACTGTTTTTATATTATCCATTTTTATTGGATGGCAAGTTATCTGGAATGTCAGTCACTCATTACACACACCATTAATGAGCGTCACCAATGCTATATCAGGTATTGTTGTAGTTGGGGCCTTATTACAAATTACAGGTTCTGGTTCAGGCGTGATTACCTTTTTAGCATTCATCGCTGTGCTCATTGCCACCATTAATATTGCCGGTGGTTTTTTTGTTACCCATCGCATGTTGAAAATGTTCCGTAAATAAAATAAGAGGCGACAAGAAATGACCGGAATGATTGCAATGGCCTATTTATTTGCGGCCGTCATGTTTATTTTAAGCCTGGGAGGCTTAAGTACTCAGGAAACAGCGAAACGTGGTAATATATACGGCATGACAGGTATGGTAGTGGCTATTTTAGCTACAGTAATGAGTGCCTACGTCGAGTCTTATGGCTTGATTATCTTTGCTATGTTAGTTGGTGCTTCGGTTGGATTTATCCTGGCCAAAAGAGTACAAATGACAGCAATGCCTCAAATGGTAGCATTATTACATAGCTTTGTTGGGTTAGCTGCTGTCTTAATTGGTTGGTCAGGCTACTTAGTATCAGATAAAGTGACCACCACTGGTGCAGCCCACATTATTCACAATATAGAACTGTATTTAGGTATTTTTATTGGTGCCATTACCTTTACAGGTTCAATTGTGGCTTTTGGAAAATTACAAGGGACCATTTCTGGTAAGCCATTAATGTTGCCCTTTCGTCATTTACTCAATTTAGGTGCATTATTGGTAACCATTTGGCTTGGGATGGAATTTGTACCTGCCAGTTACAGTGGTGCCAACACTTTTTATTTATTGATCATGACCATCATTGCTCTATTACTTGGCATCCATTTAGTGGCTGCTATTGGTGGTGCAGATATGCCTGTCGTCATTTCCATGCTTAATAGTTATTCTGGTTGGGCTGCAGCTGCCACAGGGTTTATGTTAGCAAATAACTTATTGATCGTTACAGGTGCTTTAGTTGGTTCATCAGGTGCTATCTTAAGTTACATCATGTGTCGTGGAATGAACCGCTCATTTATTAGTGTCATTTTAGGTGGTTTCGGCACTGGCGAAGGTGAAATGGTTGCTAGCGTTGAAAATGATCAAGGTGAACCCGTTTCTATTGGTCATGAGGAAGTGGCAGATTATCTTGCTGAAGCCAATAATATCATTATTGTGCCAGGATTTGGCATGGCTGTCGCACATGCCCAAATGGCAGTTAGCGAGCTAACAAACAATCTACGCAAACAGGGGAAAAGTGTTCGATTTGGCATTCACCCGGTCGCAGGCCGGCTGCCAGGTCATATGAATGTCTTATTGGCTGAAGCTGATGTACCCTACGACATTGTGTTGGATATGAACGAAATCAACAGTGATTTTCCAGAAACAGATGTCGTATTAGTCATTGGTGCCAATGATACGGTAAACCCTGATGCAGTTGAAAAGCCTGGTTCTCCAATCGCTGGCATGCCAGTTTTAGAAGTATGGAAAGCGAGAAAAGTCGTTGTATTAAAACGCTCTATGGCCTCTGGTTATGCGGGTGTTGCTAACCCACTATTCGTTAAAGAGAATTCCCGAATGTTATTTGGTGATGCCAAAGATAGCGTACAAGCTGTATTAAGGGATTTAGCAACAGGCTAATCCGAAGAGTATTCCTTTAGGGACCATAAGCTCGGATCATTCAAAATAAACAGCTTGCTCTATTTCCTTCACATGCGCTAACGTCTGAAGGCAATAGAGCAAAATTTAACAGTAAATTTAATTATTAGAATAATAAAAATCAAATATAAACATAAATGGAATATTATGTTAAAACTATTTATCTGTTTATTTATCAGCATATTCTTAGCATCAAATGTAGCAGCAACCACTATACTAAATGAAAACTACAAAACAGCTGAAGAATTAGGCTTAATGAAAGGCTCTCCTCCTTTAGCCAACAAACAGGTCAATCAGAGTAACTTTATTCAACCACCATTTAATCGGTGGTCTTTGCAGCATATAAGAGAGCTAATGCCTACTCGGGAGGTATTTAAAGGAAGTGGCACAACAATACCATTAAAATCAAACCCAGCCAACTTAGGTTTACTTGAAATTTCATTAGCCCAAAATAAAAAAATAACCATCGATGATTGGTTACGAAACAGTTATACAGATGGCTTTTTAGTCCTTCACAATGGGGTGTTAGTGTTTGAAAAATACTTCAATGAAATGAAGCCCTATACACAGCATCAAATGTTCTCAGTAACAAAATCATTTACCGGAACTCTTACTTTACTCCTCGCCAACCAGGGTTTAATCGATTTAACAGCTTCTGTAAAACATTATATACCTGAATTAGAAAATAGTGGTTTTGCTGATGCGACTGTTCAGCAAATTTTAGATATGACTAATAATATTCAATTTAATGAGACGTACTCTGACCCAAATGCAGATATTTGGAGATTTGCCACTGCTATCGGTGTTAAAGGTTTAACATCAAATATACAACAAGCAACATCAATCTATAGTTTTCTAAAAACACTTCAAAAAGATGGCAAGCATGGCGAAGCTTTTCATTATGCAACACCGACCACAGAAGTATTAGGTTGGATTATTTCTCGTGTAAGCAACCAGACATTAAGCAAAGTACTTCATACAAATATATGGTCAAGGTTAGGTGCTGAACGTGATGGTTATTATTGGTTAGATAACACCAGTACTGAAATGGCATCTGGCGGCCTTAGTATAACTCTCCGCGATGCAGCACGATTTGGTCAAATGATTCTCCAGAAAGGTTATTTTAATAATCAGCAAATTTTACCTAAACAAGTTGCTACACGTATTTTAAAAGCAGGAAACCCTTCCTTTTTCAATAAACACTATCAGGACGAATGGTATCAAACCATTGGCTATTCTTATCATGATCAGTGGTGGACATTCAATAATGCACATAAAGCAGTGGCAGCACTTGGTGTGCATGGCCAGCTTATATACCTTGACCCAGTTGCAAATATGGTGATCATAAAGCAATCCTCCGATCCCGAAGCAGAGAGTTACAACAATGAGTTTATTGGTCCAAAAGTTTATCAAACAATTGCTAACCATTTACTTCAATTGTAATTAGTTTTTTAGTAAGAGTTCTTATCTTAAAAATAATTTTTCAATTCGACTTATTAATATTTATTTTTGCCTGGCAATGTTTCCACCAGGAAGTGGATTTATATAAAATTTTTTACTCTGATGTTTTGTGCCGGCTATTTTTTTTAATGTCCTTTGCACAACGCTGTCTGAATTCTGCATAGGGCAAAGGTGGTGAAAAGTAATAACCTTGGTATAAATCACAATGTTGTTTCTTTAAAAAGTCCAGCTGACCAGAGGTTTCTACTCCTTCAGCAACCACCTTTAACTGTAAATGCTGAGCCATGGAAATAATGGTTTCTACAATCACTTGGTTACTGTTATCGTGTAATACTTGGTCGATAAATGACTTATCAACTTTTAATTCATCCAAAGGCAGTTTGCGTAGGTAACTGAGTGAAGAATAACCGGTACCAAAATCATCAATTGAAAACTGAATCCCCAGCTCTCTGAGTTTTTCCATTTTCTGTACCGTATCCTGTACATTATCCAGCACCAATCCTTCAGTGATTTCGAACATAAGATAGTTACCAGGTACCTTGGTTAACTCAAGAATTTTGATAACTTCTGGTATAAAATCAGGATGATAAAACTGATAAGGACTAATATTAACAGAAAAATGCTGCACCGAGCAGCCACTGGTTTCAGCCATCCAAAAATGAACTAACTGACACATTTGCCGAATTACCCACATTCCGAGTGGATAAATAAGCCCTGTTTCTTCTGCATAAGGAATAAAGTCAGCAGGTGAGACAATTCCCCGTTCAGGGTGTAGCCACCGCACTAACACTTCTGCTCCTACCACATACTCCTCATCCACTGACACCTGGGGCTGAAAATATAAAATTAATTGTTCAGTTTCAATGGCCTGACGCAACTCATTATGCAATTGTAAGCGTTTATCTGCCTCTTGTTGCATATCCTCTGAGAAAAATTGAATAGTATTTCGACCTGCTTCTTTAGCACGATGCAGAGCTGCATCAGCTCGCTTCAACAAATCAATGGGGTTATCTGCTGTAAATGGATAAGTTGCAATCCCTATGCTACCCGTGATATGAAAGTTTTCGCCTTGAATAATAAAAGGATGATGTAATTGCTCTAATAAACCAATGGCAAGTTCTGTCACCTGTTGTACTGCATAGTCACTATCAGTTGAAAAGCCTTCCATTAAAATAACAAACTCATCACCGCCCTGTCTGGCTAAGGTGTGGTCTTCTTCCATAACTAACGTTAACCGTTCTGCCACTTGCTTTAATAGCTCATCACCAATCTGATGGCCACGGGAGTCGTTAATAGTTTTAAAGTGGTCCAAATCTACAATCAGTAAAGCTCCCACTAAACGGGTACTGAGTGATTTTAGGCACTCACTCTGTAACTGCTCATCCAAATAACGACGGTTGGGTAATCCTGTTAAACTATCAAAAAAAGCCAGTCGTTGAATTTCTGCTTCTGATTGTAAACGTTCCGTTAAGTCTTCAAATGTTGATACATAATGAGTCACTTGATCATATTTATTTTTAACTGCTGTAATGGTTTCCCACTGAGGGTAAATTTCGCGGTTTTTCCGTCGATTCCAAATTTCCCCTTCCCAATGCCCGCTCTCTGCCAATGACTTTTCAATCGCCTGAAAAAACTGATCATCATGTTGACCAGAGCTCAATAAATCAGGTGTACAGTCTATAACCTCATCACTGTTATACCCCGTAATTTCAGTAAAGGCATTATTAACCCGCAGTATTTTGTGTTGATGGTCGGTAATCATAATGGCTTCATGGGTTTCAAACGCAATAGCTGCCAAGCGCATTTCGGCTTCAGCATGAACCCGTTGAGTAATATTATGATAAGAAGCCACTGCCCCTAATTTTTTACCCGCCGCATTGATTAATGGATTACTACTGGCCAATACCACAATGGGCTGCTGATTTTCCCCAATAAAGACCATTTCCACATCATTTACTTGTTCACCGTGTAAAGCACGAAACAGCGGTAATTGACTGAGTTCCATAGGTGTTTTGCCATCAGCCTGATAAACGGAGTAATGTTCCAGCCATTTTTCCGGTGGTAGTCGTTTAAACGGTAGACCATAGTTGCACTGCAAGCTTTTATTAAATAGTGTTAAAATTCCCTCACGGTTGCATACTGCTATTCCATCTACGATATTATCTAAAATAGTATTAAATAGTGCTTGCTCTTCAATTAACGCAATTTCTGAGTTTTTCCTTTCTGTAATATCCTGAACAAATAACACAAAATAGTCAGGCTTCCCAGATAACTCTCTAACACATTTAGTATTGACAGAAACATACACTACTTCATCATCACAACAACACATGCGTTTATCCAAAGTATAACTTTCCCGTTTCCCGGATAATACTTTACGCAATAACTGTCGCTCTGTTTCCCGATCATCAGGATGGGTTAATTCAAACCAGTCTTGCTCCATCATTTCCTCAGGTTGATAATGAAGAATTTCACATAAACGATTATTAAATTCCTGCCAATGCATGTTTGGCTTAATGATTGCCATGCCAATCAGGCCAGATTGTAAGAAATCATCAAAGCGGGCTTTTCGCTCAGCCAGTTCTGTCATATTACGGCGTACTTCATGGGTCAATAAATTCAAAGTACGCCCTAATTTATTAAATTCACGGCTCTCATCCAATTGCACATGCACATCATAACTACCCTTACCCACCCGTTTAGCTGCATTTACTAATACTTTAATTGGGTTAATTACCCAATAAGATAGTCCCCATAATAAGGCCAAAGCTGTTACTAACCCTGCCAATAGTAGCACCATGGAGTGAGTCCAAAAATTATACCAGACCAGTTGATGCAGTTGGTTTAAATCATACTCTATATATAATACGGCTAATTGACTGGAACGTAACTCCTGATCTCGTATGCCTAATTCAACTGGAATATAACCTTGCACCAAACGTTGTTTCTCATTTTTCACATAAATAGGCTTATACTGCAGTTGTACCATGGCAAACTGGCTAATATCAAAGTAAGGTAAGACAGATACAACAGGTTGGTCTTTCCAGGCAAACCGTGTGGCATAGAGAATTTCTTTGCTGGGTGTTACTAATACTAGGCTATTAAATTCAGGATAAACACCAAAATAAACTAAAAATTCTTCTGCTTCCCGCCAATCACCATCAACAAATGCTTCTGACATTTTTTGCTGCAATAAGGTAATTTCTCTCTTTACCTGAATTAAGGCTTCTTGTTCTTTCTGATCTAATGCATTTTGCGCATCCCATAATAAAATTCCTGTTATCAGTACCCCAAATAAAACTAATACAAATAAGGGAATGACCAAACGCAGTGATAATAGTCGCACGCTACTGAGCATCGGTAGTTTCCCTTATCCAACGACTATCAACTACCTCATCAACCAGCAAAATCCTTTGCGTCAAACCGTGGCTAAGCATTACCCTTTGTAAAGACTCAATGGTTAACCTGACTATCGGTGGGTCTCCAACCAATAGCCGTTGATTGTCTTCCCATCCTATCACTTTTATTTTTTTATAAACTTGTTCTATGGTACTCGTGGAAATTGTCATGCGTGGCGCAATTAAATTAATTGCGTGGCGTTGATTATAAGTAATATATTCTACTGCTTTAAAATAACCTTGTAGTAGCAGCTTAATTGACTGTTGATGTTGATCAATGACATTTTCCCGAACAACTAATACTTGCATAATTTTGTTCGACATGCGTGAGCTATCAAACTGCACTGTTGCACCCTGCTTTTCTAATCGAGACAGAAAAGGCTCAAAGGTCACCACACCATCTACTAGCTGACGATTATAGGCATTAATATGCTCGTTGTGATGAATTGGAATTAAGCTGATTTCTTTAAAGTCAATTCCTGCACTGATTAATGCTTGCTCCAACAACCAAATACTTTCAGCATTTTGACTGGACCCAACCCTACGTCCTTTCAAGTCTTTAATTTGTTTAATACCTGGCTGAGTCACCAGTGCATTTGCTCCATGGGAAACGGACAGCACCAGTATCACTTTTAATGATAGCTCTGATTGCAGCAGCTTAATGACTTCATCCAAATAAAGAATGGCAGCTTCAATGGTTTCGGAATGCAGTGCATTAATTACCTGGTTACGAGAGGTAAATTCAACTAAATGAATAGGGGTTTGATCATAATAGTCCAACTCACGGGCAAGAAATAGGGTTTCATTACCAATATCCACCGTGGTACCGACCCGAAGGTGAGACTGAGGTGGTTTACAGGCTAACAATAAAGACAAAGTAAGCAGTAGCCACAACCACCGAACAACAGCTACTGTAATTCGGCACATGCTATGCATTTAATTACTTATAATCATTCTTCTGTCTGACAGATTCCACTAATTGTAGCAGTCACAGCTAGTGCTGCATGCGTAAAGTTGGCTAGCTAGAATGGAAAAATTAAGAGAAAGGCAGAAAACAAATACATGCTAGGGCTGTTATCAACCCCAGCATGCTTAGCCCTAAAACTTCATCGGGCATTAAAGGTTCTGGGCATTCTGGTTAGGTATTAGCATACCTGGTGTAAACGGTGATAATCATAAAACTGCTTAATGCCGGTTTTACCCATATACCGTTGTAACGTTTTTTCTGGCACCGCCAGTAAATCAACAATAATCAAACCATCCAGGGCATCATTAAAATCCTTATCAACATTAAAGCAAACCAATTGCCCATTGAGCTTCAAGTACTGCCTGAGCAAAACAGGAATCCCCTTGTCTCCTTCAATACGGGTAATTAGCTTGGATAGTTGTTGAGTATCGGCCAAACCTTTTAACAGGCTTGGTTGCCAACAGTTGGATTTATATTTAGGTAAAGGGTTGGTTGGTTTAACAAACTCAGCCATCACCTCGTGCTTATGAAAGGCAGAAAGACAGCGTGCCATTAAATGACGTGAAAACTCTTGATAATCACTACTGATACTCACCGGACCAAACAGGGTTTTATATTGAGGGTTGTGCACAACATAAGTCGCGATACCTTTCCACAATAAAAACAGAGGAGCCAGGCTTTTTTGATATTCTGCACAAACAAAGGAGCGCCCCACTTCCAAGGCCTGACCTAACTTACTCAAAAATCGTTGGTCATATTTGAATAAGCTACGGGTGTACAGGCCAGCCAATCCCTGCTTGGCGATTAAGCAATCTAATCTGCCTAGCCGGTAAGCGCCTACGATCGCTTGATGCTGAGGGTTCCAAATAAATAAGTGCAAATAGTGCTGATCATAGTCATCAAGATCCACAGGTTCACCCGTACCTTCACCAACGTCACGAAAGGTTAGCTCCCGTAACCGACCTATTTCAGGTAACACAACTGGTAACTGACTGGCAGAGGCACAATAGACTTTAAATTCCCCATTATCGATTAGTAAACAGCTTTCAGAAAGTTCAGCTACATTTTGTGCTAACGCTTCTTTGGGTTGAGGCTGAACAATAGGTTGGAAGCTATTGGCGACAGGTTTATCTGATTGCTGCTGGCTTATGGTTGACCGGGCATGTGTATGGGCGAGCAAATAGGTATTCATTCGTAGGTACTCTGTCAATGCCTGATCAGAGTCTAACGCAGTCACTTCTTTAAAAGGAATTTGCTGGCCAATATGTAACTCAATTGTGCAGTTTTTCTTATTGATCATTTCACGGACTAACAGGCCTGTTCGTAAGTTGGCGTGAATTAATCCTGCTGTATGAAACAACCAGCTATTTTTACCTGAAATATATATAGGAGTAACCGATGCCTGAGTTCGTCGCATGATGGTTGCCACTAAACGATTCCAGGGCTTATCAACCACTTGCCGCTCTCTGAAATTGAAAGTGGATACTTCACCAGCAGGAAATATCATTAATAATCCCCCCTGACGCACCCAATCTAAAGCGGTTTTTAACCCTTTGCGGTTGCGCCGTTGACTATCAGAGGTAGCAAATACATCAACACCAATGAATGCATCTGCTAATTCTGGAATTTGCTGTAGCCAGTGATTAGCCATAATCTTCACATCAGGACGATAACGTAGCAGCAGATGAGCCAAAATGACTCCTTCAATTGCACCAAAAGGATGGTTAGCTACTATCACTCCAGCACCTTCACGGGGAATATTCTCAACCTGCCCTTCTACAACCCGGTAATCGACACCCAATGCTTCTAAGGTATAGCCAGCAAAGGCAGCAGGCTCAGAGGTTCGCTCTTGAAGATGGCGACGCTGATACAGTGAATCCAAATAACGAAGCCCAGACAGGCGCTCTAATACCCCCTCGACAATACCTAGTTTGGTCAGCTTGGGTAGCTGAAAAGGCGTCACTTGCTGTGTCATGATTTCTCCCCCCTGGAGAGCAACCTGTTATACAACAGTGAGTTGCTATCCATACAACAGTTATCTGATGGTGCATGCTGTCAAACAATACGCACTACCAGGTTTCAGTCAGGCAACGTGGCAAACCCTATGTACAAACATTTAGTGGTGATATCTCAGCGCTTAGCAAAAAAGTGGTTTCCTTCTACCCATTCCCAAATAGCAACGGCTATGGCACAAGAAAATACAATACACGCGTTAATAAACAGTAAACCACCATCATCACCCACGACTTCTCCTTGGGCATTAAACTCAGGCATATCAATACCCAATGGCGTGAACAGGTGAAAAAAGATTGCACCGGACATTACGCCTGCTGCCAACCCAGCACCTAATAACCTGACGGCTGGGATAAATAACATAATTGATGCAATTAATTCTGCGATACCCACCCCATATGCGCCATAATCTGCAAACCACTGAAAACCTGACCATTCACCTAACACACCAAAAATATGTTGGGTCTCATAGGCATCTGAAAATTTAAAAAATAAAGATTGCACAAATATGAAAGAGATATAACCACATAGCAACCATTTAATGTAATGACGTTTCATAAAATATTCCGGTTTATTGAAAACTTACTCATACGTGGAATAAGTATTTACATTACCAAACCAACTGTTTATTTAATGTAACAAATGTTAGTGAATTTCAGTGATGAGTGAGTCTATTGGTACGGATTTATACAGTAATTTTATTCAGCTAAGAGCCCTGGCCAGTTCTTATCCCCTTTTTCAATAAACCCAGGTATATCTTGCAACCACTGCTGCTGCACTCCATCATCGTAATTCAAATACAGTTTTCCATTTACAATTTTCCAGTTATTAGGGTCTGCTGATGCGCGAGAATTTTTGGCTGCAACTGCCCACGCACAGAAGCCGCCATATTGAGGCGCATATTTCTCTGGGTTTTGCTTAAATAAATCAAGGTGTTCTTGGTTAGCAAAATACCATTCAGCTCCTTTATAAGTATACTTATACTGACTTTTACCCTTCACTGGCTTGCTTTTCGTAAAGTAAGCCACTGTATCGTAACCACTCACCGCTTTATTACTGAAAAAACCAGTATAAACAGCATCTCCTGCCAATGCAGAACTAATCCAAAAGCAAAACAATACACTTAGCCAATATTTCATGGTATTACCTCTCTTTGCATAAAAAATAAAACTTTTTCAAAGAAAATCGCTACTCTGTAGCTGGATAACTAGCTACCAGATTTTTTTCTTTTTTATAAGCTTGCCATAAAGCTTTCAAACCAGGTATTTTAAATCCTCGTCGGCGATTTATCTCTCCAATTTCAAACAGCGTTTTATACTGGTAAAACAGTGCTTTATAGACATCTTTCAGGCTGGCATTACGGTCCCAAATATGGGTTGCTTCACTACTGGCACCATTAATTTCTACAATTTTAAAATCACGACCTTGTTTAAGCAGTTCAGCGTCTTTAAAACGCACATCCAGTCGACCATAATAAAATTCATCAATATCTTTGGTAATTTCATCCAGTTTGGCAGTTAACGCTGGTGTAATTAATTGCTTCCCATCACGAAAAATTGAGCCACGGCTATGACTGCCAGCAAAAGCTAAACGAAACGGTTGGCCTTCGGGTAGCACTATATCCAAATGCTGTTGGTGTCTGCTCAGATAAAGATGAGCAACTTTACTGGCTCGTGGATCTGCTTCAATCAACGCTTGTAAATTGTCCTTGCCATTACCAAATACATAAGGTGCATATTTTAAGGTAATAGAAAAAATCTCCCCTTTCTCTTTGCCAGGATAACGAATATAAAATATCCCAGCCTCAGCTTCATAAGGTACCAACTCCTGCAAAATTAAACTGGCTTGATTGGGAAAATATTCAATATAATCAACTAGTTGTTGTTGATCACGAACTATTCTTACCCCAACTCCTCGACACCCAATATCAGGCTTGGCAACGACAGGCAGTTGTATCCCTTGCTTGGCTAACCTTGTTACTATCTCCGCTACTTGCTGGCTGGCAACAACTTTTTTCTCAACCGTTAAAGAAATGGCAGGCGCGATAAATTGTTTGGCTTTCCCATTCGCTAATTTAAACACATCACTTTTTGCTTCCCCCACCATTCCACCCAGTGGAATTTTCGGGTTAGCAATCAATGGTAAATTTATCGAACGGTATTTCAGCGTTAACATTAGCCACTGTACAACAACAGGTAAATAAACCAGCTGTGTAGGCCAAAACTCAAAAAAGGATACTGCTTTGCCTGATAAATCTAAGGGAGGCATGCCTGGATGCACCGGGCGATTAGCAAAGGTAGGATTAACAGCCTGCTGAATCAGAGTATTCTCATATACCGATGCTTTTGTCACGAAGTTAACTCCTCAACCATAGATTGTTGGGCTTTACGGCGAGACCACCAAATTAGCAGCAATGCCAAGGGAATCAAGCCCCATTTAGCTTGATCAAACCAGCCTTCAAATAGTTCACCAAATAGATAAAAACCTGCAAACACCAATACTGTCCATACCAACGTGGCCAACGAAATAGCCAAACAAAAAGTGGCAAGTGATAGTTGATATAAACCACAAGCAACATAACCAGGAAAGCGTAATCCCGGCATTAAACGACAAATGAGTATTTTTACTAATAGCTGGTCAGCCAACCACCCCCCAAATTGCTTGACTCTGGGGTGACTGGCGACATAGCGTTGCGCCCACTGATAACGGCAAGCTAAACGTCCTAATCCATACAAGCCTAAATCACCGCTCCAAATACCAATAAATGCGGCTGTCATTCCCCAACTGATGGGAAGATAGCCATCCAGCGCTAACAATGCAGCCAAAACAATCGCCACATCTTCCAGCACATAACTGACCAGCACGAGCAAAATGGCAAGCACCAATGGGTGCTGAGAAAACGCTAATAATGTTTCAAGCATGCAAACAACCCTTCTAGCAGCCTAACCTAACCATAAGTTTTCATACTAAGACTGTCTATGGAAAGTGATTCGGTTCTGGTAATACAGACCAGACTAATATGCAAATTATTTCACAGAGTTATGAAAGTGATGCCTCATTATAGGTAAATTTAGCTATACCCATAGCATTTCTTGGCCTCACCGCTCGTGGCATATGTCAAATAAAGCTACACTATTGATACACACTATAAATAAAGGCAAATTTATCAGCTTTTTATTAATTAGTATGTACCGCTATTTGAAACATTTCTCCCAGTATCCAGGTCTCGATAAAGGCTAATATGCTATTTGCATTACTTTCTCAAGGAGTTCTATGAAGGCCACAATTCAAGGCAATCTTGCTGTACTAAGTCAGGCATTCAAACTTATCAAACAGTTATCAGCCGATGACTACCATACCCCTATCCCGCCCTTAAACAGCTCAATTGGCCAACACATTCGCCATGTCCTTGACCATTACCTTCATCTTCAACGCTGGGAACCTGGAACGCCTCTGGATTATGATCAGCGCAAACGGGGCACAGACATTGAGTTCAACCCAGTAGCCGCCTTGCAACAAATAGAAGCGCTTCAGGAGTGGTTAGAACGATTATTATACTTAGACAATCAGCCGATGACTTTATGTAGTTTGGTTGTCGACAACCCATCCCCAGTCACTTGTGCTACTAGTTTTCAACGCGAACTCTTATTTAGTGCCAGCCACGCGGTGCATCACTACGCCTTGATTAGTGTTATTTTGAAACTGAAAAAAATTCCTGTTGATGACACTTTTGGTGTAGCGCCTGCTACTTTACAATACCAGCAACAGTAGTTTCGAAAGCATTAAGTTCAATGTGCACAATTAGTTGGCTTGTTGATACCCATCGCTATGAGGTTTTTTTTAATCGAGACGAGCAAAAAAGTCGGCCTGTCGCGCTGCCCCCTCAGTTTGTTAACCACACGTCTACTCTTAGCTTAATGCCTATTGACCCAGCAGGCGGGGGTAGCTGGCTGGCAGCAACAGAATATGGGCAAATTATCGCGTTACTTAACCTCTATCAGGCAGACACAAAAGCTGTTTCTTCTGATCAACAAAGCCGTGGATTGTTAGTCCACCAGTTAGCAAGCATCTCTCATTGGCAACTCCAACTGCGCTGGTTAAACGAGCTTAACTGCAGCCCTTATCGCCCATTTAGTTTATTTATTTTTACACCCACCTGGCATAACCAGAACCAACTCAAACAACTGGCTGTTCATCAGTTCGATTGGAATAATCAGACCCTTCGACAGCAGCAACCCTCGATTAGCTTTTTCAGCTCATCTTCAGTGGCAACTCAAGCGGTATTAGCTAATCGGCAAGCTTGCTATGACGCGTTAAATACCCCCTTCCAAGACCACCAACATGACAAAGGTAAACCGATATCAAGATTAACCTCAATGGACTTGTTACATTTACACCAAAGTCACCAACCCGAGGCTTCTGCTTACTCTATTTGTATGCACCGTGCAGACGCCCAAACCGTGAGTTTTAGTCATATCAAAGTTAACCGACAACAGACGGCGTTTGATTATTACTCCGGCTCCCCCTGTCAAACCCATCAGCCACAACGTTTTCTATTGCCAAATAAAAGCGCTTGCACTGATTACTGATACAAAACACTACAAATTTATGACGAAAAAATAATCATAATTTGAAACTATAAACTATAATTAGTCAAAGTAGTGCGACTTCAGCAGTGTGTTATTTTAGCGAGTCGATTTAAAGATGATGGCAGCACAATTACGACAACAACATTACAATCCAGACCTTACGTGGGATTTATCTCATTTAGCTAACAGCCAACTGGCCAGTGATTTTTTCCTACAGATTTCACATAGCTTTTGTATTTACAGCCCAACCAGCAACAAGCTTTATAGTCATTTTAATGTTGACGCCATTGACGATGGCAGTCGCCTTATCATTGAACCGACCCCTTGTGCCTATGACAATACCTATCAATTTATTGCACCTAGCAGCATTAAAAATACGGGCATTATTTTATATTCAGGCAAATATTTACATCGCAATGGCTACTACCTTGGTATTCCCATTCATAAAGATGAGTGCTTAAAACATTTCTCATTGACGAAAGGTATCGAGTTTCTTAATAAAACTTTCATGGAAAACACAGGCGCCCCATTTCTGCCTGTCATCTTAAAAGGAGACTTACAAGCTTTCAAAACCACAGCTCCCTACTTACACCTCCATCGAGCAGATATATCTAGTATGAGAGAACTTTCTGCCCTAGATAGAGGTGATTTATTCAATACGATTTTGGACCGCTTTAGTCTCATTGTTCATGAAGATAAAGCACAACATTAGCATTAGAAAATGACTACACTCGTTGTCATTTTACAAAGAATTATAGAATGGCCACTCATCACAATAAAAAATAATTACCTTTACGCTAAAATTGGTCAAAATTCGACCTAACCAAACAGGGCGGCCGATATTTAAAACAGTGTTTCATCATCATTTTTTTTCAAAAATGCCTAAAGCTTGGCTTTTCAAACTGGGCAAATTAATTATCCTAGCGCTTCTCAAATCCTAAGCCTGAGCTCGGCGCTTAGTTGGAATTTGGCGCAATGCTAAATGTAGTCCATACTGAGTTGTTGAGTGGCTTTTAACCTTTTGGTCAAAAGCTCTGTGCCTAACGGGGGCGTCAGGCATGGTCGGTGCTTATGCACCAGTCATTAAATACCCAAGGATTTGTTTGATTATATTCACTTACCTTAACTCAACGAGAATAAGGGGCATAAAATGCACACTAAAATGTTAAAGGCAGCTCTAGTTGTCACAACAATGGCCATTATGACTGGTTGTGCTTCAAGCAGCCGTGTTGACCGTATCGAAGCTGATCTTGCGGACGTAAAAGATCGCTTAGGTCGTGTTGAGGCAACTGCAAACAGCGCTGACGCTAAAGCTGATCAGATTTTAGAAAAGTTAGATCGTATGAACCGGTCTCACTACAGCAAGTAATCAGCGCCCGTTAGTGTATTTTTAAGGCTACCAGTAGGTAGCCTTAAATCGACTTAAGAAGCATGACCTATCAATTTCGTTATCATCTTCACTAGCCCCCTCCGCAATGCCTTGCGTTAGCACTTACACACTTTCATTAATACCAGTATTCTTCCTACAAAAAGTCACTAGCCTGACTACTACATCAAGTCACACCATTTTTGCACTAGTATGAATAAAAAAAGGTTAATGAAAAAAGAGAGCACCAAAACAGGGCAACATAGGTGTATAATAAGTAAAAATACTACAAGATTTGTAATTACTCATTAGCAATCAAATTGTTTTGATCACATCAAAAAACAATTCAAAAATTTGCTTTGGCCATAGAATAAAGTCAGCCGTCATATTTTCTAAAAAACCTGACTTTTCTAGTTCTCTACTTGAAGCTTCTGAGTAAGTACATTAACCAATAACTTTCAAGTTATTGGTCAGGCTTAAGAGTCTGAAGGTGATTGACTCACCTTTGCTGAGCTAAAATCACCAGAAACTTTCACCGGCATACCCAGTTGTTCTGTCAACACATCTAAAATTTTACGCTGATCGACAGCCATTTGCTGGCTGTCTTTTTCTATCACTTCAAACCAGCTCTCCAACGCTCGATAAGGAGCAGTCTCATGGCGTCGACTCCATTCGGATAAAGGCTCATGAGCCTCAACATAAAACTCACCATTAAGCTTACCAATTTTATAGGGCTCATGAATTACCCTAACAGGTGTGCCTCGATTCACCCAACTAAATAGCTCCTCAATATCATCAGGAAACAACCGAATGCATCCATGGCTGACTCGCATACCCACTCCAAAGTCCAAATTGGTGCCATGAATCAAGTAGCTACCCTGAAACCCTAGTCGTAATGCATATTTACCAAGTGGATTATTAGGGCCAGGAGGAATCACATCAGGTATAAATTCGCCCTTTCTGGCACGCTCCTGACGGATCGATTCAGGTGGCCGCCAGGAAGGATTCGGTTTTTTCTGAGTGATTCTGGTTTTTCCTAGGGGGGTTTCCCATCCCTTGCGACCAATACCGATTGGATAAACCATCACGACAGGATCATCAGGTGGATAATAATAGAGTCGTAGCTCAGCCAGGTTAATGACAATCCCTTTACGTGGCCCAGGTGGTAAAATCATTCGGGTAGGCAGTACAACTTCTGCCCCATCTCCAGGCACCCATGCATCCACTTTAGGATTGGCCGCAATCAGCGCTAAAAAGCCCACCCCTTCTTTTAAAGCTAAGTCAGCAAAAGTGTCAGTATATACCGTTCTAATTACCCGTCGCTCGCCTACCACATCATCATCATTTTCAGGTAATGGAAAAGTAAGGCTGGCTCCAAGCTGTGGCAACAGCAACACTGCCCAGGCAAACGTATAGCGCCGCCAGGCTTTAAAATAGCTACTGTTTTTTAGCTGGCCAATCCCTACCCTGATTGGCTTGATCAAGCGATTAATATGGTTCACTTGTTGGCTAACAATGCTTTCGCTTTGCATTGTGAAAAATCACCCTGTTAAGTTGCATCAGTGAATCAGCATTCTACTGATGCCACATCATTTTTCCGGGCATAATTCATCAGTTTATGAAACAGATCAAGAATAATGAAATATTAAATTGGATGATTATAGGAAGCACTTACAAATATTTATTCATGTAAGTTTTATAAAGGTTAATAATCGTCGTTGCTACACAATAAATTCGCCTTGCTACAAAAAAACTACCCGACTTTTTTCGATTTTGCCATAGTTCCAATTCAGTAGAAAAGCAATACCCAATGCGTCGCCTATTTTATTAAACTTTAAACTCACTCACTAGCGACTCTAACCGCTTCGTTAGTCGCTCTACATGCTGAACCGTATCTAAACTGCTTTGGGCATCATTTGCCGTACTGGATGAAATATCATTGATTCGGACAATACTGCTATTAATACCATCAGCCACTGCTTGTTGCTCTTCCGCTGCCGCTGCCATCTGGGTATTCATCTCATTAATTTCGGCAACAGAATGACTGATTTCTTTTAGCGATTCACTCAACCGCTCTACCTGTCCTTTATTGCCTTCAGCACGTTCAACAGAGCGATTCATCATTGCTACCGCTTCACGAGAGCCGGTTTGTAAACTCTCAATCATTTGTTGAATTTCTTGCGTGGCATCCTGAGTACGCTGAGCCAGCGTTCTAACCTCATCAGCTACTACGGCAAAACCACGGCCTTGCTCACCAGCACGAGCAGCTTCGATGGCTGCATTTAATGCCAATAGGTTAGTTTGTTCAGCAATGCTGCGAATCACATCCAGTACAGATCCTACTTTGTCACTATCAGCTTCTACTCGTTCCATGGTACCAGCTGTTTCTGAAACCTCTTTCACCAACGCTTCAGAAGACAGGTTAGTTTCGTTTGCTATTTGAATGCCCTCTTCACTCAGCTGGTTTGCCCTATCAGTTGACTTTGCAGCTGAGGAAGCATTGGATGCTACCGTTTGTGCCGTAGCATTCATTTCAGTTGAGGCTGTCGCGACTTGCTGGGATTCAGACTGTTGTTGCATAACACCATCAGCCGTGCTGGCACTCAAGCTTGCCATTTTATTTGCCGATTGCTGTAAATCGACTACCGCATTTTTAATGTGTTTTACCGTATGATTAAACTTACTGAGCATGCCATTGGTCGCACTGGCAATTCGCCCGATTTCATCTTTGACATCCAGTTTAATTTGCCTGGTCAAATCCGCATCTTGCTGGATAGTTAATATATTTTCTTCCAGTTTAGTGATCGGATAAGTAAATAACTTAGATACCACCATACTCAGTAAATAAGCAAGGATAGTGAATGCGACCACAACGCCAATGCTAACCTGGGTAATAAATACACGTAATTCATTCACTGTTTTAAATGCTTCGTCTTCATCTATTTCACTCATAATCGCCCAGTTTAATCCTTCTATTGCTAACGGACTATAAGCAGACAATACGGGAACATTGCGATAATCAGGAAAAATTTGTAACTCTTTTTTTCCAGCAATAGCTGCCGTGGTTCCTTCTGTTTTTACTGGCTGTAATCCAATGGTTGTTCCTTTAGAGAGAATGGTATCAATGACTTTTTTATCTATTTGGGCAGCTATAAGGGCCGCTTCATAACCTTTCGGGTCTTCAATTAAAAAGCGACTCATACTGCGCATGGTAAAATCAGCACCCACTAGATAGGTTTCACCCGAGCTACCCAGACCGGTTTCTTTCCAGTGTTTTTCATGAGTCATAATTAAATTGATACGATCAATAGGCATCTGAAAAATTAATACGCCCAGTTTTTTACCTTGATCATAAATAGAAGTCGCAATAAATGAAGCAGGATCTTCATAAGAAGGGGTATAACTAGCAAAATCAGTTAAATAAACCTCACGACCACTGCTACTAACCACGCTTTTAAATGCTTCGCCTATACCTGAATTTGCATAAGGTCCTGTTTTTAGAGAGGTGGTATAATCAAGCTCTTTAAATACTGAGTAAACAATATCCCCTGTATCAGGGTCCACTAAAAAGATATCGTAATATTCAAACCGCTGAAGAAATTCTCGAATATGAGGATGAAATTTCGCATGTGAAGCTGCATACCCAGTATTTCCCTCTAGTTTAATTAAGCTGTCTTTTTCTCCAAGTGGATGAGGGTTAGCTTTAATAAAAGCATGTTGAAGTGCAATGGAATCATCATCTAATTGATTAAATAAGCTGCTAACGTCCTTTTTAGCCCCGCTATTTCGACTCGCATATTCATTGTTATAATCTCCATCATAATACTGTTTGAGTTCGGATTTGAGTTTGCTAATATCAGGTGATCCCGCGTCACTGCGGTAATTAGTGAAGGCTGTTTTAAACTCAGCCATCGCCTCAATGATCATTCGATCATTAGCAAAACTAAGCACCTGATTACGAATCGTGCCAAAATAACGCTCGATTTGCTGTTTCTTTACTTCTCTAATCGAAACTAGCTGTTCATAAGCTTGATCTTCTAACGCCTGACGTGCTGACTGATAGCTTTCAAAACCTAAAATTGACGCTAACACAATTAAGGGAACTAAAGTAACACTCATAATGATGAGCGTTAATTTCATGCGAATGCTTTTCATTCTATGTTACACCTTTACTCTCATTCACTATTAGCTAGCCCGAATATCTAGAAACTTGGATAATCAGGCTATGTAGTGAAAAAATCACTGGCTGGTGTTCTTAGAATAGATTGGAGCCTCTGAGTTTGCGAGCAAACCCACGACAACTCACACAAGCTGTGTAGCAGCTAAAAGCAAAAATAAGTGTAGAAGTAATTAACCAAATTGCCCACTGACAAAAGGGTTTGTGCGCTTTTCTTGACCAAAAGTAGAATTAGGCCCATGACCAGGAATAAATTCAACCTCATCACCCAGCGGAAATAAAACCTGTGTGATTGAGTGGATAAGGGTTTCATGATTACCCTGAGGGAAGTCTGTTCGACCAATAGAGCCCGCAAAAATAACATCTCCCACAAAAGCTATTGCAGCAGGCTGATGATAAAACACCACATGACCAGGTGTGTGACCCGGACAATGCAACACATTGAAAACCAACTCACCGACAGTTACTTCATCCCCCTGCTGCAGCCACTGATCAGGGGTAAATGCTTCCACTAAAGGAAATCCAAACATTTGGCTCTGCATGGGTAAACCATCAAGCCAAAATTTATCAGCCTTATGGGGGCCAATTACCGGAACCTGATAATGACGTGAGATTTGCTGGGTTGCTCCCACATGATCCAGATGACCATGGGTTAATAATACTTTTTCAACTGTTACCTCTGCTTTTTCCACAGCGGCAATAAGTCGTTCTGGCTCACCACCTGGATCAATCAGTGCGGCCTTTTTGGTTTTATCACAAATAACCAATGAGCAGTTTTGCTGAAAAGGCGTTACAGGGTTAATTTGGTATTTTAACATGGTGGGTTACACTCTATTGGGTTTTCTCAAGCAGGCTATTTCATACCCTTCGTGAATAATTTCAACCCTACACGTCGGGTATATTAAGTGGGTTTACCAGCGATTACGGTTACTTTTTGGCTTAAAACCCACTGGCTTATCTTTAATCCAGCTGACAAACTCAGCAATTATCTGACAGCTCAATAAGGCTTCACGACTATTGTATTTCAAACCTAAATCCCTCTCACTAAAAGCAACATGAATATGAGAATGACAAGGACGACAGAGCCATAAAATGCTATGCGTCATTTCTTGACGACTAAAGCGTTTAACAAAAATTTTGCGCCTGTGGTGAGTACGGGGAATTAAATGGTGTCGAGTCAACGTTTCTTGGCGGTCACATAGTTCACATTGAGTAGGTTTGGTTGAATGCTGATCTAAAGCCTGGTTTATCATATACAGCGTCTTGATTATTAAAATTTTATCACGGACCTAAAAGTCAGATTAACTCTTCCATCCGGTATTTTTCTGACTGAGCGTTTTGGCAACTGATGCTGCCAACATTGTTGAGTGGTACCAGCCATTACCAGGCAACTTCCTGATGCTAATGGCAATGTGATTGGTTTCAACCCATTGGTTTTATACTGCTTATGTCGCATGACAAAATCACGTTCAGCACCAAAACTGATGGAAGCAATGAGTGGCTGCGAACCTAATTCAGGTTCATCATCACTGTGCCAGCCCATACTATCCGCACCATTACGATAAAAATTTAACAACACACTATTGAATGAGGTATTGACGGCTTGTTCCACTACCTGTTTAATTTCAACTAAAACAGGGCACCAGGGTAATGGACTCAGTTGTAATCCAGAATAACAATAATGGGCCTCAGCATCGCCAAACCATGCGGTTAACCTGGGTTGGATGCACTCTCGACCAAATAGCTTGATAGGCTCTTGCCGCCAATCAATTGTCCCACTTAACGCTAATTGGTGAAAATAGTCCTCTGCCTGTGCTTGAGAAAATAATACTGGAATATACCACACACTGGCATCGGTGAGGGGTAGCGAGATAATATCAGAGTGAGTTAAAGCAAGTGGCGTCTGTTCCATTTGGCTATTATCGCTAAGATTAATCTAAAGCTCTAGCCCGAATAATTGAACAAATTTCCTCTCAATCGTTTTATTTGAAGTAACTAATATGAAAATCACTTTTTTAGGTACCTCTGCCGGCGTTCCCACCAAGCATCGTAATGTTACGGCTATTGCAGTTCAACCTAACCAGCAATCGAACTGGTGGCTAATAGACTGTGGAGAAGGCACCCAACATCAATTATTGCACCCCCCCTTTAGTCTGAGTCGACTCACTACCATTTTTCTCACCCACTTACATGGTGATCACTGTTATGGTTTACCTGGGTTATTAGCCACCCGAGCTTTACAGGGAGGCAGCCAGAGTCTGCCCTTGACTGTGATTGGTCCTTCTGGGGTCAAGCCACTCATTGAGAGTATTTGTCAGCATACTCAGCTTTACCTAAATTACCCACTAAACATTATTGAAGTCACATCGGCGCCCAACCGCTTGACTATAGACCAACACCAGATTGAAGTGGTCCCAATGGAACATAACATTACCAGTTATGGTTATTTAATCTCACCACCAGATTTTCCAGGACATTTAAATGCTGCCAAAGCAAAAGCCCTTGGTATTGCTCCTGGACCGATTTATCAGCAATTAAAGCAAGGCAAACGAGTTACCCTGGATGATGGCCGCGAAATTGATGGCAACCATTTGTTGTCTCCAGCAGCCCCGGCACCCAAAGTTTTCATCGCTGGCGATAATGGCAACCCTCAACAACTCTTGCCCTGGCTTGAATCTGCGTCATTGCTAGTCCATGAAGCCACATTGACTGAACCAGAACGGCAAAGGCTAGCCGGCAACATTCACCACTCTACTGCTGCCGCTGTTGCCAAAGTGGCCAACCAAGCTAAGTTAGACAATTTAATTTTGACTCACTTCAGCGCTCGCTATGGGGAAACAGCTCGCCAAGGAAAATTAACAATAGATGATATTCACCAGGAGGCCAGTGAATATTTCCAGGGTCAGCTTTATTTAGCTGCAGACTGGCAGCAGTATACCCTTACACTCAAAGGCGAATTACAGCAAGCGCATATCCAGCCGAAAAACCAATAATTGTCCATAAGCACTTCTGGCGATAAGAGTTTAACCAGACAGTCATCATACAAATTGCGTCTTCTATATAGTCAGGCAGTTAAACTGCCTGACTTTTTGCAAGAAAAAATAACCAATATGTCTCTGATTAAATAGACTCATCCAAACCAAATGTGTCTATCAAAACACTACTTTTAGAATAACAAAAGGGCTTGTAATATTATGCTCAATGATATAGAAACGATATTGATTTGGGTGAAAAAGACCATTTAAAAATAATAACAATAGGCCCCAACACTATGGCTAAACATTACCAGATATTTATTCACGATAACCACCCATTATTCCGTTCGGAACTTATCCGTGTCATCAAGTCACAACTCACACAAACAACCTTATATGAAGTGGACAGTCCCTTGATGTGGCTTGGCAAAATTAAACGATTGCCCGGCAACAAGTTACTATTATTAGATATATTAGCTGATGGTGGTTATGGACTAGCACATATCTTTTACCTAAAACGCTATGCACCACAAATTAAAATCATAGCTATGACGCCCTCTAATAACGATTCAATTGCGGCTAAAGCCTTTTGGTTAGGAGCGAATGGCATTTTTCCTAAAAAGTCAGAAGCAAGCCAGCTTATTCAATTGATTACCGCCACTAATAATCACGGCCCACGACCTAATTACAGTCAACAAATTACCTCTGAAGAGCGAGAACAACTTAGTTTTATTTGTGATCGAATAAAATTGCTGTCCATTCAACAATATAAAGTGTTGATATTATTAACTGCCGGTAAAGTGAATAAACAAATAGCGCAAGTACTCGGTGTCGCTGAGGCTACGGTTAAAGCACATTTAACCAGTATTTTCAAAAAACTGGGAGTACGAAACCGTACTCAGGCCATTATTACTATGAAAGTCCTGCAAAGCCATTTGATCAATAAACCAGAGTTCCAGACCGCTTAACTACTCAACTGTAAACAGCGTACAAATTCTGAAAGCTTTGATCCATACTTGACTATATCGTAAAGAATAATGTGATCTGATGAATAGAAGCCGTTACCAAACAGCTTCTAATTTAATAGCGTAGCAAATAACATCTCTCTTCGATTTAACCTCAGCGCCCTAAAACAACCGATAGCCACTAACAGCTGTTTAACCAGTTCTAAAGCCGATTCACAATACAAACCAACCAGTGTGATATAATGCTCGCTATCAAAGAATGCTTATCTTACCGATGAATGCTTATTAAAGCATGCAGGTATAGAGCATAAACATTACTATAGTCAAAGCGAATGTTTTTTACGGACGGCTGTCGAGCGATGAGCTCCAGTGGCACTTTCTTACAAGTAAAGGTTGCTACTGTAGGGCTTGCTATATCAGATAAATGCTCCATGCATTAACTGCATCTCCAGCTTCTGTGGTGGTCAAGAGCGACGACAACAAACCCTAGAAGTTATTCGCGAAGAGTATATAAGATACAGCGTTAAATTTAGGATATTGATTGTGAATAGTGCTGGATTAAGGTTATTTTACCTCACAGTTTTAACTGCCCTTACCGGGTGCACACAACTCCCTGCCCAACTCGGTTCAAGTGAGACCATCTTTCTTCACCTTAACCAACGTGTATTACTTAACCAGCAACTCAATCAATATCGTGATCAAGCACCAGTACTGGAATATATTCAAACTTGCACGATTCAAACTGGGCAAACCCAGTTATGTGGATTTGCTTATAGTGATCACTTGGAAAACTATCTAATTATTGAAGTCTGTCCATCAAGACAGCTATTAAGCCAACAACCCAATCTACCAATGGATAACTATGAAGGTATTTATACCATTACCCCCAATGGTCAGGTTAGCCATTATCCCTGGTATGATAAGCAGTTTAATCGTTGGAATTGCTTGGCTAAACGAGGAGATTCCAGTGAAGAAGCCAAATATGGCGTCATGTTAGGCAGCAACAAAAACAGTATTCAGGCAATTGGCTATCGCTACCAAATAGAAGCACAGCAAGGTGTTTATCAATTACAAACTACTCAAGATGGGAAATTAACTGCTATTAATCGTTAAATTAAAACCAACTTTTACAACCAAAAACACTAACCTATAACTGCAAGGTTAGTGTCGTGTAGATAAACTCAGTATCGCATTTTGAAAAATAAATACTAAAAATATTATTCAAACATAATTGCATTTATAATTCCCTCTCACTTTAGCTTAAACTGAGTATACTCACCTAATGGGCACCATAGACTTGCTATAGCAGAGTACCCCAAGGACCGGTGTTCGGAGTGATCAGACCACTCCGACACCATTTGTTGTGTTTGCCTTTTTTTACGAACTCGCTTCGCTTTATTAGACTTCTCATGAACACCACCCTTTTTCAGCAAAGGTGATATAGCGATTGGATTTCGCCAGCTAATTTTTCGCTTAGCCATGGTATTTTCCTTTTCTATATAATGAGATAATGAGCGTGGGTATAAATGCCATATATTTCATGTACAGATATAACTTAACCTCTGAAATAGATACGGCATGTGAATGGTGCATGTGCAAAATCAATGACTTCACACATATACCATTTGTCATAATTTCATAAAAGCTATGATAATTATGATTAATTTTTCAAATGATAAATTTCAAGCCAAAGTAACCCACTGAGGTTAATAACAAGTAACCACAGTTAATGTTTAAACTAATTCACAGCCCAATATTACAAACTTGCAAAACTAGAGCCTAAGATGCTCATCAACACCTTTATGCAATATAAAGTGACTAGCACCCCAAGTATTTAACTAGGATTTTAGCTAGTGATTTTTTAGCTTGTATAAACAACTGTTGACATTCTGATGTATATCTAACACATCAGGTGTAAAATATACATCAGCTGAAAGCATTTCATCAGCAAATAATACGCAAACCACTCAACTTACATTATTCAAAATGAGTATATAATGCTAATGCCCAAGCACAGAATATGAAGATAATAACAATACATCTCTTAGTTAATGAGAGATCATTGTTACATTTACCCTAAATTAAAGGCATAAAAAAACCTGGCCATGGCCAGGTTTTTTCTGGCTTGGGCAAAATCTGCTTTGCCCAAGCACGAAGTGTACTCAAGCAATCACAGTGATAGCATTTTGCAACCTGTAAATTTAATCATGAGTACACCTCCTCCAAATTCATAAAATCGATAGATTAAGCCGTCGCCGGCTAACACTAAATAGATACAACTGGCGGTAATTTTAATATTCATTTAAATTATGTCAAGCATTTTTTTGCCATTCATCATTTTTCTACTGTTTTTTTGCCTCCCATGCTCTCTGTACCAATGATACCCAAGACTACAGTCTTTAGTTGACTAACTTCATTCATAGCCAACTTGAATACTTTATCAGGTATAAAAAATCTTGGCTTTCCAAGGAGGTATTCGGGCAAATATAATACTAAAGTAGTATTACCCAATTGTTACCTTATCAGCACAATACAATTAATCGCACTTTTTTATAGATTGTACTCTGTTCTTTAACAATGTTGTTGAATCACCTTTAACACAGCTTGTGTATATTGGGGTAAAAAGTCACTTTAAACAGCAAGTGATATTATATCCTTTCAGAAGACATGGTGATGACAAATACAATTCAAGTGGAAAGCCACAAGGTTGAAGTAACAGATAAAGCAAACAGGTAAGGGAGGTGTAGCAAATACAAGCGTCTGCTAACCTGACACAACAGACAGCGTTCTGATCGACTACTCAACCAAAAACCCTTACCTTAATAAAAGCAGTTGCGATTATTACTAAATGTGGCATGCACCCATTGATTCACCCAGCTGTAGTCTGTTATTAAAGCAGCTCGATTTAGACGGAGAAGTAAGTGATGTACGATTTGGAAAGTCAAATCAAGGAAGTTGAACAAGAGCTAAACACCCAAACAGAAAGTCAAGCCTCAGTTGCGGCTAAACTGTCATCTGCTTTGGATAAAACACTGGACGAACAAACCCTTGATATTGAAAACGCTAAACTCAATGAGGTATGGGCCAATCAAGAGAAGCTAAATACCAATATCGCTTCACTTATTATGGGGTTAGACCAGGTCACAAACCAGTTAGGCACCGACTTCGATGCTTTGCGAAGCCAATCAGGCTTGGAAAAATTTATTGGCATTTTTAGCAGCCAAAAAGCAGATGAAATGCGCGCTGACCGGATTAAAGAAGCCGATATTAGTGAAAACCTTAATGACCTGATTGTTCAATCAAATAAAATTGTGACTATTTTACAAGGTCAGGAACAAGTATTGATAGAGCAATTAGCTAAGGGCGAACAAAACTTAACCTATACTATTGAGCAGCGCCAGCAAACCGTTGAGTCACTTGAACAAGTAAGACAACAGCTCAACCAGCTTGACCCCAAACTCATTGACCTGGAAAACCAAATCAGTGAAGCAGCCGATCCTGCTAAGCGAGCAACACTGGAAGCTGAGCTACATGAGCTAAACAAACAATACAATACACTACGCAATCAAGAGCAATCTTTACTGGTTAAAAGCCAAACGTTGGAAAAATACATCGATATGAACAAAACCAACGTAGATTCTCTCCATAACCAAAAAACGGCTCAGCAAGTATTAATTGATAAGCTGAAAACCGATACTGCACAGCGCGTGATTTTATTTGAACAGTACCAGCACTCTTTAAAAACCTCTCAACAACAGGATGTTGCTCATCGCTTAAACGAAATTGGCTCAGCGGTTGATCGGAAAACTCAGGAAGGTATGGCACACATCGCTTCCGCAACAAATAACCGGTTAGTGGAAATGATGGAAAGTCACTCAGGTGATATGCAAGCCTCCAGAGATATCATGGCGAAGAAAGCCCGAGCAGATGAACGCTTTATGCGTCGCTTCCATAATGTTGTTGCTAAACACGACTCCGCCAACTACGACCAGTAAAGTAATAAACTATTGGTTGTTCACACAACCTCCTTCCGCCGGCTTTAGGCCGGCACACTAACATATATTGTTGTAGTAGGATGTCGAAACAATGCACTCGGATTCTGATGCCGCCACTGCTCATAACTGGTTACTTGATTCCCCAGCAACAACCCGTGCTTATTTCAAACAACTTACCACCATTATCAGGCAGCTATGCCAAATTACCTCACAACAAATCAGTCATAGTGATAACCTCGATGATCAAGTTACACTGGACTATTTAAAAGCACTAAAGAATAGTTTTATCGCATTATCAGCCAAATATCAGCTTAATGGCCTGGTAAATCACCGACAAACCTCTCACCTGCTAGTCAACCCAACTGATTCAGGTCTACCTGTTAGGCAAACCTTGCTGGAAATGGAGTTAGACTATGGAAACAGAGCAGCATTAACTAGCAAGTACCTGCCAATCAGTGAGTTAAAACAACAGCTGGTAGATTACTGTTTACAACAAAAAAAAATTTCTCGGGATCTTCAGTACGAAATTGCCCAACAGGAATACCACCAATTATTAGAGAGTGACACACTATTTTATCCCAGTAATTCACCTCGTCTACATCAGATAGCCAAACATGAAACAGAATCTTCAGGTACCCAGCATTATTTTATGCACTGGGCTGTTTATGACACCAGCAAACATATTCCCAATATTTACCTGTTGTATTTTGATACTTCTCATCCCCTAAACCTGACTGAAGATAATGCAGCCTGGCAAAAGCTGGTTGATCATTTATTAAATCAATCCTTATCCACGTTAAAACTAGTTACTATTGCTACCGAGCTAGATAAGCAGTTTCCATTAATTCATCCGAAATTACTAAAAAGAATTCATGTAGGCCCACTGTATTTAAACAACATGACCCAACATAACCAGGCAGTACAATCTTTATTTAACCATGCCCCAAATGATAAACGCTGGTTATTTGCTTGGTCAGTAGAAAGCTTATTCTCAAAGGGGATTTCTGAGGTAGCCAAAGGTTTTTTCGGTCGTCAGCAAAAACAAGTTTATCATGTCGACCACCATGACTCTGATGCATTTGAAGCAGGTGCCTCAGCGGTAGAACAAAGCATTATTTTACCTTACGAAGCTTATCAATTACTGGCGGAAATGCCAGAAAACCCGCTACACAATGTCAATAAATACATTGTTTCCGCTACTGGTCACTTAATTTATATGTAAGGAAACCCAATGGAAAGTAAACAATTAGTCGAAATTAGCGAACAACATATTAAAAAGCACAGCCAAAATGTATACGGCACTTTAGTTGAATTTCAACACCGTTATCAACCCCAACAAACAGACCAGTCATCGCGATTAAGGCGTAACACCTTACCTGGTACCTCAGCAACGGGTTTTGTTGAACAAACCCAAACTATAAAACTGATTGATCGGATTAGCAATATCACCCCAGACCATCCCTTGTTGACCGACCAGCAACATCATTTAATGACTGTACTGCATCGTGGTTTAGCCATTGCCACGGCGTTAATAGATGAGTTCAGTAAATTAACCGGCTTAAAACAACTGCAGGAAGACAACGCCCGTGGTACATTGGAAAATAGCCTGCAGCAAAAATTTAAATCACTATTACAAACCAGTGCTTTCATTAGTTTACATGCTTTCGCTGAATTTATTGAGTTTAAATATGCCCAAGCACCAAAGCGGGTCAGCTACCCAGAGCTAATATTGGATATCCAACTTTCTTCCCCACTTGCCTCTGTTAAACACTGCCTTGCACAATATTATCAGCTAATTGATCAATATGTGAAAACCGATGATGATTTAATTGGTTACAGTGTATTTTTTGCTGACACCCTACTGGATGAATTGGCTCGCTTCAAAGGTAGCTTAGCCAATGTAGACAATTTCCAAGCCTATAATTTCCATGTAGTGGCAGATGACTTTAATGTCAATGGTTTAGAACGGCAGCAGCAAAGACAAAAAAGCCAGGCCCTGACCATGACGTTTAAGAAACCAGAAGAAGTGGTTGGTAACGCCATTGCTAAGTATCAAGCCCAAAAATTGGCAAAAATGCTAGTATGCTACGATTTTAAACAACAACAAAATCCCTTTGCTGAATTAGGTGGTTTTATTTTCACCTTTATGGGGGATGGTAAACCCGGTACCGGTAAAACCACACTGATTCAAATGTTAGCCGGATTACTCCACCAGTATTGTGAAGTGGCAGGTTATCCTTTTTACTATGAAAACTTTGGCCCTGATAATATTGACTCATACCAAGGAAAATCAGGCCAAAATGCCAAGCAATTTATTCGTAATATCATCAACCCTCAAGTTATAGGTTTTGGCACTATTGACGATATTGATCAGGTTGCAGGCAAACGGGGGGATAAACAAAGCTCCGCCGGCCAACAGGAAGTCACTGCGGTATTAATGGAATCATTTGCAGGGTCTGGTACTCGTGTATTGGGCAACTGCAGTTTTGGATTATTTTCTAACTACCCGGAAAATGTTGATGATGCTTTGCGCCAAAGAGCCAGCGCACGGTTTTTGATTGATGGGCCACAAACACAAGCCGATTATATTGATATTTTAGCCTTATTATTAGGTAACAATCATGATATCCCAACAGGCGATGTAGAGTTATTTGCCAGCCAACAAATCCAACAGCTAATTCAATCCAACTACGAGCAACATAACCTCCCTCAGGAAGAAAAGCTGCTGGATGTATATCAACAAACAGTTAACCAGCTGGGGCCATTAGATTCGCTGGAGAAACTTGGTCATTACTTAAAAAATATCCAACAGGCCGATGAGCGCTTTACTGGCCGTGCTATCAAAAATATCACTGATGCGGTAAAAGTCCGGAGTATGGATTTTGATATGCCAGACGAATGGTTTGCCGAACCACAGCTATTCTTGCACAAGCCATATGATGAAAAACTGCAAATGATTAAATCCCTTCAGCAGCCTATTACCTCAGCAATGGTGCTACAAGAAGTCAACCGCTATGCAGACTCTGAATTCCGTTATGCGGCCTCATCTGATGATGCCTACATTGCCGATCGTGTAAGACAACTGACGTTAGAGCAACAAGTGCAACAACAATTTGCTAACCAACAGCTCGCGACGAATAAGTGAAGCAAGAGACCTTCTAATGAAACTGGATAGCGTCCCAGAACAACTGCTTTATGGTGACTTAATGGAAGTCACCAGTCCTCATTTAATTCACCGCTATAATAGTGCACTCAAGCTATTAACTGGAAAAACCACCCAATTGTCGTTTTTCCATATTGACTGTAGTGGTTATTCCCCTGAAATAGCCACAGAACTAGATACACCAGACTATCTTGATGATGCAGGGGCTAACCCAAAATTCATTTTATTATCTATTGAACAACAAGACTTACCCTCTCTGAGTGAGTACTTTTCCTCCACTAGCGACCTATTAAAACGATTTATTAATGATAACTACTTAGCTTTATTTACCCTGACAGCCTTAGATGCAGTTTATGGTGAACTAGACAACAGGCTATACCGCATTCAGTCAATAGAAGATATTATCAATGTCGATGAGGTGCACTTTCAAATTGATACCCCCAAGCAGCTGATTTCTCAGGCACTCAATTTACAACAAATGATTGATCAGCTGCTGAACGAAGATGACCAACTCTGGTTAGATGATGAATATCTACAATCGATTATTCAACTGGGCAAAACCGTTGGTAATGTGCAATTGAATAAGGTGATTCCTGATACCCTCAGTTACCAGCAAAACAATTACTTTACCAGCCACATGGGTGGTATTTACGTTTTTAAAGATACCCGTCCCAAACCCACTTTAATTACTTTGGATCCGCAATTTGCAACAGACAAATTACCTAATCATTGTAAGCACATACATGGGCATGAATACCAAAAAGTTTTCCAGTTTTTAATCAAGTATGGCTTGATTGAACCACTGCAAAAAAAGAAATTGCAACAAAAAGTCGATCAATTACGCTTTAAAAAACATCAAGTGATTATTGACTACCTGATTTCCCTTGACCAACACTGCGACAAACCACTTGATGAATTTCAGCTGAAGCAGTTTATCAATCAAAACTTTGAAGACTTACCAGAAAGCTTTCATAAACTGCATGATTTAGTGGCTGCCATAGAGCGACAAGAAAAAACCATTCCCAACAAAGATGAGTTACTGTTTCATACCTGCCAAGTCACCAATAGCCCAAGAGCCCAACAGTCTTATCGTACTATAAACCACCTGTTGAGCCATTACACACCTTATAATTATTTACGGTTATTTATATTTAACCGTCCTTACTTTAATGCAGCATTCAGTCGATGGCCTGAAGCCAAACAACAATATGTTATGGATTACCTAAGACAACACCAGGCAATGATTGAAGAGAAACAAGGTATAGGTATAGTAAAAGGGAAATAAGGCCCTTATTTAAGGGCCTTACCCACTATGTTATTTGCGGATCACTTTCTTTTCAGCCTGATAATCAGCAATTTTTATCGGGCTATTCTTGCTCATGTATTCTGTCAACACATCAGCGTCCACAAAACCACTATTGACATAATTGGGGTGATTATCCAGTTTTGGATAACCATCACCACCTGCGGCTATATAACTGTTTATCGCCAAACGATAGTTTTTCGCAGGGTTGATTGGTTTATCGTTAATCGTTGCTTTTATCAGTCTACCTTGTTTTATTAACAAGTTAACCCCAGAAAACTGAGCAAAAGCCCCAGAGTCTGCTGGCTTAGCCGCAACTACCCTTAAATAATTCAACAATTCTTTGCCTGTTAAATCCACTTTAACAACGATATTGCCAAATGGCTGTACTTGTAAAATATCCTTATAGGTAACTGAACCTGGCTCAATACTGTCACGAATCCCACCTGAATTCATTACTGCCAAATCAGCGTGCATTTTTTCCTGTTGAGCCTGAGCAATCAGCTCACCTAAATTAGTTGGCTGAAAACGTACCACATGGCGATCACCTTCCAGCTTGCCATCCAGGCTAGCCACCTCTTTACTTAATCCAGCCTGTCCTTTTTCTTGATAAGGCGCTAAAAACGCTTTTATTTCACGGTCCTCAGCTATGGCTTTCCCCATTAATACCCGTTCTTCTTTATCGCCCTGCTTGACCTTTTTCTTTAAATTAACTGGAATTAGCTGGTAATTGGTCAAGGTCAATTCACCATTTTTAAATTCAAAATCAGCACGACCAACATACTTGCCCCACTCATAGGCTTGTAAAATTAGCGTGTTATTTTGCTTGTCTGGCTTAAATAATGGGTCTTGTGAATGCCCCCCGACAATCACATCCAATCCATTCACTTGCCTGGCTAAACTCACATCACCTGGTGCATTAATGCCATGTTTGGCATTTGGATAATGCCCCATATGCGTTACAGCAATAACCATCTGCGCCTGATGCTTTAATTCAGGCACTAACTGACTCGCTTCCGTAATGGGGTTTCGAAAGTCTATTTCATCAATAAACTCCGGGTTACCTAATTTAGCCGTGTCTTCTGTAGTTAAACCTAAAACAGCAACTTTCAAACCATCTAAGTTAAAAATAGTGTAGGCAGGAAACAAACGTTTACCTTGTTGATCATAAATATTGGCCGAAAGAAATGGAAAATCGACCCAAGACTGTTGTTTACGTAATACCGCTAATGGATTGTCAAACTCATGATTACCTAATGCCATGGCATCATAGCCTAAACGTGCCATTCCTTTAAAATCTGGTTCAGCATCTTGCAGATCTGACTCAGGGACTCCCGTATTAATATCCCCACCGGATAATAACAACACATGGCCACCCTCAGCAGTGACTTCCTGACGAATCTGATCGATTAAGGTCTTTCTAGCTGCCAATCCATACTCACCATGGCGGTTAGACCAAAACCGGCCATGATGGTCATTAGTGTGTAACACTGTAATTTTGTAGATTTTTTCAGCATCATACGACGCAGGCAACCAAGCACAACTGGCCATGGCGACTGCTGCAGCTGCTAACACCCCTAGCCGATACAAACGAGACTTCATTATATATTTCATATGCTCTACTTATTTTCTCAGTTTCCTAAGCAGCGGCTACTATACCAAAACCATTTGTCACGCTAAATACATAAAACAACTGATCTGAACTAGAATGGTAAGGTAATAAATAGAAAGGTAATTGGAAGATACCATTAAGACTCACCCCTGACAGGCGCTCGATAGCAACATGAATTGCGGTATCAGTTGCTAAACAATATTAGAATGAGGGCTAAAGAATGCGTATATGGTTATTTCTCGTAATAAGCCTAAGCTTTCCCCTATTCGGAGCCGAGCCCGTTAATTTTTGTGATGATGAAGCTGGATGGCCCCCTTACTACTACCACCCCCGAGTAGATGGCAAACCCGATCGGAGTAAAATTGTTGGATTCAATATTGACTTAATGAAAGAAGTCGAAAAAATAACTGGGCTTAAATATACACTTGAATTAATGCCTTGGAAACGCTGCTTAGACTCCGTAGCCAATTTTGATAAAGAGAAGAAGTATGAAGCCTTCATGGACGGCACTTACAATAAAGAACGTGCTGAAAAATATTATCTAACCACCTCCGTTTATGAGACTCACGAAGGTATTTGGTTTTCTCAAAAAAAATATCCTGATGGCATTCCAATCACAAAGTTTACTGACTTAAATAATTTTAGTATCTGTACAATACTAGGTTATAACTCAGATATTTGGTACGAAAAGTATCAAATAAATAAAACCAAAAAGTTTGTTTGCTGCCCTAAGGATCCATTAGGCGCTTTGAAAATGGTGTCCCTGGATCGCTGTGACTTATTAATTAGTAGTCTGGAACCCATCTTTGGTAGTGTAGCTATCGGCCAATATACAATCCCAAAGGATATTAAAGGTATTCCATTGATAGGAGCTGAAACAATCAATTTTTACTGGTTTGTATCGAAAAAATCCCCCAGAGCTTATGAACTGACAACTAAATACAGTCAAGCTATTACCATTTTGAAAAGTAATGGTGTAGCAGAAAAGATTCTTCGTAAATACATTCCTAAGTAAAAAGGGTAATTGACCAATACGTGGCTATGATCTTCAGCAAATATAGTAATAGCCCTATTGCGCGAAAGTTTCTATTCATAACAATAGGCGTGAGTACATCCATTGCCTTAATAATAACCATCTCCCAATTATTATATGATTACTACCAAGATATACAACGCATAGAAAGTACCCTACAGCAAATAAAAACAGCTAATGTCCCAAGCCTTGCTGTATCAATTTGGGAAGTCAATGACGAGCAAATAATCATACAAACCAAGTCGTTACTTAATATTCCAGAGGTAGAGCGTGTCGAAATTCTTCAACTGAATAGAGATACTATATCCCAAGGGACAATTCCACTAGATGCTAAAAATTATATTAAAGCTTACACTTTCAAATTAGAATTTAAAGATGTCAACAAAAAAGAAACTACCCCTTTGGGTGAGTTAAAAATATACTATAATTTTAAAACAATCTACTCAAGATTACTAAAAAAACTAGCTTTGATATTTTTTTCAAATTTTGCAAAAACACTTATTGTTTCATTCACCATATTATTTATTTTTTGGAGGCTAGTCACCAAACACATTGTTAGCATTTCAAACCAATTAAACCAGTATGAGGAAGTATTTGATCAAAAGTTAACAATTTCGCTCAATCACCAAGAGAATTTAGGCGAAATTAATGAGCTTATTATGACCATTAACAAACTGTGCAGTTATGTTTCAGAGTTAAAGTCCGATTCTCGCTCATCTGAAACGAGTGAAGCACTTACCAATGAGTATTATTTATTATTCAATACAAAACAAAACTTTGTCACTGGTTTAATTTCAGCCATTAATGAAGCATTAATAAAGGCTTTAAAAGACTTAAGCGAATTAACATCCATCGTTGAAAAAATCAATCAAAAAGACATAAAACATGAAGATACAAATAATTATATCCAGCAATTAATAGAGAATATAGAGACCTTTAAACACAAATACAGCCAGTTTTCAACATTATCAAACCGAATAAAACTCGTCTATCCACACAGTATTACCAATAAACAGCTCTACTACAAAAGTGACTTGATCGACCTTTGTAACAAAGTGTCTTCATTCATCAAGAAAAATGACTTAATCATAGATGATCAAATTGTATTCAGCGCAAATATTGAATCATTTAAAATAGCATTACAAATTATTTTTTCCCTCATTAACGATATCGACAATCCACAATTAATACAAACTCGTATTTCGAAACAAAGTATGAATATGCATATAGTGATATCCTATGTGCTAGTGCATAAACCTGACGATAGCAATCAAACGTTATTGAATAAAATAGACTTTGCAATAAGCGCTATTGACACTTATATCAAAAGTCAATTACAGGGCCATTTTTATCGTGAATTAGTTGGCGAGTCACAAGTAAAATGGGTGATTAATTTTCCCTCTCAAGTATAACGCATTGATGCTATCTTTCTAAAAGCACTCTACTACATTGATAGGAGAAACGCCCAGTTCTTGTAACACACCCGTGGCATTATCCAACGAATGATATAACTTTTCATGGCCATATTGATCAGTTAATGGAAACTGATGGCCCGCAAGATCTTCAATGACGACAGCCCAACCATTTCCCATTAAACTGGTTTTCAGCAGCCCTTCCCTCACTTGATGACATTCCACCATAGTTTGTAGTTTGGCATATTCCATATTCACACCTATAACTATGATTACTTTGTTTAGTATAGCTAATACAAACCTATAGTACGCATGACGAATAACTGTCATATGAGGTTAAATTAATGGATATACTACGCATTGTGGAACGGCTTCTAGTAGTATTAATCTGGGGCTTAACTATCTATTTGGGTTATCGACTATTTTTCATGAGCCAGTAACCAGGTTTTCATCAAGCTCGCCAATTGCTTTATCTCATCTTCACTGAAGCAAGCCAGCATTTGTCGTTCATTTTCAACATGGGCATTAACAGCTGTATCAACTAACTCCAAACCCTTTTCAGTGAGTGCAATCAATAAACTTCTACGGTCTGTCGCTGAGGGTAAGCGCTTAATAAACCCCCGTTGCTCAAGCTTATCTAACCTTGCAGTCATGGCTCCAGAGGTTAACATCGTGGTGTTGTACAACGTCGTAGGGGTGAGTGGTTCACCGCCTCTTTTTAAAGCAGCCAATACATCAAATTCAGCAATGGTCAAACCATACGACTTAAGCACAGCTTTTATCTTCGGCTCAACCATACTATTCATCCGGCTTAAGCGACCAAAGATAGCCATAGGGCTCACATCCAAGTCAGGCCGCTGTTGTTGCCACTGTTCCAAAACCAAGTCCACGTGGTCTTTTTGCATACACTCCACCATTGATGAAAAATCTGAGCTAGTCTGCCAGTGCTTAATGGTTTTTTAAAGTATATCTTTAAGTAAAGACACTTGACGTTATCTTTAAGCTAATTTACTTTATATAAAGATATTTTATGTAAAGGACTTGTTGTACGATGAAGTACGTAATTGCAGCACTTACTCCAATTTTCTGGGGAAGTACCTACGCTATCGTTAGTTTATGGTTAACTGATTTATCACCACTATGGGTAGCAACCTGGCGTGCCCTACCTGCAGGTATCTTACTTATCTTATTCATGCCCAAAAAACTCCGTGCGCTTCCAGTGAGCGCCGCCAAACTTACTGGATTAAGCTTCATCAATATCACAGCTTTTTTTGCCTTATTATTTATCGCTGCTTATCGACTACCTGGATCAGTTGCCGGTACACTCACTTCCACGTTACCACTCCAGTTGCTGCTACTTAACTGGGTTTTCAATAAAATAAGGCCGGCTTGGTCCTGGTTATTGCTTTCATTACTTGGGCTGGCGGGTATTTTTCTATTATTAAACCCCTCTGCTAACTTGGACCTGATTGGCGTCATGGCTGCCTTAGGTGCCACATTACTAATCGCCACATCGGCTACCTGGGTACAGCGTTGGAAAATTGAAAATATTGTGGGTTTAACGGGTTGGCAGTTGCTGATAGGTGGCCTGCTACTTGTGCCACTTGCCTGGATAGTTGAAGGCCCTGTGCAATTTCCCGCTATAGATCAAGTCCCTGCTCTTTTATGGTTAAGCTTGGCCAACACTTTATTAGCTTATTTGATCTGGTTTTGGTCATTAAAGCATTTAGGCAGCCATATTATTGGTTTATTAGCTTTGCTTAATCCAATCACTGCCGTGGCACTTGGTCTGTTATTGGTAGATGAATCACTTTCCTTGATCCAATGGTCAGGAGTAGCATTAGTATTAAGTGCACTTATTTTAATGAAATTTATCAATAGTAGAGCGCTAACAAATCCTACCAAAACGCCCCCTTCAACTACACATAAAGCCGCTTAAAACCAATAATGCAGCAGAAAATTCTGCTGCATTATTGAGTTGTATAGCCTTACGAAAAAGGGCTAACTAAACTGCATGTTCTCTACCTCTCGTCGTTTAGCAGCTAAAGTAGCCAGATATTGAATATTTTCTTCACCAAAAATAATGCCTGAGTGAACGTCTTCTCCTGCTTCTAAAGCTGCTACTTGTTCAGAGTCTTGGGCATCATACATTTTCAACGTCAGATTAGGATGAGTTTTTTCAAAGTCAGGTATAACAACCCGCAGTTTTTCACCGTTCGCTCTGGGTGCAGTTCCCTCAATCACAAAGCTATTGCCCCTGAAGTAATAGTCGGCATCGATACTAATATTAAACGGCAACAGTAGGGTAATATCATCATTAGCATTAATTTCCAGGGTTTTAATGCCCTTCGCTGTTGGGGTGAAACGCACCTGGTCCTGCCCTCCCTGAGGACGAATGCGATCATTACCTGATGAAGCAATAATGATATTATTGCCCTCATTTCCCAGAATAATATCGGTTGCTTCCGTATCTTTCACTGTTAACTGTTCAGCTGTTGCCTGTATCGGCTTATGTTGTTCATTACCAACATGTTCATGTAAGTTGTCTTGGTCAATAATAAAATGAAAGTAGGTTAATAATTGTGCTTTTTCTTTATCATCAGGATAATAGAGTTCTCCTTTACTAATATCTGTCATAACCCCTTTATCTTTAATAATCCGCTGAAATTCAGCAACAGACACACCCTGTGTCTGACGATTAGTTAAACGATTACCAGGACCTGAACCACTATCGACAATTAAATGCTGACCTCTAGCACCATCATAACGGAACCACACCCCTTTTAATGGTGCTTTGTCATCAGCGCTCTGATAAATACGCCAGGTAGTGGGATCGACAATAAATGATTGATTTTTATCTGGGGTATCGCCAAACAACCAGCGCCCGTCTTCCAGTACTTTTGCTTCATAAGGGGCAATTCGTGTATTCGCCTGACTGGGATCTAGACGCTGCTGGTTATTTTCTAACGTATTAAATACCACACTATTATTATTGATATCATAGTGAGCATTGGCATAACGGTGGCCTTGTAAATCATAAACATCACCAGTTAAGGGACTGGCAATCATGCCATTAGCAAAGCGCCATAAAGGGCCATCCAGCTGCTGCGCCAATCCTACAGAAGCTTTATCAACCTCAGTCACACCTGCTGGCTTAGTTAAGCCTAGCTGTGATTTTGCCTGAAACCCGTGAACTGCTAGCTGCCCCTGTGCATCAGTATGAAAACTGGCTATGCCATCATCAAATTGAGCTACAAATGATGTATAAGCGGGTATCTGGCCAATGCTTAATAGCGCATATTTTTCTTTGGTCATCCATAAGGTATTACCAGACTGTTGGACATCAGCAAAGTTAACGCCTTTAAAGCGTAGCTGACTACCATCACCCATCGTATCTAAACCAACGCCTACCCCTTTATCCACATCCAACAGACTTAATTGACTGCCTGCCGCCCGAACATGAAAAGTTCCTGCTCCTTTTAAAGACAGCTGATTTTGTTCTGCTGATAGATTGATTTGTTGAATTCCCCCATTTGCATAATGGGTCGTTTGTGGCAACAGTTGGGTCAAAGAACGCGCCTGTTGTGAAAGTGATTGTAGTTGACTTGGTCCAAGGGTAATGGCAGAACCAGACTGACCTTGCACATTCAATATAATTGAAGAACGATCTTCGATACGAATAAATCGATCATGATTATTCTTATCGCGAATACGCATCCCTTTGCCATCATTAGTCGCAAAAGCTTCCAACTGTTCTAATGCCGCCCAACTGGTTAAATCAATGGTATTAGATTTACCTGAGGCTAAGCTTCCATTGTTAATTCTCAGTGACTGTACATCTTCCGTAATATAAAAGGCGCTATTGTCTCCTTCTGATTTGACAACACCTTTTTTGCTCGCAATGTGGAAAATATTATTTTCCCCTTGACCGGTTCTTAGTTTCAGGTTTTCTGTGTTACCCAAAATAAATGTTTTATTGGCAATTGTCGGTTGTCCTGCAGCACTCCTTAAATCCGCATCAATTTCGGCGGTTTGTGAATTCCCCTGAATTAATAGGGTTTCTGTTTCAGCTGCAGTTAAACTAGAGCCCGTCACCGTCTCGCTAATTTTTACAAAGGTTTCTTGTTGCTTTTTAAAAGCCTGTTCCTGTTCATAACCATACATCCACTCATATTCAAACTCCTGAGAAGGCCTGACCCGGATGGTATTAGGTGTTGTATTTGTTTCTGTATCAGGTTGCGCAGCAATACTAAAAGCAGCGGTATCCTTGCCTTCATTACCTAAAAAATAAACCTCTTTTTTAGTGTGATTAACAGGTTCTCCTGCTTTTGGCTCAGACTTCACTGCCGGTGCCACATAACGAACCACATCTGATTCCGCTCCCCCTACATAACTTTGCTCAACCGCCTCGTCTGTATAGAAAGTATTTTGTTTATCCTTAAACCCTGCGATGACAGGGATTTTACTTTCTCCACCTAATGGATAATCAGATAGGAAGGTACGTCCCCCAGTATTAATGGTTTTTTCCAATCGCCAGGCATTTAAATTTCCATGAGAAACATAACCTGTTGCATCAATTAACTCGATCCCACTCCAATTAGGATCGAAGTATTGGTTCATATTAAAAAAGGTCACTTTATTACTATCACCAAAACCTCGTTTTTCCGTTAAAACATGAGCAGGATGTGTCCTTATCTGATGGACTTCATCCCCATATTCATCTTTTTCTTTAATTCTTAGGGTGTGCGGATATTTACCAAACAAAAATAATTCACTGGTCGGGAAAAGCCCGGACGTATCAGTGATTGAGTCACCTACTGTTCTAAACACTTGCTCTGAAATTGCATCCTGTTCTGCAACCAGTTGTTTACGTGCCTCAATCGCTTTCTGGCGACGACTATCTTGTAATTCCTGATGCCATGAGGTTTTATCATCAAGGCCAAAGAATGCTGCAGCGCCGTAGCCTAACTTTTCATACCAAGCGAGTGGTCTCACTTCCTCTTCAAATGTCGCAACCGTTTTGGCAGCTTGAATGCCTTGGCTAATAGCTGAGGCAACTAACGCACCAACTGCTAGAAAAGGCCCTGCTGGTGTTGCAGCAAAGGCAACCGCTGCAATGCCTAAGGCACCACTGGCAATGTCAAATGTCGATGACGCGATCCCATAGCCGTCACCATTTCTAATCGCAGCATCTAAACCAAATGCACCATTAACAATATCTAAACCACCAGTAATCACCCCTAACGGGCCAGCAACCTTACCCAATTTACCCAACTTGCCGAGTTGCGACAAACCATCAGAACCACCGAACACTTTGGCCAGGGCTTTGGTAGCAGAGCCTGCTTTAGGCAGTTTTAAATTAAACTTTTTAGCTAAATCACCCACACTGGCGACACCAGATAATACTTCTTCTGCCGCACCTAATAATGTTGATGATGCTTGTAAACGCGCTAAAGGCGAATCACCAACGCCATACTCACCTAAAATTCTTAGCCCATTGGCAGTACCAAATGCCGAATAAGCTGATAACGCTTTAGAGCCTTGGCCACTATCAATAATTTTTTTCCGCGTGTTATATCTTTTTTGTACAATATCAGCCAAGTTAAGCGTTAATTTATCTGTATCCGATAAGCCTGATACAGCATCTGCATTAATTGACCGGGTCACTGACTCAGCTTGATTGCTAGAGCCCGCTAGATTATTTCTGTCGTATGTTATTTCATAGCTACCATCTGAATTAATATTAATTTCAGTGACATGAGGCCCTGCAAAAGGATCTACTGCAGAGGTAGTGCCTGTAGCTGTAGCCGGTTGATTGTTCAGTTTACTGATGATGGTTGATTTTTGACTATCAGCCCAAGCATTCAACTGGCCAAGAAACTGGTCATAATCACTGGCGGTTGCCAATAACTGCTTGGTTTTATTAACAAATGCGGATTCAGACTGACTTAATGGAGAAGTTGCTGAGGTCGTTAATGCTGCTTTTTGCAATAAATGTCGATTACGAGCAAAATTATCTGGATCATGTAATAAGGCTAGTGTCGCCTGATCAAAGTCCCAGCTTAGCCGATGTGCCTCATTACCTAACAATGCGTCAGTAAAATCTGTGTCACTAGTAATTTGCTTACCATCCACCTTCAAGCCCAGAGTGTAGGCTTCTGATTTTTTTAAACTAACCCAGCTACCCTTATCACTCCAAACGCGAATCGTGGGATCATTAGCCTTGATGCGCTCATATTCGGTAACAACCTTTGTTACATCACGATCAGCAGGGTCATAATCCCCTTGAGTCGCCACCTTTGGTCGATTGGTCTGCGTACCTTGTGTCGTATAATCGGGCGCTGGTTCATAAGGCGGTTGTGCAGCCACATTAAATCGTTGAGCAAAGTCTTTTTTTGCTACAAATACTTTAAAAGCACTACCATTACCTTCTGCTGTAACTAACTTTTTCAAATAATCATCAATTGCAGCATCTTGCTGGTGATTTTTATTATGAAATACTTTTATTTGCTGGCCTTGCGCATTATACACGTTAACCTGATTATATTGACTACGTGCTATAGTATAAACAGGCACCCAATGTTCACCCACCTGTTGCATAATAACCGCACCACCCGCACCTGGTTGCTTCATTCGACTAGCCGCTTCTGATGCTGCTTGAGAGGCTGATGCTTGTCCTTTAAAGCGACTAAAATCAATGGTTTCAAATAAACCATTAGTGCCAAAGTTAGCCTCTTTACCTAAGTTTTCCTGATACGCATCAAAGTGGGCGATATCTGCTAGTTCCTGTGGCGACGCTTGACCAGTTGCTTCCAGTTGGCGGATCTTTGCTATTTCATGGCTATTTTTCGCAAAATCCTTTTGCCTTGCATGAGCATTTTGGCCTACATCATTATAAATTAACTGTAGAGCGCGACCTCTGTTTTGAAACAGTGATGAAATACCTCGGGTTTTATCAGTGATATCAGAAACCCCCAATTGATGGTTGACAGTTTCCGTGTAAATGGAATTAGTAAATTTCATTTCATTAGTGCTATTTACACTAACAAATACAGCCCCCAAGCCTCTTTTTTGTTTAATATTTCGGTCTTCTATCAGGTTATAGCCGGATAACTCAAAGCTATCCTTATTGTCTAAAATTGCTTGAATTTTATTTTTGCTTTCTTCTGGTAAAGACTCAATATCTTGCCCAGCAAGAATATTATTAATTTCCTGATATTTATTATCACGTAACCGAAATTCAACATTTAGTGATGTCGAGCCGCCCTCTGTTTTATGCTTCAGCGCATTTTGTAATCGCCATTTAGCATCAGGATCATTTTGAAAAAAGCGCTCCAGTGGTGGGTATTTTTTAATGGTTGTATCTAAATTATCAGCCGTCAGTGGTATACCCGTTATATTGACAAAACGATTGGTCTTAGCCGTTTCATCACCATCAGTAGGTGCTACATCAGTCGGTTTGGGGGAATCAGTGGGTTTCACATTACCTTTTAGATCAGGTAGCTTTTTTTCACCAAACGTATAACTAAGAAACGAGCCACCTATTGTTGAGGAAACAACCCCATCTGGACTAATTGAAGGATAAGTCACTTTTGCTGGCCTACCCCATAAAAACCCAGAAACTTTAAATTCAGTATCAGAAAAATAGCTAGACAGTTTGTCGTTCTGATAAGTTAAACTAAAATCTGGCTTATCAGCATCAAAGGCTGACTCTGCCTTCCACCGTAATACGACATCTTTAGTCACATGCAATGAGATACCAGGTACAAGCCCAGCTGATTTACCCACACCGACAGCACCTGAATCGCCAGTATTAAATGGCGATTCAACCCCACCTCCAAACTTACCCGCTAAGTCACCTTCAAGTGTTAGTGGTTTAATCTCAAGCTCTTTACTCACTTGAATGGTATTTTTACCATTCGGCTTACGTTGGGCATTTTCAACTACCCAATTAAAATCTAACTTTTCTGTACCTTCAGTATTCGCCAACTTATTAATGAAAGTTGTTAAATTTTCGCCACTAAAATAAGCAGAGGCCCGCTGGTCGCGTTTAGTTTTAGCCAGTGTGGCATCCACCTCCACATGGGCCCCTAACATATATTTTTCACCCGGTTTTGATGCATACCCACCTACTTCTAATGTAAGCCCCTTAAAGGTTGAAGTACCCCCCATCGTCACTTTAACCCCAGCAGCATCCCGGCTGAACTGAATACTGTTATCACCTTCCACACCGGTTTTGACCATTACGCCAACGTCACCAATTCCTGAAGGGTGAGCCCAAACGCCAGTGCTTGGCCATTTTAAATCGATACCACCTCCTGCACCTAGAGAAAAACTGGCACCTTCCGGCATTGATTGAATAAACTTATTAAACTCGCTGGCAATCGTTTGATTAGAGGCATTAGAGGGTAAATTGAGTAAACGTCGTAACTGTTGTTTAACACCATCACGATGAAATAGCTCTGCACTATCCGCAACATTTCGTTCAATGTTTTGCTGAACCGTAGGATCACCACGAAATAAATTACGAAATGCTGAATTAAGATTTTTAGCACTCTTAAACCAACTAACAACAGTGGGTACTACCCCTTCTTGTTTATTAGTATGAGAACCTTTCTGATCCTGGTCAAAGACACCAATAGAGATATCCACTTTACCTAATTTACCCGTGGTATACATACGCTCCCAAACACTTTCCCAAAGGGTTTTGTCTTTTGTTCGCGAAGCGTGTTGCTCATTGGCGCCTTGTTGCCCATCCACCGTTTGTTGTACACCATCAGTGGAGCGGTTTAACAATGCGTCTAGAATCTTTCTTGCCGTGGGGCTCCAACGGTTGATCTGGTTAACTTGGCTTCTATCGTTAGCATCAGGACGTTCTTCATCTTTCTCAGCTACAGCAGCAGATGCATCTGACGGCTTGGATTTAGTCAACAGCTTGGTGAGCTGTTTCATGGGTAATCCGGAGGTATTAATACCTTTACCTGAATCATCACGTTGATCCAAGTCAGACTGGGTAATAGGTTGGTTTTTATTTGAGTCCACAGAAGTTGTTATTGTCATAGATTACTCCTACTCATTCAGAACTCAATTACTTGGCACTCAATAACCTCCTTGTCATACCAGTTAATTTGAATTTTTTACTTTTAGAAAACACATGATTGGCTAAATAAACGGTTTGAATAAGTAGAAAACACTATATTGTTTATTCATCAACCAAAGTATTATTACCATACAGCAGTCCCTGCTTGTAAACTTTTGCATATTCTTACCCTTCATTATGCAAGTATTTTTAAGCAACTAGTACTTAGTCAACCTATTATTTCTGTTATAATTATCACACTAGTATTAATAGTCTCACTCTTTTGTGTGGGTAAATTCATAAAACAGCATGAAACAAACAGCAATACCTAATATATTAGGTTTAAATGAAGTGAAATTATTTTAATAATATCAATACTACTGCACCTGTTAAATAATACCACTTATCCACTTAATTAAAGAATTTACCCACTATTAAAAAAAAATCTAAGTAAATTACTGGTTTAGCTTCACATTTTTACTCAGATAATGTCTTTTATTACTTGCAAAATACAATTACAGTCTTCTTACCAAAACCAATTGACTAGGAGAGAAGCAATGAGTGGTGTACAAGGTATTACTGGATCAGGTTGTGTCCAACAAACTCAACCAACATGTTGTCCACAAGATAATAGCCAGGGAAAGGGAGATAAAGGAATAGGTCAAGATGACTTAATGAAACTGATACAATTGTTAATTCAACTTCTTATGCAAAGTATGCTAAACGAACAAAAATCAGAAAATAACCCTGAAGAAAGTAGTCAATGTGGAAGTAAAGGGCCAGAGCAATCTTCCGCCAGTCCTATAAAAAATACGGCATCCTCAGCAAAAAACTGAGTATTATTCAACTATATTTGGCAACGAAAAATCGTTGCCAAGTTAAAACTAAGTCATCAAATAAATGCAGAAAAAATATTTTTTGGGGCTTTTCCAAGAAAGTACATATAGTCATCACTTACAGTCGTAAAATGGTTGTTTATTGTAGCCAAAGTTAATAATATAAATTGGTTACTGTAGTAATAAGAATAACCTAATCTAGTAAAAAACGATTTTAGATTATCAATTGAAACATTTTCATACATAAAGGATGTATTAAGATATTGATTAAAAAGAAAAGACACCTCCTCTAAATCATAGTTAGTAGGTCCTGTTAGGTGAATCTGATGGTGGCTTTGTTTGCATTTAAAACCAAGAAATATAAGTATTTCAACTAAGTCATCAAGCATAAAAAAATTAATACGCTTATTTTCAATAGCATCACAGTAAACTTGATTAGACAATATAAATAAAAATGGGTGGATAAATGAATCAAAGCAGACCCCAGGTTTAATATAAAAAACATGGTCTGAAGAAACAAAACTATCTTCTACTAAATTTTTAATTAAACATGCATTACATTCATAAGGAAATGAGTATAACATAGGTTGATAGACGACTACTTTGGTAGGCATATAGTGAGCAATTTTCTTAATTTGTATTTTTAGTTGGTTTATATAATTTTTAGAGGCTATTGGCGGGCATAAAATATACAAGACATCTAAATGAGACTGACTTGATAAAACAGATTTATTACCAATGTGAGCAGGGAAATAATGAGTAAACTCACCAGAAAAAATTGCTACTTGACCAATTTTATTCCTATCAGCAAGCTCAGTGAGCAGCTTTTGTTCAATTTTATCGTAATTGAATAAATCAATAATCATAATCAACACCCCATACTGCCATATTGCAACCTATACTCTTGACCTTGATTATACATATTATTAATCAAAAATGAGTATAGCTTAAATTTTTATTATTAGTTATTGCCGTATACTATATTGATTTTATTCTTCGCTTTTAACCGGTACTTCTTTACGATTTTATTTATACTTTTAATATATATATCTGGTCCTCTTATATAAATGACAGACTCCAGTGGATGATGCTTAATTGTAAACTTGTTGTCATATACTTCCAGTTCTTTTAATAACGTCATAAGTTTACGATAACTAATATCTTCTATATTAAGGATTTCATTTTTAATATCATCTTGTTTAATAATATATAGCTTATACCCATCAAAATACCAAGTGGTAGCAGACAGTCTACATAAGTAGTTTAGATACTCTAAAGCTGACATTTCTGGTAAATCAACTGGTTTAACTCCTTCAATCTCTTCTGGTAACTGTAATGGTGTATCCATATTAAAGGAAAAGTCAAGAAATGCTTGCTTTATTGAGTGATCATTACTTTTAAACAAGTAGGGCATTTTTTCCCATTCAGGCTGAGCTATAGCGGTAGAACTACCAATTAATAAAAAAATTAAAGCCAACCCATTAGTTAATTTCATAGTTGATCGTATCGATTATGTTTAATTGATAGTCAGGATGTAACTCTTCTAGTGATAATACATATGCATAAACTTGGTTTTGCCTAAGTAGTTTAAATAAATAACGCCGGATCTCTTTGGAAACAACAAACACCGGTTGCTGCTTATCCGATTCAAATGGAAAGTTGGCCACTTGTTGATTTAAATAATTAAATAGACTTTGGGTTTGTTCTGCCGGTAAGTCAAGAAAATAACTGCTACCAGTTGCGCGAATAGTATCTTCAATTGTTTGTTCCAATTGGTAACTCAATTTGTATGCACTTATTTTTCTAGAATATGCAAATTGGTTTGATATTTGCAGCGCCAGATCGCTTCTCACCAGTTCAACTAATTCTTCCGTATCTTGCTCATTCTTACCATGTTTGACTACAGCTTCAAGAATCGCTCGAATATGCTTAAGGGGCACTCGTTCATCTAATAATCGTTTAAGTAAATCCGCTAACCCTGCTATTGGCAAAACTTCCAGTGTCTCACTGACTAACACGCTATACTCTAAATTGATTTGATCAAGTAATGAACGAGTTTCTTGAATACCCATGAAATTTGCTGCAAAGCGGATTAAGGTATTTGATAAATTATGGTAAAAAAATGACATGGCTTCAAAAGCTGTACCCATCTTGCTACTGTCGTATCTACTGGGATCTACCAAATAAAACTGATGATATCCCCAACATTCGTTAACAGTAGTAAAGTCTTTTTCATTATAAGGTTCGGGTACTTGCTTGAGTATTTTTTTATCTTTATGAAATGTACCTTCATATAAAGGTACATCATCTATAGCGATTAGATAATGATCATTTTCAATTTTTGAATCAATAAATTGCCTATGAGAAGGTAAGCGTATTCCAAACACACTATGAAAGCTTTCCTCTAATACTTGAAATTGTCTGACAAATTTTTCATCTTTACATAGAAAATCTAAAGTAGGAGAAATTTTAATTGTAATACCAGGAAATGGTTTATATTTCTCTTCATCGGTTAAGCTATTGTCTCTATCATCAAACCAGGTGACTTCTTTTAATGCTTTTTTGTTTTTTTCTTTAAATATAATATGAGTACCCATTGACACCAAACCAGCACCAATCGCGATAAATAAAAACGTAGGAAAACCTGGTAGCAATGCAAATAAGAATAATAAGATACCAGCAAATACCATACTTTGAGGATAAATAGATATTTGCTTGGTAATCTCTGTACTCAAGTCATCTTTTTCGTCATTCACAACACGAGTAATAATAATACCTGCCGCAATAGAAATAAATAAAGCTGGTATTTGTGCTGTCAATCCATCGCCAATAGTGAGAATAGAATATATATTAAGTGCTTGATTAAACTCAAGCTGATGTTGTGCCATACCAATAGAAAGTCCACCCACAATATTGACAACAGTAATAACTAAACCAGCAATTGCATCACCTTTAACAAATTTCATCGCTCCATCCATAGAGCCAAATAATTCGCTTTCTTTCTGTAAATGGGATCGACGTTTTACCGCAGCATGCATATCAATCATTCCACTACGCAAGTCTGCATCAATGCTCATTTGTTTCCCAGGCATACCATCCAATGAAAAGCGAGCGCAAACCTCTGCTACCCGTTCAGAACCTTTGGTAATTACAATAAATTGCACCAACGTAATAATTAAAAAAATGATTAGACCAACCGCTACATTTCCCTGAATAACAAAATCACCGAATGTAGAGATAATGTCACCCGCCTCAGCATCAAGCAAAATTAATCTGGTTGTTGTTACCGATAACGCTAAACGAAAAACAGTGGCAAATAGCAACACTGCTGGTAAGGTCGTAAAGTCAACAGGATCTCTCAGATAAATAGCAACAATAATTGTAATAACAGCAAAACTAATATTTAGGGCAATCAGTAGGTCAACCAACAAGGTGGGTAATGGAATAACCATCATCACCACAATAAGTAAAATTAATCCAACAAAAATAACATCTTTACGTCCACTAAGAACCGCTAAGAGTTTCTTTTTATTGAGTTGACTAGCAATATCCATCAGTTTTAACCAAAATTAGGCTGATGAGCGAGTCTTTTTACTATGTTATTTACAGCAGTCCAACTAATTGCAAACTTTCTACTTAAACTTGCAATCGGGTAACGCTCAGAGAATTGCACTACGCGCTCCTCAAATGAAGTAGTAAATCGCGAACGAGGATTTGCCCAATCTACCATTAAAGAGTGACAACCATGATTAGAACAATTTACTCTTGGTACCATGGCAGTAATATAAGTTTTAAAGTCACAAGTGTCTAAATGCCGCCATTTACGAGTACGTTTATCATACCGGGAGCATGATTCACCACAAATTGGACAAGAAAAATGTGCTTCATCTCGAAAATCGATAAAAATATAAATAAGCCGTTTTTGCTCATCTATGTGCACTGCGGGTATGTACCAAGGATGCTCTAACGACAATAATTTAGAGAACAGATCAACATCATACATTCTTATTTACCTCAAACTGTTCTTCAGTTTAGCCAGTTGACGGTTAAAATACACTTTATCAGGAATAACCTGCATTAATTCATGCAGCTTTTGCGTTTGCCCTGATAAGCTGTAGACGATTGCTAAATTATATAAGGCATTTTTAGGATAAACACGTGAAGCAATTAATTGTCTTAAAATCTCTTCTGCTTCATGATATTGCCCTTGTAATAAATATGAAACAGCCAAATTATTATATACTTGCTTATCATTACTGTTTTTAGCAAGCAATTTTCTATAATAGTTTCTTGCATGCTGGTATTTTCCTAGCGAGTCCAACGAAACAGCCATACCATTAAGTGCTTTGTAATTATTATCATCAATTTTTAATGCTTGAGCAAAGTGATTCATCGCTTTATGGGCATTACCATTTTGCAGGGCTACTTTGCCCATACCTACCCATGCAGCTACTTGTGTTTTGTCATTCTTTGTTGCCTGCATATAATAAAACTCGGCATTTATTAGGTCACCTAATTTCAGGTAGTTTTCAGCCAATTGTAAGGCAACTCTGGCTTCTTTCCCCTGTTGATAGAGAGGTTGTAAAATTTTAATTGCATTTACATAATCATCAACAGAACTAGCAGTTGCTGCCAATTCTTGGTGTGGTTTAGTATAATCAGTTGAAATTGCAGTTTCTTCTGTAAAAAAAGCCCTATCTACACCTTTATTTAAGGAGCAGCCTGTTAATAACATAATACCAATGAGTGTAATATAATTTTTCATTAGAATACATGCCCCACTGATGCAGGTAGTTTGATGGCATTATTGTTTGGCTTTCTGCTAATTTTTCGTTCAAATGTATTAGGTAAGCGAACTGATTCAACCCAACTGTCTTGATAAGATTGTTGTGATAAATCATAAACTTCAGGAGTTACTATTACAATTAGCTCTTTAGAGGTTTGACTTTCCTTTTTTTGCTCGAATAAGCTACTCAGTAAAGGGACACCTTCTAGTCTAGGTACATTATTTCGCTCAATCTCCTTTTGTTTATAAAACAACCCACCAATGGCAAAGCTTTGGCCAGATAAGAGTTCAGTAGTTGAGGTAACTCTTCTTACATTATACCCAGGTAATACAGTTTGCCCATTATTATAGGTTACTGAACTTTGATTACTCACTTCTGCATTAAAGCTAACATGTATTCGATTACTGGGTAATAACTTTGGCGTAAAATCTAAAATAATACCATGTGACTTATAGTTAACATTAGAAAAGCCATCTTGGTTAATAATAGGGATAGGTGTTTCACCACCCACTAAGATTTTTGCTTCTTGACCACTAAGAGTAGTTAAGCTAGGTTCAGATACAATAGACACTAAACCTTTTTGATGGAGAACATTGATTATGGATGAAATATCGGTTTTGGACGTATTAAAACCAATGGAGCTTGTAAAACTACCCGCATCTACAACATTATTTGCATTAAAGAATCGTAAAGCATTACCAATTGCTAATGTATAATTGCCAAGCCTGAAAAGTGAGCGCCAATTAGTTCCAAATACTTTACTCAGGTCCTCTTTAACCTCAACAATTTTCAGCTTGAGGTTAATTTGTAAATTATTTTCAACTTGAGTTTTATCAACTAAGTTAATTGTTTTTGGTATAAGAGATTGAATTCTGTCAATCGCTTGTTTTTGGTCCGACTCTGTTTTAAAACTTCCATCAACTACTAAGTTAGTTCCATTTATTCTTACATTTAAAGTATTGTCTCTGATTGAGTCACTAATTAAGTATTTTAGCTTATTAAGGTCATAATAAACCTCAACATGTTTACGCCAGTATTCATTTCCATCAACATCAACGGCGATTACATCGGTATTTCCGATTCCGATTGGAATTAAATAAAAACTGTTCTCACCAATTTGCTTTAACTTTGCTATGTTATCAGATTGAACAAATAATGTTTTTACTTGACTATTGACTGAAAGGGTGAATCCTTTATCTAAGGAGAGATAAATTTTATCTACCTTAGCGTAAGCATTCGCGATGCACAATATATGAGCTACTATTAATATTATTATTTTATTCATTATAGCCAACTATACTGGTTAAATATGATACTGGTATTGGTTCGCCTATTTTAAGATTATCAAATAATTCTTGAGCAATCTTTGCGTTGTTTACAATTTTCATGTTTTTGCTCTGTCCATAAGCCAAGATATTTTTAATACTAGATTTATCTGCTTTACCTACAACAACAGGCATCTTATCTTGCTTAATAGATAAAGCAACTGCAACCCCATTATTATCTGTAATAATAAAGTTTGCACTGCTTAGCCCTAATACTTCACCATAATTAAGTAGTTCATTACCTTGTCTTCTAATTTCAGATTTAACCTCTGGATTACCCTGAGTATCTTTAGTTTCCTGTTTTAATTCATATTGAGACATTTTCATTTCTTTTAAAAATAGTTTTTTCTGAATAATTAAGTCTATGACTACATAGAAAGCTAGCATCAAAACTATAGCTATCACCAACTCCTTCACAGACTCTTGCAACAAATACCAAAAACAACTTTTACCACACTCTGTTAAGTTAAGCGCATCATCAAGATATTTTGAAATAATATAAGTCACTATACCAGCAACTAGCGTAGTTTTTACTATATTAAACAAAAACTCTAACAGACTCTTTTTTTTAAAAATATTCTTTAGATTTTTTACCGGATCAATTTTTTCCAATTTGGGTTTCAATGGTTCAAATGAAAACACCAAACCAGAAAAACCTATGCTTATCATCAAGTTAAGTATTATTATTAACAAATAAAGAGGAAAAATAAATCCCCAAAAAACATCCGACAAAACAATAAGGAACGACTCCGCTTTTATTTCAAAGCTGTACTTAATATCTGCAGTTAAATTTACAAACTCAGCAATCTTTTCATTTATACTTGCAAAAAAAATAAATACATAAACTAATAGGCAACTAATTACCACAAAAACAGATACTTCTTTACTCTTTGGTACCTGCCCCTTTTCTCTTGCTTTATCAAGCTTATGATCTGTTGCTTCAAATGACTTATCTTGACTATCTTCACTCATGTTATTATTTTCCTTACAAGTGTAGAATAATAATCAAAGTCCATATATTCAATAAAGTCGACCTTGTTAATTAACAATACAATAAATCCTGATATCATAATTGCCTTTATAGGCATAACCAACATTGTGGGGTTTAATTGTGGTAATTGCTTAGCTAAAACCAAAGTACAAACATCTACTAGAATTGATATGATTATTACTGGAGCAGTGATCAATACAGCTACTGAGAATAACTCGTTCAACAGTGTAAAGATAATTGATATATCACTTTGATCATAAACAGGATAAAAGTCTATAATAGGCCATACTTTATAACTTAATAATACATATTGAATAACCTCAAAAAAATACCCTGATGTAAACATCAATATTACAATGTAATAACTTAACAATGAAGAAGTTGCAGTTCCTTCTCCACCACTCAAGAATGCACCACTATAGGGTAACTGTGCACCTTTAAAAGCATCAAATAATGAACCAGATAAATTAAGCATCTGAAATGGTATTGTAAATATAATACCCATTACAATACCCAGTACAATCTCTTTAAAGTTAATACTAACCAAACTCACAGGATCATTTATTTCACTTATATCAATATCTGCATATATATAAGGAACCAGTGATAATGATATTGATATGACAACACCTGTTTTTACTATTGCCGGAATATTCTGTTTACTGAAATATATAAACCCAAAAAAAACACCAGCTAACCTTGGTACTGGTAGTATCACTGAGTAAAACAGCTCAAGCAATACATTACTATTATTCATTTATTGAGTTGCCATTATTTCAAAAATTTTATCTGTATAACTTGTAATCAAGTTAGAGGACCAACTAATCGTTGCCATTAAGACAATAGAAATAGTAATAATTTTTACACTCATTGCTAGGGTCTGTTCTTGTACTTGAGTAAGAGCTTGAATCAAAGCAATAATTAATGATGCAAATGTTGCCACTAAAATTGGTGGAAACGATATCAATAGTACCAGCCACAAGCCTTCCACTACTATAAACTGTATTAGGTCACTACTCATTACTCATGCCTACCATGTTTAAATACTATAACTTAGTAGCAAGCTTTCAATTAATGTTGTCCAACCATCAACTGAAACAAATAACAACAATTTAATCGGTAATGATATTAAAGAAGGCGACATCATCATCGACCCCATTGCAAGCAATATATTTGTTACAACCAAGTCTATTATCAAAAAAGGCAAAAAAAGTAAAAAACCTATTTCAAATGCCCTTTTTAACTCACTTAGAACATATGAGGGTATTATAATAAATATTGAGTTTTCCTTAGCTTTATATTTAAAATCTTCAGGCCAAACTTCTTGACTAACAGTGATAAACATTTCTTTTGATTCATCTGTAGCAAACTTATTTAAATAGGTTTTTATTGGTGTACTAACTTTGTTTACTACAACATACCATTGCTTTAAATCTTTATTAGAAAAATTCTCCCCATCAAACTGTTGTACTGTTTTGTCAATTACCGGTGCTATTAAAAATATACTTAAAACTAGAGCTATACCCATTAATAAGATACTGGGTGGTGCCTGTTGTAAACCTATTGCATTACGTAATAGCATAAAAACAATGCTTATCTTAGTAAATGCAGTCATCATTACAACAATCAACGGTAATATTGATACAAAAAATCCTATTAATATATACGGTATTGACTCTTGCATAACATAATTCTTTTGTTAGCACAAATTAGTTATTTTTACACCATAGTGATCTTCAATCGCCACTAGTTTACCTTGACCAAATCTGTATCCATTAACATAGATATCTATACTTTCGTTAAGCTGTTTCTCAAGTTTTATATATTGATTGTCACTAAAACCTGATAAATCATCAGTATTGAGTGTTAATTCATCGATGACAAATGATATTTTTGCTTTTAAATTACTCATTTGGCTTTTCGTTTTCATATCTCTATACCAATTATTATTTAGTTTATAACTGTAGTTATCTTGGTTTATCACTAGCTTAGAAAAAAGGTTGTTTTGTGGTTCCCACAGTCTTAGCTCACTATCAGCTGAGTCTAATAAAATGATATCTCCTTGGCTAAGTGACTTGATTGCAGCGACTTCTCCATACAATCTGTATTGCTCTACTAGACACTTAAAATAAACTTTATTAGTGTTTTCTTGATCAAGATACTTTAGCCATTTACCACAACTAACTTTTATATATCCATTTTTTATTTGTTTAATTCTCAACCACATCCAATCAACAACTTGAGGCAGTTTTGATATACTTACATAGTGTAGATCAGTTAATTTTATACGTTTATTAACTTCTAACACCATGTTTTCAATAAATATTTTCTTCAATTTCTCATTTAAATATTCAATACCTGTGTATATTTTTTGGTTAATTAGATACTCATTTATTAGCTCTATATTTACAGCTATTATTAACAGACTACCTTTATACGATAATTTTAAATATATATACTTTATTGATTTTATTTCTGATTCAACTTTTTCTACTGGAAAAATTGATTTATTTATAAATTGATAACCTTTATTGACCAGATTGTGTTTAGCACACTCTTTAGTGCTTTTTTTAGGTAATAGGATTTTCCTGATTTTCATAAATCAATTCATACTTATATATTTTTCGGCTAACAGTTATTTTTTTTTGTTTAACATCGGCTAACTCTTTATTTTTATCATTAAGCCTTTGTTGCAGCTTGTTTATTTGGTGAGAAGCATCATTAACTTTATTATTAATAAATCTTATATTAGCTTTATTTTTCCTTATTTCCTCAAGCGAGGTTGCTTTGTCTATACTATTAATACTTTGCTTAATTTCACTATAAAGCTTTTGTTGTTCCTGTTCTTGAATAGATATCTCATTTTTTAGAGTGGATATTTTTTTTTCAATGCTTTGTATTATTTGGCAAAGTGTAAGCTCTTTATGACGATAGATATCAAGGAGGGATTGAATGGATTTGGCTATTGCGGGCCAAGTTGAGTTAGCCATTGCATGGTTTCTTCCATATTAGTTTTTTCTGATAAGCCTTGCTGCAAAAATTGATTAATTTCATCTTGATTAGCTAATGCTTGATCTAATTTCTGATCATGACCAGCCTTATATTCACCAACACGTATAATAAACTCATTTTCTTTTATCATACTGAGTTGACTCGTTATTGTATTTGCTAGGCTAAGTTGTTGCTCATTGATCAATTGAACCATTAATCGGCTCTTACTCCTGAGTACATCAATAGCCGGATAATGTCCTTTTTCAGCCAACTGTCGCGATAAAATCAGATGGCCATCCAGCAACGATCGTGCCTCATCAGCGACAGGTTCATCAGGGTTATCCCCTTCCATTAACACCGTATAAAAAGCCGTGATACTGCCTTTGTGGGTTTTACCGGGTCGTTCGACCAGTTGTGCCATACGCAAAAACACAGAAGGTGGATAACCTCCTCGTGCAGGCGGCTCACCTGCCATTAAGCCCAGCATCCGTTGAGCCCGCGAATAACGTGTTAAACTGTCAAATAACAGCAAAACTTTAAGCCCCTGGTCACGATAATGCTCAGCGAGTCGGGTGGCAGAGTTAGCCGCTTTAACCTGTTCCAAAGGCGTTTTATCTGAGGTAGCACAAACGATAATAGTTCGATTGATTCTCCCTGTATCTTTGACCAAACTCACAAACTCTTTTACTTCTCTGCCCCGCTCACCAATTAAAGCAATGATGACCAAATCTACTTTGGCATGGGCAATCAGCATTGCAAGTAACGTAGACTTGCCAACACCTGCAGCGGCAAAAATACCTACACGCTGGCCAACACCACAGGTGTTTAAACTATCTATGGCACGTACACCTGTTTCAAAGGTTTCATCAATCTCTTGTCTGTCCCAGGGGGATGGAGGCCTGGCTTCAATATTGATTGTAGCTGGTTGCTGGTGTTGTAGATGAATACAGTTGAGAGCAGCTCCGCGATAATCAATAACTTTGCCAAACAAAGCCGATGACACTTGTAAAGTTAAACCTTCATCAAGCTTGACTACCTGAGCACTTAAACTCAGCTGCGAAATGTGATCTGTGGGTGCTAACACTGATTTGTTTTGTTCGACTGATATGACTTCAGCGAAAAAAACCTTTTTATTAAAATGATCAACTATTTTACATAACTCCCCTAGTTTTAAATCGACCAAACCTGTCTCTATCGTTGTTTGTGAAACTTTAGTCACAGCACCCGCTTGGCTATAGGGAGTAAGTTGGTTCAGTTCAGTGAGTACTTGTGAAAAATATTTCTCTAACATAAGAGCATCTCTAATTATTGTTTACAGTCAATTCGCAACCAAGGCGTTGGTTTGAAGATTAGAGGTGCCCATCAATTCACAATTCAAGTACTATTATTGGTTGCTTGGCTAAGCTTCTGTTTCGCTCGGTCTAATACTTGATTTAACAATTGAGTTTGAGAGACACTATCAGCAACTATTGTCATGTCTTTGGTTTGAATAATAAATTCATTCGGCTTTAAATTAATATCTGTCTTAAAAAATAAATTTTTACAAAGAGGATTTTCAGAACATTGTAAATTAGCTTTGGTTTCAGTCAGCATATCAGGGTGAATCACTATCGTTATTTCATTTGCCCTGAGTAAACTAGTAAGTTCATCATGAAGTACCTTATTAATTCTATCAGATACTTCAAGTGTTCCAATCATTTTGTGATGTAGCTTTTTTATCAGCGCCTCATAAAAAGGAATAGCTGAAGTAATCAATGTTTGTTTCACCAGTTTGCTAGTTAGCATTTCATTTACCATATACTCATATGAATGGGTATATGCATCATAGTAAGCTTGTTGTTTCAACTGCTGCGCCTGTACTTGTGCTTCAGCTACCAACCGTTGAGCCTGACTTCTAGCTTGCTCAATTTTATTATCTAACTCAGACTTTATTTTATCAGCAATCTGTTGTGAAGAAATGATTTTATCATATTCATTACTCTTTATAATTTGCAAACTCATTATTTATCCAACACCCAGTATAAGTTATCAAAATATTGTCTTTGATTACCAAAACTTGAACAAAAATAACGATTAGGGAACTTTAATTTCATACGTACAGATAAAGGGTTAGGTAACATTAACAGCCAAGTGCTCATCATTTCACATAACATAGAGTAAAGTTGCCGTTTGAGTGTAAAGTGGTCTCTAATCATCTTATTAAATTTTTGCTTTGGTGGATTACTAATGATAAGAGATAAATCGTCTTCTGTGATAAGCTTATTGAGAGCTATCAGTTTATTTCTATCCATAACAGCACAAAGCGAATTATAGTGACTGCGTAAAGCTGCCATATAAAAAGCTTTAACAATACAGCCCCGTGTTTCCAGTGTTAATCTTAGCTCTGGTTTATTATCAAAATTATAAAAAAACTGATTATTATAAACTACTTTATTGATATAGAGAGATAACTCTCTTATATATATTTCATCGTTTAATAAACGCTTATGCAGAATACGATTAATTTTATAATACTGACAGGCAAGTTTAGCTAGCTCATTGTCATGAGCGTAGTTAATCGGTCGGAAGTTTAAGTCAATAACTTTACTTTCCATGGGCGAAATGGTGTTCATATAATCGAAACCCAAGCAAAGATATGCCAACAATTGAACACATAACTAACAGTGTAATTAATATGTTTACGCCTGTGCTCATTCCATTACTTTCATTGCTTGCTACTATTCCCATACCACTGGCGCTAGTTTCAGCTATGTAAGGAAATACTGTAACAGCCACATTTTTGTATGTTACTCCAGTGATACTTTTGGCTACCATTTGCTTTATCTGAGGTACATAGTGGTTAACATTATAGTTTGGCAATGCTTTTATCATAACTGAGGCAGTATTTGGTACTTTAACCTCTTTTGAATAACGTTTCTTTTTATCATTAATCACTATATGAACACGTGCCTCAACCACTCCATCAATCATCGAAATAGTATGGCTAAGTTCCTCACTTAATGCATATACCGTTCTATTTTTTTCTTCCATCTGACTGGAAATCAAACCATCCTTCTTAAACACATCGCCAATACTTGCATATTTCTTTCTCGGTAGCCCATAGCGCTTCAATACCATTGATGCTTTTATAAAATCATCTTTTTCAACTAATACTTTCATTCCCAGTTTTTTTGTGGAAACCACTTCAGATTTTATATTATGTTTAAAAAGTGTGACCGAAACTTCATTAGCTTCTCTTTCTGTTAGCCCAGTCACGAGCTCTTTATCACAGCCATATAGCAAAAATAGTAATAATAGGAAGTATATTCTTATTTTCATGACACTCTTGTAAGCTCATTTATTTTTGTTGAAATACCACTTACTAGATTTTTACAAAAAGCAAGGTTAGCCATTTTTTTCGAGTAACTATAGTTCTCCAAAACAACTTTCTCTGAAAATTTTATATTGCCGATTATTTCCTCTTTATAGTCATCTGGAATATTATCATTACTCTCTATCATTTCTATCCACTTAGCTGCTTGTTTTTTATAGTTATTAAAGATGTCATTCATGCTAAGTGGTAAAGAACTTAAAAGAAACCTATAAAGCTTTGGCAAAGCGTCTATTTTATTTACCTCATTCAATCCATTCAAATCACCCATGGATTTATAAGATATTTCTCTATTTGAAGCAATTTGTAACTCAGCTTTAGTCAGGTCTACTTCACTGGCAATTGGAATCATAACACCCTCTTTATCAGCTATCCCATTTCATCAAAAATAATTTTAATATTGTCTTTGCTTACCAGTTCCCCTTCCAGCATATTTTTTGCCTCATGCTTAGCTTCGGTTACTTTTCCAGAAGCAACCATCGCATAAAGTAAAACAATTCTTGCTTCTTCTAAACAATTAGTTGATTTTTCAAGGGTGTTTTTTAGCAAACGAATTGCTTTAGAAAAATTACTATTCATTATCTCTATTAGTGCATAGCCTATATCACTGGCCGCTGATAATGGATAATTTTTTGCCAGTGCCTCCAAAATAGCTTTAGCTTCATTAGTACAACCACTTTCAATTGCTTTAAATGCTACTTTGATAATTAATTCTCGAATATTTTCTGGTATTTCGTAACTAACCTGAGTCATGACATGCCCCTTAAATCACTAATGCAATTTTCTTATCTTTTTTAACAAACTGTAGTTTTTTGTTTGTAATACTATCTAACTTCCATCCTGATGGAAGTTTTTCTTTAATATTGTATTTAATATTGTTTGACAGCTTAATATAAGGTTTATCCCCTCCCCAAGTCGAAATCAGCTTTAACTCCTCAAAAACCAACTTATTCAAGTCAGGCACTACCATATTAATATTATTAATTCCGAATTTTACCTCAATAGTTCTCAATATCTCAGAAACCAGTTTATTATTTACTTCATTGTGTGGTACATAAGCTAAAAACTGGCCTGTTTGATAATCAATCTCTATAAAACTCTTTATATTATTGTTTTTTAATAAATCAATTAGAAAACTGTTTATCTTATTTATAGAGTGCACTCTATCTACTTGTATATTTTCAATACCAAGATCGTTCCTGATATAGTTAATAATTTCCTTGAGTTCTTCTTGTTTATATATAAATCCAGAGAGTACTACTTGGCTTTCACTTATATATTCAATACTCAACTGATTTTCGTATTGTTTTAACAAAATATTCAATGATTTAACAAGGGCACTTGTATCAATATAACTTACACTATCAACACTTGAATTATTCTCTCTGTATTGGCTATCACCAATATCAGAAAACACTGTTGTCACAAATACCAGCGGTATTGCAAGCAAAGTAAGCAACAACTTTTTACTAAATATATTTTTAATATTTAAATCAGAATTTGAAACAGGTTTTTTATGTAATTGACTCTTAGACTCTTTACTAACTTTAACTACAACAATATAATCTTCTATATTATATTTAAGGTATTTTTTCTTTTTAGATAAAAGCTTATCACCATACAGCTCTACACCTTCGTCCCCAATTTTTAGTCGGTACTTACCTTTAAGTTTTGAGAAAACAATATCACTATTTAAGTCACAACCTATTTTATATTCACCATTTTTCAATGCGATCTTATTGATTAGATTATTTTTATAATAAGCTGCAAATTTCATAAATTTATCAACCTTATTTTTCTAACCAATAAAAATGAGCAGTACATAAGTACTGCTCTTGTTAATTTTAGTTAATCCTCATATTACCTGTTTGTCCTAATACTGCCATAGCAGCTTGTGCAAACTGTCTTGCTTGATCAGCTTTTGACTTTGCAATTTGCATTTGAGCAGCTCTTCTAATTTGAGCTGCAGCGTTTGCATCCTGTAGCGCCATCATATCCAATGCTGCTTGTTGTGACTGATTAAATTGGCTTGATGCATTTTCTAAAGTAGGCATGTTCTTGTCTCCAAATTTATTATTAATTCTAAGTAGATTTAATTATCTGCTCGATATATATGAATTCTCTCCTTTTTATTTTATCTAGTTACCAATCCATTGTTTAACCCATATACACCACACTTAGATTTGCGCATATACTGCACACTATATTTTTATCACAACTAATTTATTTTTTCCAAAATTTTTTTAGATGCATTGTACGCTTTTTTTATACTCATAATTTTTTGTTTTTCTTTTGGTGACATCCCCCCCTTTTCAATTTCTGTTAATATTTTTAGTTCTCCAGCTAATTTATCAATAGCTAATTTACTTATTTTTTTATCTGTTAACTCTTCTGTTTGAAACATGAGAAACCTCCTGTTTAGCTATACTATGTCATGCTTCTAGCTCAATACTATGAATCAACGCATATTTGAACAAAGTTTCATTATTAAAAATAATGATATTGCCTTTTTAATATTCGCGGATAAAAATATTAAAAGTTCAAACATTATACTTTTCTTTCATACAATATTTTACCAGACACAACCTTTTTACATGTTATTTTAAAATCAACAACTCATTAATTTATATATATTTTATATACTTAAGTGACTCTATAATAACTTTGACTATACATATTTATGACTACTATTACTTATATCTAATTAAGCAGAATTTCATTCTGTTAACTTGCTTAGTTATTCAAAATATTTATCAACAATTTCTTACTTAGTTGTAACTGTATTAGCCAAATATGACATTATTATTTATATAAACTCGCTTATACTGCAACCTCAAAAATCAGCACTTTTTTTTACCCACACAAAAAAATGACAGTGATAATAAATTAATGAAGTAGTTAACAGATGTCTCGATGGCTTGTTCAGCAAACATCTCTCAAAATAATTTCTTAGAAGAGAAGCTAACACTAAGTTGAGGCTTTATACACCCCTTTTAGTGCCGCTCAATACATGAAGTGTTTCGCTATCTAAATTTGTCGGCGACAAGTGCCAACCCGCTTGGTTTGCTAACTGTTGAATGGTATTTACTGAACGAACATAGTGTTTACTTGGTAGGCAAGCGATTATTTGTTTAAAGTCAAGCTGCCTTTCCTGACAAAGCAGCTCTAGATCTTTACCCAGGTTAAACAATGTTGCTTTTTCCGTTAACCTGCCCAACACTTTACGTATATAACTTGCTACTTTAAACCAGCGATTTAATGGTTGCTGATATAATATTTGCTGCCGACACGCACCTAACCACCACAATTGTTTTAACAAGGGTCGAGGATAGTGATGATGACACAGCACCAGCTGTCCATTTGGTTGACTAATTTGGTGACACTGGTTCAGGATATTGATAGCACCACGATCATCAATATGGTCTATTATTCCAGTTGCGATGACAATTAAATCGATACTATTCTGTTTAAAGGGTAATTTAGCCGCATCTGCAGCAATAAAATGATTTTTAGCAATGCAATCATCATTCGCAGCCATAGTTAGCATTGTTTGAGAATAATCAACACCCACCCAATGTGCACAGGTATCACTTTGTAGTATGCGTTGTATTTCACCACCACTGCAACCCAGTAGTAGCGCACATTCATACTGCCATTGGGCAATTAGCTCTTGTTTGATAACCAATGCTAAGTCAGGGTTCAAACCAAAGTGCAATAAATAGTCAGCAATAGGGACAAGCTGATCCCATTGCTCTGCTGATTGTCGATTACTTTCCATCAGTTAACGATCTACTATCCTCAATCAGAACAAACATTAACTTTTAGTATATTCCTCTGTCGTTATACCCTTTTCTTTAATATCTTGATAGAAGTATTTTAATACTTTTGCTAATTCTGGCTTATCTTTATAGTAAGCATCTGTTAGGTATTTATCATCGTGTCCAGGTACCCATCGACTATAAAGGAACATTTTCTCAGGTCGATCAGCAGATCCATCACCAGGTAAGGCTTCAAAGCGTCCTTTGTCTAAGTTGCCATGTTGCGCGTTAAAAATGGTCTTATAAAACTGGTCTGGTGTTAAGCCTACAACCTTTTCATTACTATATAGATAACCAGGGCCAGTGGCAGAATCAACAATCAAATGCTTCCCTCTTGCACCATCATAACGAAACCAAAGGTATTTAACAGAATCATCATTTACTCTATTCATCCCTTGATGACTAAACCAGGCATATTCAGGGGAGCCATCCGTATTCGTTACTTGCTTATACTGTAAATTAGCGTAATCGTATTGACTAACATAAACACGCCAATTTTGTGGATCAACAACAAAATTATCAGTTACTCTTCCACGACTAGGATCAGAATATTCATCACTTGCAAAATACCAACGGCCATCAGCTAATACTTTGGCTTCAAAAGGAGCAATCCTTGATTTGATGTTTTCTTGGTTAGGATTAGAAAAGTCAATTTCAAGCTGATTATTATGTTGTGTACTGTATGTAATCTTTTTATTTTCTGCATCGTAAGTAGCATGCTTGTATTGGTAACCTTGCTGATCAAATACTTTTCCTGCTTTAGCATCTATAATCAGGCCATTGGGTAAACGCCATAATTCGTTGACGTAATTTTGGAATAGTACAGGTATACTAGTATCCAATTTATTAAGCACTCGAGCCCCTTTAGGCATAGCAGCAGGCTGTTGCTGTGCTACATCAGTTGCTAATGGCATCGTTGGCTGCAGCCTTAGTCGGCCAGTATCATCTGTGTAATATCTTACTAATTGATCATCATACTCAACGGTAAACTGCAAATTAGCAGCTAGTGTTTTTGCAGGATCAATTTGCACTAAAGACTGCTGTGTTGGTGAGTGACTAATACCATTATTAATAATCTCAGTATTTTCAAACTTGATGCCATTCAGTTTGAAACGATCGCCATCGTGAATATCACTTAAGTTTAACTGAATACCCTTATCGACAATAAATAAAACATCCTGGCTAGCTGCCGAGCGTTGAATAGTAGCAGTACCCTCACCCCGTAGCTGTAACTGTAAATCTTCTTCATCCAACTCGATAGCTTTACTGCCTTGAATATACTCAATATCATTAGCGATGAGATTTGTACCGACAAGCCTTTGGTTTAACTGCAATAATTCTATTTGTTCCTGGCCAAGTGTCACCTCACGCCCCTGACTATCTTTTGCCATCAATAACACACTTGATTTATCATCGATATATAGGCTTCTCTCTGAAAATGCATCAATTACTTTCAATCGCCCATCACTTAACTCAAATCGCAATTCTTCTATCGACTTCCAAGCAGAGATATCAATGACAGTTGTGTCATCTCCTCCAGCATTTTTATTATGAAAAAGTACATTACCTTTAATTTGATTACCCAGGACATAAGCCGATTTAGTATGTCCTACATTAATTATTGCAAGCTCAGCATTTTCTATTTGAAATACATTATCTTTTCCTGTACCTGTATTTAGTTTTACAACGTCAGATCCTCCAAGCATAAATGTTTTGCCAGTAATCAATGAATCGTCATCTTGGGTGTTTAAATCAACATCAATTGTGCCTGTTTTATGATTGCCCTGAATCATAAAGCTCTCAGTACCCGTAGCTATTAAGCTAGAGTCACTTTCATTTTCACTAATTACAATTTTAGTGTCTTCACCCAGTGAAATTGCTTCAGCTCTTACGTTGATTTGATTATTTCTTTGGGTGCGATCTTGCGGATTGGCTGGATTTAATATAAATGAAACGGAATCCCTCCCTTCATTACCATGAAAATCAATCTGCCTAGACTTTGTTAAACTTTCCCCGACACTGCCTAGTTGCTTTTCAGTTAAATATACCCTAGCTGCATTTAGCGCATGCTGATCTTGCTTCACTTCGTTAAAAATATCAGGCACATACCTTTGGCTTCTAAGATGTGCAGTCAATCGTTCCCTGCGTAAAGTATTATCGATGGTTTTATCATTCTCTATTTCATGTAGTTTATCCCAGTATGCTTGATTGGGTAATTTATCTGCTTTAAATGCTGCAATAACTTGGGCAGCATCACCATTGGCTAGGGCATACATCCAATCAAAGAAATGGTTGACGTTTTTTTCAAGTGCCTTGTCATTTTTGGCCTTTGCTTCTTCTAGCAGTACTTTTTGTAAGTTTTCCTTGCCCTCAACCAATAGTGTTGCTCTTCCCGTTGTAAATACACTGGAATCATCTTTTGTTTTACCAAAATAGCTTTGACCAACAGCTTCGGTGGCAATAAAACTATTTGATTTGTCCTCAAACCCATTTACAAAGCGATCCTTAGCACTACCACGATAAGCAAATGCTAATGTTCTCGAGCCTGTATTTTCTCTAAGTTGGGTGTCAGTCTGTTGGTTAACACGCTGGTAGCCCTCTGCATTATTAGGGTCAAAACCATCATTAACATCATAAAAGATAGCTTTTTCTAAACTACCAAACCCCCGTTTTTCGGTCATAATACTACCCGGGCCGTCATTTAATGTATCTGGTGTAAGACGTTTAATTTCTTCATCACTTACCCCAAGCTCCTTTAACTTTTTATTTGATGCTTCAAGCTCAGCCTGGGTCATTTTTCTCATAGATGGGTGTTGGCCATATAAATAGGTAGCAGATCCTGGGTACATAGCAGAAGTATCTGTTTTCATGTCACCAGACATACGAAATACTTGCTCAATCAATTCTTTCTGATTAGCAATCATTTCTTTACGCTCAGTAATTGCTTTCTCGCGGCGTACTTCTTTCAGTTTTTTACCCCACTTAGTCACATCGCCCAAGCCAAAGAAAGAAGCTAACCCGTAACCAATTTTATCGCCTGTTGAAAGTGGTCCTACTTCTTTTTCATATTCTTTGATCGCTTTTGCTGCTTGTAGTGATTGGGAAATAGCTCCCATAATTAATGCACCAATCGCTACAATAGGCGCAAAAGGTGCAGTAGCTGGATTTAATAACATGACTCCAGCTGCCATGCCTAAGCCACCAGCAATGGTATCAAAACTACCCGACGCAATATCAAATTTTGCTAATTCATCACCTGCTCGCAACCGTAGTACACCATCTTTTATACTGAACGCACCATTCACAATATCCAAAGCACCGGTGACAACACTCAGTGGCCCAGCAACTTTGCCAAGCTTGCTTAGTTTGCTTATACCGCCTAATGCTTTCATACCTTTTGAGCCACCAAACATTGAACGCATTAGCTTCATTGCATTGGTCCCTTTAGGCATGCGTAATTTCAGGCGCTTGGCAATATCACCAATATCTGCAGCTCCAGACAATAATTCTTCTGTTGCCCCTAATAAAGTGGATGATGCCTGTAAGTATGCAAGTGGGTTGTTAGGATCAAAGGTTCCTTGCGCTATACTCGTACCAAATAATCGCAAGCCATTGGCAGTACCAAATGAGCCATATAAAGACATGGCTCGCTGTCCCCAGCCACTCTTTAAAGTACGATCACGTTGATCTCGCCGTTGTTGAACAATATCAGCTAGATCTGTATTCACTTGCTCTCGGCCTAATATTGTTTGAGCTTTCTTAGCTACACTTTCAGGTAAATCAATAGCAAGCTGATGACGTAAACCTTGAAAATCAGTTACCGGTTGTTTGTCATTAATTATGTCATTTATTGAGCTATCAGGATTACGCAAGATATCATCAGTCAACGACTCTTGTGCTACACGTATGATAGACTCTGGAGGCCTATTGCCACCATTTTCTCCATACAACCCCCAATAAAATGCCCTGAATAAATTATTTACATCACTGCGCGGTTCACTGGATTGCACATTAACAGCTGCTGTATGCTCTGAGAATTTCACCTGAAATGACTCGTGCCCTTGAGCATCTACAGTTCTTATTAAGTTAATTGGTGCATGTAGGGAACTAGTATTTTTACCAACGTTTTCTATTTCTCCTAGTCGATTACCATTAGCATCAATATGTTCAATTTGTATATTACGTCGATATTTCTGTGTTAGCCTATCAAGCATATGACGATCATTATTGGTTAACGTTACTTGTGGCTCTCTATGGTTGATATAATTGACGAGCTCTCTCGCTGCAACCCTACTTTTTCCTTCCTCAGTGTAGTGAATGGTAAACTCACCATTTTCATTAGTACTTACACGCTCAATCAAGCTAATTGGACTATTACGTAATTCTCTGTTGATATCCTCAGCTATATCTCTCTTATTTCCTTTTGCCCATTCATTTAGCTTTCCTAAAAAATCATCATAATCATTGGTTGTACCCAATAGCTCAGCAACTTTTGCTTCAAATTTTGCTTCATCACTGGTTAATGGAGAACCATTCCCTGAAATAATGGTTGCTTTTAAAAATAATTGCCGATTCCGACCAAAATTGACCGAATCCTGTAACAACCCAGCTACAGCCTTATCAAATCGCCAAGATAATTCAGCATTAGAACTAAAATCAGTACTCGCAGTAATGGGTTTGAAATCAGTTTTTCCTGTTTCTCTAACTTTAATATCCAGCGCATAGGCTTCTGCTTTTGTTACATAAATAGGCTGATTATTTTTTGTATTGTGTTGAGCCTCAATTTTATCTGCTATTGATTGGTAGAGGTCATTACCAGAGATTCGCTCGGTGGTTGTAGTGACTTGGCTAGGATTAGCTTCAGTTGGGTTTCGGCGTGTAATGGTAATTTCGTCACTTGCTCGATCGACAGTGATAACCCGGCCATCAGCAAGCACTTGAGTAATTGGACCTCGGTAGGCATTGCTTCCCAAGGTTAAATCAATTTTAACTTTTTGATCACTTCGTTGTAACCGATCAAATTCAGTTTCAATTTTTGCTGAACTAGACGAAGGGTCATAATTGTTTTGGCTTATACGATTAAACTCATCTACAAAGTTTTGTTTAGCCTTAAGTACTTTATATTCGTTAGTTACCCCATCACCTTTGAAAAACTGCTCTAATACTTTCCGAAATCGATTATTACCTAATACATTACGGTGATGGTCGATAAGCTTACCTTGAGCATTGCGTAGTTCTATGCGTCCATTACTATTGCGCGTAACAATGAAAGCGGGCAACCAATGCTCTTCATTATTAATGGTAAATTTTCGTTGGATAACAAACCCAGCTGCTGTATTTTCTTTATTGCTCGTAGTAATACCTTCCTGTATTACACTCGCAGCAGCATAAGGGTCCATTACTTCATGCAGTTCTCCATTTTCAAAGTTCGACTGACCTACTCTGGTGGTTTTAACTGTTTCTAGAATATCTAAATTGCCACCCAAATTAGTTAAATATTGATCAAACCGCCGAAGGTCTGCTAACTCTTGTGGAGAAGCCAAGTCATTAATCGCTAATTGCCGAATTTTCTCTATTGTCTCTTGGTTTGTTTTAAATTGTTGTCGACGTTTAGAGGTATCACTTCCCATTGCATCACGGACTATTTGTAATGCTCTACCTTTATTTTCTTCTAATGAACTGATACCACGTTGCTCGTTAGTCATTCTAGAAATCCCAATTGCTGGGTCAATCTCCTCTCGAAATATAGAATTAACCAGCTTCATGCTATTTTTGCTATCAAGTCCAATTATGGTGATATTAAATCCACGCTTTTGCTCAATACTGCGCGTTTCCATTACCTCATAACCACTAACAGCAAAATTATCTTTATTATTTAATATATTTTGTATGCTGGTTTTGGCTTCTAAAATGTCTTTACCAACCTGTTCTATTTGTTGTTGTATACGCTGCTTTTCTGGTTCTGAGATATCATCTGTTATCTGACTATTGAATTCAGTTAGTCGTTGATTAAAGCTTTCACGTTGAGATGTGAGTTGCTGTACTTGCTGCCATTTATCATCTTTTAATTTTCGCTCAACTTGAATGAAGGTTGCTCCTTCTGCTTTATGCTTCAGTACATTTTTTAAGCGCCACATAGCGTCTGGGTCATTATTCAAAATACGAGCAAGATCTGGATAATAGTTAACTCTATCAATTAGATTACTTCCAGTAAGGTTTCCTGTTGTATGATAAAATTTATTGGTCAGAGGTAATTCATCAACACTAGGACTATTATCTTTGCTTTCAGCCTCTTTAGCATCATTATAATTTTTTATTTTTTCTTTTAGGTCACTAATTAAAAATGAGTGTCCACCACCACCCCATGTTGTTGAAACACTATCACTGAAATCAGGATAAGTAATTTTAGTTAATCGGGACCAGAGACTAAAAGTTGTTTTCAAGCCCCAATCAACTTCTCTTCCCTTATATTTAACTGAAAAGCCATCAGACTCACCATTAGCTTTTGCTTCCCATTTAAATGTATAACTCCCTGAGGCTGCTATCCCTGCACCAAGTTTCAAGCCAGCAGACTTTCCTAAACCAATAGCACCTTGCTCTCCGGTTTGAAATGGTGAATCTACATCTGTTGTACCTGAAGCAACAACACCTGTTACACTCAAGTCTACCGGTTTAAAATCAATTCCTTTGGTGGCCTCAGGATTCCGCCTCCCATGATTTACTAGCCAATTAAAGTTTAACGCTTTATCTCCCTTGCTCAACATATCAATTAAACTAGTGACATCATTACTTTCAAGGTATGCTGTTGTTTTAACTTTTTTAGTTGTTTCAAACAACTTTAAGTCACCTTCAGCATAGGGAGCTATAAAGTAATTAACATTATCGACTTTATTAGTGAATTGATAAGTCCCTACTTCTAGGGTTAAGCCTTCAAATTTTCCATTGGCACCCATAGTAACTTTCATACCATGAGAGTCTTTTTCAAACTCGATACTATTGTCACCTTTAATACCTGTTTTAGCTAATGCACCAATATTAAGGTTATCGCTAATTCCTGTACCCATAATATCAACTATTGAGGTTGTACCCCACTTTAAAGAAAGTGTTCCTTCAGACCCTAAGGTAAATTTAGCTCCTTCAGGCATAGAGTTGATAAACGCACTGAATTTTTCTGACAATTCTTTGTTATAAAGCGATTTTTGTTGTGCATTACCACTTATAGGAGGAGGCCGCAAACCAAGTAGCCGACTCAGCTGTTCCTGCACTACATAACTGCTTAGTATTTTTTTACTGTCATTAACACTATTTTCTAAATTAGCCTGATAGTTTTTATCCAACCTGGAAAATAAATTTTTAAGCGGCAACATTAAGTTTTTTGCTGAGGCTGCATAACCAAATAATTTACCAGCAATGGTTCGCTTACCAATTGAGTGAGAGCCCGTTCTACTTTGATCCCAAGGCCCGACACTCACACCTAGATTTTTTAGAGAGCCGGTAGGATACATTCTACTCCATACTTCTTGCCATACTGTTTTGCCTTCAGTACGTTGAGACTGTTGATTGTCTGCATCAGTCGTCCGTTTTAATAATGTATCCAAATTACTGATAGCACGCTGCTGATTTTCCCAAGCGCGAACTCTACGCTTCATTTCTTGGTAATGCGAATGAGGTATATTGGTTTGCTCATCGACTACTTGAATATCCGGTACTGTTAACACACCAGGCAAACGAACTGGATTAGGACTTACATTTTCAGCGGTACGAGGTACCCACCTTGCCTGCTGCCACCAGGAAATACCTTTCCCTGGCTGACGAGCAGGTGACTCAGCATCTGTGAGATAATAGCCTTTACCACGTTTATAGGCTTTACCTGTTTCTTCAAGGGTACCTGCGACAAAATCAACCTTATATTCTTTCCCACTTGAAGAAATAGCATAAAGTTCACTATCACTCCCTTCACGTAACGCTGATAATGAAATGGGTTCCATCACACCCAGTTTATGCCCATGAGGTGATTTAAAGTGTGTTACTTGTTCTACTTTCCCTGATATTGGGTCTATGGATGTAATTGTGTTTGGGTTGGTCAGCGTTAGTATTCTTCCATCACGTACAACCATATCCCTTGCAATATCACCAGTCTGAGTCACATCTGCATTAGTATCGACCCGAGTTGCATACCAAGACTTGCCTGAATCTAATCGAAAGACGGTTAATGTCTCGCTATCGCGCTGGCTTTCCCTGAATTGATTTTTGTATGTACCAACAAGTGCCGTACCATCATCTAAAAATGAAAGTGCACCAATATATCCATTCTTGTTATAATCCCAATGGAAATTATTAACCCGACACAGATCACCACTTTCTGTCAACTTTAATAATTCTTTTCCGCCGTTAGAGAGATAATAACTGCGGTCTTTAGGGTTATATGCTATCGCTGTAGTGGGAAATAAAGGACTTGCTTGTAAATAAATATCATGAGAGTTTCCTAAATAATGATCAACTCTTTGCTCATTTTTATTTAGCGAGCTAATATATAATCCACCATCCGAAGTCGAGTAAACAACCGGCATATTTGCAGGTTTTAAAAATTCTGACAGTTCTATATGGTTTATTTTTATTCTTTTATTGTCGCTATTTACAGTAATAGGATCAAAGGCAATATTACTATTGGTTAATGTATTTTTTTCTGATTTACTAATATTAGTATGATTTTCTTCTTGATGTCTGCCTTCTTCCTGATCAGAAGCTATTGCCTTACTAATACTTGAGTAAAACAGGTTACTTATATTTTTTATGTTTTTACTTTCTTTCTTTGTTTTATCTTTTGGTTTAGTTGAACGGCGCTGGGGGGATGAATGAATAATTTCTGGAGCATCAATATCATTTTGTATTGTTAAACTACCATTAGTTTGGTGGTCAATTGGTGGCATAGACATACTACTTGCTCCTAATAACCATTCAGTTTATTTTGTTATTGTCTTGTAATTATTAATTTCTTAGTTTTACTCCATTGTTAATTGAGTAACCAGAATAGTAAGTGAAAATAGTCACAACAGTTAATGAGAAATATTTTATTAGAGTGGGTCGATTCGATTAGTTGGTAGTAAATTATTGATATGCATCACATCAGCAGGATAAGCTAAATAGAAAAAAAAAGCAGGCCAACAGCCTGCTTTTTGGTTATATCCTTTGCACTAGGTGTACACTTAAAGGAAACGAATGGTTATTGAGAAGCTCTCTTAAATAGCTCTTCAACAACACTAGTTAAAGGTTGACTGTATTTAGACATCCAAGCTGCTTGGCTTTTCCAGCTTTGTGGTATACTTTCACCTTCTTTCCACTCACCATTACCAGTTACATAACTCATAGCACGTTGGGTTGGGCCAGGTGTCCATAAGAAGTCTGGATGCTTGTTAGTATACCACTCACCGCCAATAATATTACCATTTTTATCTAGTTCTAAGTCATATGTATAACGAACAGAGGTAATTCCATCAAAGCGAGAATCATCATATTCACGATGAGTTGGGCTAGTTTCGACAATATACTTCATCTGCATTCTTACACCCACCACATTGGCTGCATTAGAAGCGCGATATTGCTTGAATTTATCTTTTGAATAATCTTCAAGTGCAATCATTGCTTCTTTTGCATTATCATACGCTACGCCTGTTTCTGGGTTGAAATAAGTATAAGTATAGCTGTAAACTGGTTGGTTCCAGACCTGGTAATCGTAAGTTGCATCAATAATAAAGCTACGCTTGCTTACCCCCAACTGGTTAACAACAGACTGGTGCCAGCTGCCTGGGTTAGTATCAAAACATTTCTGGTCTTTAATACGACCATTTTCGTCTGTAGCAGGGTTTTTCGTATTACAACGGCCGCCAATAAAACGTACACCTGGTGATGCTTCAGCCCACAGCAAGGTACCGAGCGCTTTAATATCAGATGGGTAAAATTTAATGTCTTCACCGTTAGCTCCTCTAACGACAATGCTATGCTTAGGTCTAGGCAACATGTAAGCTGCTGGCGCCCAACCATGACATAACCCCATCCAACGCTCAACACTGCCATTTCGGTCGTAGTAAGACTTACCCATATTCCAGTTTGAAGCTGTCATACTGTAGCCACTGTCGCCAACCAGTAAGTCATATTTTTCTGAAGGAGATAAGTTATCAAGATTACCAGAAGTCACATAATCAGCAGGCAATTTAGTCTGATTAGCAAAAGTCCAATAATCATTCCAATCGCTAGGTCTTGCTGCCCATAAATCAGGATCAGCATAGCGATTGCCTAACGCACCATTATATAAAGGCCAATAAGTATCAGACCAAGGCACTTCATCTAACTGAGCACTACGCAGATTCTGTGCATCCATCGTATGGACGTTACGAATTAATTGATAACCACCATCAACTAAACGAGCAGGGTTATCATTATACTGGCTGGCTGCTCTCGCATAACCAGCACGTTTTTTTGCTTTTACAATGGATTTTTTAAATTGGTCTTTTTTGGTGATAAAATCTTTAGACTCAATTTCTTCTTGTGTAAATTTAGATACTACAACACCTTGAGCACTTTCTTTAGCAGGTATTTCATTCATCACTTGCTGTGGGTTTTGATGAAAACGCCCTAAAAACTGAGAAATATCAGCTTGCTCTGCCTGGCTAACAGCAGCATTTGCTTGAATGCTTGCAGCCAATAAAGTCATTGCAAAGAGAGGTTTGTAAGTTTTCATTGAGTTTCCTTTTATATTTAGTTTTTTATTACTGCTTTTTTGGAAAAAGCAATTCTCTACTAACCAGCAGTAAACTGGTTAGTAAATTCTGTTGTGACTAAGAAACAGTAAAATCCCTATTAAGTTTTAAATCATTTACAAATACACTTATCTAAAGTCGGTACTTATTTATCTAATTTCATCTATGATACATTAGAAATTTAATTTAACCCGTTAAATACCATATTAAATCCCAATTAACACCAACTTTAGTAAAACAAATAATAAGCGCTTTGGTTTAGTGTTATAGCCTATTAAATAAAGGCACTAACCAACGTAACGCTGATAGAAATACTGAAGATACAAATTTATAATTTAATAACTGATATTGCTTCAAGCTTATCCATGTACTGTTGTACGGGATTATCATTATTGCTTTCACCTAACATTTTGAGAAATTATATTTTAAAATCTCTCAAACAATCACATCTTTAATCTTTAATCTTTAATCTTTATCCAGATTTAGGTTTATTATAATCAGTGGTTGTTAGCATGATTATGACTTAAATCAACTACACAATCTCTGTCTTGTGTGGGCGGAATTATGTCACATTCCTGTTTTACTTGGCTAGTTTTCCTTTAAAAAAGTCAATTTTCAATTAATACAAAATGTATGCAGTATGCAAGCATTTACAGCTGTGCAACATTAAAACAATTTGACGCTTTTCTGGCTAAAAAAAGTTTATCTATACAACTAACGTCTAATACATCATGAACTTTATGATTTATTTTCCTATCTATTATGACCGGTGTTTATTTTAGGCTATTTAAATTAAATTCAATCAAGCAAATACTTGCTAATCAGACAAAGCTCAATGAAACTATTCATTGCTGTGAAGGTAAATGATTAAAGGAAAAATTAAATAGTAAAGGGCATAAGTAACAATGCCCTTTATTTATGCAACATGACGGTTCAGTTAACTATAAAGCTGTTTTACAAGCGTCCTTATCTTGTCGATACCTTACAATATCCTCGATAGACACGATGGGCATATGATGGGCATTAGAAAAGCGTAATATCTCTTGTTGGTTCGCCATCGTGCCATCAGCATTCATTAACTCACATAAAACACCAGCAGGTTTTAATTGGGCTAATTTCATCAGATCAATAACACCTTCTGTATGACCTCGCCGAGATAACACACCACCAGGCCTTGCCCTCAATGGAAAAACATGGCCTGGCCAACGTAAATCAGTCGGCTTTGCTTGATTAGCGATCGCCGTTTGAATGGTTGTCACCCGATCAGCAGCGGAAACCCCTGTGGAAACTCCTTCAGCTGCTTCAATTGAAATAGTAAAAGCTGTACCGTAATGGCTGGTATTTTTACTCACCATCATTGGCAAATCCAACGTTTGTAGGGTTTCATCAGTTAAGCATAAACAGACAATGCCACTACATTCTCGTATCAGCATGGCCATTTGCTTTTCGGTAATCGTTTCCGCTGCAAAAATCAGGTCTGCTTCATTTTCACGGTCATCATCATCAATCAGTAAAACCCCTTGACCATGCTTAAGTGATAACAATGCTCGATCCACTCGTTGAACATAGGTATTTAACTGATTATTTAGAGGCTGATTCATGATAGTACTCCAGTGCAAAAACATGAATCAGGGCATGGAGAAACGTGCTAATAATTAACAAGCACACTTGCAGAGGACTGTAGAACCAAGATTTATGTGTAAAAATACAGCCGAAGGCTGAGGCTTCTTCTAACGAAGGCCGGTTTTAACCTTTTTAATCAAACGAATAAATCATGGATTTCTACAAACCTTAAGACAGCAAGCGCTACCCTCTCCCATCCGGACTATCACCGTCGGCTTTGGAGTTACACCAAATCTGCTGACCTTGGCTATTTACTGTTCAACTAACCAAGCGCTCGCGGGCTTTCTTAATATTGAAACCATTTCCAATCAATAAGATCACCGCCGGTGGGGAATTACACCCCGCCCTGAGAATAACGAAATTTACGGCAGCTACTATATATGAAGAAAGAATATAAAGTGAAGTAAAAAGTTGAGCCACGCCATTAGAAGAGCACAACAACAAAGGTAAGTCTATACTACCTAACAACTTGTAGTTAATAAGAATAAATGTAGTTTACATGCATTATCAACACTCACCAACCTTATACACTCACTTATTAGTCATTTGGATTGGCCTTTTACCAATGGTACAAATTAATGCTTCTGAATATCAATTCGAAGACTTACTAAAGCTTGAGTTAGAAGAACTCATGATGATCACTGTGGTATCAAAGCGAGAAGAGTCTATTGATAATGCTCCAGGCATCGTAACCATAATCACCTCAGATGAATTCCAAGCGTTTGGGGGAAGAAATTTACGCGATATCTTAAATCGGCAAATCAATATGATGGTTGTTGGGAACCATATATTTCAAGAAAACCAAGTATCTCTGCGTGCTGCGTTAAATGGCCTACAAGATAACCAAGTGCTGTACCTGTTAAATGGTCGTCCATTAACCAATACCCAAGGTGAAAGTGTTCACATGGACTTATATCTCAACTTTCCAATAGCAATTATTGAGCAAATTGAAATTGTTAGAGGACCAGGGTCAGTACTCTATGGAACCAATGCTTTTGCTGGAATAATTAATATTAAAACCAAACAACCATCAGAGTCATTTAATCCATTATTATCAGTGACGGGAGGATCTTACGACACTAAGTCTACCAGTTTCATGCAGGGAAAAGTACTAGACAAGCTTTCCTTCATGACAGCAATCCATGCGACAGATTTCAATGGGGATAAAGGCATTAATTACCAAGATGCATTTGGCAATATTGACTCATATCCTGCGGGAGGAAGTAGTCTTGGGCTTGTGTCTAATGCAACATATGATAATGTTGATTTCAACGTATATTTAGGTCAAGCAACTAGAAATAATTTTGGTGCTGTTATTTTATTCCCAGAGCGTGAAACCACAGTCAAACATATAACATTTGATATAGGACATACATATAATATCAATGAAAAATGGTATTTAAAGACTAACTATGCTTTATACAAAGACTTTTTAGAATTTACAAGCAACTTTGACCTAATCAATAATCCTGGGGGTTTAGATACAGAAATCAATAGTAGCCTTTATTCTGTGGAACTCAACTTATTCGGTAGCCTTGACAACAAAACCAATTTATTACTAGGTATAAACCCACTATATTCAACTGGTCAGTCCTCTGAGGGAATTGCTGAAGGAAAGTGGAATACTTGGCAAACAAGCACATATATGCAAGCCGATTATCAACTATTTAAATGGCTAAAGGTTGTAGGAGGCATTCAGCTCAATAAAGCTAAAAGGTTAGATAAAGATTATTCTCCAAGAGGCGGTTTAATATTTGACTTTGATAATGGCTGGTATAGCAAACTACTGTATGGCAGTGCGTTTCGAATTTCAAATGTATCACTACGTTTTTTTGATGGAGCTTTTTTTCAAAGTAATAGTGATTTAAAACCAGAAACAATAAATACACTAGATTTACAAATTGGTTTAAGAAGGGCTAATTATAGCTTCGCTGCAACTGTCTATAAGAGCAAAATAAAAAACTCCCATATATTTGAAGAAGTTCCCAATACTTTCAAACGCCAAATGATTAACTCTGGCTCAATTGACTTTAAAGGCTTAGAGATTGAGGGAAAATGGAATTTATCTAACACTATTGGTTTAATAGGAAACATAGCATACCAAACAAACGAAAATAGTGACGATACGAAAGACTCAACCTTTATACCAAACTTAATGGCAAAACTAGGTGTTTCCTATAATAATAAAACTGGCTATAGTATTTCATTATTTAATAGTTATTTTAGTGAACCAACCCCTCTTGATAAAGTAGCACCGATTTTTAGCTTAAATGTTAACCCTAAAGCCAATAGTTACAATCTGCTTAGTGCAAATATATCACTTGACCTAGAGAAACTCACAAACAAACCTCAACTATCTAAGGTCAAAGTCAATTTTTATTTTGATAACTTATTAAATAAAAATATATTTTTTCCAAACTATGCCACTAGAAACGTTAGTACTTTTCCAAATTACCAAGGCAGATCAATATATAGCACTGTTGAAATTTATTTTTAATACTATAAGGAAAGCGTAAACACATAAATGTCATTTGCTTTAAAATGGCATAAATTCCAGGAGTAACGAAAAAACTCTGTAGGTTAACCCCTAATGATCAAGCCTTATCGTGTAGAGCAATCAAACAATTATCAAGATCCTAATACTATTTATGACAAAACAGGTCGTTAGCTGGAATGCATATTGTTAATAAATTCACTTATATTCTGCTCATTATCAACACCCTTTATAAAGACCAAAGTTAATGCGCAAAATCCTACATAACTCAATAAAAACTATTTGCTTCTTATTACCGCTTATAACATCACTCACACAAGCCCAAGACTCAGTTCAAGAATTAGCCTATTGTGAAGCTGAGCCAGATGGTAGAAGCCCTGATTGTTATAACATCAGTGACAGGAGGAGAATTAACAGCAATTTTAGAGACATGTTAGACGATGGTTGGCAATTAACCAGTGTAGTGGCAAACTCAACCTCTGGATTAAATTACTTTTACTTTACCCGACTACGCGATTAAAACCCTATATTAAATCAGTTGTTTCCTCTAGTTTTTGTATAGAACCCTATCACTATACGCTTTCAAGAAAGCGTATAGTGATAGAAAATTCATCGCTTTGAAGTATATTCATGCGTGACTAGACTTTTTTCTAAAGTTTGAGGGTTAATGGTAAATAACTTCCCATCAGCCGATTTAAAATGTATATGCCGATGCAAATCATCTTTTCTAAATTGTTGTACAACTAATCCAGCTTGATTGTCTGCTGTTCTCAATACAATACTATCATCTAAGTGAATAGATGCTTGCCAGTCTGAGTAATCGATAGCATTAACTAAGATATTATCGTAGTTTGCATTAAATAATGCAGTATCCGTTTGTAAATCTTCTGCGAAGTTGTCAATAACTACTAAGCCATCTCGACCAGGCTGATAAACATACATATCTTTACCATCTTCGCCTTTGAGCGTGTCATAGCTGTATAACGACCCGCCATTACCTCCCCCTCTCAGCACATTATTTCGCTCATTACCAATTAATCGATCACCAAAGGCACTACCAGTCAATTGCTCCATACCTTCTCTTACCCATTGCTTGGCATCAAAGATAACTCCTTCACTAGCAGAAGAAGCATCAACACCTTGTTTTTTTACCTTAATATCACCAGCTTTGTCTTTTTCAACAGTAAACTTGATAAAATCTTTGGTAACAAAGGTCATATGTTGATAATTATCACTCAGCGTATAGTTTTTTACAGTTAGCGATATTCTGCCAGCTTGAGGCTTATGCACCAATGCCTGCATTTCGTGAGATTGAGTTTGGTAATCTTGACTAACTTTTTCATACCGCTTAGCTAATTTTTCTATGGACTCAGCAAAGGATTGACCATGACTGGCTACAAAATCTTGCTCAAATTGTCGTAGTTGACCACCTAATTCTTTACTTAATAATAAGTCAATTGCATTATAGAAATCACTGCTAACAGATTTACCATTCAATGAAGCCGTTTTAGCTGTTAATAGCGCTTTAAACTGATGTTGAGTTAAATTAGGGTTAGCTTGCAATTGTTCTTTAATATAGCTTGCTGCATCACCAAACTGGCTTGCACGTTTCCAAAGATCATCCGATTGTTGTTGTATTTTGGCTTTATCTCCCTTCGCTTGCATAACAAGATCATTACCTTTAAATGCAACCACCACATCATCGAACCGCGCATCCAGCATGACCATATCTTGCGCTTTATCCTGCGCATGATTATCAATCTCTACATCATTGGGGCGGTCATAATAAGATTGCACAATATATAAGTCGCTATTTTCACCACCTTTCAGTCTGTCAACACCCACTTCGTTGGTTCCATAGCCATTGATAATATTCGCTTGTGCATTTCCCGTGAGTGAATCAAACACTTTACCCCCAGTGATTTGTGTCACTTGAGTATATAGCGGCTCAGTACCATCAAAGGTAGCAACACTCGCTGACAATGATCGATCATACCCTACTACTGTTAAGTTCACTTCACTGTTATCGTCCACCGTTTTAAAGCAATCATTAGACCCATCATGTTGCTCTGATAAGGTTTTACGACCTTGCGTATGATCTCCCCAACGGTCTTTTACTTTATTATCAATAGATAAAATAAAACCATCGTTACTTTTAATTTGTAGGTGTTGATTAGACTTACCTTTAAACCAGTCAGTAACATTTACTTGATGTTCTTGCCCCTTGCTATCGGTATAGATGACGACTAAATCATTATTCCAGCTCGCTAGCTCACCCTCTAGTGCAATTTTTGTAGCTGCTTTCGCTCGTTGTTCCGTCCATGGCTCTTCCACTAGCTGCTGTGTCAATGCAATTAATTCTTTCATAGACTTGCCTGCAGCTCTAGCCTCTTGTAAAGGCTTGCTTAATTTTTTGGTAACTGCAGCACTGATCAGTTTGGTAAACCCATTTTCTGTCCGCGTTCTTGACCTATAGGCGCGTATATTCATTAAGCTAGCATCTAAATCTAAGGTATCTATTTCAGCTTTGCCTTGTTGATCACTGTTATCTATTGTTAAGACTTTCGCTGCATGTTCTCCAGTCACATAAGTATCAGCACCATCGCCGCCCTTAACCCGAATTTGCTGAGGCCCTAAATAAAATAAATCATCGCCCGCTTCTCCATCAATGGTGTACTGATATTGACTAATATCAGGCCCTACTGGCTTACCTTGTTCATTGCTTGACTGTTTTTGAACGGTATAGAAAACATTATTTAGCTTATTACCTTTATACTCACCGTGCATCGAATTAGAATCAACCGGTATACTGCCATCTGGATTTCGTTTAATCACATGCTTGCTATTAATAGGAATTACCCAAAGCATTTTAACTGTTCGCTTTTCCATCTCTGTTTTAAGTGATTGTCCAATCCCTAACACCATATTCTGTACTCTATTAGTACTGGGTGTGTAAGTTCTGGTTTGCTGCTGACCAGTCATATCAGGTACATTATCAATACTTAGTGTTGAGTCTTCTCCCGGGTTAGCCAAATCAAATGTAATGCCACCACCATAGGATGCAGCAGGTCCATTTGAAAAATCGATGGTTGCAGGTCCTCCCGTTTCTGGCCGGTGAATACTGTAATAATTACGATAGTTGCTCAACATACTCAATAGTTGAGCATCTTCACGTGATTGTTTTTCAAGTGCTTCACTTTGGCGAATTGCATTAATGATATTGCCAATAGGATGAAATTGATAAAATAGCTGCTCGATACCTTCTCCCAGTCCGGCGAAAAAGGCTTCTGCCTTTTCAGTCCATGGAGCATCTTCTGGTACCGCATCCATTTTGGATTTAATGCTGTTGTATAAAGTGCCAAAACCTATTCTAGCAATACTGAATACAATAGAGAGTCCTTCAAATATTGGTGATAATGGAGATGGAACAGCAGCCAGTACACCGGTGATCGTTGCTAATAAATCCAGGGTAAAATTAATCGCACCCCGCACTTTGTCAGGATCTTTTAGGTCTTCAACCATCCCATGAATACCAAGACCTATACCTATTAATGGAGTGGCTTTACCCAGAATTTTACCTAGACTTCTTATGGCAGCAGCACCACTTAAACCACCTTTTAAAATTTTCGCCGACAAATCAGTACTCACTCGACGAGCTGCGATTTCAGATAACTCTTCAGCGAGTTTTGTGGCCCCTTTAGATAGATATTTACCCGTACCCGACACGAGTTTTCTTGGTAAATTACGCCCAGCACTGTCAGTGGTTAAGTCAGCAAACCCATAAGCGGTGAGAGCCGTATTTCCAACAACACCGCCAATATCTCCCCGTTCAGCGGCCTGAGCAATGCCTTGCATCCCCTGCAATGTCATATAAATACCCAAGGCACGTGAAGTCTGACTTACTCCTTTGGCGAGTTTACTACTACCTGTTTGAAGTTCTTGCTTAAATCCAGCTAATACCTTGGTTTCTTGTAACTGATTTGGGTCAATTTGGGCCTGATAAGTTGTTAATTTATCCCCTTCAGCTAAAACATCAAATGAAATTTTTCCATTATCATCCACCTGCCATGAAGTTAGTTGTCCATCTATACCATCTTGGTTTATTTTTGCCAAAGCAACATCACGAATTAATTGATTATCATGATGTTGCGCTGTACGTAACTCTTGGGCGGGTTTAACCAGTTCAGACAGATCATAGCCTTCTACATTGTCGGCCTGCCCTTGGTATTGTGTCGTTGTTTGTGAAACACCAGAGTCAAGCACTTTATCTTGATAAACAGCCCAACTACCTAAGATGCCATTTTCAACAGTTGCTTTTGCTACACTGATATCAACCAAATCGTAATTGAATTTATTATTTAAAATCGATTCAACTTTATTTAACTGATTTCCTGTTAAATCCCAAAAACTATTATTACCTATAATTTTAGCTATCTGATTTTGTGCTTCCTGTTTGAGTTTCACTTGAAAAGAAAGATAGCTTTCACCTTTGTGGGTTTGTTGCCCAATAGCATTTTCTATACGTAGCTTAGCAAGCGGATCTTTAGCAAAAAAATTGCTAAGAACAGGATGATCAGCGACTAATTGAGATAAACTGATATCAGATAAAGGAACATTATGATACGAAAATGGCTTATCAAATTGTGGTAGCCTAGAACCCGCTAGTGAAGGGTTAGCTAATTGGTTGGTAGTATTATAAGTAAGCGGTGGTACTTCAACATCAGGATTAGTTTGTTGAAATAACTGTTGATCCTGCTCAGTCCCTAATTTCCATGGCTTTGTTGTTCCTGTTTCTTTATAAAAGAATCGGCCATCTTTACTAAACCAACCATCAAATGTTTTTTCATCTTTAGAAAAAGACCTAAATTCTCCTGGGGCCTCAGGAATTGCCTGAGATAATAATGGATGATTATTAAAGGACAAGGTATATTCAATTGCATCGGCTGCACTGCTAGGTACCACATTGCGTGTTAACCGATGATGTAGCCCCCACTCACCAGTAGCTTGATCATAGTGCAAAAATGCCACGCCATTATATGTTCTTGGTTGGTGCCCTACAGACAAATCATCTCCAACATGCATGACAGCATAGTCAGCATCATAAATCGATTCATCAAGTCTAACTAATACATCCTCATTGGCATAAGGTTTTTTTTCACCTTTTTTAAGGTTTTTACCTTCTGGATCAGAGTCATGATATACCCTTAACTTGGTAGGATCTGTTGGGTGTTTACACACAATAACAGAGCAACCATTAAGCCCACCAGTAAAAACAAAATTATGATCAGGATTTTGTTTTGGTATATCAACATAAGGTACATGTTGCCCTTGAGGACCTGCTCCCGTGTATGGCAAATAATAAGCACCGAAAACTTGACCATTTGTAACTGAAGCTTGGCTTGGCTGTGGCACCCATTTTAACTGTAGTCCACTATTTTGGGTTGATAAATCAAACTTAAAATAACCAGGCTTACCTACCCGCTTTTCTTTATCATTAACTCTTTCGAAAGTAAATAGCTGGCCTTCAGCTAAAGATTGACTTTCTTTAGGAATAATTTGTGTAATATCAATAGGATTAGTAGTTGCAATTCCATTATTACCAACAGGTTGAGACTGAAAAGCTTTTGTCATAACTTCAGCAAGTACTGCTTTATTTGGTCCAGTATTACCAGGCAACGGCTGTACTGGCCTTATATGCCCATTATAAGGCTCATTAAGTCGTACTACATGAGCATTCACCTTACCTCCATATATCGAATACACAACTTTAGTACGGTATCTTGGGATAGAGGGATCATTGATTGGCTGGTTGTTGGCGTTTAAAGGGTTATCCCGAGGCTGAATATATTTTCGACCATCTTTATCTACATAAGTATAACCAGGCCTAGCACTAACTGTTGTGTTTACCCCTTTGTCATGTAATGCTTTTACCAAAGAGGCACCATAACTATTTATGTCCATTGGCTGCTTACCTGCAGAATGACATGACACTAAGCTAATACGACCAATATCTCCACCTTGATACTGATTACCCAATTTGCTACGAATAATCCCTGTTTCACCAACAAGAGCTTCCGATAATACTTGTGAATTCACCGCAGTTTGAATACTATCCCCAACCCCATTCACTTGACCATGACCAACCAAAAATATACGGCTATTTTTTCCTAGTACAGGCATTTCGTTAATTGGCTTGCCTTCAACTACTGAAATTGTCTTAGTTGAGGGATTCCATTTCAGTCGAGTATATTTTCCTTGATGCTTTTCTGCTAAACGTTTTGCACTGGCAGATACTGCCTGATCATTACCTATTTCAATTATTAAATTATGGTTATATTTTTGTTGTTCAGGCGCCTGAACTGTTTTATCCAAATTTGTTAATTGAAAGTTAGGCAGACTGAAGGCCGCATTTCTTTCGACAGAGTAGTTTATACTTTCTAAGGTATTATATGTTTCAGTAAGTTGAGCATTATCATTAATGACAAACGGTTTTTTTTCACCTGGCACAAATAAAATCAATGGAAAATCCTGACCTGGACTAAACGGATTACCTGATTCATCATTATGATGAATTAAACGTCCTCCTTGGTATCCAGCAGCATTAATTCTGCTGTTCAGTTCAGTCATTAACTGTTGTCCATAGGGATGAAGATTACCAATATTAGGATCTTCGCTGCCACCCGCTCCCTGGTTTCTTACATGGTTAATGTATGGTTTGGCTACTTCACCACGTATCGCTCTAGGTGCCGGATTTAATGGTCTAGGGTTAGCATTTCTATTTTTTGTTGGCCAAATACCAAATAAGTCATAATCGGCTGTTACTACGGATTTTGCCCCACCCGGATTCGTTGCACCTGGAACAGGTGGGTTAGTTAACCCCATAACAGGAATAGGTTTGCCAAGATTAGCAAGTGACTGGTAACCTTTTAAATACGCTAATTGCCAAGCACCACTCGTTGTTTTAGTTAACCTAAAATATTCTTGATTATTATCGTTATAGTGACCTCTAATGATTTTGCTAGTCGCTGTAGATGAAACCGTTTCTATTAATTTGTTAGAAATCAGGTATTCGATTCGATGGTCCGATAACTCAATTTGTATTGCTTTTGCCCCTTTTTTCAGTGCTTCATTAATCGTTTTTTGCTGCTTTGCTATTGCAGCTGTACCCTGCCCTCTCACTTTACTGAGCAGTGGATCTGTTACAACAAAACCAGCTGTAGGACCGCCAGTACTGGATTTAGCTTTAATATGAAAATTTTTAGAGGCATAACCTTCTTGTAACAAGCCTATAGAATGTTGATTAGGTGCTCTTACAACCAGTACCGTTTTATGTCGATTCGCTACAGTTTGAATTTCGTCTCCATAAAGAAAATTATCTACTGATGGTAAGTTGAGTTTGCCACCCTGTTGTTGACCTTGATTCCCTTGCCCGTCTTGTTTACCGGCTAATGATTGAACTGCGCCTGGGACAACTACTTGTGTTAATACTGAAGAGAGTCCATTTTGAGACTTATTTTTAAGTACCTTTCCTTTTTTCTTAGATTGACGAGTATTAGTAATTGGTTGAATATCATCTGCTGGATCAGATGGATTAGTTGAATTTGGCTGATTAACTGATGGAATATCCATTTACCTGGCCTCTAAGACAATTGAATCATAAAAAAGGAAAGTTTAATTTCCAGACAAGTATTCAATAATGCAATAGTAGGCGACAAGAAAGAAATTCAAGCCCCATCACATAATGTCATACAAAATTTTTTTTTGTGTGGGTGATGAGAAGGCAGCCAACCCTTTTGTTTGACATGAAACAAAGTTATCTATACAAACCCTCTAATTGAGAGTATTAAGGGATAGTATATTATTTAATTTCAACTTTATATTTAGAAAAATAATCTTTTACTTTTCCTGATTCTACTAAGTTTTCTATTACTTCCTCAAATTGTTCTTTTAATACCGCGTGCGGAGAACCCTTAGCCACAGCGTAGTTATGCAAAATAAAACCTTTTGGACGATAGTTTAAATATCTAAAACCTATATTTTTTGATTTTAGTAGCTTTTCTACCTCCACTATTTCAGATTCTGATGCTGTTAAAATATGAATTTTTCTTTCATCAAATGCTTTAACTAAGGCTGGTAAAGAACGGTAATAACGTTTTCGAATCGATTTAGCCTGATCTAACGCTTTAAAATAAGAGTTACCTTGAATCAAACCTAACTTGAACTTAAACTTCTCTAATGTAACAAAACGCCCAACTTCTATACGGCTTGGTTCTTTGACTAAAAAATAGGTTTTATGCTGTTGTGTACCAATAGGCTTAACGAACTCAACTATTTCATCTGTTTGGAGCTTATCAGGTACATTCAGTATAATATCAACCAGCCCTGTTTTTACATCGCGTAACGTCCTGTCCATAGTCGACTTACGCCAGATCACTTGATAACCAAGCTGTTCAGCTGCCACATTTAAAATGTCAACTAACGCACCTGTAGGCTCCCCATCATGTTCATACATTAACGGGGGTATATCTCTGAAATCACTTCGTAATATCTTTAAGTTAGCATATGCAATCAGTGGTACACAGTAAACAACAGTGAATAGTGCAAAAAACAATCTTTTCATACTAGCCTCATTAAGCTTAGTATTAATTGTAACATGTTTCTAATCTATACGAAAAACAGTCTCTCCTAAGGCCTGTTAACCCTAATTGAATATCACTGTTATGACTGTAAAAGCACAAATCAAGGCGCAAAGAGATAAATTTAGTTGTTCTAAATGAACAATGAGCAAAAACGATTCGTGCTTTTACAGTCATAAGCCTTCGGGCCGTAATTATTTTTCCAGCCAGCCGTGTTACAAGTCATTTATGTAGAATGACTACACAGCATTCCTTGTACCTGGCTGGGCAAAAAAATAGCCTACGACCGTGGTGATTCAAATAGGGTTAACAGGCCCTAGCATTACTCAGACCTGTAGATAGCCCATTCGTTATGTAAAATTAGTTGAATCAGTTGGTATATTGATAATGTCTTAATTATTTTGTTAAAAAACAAACAATACTATTATTTGAAATACCTCACATAGTTACACTTATTCTGGCTATCATGTTTCAGCAGATGTCAAAGATTATATACATTCTGGCTAAATAGGTTGTTTTGTTACAACAGTTATTTAGTATAGTTTTTAAACTCCCCCTAACGATTCAATGAACACAAAGTAATCATATGGCATGCTACGTAAAAAATAATTTTGCCATTAGATTTTCATATCAGTTCGTACTAAGAGAATCAGATAAAGTCCAACATAGACTTTCAAGTCAAGCTCTAAGAACTTTAATTTGAAGAGAAAATACGAACTGCTACTCTAAGTCAGCACGATATCATTAATTGGAACTGCCTATTATTGCCAAAATGAAGCTATGTACTGATTATAAAACGGCTCATGATAATTAACTCAAAACGTAATTATCATATTATTTACTATTTTTTCACAAAAAATAACTTTAAAAATCAATAGTGATTTTACTGTGATTATTTTTACCTGCATTATTTTAGGGCTAGGCCTCACCACTGGTTTTATTGCTGGTTTTTTAGGCTTTGGTGGGGGCGTATTACTTGGTCCAGCCTTAATCCTATTAGTACCTATAATGACTGGCAATATCTTGAGTTTAGAGCAAATTACAGGTATTACCGCAGCACAAGGGTTGGTTGGTTCAGTTAGTAGCTGGTATTTTCATCGTAAACATACTCAAAGCTTAAGGCTTGGCTGCACAATTGGCATCCCGATGGGGCTGGGAGCCATGACTTCCAGTTGTTTTATATTGCAACTCGGTGAGTTGTGGATTTTAGCAACATTTGCATTAATGCTGTCTTTTGCACTCTTTATTAGTATTACAGTCCCAAAATTTATTGAATATAATGAATCAAATAATTTACTATTATTCACATCCTCGTTAAGTATCGGTTTGTTAAATGGTGTTATTGGCCAAGGTGGTGCTTTCTTTTTTATCCCTTTTTTCGCTTATATTATAGGCTTACCGATTCGCCAAGTAGTCAGCTCAGCAGGGATTATTGGGGCATTCTCAGTAAGTAGTAGCTTGATGCCACGGCTATTTTGTGACTTAATACCTTGGCTTTGGGTTATAATAATTACCCCTACCGTCATAATAGGTAGTTACATTGGCACTCACTTGCACCACCAAGTAAGTGACCAAAAACTACGATGGTTTATTACTTTCTTCTTAGGACTATCACTAGTTCAGATTATAAACAAAATAACAGGATCCTTGTTTTGATCATTTATGGTGATGTTTTTAGTTCATTATTATAAATACAAGTATAGTGCTCTTCTTCCAATATCATACTAACTGTCCCCTATTATAAAGCCACTCCATGATCATGCTTGATACAGGTGAACAACTCAACTTATCCTGGAAACCCAACCATTTCACTTCATCTATTTCTGCGCTTGCTTGAATTTCACCACTAAACTCAGCCAGATAACAGGTCATCTTCACTTGCTCACCTGTTGAACGACCATGAGCTTGCGCTTGAAATGTTTCTACATATTCAATAGTTTCTGGTTTGAGGTCTATTGACAACTCCTCTTTAATTTCTCTAATTAGTACTGCTTGGTCAGTTTCGCCCGTTTCCCGCTTACCACCAGGAATATAGTAAGTGTCTTTGCCCTTGGATCTAGCGCCTAGCAATTTTTTATCTTTGATAAAAATCCACGCTAATTTGTCTATTTCTTTCATTATTATCTACACCTTCGACTTATTCTTTTTATTAAATCTAATATTGTTTACATCTGTCGTGAAGGGTACTCCATTGCAGTTTCGTGATTTTATATAGCACATGCTCTCGCAGTGGGCTTTCTATTGGCACACTAGGGTGTTCAAAGTCTTGCTCAGTGTTGGCCATCCCTAATCGCTGCATCACCGCTTGTGATCGCTCATTAAGACACGAGGTAAAAGAAACCACTTCATTTAAGCCCAGCTTATCAAATGCAAATTGCAACGCAGTTTGTGCAGCTTCTGTCGCATAGCCATACCCCCAATGTGCTTTTGCCAAACGCCAACCTATTTCCACACAAGGGGTAAAAGGCAGCTCGGCTTCCGGTTGATGAAGCCCCACAAAACCGATAAATTGCTTAGTACTTATTAACTCGACAGCCCAAAATCCCCAACCTCGTTTAGCGATAAGTGACATTAACTTATCTGCTAGCGCATCACTTTCCGTTGTTGGTAAACAACTGGGATAGTATTCCATCACCACAGGGTCAGCATTGATAGCAGCAAAAGGCCTATAGTCCGCAAGCTGCCATTGCCTAAGAATTAATCGTTCTGTTTTTAATGTTACTATTTCAACCATATTACTTCCAAATGGATATGGGATATTTTAATGAGATAATACGATTACAGCAAAATGGTTAAGGTAATGTAATGCCACTATCATAGATACTCTGATAAAGCGCTTACAATCAGCTCGTGATCTTCAGTGTCAGACAATCCTGAAACGGTTATGACGCCAATCAAACCAGCTCCTCTGACTTTCAATGGTATCGCGCCCCCTTTAGCAACATAGTCTTTCTCATCTAAACCAAATGTACCAGTGAGCGACATATTCCCATTTATTAAGTCTTCTTTTACACCTATAGAGCTTTCTTCAAATCTAATTGCAACATTGGCTTTTCGTCTCAACCAATCATGCTTATCTTCAGGCAAACCATCAGCCACAAACTTAAACACATTATGGTTCAAGCGATCTATGGAAACTGCGATAGATTTATGCTCAGCTCTCGCTTGGCTTATGACCTTAAGTCCCATATCCAAAGCTATAGAATTATCAAAACTGTCTAATAGTATTTCGCGTATCATGTATCATTCTTTCTTTGGCATTAGCTATTAATGAACATCACACTGGTAGTTCTGCTAGCGTTTTATTTTGGCTGAATCTCCCTTATAGGTCTAACCCTTCTTATCCCACAGTTAAAAAACTTTTCGGTTATTAGACCAATAGATGACCAGAAGGTTACTGGGTGGCTTGAGGGGCATTATCGCATCAACTCTGCTCAGTACTACTCATTTACAACTATAATAACTACGTAACTATGAGTTTTACTTAGTAGAAAAAAATGTTCTGGTATAAATTTAGCGTACTCATTTTATCTATATTACTTTCCTGCTGGTGCTGTGCTCGAACCAGTGAAAAGATAAATGTTGTATTTGTCAGTTGCTGTCTACCTAAAGGTTTTTTTTGGCCAAAAGTAGAGTCATTTATGCACGCAGCTGCTCAGGATTTAAACATAAATCTTGAAGTGCTATACGCTGGAATGGATTATATGACTATGAGGCGTATGGCTGAAAGTGTCGCCAACCGAGACGTTAAGCCTGATTACATGATTATAGACAACTATAAGCGTATGGGAGGAAAAATAATAAAATCCACCAGCCAGTCACAAGTAAAAATTTTTTTGATGGCTAATGGCCTGACAGAAGAACAAGCATTTATACTTGGTCAACCTCGCGAGAATTATCCAAATTGGATAGGTGAATTAACGCCTGATAATTACTTTGCTGGATATCAACTAGCTAAAGCTATGATTGAAGATTACCAGAGGAGAGAACCTAAAAATGTAGAAAAAACGATCAATATAATTGCTTTGTCAGGTGATACCGCTACACCTGCTAGTATTGAGAGAGTCAACGGATTAAAGGGGGCTGTATTAAAGTACAGCAATGTTGATATCAAGCAGGTCATTCCATGTAACTGGCAAAAGCAAGAAGCCTATAGAAGGACAAACCTTATTCTCAAGCGATATTCTGATATTAATATTTTTTGGGCTGCTAATGATGAAATGGCTTTAGGTGCAATAGAAAGTGTCATTAGGTCTGGTAAAACTCCCGGCAAGGACATTATGTTTGGTGGTATAAATTGGAAAAAAGAAGCTTTACAAAAGATTAGTGATGGCTCAATGGTGGTAAGTATGGGAGGACACTTTATGATAGGAGGATGGAGTCTAATAATGATACATGACTATCATTTTGGAAAGGACTTTATCAATACAGAAGGCGTAAAACTTAAAATGAAAATATTTGACGAACTCAATAAAAACAACTTAAACAGATATTTGTCAAAGTTAGGGGATGAAAACTGGAATAAAATTGACTTCAAGTATTTCAGTAAAGTTTATAATAAAAAAATAGATAAATATGACTTTAGCGTACGTTCTGTTTTAAATCATTTAAACTAACCTGGATTTAGGTTAAGCTACATGACTTTTTTTGGCTCTGTCGCAAACTTTTACTGATCATGATAGCCTTTAATTTCTGTTTATTTTGTAGCAGATATGAGTTCTGATGAACACTTCAAAGGCTGTCACTTCCCTAAATGTGTCGTACTACAAGTTGTCTACTATTACCTTCGATTTGCCTTGATCTACCATGATATAGAAGAACTCAGGCTCTGCATTTAATAAAAACCGCTAGCTAATACAAGTAAAGTAATATTGTAAAATTTCATGGTATTTAGACTGACTAAATTATTGTTTTAAATTACATGATAGAATTTGAATACTTTCTGCAAAACTAGTTTTCATCAATTCAACAAGTATTGTTAGTTATGAATAATTCATGGCCTCTAACAGTGCACTGAAGTAAATCCTTTACGCCAGAGCACTAGCTGAGATTCGCTCAAAATAAACTATATTGGTAATAATCTACCTATAAAGTTAGTCATTACTGATAGTATTATTTATCCAGTTTTTATAAGTATAAACATTTGTGAAAACATCTAAAGAATTTGGTGCTGCACACCCATGAGAAAAGCTCGCCAATCCATATAGCTTATCTACTCCATTATCCTGATATATTAAAGGGCTTCCACTATCTCCAAAACAAATGCCTGCTACTGGAGTAGATACGGAGCCGACACAAAGTTGATTGGATGAAGATATTAATTTACTAGTAGTAGTATTTTTCGAAGTAGCTTCCAGTAATATATTGTGCCTTAGTAATAATTTGACTTCTCTTGAGAAGTATTTAATGCTGTAGTCTATTTTCTTCTCTAATGCTTTTAGCTCTTCTGTATTAGAGTTGCTTGATGAGTTTATTTTTTTATTGATTTTAAGTTGTGCAATCCCAAGTTTTTTTAGGTTATCTATAAAATATGTAATAGTCTTAGGTACTTTCCATAAGCTTGTTGTTACCCTTGACTCACTAAACTTATTGTCTACGCACTGGTCTGTGTCTTTAATTTCATAAGTTACATCTTGTCTTACGGAAGGCTTTCTTTTGGTTTTGTTAATTAAATATATTTCCACTCCATCATATGTTATTTTTTCGTAATTGCTACTATATTCAATTAAGCCCCACCCAGTGGTTTTGGTAATTGAGTTTTCAGGCAGATTTTGATCAATAATGTCAATAGGTGTTTTTGTTGATGCTTCTGTTTTTAGTTTTAGTAAAGCAATATCATTATCCAGCCAAGCCATATCTTTTAAAGGTGAGTATGTTGAATAATATTTTGGGTGAATCACTATTTTACTTATTAATTTAATAGTTAGATTATTGGTTTTGGCTTCTTGATCCAAATCTAGGGCTCCAACGGCCGCAGAGATATTCTTATGGTTTATATCTTCTACACAATGCGCAGCAGTAACGATCCAGTTTTTATTGATTAGTACTCCTCCACAGAACTGATAATCTAATACAGATTTATTTTGTCTTAAAGACTCTGATTGATCATAATCTTTTAAAAGAGCAACAGCCCAGTCAACTTGAACTGTTGCGTTTGTACCATTTATACTCCTTTTGCTTCTTATATGATCTGAAGCAAAGCTGTTAGCACATATAAAAACTGCTAATGAAGTTACTGCAATAGATCTAAAATTCACTACAAAACCCTTTTAATGATATTAATGAAATACAAATTGATAATCGTTTACATTAAGAGTCACTTCACAATAACACACACGTTACCTTAATGTAACATTACCTTTGCGGGACCACTCTGTATTTCCTACAAAATATTGTAGATTTCATTATTCGTAACATAAATTTATGGATCTGTCGCAATACACCAAAAAATCCATATGATGGTGTTTCTCATGTCTAATTCAGGAACGTTTTTTAGAAAACTGGATATTACGACCAGATTACCAATAGGCTAACCTAAGCCTTGTCGACTGGTTTAAAAATCACGAAGCAGAGTTACGATAGGCCATTATCAGCGTTCACAGGCAAGGACTGAAAGGATTATTTGGCTCATGCCGAAAAGAGGATAATCAAATTGCCAGAATGCATTGATGCTTATAGGGCAAAAGGAACTAGAAAATATGTAAACGCGACTGTGTCACGTTTACTATACGCTAAATACAACCAAGTAAGTCAAACTTATTGGTTCGCTTAAAAACTGCTATTAATACTAATGTAGAAAGCCTTCCCAAGGCTTCATCTTCAAAATCGACTTTTGGGAAATGGTCAGCCACAACAGCATGAACATTCATTAACTGTTCTTGGCTGCGCGGGCCTTTTGAGAGAGAATCAAAGACATCCATAAACAGTTCTTCAAATTTTGGCCCACCAAGTTGTGTAGACAGATGTTGTGCATGGCGCTCACATTCATCAGCTTTCATTAGTTCAACAGCTGTGGTGAACTCATCATCCGAAAGCCTCAATAAGTCTTGTGTCTTCATCTTTCTGCCCACACTTTAACAAAAGCCTGATTGTATCAGGGTTTAGCAGCTCTTTGTTAACAAAGATGTGACAGAAAAAGAAACAAACCACTTGAGGTGTAGCAAAACCTTAAGTAGCTAATTTGTAAGATAAAAACCGACCATCTTTTGTATATTAATCGATCAACCTTGGGCATATTAGATAATTACAAGATTTTCCTGGTTATAAGTTGATGACTCCGTTATTTATCCTTAAGTGGGTCTAAGTCTGGATATTGCCCTAAAACGAGGGGATATAGTTTCTTGTCTATATCTGTAGCAACGCGAGCTATCTCACGCTTAAGCTTTTCATATTCATCGTGCTGGCAATCAGCTTCAAGTATTGGAAGCAGTTTATTGTTCTCTTCTAAAGCCTCAATGATTAATTTCGCAGCTTCTCTATTCATAGTTGCTTTGAGTGTTACTAATAAACATATTACAGGTCGTATTGCCTACAGCCCTTTAAACCAGTATTTTAACCAAGCGGGGACCTCTCTCACAGTTGAATAGATATCCCTGAGCTCATAGTAATCTGGACAATAGCCATAAACCTCATTAAATCCAGCATTATAGAGCGATAACTTAGCACGAGATAGGTGATAACACTGTGATATCGCTATTACACTACTGCCCTCTTTAACAAGGCCAATTGCATTCTTCGAGGTTTTGCTTGTCGTATAACCATCATCATCGACGATGATGGAGTTATTTGGAACTCCTGCTTTCAATAGATAGTGCTGCATGACTTCAGCTTCACTGAAACCTTCTTTGCCAATTCCTCCACTCACCACCAATGCACTCACCTGACCACTTTCAAATAATGCTATTGATACATCTAGTCTCGCTTTTAGTCTTTTTGAGGGGCTACCGTCTAAGTTTACCTTGTTTCCATATACTATGCCGTAGTCAGCTTGCACTTCACCAACTTCAGTTGAGTCAACATATAACCCAATCATGGCAATAAAATAAACAATACTTAATGAATAAGTAAGCTTTTTAAGCATCTGAATCCCGGGAATCTAAGGACATAACTACTATTATCGGTTGTTACCAGAACACATATAACAGGTTATCGACGTTTTCACTTACAAGGCACCGCAAAATCCACATGATAATGTTCATCATGCCTAACCCAGGAGCGCTTTTTAGAAAACTGAATATTATTTCGTAAATAGCTACCGTATTTGGTTTTGAATAGGTGAGGCTGTAACGATGGATCAAATATCACTCGCCAAATATCATGACCTTGTTTTCCTGCAGCTTTATGTAAAGCCACAAGATGGGCAGCTAAAGCTCCGTAGTCAATTTTATATTTTTCAAACACACCACTTTTATTGAACTCAATATCATAACCAAACTTATTGAATGGTGTGGTTGGTAAGTGGACTGACTCACCTTTTGAGTTTACAACAGGCACCATAAAGTCAACAGACAAGCCATTTTGGTGGGTTTTATGTGGAGTGAATTTGCCTCCTTTTGCAAAACCTGTTTCTGCATACTTAAATACTTTATCTGGCAGCTCCTGTTTTAATTGTGCATAAGCATTGAGAATAATCGCTTTTACTGCTGAATGAACATAGGTCCGTCCAGCTAAGCGGGCAATGGAACTATAACCTATAAAATTTTCACCCTCACTGGGTAGCAGAACAGCATTTTCCAGCCTGCCATTCGCGGTAGTTCCATAACAGGTACTGGAATCAGCTGCGCCAACGTATAATGGCATAGTAGCTAAGATTGCTAGGATTAACTTCATATAATGATTAAAAACTACAGGTAATGGTTCCTTGATGAAAAATCATTTGCCAATAAGAACCAGTTTTTTTCCAAATCGAACTTCTTAAGGTGTATCTATCGCTTGCTTCTGCTGTTTTTCTGACAGACCGATAAGTCACTTGGGCAACATCATCACTTATTAATCGGCATTGAAAATGAGAGGCGGTTATTTCAATATTTTGCTCAAGAGGTAACCACTCCATGACTTCCTGTTTACCAAAACTGCTTCCTGATGCTCCAAACTCTATGAAGTCATCAGCAATGAGGCGATTTAACTCTTCAAGCGAATGCCTTGATTCTGTTGAATGCAGCTGCTTTTCTAAATCAATAAGGTAATCTGTTAATTGTAACGCTTGCATCGTATCCATACTCCGTACTTAAACAGCAAAGACGGTTGATCATAACGCTACATACGACAGTTAGCCACTTGCTGATTAAACGCGCCTAAAAATGCTGGGTAACGTTTAATAAAGGGGATACCAAAATAAACCGCTAATGGTTTGGATTTGAAAGGATGTGCAACCAGTTGACCATGCCAACGGTTATCTTTCAATACATGCTCCATTACATCACTGCTGGCAAGCGCTGCATCAATACGTTTAAGTTTTAGCATTTGCACCAGTTGCTTAGTACTGCCAGGAGGGACAGATAGCACTTGGTAACCTTGCTGTTTTAAGTAGCTATGCATATTGGCCCCTAAAAAACTACTGACTCTGGCCTGATGTTTAAACTGTTTGTTATCAGGCTTCATTTTAGCTGTTTTAAGAAAGTACCAGGTCCACTGTTGTTCAAGGATACTCCTTGACTTTACTGCATATTTATCACGTTCCGAATTTTGTGAGGCCGCAAAAAAACCATCAGCCACTCCAATATACACTTCTCGCTGGGCACGTTTCCACGGCACCACATGTAAGTTGAAAGCAACGCCAAGTTGCGCTAAAGCGCACTCAACCACTTGGTAAGCGAGACCATCGAAACTTCCACTGGGTTGGTAACTACCATAAGGAGCCTGATTATGCGTCGCTAGCAGTATTTTACTGGGAAAAGATGCCCAACAACCAGGCAGAAAAAAACTGCCTAACATTAGACTGAAGATGCCACTAACTGTTAACCGCATAAACAAAGACGACACTAAATCTTGGGTGTTTATTCTAACAGTGATCAATTACCTGTGCTACATCCTATAAATAAGTAGTGGCAAGTCATGAACAGCAGGCCCCCCTCTGCAGGACCAGTAATAAGCACTATCAAGAAGGCTTTTTCTATTCTTTCTGTTCACTGATATAATCGGCAGTTAACTTAAGCACTGTATAACGCACACTTATCCAACAAATAAAACAGGAGCAATGCATTAATGGCCATTACCTCCATTAAAGAGGCGTTAGCTGGAGTAGTTTCAGCAGGGGATGAACTTACTATTCAAGGGTGGATTCGTACTCGTCGTGACTCAAAAGCAGGCATTTCATTTCTGAATATTCACGATGGCTCTTGCTTTGACCCAATTCAGGTGGTCGTTCCTAAAGAATTAGACAATTACGAAGATACCATTTTACATATTACCAGTGGTTGCGCTGTCACTATTACTGGCACTTTAGTTCAATCACAAGGCAAAGGGCAGTCTTTTGAAATCCAGGCCAACCAGGTTACTGTTGTTGGCTGGGTTGAAAACCCAGATAGCTATCCTATTCAACCAAAACCCCATACTGTTGAATTCCTCCGTGAAGTTGCTCACTTAAGACCCCGTACTAATTTAATTGGCGCTGTGACCCGGGTAAGACATACAGTATCGCAAGCAATTCACCAGTTCTTTAATGAACAAGGTTATTGCTGGATTCACACTCCCATTATTACTGCCAGTGACTGTGAAGGTGCGGGGGAGTTATTTCGGGTTAGTATCTTAGACCAGCAAAACTTACCTAGAACCGAGCAAGGTACCATTGATTACAGCCAGGATTTTTTTGGTTGCGAATCATTTTTAACTGTCTCAGGCCAACTAAATGTTGAAGCTTATTGTTTAGCCATGAGCAAGGTGTATACCTTTGGCCCCACTTTCCGGGCTGAAAACTCCAACACCAGTCGGCACCTGGCAGAGTTCTGGATGATAGAGCCGGAAATTGCCTTTGCTGACTTAAAAGACGTGATTAAGCTTGCTGAAAATATGCTCAAATATGTTTTCACCAAAGTACTTAATGAGCGTGCAGATGATATGGACTTCTTTGCTAGACGCATCGAGAAAACCGCTATTACTCGACTACAACATATTTTAGATAGCCAGTTTGTCGAGATTGATTACACTGATGCTATTAAAATCCTACAAGACTCAGGCAAAAAGTTTGAACACCCAGTGAGCTGGGGTATTGACTTACAAACGGAGCATGAGCGTTTTCTCAGTGAAGAGCATGTAAAAGCGCCCGTTGTCGTTTCCAACTATCCGAAAGACATTAAAGCTTTTTATATGCGACAAAACGATGATGGCAAGACCGTTGCTGCAATGGATGTATTAGCCCCTGGCATTGGTGAAATTATCGGTGGTTCACAACGGGAAGAGCGCTTAGACAAGCTAGATCAACGCTTAGATGAAATGGGCATTGCCAAAGAAGATCTGGGCTGGTACCGCGATTTACGTCGTTATGGCACTGTACCTCATGGAGGCTTTGGCTTAGGCCTTGAGCGGCTTATTTCGTATATTACCGGTGTTGCCAATGTGCGTGATGTAATTCCATTTCCCAGAACCCGCCGCAACGCAGCTTTCTAATAAGATAATCCAAAGAAAAAAGCCGCCTACATGCAAGAAGGCGGCTTAATAAACTACTAAAAAGTCGTGTGTACTGACAGGCGATATATAGTTGTCTGGGTAATAAATGAGTTAAATAGAAAACTATATATCTCAAGTTTTTAATTATTGGCAGAATAACTGAGCAATGTCTATATTTCTGTCGTAATGACGATAAGTTTTACAAAACACATCATAATTTTTATACGATTTTTCTTGCTCAAATAAAGTGAGATAAAATTCATCAGCAATAAAAATTACTACTCGGTTTGCATAACAGCCAATTGCAACCGGCAAATCGCCTTTCAATAATTTTTTTATAGCAGGATAGTAAGGCGATGCTTTAACCGCTTGGACTGCTGCTTCGGAAGAATAATAAAGGGATACTTCTTTACCTACTCCCAAACCGTGATCAACAGTATAGGGTAATAATTGCTCGTCTCTTAATGCCTCTAGACCAGGAATTTGTTGTGAAACAGCTAGCAAAATTCCTTTGAAGCGGTGCGGTACTTTCAATGAAATTAAGGTTCCCCAAACAGCTCCCCGTTGCAGCCACTCAGTTGTTTCAATAGCAAGCTGTGGATCAACCAGCCCAATTTCAAGGTCACAAATATCATAGTTGACCCCTTCCAGCTCACCAGTAAAACCTAAGTGACAACTGGGCCGGGCTTTTTGACGGGCAAGTAGACCACAGTGAAATAAACTCTGATTAATGCCGTCGTGTTGCATATAATTTCTTGCTTTGCAGTCATTTATAAATGCAACATGTTTATATAATTTAAAATAATATTCTGCAAAACTCTCTGGAATCCGCCGATCACTGGCGGTATAAACCAATAATAATAATAAGACTAAAATAAAGTAAGCAAGCGAGGCTAGGGTAAGCAACATAAACCCCGACCCAACATCATTGGCTAAAAAACCCGTTACCAATAATACATTGACGTACCCCAAACCTAATAGTTGATACAGCTTGCTTTCGGAACGTATGGCGTTAATTCTTTTTGATTCAGGCCGGATAATATCAGGGACAAAGCTTTGCTTAAAATAAGCCGCTATTTCTCTATAGGCATGCATCGATTGTGCTCTAACCCAGTTAATTAAAATTTATTTGAGTTAAAGGGTACCTAGTAGAGGAATTTAGGTCACTATCACCAGTGTATTAATTAATTATTCTGTGGGGCTTACCATGCACCCCCTGTGATAGATTATGCACTTAACCCGAATTTTCACACGACACCCTCTTCAGTAAGAGAGTATCGCAATGACTGTTTAATAATTTTACACAGAAAAGGAAAGGGGCATTTAAGAGAAGTATATCAACAAACTACACCCGCAAGGCGGCAGGCTCATCAGTGTGTGTATGCTCAAATGAACTAAAAGAAAAGTCGACAGCTGTCAGCTCCGCTTGTAAGTCAATGCTTTCTTCAATAAAGGCAGCCAAGTCTTGTTGAAACAAGTCGTAATCCATCTTTTCAACAGAAATAGCACGGGCCAACATGATAAACTTGGTACGTTTATCAAGCACCATACTAGAAACTGTGTTATCCAGCTGGAATAAATTTAAATGCAATACTTCTTTCAGCAATTCCGCCTGTTGTTCATTTGTTTCTGGTAACTGCACTAAAGGGGAGTAAAAATAACCACGATCCGAGTCAGGTATTACTTCAATAATGCATTGAGCACCATTTTCACATTCAAGACAGCAGCACCCTTCCTCATCCAGCTTTAATTTAGCTTCCCCGGTACTGATTTTTGCCAACCATTGATTGACTGTCTCTACTACATCCATCCAGCTGTTCCCGATTTTTCTTAATCTGATGTATATACACTGATCAGGTATATACCATTTTTTCAACGGTTAAGGCCTATTAATATTGGCTCAAAAAGCATTGTTTCAAACAAATATCAACAGGCCCTCATAATTTAGGGCACCTCTAATAATTGAACTACCGCACATCAGTATTATAAAACAATTCTCCCTAAAGGTTGTACATTTATTTCCTCTGTTAACTCCTGAAACGACAGTACCGGCAATGCATAAAGTTCAGCTTCAATAATTTTTCGCACATAACGTCTTATATCCATCGCAACGATTAACACCGGTTTTTTAGCTGCGGTTTCGATGTCACCCACTTGCCGCTTAATGCTGGTTAATAGGTTATCTGTCACTGCCGGATCTAAAGCTAAATAACAACCTGCTGAAGTTTGCCGAATACCACCACGGATCGTATCTTCTACATGCTGGTCTAACATATAGCAGGGTAAAATCTGTTGACCATTACTGAATTTATGGCTGATATAGCGTTTCAAGCTACTACGTACATACTCTGTCAGTTGTACAACATCTTTCTCTTTTTGCCCCCACTCAGCTAGTGCTTCCAGTACTTTACGTACATCTCGGATAGAAATTTCTTCAGAAACCAAACGCTGCAATACCTCACTAATTTTCTGAATAGGTAACAAACGCTGTACTTCTTTTACCAGCTCAGCAAAACCTTTTTCCATTTCAGACAGTAAATAGCGGGTTTCTTGAATACCAATAAATTCTTCAGCTTGTTTTTTTAACACTAAAGACAAGTGGTAACTCACCAGTTGATCAAGCTGCATAAAGCTTAGGTCTGCCTGCTGAAATTCTGGGGCGTACTCTTCTGCAACCCAACATGCAGCAACACCCGGCAAAAAGTTAATGGGATTATCGGCAGCTAAACCAAATAAAACTAACTGCTCAAATGGCCCAGTATATAAAATTTGCCCCTGTTGCCAGTTCCCTTTAGCGACCGGAATTTCCTGCAAATAAATCACGTAATTACCAGGCTCTACATTATCCACTAACCGTACTTGCACAGCAGGAAAAGGCACGCCCAAGTCTAAATAAAGGCTGCGTCTCACTGTTGCCAGCTGTTGTTTAACCTGATCCAGGTTAATCTGCTGCAAGTCACTGGCTAAGTCGATTAGCACAGGAACCGTTAAAGCAACAGTTTCTTGTTCAGCCAATTGTTTCGCCGCAACAGGTGCACTTTCACTGGCTTTATTCGAGGTCATGCCAGGCACAGCATTTTTATCGATCACCTCAGTTGCTTGTTCTGGTCTCATCCAACCACTTAACAACCAACCTCCACCACCAATGACTATGGCTAAACAAATAAACGTAATTGTCGGAAACCCTGGCACTAATGCAAAAGCAAATAACAAACCACCACCAATTAATAATGCTTTTGGTTGGTTGCCCACTTGTGAGCCAATATCAGCCCCTAAGTTTGATGCCTTTTCAGTGGTAACACGCGTGACGATCATCCCTGCAGTAATCGAAATAAACAGCGCGGGTATTTGCGAGATTAAACCATCTCCTACAGTTAAAATAGAATACACCTGTAGTGCTTCACCCGCCGGGAGTCCTCGCTGCATAACACCAATGGTTACGCCTCCTAAAATATTGACAATAATAATAACCAGCCCAGCTATTGCATCCCCTTTAACGAACTTCATTGCCCCATCCATGGCACCGTATAACTGACTTTCTTTTTCAATGAGCGCCCGACGTTCTTTGGCTTCATTTACATCAATCACCCCCGCCCGCATATCACCATCAATACTCATTTGCTTGCCAGGCATTGCATCTAAGGAAAAACGTGCGCTGACTTCAGCCACCCGTTCTGAACCTTTTGTTATCACTAAAAACTGAACAATAGTAATAATTAAAAAGACGACAACACCTACCACTAAATTACCGCCCACCACAAAATTTCCAAAGGTGTAAACAATTTGCCCAGCATCAGCTTGCAATAAGATCAGCCGCGTAGTGGTAATTGATAACGCCAAACGAAACAACGTGGTTAATAATAATACAGAAGGAAAAGCTGAAAACTCCAACGGGCTGTGAATATAAACCGCAATCATTAACAAGACGACAGATATACCCATGTTGGTTGCAATAAGCACATCAACCAATCCAGTCGGCAGTGGCAAAATCATCATAAAGACCACTGCTACCAGCATAACCGCCAGCAAAATATCATTACGCTGACTGAGCCGGTTTAGAATCGATAACCAACTAGCTTGCATGACTATCCTCAAGAATTTTTTTAAGCTTTTGATGACGGCTTTTTGCAGCGGCAATATGATTGGTTGCCACCAGTGCCCGACACTGAATCAACCCCACTTGGTATTTTTCCCGTGGGGTTAACTCAGGTTGCTGCATTAACTTTTCGGCTAAGTGGAAGCAGCTTTTAAAACGTTTACCTGCCCAGTAAGCTCGTAATAACAGTTTATTTGCCAGTGGCCAATCTGGTTGTGCCAATAACGCCAGTCGCAGCAGTGGAATTGCTTTACCTGGGTGTTGAAATTCGATTAAAAATTGCGCTTGAGCAACTAAATACTGCTGTTGTTGTTCAGTTAACTTCATTGGCACTGGATACCTTATTAAGGCTTCTGCAATAGTCGAGAAAGCACTTCGTATTCCTTCCTCAAACTATTAAGCTCAACCAGCACTTGATGGGCTTCATTAAATATGCGTTGGGAGGGGTGACCGTTATTAGCATCAAGCTCTTTTGCACTAGCCAACTGTTCAACTAACTGCTGAGAAAGTTTTCGCCATTGGGGTCGCTCAAATAACCCAGCATCCAACAGCGATTCAACAGAAAAGTCAGCTAAGGGGGCATCGAAAAATGTTTCAGCAAAAAGACTGGCCTGGTTAGTCGCTGGCTCAGTCGGCAACTGTGGGGCAGCAACATCTGATGATAGCGAATCTTTTAGCGACTGGCCAGCAGGTTTAATCGATTCACTGGCGATAACAGCTGGGCTAGCAGTAAAATCAGATATTGGCTTAACCATGTAATACGATACCTCTCACTGCCATTGCAATACCTTTAATTAATTTGCTCGACACTTGCTGTGCAACTGAGTAAGTGTAGAAAATAACTGGCTTAACTGGTTCATCGTTACTTGAGCTTCTTCTATTAAGCAAAAGAACACCAACTCAGAATTTCCTTTCAAGCCTACCTGAACAGGAAAAGGTATCCCCTGTTGATAATCACAAAGCTGACTGGCGACTGATAGCCAATCATCGTCTAAAGGATAATGCTGACTTAACAGCATCATAATACCCGCTGGATGCGACTCAATATAAAGCTGACCATTTTGCTCAAAGCCAAGACCTAAACTGCCAGACTCAACCCAGCCTTGGGCATTAATACCAAACTGCCCAACAAACTCCACCACTGCCTGGTCTACCCATGGCTGAATCATTGCAGCTCATCTTCCTCTTTTTCAATGGCGATATCTAACGCTTCCTGAACCGCTTCCAATAAATTAAAACGGTGGTCCACGTCATTGAAAGCTTCCACGGGAATTTCTCTAACCAGCTGTTTAAACTGCTGTAAAAAACCAATAATTGCTTCACTGTCTTGTAAATTAAGTGCACTGACAAATTTATCAATATCACTCGCACGGACCCAAGATTTATCTTGTAATACCAACAGGTCTTTAAAAAACTGTTCTTTGTTATACATGCAACAGCCTGGTAATCATTAAGAAAAATTACTTGAGAATTTACTAAATAAGCCCATCGCCGACTCCCGGATAGTTGTTAAGGTTTTCAGCTTATGCATAGACGACATAATCAACTGCAATTTAGGCTTTTCAATGGATGAGTGCTGTGCATTATAATCGGCGGCAAGGCCTCTAAGTAACAACTCGATACCTTGTTCTAACTGGCCTTCAGAACAGTGCTCAAGAATATGCTCATAAGCACTAAGCAAATTATTAGTATCAAAAATAGTTTCCCGATAAAAGTTTTTTAAGTTTTGCGCACTACCCAATGCCTGCCCTGCAGGAGAGGAGACCACTTGATTGATATTGATTCCAGCAATAATGTCTGCTTCCGCATTATCACTGCTATTTAACAGTTGCTCAGCTAACGCTTCAAAATGTCCTTTTGCTGATTGCCACTGTTTTTTGCTTTGTAGTTTATCTCTATCGAGTTTATCCCTTGCTAACTTTTCACCCGCTAACTGAGCGGCTAATTTTAGGATCAAATACTGATCACTAATGTCTGAGCTAAAATTTTTCAACAACTGTAAGGTATGTTGCGAGTTTTTAATAAAACCATCTAATAAACTATCCGCAAACCGTCTCATAGCTTCAACTTGCGGTGTTTTTGCCACCTGTTTTAAATAGTCCTCGGCCACTTGTTGTGCAGCGGATTTTCCCCCTAGCCGATCAGAGATTTTACGCCCCCTTAAACTATCTGATTCCCGTTTTTCACTGGCAGCAAATGACATTTCTTCAGCCACTGAAGCCATTAGAGATTGGGGCTGTAATAACTTAACTTGCTGCCCTTGGTAACTACCCTGGGCATTAACTGGCAGCGCCTGGCTGGAAGAAACATGAGAACCAAGAGGCTGATTAATCACTGATGATATATTATTCACTATCAAAACACCTCTGGTGACTGCTTTCATTGCCTTCGAATTAAAAATGGCGCAAGGTAATATAACTACGCCCATAACCATTTACAACTGTATGGATACTTCTAACAAAAATGTACTTAAGGACGCCTTTAATCGATATTTATTGACCTTTCAACTTAAAGAAACTTGTCTAAAAAATATAATTAAATAATGGTTTTAACAGTGGCTGCATTTCCACCGATTGTAAGAAACCGCTTTGTTACCGCCTTTAGTGACTAGCCGGGAATTTTTATGTCAGCCGAGAAAGTTGCTCAAAAAATAAACCGACAGCAATTTAACCAAAAGCTATTAACAATCTAAAAAATTACAACTAATCCGAACAAATCCTGTTTTTTTGGCCGAGATATAATCAGTTAATGATATCATTCCCTGGTCATTTTTGTTTATGTGTTAAGGAGTCCCCGTTGAGCAGTCAGCGTCTGTTTGCAGAGCAATTCAGCGAAGGACTAAGGAAAACCATTGCCGAAGCCAGCCTGATTAAAACCCATGGAAAAGTTACCCATGTTACCGGGACAATTATTCGAGCCCATTTAGCCAATGTAAAAGTGGGTGAACTTTGTACTTTATATTGCCCTTCAACTAATCAACGTCAATTGGCTGAAGTTGTTGGCTTTGAGCACCAGCAAGCTTTACTAACACCACTGGGTGATCTGGCCGGTATTTCCTCCAGTACCCAAGTCATTGCTACAGGCAAAATGTTGGAAGTCGCTGTAGGCGATCACTTGCTCGGCCAAGTACTCAATGGTCTGGGTCAGCCTCTTCAATCAACTACCCTGACCCCTACCACCACGGATAATTCAGCTGCTGCCTATTATCCAGTCTTGGCAGATGCACCAGCACCACTTGATCGCCAATTAATTAATTCCCCTTTAAGTTTAGGGGTTAAAGCAATTGATGGTTTATTAACCTGCGGTGCTGGCCAGCGTCTAGGTATTTTTGCTGCAGCCGGTGGAGGTAAAAGTACCTTATTATCCATGTTAGCCAAAGGGGCCTGTGTGGATGTGATTGTGATTGCCTTAATTGGTGAACGGGGCCGGGAAGTCAGAGAATTTATTGAGCATAGTTTAACCGAAGAAACCCGCCAAAGAGCGGTATTAGTGGTAGCCACTTCTGATCGCCCTGCCATGGAAAGAACCAAAGCAGCCTTTGTGGCAACAACCATTGCTGAATTTTTCCGCGACCAAGGCAAACAAGTACTACTGTTAATGGATTCGGTTACCCGATTTGCCAGAGCCCAGCGGGAAATTGGCCTCGCGGCTGGCGAGCCCCCTACCCGGCGCGGCTTTCCCCCCTCCGTATTTGCCACTTTACCTAAATTATTAGAGCGTGCCGGGCCTGCCGCTAAAGGTTCGATTACCGGTTTATATACCGTACTTGTGGAAGGAGATGATTTAAACGAACCGGTTGCTGATGAAACACGTTCGATTTTAGATGGCCATATTATTTTATCCCGGGAATTAGCCGCGGCTAATCACTACCCAGCCATCGATATTTTGCAAAGCAGCAGCCGGGTAATGAATCATATTGTCAGCCCAGATCAGCAAATGGCGGCCGGTCAAGTACGACAATGGATGGCTAAATATAAAGCCGCTGAATTATTACTTAAAGTGGGCGAGTATCAACAAGGTTCTGACCTGGAAACGGACCAAGCCATTGCTAAGTGGCCTGCTATCCAGGCATTTTTACAACAACCGCAAAACCAACAAAATAGTGTTGAAGCAACCTATAGTCAGCTCATTGAATTGGCTAATTGATGGAGTTGTTTAAGTCATGGATTTATCTCAATTACTCACCATTAAACAACAACGGCAGCATAAAGCGGCTCTGGCCGTTGTCAATCAACAACAACAAGTGGATATTTGTAGTCAACGGCTTAATCACTGCCAGCAACAACTCAACCAATATCACCAATGGCGTTTACAAGAGGAACAACGCATCTGGCAAGATGCAAGCACACAAGTCATGAAACGGTTTGAATTAGACCGGTTAAAAATTCAAATTTCATTACTACGCGACAAAGAAAATCATTTACAGGAAAAAATCACCGAAGCTCAGCAAGTATTGGCTGAGGCAGAACAAACCTTAGTCCAGCTAACAACAAAACGTCAGCAAGCTACTCAGGCTGAACAACGCTTTGAAGAATTGGTTGAGCAATTACAACAAACTAATGATAAAGTTGAGCAGTACAAAGCTGAGCAGGAACAAGAAGAAGTATCTGAATTACAACAGGCTTTTCAGTCATGAAAGTCGCCCTTTATGACAACAGCCTTTAATTTATAGTCAAAGCGAATGATTTTTTAGGGGCGGCCGTCGAGCGATGAAGCCCTATGAGTTTATGTTTTTATAAATGATTAGGGTGAAGAGCGACGACAACAAACCCTAAAAACCATTCGCGAAGAGTATAATATAGCCAATTATGAAAATAGATAGCAGTAAACCCAATCATTTCAGTCGCTCAACAACAGCGGCTGACAATACTCAACAGCAATCGAGTCAGGTGGATCAAGACCACTTTGAAAAACAGTTAAAAAAGCAATCCAAGTCAGCCAGTCAGAAAAAAGATGACAAAACCAAACAGCCCGACACGCTAAGCAGTTTGCCTAATCCATTTATGTTAGCAGCCAGTCTTAAGCAGCCAGAGTCGGCCATTAATAACCAAGCTGTGCAGGAAGTTAGCAAGCAACTCACTGAACTAGTTACTGAATATAGACGACAACTGTCGAATCAAACCACTCTGCAAATTACCTTAAAACACCCGCTATTAAATAACACTCAATTAACCCTGAGCTTAACAAACAATCAATTACAAGTAGCTTTTGCTGCATCAGAAAAACAGCAATACGACCTACTTAGCCAAGCAACAGCCCAATTAAAAAACCAACTGGCTCAACGCTTTGGTCAAGTCTCTGTTGAACTAGGCTTATCAATTGATCCCTCTTATCAGCAACAAACAACCAAACCTGACTATATTGCTGAGCAGGAGAACCAGGAGTGACGACAACTTCAACCGTCGAATTACCTGGTATCGATCGCCATACCGCGACGCTTTATCAGTTATTTGCCAGCAAACAACAACAGCTTTATTGTCAGTACCACACTCTAGACAATCACGACAACACGATGCAAATAACGCAGCTGTGTTGCGACCTGGCATTAACCATTACTGTAGTAGGTGTACATCACCCCATATCCCTACAGCTGACTATTAATGATCAGCCTTATCAATTAACAGCATGTGCCAGCCAAATCGTTGACTGGTTACCTGTTAAGTTGACCATTGAGCAGTGGTTAACCATGCCTGAAACCATTCAGTTGGGATTAATTCAAAGTGGCTTAATGCAGTGGTTAAACCAACTGCACCAGGCAGGAGTCAACTTGGTCATAGACCCAACAGCTGTCAACTTCAGTACCCATCAATTTAGTAACTCTTCATCAAGCAACAGTTTTTTAACAACAGATAACGTTTATTTAAAAGTAAACTGTCAGGCAGATAACCAGCTTACATCGGTTAATTTATATATCACCGCTGAGCCACAAGTACTCTTACTGTTAATTCAGCAATTACCCAATAGCAGTCCGCCATCAGCAGCACCAGAACATATTTACCAGCCTTTACAAATTCAGCTGGGAAAAACCAGTGTCACTAAACAGCTTCTATCAACAATCGAACCTGGTGATATTTTATTGTTTGATGAATGCTACTTTGCTGAACAACGGCTAAAGCTATTAACTAACCAACAACCTATCGCTTGGCTGGCTTATGAAGGACAACAAATCATGATTGAGCAATTGCTAAACCCTACTGAACAACCGATCGCTGATAACGCAGCTATCAACTCCCTTGATTCCTTACCTGTTACAGTCTCAATTGAGGTAGGTGAAGTAGAGTTAACCCTTGCGCAATTACAATCATTGCAACCAGGACAAATGCTTGAATTGCCTTCACTCAATACCCAACAAGTGAATATTAAAGCCAACGGCAAGCTCATCGGCACAGGCACCCTAGTCAATATCTGTGATCAATTAGGGTTACAGGTCCAGTCATTAACCTGGAAAAACCACCCGAGCAAAGGAGTATAATATAACCAATGACTTTACCTGAACCCTTTACGTTAGTTGTAGTATTAGGGCTTGTATCACTTATTCCTTTTATTGCTGTGATGGCCACTTCTTTCGTCAAGCTAGCGGTGGTTTTTTCTCTATTACGTAACGCCCTGGGAATTCAACAAATTCCCCCCAATATGGCTTTATATGGATTAGCGCTAATATTAACCCTATATATTATGGCACCCGTTGGTTTTGCTATTCATGATCATTTTATCGAAAACCCAGTTAATCTAGAGGATAAACAAGCAATCAGTAAAATTGTTGATAGCGGTTTAAACCCTTATCGGGATTTTTTATTGGAACATAGTGATGAGGATGAGCGTTCTTTTTTTAAAGATGCGGCAGCCAGTTTATGGCCAGAAAAATACAGCGATCGCATCAGTGAAGATAGCCTATTAATTTTAATGCCTGCATTTACTCTGTCTGAACTAACTGATGCCTTTAAAATGGGTTTTTTATTGTATTTGCCCTTTATCGCTATTGATTTAATTATTTCGAATATTCTATTAGCCATGGGAATGATGATGGTTTCTCCTGTCACAATTTCCTTGCCATTTAAATTATTACTGTTTGTATTATTAGATGGCTGGACACGGCTAACCCATGGTTTGGTATTATCCTATTAGAAGATTCAATCAATGACCGAAGCAGAAATTGTCCAATATTCAGCCCAGGCGCTATTACTGGTATTGATATTATCTTTACCTCCTATTATTGCTGCGTCACTTGTCGGTACTTTAGTTAGTCTGGTGCAAGCACTTACACAAATTCAAGAGCAAACCTTGTCATTTACCCTTAAACTGATTGCGGTCATTGTTACATTATTTTTTACTGCACGCTGGCTAGGGATTGAACTTTATAATTATGGGTTGAATATTTTTGATGCAATGGTAAACATTTAAATGAATGCGCTGGCCCAGCTTACTGATATTCAGGCAGTCGTATTAAGCTATGCACTTGCCCTCCCCCGGTTACTTACCTTTTTTACTATATTACCCGTCTTTAGTAAAAAAGCATTGGGTGGCGCCTTAATTCGTAATGGTATCACATTAAGTTTTGCATTATTCGTTTTTCCATTAATGCCTACGCCAGAAGCACTCGCCACTAAACCTGATTATTGGCTATTCTCATTACTTTTTAAAGAAATTGCACTGGGTTTAATGTTAGGCTACTGCGCTGCTATTCCATTTTGGGCTATAGAAGCAGCTGGTTTTTTTATTGACAACCAAAGAGGAGCGACTCTAGCCAGTGTTATTAACCCCAGTTTAGGTACTCAAACCTCCCCATTAGGGCTATTACTCAGCCAGGCTATTATTACCTTATTTTTTGTTGGTGGAGCAGCCCTTGTTTGCTTAAAAGGGTTATTTTTAAGTTATCAACTCTGGCCTGTAGGAGCTTTATTACCAGCATTTACCTCAGATGGCGTTTATTTTTTTCTAAACCAACTGGATACTGTCGGGTATGTCGCTGTGTTATTGGCAGCACCAGTTATTATCGGGATGTTTCTCAGTGAATTTGGCTTAGGGTTAATTAGCCGTTTTGCACCTCAGCTCAACGTGTTCTTTTTGGCCATGCCGGTAAAAAGCGCGGTATCACAGGCTATTCTGGTTGTTTATCTTTCGATACTAATAGCCATTGCCAGCGACCAGCTACTGAATCTCGATTTGGTTTTCGAGAAACTATATACAGTCATACGATAAATAGCCGCCTTCGAACAGATACCATCAGGCCCTAGCCAATGAGTGAAAAAACAGAAAAGCCCACTCCCAAGAAAATTCGCGACGCCCGAAAAAAAGGCCAAGTTGCCAAAAGTAAAGAAATTGTTTCCCTAGCATTACTGGTTGTAATTGTGATGCTTTTTTGGTTAATGAGTGATTACTATTTAGCGCACCTGACAGCGTTGATCAGTCTTCCAGCCAAGTTTCTTGATGCTCCCTGGCAATTAGCACTGGGCGAAGTAGGGAAAGGTATTTTAACCGAATCATTTTACTTACTTGCTCCCATTTTCTCCGTGGTTTTTATTACTGGCATTTTGGCTAACAACCTGCAATTTGGTTTTATATTATCTTTTACTCCTGTTAAACCAGAACTAAAAAAAATCAATCCGATAGAAGGCGCCAAAAAGATTTTTGCCAAAAAAAATCTAGTAGAGTTTTTAAAGTCTGTGATTAAAATTGTCACGTTAAGCATCGCTATTTACTGGGTTATTCGCGCCAACTTACAAGATTTAGTCAAAATAGTACACTGTGGAGTTGAATGCAGTATCCCACTGTTAGGTGCCCTGCTATTACAATTATTTATTGTGGTTTTAGTTATTTTTGTGATGTTAGCTGTACTCGATATGGTGTACGAAAAGCATCACCATGAAAAAGAATTAAAAATGTCCAAAGATGAAGTTAAACGGGAATATAAAGAAACCGAAGGTAACCCAGAAATCAAACAACAACGCAAACAAATCCACAAAGATTTACTGGCTTCCAATATTGCCGAAAATGTCAGTAATGCGAATCTGCTGGTGACCAACCCGACCCATTATGCAGTGGCACTCTATTATAAGCGGGGTGAAACCGAACTTCCCAAAGTCACGGCTAAAGGTACTGACTGGCTGGCTCAACATATGATAAAACTGGCAGAGCAAGCCGATGTTCCGGTGTTAAGGCATGTCTGGTTAGCCCGCCAGTTATCAGCAAAAGTTGGCGAAAACGAATTTGTTGCCAGTGAGCTACTGGCTGCCGTGGCTGAAGTCATTAAATGGGCTGAACAGGTTAGTGAAACCACAGAGCATTAAGTATGCCATTCACTATTCTTTTTAAAGCGCATAACTCACAACGAAGAGTATAATACCTTTATTTATTGTACGGTATAGCCTTGCTCTGCCTTCAGTTCAATTAATTGCTGAAAGCGATAAAATGCTTGATTAAAACTATTGAATGTTTCGTACTTATCACAAGCGATCTGCCGTTGATGCTTTGCCAACCCTGATATTTGTTTGATTAACCAATGATCAGTAGGGGCATGCTCCAGTTTTAAAATAACAAAAAGAGCAGGTATTTGATTAGGGGCTTCTTTTGTCAAGTAAACGTACATAGCATCCTTTCCTAAGCGGCTATTAATTCGCTTACTTGGATTATGGCCAATATCTCACAAAGTTGTTAGATAAATTCTGAATGAATTGATAACTAAGCTCTATTGATGCTAAAACACTGGTAATAAATTCATCATTTGATTTTAACTTAGTATCTAATGCAACAAATTTATAGCGACTGATGCCATAGTAACGATGACCCACTAACCAAAACGTTATTAAGCTATAATTAGGCTACACATCATAAGAAAGACCAATATTGTCGTATGGAAACAAAAACAGCTATGGATACGGAAAAGAAAAACATCAAAGTAATGCTTGTTGATGATGAACAACATGTCATTGACTATGTTTCTGAGCTTGTCGAATCTGTTGGTTTTAGCATGGCAGGATATGCTAATGGAGGTAGAGAAGCTCTGGAAAAATTACCCGTATTAAAGCCTGACCTTATCCTGCTTGATGTAACAATGCCAGGAATCCCAGGTAACGAACTTGTTGCAGAAATAAAAAAACGTGATGAACTAGCTAAGATAATTATGCTCACTTCTCGTAATGCCGCCTATATTGTTAAGTCTTGTATTAATAATGGTGCACGAGGTTATATCCTTAAAAGTCAGGGACCAGAATATATTCGTAACAAACTTCTGGATATTTGGGAAACCAGTCTTCAATCATAAGACGGCCATGCAATGAGTTGCAACCATACCAATGATAGTTATGCCCGCTACTGTACCACCTGTGGTGAATCCTTAGAACGCTTGACCTGTCGCTGTGGTACTGCCAATAACTTAACCAGTGAATTTTGCTGGATGTGTGGCCAGTCGCTTAAACAGAATAAAAAAAGCAATAGCAGCTTTTCTCATAAATACCACTTACGAGAATTTCTCTTAGATGCAGAGCTTCAAGCAGAGGAGGTAAGCGAAACTATCACCATGTCACAGGAAGACATTGAAAAATTGTTACAAGGAGGCAATTAGTAACAATGCAATTTAGCCCCGAGTTAATTGAAGAGCTTAGACGTGAAGTGGATATCGATGACAAGCTTTTTAGCAAACTTCTCAAAGCCAATAATAATGACTACGAGCAGTTTATTTTGATGCTAATTAAAGAAGGTTATATTTCACGCAAGAAATGGGGCAAAAAAATTGGTGATGCCATTGATTTTGCTTATTTACCACTTAATGAAACTTATATAGATGATAGTTTACTAGAGCTAATTCCCCAGGAAATTGCTGAAAAATATTCAGCAATGATAGTGTACAAATTTGGCAGCCGCGTCAGTATTGCTTTAAAAAACCCACTTGACCATAATACTAAAGTGATTTTAAGCCGATTTGTTGGCCACCCTATTAGTGCTCTTTTTAGTTTTGAAGATGAAATAAAAAAATCCATCGCTATGCACTATGGTGCTGCAGTATGTCTTGATACGTTATTAGAAAAAACTGAAAAATTAACACCTACCTCCAATTTGGACTCTCCTGAGCAATTGGTCAAGCTAGCTAGTAATAAAGAAGTCAAAGACCTAGCTAATACAATCATCTATATGGCCTTAAAAGATAAGGTATCTGATATTCATATTGAGTCGAAAAAACATCATGTGTTACTGCGATTTCGTAAGGATGGTGTGCTATTTAATCAAGCAGTATTACCATTACAAATTTCTGCTTCGTTGACAAACTACTTTAAAACATTAGCTCAAGCAGATATTTCTGAAAAGCGCAGACCCCAAGATGGCCGTTTTGACTTCGCATTATCACACCATACCATTGATATTCGTTTGTCCGTTTTGCCTACGCTTCATGGTGAAAAATTGGTCATGCGGTTACTTGGTACTGAGTTTCTAGATAAATACCTTGATTTTGACGAACTTGGTTTCAGCAAGTCAATTACCAGCCATGTTCAAGAAGCTTTAAATGCACCCAACGGCATGATTTTTGTTACTGGGCCAACAGGTTCTGGCAAAACCACAACCCTACATTGTGCACTCAATTATTTGAGTAATCCTGGTATTAATATTGTCACCATTGAAAACCCGATAGAATACGAACACCCCAACATTACCCAAATCTCTGTTGAAGAAAAAATAGGACGTAATTTTTCTTCAATATTACGTGCAGTTTTACGACAAGACCCTGACGTGATTATGATTGGTGAAATTCGTGATCTTGAAACCGCACGCATTGCTGCAAATGCAGCCCTCACTGGTCATATGGTATTAACCAGTTTGCATACGAATAATGCCATTCAAGCGGTTACCCGCATGGTAGAAATGGGAGTTGAACACTTTGTGATTGCCCCATCGGTTATTGGTGTGCTTGGCCAACGACTCGTGCGCAAGATTTGCTCAAACTGTATGGAAGCTTATACACCTAATGAAACTTATATGAGCCGTTTTTTTGATCTGGATAATGTGTCGACTATGCCTGAGCTTTATCGTGGTAGCGGCTGTCATGCCTGCAATAATACTGGTTTTTCTGGGCGTATTGCTATACACGAATTTCTTGGCATTACTGACGAGCTTCGCAATCACATTATCCAGTCACAAAGCCACCAAAACTTTTATCAAGCAGCCATCCAAAGTGAACATTATCAACCACTAGCCAAGGATGGTTTTAAAAAGGCCTTAATGGGACAAACCACTTTGGAAGAAGTGGCAAGCATTGTCAGGGTTTTTGAAGACAAGTAAACAAAGGAGTTAATTGATGCAATACTCATTTAACAAAGTACTTCATGTTGATGACCAGGCTGTCATTCGTGAACTAGTGATCTTAGGGTTTGAAAATACCGACATTCATGTCAATTCTGTTGACTCAGCGACTGCTTGTATGGAAGCAATCAACAGTTTCTGCCCAGATGTAGTATTACTCGATTTTTTTCTGGCTGACTCTGATGATGAAAACCTTGCTGATAAAATTTATGAATACAACCCTAATATTCCAATTATTTTTCTTTCTGGTCGAAATAAAAACATTATTCTTTCAGAAAAAAAATTACCTAATATTGCAGGTGTCATCACCAAGCCCTTTGTGCCAGAGAATATTCCTGCACAAATTGAAGAGTTGCTTACATCAACTAATCAACCAATACAATCAAGCTCAACCAGCAGTAATCGTTTAACTGCGTTAACCGAAAAATACCAGCACTATCTTAAACATGAAGTCAAACCAACTATTGAGCACTATTGGAATGCAATTATTAACCAGCAATCATTAACCAGTAATCTACATGAACTAATTCTAGAGACACATAAAATCGTAGGGACAGCAGGTATCTACGGTATGCAAGCATTATCCTCTGCGGCGGCTGATTTTGAAAACCTGCTGTTGGCCTATGAACAAAGAAATCCAACCCATGCAGAAGATCTCATTAAAGATGGGGAACTATTATACTGCCAATTAATGTATGAGCTTGATAAGCTTGATTAATTTTTATCAAAATTATTTTAGGCTGTAACTATACATAAAAAAATAGAAATATAGTTAGTTTAGGGTATTCTTATTCATTCTACATAAATGATATGTGATACCACTGAGTGGAAATATAACCACGAACCGAAGGGTTATGACTGTAATATTCAATCAGGCTCTGCCCTAGCTTGGTGATTTTTCTGTTTGTTCTTGAGGTTTTTCTTCTAACTCTAGCACAAGTGCTTCCACATACTGACAGGTGCTCTTCACCTGTTGTGTGAGTTGTATAAATAAACTCTCATAATCACCACTGTCATTATTACGTAATAAGGTTTCCAGTTGTTCACTCGTTTGCGCAATAGCCTCTGAACCCATAGTGGCAGTTACTCCTTTAATGGTATGCAAGGTATTTGCAATTTTATCAATTGATTCTGTAGGTCTGCGTGCAGGCACTGCGTCCATTAATTTAGGGATATCTTTTAAAAAGCTACTTAATACACGTTGGTAAACTTTCTTATGGCCACCAAACCGCTTAATAGCACTTTCCATATCTAATAAAGAATTATCAGTGAGAACGCCCTTATCTTGTGTTTCTTTCGTTGCCTGCTGTTGAGGATGTACCCATTTAAGTAGCACATCAATCACTTCATCAAGTTCAAATGGCTTACCAACATGATCATTCATACCTGCCGCCAAGGCAGCCTGTTGGTCAGACTCCATCGCATTGGCCGTCATGGCAATGATTGGCAGTGCTTTTAGGCCAAGGGTATTACGGATTTCTTTTGTTGCACTATAGCCATCCATATTAGGCATTTGAATATCCATTAATACAATGTCAAATGAATCACTGGATTGCTTAAGGTACCCAATGGCTTCAAGACCATCATCGGCTAATGTAATTTTTGCCCCCTCAATTTCTAATAACTCCTTTGCTACCTGTTGGTTAGTAGGGTTATCTTCAACTAAAAGTAATGACATTTGATCTAAGCGTCGTTCACTAATATCATGAGTTTGATATTGCACACTATCCTTAATCAGGTCCATTACTGTATCAAATAACATTGAAGCGGTTATAGGCTTAAAGAGTAAAGCATCAGCTTTTTTGGAATATTCTTCTGCTTCTTTATGGTCAGCAGTAATCATAATAACCAGTGGTGCTTTATCTATTGTATATTGTGATTTGATTTTATCACACACTTTAAAACCATCTATACCAGGCATACGCCTGTCTAATAAAACCAAATCATAAGGAGATAATCCCTCTGTATTGGTTTTCGTTTTATAAATGGCTTCCTCACCATCCTTGGCTTCATCAGATATCCACCCGAAAGACTTGACCATCACTGATAATACATGGCGTGAAAATTCATTATCATCAACAATCAATACTTTGATATTTTTTGGCAACTTCTCAAATCTAAGTTGAGGCGTTGATGAAGCTGCCTTACAAGGGATTTTAAATTTAAAAGTACTTCCTTTTCCTAGCTCACTATCAACACTAATATCCCCCCCCATGAGTTTTACTAATCGCTCACAAATAGCCAAACCAAGTCCTGTTCCTCCAAATCGCCTGGTCGTTGAAGTCTCTGCTTGAGTAAATACCTCAAAAATATTCTTTAGCTTTTCAGCAGCTATACCAATACCTGTGTCACGGACTTCAAAAAATAAAATATAAGCTTCTTTTACCAAGATCAGCTTAACTGTAAGAATCACTTCTCCCTTTGAAGTAAATTTAACAGCATTACTGATTAAATTAATTAAAATTTGTTGCAAACGTAACTCATCAACAATAAACATTTTTTGTGATAACACAGGATCAATATCAAACAAAATTTCTAATCTTTTATTCCCTACATTATTAGATGCAACCATACCCACATTTTTCAACATTTCATCAATATGACAAGGTTGTAAATCTAGGGTAAGTTTACCCGCTTCGATTTTGGAAAAATCAAGAATATCATTGAGAATACCGAGTAATAACCGAGCAGCCGATTCGGTTTTTTGTACATAATCAAATTGTTTTTTATCAAGAGAGGTTTTCAATAATAGCTGAACCATTCCTAATATAGCATTCATGGGTGTACGAATTTCATGGCTCATATTCGCAACAAAATCTGACTTTGCTTGATTGGCCACTTCTGCTTTAGATTTGGCTTTTTCTAATTGCATTTCATGCATTAATTGCTCGGTAATATCCCTATTAATACCAAGCAGGAGTACTGGCTCTCCTTTTTTGTTACGCTCAACCGTAGCTCCTGCTTTAATATAACGAATATCACCATTGGGATGAATAATTCGAAAGATTGGATCAAATATCCCCTTCCCTGCTATAGCTTTACTTAACTTATCAACTGTTTCCTCTCTGTCTTCTGGATGTATTGTGTTATACCAATATTCATAATAAAGATCTGTCTTGTGTGATTGCTCAGGCACTTGATAAATATCAAGCATCTGTTTATTCCAGTCCAGTTTATTATTTTCTAAATCCCAACTCCAAATACCCAACTGAGCCACTTCTGATGCCTTGATTAATTGATCACGTATTAACACTAGTTTACGCTTATTCTCTACTAACTGGGTTATATTGGTTACTATAAATAAAAACCCATAAGTACCCCCAAGCTTATCAAGTAAAGCATTCACTAACAAAAAAACAGGAATAGTAGAGCTGTCTTTCCTAACAAATGTCCACTCATGTTCATTGGCTAGATTGTTCTGAGATTTAACAACTAGCGTTTCAAACCCAGGTTCAACCGACTCTTGCAGTTGTTCTGAAAATTCATTTGCTCGATCAACCACTTCCTGTTGAAGTAATAAGGTACTAATATTAAGCTCATTCATTACTTCTACAGCGCTATAGCCTAGCATCTGCTCTGCTGCAGGATTAAATAAATTAATGATACCATCAATATCCGTTGCAATAATCGCAGTACTGGCTTGATTTAAAATAGCTTCTTGCAAAGAAGCGTAGTGGTGAATTTCTGCAGTTCTGTCAGCTACTCGTTGTTCTAAAGAAGTATTTAATTCCCGAATCTGATTCTCTATAATTATTTGCTGAGTAATATCTCTCGCCGTATTCGCTGCACCCACTATTTTACCTTTGCTATTGAAAATAGGTGAAACAGAAATAGAAACATCAATTATGTTGCCATTTTTATCATGCCTTTGCGTATTGAAATGAGGAATTACTTTTCCTGATGAGACATTTTTAAGAATATTATCTTCTTCATGCTTGCGTTCTTCTGGAATAATGATATCAATCAAATGTTTGCCAATGGCTTCTTCAGCGGTGTAACCAAACATTTTTTCAGCTGCCCGATTCCAGTCAGTAATAACACCTTGCAAATTTTTACCAATCATTGCGTCCTGAGTGCTAGTAACAATAGCCGCTAACCGGGCTTGCTCTTCATTGACTCGCTGGCGTTGTTGTATGTTTAACCAATATAAATACAGCATTCCCCCAACTACCAACATAACTACTATCATTGCTAGTACATTGGTAATTAAGCTTTGAATAAAACTGTTATTAACCACTGTCTCTGGCAAAGTAACAATAATATTTAAAAAACGTTTTGGCTGTTGGGCTAATACTAACTGTTGACTTCTGGCCAGTTGAATCCCTTGAACATGGTTATAAAACACCAACCCATCAGGCATATCACTATTACTGGGATGCTGTTTAAACTCGTCCTGCCATTGATACCGTTGTACCAAGTCAAAGCCAAATGTTTTCTCTGCCTTAGAATGAATTAAAAAGTCTCCAGATGAATTAGTTAAATATAACTGAAAAAATTCAGGCAAACCTGCAATTAAACTAGAAAATAATTGGGTTGTATCATAGTTGATAACAATCATCCCAAACAGTTTGCCAGTACTCTCATGATAAATAGGTGTTGTTACTCTAAGAGTGGGGACATAAGGAACTACAATGGTATTATTTTCACGATTTAAAGTAATGTCAGAAATATAGAAGTCGCCCGATTTTAGCCTAGCTGTTTGCTGATAGTAATCTCTGTGGCTTTTAGATTGTAATTTTTCTTCACTAACTATGACAATTTTATTGTTCTCCTTATCTACTCTAACTAGCTCTCGACCATTATTGGCCACCCCAATATAACGCACTTGATAGACATCAGGATGAGACTTTAAATAGCTACTGAATATTTGATTAAGGCGACTTAACCATAAAGCAATATGGCTATTTTCTTTTACATCAAACCCATCATTGCCAACTGCTCTGATTATACCTTGGATTGGTGGCACATCAGCTAAAAAAGCGACATCTTCCTTCAATCTGTTTAACTTTTCAGATATTTTAATAGCTTCTTCTTCAACTTCACTTAAAAGTAATATATTAAACTTTGAGTATACTTGTTTCTTTTCCTTGAAATAACTAACATAAGCAAAACCAATAACCAACAATATAATACTTAAAAGCAAGATTACTAAACGAAACATATTTTTTTTATATAAATATGACATATTTTTCTCAAATTAAAAATCATACACGACTTAACTATAGCCACCCATGTATAACCAACCAAAAAGCTAAGTCCTACGATACATCTTATTATACTTTTATATAAATAGAAGTTTAGCGTTAAGTTAACTCACCTGCCCTAGTTATTTATATTTAACAAGGTAATTTCACATAAAAAATCATCCTGATAATTTATACTAATCAAAAAGCAATTCATATAACCCAAAAAACTGTTGAGTAAAGCCAAAACTACAAACCTAACAGACATCAATATTTAATAAAGTAAATTACCAGTTCTCAAGACAACATTTTTCCTATACTTATTTACAGATCAGCTTAAGTCAATGGAATAAGCAACTAATGAAGATAAGGACCGACCTGACTTTAAACCTGAGCCTATTTTCACTGTTACCCACTGTTATTATTACATTACTACTATATATTAATGCTACAAGCTTTGTTGAAAAAAATGCCATAGAACATTTAGCCACCATCAGTGAAATACAACAAGCACGTTTACATACTTTAATTAGCCACCACCGTGATCGGGTCAAATTGATTGCAAGCAGAACTAAACTACGTACTCTATTGCAAGATTATCAAAATAAATCTGAAGCCAAATTAGTCACCTACATGCAACGTATTCTTGATGATGCGATTCATTCTGTCGAAGGTATTGAGGCTGCTTTTATTTATAGTCGACAACAAGAGCTTGTATTGGACACCTACATTAATAACGAAGTAATACAGTCAACAGCTATTAATCATCAACAACTGGATGAACCAAACCGTCCATTAGTATGGCGCAATGGTAATAACCACTTCAATATACAAATTGTAGAGCCACTCTTTTTACAAAACCAATCGATTGGGTATTTGCTTGTTCAATTTGAAGCAGATAGCTTTTTAAGTACTTTCACCAATTATGTTGGCATGGGAACAACCGGGGAATTAATCGTTGCTCGACAAGAGGATAGTCAACCCCTCCAAGTCATTCATCCTTTACGATTTACATCAACAACTGTTAACACGCCAGTAACAGCATTTAATTCACAGAAAGCTAGCAATAATTCATTTATCCAAAAAGACATCAATACAACAACTGTCATACCCGAGGTGAAAGATTATCGTGGCCATGAAGTAATCGCCGTTGCTAGCCAAATAATCGACCTACCATGGGTGTTAATTGTGAAAATGGACCGCAAGGAAATATTTAGCCCAGTAAAAAAACCGTTTGCCTATTTTTTTGTTTCAATATTGGTAATACTCATTTTAGGCGCAACCTTTGGGTTATTTATGGCACGACGTATTTCTGGCCCAATAGAACAGCTAACTCATGCCACCCGACTAAGCAAACCTGTTAAATTAACATCACAAAATGAAATTGGCTTACTGGCGACAGCCCATAACAACATGTTAACTCAGCAGCTACGCCATCAATCTGAGCTTGAACATAAAGTAGAGGAGCGCACAAATGAACTAAATGAAGCACTCAAAGCAGCTAAAGCAGCAGATCGAGCAAAAAGTGAGTTTTTATCCAACATGAGCCATGAAATCCGTACTCCAATGAATGCTATCTTAGGGATGATTCAGTTATTGACAAAAACTTTCCTTAATACCAAGCAATCAGACTATGTACAAAAGATGGAATCGGCTGCTCGTTTATTATTGGCTATTATCAATGATATTCTCGATTTTTCCAAAATCGAAGCGGGTAAACTTACCCTGGATTTACGCCCCAACAATATTGATCAACTCTTGCACAACGTAGGTGTCATTGCTGCGAATAATATTGGCAATAAAAAACTAGAAATTATCTTTGATATCACCCCTGACTTATCACAAAAGAACTTTATGATAGATGAGCTGCGTTTACAGCAGGTTTTAATCAACCTGACTAGCAATGCCATTAAGTTTACCAATACTGGTGAAATTGTGTTATCAGTTAAGTCAACGGAATTAAAAGAAACTCATATATTATTTTTTGAAGTTCGTGACACTGGTATTGGAATTGCCCCTGAACAATTAGAAAAAATATTTGATTGCTTTAGCCAGGCAGAAACCTCTACGACTAGACGATTTGGTGGTACTGGTCTTGGCCTGACGATTAGTAAACACTTAGTGGAGTTAATGGGTGGAACAATCTGCGTTGAGAGTGAATTAGGCAAAGGGAGTATCTTTAGATTTAACATTTCTTGCCAAGTGGCTGCCTCCCTCCCCCTCTCCCAACAACAAACTTATATATTACCAGATAATTTAAAGGTATTAATTGTTGATGATAATGTGTTTGCACGCCAAGCATTATCAATGATGGTCAATGAAATTGGCTGGACTGCTGAAACGGTTGAAAGTGGAGAAGAGGCTATATTTAAAATACGCAATCAACGTATAGACTTTCCAACTTATGATTTAATTCTAGTAGACTCGTGTATGCCGGGTATGGACGGCTGTCAAGCCTGCGAACAAATTAAAGCGCACTATGAATCAGCTACATGCCCGTTGATTATTATTGTTAACGCCCACCGAGGTGAGGCTCAAAAAGCTGTCAAGCAAGTGTCAACAGATGGCTTATTGTATAAACCTGTTACTCCCGCAATGTTCCTTGATAGTGTTGCAAAAGCAATTAAAGATAAAAACCATTGTTATCATGTAGCTCCACAGGTTAAAAAGCAACACCTAGAAGGCTTAACTTTATTATTGGTTGAGGATAATCCCACCAACCAACAAGTAGCGAAAGAGCTATTAGAAATTGAGGGAGCAGCCGTTGAATTAGCCAATGACGGTGTCGCTGCAATCAATATTATAAAAAACAATCATCATTCATTTGATGCTGTTTTAATGGATATTCAAATGCCTAATATGGATGGCTATAGTGCAACAAAAGAAATCCGCAATACGCTTGGTTTAAAAAAACTGCCTATTATTGCCATGACCGCCAGCACTATGGAGTCAGATCAAGCAACAGCACTAGCAGCAAGCATGAACGACCATATTGGCAAGCCTTTTCAACTTGAAGAAGTCATTAATGTATTGCTTAAATGGACACGCGCCCAACAACAGAAAGTGAAAGAAAACCAGGAAAGCCAATTGTAACAACATATTAAAACGCTAAAAGACGCTACCTCAGCGTAAACAACAACCACTCAGGCATACCTAGATTGACAGGTCATCACTCCCTTAAAAACATTAGCCTGAGATTGCTTCTGCACTATTGCGACACCTATCGCTACTACCAAAGATAAGTAATTGATTTTTAACGTCCTAACTACCTATTTGCAACTGGTTTAAAATTTTCGTGATTCCATTCACTTAACTCGCTATAATTGCTCGCCATTTAATCACTAGATTTTGGTATTAATAGCGCTATATGGTTTTACGCATTCATAGTTGGTTAACGCTTTTCATTATATTTAGCTGCTTTTCCGTTGCTCAGGCTCAAGCAGTGAATGTGACTCCTCTACCTGACTGGGTAAAGTCAGCACCCACAGCCACGGATCAAACAGTACCGAAAGATGAGCTGGCTAATGGCGAGTACTATCGCTTAGTCGATAAACAAGTCAAGGTAGTGGATCAAGCCCACTATTATTCTCACTTTCAAATAGAGTTGACTAATCAGGAAGGGGTTGAAAATAGCTCGCAAATCACTATCAACTTTGATCCTAGCTATGAAACCGTTCAGCTACACCAACTACAAGTTATCCGCGACAACCAAATTCTTGATCAGCTTAAAACAGCAGATATCAAAGTCATCCAACGAGAAACAGACCTCGAACACTTAATTTATGATGGTTCTAAAACTATCACCATTGTACTTAGTGATGTTCGAGTGGGGGATAAAATCGATTATAGTTACTCCATTATAGGTGATAACCCTGCATTTAAAGGGAAATTTAGTTACATCACTAAGCTAAAATGGTCTGTACCAGTAGGCACACACTTTTTTAGATTATTATGGCCCCAGCAACGCCCACTTTTTATTAATCAATTTAAAACTGATCTCACCCCAGAGTTAATACAAAAAGGCCAAACAACTGAATACCAAATCACACAACATAATATTCCTGTGTTACTTCAAGATGAAGATACGCCTAAATGGTTTTCCCCCTACCCCCAGCTATACTTTAGCGAGTTTAAAAATTGGCAGCAGGTAGTCAATTGGGCAATTCCCCATTATGCAATCAAACAAGCCAAACATCTGGAAATCCAAACAATAGCCCAGAAGATCAAACAAAAACATACCGACCCAGCTGATCAAGTAATAGCTGCTTTAGCTTTTGTACAAGATGAAATTCGTTATTTAGGTATTGAAGCAGGTATAGGCTCCCATGTACCAAGTTTACCAACTACCACCTTGAGCCGGCGCTTTGGAGACTGCAAAGATAAAACCATGCTGTTATTGGCTATTTTGCAAGCTTTATCTATTAGCGGTTATCCAGCATTGGTAAGCACAGATGATCAGCATCAATTAGCTAAAATACCAGCATACCCTACTGCATTTAACCATGTGATTGCCTATGTGGAATTAAATAACCAACACTACTGGCTTGATCCCACCTTATCATTTCAAGCAGGTGATCTACAGCATCGTTATCAGCCAAATTATGGATTTGCTTTATTGGTAAAGCCCGCCGAATCGGGATTAACCTCAATGAAAAACCCAACATATCGTTACTTACGACAAATATCTGATGAACTCGATTTAACTGGAGAAGTAGATAAACCAGCCATTTATAACATAAAGCTGGCTTATCAATACCAGGCGGCTGACAGAATGAGAAGCTATTTGGCTCGTAATGGCTTGAAGTATTTCAGAAAAAGCTTTTTGAATTACCTTAATCGTTACTACCCTAATATTGAAACACTAGAACCATTAACCGTATCGGAAGACAAAATTAACAACCACTTTATACTAGAGGGTAGTTATCATATTCCTGGCATGTGGAAAAAGAATGAGAAAAAACAAAAATATACTCTTGATATTAACAACTGGGGTATATACAAATTGCTTGACCAGCCAGATCAAACCAATCGGACCATGCCATTTGTCTTAGAGCACCCTGCTGAAATACAGCATCAAACACTGGTAAAACTTGATGAAGACTGGTCTTTAGAAAACGAGCAGATAACTATAACTAACCCTTTTTTCAAATACAGTGGTAATACCAACTTTGATAACACACATCATATATTAACTCTGGATCATCAGTTTTCACTTTTACAAGATAACGTCACTGCTGATGAAATAAATCGTTATGTCAAAGACATCAAAAAAGTAGATGACAATCTAGATTATTCAATATGGCAGCAATATGGTGAGCCTAAACCAAGTGCCGTTCAGACAAGTGATAATAACAATCAGCTTTTTTATCAGTGGAATTTTCGCACTATTATTATGGTCAGTAGTATTTTGCTATTAGTCATTGCTGGTTTTATATTAATTTTAAGTTTATTTGTTAAGTTTGATTACTTAAACCGACAAGAAGAAAACAAGCAAAGTGGCTATCCATTAAGTATTACTAAGTTTTTCTTACTCAGTGCTTTTTCATTCAATTTATATCATTTTTATTGGTTTTATCGACAATGGTATAGCCAACACAATATTTCTTCAAAAAAAGCACTTTGGTTAAGTGTATGCTATCCAATCAGCTTTTTCTGGCTTATTCGTAAAGTCCATAAAACCAATAAACAGCCATTGTCTATTGTGGCACTTGCTATTGCCAGCAGCATTTTCTTGGTACTAGCAGTGGTTATGTGGTCCCCCACCAGTCCTTATTGGCTTGCCCTACTGGCTTGTTTACCTTTAGTTTGGTTACAATCAAAAATTAATAGATTGACAACTAACTCCAATGCATTACAAGCAAACTCCCAGTGGAGTTATAGCCATGGCATATTAGTATTGTTTTTCATTGCTGTTTTTACCATTAATGTTGGTACCACTACTTATTTCTTTCCTAATGACCAAGTCATTAAAGGTAATGAATTATGGACTGACGACTATCAATTTTTAAGGCGAGCTGGCGCCTTAGCCAGCAATGAGCAGTTACTATTCTTTTATTCTGATGGGTTTGCTTCTATTCAGGAACAAGGCTCAGGCATCACTAGTAAAAAAGTTATCAGCTATTGGCGTGATGAATTAAGTAATCAACTATTCGTAGAAGTAGCTAAATTTAATGAAATTAAAGCAATTGATATAGAAGACACTTCTGACAACTACGCTGAGATTGTTATCACCCGTCATGATGGTTCTGAGTTTGTTTTCTACATTGACCAAACCAATCAAGATAACAAATTATTTTCAACTCAACTGATGGAATACTGGAATACAGCTCGCAAAGAGCAAACCAGTTAAGGACACCTTTACTCAAAGCCCATTGGTTTAGGTCTTGCTTTACCAGTCAACACCTTGATATGGTAATACAAGACCTGTCCCCTGGTTTTTATGATGCTTCTTTATGTTGCTGATACTCTTTAACTAACGTTTGCTGCAAATCGCCCGGCACCACATCATAGTGGCTAAATGACATTGAATAAAAACCCTCTCCTCCTGTAATGGATTTTAACCGGGACTGATAGTCACTAATTTCTCGCAGTGTAACTTGGGCTTTAATTTTAATTCTACCACCAGGCAATGCTTCCGTACCGCTGATAATTCCCCTAAAACTGGCAATATCTCCCGAGATATCCCCCATACATTGTGCAGGAGCAGTAATTGTTAAGTTGACGGTTGGCTCTAATACGACAGGCTTTGCTTTATCAATAGCATCCAAAAAGGCTTTTTTACCTGCTGAAACAAAAGCAATTTCTTTCGAGTCAACCGGATGATGCTTGCCATCATAAACGATCACTCTCACATCCTGTAAAGGGTAACCTGCAATAGCACCGCCTTCCAATACTTGTTTTACACCTTTTTCTACAGCAGGAACAAATTGTGAAGGAATAACCCCGCCAGTAATTTGGTTCACAAACTCAAAACCTGCACCACGTGCTAATGGCTCAACTTTAAGAAAAACCTCGCCAAACTGACCTGCTCCACCGGTTTGTTTTTTATGGCGACTATGACCCTCAGCAGGCTGGGTGATAGTTTCTCGGTAGGCAATGCTAGGAGGGTGAGTAGACACCTCCACATTCATTTGCTGGTGCATTTTTTCCAAAATAATTTTTAGATGATGCTCACCTTGACCACGAAGCACTGTTTCATTCATTGTAACCCGCTGCTCCACCACTAGTGTTGGATCTTCTGCCACTATTTTATGCAATGCATCTGATAACTTTTGTTCATCACCCCGCCGCACAGGCTCTATTGCTAAACCATGCATCGGTGGTGGTAATTCAATTGGCTTTAAATGATAGTGATCTTCATCATGAGAATCATGTAATACATTGTCGTATTCTATTTCGTTGATTTTCGCCACAGCGCATATATCACCAGGAATCCCTTTACTGATTTCTTGTGTCTTTTTACCTTGTAAACTGAGTAAGTGAGACACTTTAAAGGATTTTCTATTATCACCAATAAATAGCTGGGTATCAGGTTTCACTGTACCTTGATGAATACGAAACATGGCGAGCTTCCCTACATAAGGGTCAACAGCCACCTTAAACACATGGGCTATCACATGCTTGCCAGGGTCCGCCACAACTTTCACTGGTGAAATTTTTTCTCCTTCACCTTTTACAAACTGCGGTAGATTGCTTTCTAATGGGCTTGGCATCAGCTGCTTAAAAACCTGTAACAGCTCTTCAATACCAGCACCTGTTTCAGCTGATGTAAAGCAAATAGGAATAAGGTGGTTCTCTCGCAAGGCTTTTTCAAAAGGATCGTGTAACTGGGTAGGGTTGAGTGACTGACCTTGTTCTAAATAAAGCTCCATTAACTGATCATCCACTTCCACCACCTGATCAACTAACTGGCTATGTACTTCCTCTACTGAGCTAAAATCAGGTTGTTGGCTTTGATCAGGCGCAAAATAACAGTCTGTTACTGCTGCACCGTGGTTAACAGGTAAGTTTAAGGGTAAACATTCTTCGCCAAATGCCATCTGAATTTGTTCTATAAGTGCCTGATAATTAACCTGCTGACTATCGATGCGATTAACAATTATCATCCTACATAACTTGAAGTATTTAGCGCACTCCATAAGCCGCTCAGCAATCATCTCGATTCCTTCCGCTGCATTAATCACCAGTGCAACAGCATCAGCGGCAGCAAGCACACTCATTGCCCTCGCAGAGAAGTCAGGAAACCCTGGCGTATCGAGTAAATTAATATGCGTTTTCTGATAATTAAAACTACAAACTGCTGGATAAAGCGAATGACCTTGCGCTTTTTCCTGTTCATCAAAGTCACTGAGGGTGGTGCCACGACTAACTGATCCTATGCTGGTGATAGTACCCGTGGTATATAACAGTCGCTCGGTCAGTGTTGTTTTACCTGCTCCAGTGTGACCGATAAGGGCAATATTTCTAATATCATTTGTCGTATATGTCATAATGACGCTCTTCCTGAGATCCCTGATTCCCTGTTAACCTGCCAAAATAGTATGTTATTCTCAAACTCCGTTAAGATACTATTCCTGTCAATACACTATTGACATAACATTGTCAAACATTGAATTATTTTGACTTACCTGTCACTATAACACTCTATGTAATAAACCGTCTTTGAAAATGACTCACTATGCTTGATTATCAAGATGCGTTGTCAGAAAAATTACAGCAACTAGGGTTTTCTACCGAACCTTATTATTTAAAAGACTCTTCTTTTCAGCTGGGCTTTCAAGTCATCATTAATGGTTTTCAAATCGTGTATCGTTTAGAAACTGATACTATTGTTTTTATTATTTATCGCCGCTTATCCAGCGCAGGCAGTTTAAAAAATCCCTTTTTAGTATTTGATGCCTTTATTTATTTGCTATCATTAGTCCCATCAATAAACCATGTAACAGGTTCCGCAAATGCTTTAAAAACAGATTTAAAACGCCCACTCTCTACTGAAAAATTAAAAATGATATATAAAAAATGGTTTAACGGAAAAACCAGCCATTGGGAACATGGACAAGAATGGTTTACTTTTGAACTAAAAAACTACCACCCTTATTTTCAGTTAAAATCATTACAAAAAGTTATTTATCAGAACTCGTAAACCACTCATTAACTGCTTTTTCCAAAGCCGCCAGCTGGTTATCAATGGTTGTATCAATAACTTTGATTGGAGTTTCCACTTTACATCCAAAACCTGTAATACTGCTATCAGGTAAAACTTCCCACTGAATATCAGGGGCAATTACTTTGATGTCATCCAAATGGTCTTTAACTGTCGTCAACATGGCAGGCGCAACCAATAAACTTAATTGCTGACAATCGGAGGTTTGCGCTAATGCCTGAGTAACACAAGCCTTTATTAGATCAATATCACCATAATCAGCAATAACTTTTTTCACTGACTGTAATACGACCTGCACTAGCTCTGTTGCGAGCTGGGTTTTAAATTGTGCGCACTCCAGCAGGGTTCGATTAATTACCTCAGCCTGTTGTTGCTTGGCTTCTGCTAAACCTTGGTTATATCCTCTGGTCATTTCCTGCTGCTGTAATATTTCAGCTTCTGCTACAATATTCCCAGCCTGTTGCTTTGCTTGTTCAATTAATTGCTCCGCAGATAACAACTTAGCGTATTCTACTTGCTTGATTAACTTTGTTCCTGGCGCTATTTGAAAATCACCTTGATTCAAGTTAATAATCGAAAACATGCGGGCACACCTGATGAAGCAATTTTTCTAATATTTTATTTAAAGCCACAAGCTCCTCGACTTGTTCAGGCAATGGCGAAATGATGTCTAAAGCAAGATTAGCAGGTAACTTTAACTGTAAGCGCTGCCACCAACCCGCTGCAGGATTTTCCAGGCAAGCTCGCCAAACCATTAAGCCCACAACCAGTAATTGTTCATAATAGTGCTCATTGATAGTTAATTGAGCAAGCCACTGATCTATTGATTCAATAGGCTGGTGATATAAAAACAACCCATTGGATAAAGCAAAATGATACCACTGTTCACCAACTTGCTCTTTTATCAGCAACTGTTCCTGACGCCACATTGTTTGTTTAATGGTATGAGAATGAAGGGTAACACCGATAGCCAGCAACCATTGGTAAATTGTTTCCTGTTCCAGCAATGATACGCGCTTTAGTGGCTGATCAAAGTTATAATCAGGACAGTGTGATAGTTTTAAATGGTTGAGCAGATAGTGATCCAACATAGCTGTTAGCTGACTTTCACCTGCTACCACCTGCCACCAAACTGTCTCCTTAAAAGCAGCTAACTGGCTTGGATGCATGATACTAAGTGGTGACCAGTTAAATTGGGCAATGGCCACAGCAAGTGTCGTACTCAACGATTACCTCATATCACTCTTAATGACAAACTAACTGGCTTTAACTTGTTTACCACCACTATTACTCTGCTTCAGTTTTAACCACCAGCCTACGTTACACATTAAAATCAATAACAACAGGCCAATCAACCACCCCCAAAAAATACCTTGGGAATTTTGTGCTAGACTGACACCCAAGACAGATGTCATTTTTGCCTTAATAGCTGACAAATCTTGCTGAGTGCTAGGAAACAAAACAACACTGATCTTATCGTAATCAAGTCCTTCAATACTATTGTTTACTAACAGCTTAATTTGTGGAATATAAGCAGATAAATCAACTTCTGCATGATGCTTGATAAAAACCGCCACAGATGAGGGAGTCACTTTTTCATTTTTACGCTGCTTGGTTTCAGGTAATACCACATGCACCCTTGCTGTGATAACCCCATCGATCTGGGTAAGGGTTTCTGCCAAGCCTTGCGACAAAGCATAAACAAGCCGTGCTTTTTCTTCAGTTGGTGATGAAATAAGCCCTTCTTGAGGGAAAATATCTTTAATGGTTGAAAACTTTTCTTTGGGATAACCTCTTGCCTTAAGCAGGCTGATTGATTCAGCCACTTGGCTTTCTGGTACTGTAATCAGTGCTGTTTGCTCTTTACCTGGCTGTTTTTCTGCCGCAATGCCTTCCGCTAGCAAAATACTTAACATGTCGTTTGCTTCTGCTTCTGTTAATCCAGAATAAAGCTCAACTTTACAAGCCGTTAAACTAAGGGATAAAAACAGAACTAAGCTCAGTTTTCTCAGCATTTTATGCACGACTTCATTACCTTACCGTTTACTACCTTACTGTTGTTAACTGATAGCTACTGCGCTTTCAAAAAGGTATCCACATGCTGCGTTGATTTACTGGCTATTTTGGTAATCAGCTCTTCTTGTAAGTGCTTTTTAGCAAGTGCGGTTTGCATTTCCATTATTGCTGTCATTGACAATGGATCATCCTTAGTTGCTTTCATTTGCTCGTCTATTTTTTTACCAGACTGCTCAATTGAAGCTTTAACATTTTCCATTAATTCAACAGCTTGGTCAGTAATGCCATTTCCTTCCGCGCCTTCTGCCATCATCGCATCAAATTGCTGAACATCCCCACTATTGGCAACACCTCCTTCGGCTAAAGGGCTATCAATTGCAATTGTCACACTATGAAACACGGCTTCAGTCATGCGTGATCTCCTTAAGCAATGATTGTGCAAAGGGGGCGACCGTAGGTTCAGCACTATTAACCAGGGTATTTAATAGTTGCTCTGCTTCGTTGTTATGACCTAATTGAATTAAACAAAGCGCTCGATAAGCTTGCAGCATATCATGCTCTGTTGTAGTAGAAAAACCTTGCAATACTTCCAGAGCGGTTGCAGGTTGATTTTCATTAAGCTTAAGCAGTGCCAAGCCCAATACAGGCGCCAGCTGCTGTGGATGGCGTTGTCGCATTGCCTTAAATATTTGCTGGGCTTGCTGATTCATGCCTTGCCTGATAGCAATAAATCCAAGCTCAACCAGTTGCTGTGGTAAATGATGATTTACCATAATTTATTTCTCAGTTACACCATGTTGCGAATACAGGCTTGCAAGGTTTCTTTCATGTTTTTAATCGTGTTGCTATGTAAGTTAGTAATTAAATTCCAACGACTCATTAAAAACTGAAATTTCACTAAGTCCGCTTGATTATTAGGGTCCATGGTTTGCTGAAAAGCTCTTAACTCGCTTTCAAGCTTGGTTGACTTAGCGCCCATTAAACTGTTGACTTCATCAAAATTGTAAGCCATTTGATACCTCGCTCAGCTCGGGCCGATTGTTAGTCCGAAGTTTATTCACGACTTGCTCTGCTGCCTGCAAAGCCTGTAGATACTGTTGTTGCAACTGAAAGGTTTGAGGATCTACCCCCTGCGCAATACTGGCATTAACATGCAATTGCTCCTCTGCTAGCAGGGCTAATAGCTGACTTGCCACTACTTCACTCTGCTCACTGAGCAATAGATCGTCTAAATCAGTTAATGAAAATTCAGTTTGCATAATCTTCAGGCTTTATTGCAATTTTGATAATTTGGTCCTGATTACGCAGCTTAATAAAATCAGTATCAATTTTCGCAAGCCGATAACCATTAGGCAATCGCGCACCCACCATATACTTTTGGTTATTTTTTAGCACTATATAAGGCACACTGCCTATACTAATACTTTTTACTGGCAAATGCAGCGGGTTATCTGCAAAAAGCGGCATATTACGAATTTTTACTAACCCTTGCTGGCCAATATTTTTTTCAAAACGGTCAACCAACCGGTTTAGTTTTTTTTCCAACTCAAGGTTAATTTGTCCACGAATTTCGATATGCCTTCCCAATGAGACTAATTGCAACTGGCCTAATAAGTGATTTTCCTCTAATACTTGAGTTAACGCTGAAATATGCTGGCGACTGGAATCAAAGTCCACTTGATAGCCTTTCAGACCAGGGACATCATGTTTAAGCATTTTTTCTACTTTAGCCCAACGCTTACCATTATCTAATAGTCCCATTAACCTTACTTCACCTGCCGTTTTACCAGCAGTGACGTTTATATGCCCCAAACCATTGTTATCAAGGATGAACTGCACTGACCGAATAATATCCGACTCTGTATATAACCGAACCCTATTCGCTAAAGAAGCTACTTCCAATTCATTTTTTAACTGTAACTTACTTTCCGTATCAGGCACATATCCAGTAACGAGTAGCCGCTGTCGAGAAGCCTGCCAGTTCATTTCCACATCACTAAGTTTTAACTGTTTAGCTACCTGTTGCGCTTTCTCTAATGGCGACAATTGTTTTTCAGGTTGCACCCCAGAGTCGACTTTTTGCGGCCAGGCAAAGCTAATAAACCACACCAGCAAAATAGTCCCAGCCACACTGGACAATAAAGCCAGCCAACGAGGGTTGGAGACACTGTTCTTAGCTACTTTTCTTTTACGTTGCCTTTTTACAATTTTATTTATTTTGTTCGCAGGTTTCTTTTGGGTACGAGCTGCCGAGCTTGCTAGAGGTTCACTAGCAGTGATAGGCACATCCGTTACTGTCGCTTTTCCTGACAATTCCCAGGGCTCATCCATTCTGGCAACTGCAATAGACAACTCACCCGCTTGCAGCTGTTGTTGTGAAGCTAAACTAACTAGCCCATGTGCTTTTGGCTGACCATCAAGCACCAGCTCAATATGTTCTTCAATTAGCTGAAAGCATAAATCTTCAGCAGTAACAATAAAACGCCCTAATAATGTAGGTACACCACTGTCTTGAAAGACGAGATCTGCCGTATTAATGTCTGAACCAAGCAGAAACTCACCTTCAATGAGTTGAATCTCAGCACCTTGATGGGTGCCTGATAGTACTTTTAACTTCCACTGTGGCTTCATGTTCCACCACCTTCAGCCAAATGGATCAACTGTAGTCTTTTTTTTATCACAAGGTACCCGTTTGTACAGGTTTAATGTAATAACCAGACTGCCCATTAGATAAATAGCAAGTCTCTGTGCTCACTTTAATTTGCTGCCGGTTAAGTGCTTGCAAAATAGCCTGTGCGGATGACTGAGAATGACAATATCCAGCATCAGACACCCCTTTATGAGCAGATAAACGCTGATTAATTGCAGGTGACTGAGATAAAGTCGTTGCATGTTGGGTTAACTCACTAGCGACTTTTAGCGGGTCTGCAACGATTCGCGGCTGGATTAAAAATAACCGCACGATTTTCCGCTTGGTTGTTTCTGTAGAGCGAAAAAGACTACCTAAAAAAGGGATATCTCCCAAGAAGGGTACTTTATTTTCAGTTTTCTCTTCACTATCTCGATATAAACCACCAATGAGCAAACTTTGTTTTGCCCCTACAACGGCTTGGGTACTAATGGTTGCTTTTTGTGTGGTAGGAATATTGTCTACCTGATCTTTGGTTTGATTACCATCTTCAATATTGATATCCATATGTACCCTATTGGCTCCCCGCTCAGCAACAATGCGTGGTGTCACTTTTAATACTGTTCCTACTGTTACTGGCACCAAATCAACTTCTTCCTGCCCTGCCAAGCGGACATAAAAGGTGGTGCTTTGATCAAAGACGGCTTCAACATTATTTAATGTTAAAACGGTAGGTTGAGATAATACCTGCGCTTTGCCATCTTCGGCTAACAAACGAATTTTGGCAAGAAAGAAATCTGAACCCTGATTAAGTAAAGTAGTTAACGGCTGACTAGTTCTTGGCTGTGTCACCACCTCAAAAATACCATCACCTGAGCGCTTTTGCGCATACCAGTTAATCCCTAGCTCATCAATATCACTTCGGCTAATATCAATAATGGACAAACCAATTTCAACCTGACCTTGAGGCTGATCCAACTTACTGATTAAATCGCGATAAATAGGCATTTGCGCCCTAACATCTCTGATTAAAACTGCATTTTGCCTTGGGTCAGCCTCAATGGTTGGCCCTTGCATGGTAGTTGGTAGACCTTTAATGGGATTAGGTGAAACAATAGAGCCTTGTGGTGTATATGCTGACTGCTGTGGCTGGCCTGGGTGAGATTTAATCAAGCCTTGTCCTTTTAACTTAGGCAGTCCATAGGACTCACCTGCTGTGTTTTGCTCAGGTAATCGATTGCCACTAATCATTTGATTTAAAATAGTCGCAATACCTGGCATCACTACCTCCTTGCCACGAAAACTATATTCCCGATCCACAGCCCAAGCATATTTTAATGGGAATACCTCAACCACCATTTGATCCTGTTGCTGGGTGACTATTTTTTTCTCTAATGCTGCTACGGTTTCACTCACTAACTCTACATAACGAGGCGGACCTGCCACATAAACCAGATCTTTACTTGGAATAACCCGCCAGTTAAAACGCCTATCCCAAATCCCCAGTTTATTCAAATAATGCTTTAATTGATTAGCGTTTAAAAAGCTGGTGAGTTTTATCAGCTTACTTTTGGTTTCATTGGTTTTATAAATGTATAAAATATGCCCATCAAAATACCAGGTTAAATTATAGACTTTTGCAAGATAGTCCAAAAAGGCAACCGGCGTTTCCTGTTTTAGCTCACCATTTACCGTGTCATTAACCGCATCACTAATAACCACTGGAATGCTATAACTGGATGCAAAACTGGTCAGAATTTCACCCAGTGACTGGCCTCGTGCAACATAACTGAATGGTTTGCCAGACCAATTGGGCTGCGCAGCAAATGCGATAGTAGGACACCAAACTATCCACGTTAAAATGAGTAATTTACTGTATAAACGTTTGAACTGCATTAACACAACTACGGAAACCACACATTGCTATTGATTAGTTTTTGTGGATGGGTTTGCTGGATCACCACCAACAACTCATCTGCATAATTCAGCTGGGAAGAAATAGCCATTTCAAACTGATCAGCTGTTAACCCATTTAACGGCAATTGCCGTTGTAATTGCATTTGCTTGTCATCAGTCGTTACCAAGGCATCCTGATAATCACGGGCCCTTAACAAAGCTAATTGGTATATACGCACCAACTGATGTGGAAGCTCTATAGAATTATCACTTAACTGGCCAAACGTTGAAATAATAAAAACTCGCTGCTTTGCAGCAAAAAACGTCAATGCTATGACGCCATCAATTTCAAGCTGATAAGCACCATCATCACTTATTTGCCATTGGCTTATCTGTAATTTTTTAGTTAAAGAGTCAACCAGTGTAGCCAGGGTAATCAACTATCAACCTCTGCCTGATAAATATTTACTTCACAGGATAGTAGCCTAAATGATCACACTTAAAAAGAGCTATTTTTTATATCAAAAATTTGCATGATTATTAAATATCTAGAAAGTGTGATCTACTTATTATTTATTTCGCGTTACCTTAACTTTATCCATCTTATACAAGGATGACTGGTATTATTGGACAACAGTCAATATCAAGGTGTACTTTTTAATATATACACTAAGACAACATCCTTGAATTGATATAAAAAAATGCACAGGATATTTTAGCATGACTATTTTGTTTGATTTTTATTTTCATGCAGGCATGTTTTTATACAAACGACTATTAATCTAAGCCGACACATTAACAATACTAACTTTCACTTAGTCTTTTGCTTTTATTTATTTACGAACAAAAAACAACCACCTCTCCAAAAGCCCATTACTGCATTTTTCTTGCTTGACTAGGGGTTATTCCAAAGCGGCGCCGATAGGCTTGCGTAAAGTAGGATTGACTGGAAAAGCCGGCTTCAAAGGCAACATCAACAATCCCAACATTACTGGTTAAAAGCAACTCATGTGCATATTGCAAGCGCTTTTCATTGATCCAGGCTCGTGGCGACATACCAAACTCTGAGTCAAACATTTCTTTAAAAGTGGTTAAACTTGCACCAAACTCTTTTGCATACTGTTCAAGCGACCAGAGCTGCATAAAATGAGTTTCCATAAACTGACGTAAGCGTATTGCACTTTTGCTGGTAGACTGCCGTAAAATGGCAGCAAACTTGCCACCTTGGGGGCTATATAACAAAAGCAACAGTAGTTCTTCAATTTTAAGTAGCCGTAAGTTTTCCGGGTGATCATATTTAAATAAGCTACAAATTGATGTAACACTTTGCTCAATCAACCCGCCGGCCTCAAATATAATCACCGAACTATGACCAGGCACCGCAGCCGAATATTGCTCCGCAACTGCTTTACCATGCTTACTAATAAAATGCTGTAATGACCAGGAGCAAACGGAAATTTCAATACTCTGAAAACGACCATTATCTTCAGCCAAGTGGTTAGAAACCAAATAACTACCAGATCGTAGATAAATTCCTTGACCAGAATTTACAACATATTGTTTATTAGCAATTTCTAACTCAAACTGGCCAGAAATTACGAGTATTAACACATCCTTTTCGTAAAATTTAGTACGATACCGAAGCTCATCGGTTACCACGTTACTCACTAATAGGCTTTGTTCCCAAGATAATGCACTAGATACTGAAGAGCTCGCTTGCATAAAGGCAGTTCCCACAATGAGTTATCAAGTAAAGTCATTGTTGTTGTGATTATTCCAATAGGTACGCACGCTAACCGAATAAATCAGTCATTATTTCACCTGATTGGGTTACATTCAAAAATGAGAAAACAAACCAAAGGAGGCTTCTAATAAAATGCCCGCCCAGTCAAACTATAATGTTATCCAACAAAGATCAAGCTTGCTTATTAAGCAAGCAGGTTAGAATTATAATTATTATTCTACTACAACTGTTCAATATTTAAACTAAAAAGCGACTCAACATCTACTGTAGTGTATAGATACCTACAACAAAAGTCGCGTTAGTTGTGGTGGAAAGAGAAATCTTAACGTCTATTTTTTGACACTTATTAATGGTTATTTACAGTTAATCGTTGATTCACCTTACAACCTCTGCATGATGATTTTTAAATAACCACACTATTTTTTTAATCCGCATTAGTACTTAAATTTTCAGCAATATACTTAAAAAATTATTGGCTGAAGAATTAATTCAAACGATTGATTGCCTTTAAATCATACAATTTTATTATTGCTTCACTTTATTAAGATACCCAACCTGTTACTAACTGCATACCTAGTAACAAGCAACTGCTTTAAGAGCATAGAGAAAGAAGTTCTTAGCTTGGACTGCAGCTCAGCTACCACCTGCAAAATATGTACATCTGGCATACAGCATTTTAATCTCACATCTAAATTGAAAAGTTCGTATAATTAACTGTTGTCAGTTATTTTCTCTAGCAAGCAGGCTCTTCATGCTTTGCAGTAGCCGTCACTTTAGGGAAAGCAGACTTATTTTTAGCTCAACAGTACTATAAAACAAAAAGGGAGCTAACGCTCCCTCTGATTACTTCCTTTTAAAAAGCAGATCGGCTTAAACCATTTTACCCAAAATACCTCTGGTCATTTGGTCTTCACGCTCACTATCAGACTTAACTTGTTGAATAAGCTCCATTATAGCCTGTGTCGTGCTTTTCCTTATATCATTACTATGCTCTGAATTAGCCTGCTCCCTTTGCTGCACAGCTTGCTCTTCAGTACGTTGTGCATCAGTATTATTTTGAACTGATTGAGAGCTTGTCCCAACTGCCTTGCCAATACCATCTCCAAAGCCCTGCTGCATGCTGACTCGCTGAGTAGTCGTTTGCAAGAACTGTTGGAGACCAGCATTTGAAGAATTTCCAAATGGAGACTCTTTCATAAACTTCAATGTTGGCCCTAGCTTTTTCATACCAAAGCCATTGGCAGCCGCTGAAATCACTGCCCCACCTAAAGCCAACCCTAATTGCAGCCAAGCACCATCTTTCATGGTTTTAGCTTGAGTTAACAGTGATTGGATTGCATTGTTAAACTCGTCCAACCGGTCTTCTCTAGTGGATTTTTGCAGCTGTTGAAATGCCTTAAATACATGCAGCATAATAGCTGTAAAGCTTAATTGACCACTACCATTACTAATAATCGATAAGCTGTTTTCCGGTGTTAGGCCAGGAAACTTTTTATTAATTTCATTAGTAGCATTTGCGATAGTATCTAAAGCTCCCCCTGCAACCTCTTTATCCGTAGGCGTTTTGAGGATATCAGCAGCTATACGGTCTATTGCCACTACTTCTTTAATATTATTTGCTACAGAAGGATCAGCTGGACGCACAGGCTTATCCAGGTTATGTGCCGTTTTTTTGGCTGCCTGTAAATTTTCGCTTGCTTCAAATTTAACCTGACCAGAAGCAACTTTAGCGGCTTCAGAGTTGACTGAATCAACTGCTGCATGACTTACTGCAGTTGTTGGTATATTAATTGTATTTGTATCTAACATAAATTACTCCTACTATACCATGTTCTTAATAGCTTTGGATGCAGAGTTGTTTGTGCTTTGAATAGAGTCTGAAGCGCCATTCCAAATATCAACAGCTTCCTGGATTAATGCCTGTAAACAGTCTTTATTGTCCTCAATCACTCGCTGTAAATCTTTTAGTAAGGCATCCAGTTTTTTAATCAGCACTTCTGTATTAGTGGTATTATGTTGTATTACACCTTTAGCTGCACCCGCTGCTGCTTGCCCTAGCCCAACACCAAACTCAACCATTTTGACCAGACGGGGTAGGTGAGTCATAACATAAGCAATGGCTTTTTGTGCGATAGTAACAGCTACTTTTGAAAATTGAGCGACTGTGCTTGCTAAACTTGCACCACCAGTCATACAAGCAGCTGCTATGCTGGCCACTGCCAACAACCCAATAGCGGCAATTTGAGCTACTTGCTTAATAAAATCTTTATCTACTTCAACACCACATTTTTCCAAAAGCGCCTTTACAGCAGGTATTTCTAATACAACTTTAACAATAGACTCTACAACACTGGTTATTGCTTTCATTCCCTCATCTGTTAATGAGGCAGCCGTTAATGCTGCAACAGCCAGTAGCGCACAACCTACGCCTTGCAAGCCTGGCGTTAACATACAGCATACGGCCATAAAAGCGGAGGCAATGGCACCTATCCAGCCAAAGATTTTACCCCATACACCAGCCTTAGCCATTTCCTTATGACGCTCTAAGTTTTCGGCACGTTCCTCTCGCCTTTTTTCATGCATTTCCTTGGTTTCAGTTTTAGCTTGCTCAATTGAAGCCAATGTTGTGCGTTTTTTTTCTTCATTGGTTTTTTCCCTAAGCACACCCATTTGTACATCAGTGGGTAACCCTCGTGGTTTATCAAGCAAATGCTTACATGCACACTCACTCGACTGTCCACTGATAGCTGCTTCGAAATTCATTCCATTGATGCTATTTGTTGCTTTCTCCAATATAGTTTTTAAGGCTTCTAGAACATCACCACTTTCTTTAATAGGGTGATGAATAGAGCTTGATATAGAAGCTGTTTCATTCATAAATTATTTTTCCTACTTTTTGCATTCATCAATAATTGCAATTTATTTGTTGCTTCTGTTTTTAATTGCTGATATTCCTCCTTATTTGAAGCCCACTGGACTGCTGCTTCGAAACCACTCTCAGCCTCTTTAATATTTCCTAATGCCAAATGACACTCAGCTGCATAAAACGGAGCACGAGGGTCTGTCACATCAATTACAGTCACATAGCTAAAAGCATCTATTGCCAATTGGTATTCTTTTAACATCTGGCGACAAGCACCTAAGCCAATAAAAAACTTCGCTTGATAATGGTCAAGATAACACAGCAAATGAAATATCTTACTGGCTTCTTGGTATTTACCACTTTCATAATATTGGTATGCTACAGCATATGCTGTTTCAATTGTTTCTTCATCGAATGAAGTTAAATCCCGAATAGCTCCACCTTCACCAAAAAAATCCAGAAGCTCTTCGAAATTAGGCTCATTTTGTTGGCTGGGTGTTGAACTACTAGTTGCCGCCATGCTATTACCTATTAGCTACTTACGTTTTGGATTATGTTACGTTCCTGATTATGCCATCTCTGCTGCTGGCTGTTGACTTAAGAACATTCGATAAGAAGTCGAAGGTACTGTCATATTTCTTCTTCAAATCCTGAAAACGTACGTTCTGCAACTGATTTGATTGGCTTAATTCATCACTTCTTGCTTTAACATTCTCAATTAAAGCAGAAAGCTCTTCTTTGCTTATCTCCTGACCATTCCCAGGAATAACAATCCCACTCTTCTCAAAAAACTCTCTTAAATCATTGCTTAGAGTGGTAGTATCATCATTTTCCTCCAGCCCACTACGGACTTTTCTGACCTCAGCAAGTTTGTCATTGATCGCTTTCATTTCGTCATTACGGCCTTTAATTTCCGAAAACTGATCGCGAATTCGACCTTCTAGTGCTTCTGATTGGCTGAGCAATAACAAAAATGCTAAAGCATCAACAGGTGTTACTTCGCTTGCTGCAGTTACAACACCAACACTACCAATTTCCATCGTAAAACCTCCTAGTAGGTTTAAATACCTCAGATTTTAAGGCCACGTAGCCTTTTTTTAAAAACACGAGCAGGGTTAGCTCGTGAGTGACTTTTGATCATTTCTTCATCATGATCAAGTTGCGCATTGAAAGCAGCCATCTGCTTTTCAAATTCTGCTTGCTGAACGGGGGTTAAGTCCTCTTTGGTAGGCAATACCCCTAACTGTTTAATCTGCTGCTTTAATTGACTCAGCTGATCAAGCTGTTCTTTAAGCTCATCCATTGCTTGTTCATTGTTTCTAATTTCTTGTTGAAGTCTTTCTTCAACCTGCTTATCAGATGTACTCATATATTGAACAATCCATAGGCAAAATAATTCAAAAAAATCTAAAAAGAAGACGACTAAAAACATCTATAAACAATTGACTTTCTTTGATAGTACGAGCCTCAACCCATATCCACTGTCAATAAAAGTCGTGACTTTTTATAAATACTTTCCCATCTTAATTAGTATATTTAAGTGCTATAACCAGCTAGCAAGTACCTATCAGCACAATTGACATCAAACAATAACTATATGTTATAGCTTTACTTCGTTTACTATTAAAATACAGCGCTAACCAGCTAAGCATAAGCACATTCTAAAATAAGGCAGTAATGGTAAAATTTTAGCAGACACTTGTTGCATTAATTTTTATATAGCATCACTCAAAAGCTTTTTACTTGCTCAAGCTTTCTAAAAAAACTTACTGTTGTATTTTTATACAAGCATTTTTACGGTTTGCTCTTCATATAATCAGCGGAAATGACATACTAATATATAAAACTCTCCGCGGCATATAAAATAATTACATTGTGCTTATTTAAATCTTTAACTGTGATAAGTAGCAACTTTTTGCTTTTGTACAGCAAATGGTTTATTAGCCATCACTAAACAGTGCTTATTTCACCCAAATCTACAATTAAGCTCATTAGATAAAATAAATACAAATAATAACTCCAACTCAAAAGACCAGTTAAAAACCATTCCATGCCATCTAAAAAACTATGGTAGCAAAAGATATACCTTTAATTGTACAGCTAATTATTACAACCATATTACACAGCTAATCAATTATTCTAATCACCCTAATAGCTATTCACTGAGCTGACAAAAGGCGACAAAAATGTAACTAATTTGCACAAGTATAAAATTATAAAAAACCAAATAAAAATATTAAAAATTAAACGTATTTTTCAGTTATCTTTATTGGACAGCCCCTTAATACTCTGCATATTCTATATGCCAGACTCTTTTTATATTAAGTATCAAAAAACAGGTGAAAATAACCAGTCAATTGATTAGAATAACGTATCTGTTTTCCCTATAGATGACCGTTATGGAAACAATAATCTCTGAACAACTCGATACTGATGAAATTTTACACTGCGCACTCGCCGCCAGTGAACAAAAAGATCATGAACAGGCAATTCGCTTGTTTAAACAATACCTAATGCAATCCCCTGACGGCAAAGGGTACTTGCTATTGGCAGCTGAGCATGCAGAAATTGGTCTCTATCAACGAGCCATAGCTGAAATGAAACAAGCCATAACACTGGATTCTAGTCTATGGATTGCACATTTTCAGCTTTCCTTGCTTTATCTCATTGAGCAAGACATCGCACAAGCATCTACCATTTGGCAACAACTGATGCTTAGTGATGCGCCGCAGTACTTCCATTATTTTGCCGAAGGCTTACTCCTTATTCACCAGGACCAGCTAGCAGAAGGCATTGGCAAGTTAAAGCAAGGCATTGAACTAAACAATGAAAACCTACCTCTGAATAATGACATCAACAATATTATTCAGGAAGTAGAATCTGGCAAGCCAGCCGCAGTACAACTAGAGCAAGATGCCTTAACCACTGACAATGAGCAAAATAACGACACCAACCCATCACTTAATTATTTATTATTATCACGCTATAATCAGGATGATTAATACCCACAGTAATGAAAATAGATAACAATAAACTAGCTCATTATTTAAACAATTTTTTGGCCACAGAAGACAAACAGGATTCTGCGGCCTCGGATACTATTGACCACAAAAAGCACACCTCTCACACTTGCACTAGCCAATACAGCTCACAAAACATGATACAACAGAAGTTGATTAACCAGCTTCAAGCGCTCCATCACCCAGGAATAGCGATAGAACAACTAAAAACAGCTTTTATTAGGCAGGCATTGATCCTTAAAATAGGCGCTGACAGGCTTAATGAAACATTGCTTGATGAAACCGTTGAGGCTGTAGCTACAGCATTCAACCAAAATAAAGAGCTAGCAAAACAGCTAGAAAGCACCCTAACAAAATTACTGACTTAACAAGTTAATAGCTCCTTATCACCATTACACAAATAAAATAATAATTTTTTTATTCCCTGTGCATGAAGCTGGGACACTCTAACTCTTGATAATGCCATCAGCTCTGCAATCTCTACAAACGAAAGTTGATAAAAATAATAATGATTAATAATAAATTTTTCACTTTTAGGCAAGCGCTCTACAACCTCTATTAACTCCTTATAAATAGTATTTTCCATCTTATAACTATTATTAAACTCTGTAATAATATAGTTATAATCTACCGCGCTCAACCAATAGCTAACTGCCAATTCTAACGTTAAATCAACCAATGAATCTAGTTTATCATCCTTCAAAGCTTCATTTGTGATAAATGAATCAATTGCCTCCTTATTCCGAGAGCGTAACCAACAATAATAGTGTCCATTTTCAGAGTAATATTTAACTACATTTAAAATAGCCCCTTTAACTCGTAATGCTAAATATGGCTTAAAATCACTGTTTTTTTCTGGATCAAACCTTGGAATTAACTCTAACAAAGCAACATAAGCCTGCTGATAGCAGTCATCCAAACCAATTCCAGTAAAATTTAGTTTGTTGTACCAAGATCTGGCAATTTGCTTGACAAAGGGTGTATATAACTCAATTAGTCTCGTTTTGGCATCAGCATCATTGGCTTGTGAAAGTGACCATAATACTTGCTCATCATACCCATCACCAGACATTAGCCTTATTAGCCTAAAAAACTGCCAACCAAAGATTGAGCAATTAACGACCAACCATCTACCAATACAAACACCAGGATTTTAAGAGGTAATGATATGGTCATTGGCGGGAGCATAATCATTCCAACTGACATCAGCGTACAAGAAACCAACAGGTCGATTAGCAAAAACGGCAGGAATATAATAAACCCTATCTGAAAAGCCACTTGCAGTTCACTTAACATAAATGCAGGTACTAAAGTTGTCATACTAACGGATAAGAGATCAGTTGGCATGGATTTACCAGACATTTCCACCACCATCGATAAGTCCTTTTCTCTGGTGTGGGAAATTAAAAACTGTTTAACGGGGGCTTCTATTCGCTCAAATGCTGCTTTTGCCAATATTTCATGGTTAATATATGGCTGATAAGCTTGCTCATTAATTTTTTCAATTAATGGCAACATTGAAAAAATTGTCAAAAATAAAGCCAAGCTGATCAATACGCTATTGGGTGGGGTTTGCGGCATGCCAAGTGCCTGGCGAAGCATCGATAAAACAATGACTATTCGAGTAAAAGAGGTCAGCATCATTAGAAAAGCGGGCGCCAAACTAATAATCGTCACCAAAATAATAAACTGGATTGGGGTTGCCAATTCTGTATTTTCAGTATCATCATTAAAACTGACACTGATACCAGCCACTGAAATATCATCTGCCAGTGCTATATTAAAATAACTCAGGATCAGATTTAATAAGCAGAGAATGACAGGATAATGTATAAATTTAACCACAAATACTTACCACAATAGTAGATATACTCTTCTATTTAACACCTGGAAATAAATCATTATGAGTATAAATCTAGGTTAAATACACCTAGTAAAAGATCAGTTTTATTCAGACAATTGAGTGACTTTAATACCGAAACATCCATCAACAATAACAATTTCACCTTTTGCAACCACACTCCCATTAACTACCAGCTCTAGAGGATCAGTAGCGGCTGAATCCAGTTGAATCGTTTCGTTTTCTTTAAGATTAAACAGTTTCTCAACCGTTATACTTGCCTTACCTAATCGTACACTGGCATCGACACTCAGGTCTTTGATGATATCGTGCTGAATTTGATTAAAGACAGGTTGCCCCAATTGATCTAATGGGTTGACTTCAGTAAGTTCTACTGCTTCTACAGCTGTTTCAGCTTTGCTCATTATTTAGCCTTCTTCACTACAATGGCTTTATTACCCTCATGGGTACCTAATAAACCGGTTACAATATTGTCACCGGACAGAGATTTTATCATTACTCCATCGGCTAACGACCGATCAAGAGTAATAATGTCACCTACTTGCAAAGTAGCCAATTGTGAAACTGATAGTGATGAGCAACCAAGCTCTGCAATCACTTCTACTGACTCATGTTTGATTGAGTCATATTTATCAGCCAATTCATAACTAGCCTTTGTCTTCGGCAAGTACTTCAATAGATTTTTCGTTATCAGCCAATTCGCAGGATCAAATAACAAACCTACCACCCACACGTCAGCTAACGAAATAGTGGCATAAAGCCAGCCGCTGGCATATTGGCTAGAAAGTGTCCACGCTTTTGGCAGAATACTAACGTCTTGCCTTACATCCAATAGCTGTTGAAAATCTTCTTGGCATTTATTAATTAATGCTTTGACTACAGGATGGTTCACCCCCTTTTCAGAAGATTCAACTTGCTCAGCTACAGACTGCCCCAGCAAATAATCCATTAACATGAGCCTGAAACTTTCTTCTTCTAATAATAAGCAGCCAACTCCATCATCTTTAAGCTGGTAAGTTGTATTAGCCTGCATGTCAATTGAGTCAGTAACTTGCCAAGCAGGTGTAACAACTGATTGACATTCAACTGTATTAAAAAACCATTTTTTACACCAATCACTGACTAAGTCAGCAATAGCCATTTCAATGCTACTTAGAGTTGTCTGATCATATAATCTGAAAGGATAATTTTGCATTATCGTCCTCGAGTACTATTATACAACTCTTCCAGCATTTGGCTGGTTACATTAATTAATTGAGCAGTTGCCTGATAGCCTCGTTGCACTACCACAATTTCAGCAAACTCTTTAGACATATTAATATTGGACTGCTCTATAGAACCACCACGAATAACACCAAATACCCCATTATTAGGTTTGCCATAAGTAATTTCAGCATTTTCACTTGCGGCAAACATGCCATTGCCAATTGACTCTAATTGAGTTTCAGGCACATTCGCTAATAGCACCTGATAAGGCTTCACTTTTTCATTATTGGTGTAGGTAATTTCTAAATAGCCATGACGATCAAAACTAAGGGATTTAATATCCCCTTTTGGTGCGCCATCATCCACTTTAACTAAAGCTTTTGATTGCGCACCTGTAAGACTGGTAATTCCCTGCAGCCCATTGCCGATATTTATCTGAATTGTTTGATCATTCCCCTGCAGGTCTTTAATGGAAAACTCGAGTTTTGAATCTATAGCTAAACCACCAACATTAAACTTAATTTTATTATTTGCATCTTTCAACATATCAACATCATTACTATTTTTTACAAATAGCTGCCATTCTTTATTAGCTATTTTTTTAAGGCTAACCGTAAACTTATGCTTGCCTCCTTGATTATCATACACCTCAAAAGATAATTCACTGCTATTGTCTTCTGCTGGGTAAACACTATCCACTGGTGCATCAGCCTTAAGATTACCAGATAGGGAAATACTGGTTGTTGGCTTAGGTGGCTGATATTGGTAAGCACTGATATCCAAGACTTGTTGATGCAGATTATCCACCTTGATTGCTTGTACCGCTAAATCACTAGCACTATCCACCAGTTTATTATTTTTTAACTCAAATTGACCTGCTCGAGTAAAGACTTTTTTGTCACCATCAGTTAAAACAAACAATCCATTTCCATCAATAGCTAAATGGGTATCCCGCCCTGTTGAAACGATATCACCTTGGGTAAATCGCAGTTTTTCCCCAGAATGTCTTACCCCAGCCCCTTCTGTATTGGAAGCCATATCCCGAAATAATACATCTTTCCCTTTAAACCCAGGCGTATTGATATTCGATAGGTTATGACTCAGGTTATCAAGAGAACGGGTAAAGCCATGAATACCGGAAAAGCTTTTAAAAATTGCACCCAATGTAGACATATTATGTAGCCTATTACTCTTATTTAATCAGGGTGATAGATGAAGGTTTAACATTAGGAATTATCTCATTTTCACTAACTGTTACTGTTAATAATGGCTGACCCTGCACAAAATTAATCGTGGTTACTTCCCCTGTTTTTGCTTCACCATTCGTGGTGACTCCCACATACTTGCCTAATAAGCCTATTGACTGACTAGAAGCAGTCATTTCCAATAATTGATTTAAGTGCTCTTTTGAATTACGTTGCAACTCCAGGCTAGAAAACTGCGCCATCTGGGCCATAAATTCCCGGTTATCAACCGGATTCATGGGATCTTGATAATTTAGCTGGGTGATAAAAATATTCAAAAACTCATCAAGTTTAATTGGGTTTCTTTCTGAAACAACCGCATTATCGACAACCTGACCTATTGCTTCTACCGCCACTGACTTTACTCCTGCACTGCAAAAAATGCACTAATTGGCTGACCGTTGATTATAACGTCGTTAAGTTCAATTTGAAACTCAGTACACATTTTTTTCAAATCATCGTAAAAAGCGTTAACTGATTTTTTTTCGATCTCTTGATAATCACGAATAAATACAGTTAGTTGCTGTTGTTGTAACTGCCAATGTATTGCTTGCTTAGGAATTATGTAGCTTTGCTTAAAATAGTTGGCTACTTGACTAGACTGCAATGGATTAGTGTTACTTTTTGCAATAGTACTATTATTTCCTACCCCATTACGTACTTGCAGTTGAGGAGTAACAGCAACCGTTTCGGTCGCATAGTGCCGATTTTGACTAACTTGATAGCTTAATTGACGTAATCGGTTTTGTTGTAAACTCAATTGCTGAAACCTTTGTTCATTGCTATCTACAAGTACATGCTCAACACCTGATTTCTCTTGCTGTAACTGATTACTATTAACTAACGTACTTCGCTGGGTTTCAGTGTTTATCGGTTCTGCATTATTTTGAGCAAAGAGTTCACTATGTGATGATAAATCAATGGCTTTCTCCCAGCTTTTCAACAACTGATTTTTCTCTTTGCCTGAGCGACTGAAACCAGGTAAATTAGGCTGGATCATTAGTTCAGTGACTACTTCATTACTCATTTAGCCATCTCTCTTATCAAGAAAAGTACACCCAAGATATGCCTCGTACACTAAAGTATCTATGCGCTGCATTTGTTGTTCGGCTAATTTGTGCCTTATCGATTCAGTCATAGTAGCTAATTTATTTTTCTTTTTTGTTTGTGAAGCTAGCTGTTGGGATTTTGCTTGATAAAGTTGAAACTGTTGTTGATAGTTTTCTTCAGCTGTTTTTAATTGGCTCTGATAATAACCATAATAATGGTTCACCGCAGCGAGTTGCTGCATATCCAGCCCATTGGTAGAGCTCGCTAATTCTTTGGCTTTGCTTGCAAGGGCTTGTTGATCTTTTTTCGCTTTTTCCACAGCTGACTGGCAGCTTTTCAGCTGACTTTGCAAAGAAATCAACTGTTGCTGTTGCTCATATTGAGTTAATTTTGCCAGTAAACTAACTGCATTTATCCCAGAGAGATGCCTTTTATTCATCAATAGAGCACCTCTATGGCAACAGTCCCTTTAATCTGACATAAAGCTCACTACAAGAGATTTTCGATTGACGATAAATTAAACGACTCAACTCATTATGAAAATTAATTGCCTTATCCAAACCCTCATTTGCACCTGACTGATAAGCACCTAACTCAATCATATCTTTAGCTTGTTGATATTTTGCTAGCATAGCTAACGACTGATTGATTAATCTTTGCTGGTCAACATTAACCAGTTGATTAAGCAATCGACTTTTGCTTTGTAATAAGTCAATTGCGGGGTAATGACCACTGTTGGCAAGTTCCCTGGATAACACAATATGACCATCCAGTACCGCACGAGCGTGGTCAGCAACAGGCTCCATTAAATCATCACCTTCCACCAATATGGTAAATAAGCCAGTAATAGATCCCTGCTGAAAGTTTCCGGCTCTTTCTAACAGTTGCCCTAACGCTGTAAAACAAGAAGGTGTATACCCTTTAGTGGTAGGAGGTTCACCCAATAATAAACCCACTTCTCGCTGAGCCATTGCAAACCGAGTAATGGAATCCATAGAGATCAATACATTTAAGTTCTGGCCAGCAAAAAACTCTGCAATCGCCATTGCTGAATAAGCAGCCATGATTTTTTTCAGCGGGGGGTCATCTGCAGTAGCTACTACAAAAACTGTGTGTTGACGTTGATCCGAGGGCAAACTATCTACCAATTCAATAACCTCTCTGCCTCGTTCACCAATCAACGCGATCACATTGACATCAACGCCAGCAACATTTCCGATCATGTGATTTAATAAGGTACTCTTACCTACGCCACTACCGGCAAAAATTCCCATCCGCTGGCCATAACCCATGGTTAAAAAAGTGTCAACGGTTAGTGATTTAGTAATAAATGGCTTTTTGATCGGTACTCGTTGAAAAGGATTAGTACTACTTTTCTTAATTGGATATTGGGTGTATTGACCAATTGAGGGACCTCCATCAATAGGCTCTGCATAAGCATTCAGTACCCTACCCAGTAATTCACTAGATGCTTTAATGATTGGTTTATCACTGACTACCATAACCTTGTTGCCAGGCTGAATGCCTTCAGCCGACTGATAAGGAATAAGTAATATTTTACCCGCTTTAAACCCTAATGCTTCTGCTAAAATAGGTGGCTCTTGCTCAATACCAACAATCTCATTTTGACTAATAATTGCACAAACCGAGCCTACTTTTACATCGGGACCATTACATTCGATAATACCCCCCGAAAAATTAACGACACGACCATAGCGTTCCAACCGAGACTGTTGCTTTAACTTGAGATTAAACTGGTCAATAAAACTTTCTGTTTTCACTAGGTTGCACTTTTTACTCTAATAATTGCTCAAGTTGTTCCAACTGTTCCTTATAAGAAAGTTTCCAGCATCCATAATCTGCAATAAAATGCAATTCACCAGTTGGTTTTGTCTGATCAACTTGCCACTCTATATTGAGTGGACTCAGCTGTGCCTGGATTTGCTCTATCACTGGGTTAATGCGTTGAAAGTCAACCTGACTAAGCAACACAGTTATTTTTTTATTGGTTGAAATCTGCTGTAAGCTAGTTTTTACCCAGTGAATAAAAAAGTCTTCATTTAAATACAACTTACCAGCCAAATGAGATATCACTAATAATGCTTGACTGACTATTTTCTCATCAAGTTTAGCCTGCTCAACCTTCAACTGTTTTTTTAACAGCTCTGTAGCTGCTTCTAAATGCCTCAACTGTACTTCAAACTGCTGGTTTACTTCATTCGTTGCAATATCTAACCCTTTTTCATGGCCTGCTTGATAGCCTTCATGTTCCGCCTGCTGGCGATCTCTAACAATTGTTTGTTGATATTCATTAAGCGCTTGTTGCAAAGTAGCATTTTCTGTCTGCAACTGTTTTTTTTCTTGCTGAAGTAAAGCAAGCTGTTCTACTAGTTGGTTATTCTCGCAAATTAAATTTTCTATTTTATTTGACGGTTCTGATTTATTTACACTTGCTTGAGCACCCGATGCTCCAGATGCCTCCAACAGTTGTCGTTTCCCTACAATTGAAGCATCACGAATAATCTGGGCCATGGATCACCTCTCCCTGACTCGATACTTCCATTACAATGGATTTTAGTGTTTCTCTTGTATGCTCGGTTATTTCAAGCAATGGCATCTTTTGTTGAGTCAACTGCTTTGCCAAAAAAGGGGAAACCTGCTCTGAAAAAACCTGCATAACAGATAAAGGTAACCCTTGTAACTCATCATCTATAGACCGCGTTGAAGTAGCTGACCTTATTAGTTGTGAGTTAATTTGACCAACAAATAGTGTTTGGTGTTCAGCTAAAATTTCCGTTATCGACTGGTATGATAAATGTTTATAACGCTGCTTAAACTGTTCTAGCCAATAAATGACTTGTTGACGCCGATCTTGTTTTAAACGTGCTAATAACCAACGACGATCCAACCAGTGTAATGTCATCAGTTTCAATGCAATTAGCTTTTCTACAGTAAACGACTCATTTTGCATGGTCAGCTACCTTCAACCATTCATTGATGTCAGATAACAACTGTTGTCTTTCATTAGCCGCTAAGCGATTGCGTCTAAAGTAGCTAAGTCCAAATACAAGCAACAAAACTAATAAAGCGCCAGCCAGCACTACCAAATGTGTTGAACTTAATTGAGAAAAAGCTATAAAAGCGTCATTTGAGCGAGGTAAGTGAGCTTCCAAAGCTTCACCCTCTCCTGAATGATCAAACACTGCTGTGTCATTACTTTTTATCTCTAACGGTTCATTTACAGCTACTGGCTCCCAAGTAGTCACAGCAATCGCATCACCCCTTGAGGTATTGAAGCCAACTGTTTGCTTAATAACATTTTCGACACTTTGCAACTGATCATTATCTAATGCGTAAGGAATAATCACTGCTATTGTAATCCGACTAATACTTCCTGGCGCGTTTACCGATTCAGATACTTCCTTTGTTACGGCAAAACGTTGTTCTACGACCTCTGATTTAAGCGGTTTACTCACTTTATTTTTTTGTGGGCTTTCATTAGTAAACTGTTTATTTATTTTACTGGAAATCAAGACTCCTTGCTGGGAACCCTCTACAGGTAATGCAGACTCACGGGTAACTCGCTGCTTGGTATAGTCAAGCGCAATATCCACATTAACAAGTGGTCTAACCTGGTGTAATGATGAAATTAATGAGGTTATTTTCGCTTTATAATAACTTTCTAATTGCTGCTTGAATGAAAGCTTATCTGAAGCTAATGCACTATCAGTGGTACCATTGGAAATAACTCGTCCAGCTTGATCCAATACAGTCACCTGTTCTATAGCCAAATCTGGCACAGCACCAGCCACTAATTGTTGAATACCTTTTATTTGATAACCCATTAACTGTGCACCAGGCTTAAGCTGCACAGATACTGATGCTTTAGCTGTTGCTTTTTTAGCAAATGGTTTTTTATCAGACAATACAATATGAACCCTAGCATTACTCACTTCAGCGAGAGACACAATTGTTCTCTCCAGTTCACCTTGTAGTGCACGTTGATAAGTAATTTTTTGAGAAAATCGTGTTACACCATAGTTTTCCTGATCAAACAACTCAAACCCTTGGTTTTGTTCAGCATAAAAGCCATTTTTTGCTAATACCAGTCTGGCTTGTTGTAACTGGCTTTTATCCACTAGTAGATTACCCTGATCAAACTGGTAATTTACCTTATGCCGCTCAAATGCATCTATAATATTTGCTGTTTGTTCTTTCGTTAAATTAGTTGCAACATTGACATATCGATCAAACGACCAAATAAACAAAGCCATACCAATCATAACAGTAATGACTATAACAGCAGCGAGTATTAAAACCTTTTTTTTCTGATTGGCATCGAGTTGCTGAATCATAACTTTCTATGTGCACCTCTAAAGATAGTACATAATTTATACTTGTGTTTGCATTAGTTCTTTATAGGCTTCTAAAGCTGTATTTCTTATTTGCATTGCAGCTTCAAGCGTAATTTTAGCCTGCCGAATTGTGGACATAGTTTGATGTAAATTATCCAAATTTCCTAATGCAACTTGCTGGGCGGCTTTATCAGCATCTACTAGTGGTTGATTTAGCTTAGCAATAGTATCGTACACTGAATTAAAACTCGATTGTGCCTGATCAATGCTTAATGACTGCTGAAAAACTTTGGTAGCTTCGTCTAATGAGAAAATTTCCACTATGCTTTACCTGGATCAATTGCCATTAATGCCATCTGCCTGGAAGCTTTTAGCACTTGTAAGTTTGCTTCGTAACTCCTGACAGCTGTCATCAGGGTTAACATCTCATTTGTTGGATTAATATTAGGCTTTCTAATAAACCCAGCATCGTCGGCTAATGGATGAGTTGGATCATAGACTTTTAATGGTTCTTGATCTTTTTCAACCAACTGAATTGCCTCTGGTTGTATCCCCTTAACCAGCTGTTGAGTCAAGTTTTCAACCACCACTTCTACAGCTTTAAATGCTTCCTCATCAGCCTTTGCAACAGTATTTGCATTCGCTAGATTGAGCGCAACGGTGTTCACTCGTAATTTTTCCAGCTGCAAACCAGTCAAGCTAATGTCAAAACTATTAGCTAAATCCATTATTTCACTCCTTGCACAGCCACAGTCATTAGATCTTTTAATTCTGACTTGGCACGTAGCAGTGCTTGATAATGTAAAGTATTCATTGACAGCTTTGCCATTTCATCGTCAATTGCGACAGTATCTTTATTAGTTTCCGCTGCTATTTCTGCTGTTATATCCCAGTCTTTCACAATTGATTTCAATTGCGATTGGCGCACTTCTTCAGCCTGCTCTTCAAAACTAGCCAGAATAGCTTCAAAGGTTTCACTGTTTTTTGTTGTTAATGGTACATAATTTTTTGTATTAACATTAGCTACATTATTTGCAATTAACTTGTGTTCCAAAACAGAACGATCAAGCATCTTATTAATCAAAGCTTCTGTAATAGTTTCAGTAAAAATTTCCATAAAAGTACCTGTTATTTAATAACTAGCTCAGCATGCAAAGCACCTGCCGATTTAATAGATTGTAAAACAGCAATTAAATCTCTGGTACTGACACGTATTTGTCGTAATGCTGCCACCAGCTCCCCTACTGTAGATCCTTTAGGTAAAGTAACAGAGTCCACTACAGACTCTTTTACATCAATTTGGGTATCTGGAACAACTGTCGTTTTTGCATCTGAAATTTGATTATTACCAAAACTAACAATACTTGGTTGAGAAACATTGAATCGGGTACTTATAGATATCTCAAGATTACCATGAGATATCGACACATTATCTAAAATAACATTAGCACCTGACACAATAGTACCCGTTCGTTCATTGACCACCACCCGGGCAATTTTATCTGGTGTTACCTGTATATTCTCAATAGTAGCCACCAAGTCAACCATATCCATTCGTTCTGCATTATAATAAATAATGATTTTCCCTGGATTAGGCGCAATAATTTTAGCTTGGGACAACCTTCTTCTTAAACTATCTTTAATTCTTTTTGCTGTGGTAAAGTCTGGATTATGCAGTAAAATTGATAGCTTTCCCGCTTCCCCAAATGCATTTTCGACTACCGCTTTTTCAACCGTTAATCCATTTGGAATAATGCCTACTGTTGGATGATTTTTTTGGATGACATTACCATACATATCATACTTAAAACCACCTACTGACACAGGGCCTTGTGCTAAACCATATACTTTACCGTTAGCAGCCTTTAACGGAGTTAGAAATAACGTACCACCTACTAGACTACGCGCATCACCAATGGAAGCAATATTGACATCCAATTTATCACCTGCTTGGGCAAAAGCGGGTAAATTTGCTGTAATCATAACAGCTGCAACATTTCGGCTATTAATATCTTTTTCATTAACCTGAATACCAAAATGGCGCAGCGTATTCATGATCGATTGTGCAGTAGACAAACTACGACGTGTGTCTCCTGTTCCCGCTAAACCAGCCACTACGCCATAACCAACCAAAGCATTATCTCTAACACCTTCTATACGTGCTAATTCTTTTAAACGGATACCTTTTGCTACAACACTGGCTACAGCGCATATACTCAAGAGAATAACAACTAAAAACCTGATAAACAGCATAATTAAAAACCAATCCAGGATAACAGACGACTAAAGAAGCCCTCTTCTTCAGTATCATATCCAGTATATTCAATTCTTGAGTTACTTATACGTGTCGATAAAACTGTGTTGTTTGCCATAATATGCTCAGGCCTTATCCAACCACTAATACTTAAAAACTGTTCTTCACCATCCACAACAATGACCTGCCTACCTTCTATATACAAACGACCTAAATGATCCTGGTGTTTGATATCAACACTAATTTGTGCTCTTAACTCTCCACCCCGAGCATTGGCCGATCTGGCGTCATATCCCAGGTTTAACCCTATACTGCCTTGTTCGGAGCGATTGGTAGTACTGAATTTTCCTCCCACATCCAAACTACCATCATCCTGATCTTGACTATTGGTTTTTGCTTTCGATGTTTCAATCACTAATACTGTTACACTGTCACCTACTTGCTTTGCAATAGGATCTGCAACTAATGACTTATACTCTGCTTCTGAAAACAAGCTTTGTGCACCAGCAATTTTCACGAGGCTTAAAAAAACTAGGGTGGAAATAAATCGCTTCATTTTTAATGTCCAGCTAATACTGTATTTTCACCAATTACTGTTGCCAAATATGTTTCACCACTGCTTAATGACTGCACTTTTATTTGCTGTTGCAACTTGCCGTCTTCCAGTGCAATCGCTTTAGCGTTAATAATAACCCGGCCAGAAATACTGGTTACCCTTACCGGTTTGCCTTTTTCAACAGGGGGTATCGGTTCTAACATTGCCGTTGTTAATACAGCCCCTTGCTGGTATGCCGCTACAAACCGCTGCTGGTTTAAGTTCGGTAGTTCATGTAATACCCGCCCTTGAACATTAGCAATATTATGCTGTTTTAGCATAACAGAAACAGGGCTAAAATGGCTTTTTGATGCAACATCTGTAGTTAATATCCAAACATATTTTTCTAATGTTGCTTTAAACCATAAAGGTACTGTTCTACGTTTAGTCTTTGCTTTTTTCCCATTACCATAAGACACTTCAGCCAGTACACAAAGCCTAGCTATATTCCCGTTTTTTTTTTGATGGGATAATTGCCAATGATACTCTCGACTTGCTAATTCCAGTGGCTTAATTTTCGCCAATGGTTCAAGTCTTATATTTTTCCCATAATGTTGTTTGAGTAATGCTTTAGCTTCATCAACCAGCGGGGTCATCTCAATTTGATGACCACCTCTAACAATTTTAACAAACCTGGGGCCTGAAAGCTTGGTATTTTTAGGTATAGAAAATAGTTTTCTCAACTGTATTTTATTAAAAAATTGATATTGTCCAGGTTGTAAATCGACCACTACAGACTTTATCTTCAACCATTTATTTAAGTTCTTATCACTAAATATTCCCAGCTGCTCAACACCAACCTGAGGTGAATGAATTTTAATGACTGGCCACAAATCAATCACAAACAAAGATTGCTCACGCCCATAACTGTTCATAGCCACAATCATTATTAACCCAGCAACCAATTTTACCAGGATACCAGGGTTGATCAATTTAGTTACCGCGCAAATTATTGGTAATTCTAAGAATATTGTCTGCTGCACGAATAACCTGAGCATTAGCTTCATAACCACGTTGTGCTAAAGTCAACCACATGAGTTCATCAGTTAACTCAACATTACTGGTTTCTAGAAACCCTTGCTGAATTTTACCAGTTCCATTTTCACCTGCCATAGAATAATAAGGTGCACCAGCTTTATCAGTAGGCGTATAAATACCATTACCATGTGCATCTAAACCGGACTCACTCATAAAAGAAACCAACTGTAGCTGACCAAGCTCTATTAATTCCTGATCAACTAATGCAGTAACTTGCCCTTGCTCAGAAATAGAAATTGTTTTGCTATCTGGGGGTATCTGAATCCTATCTGCTAACAAATGTCCTGACTGAGTCGTTAAATAGCCTTTATTATCAAGCTTTAAACTACCATTTCGCGTGTAAGCAATAGCACCATTAGCCAGCTCCAGCTCAAAAAAACCTTTTCCTGTAATTGCAATATCAAGACTTCTTTCTGTAGCTTTTAATTCACCTGCAGTCATTTCAGTTTGATTCTGGGCAATAGCAACCCCATTACCCTCAGTTAACACTGAATTTTGTTTAGAATTGACCTGTTGCAGTTGTAGCATTTCATTAAATACAGCTCGCTGCTTCTTAAAGGCAGGTGTATTCAAATTGGCCAAGTTATTGGCTACCACATCAATACTACGTTGCTCTGCTAACATACCTGTCGCAGCAACATACATTGAGTCCAACATAAATTAAAACTCCCCCAGCTGCTGTACAGCTTGTCCCATGATTTGATGATAACTTTTTGCCACTTCTGCCATTGACTCAAAGTGCCTTGACAACTGCATTAACCCAACCATTTCAGTCATGGAGCTAACATTGGCACTTTCTATAAATCCCTGCTGAATTTGTCTTTCGTCGTCAGCTAATGACGTTACGGCTAGTGCCTTATAAAGCCCATTATTATAGTGCTGCAATTGACTGGAGTTGACTTTAACTAATTGTAGTTTGTCTTTAATTTGTCCTTGTTGGTAGATATTTCCCACTTGATCTACCTCAAAAGGAAGGGGATCTAAAACAATCTCCCCCGACTGGCCATAAAGCTTTTCACCTGTTATTAACCTTAACACGCCTTGGCCATCAATTTGCGTTTGTCCTTTTCGAGTAACTAATTGAGTACCATTCTTCTCGACCAAGAAATAACCGTCGCCATTTATGGCTAAATCCGCTGAACTATGGGTTGCTTGCATTGAGCCTGCAGACCAATCTATATATGGCTCTGTATTCATTTGTCCAACAAAAGTCGTATTAAACTGCTGGCTGACAACTCCCACCATCCGTTTAAAGCCGTTGGTATGAACATTTGATAAATTGTGGCTAATCATTTTTAAGTTAGCCAAATCAACACTCATTGCACGGTTGACTAACTCAACAGTTTCAACCATCTGCTACCTCTTGTTGTAAACCAATTGAAGCCTTTTCAATATTAATTAACTGAAAAGAGCGAATATCAACAATAGAGGGCACCTCTACCATCGAAATCACTGTTAATTGTGATAGCATCCGTTCTGTTAGTTTTTTTACAGGTCGTCTAATTTGACTGGAGCAAAGTAAAACAGGTTTCAATCCTCCTTTCATCATTTGCTCAGCCGCTTTCGCCAATTTCAACAATAGTTGCTCTAATACATTGGGCGGTAATATGATTGAGTTGCCTTCCTCAGAGGAACGAATTGCTTGATGTAGCGACTGCTCGAGTCCCGGCGCTAAAGTTAACACATGTAGAGCACTTTCTTTGCTTAATAAAGGCTCACAAATAATCCGCCCCAATGGCTTTCGTGTCATTTCAGCCAATTGCAAAATATCTTTGGTTTGTCTGCCAAAGTCGGCTAATGCTTCAAAAATTTGCTGAACATTTCTGATAGACACCCCTTCTGCAGCCAAATAACCAAACACTTTTTGAATATCTGTCAAGGTTAATACATTAGGTACCACCTCTTCATATAAACCCGGCTGGGCTTGTTTTATAACACTGAGTAGTTGCTCTGTTTCTTGCCTGGTTATCAACTCACTACTATGCCTTCTAACAACTTCAGTGAAATGGGTAAACAATACAGTTGTTGCATCTACAATGGTACACTGCTGCTGTCGAGCTAACTCGACGTGCTCTTCAGCAATCCAAACAGCAGGTAAATGATAAGATGGATCATGCCCTTTAATGCCAGGTAACTCAATTGAAGTATTCGCACTAATAGCTAACTTTCTATCAGGATAAATTTCACTACTATCAACCCGGCCACCTTGAATTTTTATTTCATAACTACAGTCATTAATTTTAGGATTAATTACCACTTTCACTTTAGGGATAACGATCCCACATTCGATTGCATACTGCTTTCGAAAAGACTGGATCTTTTCCATAAAGAGGCTACTATCCTTACCATAAGACTCTGCTAGCTGGGTACCTACCATAATTTCCAATGGTACAACTGTCATGTCACTATATAGCTGAGCTTCTTGGTCAGTATTGACCTCCGCTTTAGTCTCATCAACTGTCGTTTGCTCATCAACTGTCAATGCTTTATATAAAAGATAAGCTGCAATTGCACATACCAAGAAAATAGGGAAAAATGGCATTCCATTAACAAAGAACAAACCTATCAAAGCCAGTACAACCAGGCTTAAGCTTTTTGGATATTTTGCTACTTGGCTGGTAATCTCTTGCCCCAAAAAAGAGTCACTCGCCGCACGTGTGACAATAATGCCTGTAGCTGTAGATAAAATTAGAGCAGGAATTTGAGTAACAATACCATCCCCAACTGTAAGCAATGTGTAAGTATGTAGTGCTTCTGACCAGCTTAAAGATTGTTGCCCAACACCAACGGCCAGACCACCTAAAATATCGATTAAAACGATGATAATACCCGCAATTGCGTCTCCCTTCACAAATTTACTAGCACCATCCATAGCACCATAAAAGCTGGCCTCTTGTGAAAGCTGATGACGTCTTTGCTGAGCTTCCTGCTCTGTAATAATCCCCATATTTAAATCAGCATCAATACTCATCTGCTTACCCGGCATACTATCCAAAGTGAACCGTGCAGCTACTTCAGCAACCCGTTGAGCACCATTAGTGACAACCACATATTGCACAATGATTAATATAAAAAATACAACTAATCCAATAATATAATTGCCACCTACCACAAACTGTCCTACAGCATCTATTACATTACCAGCATCACCATTACTCAAAATTAACCGAGTAGCGGAGATATTCAGCGCCAACCGAAATAATGTTGCAATTAGCAATAAAGTGGGGAAAGTGGAAAATCCTACTGGACGGTCTATATAAAACGTCATTAGCAGAATGAGCAAACCAATACTAAAATTTAAGGTAATCAAAAAATCAAGAAAAAAAGCTGGGATGGGTACAAACAAGATGAGCAAGATAGCAATAATAGCCAACACCAACACGAGCTCACTTTTAGTACCGAATAAATCTGTGATTGATAGTTTTGTCATGGGTGTCAACTAGTTACTACATATCATACAACGTTATGGGTACACTCTTTGCGATAACTTTTAGGCTACGAGCATATTTGAATATTTTGTCTTTTTAATCGATATAAAAGCAAAGCAACATCAAAAAATGATTGTTCCGGAATCGGCTTGCCAGAATCTGAGTTATAGAATAACAGCCTTGCTAAAGACGGTTTCTCTATTATTGGTATTTGATGTTTTACGGCTTCTCGCCTAATAAATAAGGCAACCTCATCAGCCCCCTTACATAATACTTCAGGTGCAGCCATTACTTTGCACTCATAATGCAGTGCTACAGCAAAGTGAGTCGGGTTAGTTACCACCATATCAGCTTTACTGATATTTCCAAGCCCCTGAGTTTTCTTAAGTAGCTGAGTTAAAATTTCACGACGCTTTTGCTTAATGAGAGGATCACCCTCACGGCGCTTATACTCATCTTTAACGTCTTGCTTAGTCATCTTCAAGTTACGTATATACTGGCGCTTACTAAAGAACCAGTCTATAGCAGCAAAAATGAACAACGTGATTAGCAACCAAGATAATAATTTGAATAGCAAAAATAACGTGCTTTTTAAACCAGCCCATAACTGCATTTCCTGAAGGAACAGCAGCGATGCAAGATGATCATAAAAAAACCAACCAATTATAGCCAGAGTTGTTATAAATTTAAACCCTGACTTGACTAACTCAAACAAGGCTTTCATTGAAAAAATCTTTTTAAAGCCCTTAATCGGATCTATTTTTTTTATATCAGGCTTCAGAGGATAAAATGAAAAGATAAAACCGGTTTGTAAAAGGTTAGCTGCAATAGCAGCGACTACCATGACCACCAGTAATAGCAAAAAGGTTGATCCAGTCTGACTAACTATTGTTGATAAAAAAACCAAATTTAAAAGGCGTTGGCTTTTCAGTTTTTTCTGAAGTCTGGTTGTTATTTGCCATGGTTGCTCAATACTAAACTTAAATAGTCAACAACATTAGCTATCAAATCAGCAAGTAGCTCAGCACTTGAATAAAGTAACATAGCTAATAAAATTGAGCCCAATACCAGTTTTAGAGGTAAGGCAAAAAAGTATACGTTCAATTGCGGCATAGTTTTACCAACCACCCCTAAACAAAAATCCAAAATAAACAAACATGCTATGACAGGTAATGAAAGTAGTACTCCATAAAAGAACAGGGCAGGTAGTGTTTAAATAATGTTCCAAAACTGCCTAGAGGTAAGGCAAAAAAGTATACGTTCAATTGCGGCATAGTTTTACCAACCACCCCTAAACAAAAATCCAAAATAAACAAACATGCTATGACAGGTAATGAAAGTAGTACTCCATAAAAGAACAGGGCAGGTAGCTGTTTAAATAATGTTCCAAAACTGCCTAACACTGACTGCCCAATGGGTATTGTCACAAAAGAATCTGCTATTAACCTTAAGATAACTAAATGACTATTTGTGCTAAATAACACCATCAGCAGTAATAAATTAAACCATACACTTGCTACAGCCCCCTGCCCACCTCGGGTAGGATCAAAAACACCAGCCGCATTAAAACCTGCTTGCAAGTCGACTATCCGACCTGCAATTAATACCGCACCGTAAATGACAACAATTCCTACGCTCAGCAATATTCCGTTAACTAACTCGTTTACCATGCCCGCTACGAGCTGAGTAACAGTAATTTCGCCCCCTACAGGTAACTGCCCATTAATAACGATCACCAACCCAAAGATTAATAGCAGTTTAATTTTTGCAGGTAATTTTATCACCCCTACACTAAATAAAGCCCAAAATGCCAAACTAAAGCGGATCGTTGACATTAACAGTGATGCTAACCAAGCTTGGTCAATCACTACGCTCATTCTTTAATCAAGTCCGGAATGGATTGATAAAGCGTTGTCGTATATTCCGTAATATGCCCTAGCATCCACGGCCCTAATAGAAAAATTACGACAACCATGGCGATCATTTTTGGTATAAAAGTAAGGGTCATTTCTTGAATTTGAGTAACCACTTGGAACAAGCTGACTACCAACCCAACCAACATGCTAATTCCCAGCAATGGTGCTGCAACAATTAAAGCTTGCCATAACATATCTTCAGAAAGGAAAAGCGCTAGATCAATTTTCATTACAACAACTGCTATATTTAATTAGAATTGACTAATAAGCGTGTAAAGCATAGTAATATTTGATAAGTAAAGCACTCTTATAACACGAAATGTCGAGCACTATACTTTTTACAAGTCATTTTAGGGGTTAGGCATTATTCAGAATAATAAACTCAATTAGTCTTACAGGTCTTGCTTCTGCCAGGTTACGGATAAAAACCCTATGCTCTAACTAAATATTCAAGCTAATGAAGTTTTTTCTTCATTTGTTGCTGAATAACTTGACGAACCGACAAACCTTCAGTTATCTCTGTATTTAAAATGTTTTCTGATAATGCCTTAGCCACAGGCTCGTCTTGATTATATTGTGCCAGCATTAATTGACCATAACGTGCAGCAATGGACTCAGGGTTCAATTTCAATGCTTTACGAATATAAAGCTCTGCGGAATCCCACTGCTTTTTAGCAACAGCAACTAACCCCATCAACGCCTGGGATTCAGCAAATGCAGGCTGTAATTCAATTGCATGCAGTGCGGCATGCTCTGCCTCTTTAATGTTGTCAGCTAATAAATAGCACCACGTAAGGGTATTCCAGCTCCCTACATGCTGAGGTAACCAGCGAACGGTCTGTTGTAGTGCTTTAATTGCCTCTGCTTGCTCGTTTTTTTGCATGAGTACTAATGCCAAACCCAGCCAGGCACGACCACTATGAGAACGCTCTGATATTAACGCTAAAAACTGTTTTTCTGCTGATTTAAGCTGCCCATTCCAGAGTGGTTGATAGGCTAACACCAAACGTGCATCAAAATTATCAGCCTCTTGCTCTAGGACTTCTTTTGCGATGGTATATGCTTCATCAAATGCTTCCATATCCCATAATACAAGGCTATAAAAGCCTTTTGCTACAATAAAGCCAGGATGCTGCTGGATACAGTCCAACAACACTTGTTTCGCTTGTTGGACATCACTGGAGGCATATAAAGCTCTTGCTAAAAGTAGTCTATAAGCGGGAGAAAAATCGCTGGGTTTAATTAAGTTGTCACTACCTACTGTATAACCAAGTACTTTTACAGCCTCTACCGCCTGATACTGCCTTAATAAGCTAGCGCCATAATAGTAGCGTAAGGTTTCTCCCTCTTCACTACCATCAATAAGTGAGCTGAATAATTGACAAGCACAATCATCATCCCCCTTAAAAAAGGCCAGCTTACCTCTTAATAATATGACTGGCGGTGCATTTAATAATACACCCGGCGCAGCACTCAGCAACTCATCGACTTTAGTTAATTGCTGCTCTTCAATACAAATATTTAGAGCCGTTGCAAAGAGTATCGGATTATTCGGATCACTCGCCAAATAGCCAAGATACTGTGATAATTTCTCTGAAAAACGATCCATATCACCAATACGCCTTTACGTTACGGAAAAAAACCAGTTACTTACAGCTATTCGCTCATTAAGAAACAAATAGTTCCGAGTAACCACACCTCAACAAACCAGATCTTAACTACACTACAAATCTCACTTTCTTCCAAAGATACGAGCAACGTCACTTTCATAGTATTAGCTTTGAGTGTTGTTAGCATCGACCATGGTATTACTGTTGACTTTAAAGGCGTGCAATTGTGCACATTTTAACAAAACAGGTCAATACTTTTATACGGCTCACAGAGCAAATATCAACCAGATCATAAACAAAGAAACAACCAGCCTCTTGATCCATTTTTTATTTTTTTTGCTAAGTATTCATAAGACAACAAAAACAAATATTTCAACTAGAGTAAAATAAAAAATAATCACTTTTTTCATCTATATCACCTAATTTATAAATACAAATTCTATACCTAAAAAATTTTTCTTTTAGAGGTCAAACAGTGATTGTAATATTAGTTCATGAAGCTTCTTTAATAAACTTCACTACAAGTTTATTAAAGAAGCTTCACTGGTTTTATTCGCCCGTCTCTCCCCTGAATATTTCTTGCCAAAATAGACTATCCTGTAAGCATATTACCAGGAACAAGGCCATGTTAGAGGACTACGCAATCTACCGGACAGTGATTGAACAAGTACTTCGGGAAGAGGAGCAGTTACCGAGTTTACCCACTATTACCATGAAAATCCGCACTGCACTGAATCAACCTAGTACCACAAACAAACAACTTGCCCAATTAATTAAGGCCGATCCGAGCCTAACAGCCATTTTATTGAAATATGCCTGTAGTCCACTTTATCGCACTCGAGTATCACCTAAATCACTAACAGAGGTCATTGCTCATTTAGGCTGGGAAACCGTAGATCGAATTGTCATGAGCCACAGCATTAAAAGTTTATTTATTATGCAATCTCCCCAGCTGAAAAAACTCTTTAATATCGCCTGGGAACGACAAAAACTGAAGTCAGCGATCAGCTATGTTATTGCTAAACAATTACAGTATCGGCCTCTAGAAGAAGTGCTCATTGCCAGCTTGATTAGTGACTTAGGGACGTTAGCTGTACTTTCAGCATTTAAAAGCAGGAAAGAAGTGCCTAGTGAAACTACATACTACACATTATGTAAAGAGTACAGCAAGTCACTAGGTATTGTGCTCCTAAAAAAATGGAGTGTGAGTGACCATTATATTGAAGCAGTCCGTTACTCTGGCCAATGGCAGGAAGATACAGGAGAAACCTTGAAGTTAATTGATTTAATTAATCTTGGCCTGTTTAGTGCAATTCGCATTCATTCTCCTAAAGCAGAACTCCCGCTTATTAATACCATTACTGCCTTTCGAAAATTACCAGCAAAGCTTGCCGTTGCTTCCAACAATAATGAACTAGAACTGGTTAACCAACACAAGCCGGATATTGGCTTAGCCATGCAAAGCTTCTAGAGAAAATAACCACTTATTAAATACAAATGCTCAAAATTTTATCAAGATAACACTGAAAGATTTGACTCTCACAGTAACTATTAAGGATGGTGAACAAATAAATTATTTATAATATAAAGGCAGACTGGAAAAATCTCGAAGACAATAAAATGGCGGTGAGGGAGGGATTCGAACCCTCGATACGCTATTAACGTATACACACTTTCCAGGCGTGCTCCTTCAACCACTCGGACACCTCACCTTGCTGCTGCTATAGAATGTAGCAGTACTGCTATATCCCCTGCAACAGAGGCGCGTACTCTACCCCACTTTACTAAAGAAAACAACCTTATAACGCATTGAAGTAAGCAACCTACTAAAAATGCCCCCGAAGGGGCTAAGAATTACTCAGGTTGAAGAAGAGTCAAGCCATTGTTTTGTAATACGCTTGGCTCCAGCAATAGCTTAACCAGTTTTTAACAAAAGCTACAGCATCACGCCTAACTATTTCATAAAGGTAAAAAGTTAAGCATCAGGATAAAAACAAGTGTCAATTTGAAAAGCCAGCTCTCTTAATTTAGCTGTTTATTGGGTTAAATAGTTTCCTTCAAGTCTGTGGAGGGGGACCGCTTAAGTAAACGATAAACCACTACAACTAATCCTGCTGCAGGTATTAATGCATAATAACCATAAAGATAAAAAAGCAGGGCGATAATGCCGATGGCGACAACAACTAAATAAAACAAGCCTAACATTACAAGTGCTTCAAAAAATCGATTCATCGTGCCTCTCCACTGGCTTGGCTGCATAAATTATCAGCTACTTTTTTGTCAGCCGCTTCTTGTTAACTACTGCTTTGGTTGCGGTATTTGTTTGACTAGCAACTCTTTCTACAAGCCTTTAAGGATATGGTATGCCTTTCGTTAATAAGCCCTCCATAAAAGCCATCACAAATTTGTCATATTTTAACTCGGTGACTCTGCCAAAACGTAGCAACAGCACTATTAGTTATTACTTTTAGTAATAGTTTTTATCGCTACCATTTATTAGCACCTATCGATACCCTGCACTATTAATCTCAAGACACTGACCACAAGCACATACGCCATGACGCAATTGATAATATTTTCTGACCTTGATGGCACTTTGCTAGACAGTCAATACCGTTTTGAAGCCGCTATACCTGCTTTGCAAAAAATTAAACAACTGCAGCTGCCACTAGTTATAAATTCCAGTAAAACCTTTGCAGAAATTGCTGAAATTATTCAGGCCTTAGAGCTTAATCACCCAGTTATTACTGAAAATGGCAGTTTTATTGTTATACCTGCCAAATACTTCAGTAATCCAGAACCTATCAAGCAAACCTTGGGTTGTCACTATCAAACCCTTGTTGAGCAACTCCAACAATGCCATCAACAAGGGTTTAAGTTTACTGGCTTCCACCAGTGGGATAAGCAAACCCTCGTCGGAATAACCGGCTTATCTAAAGTGATGGCAGCAAAAGCACTCAACCGCCAGGGCTCTATTCCAATACTTTGGCAAGACACTAGCGAACAATTACTTCAATTTCACAAAATTTTATCCGCACAGCAAATTAGCCTGGTTAAAGGGGGACGATTTTTACACGTTATGGGACAAACCGATAAAGGAATTGCTGTAAAAGCACTGCTAAAGTACTACCAGACCAGTCACTGTACACAATACTGTACTATCGGTTTAGGTGATCATGAAAATGATCTGCCCATGTTAGCAGCCACGACTATCGCGGTGATGCTACCTCAAACAACAGGCGAGTTTGCTATAAAGCTTGACCACCCCCAACTCATTCAAGCACCTCACCCAGGCCCTAAAGGATGGGAACAAGTGATGTCCAAGCTGCTAAATCAGTTTGAACAACAAGGAACGTTACCCCATGTCTGACTTTCATCAAAATGGTAGTATCACTACACTCCACAACCTTACTCAACGCTCTGTCATTGAGCTGGAAAAAGAGCTGCTTGCTTTTTCCCGGCAAACACCAATGGCCCTAGTACTCCCCTCGCTTTATTCCGAACTAGCCAAACCCGCTTTACAGCAAATTGTTAGTGAACTAACAGAAGTACCCTACCTGTCAGAAATAGTCATTGGCCTGGACCAAGCAGATGAAGCTAATTATGTAGCATCAAAAGACTATTTTTCCCGACTCCCCCAGCCTCATCGAGTGTTATGGCATGACGGCCCACGATTACAAGCACTTGACGAACTACTAAAAGAAAAAAATATAGCCCCCTTAGAACACGGAAAAGGACGGAATGTGTGGTACTGCTACGGTTATGTACTCGCATCCGCCAAAGCCAAGTCGGTGGCAATTCATGACTGTGATATTAAAACTTACCATCGAGATATGTTAGCCAGGCTACTTTATCCCGTTTCTCATCCCCAATTTAATTATGTTTTTTGTAAAGGTTATTATTCACGGGTAGCCACAGGCACAATCAACGGCAGAGTCAGTCGATTATTAATCACTCCCTTATTACGTGCATTAAAAATAGTAATGGGGCATGTGGATTACCTTGAGTACTTAGACAGTTTTCGTTACCCATTAGCGGGAGAATTTGCCTTAAAAACTGAAGCCCTCAATCACCTTCGTATTCCCAGTGACTGGGGATTAGAAGTGGGGGTATTATTGGAAATGAAGCGAAATTTTGCAAATAATCGTCTTTGTCAGGTGGATATTGCAGATAATTATGACCATAAGCATCAGCCATTATCAATAGATGATCCAACCAAAGGGTTGGCCAAAATGAGTACCGATATTACCAAAGCGATTTTCCGCAAACTAGCTACACGTGGTAAGGTTTTTCATATGGAAACCTTTCGTACAATTAAAGCCACCTATTACCGAGTAGCACTGGATTTAATTGAGTCTTATTATAATGATGCGTTACTAAATGGCCTCACTCTAGATCGCCATAAGGAAGAACAAGCAGTAGAATTATTTGCCAGTAATATTCTGGAAGCAGGTGACGACTACTTAAAAAGACCCATGCAAGCCCCCTTTATTCCCAGTTGGAATCGTATTATCAGTGCTATTCCCGACTTTTTGGAAAGGTTATATGATGCTGTAGAAGCAGATAACAGCTAGAGGTCTATACAAAATAAGCAATATCTACAGCCAAAGTGAATGGTGTACTTACAACAAATGATGGGTAACTGACAATAGTTGCCCTTTATTTATTTTGTGTCCTTAACAAGCAACCAACAACACTGGTAGGGTTGCAATCTGTATCCACTCTCACCAGCCTGCCATGACTTGCCACTAATTAAGTCAATAGTGGGTTGTTTTTGCTTAGGGAAGCTAGCTAATGCTAGCGTAACAGGCACTTGAGAAACATTACAAAAGACAATAATGTCATTTTCTCCACATAAACTGGTCCGCCTAATCGCAAATATATTTTTATGTACAGACATTACCTGTTGTGGCGCATCCGGATGAAAAGCCTTATATTTACGACGCGTAAGTAACAACCGAATAATCGCTTTAAATACTTCACCCTGTGCAGAATGCTGATGTGTTATTTGGTTTTCTAAAGCTAGCAAGTTCCATCGAGCGCGATTAATTGAGCGCATTCTTCCTGTACGCTCTACATTATCCAAGTCATTAGGTGTAGCCGTTAAGCTATGAATATAAATCGCTGGTATCCCCTGTACCGACAGCAAAATAATCTGGCTACATAAAAAACGTTGTACTTGCCATTGGTCAGGCCCCCGCCGGGTTCCCATCAACGCATCAAATAAAGAAACATTCAACTCATAAGGGGAATCGGAGCCATCAACATTCGATTTTAAACTCACATAGCCCCCATAACGATGAACCGTTTCTATCATATGCATCACTTCAATTTCAGGGATAATTTTTTCAACAGCCCTTAACCCTATCCCGTCATGCGATGCAACAAAATTTAAGTAAGTGCAGTTTGGTAACAAAGGGGGGATTTGCTGTGCCCAAGTGGTCAGGTAATCAGCCTTGCCATAGTACAATGCGTGCAGTACCAACGGTGGCAATGCAAACTGATATACCATTTGTGCTTCATCTCCCTCACCAAAATAACTGATATTTTCATCAACAGGCACGTTGGTTTCAGTAATTAACACTACACCTAATGCTAGATATTCCAGTACATCCCGGAATAATTTGACAATTTCATGGGTTTCCGGCAAATGAATACAGGGAGTACTCCGTTTTTTCCATAAAAAAGCAATGGCATCTAATCGAATAAAGCGAGCTCCAATGGTGGTATAAAATAACAGAATATCCACAAATTCAAGCAAAACATCTGGGTTTGCAAAATTTAAATCAATCTGATCATTACTAAAGGTTGCCCATACATACTTTACACCTCGACGAGTATGAATAGGCACCAGCAGAGGGCTATTGCGTGGCCTTACTACCTGACTGACGTCACTGGCTGGTTCAAGTTCATGAAAAAAATCCTTTCCGTATCCCTGCCCAACCACAAAGTCCATAAACCATAAACTTTCCCTAGACACATGGTTTATGACCAAGTCCACCACTAAATCAAAGTTTTGGTTAATTTCAATAATGTCATGCCAACACCCCAGCTCAAAGTTGACTTGTCGGTAGTCAATAACTGCAAATCCATCATCAGAGCTGTAGGGAAAAAATGGAAGAATATGTACAGTTGAAAATGCTTTTTGACAATATTTATTTAAAAAACCTGATAAGGTTTGTAATGGCGTTGACTCTTCAGAAAGAAGACTATCGCCGTAGGTAATCAGGATGGCGTCCGTTTCATCCCAACGCTTTAGGGTAACAGACTCAGTCGACTGGCGATATCGCTCCACTAATTGACACAGTTTAGTCAACAGAGTGTTCGCTTGGCATTCACCATAAATTCGATTTAACCGTGTTTTAACACGCTGCTTAAACCTAGCTTCTTCCATTTTCTCCTTAAACAGTTATTATTTAACTATTAATTTCAAATTTCATTAAAAAATGTAGGTACTATTTCAGTTGCCAACCCTTGTCGCTGAACATCAAACTGGGCGCTTGATAATGAAGCCTCTAAATTAAGTTCAACAGTAGTCGCTCCATGGCTTTTTGCTTCATGAAAAAAGCCAGCAGCTGGATACACATTACCAGAGGTGCCAATGGCAATAAAAAGATCACAGCGACTTAATGCCTGATAAATTTCATCCAGATGTAACGGCATTTCATTAAACCATACTACATGAGGCCTCAAATAACCGGGTTGCTGGCAACACTCACAGCGAGAATCAACTTGAATGTCATCAGCTTGTTCACGAATGCGTCCAGTAGCAATACAACGTGACTTAAGCAATTCACCATGCATATGCAATAAATGCTGACTCCCTGCTCGCTCATGTAAATTATCAATATTTTGTGTTACCAATAAAAACTCACCGTTAAAATGGGCTTCAAAGTCAGCTAATGCCAGGTGGGCTGCATTAGGCTTAATGCTTTCTGATAACAGCTGCTGGCGTCGCTGGTTATAAAAGTTTTGCACCAATGCAGGATTCACCGCAAACCCTTCTGGCGTAGCAACGTCCTCTACTCGGTGATCCTCCCATAGGCCATCACTGGCCCGAAAAGTTCTAATGCCAGACTCTGCTGAAATACCAGCACCTGTTAATACAACAATTGATTGATAACCCATTGAAAACTTACCGTTGATGAGTCGTGGTATAATTAATTTTTACTGTTTTTTCTGCAGGTAGCTCTACAACAAGGGTATTAACATCCTTAAGTTTAGCGCCAGTCATTTTGCTAATCTCTACCAAGCTATGATCATTCGCGACTAGCTCTACTGTCGCAGCTTCCTTTTTACTGTTGTGTATTTCAACTTCCCAGTCAATATTGGCATTTTTACTATCCAATTGCTGATAGGCTAAGCGATTGCGTTTAATCGCAATTTCAAAGCTTTTACCTAACTGTAAATCCACCAACTGGTTAGCCCCCGTATCGGCTAATTGACTAGAGCCAATCCAACGGGAACTGCCTTGCTTATCATCCTGAAATACCCTGACGGCTCCACCAGGCATTGGGGTATCACTCTTAAACTGATACATGGTAACTGGATTTTCTTTTTCTGATTGCCAGTTACGGTCAAAGGCATAGGCATACCAATTTAGTCGGTAGTATTGATTATACGCTACTTGTTGCTTTTCAAATAACGGCAACTGTTGTTCAGAATGAGCTGGAATGGTTAACGGTTGATTAAAGTGATAAAAGTGAACATCACCAACCGCTTCAGGCTCTGAAACCGCCTTGTCCATCATAGGGGCTGCTTGAGCAATCATTTCAGCTCTTGCTCCTCGGGGCATTGGCTCTTGCACATCTCCCACCCCTAAAGTTACCTGAGCCTCAGGATAGACTGTATTCGTCTTATTGGATAAAACCGTGGTAACAGCAAAGTCTAGTGTTGATTGACTTGGATGCAATTGAATACTGTAATTGGTATTAAACGACAAACCTCGGGTTAAATACTGAACCGTTGCTGACTCCAATGCTTTTGACGCCGACACTTGAGCACTAAGTCGAGGTGCAAAGCTCGCTTCTGCCAAGGTATTTTCTGGCAACGCCAACCGTAACCCATTACTATCCTGCCAATTAACAATTACCTGCTCACCATGATCCAGTGCCACAATACCTAGCTTATTTGAATAAGCCTGTAATACCCCTTTTCCTGCTTTGGCTTGATATTTACCTGCTTGATAAACACGCACAGGTTTCCCCACCAATCGTTTAAACACTTCATCAACGGTGAGTGGTTTACGAATCATTTCCAGTGCGTTAATTTGCCCACCTGCCACTTGTACCTGTAGGGAGTCTAATATTAATTGATCACTGATATTATGTAGTAATAGCTGATAATCGCCCTGGGGTAAGGCCTTAGCAAATTGCTGCTTAACTAACGTGGCTTGTCGATACAGTGTTAACTGAGTGGATTTCGCTTCTTTACTTGCGTCTAAGGTCGCTTCTTCAGCGACAACTGTTTGGAGTGCTAATGCAGGTAATAGTACCAAAACAGCTAATGGCCTTAATAACCAACGTTCCTCAGTTGTCATATTATTTATTCTCCAAATGAAATTCTTGCAATTAGACCACGTAAATGTCGTTTAGTTGTCAGTGAGATATTTTCAACCACTACCAGCATTGCTGGCACTACCAGTAAAATTAGTACTGTGCCAAAGGCTAAACCAAATACAATAGAAGTTGCCATTGGAATTAAAAACTGAGCCTGCAAAGAAGTTTCAAACAATATAGGAGTTAATCCTGCAATTGTAGTTAACGAAGTCAACAGTACAGCCCTCAACCGCATACACACAGACTTCACAATCGCTTGCTCAATAATCACGCCTTCTCCACGCAAATGACGATAAACACTGACCAAAATAATAGAGTCATTAATAACAATCCCTGTTAAGCCAAATAAACCAAATAACGAGAGTACTGTTAAATTCAGCCCCATCAAAAAGTGGCCAAGAATAGCTCCAGTTATCCCAAATGGAATTACTAGCATTACAGCAACAGGCCAACTGTAAGAAGCAAATACCCAGGCTAGAATAATGTATATCAATGCTAACGCAATAAACAACCCAAGTCGCATATCTGCTAGGGTTTCCTGTTGTTCAGCACTACGCCCTTCAAATGCATAGTTAATCCCATAACGGGTTTTCAACCCAGGCAACACGGATACTTCCAACTCAGCAGTAATATCATTGGCATTGGTGGTATTTTCATCCACATCACTACTGACTAATACGGCTAATTCACCATCTACCCGATTTAAAGTATCAATCCCTTGTCGTGTATCAAATGACACTACGTTAGCAAGTAGTGCTGTATTGCCATTGGGTAAAACAATAGGCAATTGTAATAAAGGGGTTAAATAATCCCGTTGAGAGGCAGGCAGTTCAATTCTTACTTCAATTTCTTCGTTACTGTCATGAAATATTTGTACAATTTCGCCATCTAACGCACTTCTTAACCGTTTTCCAATATCTTCAATGGTTAAACCTAACGATTGCCCCATGGGGGTCAATTTATAAATTAACTGTTCCCGACCATAGGGTAAGTCATCTTCCACATTACTCACACCCGCATAATTTTTAATGGCTTGTTGTAATTTTAACGCGGCTTCTTTTAACCCTATGACATCAGTTCCAATTAATTTGATCTCAATTGGCTTACCTGGTGGTCCAGGACGTCGCTGGGCAATAGAAAAGCGTTCTATACCCGCTGGCCGCTGAATAGATTGCTGCCAAGCCCGAATGATTTGTGCATTGGTAACAGCTCGCTCATCCCCCGACACAATTTGTACTTTTAATGCCCCAAATTCATCTCCCTCAATTCGAGTGCCTGAAAAACTATCAAAAGCAGCTTTACGATGATTAGCAAATACACTAACTACCAGTGTTTCACCCAATTTTTTTTCCGCTTCGTAAAGTGCACGTTCCAACTCTACTAAAAATGCATCGACTGTAGTCGCGGGTGTCCCAGCACTAAACTGAACACTTGCATTTATAACAGTACTGTCAATAGAAGGAAAAAAAGTAAACTTTAAATGCCCTGTCACCAACATAGCTAAGCTGAATACAAACAAGCTGATAGCCAATAAAATGGTGAGAAACCGATATTCAATAGCGAGTTTAACGGTTTTTAAAAATACCCCTTCTCGAAATTGATTAAACCACTTGTCCAATTTTTGTCTTAACTGGGTTTCTTTAACCCGACGTCGACGAAAACTATGGTTTAAATGCCCTGGCAAAATTAAAAAGCACTCTGCCAATGAAGCTAAAATCACACATATAACCACGGTTGGAATATCAATTAAAATATTGCCAATATTTCCTTCTAAAATCAGTAAAGGTAAAAAGGCTGCAATAGTCGTTAAGGACGAAGCCGTTACTGGCGCTAACATCATATTGGCGCCCGCTATCGCGGCATGCTCTGGGTTATCTCCCTGTTGAATACGCATTGATGCATTTTCACCTACCACAATGGCATCATCCACAATAATGCCAAGAGTCATAATTAAACCAAATAAACTAATCAGGTTGATACTACCGCCAATTAAATACAACACAGCCAGTGCTGTTAAAAATGAAATAGGGATGCCCACTGTTACCCACCAGGCAACTCGCACATTTAAAAATAAAAACAACATGCCAATCACCAGAACTAACCCCCCGACTCCATTTTTCAACAACAATTCAATCCGCTCGTTAAGGTAAACCCAAGACTCATCATACACCACCAGCTGGATACCTTTGGGTAAGGTTGGCCTGACTTTTTCCAGCCACTGACGCATAATCTCTGCTGACTTAAGCGTATCATCAGCCTCTGTGCGTAATAACTGCATTTCAATCCCTGGCTGGCCTTTATAAGTAATAAACTCATCATCAGGGTTAGGTCCTTTTGTTACTTCAGCAATGTCACCTAAACGAACTAACCGCCCTTGTTCATTTGCCAACACAGGTAACTGCAAAAACCCCTCAACCTCTCGCTGCTGACTTAAACTGCGAACCTGCTTAGCACCAGCTTTCCTTCCAGCTGTGCCTGCAGGTAAGTCCATGCTGCGCTGACGAATGATTGTAGCGAGTTGGTTTAGCGTTAAACCCAGTTCATGCAGTTGTTCTGGAGCAATGGCAATAGCAATTTCCAGCTCTGGTAACCCCACAAACGCTACTTTACGAATTCCCTGCCGGAGTAAGTCCCGTTCTAATTCAAATGCCAGCGGTCTTAATTCAGCAAGAGGCACAGAGCCGGTTAATAAAATTTTGGCAATGTTTTCAAACCGGGTAACTTTCAGAACCTCTGGCTTTTCTGATTCAGTCGGCAAGTTACGTACATTATCAACCGCCTGTTTCACTTCATCGAGCACCGTTACTAAGTCAGCTTCCGGTTGCACTTCCAGACGCAATCGACTACTTCCTGGAGCAGAGGTTGCAAATATTTTATCAATGCCATTTATACCTTTGAGTGCCTGCTCAATGGGAATAGTAATAGATGATTGAATATCTTCTGCAGTAGCGCCACTCCACACTACAGAGATCGTGATGACATCCACTTCAAAGTTAGGGAAAAACTGGGTATTGAGTTTTTTTATGCCCCAGGTACCCGCCAAAATGGCAATAAACATCAGCAAGTTAGCTGCCACTCGATGACTGGCAAATAAATTGATCAGACCTGGTTGAGGTTTTTTCTCAGCCATTCTTCCTGTCCAATTATGAGGATTGCAAGGCTAAGTTACTTTTATTAGATTGTGTGGTTAGCTGTTGCTTTTTTGTTTGATTAACCACCTCGCTTGTCAGCTGAACTTTCATACCTGTAATGGCATTTGGTATTTGTGTGATCATTAACCGATCACCTGTTTGCAGTTTTTCTGAGCGAATTAACGCCCACTCTTTACCTGCTTGTTTCAGCTCACCTACTTTTTCGATAGTGACCGATTGCAAAAAGTTGTCGACTACTTTAAATACATACTGACTGTTGTATATAGCCGTTACTGGTACAGCAATAGAATCTGAGACAGGCGGTAACTGTAATGTCAAAACCACCGACCGCCCCAGCTCCAAGTTTGGTAGTGTTGTGGAAGTAATTCGAAAAATGCCGTCTACTCCCCCCTGCCCCTGACTAACAGCAGCCGCAAACCTATCTAATTGAACAACGAGTGTTTTATTTGGTTGCATGTCATTAGCTTCAGATAGCGTACCTTGTAAAATACCGGATAGGCTGGAAACATTAGTCATTTTATCGGCTTGAACTGCAGCATTAGACTGCACATGTTGTTTGGTTAACGGCAACTGTGCTTTTAACTGGGACAGCAACCGACTAGGTAGTTGTGCTCTCACCTCTAAGTTAGCCACATCATACAAAGTCAACAAAGGCTCTCCTGCTTGTACACGTGCACCAGGTGCTACCTGTACTTGGGATACTTTGCCGGTTAAAGGGGCCGTCACTGTTGCACGCTCTAGATCAAGCAAGGTTTGGGCAAGCAGAGCTTCTGCCTGCTTAAGTTGTGCTTGCAATTGCAGTAAACGGTTTTCATAATCGACGATCGTCTGTTCCATTTTATTAACATTAAGCGCCTGTTGCGCTTCTCCTTGCTTGGCTTCTTCAAGCTGAGTGACAGAAGACAAGTTTCTTTGCTTAAGTGAGCTTTGCCGTGCAACTGCGTTATGCGCAATTAGCAGTAATTTTTTTTCTTCGATTAAAGCTCGTTGATCGTATTCATAACGGGTGTTTTCAGCGGCTATTTTTGCTTTAATATTGATGATGTCCGCCTCTCTTTGACTTTTTATCAGCAATAAATCGCGCTGATCCAATATCACTAGTACTTCACCTTGCTGAACTAACATCCCTTCTCTCACAGGAACTGCCTCAATATAAGCTGTGGTGGCTGCAGTCAGGGTGGTTTCAAAAGGTGACTCCACTCGTCCATACAGAGTAATTTCAGGTTGATGCGCTTGCTTTTCCACCGTCATCACATCTATTTTCCAGGTGCGGTCTTGGTTAGCTTTACGCTCAGGCTGCTTTGCCGTTAACTTAAGTGCTAACAACCCACTGGCTGTTAACACTATTAAACCAATAGCAATGAGCAGAGATATAGCGCGTTTGGATAAGCGTAAGTTCATTACAATTCACAATTAATTAAAACTATCGCAAAAAAAGAGATTATCAATTTTCCAAATAGCCTGTCCCCCAGCATAATCAAGCTCACTTTCAAGGCAACAATGCTTTTTTATCCAAAGCATAGGCTATATAGCCAATTTAGATGTATAGCCCAAATTCATGTTTTTTTAATTTAACACTAAGGTGAATCAACATGTTCGACAATCGCGAAGGCCAACGAGTACCTGAAACAACTTTTAGGGTGAGACAAAACAATGAATGGGTAAGTATTACAACTCATGAGCTATTTGCGAATAAAACAGTCGTAGTATTTTCTTTACCAGGGGCATTTACCCCCACCTGCTCTGGTACCCACTTACCTCGCTACAATGAACTGGCTGATGTTTTAAGAGCCAATGGAGTTGATACCATTGCCTGCATTTCTGTTAACGATACGTTTGTAATGAATGCTTGGGCAGAAGACCAACAGTCTGAAAATATCCAACTGATACCGGATGGTAATGGTGAATTTACAGAAGGAATGGGAATGTTGGTTGACAAAGCCGAGCTTGGTTTTGGCGCACGTAGCTGGCGTTACTCCATGCTGGTAAAAGATGGCGTCATCGAAAAAATGTTTATTGAGCCTAATAAGCCAGGTGACCCCTTTGAAGTATCTGATGCCGATACCATGCTTAACTACATTAACCCCAAAGCAGAAGAGCCTGAGTTCTATACCTTATTTAGTAAACCCGGTTGTCCCCATTGTGCCAGAGCTAAAGTGCTGCTAACTGAAAAAGGAGCTAAATACGAGGAAATCCAAATCGGCCGTGATACCACTAGCCGTTCACTCCGTGCTGTCTCTGGTGCCGATACTGTACCTCAGGTATTCCGCAGCGGTATTCGTATTGGTGGCGCTGACGACCTGGAAGCATTTTTCGCTCAATAGTTTCACTATAAATTCAGTTCTGAATACATTCAGACTGTACTTACTCCCCTACTCAACCATTTAGCCACCTTTTAAGGTGGCTTTTTTTTAGGGCCTGTTAACACAACCATTAGTTTTCTTAATAAGCCATTTTTATTTAATCAATTTTACCTGTTTATAACTTCCCACAATAATAAACCACATCTGAAATTCAAAATCATTAAGGAACCAGTTAATGAAGCAGTTAAATGTTGATGTCGCCATTATTGGGGCAGGAACAGCCGGGTTAGGTGCATACCGAGCCGCTAAAATGCATACGAATAGTGTTGTGTTAATCGAAGGTGGTCCTTATGGTACAACCTGCGCACGAGTGGGCTGTATGCCAAGCAAACTGCTAATTGCTGCCGCTGAAGCAGTTCACCATATTGAGCAGGCGCCGGGTTTTGGAATAACAGCCAATGGTGAGATTCTTATTGATGGAAAAGCAGTTATGCAACGGGTTCGCTCTGAACGGAATCGCTTTGCTGGCTTTGTTGTTGAGTCTGTAGAGAGTATTTCCGCAGCAGATAAAATTCGTGGTTATGCACAGTTTCTTGATGATCACCGAGTACAGGTAGATAACCACACTGTTATTACTGCCCAACGGTTTGTCATAGCTACAGGCTCCAGGCCAAGTTATCCCGCTATTTTTACTGAAGCCGGTGACCGATTAATCGTTAATGATGATGTATTTGATTGGGAAGATTTACCCAATTCAGTTGCCGTATTTGGTCCTGGGGTGATTGGTCTTGAGCTAGGGCAAGCGCTTAGCCGGTTAGGCGTGAACGTTAAATTATTTGGTATTGGCAATTTAGTAGGGCCTCTAACTGACCCAGCAGTAATTGACTATGCTCGCAACCACTTTAAGCAACAACTGCCTTTTGTTGCAGATGCCAAGTTAGAGCGTATTCAACGTACAGAGCAAGGAGTAGCCATTGAATATCTCGATGATGAAGGCAATCCCCAGCAAGACAGTTTTGAATATTTATTGGCTGCAACTGGCCGTACACCCAATGTCGATAAATTAGGATTGGAAAATACCACTATACCTTTATCTGAACGCGGCCTTCCTGAATATAATCGTTATACTCTACAATGCGGTGATAGCCATATTTTCATTGCCGGTGATGCCAACCATGACCTACCGTTACTTCATGAAGCGGCTGATGAAGGGCGTATTGCGGGTGACAATGCCGGTCAATACCCTACCATTCGTAGTGGTCAACGACGTACTCCGATCAGTGTTGTATTTTCTGACCCACAATTGGCGATGGTTGGCCAAACTTTTAAGCAAGTTAATCAAGAAAACCAAACCTGTGGTTGTTATGCTGTGGGGGAAGTTTCCTTTGAGGACCAAGGCAGAAGCCGTGTAATGCTAAAAAATAAGGGATTATTACGGGTGTATGGTGCCCAGGGCACTGGCTTGTTATTGGGTGCTGAAATGATTGGCCCAGCAGCAGAACATCTGGCTCACTTGTTAGCCTGGGTGGTTCAACAGCGTTTAACTATTAATGAAGTATTAGCTTTACCCTTTTATCATCCAGTGATCGAAGAAGGGCTACGTACCGCATTACGAGATTTAAACAGCAAACTTAAACTAGGCCCAGAAATGATTAAGTATTGCCTTGATTGTGGGCCAGGTGCCTAACCTAAACTGCTAAGCTTGATCTACACTAATGGTTGAGTAGTGCACCACAAACAACTGATAAACACTGTGGTGCCTTATTTATTTAAGAGTGATAGCAATGAAAGAAACGTTGATTCGTGTAGCAGACTACATGACCGAGCATCACCAACCTATCCGCTGTGGAACCCCTATAAATGAAGTAGTAGAACGACTCATTCATGACCACTTAACAGGGCTGCCAGTAGTCGATGAACATAAACGAGTGATTGGCTTCGTCTCAGAACAAGATTGTGTCAAACAAGCTTTAGAAGGCTCTTATTACTGCAACCAAAATGCCAGAGTCAATGAAGTGATGCAAAAAGAAGTACTCACGGTATCACCTAACGATGATATTATTGACGTAGCACAACGGATTATTAACCATCAACCCAAAATATACCCCGTAGTAGAAGATGAAAAACTGGTAGGTATTATTACTCGATCAGATATTTTGCGGGCATTAACCAAGCATTCTACCCAGTGTTATTAATTAAGCGCTAACTCCCTGCTCAATAATAATTAAGGGTATTTTTTAATTTTAAAAATATCCTTAATTATGTATTCCAGATATTAATTGAGGTGGTTATAGTTACTTTAACTGCCTCCTTTCACAAATAATAAGGATAATTCGAGTGAAAGAGATATATCTGTTAATAACCGATGCTGGTGGAGGACATCGTGCCCATGCGCTAGCACTAAAAAAAGCCATTCAAGCACAACAGCTTAATTGGAATGTACGGATTGTAAATATTTACACTGAAATTCTTACTAGAGGAAAACACTGGGAAGCATTTTACAATTTCCTGTTAAAGTCCGGCTTTAGTTGGATTTATTGGCCAGTAATGGTACCTCTAATTCGTTTGCAAATCCCTCTTAAACATCAATACGCCCTTAAAGCTCTAAAGTCTTACTGGCAAAACAACCATCCATCAATGGTTGTTTCTTTATTACCTTTTGTTAATGACGTGCTAGAAAAATCCGTCAAGGCTGTTCACCCAACGGTTCCTTTTATCACCTCACTCTGCGACCTTGTGGATTTAGATAAATACTACTTAACCAACCAACGCAACAACCACTACCCTTCACATGCCATTTGCCCAACTGACACGGCAGAAGAGCAAGCACGTCAGCTGGGTTATATTGATAGTCATATTCACCGTTTATCAGGCCCAGTGCTAGACCCAGATGTATATTTCTCTCCATTCTCGAGCAAACAGAAAGAACGCCAAAAGCACGGATTAGACGCCAATGCGACCACAGCCGTTATTAGTTTTGGCGGTAATGGCTCTAATGAAATGTTATCAATTGCCAATCAACTTGCACGATCTCCATTCAATTTACAGTGTATTTTTATCTGTGGAAAGAATAAGACCTTAGCCAAAAAAATCCTAAAGGTTAAAACATCAAAAAAACTCTTGGTTAAAGGCTTTACGACAAATATGTCTTACTACTTGAGTTTAGGCGATTTTTTTATTGGCAAACCAGGTCCAAATAGCATTGGAGAAGCAATCCAAATGGGTTTACCTGTGATTACCGAAAATAGCTGGCGAACAATGCAACAAGAACGCCATACCTGTGAGTGGATTATCGCTAATCAGTTTGGTCTGGTTATCAAAACATTCCGTAACACAGCACCGGCTATTGCCAAACTACTTGAGCCTACACAATTCAATACTTACCAAAAGAAAGTGGCAAACATAAGAAATTATGGTGTATTTGAAGCTGTTGATGCACTATCAACTATCTTAAATAATCTGAATGATAAAGTAGAACTTACTAACAGCTAAAAACAATAAGGTAGTGGTGAATTATACAATGAACGAAATATGTTTTCTCAATATTGATCTTGATATTGAATCAGCAGAAGATTTAACACCCATCATCCAAGAGTGGGAGGATCGTGTTATTGTCTTCCAACATGAAAAAATTGGTGATGTTTATCATGGCTCTTTTGAAACTAGCTGCAACAAATTAGAAGAAATCATTGAGGAATATTATACGTTAGTAATGGGGTTAACCCGAAAGTCAAAACATATCTGGGATCATGCAATTAGTCGAAAATTTGATTTTGGCTACGAGAGCGGTAATAAACCAAATTACTTCCAATCCCATATTAGCGCTCAGCATGTCAGTAAACTAACAGATATTGGCGGTAGCATTGTAATCACTATATACCCAGTGCAAAACACATAAACTGTGTTAGTTATGCCTGCCTAAAATTCAACTCTAAAAGTACTTCAGTCATACAAGCTCATTTCTAGTAACCAATAACACACCTAATCAAATGATTTGTTTTATCAGATCTTGCATTGCCACTCAACTCACATGATGCAAGATCTGCTTCCTAGAATACTCAATAAACCATAACAAAATAGCAAAGCTGGATTGAGATCAAAGTTTAGGAAAAACCAAATCTACTGGAAGGGATATCTCTGTGTGTTTAAGTCATGATTTAAAGATACACTTGGGGTGTATTAACTGACTACTACTTACTGAGTGCGAAGACAAAAGTAATATTACCTTACTTCAATCAAAAGCGCTTTATATTAATTGCACCAGCTTTTCTACCAACAAATTTATTTTGTTCTCATCTCCATTTAGAGAATCTACAAGCTGATTATGTTTAGTTTGAACAGCATCATCATTAATTATTAGCTCATCATTTTCATATAGCCATGTTTCCTTGTTATTCTTAAGGTTCTCTAGAACTTCTAGCATGTGATTACCATAGTCAACATGCGCTTGACCTAATAACTCTAAAGTAGGCTTTTGCCTTGAAAATGTTATATTTAGTACACTTACTGAGCCTTTATATATTTGACTATCTTCCCCAAGCGCTTTTAACTTTTCATTTAAGTTTAAAATAGCATTTAGAGTATACTCATTATTTTCAGTTGCTTCTTTAATATAGTTTTTAACCACTCCTATTTGGAACTCAAATTCACCTTCTCTTTTTAACAGAGCATAGTCAAGAATCCTAGGTGATTGAACTGCAATCATTGCATCATCCAATTGCTTGTTTTTTTGAGCCGTTTCCTCAACAAATTTTCTCAAAATACTGTAAAACAACTTATCTTTTCCTGATTTTACTCTCTCCATAAAGGCAATATTACTTTGAACATCATCAACAAATTCGTTATAAGCCGAATCCAGTTGTTCGGGGTCTTCTGAGTTCAATACCAAGTCCTTAAATTTTTCTTTAGACTGCTCGTAGGAGCTCAGATTTAAATACTTTTGCTCCACACTCTCTGGTGGGCTGGGGTTTTTACCATAGTAAACTATCCCAGACATTGCACATAACACAGCAATAAAGATGAGACAGTTAATTTTAACTTCAGAAGGGGTAGGCAGTCGTTTCATTAGCTTCACAAGTGATTTATCAATACTAAACTTAAGTAACTTTCAGCTGAAGAGCTCCAGAATGAACAAATTTTAAACAACCTTAAAATAAATGCAACTCTATTTCATACATATAAACCCAACTTATTATCAGCCAAAATAACTATTTTTTTCTCGGAAAATACGTATTCACTCTTAATAGTGAATCAATTACGTGTGCGAGTATGGATTAGATACTATGAAATAGCTGGTGATTTCAGTAGATATTAAAGAAAGGATATTCTGGTTAAACCGACAAGGCACAATAAATTGATGTGTGAATATTCTATGATTCCACTGAGCCACATGACAAAGACATACAGCCCAGTGAAATATTTAAATTAAACCATATCAGGATAAGGGTTTTCTAAATCCAATGAAACTTCGTGTTCAAACCCAGGCAAACGGATCGTTTGCGAATCAAACTGGATAGCTTCTCCATCAATAACCCCTTCTCCAAACTGATAAACCGGCTGTTGTTGATTAGTAATACAACGCTGGTCGTATGCTTCTACATTGGCCTGTACTTGTTCGTTAGCTTTTAAATAATGTTGATAAGCTGCTTTACCATGTTTTTTCTGTAGCATTTGCTGGGTAATATGAGGTGCCAAAATAAATGCTGTGGCGTTATTACCACCAAACCCTTTAGAATTGAGCAGCGCAATATCCAGTGCTGTTTTATCCAATGTTTGATGCTGGGTATTAAGTTTCAAGTGTTTTTGGTAAACATCGGCTGCTGGCTTATCAATAGTAGTAATGCCTGGTAATACTCCATATTGCCATACCCCTAACGTGCTGGCTAACTGGTCACCTGCTGCCGCTGCAATAGAGTGTCCAACAAACGCTTTTACTGCTGTAATGGGCCAATCCGTAATGCCAAACACTTCAGCAGCCTTATCTAAAATATGCGATTCTGTTACCCGATTTTGTGGTGTACCCGTTCCATGAGCCTGGACAAAGCTTCTTAACCGTAGCGCTTCTTCACCTAAAATAGCACGAGCAGATGCCATCGCTTTAGCCACAGTCAAGTAATTACCAACTCCCGGGCTGGAAATGGATTTTTTAAAACCATCAGCATTAACAAACACATCGCCGACTGCCCCTAATACATTAGCACCCAGCTCCAACGCCAGCTCATCATCAAATAACACAACAAATTGAGCAGACTCTGCCAAGGTAAAGCCACAATTTTCCCCAAAAGGTCGGCAAGCACGTTGATAATTTAATGGATGGTCGGCTGCTAACTTATCTAAAGCACGTAACTCGTTGTCTGTTGCTAATGCCCCCATGGTGCCATAGCCATCAAAAACCTCAGGTAGCAAAGGGGCTTCAGCATTACCCACAACGGCTACCCGGCAACGTCCACTACGAATGTCGTCTATACCATTTTTCAGGTTATATAAGAAAGTGGCACAAGCCCCCATGCTAGTACCAGTATTACCAACACTTCCTAATAAATAAGCATTAATAAAATCCGCTGGCATTTCCGCCATCCCTAAAGGGCATTGCTTTGATGTGACACGTTTGCCCAATAGTTGAGCCTTTAACATGCCGCCATTGCCATTGTAATCCAATTGGCTCATGCCACTGCCTGCATAAACAGCTACCTGATCAGGCTTGACTAGTTGCATAACCTGCTGCCAATCGATACCCAATGAGCCCAGTGCATCAGATGCCCCATAAACGGTTAGCTGTAAGCCCCGTGGATGATTGCGGGATGGGTAGAGTTGATCAGGCCGAAAGCCGCTGGGTAATTGCCCTGCCGCACGAACAGTCGCTTGCCGAGTAGCAGGTAATAGCCAAGCTTGATTATCCGTAAACGTTACTTTGACATGGCGTTCATCAACTGCTTCAACTTGCCAGTGCGCAGGAATATCAACCGGCAGCTTTCGTTTAGCCAACACCACACTGTTACCCGCCTGAAAATGCTCGGCTTGATGATAAGACAGTTGTTCTGTATCAAAATAACTGGACTCTATCCGGCGAATAAGCGTGTGCTGCTTGATATAATCCTGTTGATCAGCCTGATAATGTATACCCATCAGTTGTGCCAAGCTTTGCCAAGTGCTATCGGCATCTGCATGAGCCAGCTGGTCAATGACTAAACGCTTGTAACCATGATGTAGTGAGGTACGGCCGGCGGAGTTAATACCCCCCATACCAACAATGACAGGAAGTCTAGACAAACCATTACTCCTTGAGTTTGATTTACCTGCAGCAACGCTTTGCTTAGTTGCAAAAGGTGTAAGCCAATGGTTTTGGAACGAGTAGAACGCTTGAAAGGCACCCTTCAATTACATGGATGCACCACTAAACACTCACTACAGTGTAATTTTGTTCGAGAGAATAGGGCTGGACATTTTCGCCAAATACTAGGACTATTTGGTCAATAGCTTTTAACTGGCTTCGTATTATTGCAATGAACACCCGAATTACCCTGATTGCCATTGAGCACATGCTAGGCACCAGTTTAACCTTACCCATGGAAATGCTGAATGCAGCCAATGCCACTTATCAGGCTTATCATAAAACCCGCCAACATCCTCTAGAAATCATAGTTGGCAGTTGGGATGGGCAACCCGTTGCTATTACAGGTGGGCTAAGCATCACACCGCATTGCTCACTTAGTGAGATTAAAACAACTGATCTAATCATTATTCCTGGCCTGTGGCGAAATCCTCAAACCACAATTCATAATCACCCGTCATTGATTAAATGGCTACAACAGCAATATCAACAACAAGCAACTTTGTGTGCGGCCGGTACTGGGGTCTGTCTGATCGCCGAAGCTGGTTTATTGGAAAACCAGCCTGCCACCACCCACTGGTATTATTTCGATGCTTTTAGTCGCCGTTATCCCAATATTGAACTATGCCGTCACCATTTAATCACCCACAGTGAGCGAATCTATTGCGCAGGCAGTGTCAATTCTATTGCAGATTTAACCGTGCATTTAGTTGGTAAATTGTTGGGTGAAAAAATTGCTACGCGAGTTGAACAACAGTTTTCCCGGGAAATTCGCCGACCTTACGAGACCTCTTACTACTCTTTTGAAGACACCCGTAACCATCAAGATGAAGTCATCATCGAAGCGCAACAATGGATAGCAGCCCACCATTGTGAAGCCTTTGAATGGAAGCGGCTAGCCGAACAGTTACAAATGAGCTTACGTACCTTCAATCGACGCTTTAAAGCCGCCACCCACCAAACACCATCGACTTATTTACAGAAAATTAGAATTCAAGCGGCCAAAGAACTACTCAACCACACGAATCTGACCATTGCTGAAATTTCCGATGTCGTTGGTTTTAATGATGAAAGCTACTTTGCGCGAACCTTCAAAAAACATGCTTTAGCAAGCCCAAGCGATTACCGACATCAAGTGAGAGGTAAGTTATTTTCGCTTGCCTAATTGTTTCCCCCATAGGCTAGCGAATATCAGTTAACAGGGTATTCAACACTAGATTTATTTCCAATCAATCATTACTTGGAATTATTCAGCTTGTGGGAACATTTATCGCCATGAAGGGAATGACTTTGACCAACACAACTTTCTTCTGTCTGCGCAGTATTACTAATAATACCTGGCACCGGATCATAACCACCGGGATGCCAAGGATGGCAGCACAGTAGCCGCCTAAGCGCAAACCAACACCCTTTAATCACACCATATTGCTCCAACGCTTCCAACGCATAACTAGAGCAACTGGGATAAAAGCGGCAGTTTCTACCTAATAGCGGGCTAATTGCCAGCTGATAAGCTTTGATGAGAATCATAAATAGCTTTTTCATAAGCAGATTGTACAGGCAACCCAGCGCAAAACCAATAACCCCATAAACAGCCAATAACCATTCACACAGGCTATAACAAAATGTACTTTAGTATAACAGCCAGCTTGTTTATATACTTCCTTATAACTTCACCTTAATTATATTCAAAACTTGTAGCAACACCTTCAAATAAAGGAAATTATCGCAGTTTTCAAGGATGAAAAAATGGTTAAAAAAAGCCTAGTAATTGAAATATCAAAAAATGACTCCGCATTGGATGACTATTTACAAATTGTCAGTACCGATGCGGCCTGTGTAGCCAAACGTTATTGGAAAGACCCAGACCTAAATAGTTACAACGGCGGAAAAATACACCCAATCACCCTGCTTAGCCACGCTAACAATAAAAATTTTATTACCGATTACAATAGTGGTGGCTATAAAACCTATCAATCAGGTAACGACGTTGCCAAACAAATTGTTAGCTTAGGACTAATCCCCACTCGTTTTAAGTTTTGTTTACTAGCAGGTTGCAAAGGAGCTGAAAGCACTGGTCGAGAGGGTTTGTATGTCCAAGTTGGTGACGCTTTAGTTATTCCTGTGGTAGCCTCCACCACCCCTGTCAAGCTCGCAACCACTAATACCCAAATTACCTTAACCCCACAAGACCAAGGGCAATGGAAAGTTTATTTTCCAGAAGAGTCTTCTGTTTATGGTCTTGAGCATGAACGGTGTAAAGAAATTCATGAATATTTAATGGGATATGTCTTTCAGTGTTGCACAGAAGAGTCATAGTTTATTGTAATGAAATATAAAGCTTAGATTAGGAGTATCATGGTATCACTGATGCTCCAACCCTAATGCTAACCACTAATCTGATATCTTTAGTTATTTTTCCAACGTCACTTTTCATCGTCAATCATACTATAACAAAGCTCTATACACTCATCACAAATATTACCAGTTTCTCCTTTGATAATATTTTTTAATTCCATATCACCTTTTCCACAAAACGAGCAAAATAAAGTGCTTTCACCTTCTTCTTCATTTTCAGACTCAGAATGATCTATTATCTTAGTTTACTGATGACTCCGCTTTAACCAGTTTAATTGTTATTTCATCACCTACATCTAAACACTCATATTCCCAGTGCAAAATTTTTTTTGCTTCAAGGGAAGTTGGTAAATAAGCAGTCACGACCATACCCATTCCTTCATCACCGACTAATTTGAATACAGCCGTTTCCAGCTGCCACATCAGCTTCGGAATAGAGTTTTCCATTGATATAAATTTCAAACCTAACCATAGTTCATAAAGATAATAATTAATAATGAGTAAAATTAACAATACTCAAAAACCTCTCAGTTCCCTAACTGTTTTTGCTGAGCTCTTTCTATATAACCCTGATATGCAGGAATAGCAATAGCAGCTAAAATTCCAACAATAATAGGTACGGCAAGCGCAGCTACAATTACTTTACGAGAATTCGGCGGTGGCTGATGGCCATATTTATTTTAACCCTTAGTACCGGGTATAAAATACAAAACGAGATACACAAATGGGATAATTATAAATAAAATTGAAAACCAACCTGATATATTAATATCATGGCAACGCTGGATAGTATAAATAACATAAAAGTATAGCAAAGCAACATAGAGAATGATCGTTAAGCCTCCACCAACTAATGTTGCAGCCCCGCCAATAGCAGCAAATGGCACGCTAACGATTACGGTGAGCCCTATAAATAATAAACCTACCATAATACCCCAGACAAGTAGCCGAACTCGCCCTATTCTGCCTTTTGCATTCAGTATGTTCAGATCACCATAAATCTCGTCCTGCCCTTCTTTACTTAAGTCACTATTAGGGCTTTGATATACATTATTTTGTTCCATAAGCAACTCTCTTTTATTCAAACAGCCTGGGAAGTTAGGTAATGTAAACCTGATTATTATCTATGCTTGGCCATTCGTCGAGTGCCACTCAAACAAACGACTAAAAAAACTCATCAACTTCAGTGATACCCTGCTAAATACTAGGGCCTATTAACAGGCCCTAACAATCAAATAATTTTTAGTCATCCAACCCTACTAAGCTCACTTGTCCACTCTGTTTATTAACCAATAGCCAGCCATGGGCAATAAACCCATCTAAAACATTGAGTTTTAAATGAAATAAATAATAATTCTCTGGTAAATACTCTGCTAAACCAGCTTCACCACGGTCTGAATACAACTCAATAGTCGATTCACTTAAAAAGGTGCAGAGCAATAAGTCTAACTCCCTTGGAGTAATACTTATACCTAAACTATCCTCATACAAAACATTTAAATAGGATAAAAAATTATCAAATTCATAACCACTGTCTGGCAAGGGAGTAAATAAATAATTCATTATCTGGTGTATTGCTGCTGAATAACTTAACTGATTTGGCAAGTTTGCCTGAGTTGATTTAACTGATTCTGTGGTTTGATCAATCAGCCCACAAGTAATTCCTTCATTTAATCCACTTGCCCAACTAAGCTGACAACTAAAGCCAATGATTGCTAGTGATTTAACTAGCCATTTCGTTTTCATTTCAACATCCTTATCCATAAATAAAGTGCACTTTTAAAAATAGTAACTTTTTCGGGAGAGCAAGGCAGCACCACACGGGAGACCGCAGTGTACAAGCAATACATGAGGAGCTGAGTACGGAGCTAACGCAGCTATCGTGAAAAAAGTGCATTTTTAGAGCTGTTCTTTAGTCATTTCCACTACATAAGCAACACCCAACTTAGCAAATTTTTGCGCATGTAAGGCGTGACCACCTGACTGTGCTATTGTATCTTCAGTTGAGTGAATTTTTTGATTTAATTTATCCATAGTAGCTTCAAAAGGAAAAGAAGCAGGATAGCCATTTGCAGTCCAAGAGGCATGATCTGAACAGCCATAGCCACATTTTGAGTAGCCAACCTGCATGTCAGGTAAATAAGTTCTAGCTAGTCGAGCTAAAAATTGATTCTGTAGGGAGTCAGTAAAGTCTTCCATTAACACAATATCATTGGTACTGCCCTGAAAGTTAGTCATATCAAACTGAACTACTCCTACTACAGTCTTATTTGTATCTCGATATTCTGCAGCAATATCAGATGAACCTAATAGGCCTATTTCTTCTGCTGCATACCCCATAAACTGAATAGTACGTTCTGGGTAAAAATCATTATTTAGCAAAACTCGAATAATTTCAGTGATGCTAGCAATACCTGAAGCATTGTCATCAGCCCCTGGAGCAAGCGAATTCAACCGGGGATTACCACCATTAATTGAGTCTAAATGCCCGCCTATGATGACTATCTCATTTGGCTTAGACTTGCCGGGTATGGTCATTATCACTGATGGCTGAGGATAGCTGTCATGATTATATAGTTTAACCATGACATCATTCCGATTACGTGCTAGATGAGCCCACTGTCGCTTGATAAATTTAGCAGCACTTACTCCTGTTTCACTTAAATAATAACGGTTTTGATAGGCTGATAGTTTGGCAATAGTATGTCTGATTTGGGTTTCTGCCACTTGATGCAATAGTTCAGTGACTAACAGCTGTTGATTAATTGAATATGTATCTGCAACCGTCTCACTTAACATACGTCGTTTTGCTTTAGCTAAATAACCATAGGTTTGCTTTAGGTGCTTTTGTGCAGCCTGATAGTTTGAATGGACGACAAACCCACCACATCGGTTAAATAAGCGATGCATATAAATAGATAACAGCCCAATACGTTTTGTATTAATCGCTCTCACAACAATTGTTGTAGACTTCTTTTTCTCTTCAAGTAAATTAACGTAGTTATCACTCACCGCATTATCATTTGACTTACTTTGTTTTTTTCTCTCAACTAATAATCCAGGTATTAACTTCTCTATTTTAAGCGCTGCATCTTTACCTAATGTAATCCATTTTTGCTCTTGATCACCTGTGTGTGCCACTACAGGCTGAATTAAAAATGTGGCGACTATGCTTGATGCGAGTATTCCTTTGATTAGTCTTATCATTAGTCTGAGTTCCTGCACTTTGGCTCTAGCTTCTTTTGTTGGTTGTTAATTTTTGAGTTGTACTGCTTATATTTTATATTAACGTGCCATTTCTATTTAGATGGTAGGCTTTCCTTGGGGCATCTCTAATTTTATGGATGCTTTAATATAACTGCAATTAACTTTTGCTTTCTATACTCTATTCTGGGGAATAAATTCTTCAGTGAGGATTTTTATAAAACTACAAATACCTTCTTCTTACTTAAACCAACCAACACAATTATGATAAAAGATATGTTAAAAACAATCCTGCTCATTACCATATTATGGTTATCTTGCCTTTCCCAGGCAAAGGAATTACTTATTTACAATCTTAATGGTTATTTTCTGGAAAAAAATCAGTGGCAATCCTTTAAAGCCATTCACCTGAATGAAGGCAAAGTAAAAGCAGTTTATCCAAACCAAGCTGATATCCCCAAAACTTTTCAAGGTAAACGGTTAAATGGCGAAGGTCAGACGATGCTACCTGGATTAATTGATGCTCACGGTCATATCAAAGGCTATGCACTGGCTAAACTACAAATTAATTTACGAAATACAATATCTGCAACCGATGCAGTTAACAAGGTAATGGCTTATAGTACTAAGCACCCACATTTACAATGGTTACAAGGAAGAGGTTGGAACCAAGTACTATGGGCTGGTAAACAATTCCCTACAGCAGCAATGTTAGATGCAGTTATCAAAGACCGCCCAATCTGGTTAAGACGGGTTGATGGTCACGCAGGCTGGGCTAATACCAAAGCAATGAAAATAGCCGGTATTAATCGTACAACACCTGATCCAGATGGTGGACAAATAGTTCGCGATAGCAAAGGTAATCCTACGGGTATTTTTATTGATAATGCAATGGACCTCATTAGTCAGTATATCCCTGAAACCTCATTGCAAGAGGAGTTATCCCTATTGCCTGAAGCATTAAAACGTTTAGCAAAAGTGGGGCTCACCAGTGTTCATGACGCCGGCATCAATAGTCAAACAGCAACTGCCTATAAAACTCTAGTTAAGCAAGCACAGTTACCTATTCGAGTATATGCCATGCTATCAGGCTCAAGTAAAGACTACGACCAATTACTTCAAGCAGGCCCATTTGAATCAGCTAATGACTACCTAACTATTCGTAGTGTTAAATTATTTTTTGATGGGGCTTTAGGTAGCCGAGGTGCTGCTTTACATACCAGTTATACAGATAAAAAAAACCACAAAGGGCTATTACTTTATTCACCAAAACAATTATTACAGCTAGCCAAACAAGCTCAACATAATGGTTTTCAGGTCAATATTCATGCCATTGGTGATCGTGGCAATTCAGAGGCTCTGAATATCTTCCAGCAACTGAGCCCATTGAATCCCCATTCATCCTTGCGCCACCGAATAGAACACGCCCAAGTGATTCAGCTTGAAGATATTCCTCGTTTTGCCAAACTTAATATCATCCCTTCCATGCAGCCTATTCATGCTACCAGCGATAAAAATATGGCCGAGGATCGACTTGGACCACAGCGTATTAAAGGGGCCTACGCCTGGCGTAAATTAACTAACCACAACGCCCTTATTGCGGGTGGCTCAGATTTTCCAGTTGAACCGGCTAATCCCTTTTATGGGATTCATGCAGCCGTTACCCGTCAAGATCATAATAACCAGCCAAGCAAAGGGTGGTATCCAGAAGAAAAGCTAACGGTGGCAGAAGCACTCAAACTATTTACTTATAATGCTGCTTATGCCGCACACCAGGAAAATAAAGTCGGTAATTTACGACCAGGGTATTGGGCCGATTTTATCTTGCTAGACAGGGATCCATTTACGACCCAAAAACAGACACTCTGGCAAACCAAAGTGTTAGCAACATGGGTGGCAGGCAAACCCGTTTATCAACAACCCATTACTCAGTTGGCGAAACAATAAAGATCACTATCTACTCAGCCCTGTTCAAGGGCAGAGTAGATAGACTTAGGTGATTACAACACTGCCTTCATCAAGTAAATTATTGACGATAGTGGCTGAATCAGCGGTACCAAAGTCAACAGATAAATCAACTCCAGCGAGCAACACTTGCTGTGTAACCACTCCTGAAGCATCAGGGCTAACATTAACGGTGGTATTTCCTCCAGCAAAATTAAGCTGTAAAAACTGATCTAAATTACCAGCGTTCTCACCCACCAACAAATCACTGAAATTTAAAAAATCACCCTCACTACGACTAAAGTCAGTAATTGTATCAATAGCAGGCGCTATGGCTGTTCCATCATCACCTTGGTTCCAAATAAATCCATCTGCTCCAGCACCTCCGGTAATAGTGTCATTGCCCGGACCGCCCTGGATTAAGTCATTGCCAGATGTACCCAAAATAATATCATCGGCAGCACTCCCTATAATGCTAACAGGGGCAACAGCAACCGTTTTATCTGGTTCATCCACTTCAATTTCTGAAAAGGTTTGCGCCTGACCGACATCTTGCTGAATTTCAGTGGTGCTTATCGAAGGTTGATCTTCTGCTACTAAAATTGCTGGGGACTCATGCTCAACAACAGGCGGAACAGATCCAAGATCCTCAATCGTCGCCTCTGTTTCAGGGCTACCTGCAGCAGTAGGTTGACTTATATCAGTCGGATCTTTACCAGCTATTAATGCTTCTTTTATCAGTTCCACATCATCAGGCTCTGTCATCATTAAAGCCGTTAATGCCTCTTTCCCAAATAGGCTTTCATTAAACGTCAATTGATCATAGGCTCCCATATCCATCCAGCTACCATCAATAAACTCCACCATGATAAACCCAGAATGGGTTTTAATGGTGTCAAATGCGTAAATCTCATCGCCTGTCTTTAAACTACGCTGCTTCCCGCCCGTATCATAAGCGTATACTTCACCATAAGACTTTTTCACAAAACCAATTGGGGTTGCCTTTAACTGAGCTGCTGTGGCCATTTTGATACTACCTGATATGGAAAATATAACTGTCTGTAATGTTGTTGAAAATGATTAATAAATATACTTATCTCTATCCCCTAGGTTAGTAGACAATGATAAAAATGGTAGTAAGCCGATGCCTTGATGCCAGCAAAAGTGATGATATTGATTTAGATCATCTCATGGTTGCCACTGATTCTAGATACTTAAGAGTAAAGACAACAACAAACTGTTAGGAGCCCTCAAATGAACTTACTTTCCTTTAACTCAGTCATTGTTCCAATTGATTTTTCAGAAGCGTGTGTGGGTGCCGTTGAAACAGCATTGGCACAAGTGGACTCACCTGAACAGGTGACCCTTGTTCATGTAAAGTATCCAACCACTTACATTACTTGTGGTACAGCCTATGTGCAGCTTGATGAGGCAGAACATAAAAAACAGATAGAAGATCACTTTCAACAGTTTATGCAAAAACATCAATGGGAAGCACTTAACTGGAAGCTTCTCACTGGCAAACCAGGCGAAGAAATTGTCACCTATGCAAAAGAGATAAACGCAAGTGTAATCATTATACCTTCTCATGGTTATCATGGCATAAAACGTCTTATGCTTGGGTCAGTGGCAGAACGAGTTGTTAGACTTGCCCCCTGCCCTGTTCTGGTATTAAGGAGAGAGGAAGACGATTAAAGATAGTACAAGATAAAGCCTTTTTAGGGGTTATTGCAGACCCCTAAAAAAATTTGCGAAGAGTATAATGGTTGATTTAACACAATTGCTGGTTAATAACTCCACAAATTTCATACCCCATCTGATGAACAAAAAAATGATCACCTGATAACTCATAATAGCTGAATTTATTTTGCGTCAATTTTTGCCATTCAATAACATCAACCAATGGAATATCAACATCATCAATACCTGTAAAAGCAGTAATGGGCATAGTCAATAATGATCCTAATGGCTGATACGCATACGTTTCGACTAATTTTAAGTCAGCACGCACAACTGGTAGCATGAGTTCCATTAACTCCTCAGAATCTAATACTTCTTGTGGTGTACCATTCAATAACTTAAGTGCTTGCTTTAGCTTGCTTTAGCTCGTTATCAGGCAAGTCATGTATATTACGTTTTTTTCGTGACAAATGTGGGGCTTGCCTACCCGAAACAAACAAGTGTTCAGGCTGTCTTAAACCCGCTTGATGAAGCTTTTTCGCCAACTCGAAAGCAACTAACCCTCCCATACTATGGCCAAAAAATGCATAAGGTTTATCTATATTATCAGCTAGAACAGCAAATAGAGCGTTAATTAAACAGTCTATCTGATCAATAGGTGATTCATTAAGACGGGTACCTCGTCCTGGTAATAATACAGGGCACAGGGAAATTGATGAATCCAGCCACGCTGGCCAACTCCGATAGATAGCAGCACTCCCTCCAGCATAAGGGAAACAAAAAAGTCTTAGCTTATTGTGATCAGCTATTAATAGATCATGATCAAAATACCCTTTAGTGGGTTGTTGTTTATTATTTATCAACTTAACTCCTAACGAATTAACACCTGATTATGGTTAGCAACAACATTATACCCAAAAGCAGTCAAGGCAAAATAGCATTGACTTTATAACTACCCCCCCCACTATTAAGCCATTATTAGCATCAACCAACCACCTTTTATTTTCAAACACCCCAATATAGAAGACATGAAAATATGCCTACTGAGTCAAAGAAGCAGCAGAAACAATAAATAATAGTTAGCAAACTCTCTGCAGTATTTTCTCATGATTTATACCACAGAATTTCTGAATATTAACTCCAATCAAAAACCACTACTCAATTATGACCCGGTTCTTACAAAATTTTTTACAAATCATTATTTATTTGAATTTTTATATATTTCCGAAATCTTGAAATACAACAGATTATAGTTATCTCAGTCATCTATACTGTAATAATAAAATAGTGGGCACCTCTAAAAATGCACTTTTTCTGAGATAGCTGTGTTAGCTACGTAGGTCCTCATGTATTACTTATACTCTGTGGCCATCGACAACGGCTTCATACGTTGCTATCAAAAAAATTACTATTTTTAGTAGTTGTTCTAGTTTCTTTTATAAATAATTAATCAATAAATAAGTGAGGTATTTTTAATGAAAAAACAATACCTAAGTTTTATCCCATTTAATTTAACGCAACTGGCTTTAGTGAGTTCGATCATTATCGCGCAAGGTGTTTTTGCCCATGGCTATGTATCGCAGCCGGAATCACGTTCACTCAAATGCAAACAAGGTGATAATGTAAAATGTGGCCCTGTACAGTATGAGCCACAAAGTGTCGAAGGCCCTGATGGATTTCCTAATGGTGGACCAGAAGATGGAAAAATCGCCAGCGCTGGGCTTAGTCAATTCTCCCAGCTTAACGAGCAAACGGTTAATCGCTGGAATAAAACCAATCTAAAACCAGGGCCTAATAAATTTTCATGGCACTTTACCGCCAACCACGTCACTAAAAACTTTAATTATTATATAACCAAACCAAATTGGAACCCAAATGCACAATTAAGTCGCAGTTCGTTTGACTTACAACCCTTTTGTACTATTCCAGGCAATAATGCACGACCACCCGTTGATGTAACCCATCAATGTAATGTACCCAATAGAAAAGGTTATCATGTTATCTTAGCTGTTTGGGATGTTGGTGATACGGTCATGAGTTTTTATCAAGCAATAGATGTCAATATTAATGGCAGCACCAATCCAGACCCAGATCCCACGCCCACCAACCAATGGAGTGATATTGGTAATATCAATCCAACCATTACCCTTCAGCCTGGAGACAGTGTTAAAGCGAGAGTATTTAATGATCAAGGTGAGTTGCCAGATATGGCAACAGAATTAGCCATTAATACGACAGAGGATGGAAATAAAAACCGCTGGCCTTATTTGTTGGCTAAAGCCATTAATGAAAAGCACACAGCTATTGCCGCAGGTCACCTGGATAATAAAGGCAATGTAGTGCCTGCTATGGGTAAAAATAATGTTTATGCAAAAAAAGATAGTGGCATTACACGAGTAGAAACTCAAATCAATAAAGATCAACAGCCTGACCCACAAGTTGATGTAGGTGGTTTACAAGACCAATATATCATTACTAATGGCCAAGCAACTGTAGATTTTACTTTAACGACTCAGGCTAAACTGAAAGTGGACTATGCCATTTATAGCCCTGATAATTCACAAGTCGCCTTTGGTTCAGAGTCAATTGATAACGCATCTAAAAATATTCAGACTAATATAGCCAATGCAAAACCAGGCAAACATACACTGGTAATAAAAGCTAAATCACAGGGCATTGCTAGCAGCTTTATGCAACAAACCTATCAATTTGAATTGATAAAAGATGGTGGCGATAAGCCTAATCCAGGCCCCTCTGGTGATTTTGATTTTAAATTCCCTGACGGTCTATCCAGCTATAAAGCAGGAACCAAAGTGCTACAGCCAAAAGATGGGAAAATTTACCAATGTAAACCATTCCCATACAGCGGTTATTGCCAACAATGGTCAAAGTATGCAAACCAGTTTGAACCTGGCGTAGGTAGTGCTTGGCAGTCAGCATGGGATGTAAAATAATATAACTTGAATACTGTAGCAGCGAAAAACTTGCTGCTACAACTTTTTACAACCCCAAAATATATAATTAAATGTTACTTGGCTATTTCCGAGGTCAGCATCGAATAAAAATAACCAGGTAACTCCTTTGTTAAATGGTCACTTAAACGCTGCTCAGTTAATTCAGGTTCTTGCCCTGACACCTTAAACGACCAACGTTTTTTTAACAACGCTCCACTTGCATTATAAATAGTTAACTCTACAGAGCCTCGTTGCCAATACCAGTTTTGTCGGTATTTAATGGGTAGTTTATCCAACTTCAGATTAACAAAATAAGGGGCATTCTCTGTAACTTGACTTCCCACACTACTCAATGCAGCTGTTAATAACTCAAATTCCTGCTTGGTATCTGCATCAACATCAAACTGTAAACCTGCAATGACTTGGCGAATCATTTGCTCTATGTCAGCACTATTGGATTTTTCCCGTACCCCTGTGCCAGCCAATACATGCAGTTTACGATTATCACTGGCTCGCTTTAGTTGTACTTGTCGTGCTTTTTCTAAAGTGGCTAAAGCAAGAAATGGATTAGTTGTCACTTGTTGCTGAGCATAGCTAATTGCATCAGTCGTTTCCCTATCGGCCGCTAAGATCGATCTTCTCAGTTTACGGCCAACTTCAGACTTTTTGAGTACAGCCAAACCATAGTATAATCCATTTGTTCCTTTATATCGGTCAGTGATTCTGGCCCCTTCTAATACTTGTCTGACTTCAGTACTTACTGAACGACTTAATTGCTGTTCTGTTGTTATTTTTTTATCTACACCAAACCCCAACACACTTGACTGCACTAAATCAGTAGAGGTATCAGCAATAGACACCTCAAAAATTTTAGCTAAATTGGCGAGTGCTCTATTATCAGCCAGCGCCTGATTATCTGCCTCCCCTACTGCGACCAAATATTGTTTTGCAGGATAACCATCTGGTTGTGTCGTAATCCAATCAGGTTGTTTTTGGTGCGTAGAACAACCAGTAACAAAGACTATAAAAGCAAACAATAAAGGGAAATAAAACCAGCGCCTTAGTTTTAATGTTTTTTTATGAAATTGATTACTCATATATTCTGCCCACTTAATTATGTAAATATGTGCTATAAACACGATTACTAACTCTTGGCACAAACAACAGCACCTTCTGGCCTGCTTTAATATCCAAAGTAAACTGATCTGGCCTTACTCCTTGTTTAATCATGGTAGTTTCATGCTCAGTAGCCCCACTATTTTCCACCACATTCTTATCATCAGTTGTAAAAAACCAGTCAAGTAAACTATTAGCATTAGTGTGTTGAGATATGGGAGTAAACTGATTAGAAAATAATTGATAGCGACCCGGTGCCAATTGAATAGTTGCAGCTTGAATAGAAGCAGGTAACATATTCCAACTTCTAACATCTGCCGCTTCACTAAATATAGATGCAATATTGAGTAACATCGTCAGATTATCATTATTTTGATTTTGGCTGGCTTTAATTGTCATGTGCTTGGCCACCATACGCGCCAAAGCAGTGGTATATATTACGGTACTTTGTGCATCGAGATCTTCTCGAGCCATTTTTTCTACACTTTCAATTGCACCTGTATAATAGCTGTCACCATTAACACTCAATCTCAGTGGATTAACTCTTTTATTGTTATCAGGGTAATAAGGTAGGGCTATAGTGACGTTATGCTCTAACTGAGGTACATAAACAGTCAGAAATCGCTGCTTTTTCGCTGTTACCACGCCATCCCAATAAATAACGGTGACTTCACCTTGGTTTTTACTAGGAAAGCTCGCCGTTCTATTAAAGCGGCTGGTATACTTTTTATATTCTGTGTGCAAACCTAACCAGCGACTACAACGCAATAAGCTATCCTGTAATGCTACTGGAGTTGACATTCCTTTGCTTTCCAAACTATTTGCCGCATTTCGATAACTGATCATTGCATTATCTACTTCTCCTAATAATTCATAGATAAAGCCTGCCAGATATTCCATACTGGCAATACGCCCATTGACTTCATTGGTTTCTGCAAACTGTCGTGTTTTTACCTGAGCTTGAAGTACTTCCACCCGTGCAGCATCCACTTGCCCAAGCATCAAGTAATTAATGGCTAGTAATTCATACAGCAACATCTGCTCGCTAGGGGTTGCAACATAGCTTTTTAGAGTGTCATTAACTGCTACAGCACCAAGATTTTCACTAATACTAATCGCTTCCAGCTGCTGAATTATCTGTTTGGCTTTTTGTAAATCCTCAATAGAACCAGTAAAATCACCCATTAGGCTTTTAAGCACACCATAATCAAGCAAATACTGCACGCGATCTCTATCGGAATAGTCAACAGCTTTCAATTTAGCCAGTATTTTTTCTGGTGGCACAGCCTCCAAATCGGCGGCTAAATCATTGAGCCGCATAGAAGAAAAAGCACAGCCTTCTAAAAACAGGCATAATAAAAGCGCTAGCACCCTACTAAATGGGTGCTTGTATAAGGTTTCAATCATTGATTAAATACTTAATAACGAAACTTAGCGTTTTTAACCAGCTTTTTAATTTTTTTCTGGCCCAACCAAACTTTACGATTATCAGCCATGCTAACCATTGTTAGATCAACCTGATAGTAACGCACTTGTTTGTTGTCATTAACATCAAAAATGGTGTTTATTTGACCTTGCAACATAAAGTCAGCACCGCGCTCTTGACCTGCCGCATTACGAGAATCTTCACTGGCATGTAAATCCTGATCCATCCGTTCTTCACGCACTTCATTACGATCAGTACGAGAAGCCACGAACTCAACTCGACCAGAGTTGACCAACTCTCTTTCCAGTTCAGCCACAAACGTTCTTACATTAATGTGTTCATGGCTTAAATTTCGTACAGTACCTACAATCACTGCTGGTGTTTTACCCCTTCTGGCTGAAAAGTTAGCAATCCAGGGCCGTGATAAAGCATCTGTAATCATTTCTCGAGCAACTAACTGAGAGTCTGTATCATTCCAAGCACCACTTAAATCAACAGTTTCATCAGCACCAATCCGAGTCACTTGAGTGGTGTTACAACCAACTAACCCCAATGCGACTACCACAGCAATCACAGACTTTACAATCAACTTCACGGGAGACTTCCTTAATTAAAATGAATTACTTGAGAAAGGTAAATGCTTGATAAAACGTTTCTTGAAGTTTTCGCTTAGGCGAGAAGCTCTTCTAATGGACTTTTCTAATTTTTCTAAATCCAGTTGAGCAATTGCGTAAATATCTTGGGTATTTTGATCTTTCCAGTAACCAATGATTTTCACGCCGTTTAGTGCCAATTGCGTATGAGCATTAATTTCACGCTCAATATTACTGTCAGCCTCATCCCCGTCACTGGCTATATAATCAGCATGTAAGGCATCCATCGAAACAGACAGCACTCTAGCCACTTCAGCCCTGGCACGATTCGCTGCGGTAGATTTTTGCAATGACAAGTCCCCTACCACTGGTGCCATGCCTACCCCATGAATAAAACGCCCGTCGTTATTCTCAACCGCTTGCGAGCCTTCATTCACCCAGCTTGGTGCATCCTCAACGCCTAAATCACTTTTTACTTTAGGCGCACCTGAACAACCTGCTAGTAACAATACACTTACCGCGCATAGCAGAAAGTACTTAACCCGTCCTACCATAACTCACCTAATCCTAAAATAATCTTTACAATTATTTAAACTTGTCTTGTTAAAAAAGAACCGTTGTATCCAAAGTTCACGACAATTGCAATATAGGGATTATCACTATAGAGTGGTTTGATCTGATGGATTAGTATCAGCGAGTTAGTAAATAGATAATGTACTATAAATCATAGTTTCATATAAATTAGAAAAGCCTGAGATAAAGTGTTTTTCAATCTACTTATAAGAAACTAATAGCCTGCCTTCCTATGCTTTAGAAATAGGAAAGAGCGGCAGACCTTTTATCATTTAGTACACGTTAAAACAATAACTAACCTAAATTCACTGTTATAGCATGATGAATTTCAGCTGTAGTACTGTATGTTCCAACAGTTGTTGTATTTAAACCCCTTTCACTAGCAAAACCACTGACGGCATGAATTATTAATTCTACATTAGATCCAGTACTTTCTACTGAAAAATCATTCATTATATTTGGATACGGCTTAACAAGTGTTTCAAATGCTTCTCGGTTCATTGTAAAACCATCACCTGGTTGGATTAAACTAATAGCACTATCTCCTCCATTAAAATGATTTAACACTCTGACCTGTTGGTTTTTATCATTATCTACAAGTACAACTAAATCCTTTTTATCTTGGTAAAAAGATAATCGGTTACGGTTGATATCAATAAAAAATAATACATCCTTGCCACCACCACTATTATCTACGGTATCTCTACCTGTTCCAGCTCGATAATAATAATGGTCGTTACCTTTACCGCCTTTCAGTAAATCATTGCCTTGCTCACCATAGAGAATATCGTTACCTTCGCCTCCATCTAAAATATCATCACCATCTGCTTGATTTGCCTGACCATTACCGCCTAATAAATGGTCATCGCCTTTACCCCCATTTATATGATCATTACCCGTCATACCAAAGACAGTATCATCACCATCATTGGCCTCAACCCAGTCAGCAAATCGAGTCGCTGAAAATCGATTACTTTCGTCAGTATCTTTTACAAATGCTTGATAAGATTAACCTTCGGGTATTTCATTGGCTCTTGCCAGTGCATTGATTTCTGTTAAAGAATAAGCGTAACCTTCAGCAGGCTGAACCAAGTCAATAGAATAATCACCACCCAAAAAGTGATTAACCACCCTTATACCCTGCTGACTATCTCCATCAACAGTAATAATTAAATCATTATTGTCTTTTGTAAAAATGAGTCCTTCAGGCAATACGTCATTAAATATAATGACATCTTTACCACCGCCTTCATTATTGATAGTGTCAAAACCGCCACCATACACATATTTATCATCGCCCTTGCCACCTATTAACTGGTTATTACCAGTACCTCCCATTAATTGGTCATTTCCATCGCCACCGTTAATTTCATCATCACCTGCTTGACCATCAAGATAGTCATTCCCTGTATTGCCTAACAATACATCATTATCTTCACCACCAAATAGAACATCGTTTCCAACACCTCCCACTAAATGATCGTTACCGGTTCCTCCTGATAATTGATCATCTCCTTGATCACCATTAATGGAGTCATCACCAGAACGACCATGTAAAATATCATTACCTAAACCACCCACAATGGTGTCATTACCTGCCCCACCATCCACATAATCATTGCCTGCTCCTGCGTCAATAATGTCATCACCTGCTCGACTAAATACCTTATCGTCACCACCTTGGGCGTGAATAGTTTCACTAAGGTCTCGATAACCTACTAGTTGCTCACCATTTTCTGTACCCTGGTATACTGCAGTTGCTTCCATTTCAGCTAAAGTTAAACTAGTTTCATTATTAAACTGTAATTGTTGAGTTTTATAATAACTATTGGAATAAGTGTACCAGTAATTGAATTCTATTGTTTCACCACTGGTTTTATGCTCGATGACTAATTTATTGGCTCTACGCCAAATAGTAATATCTTCTTTTTTAATTCCTTCAGGAAATATCACACTTTGATGGTTCGCAACCACTTCAGAAAAATAGCCATTAGCTGTAGTGGTGATAGTAATAGCATCAGTTGTATTTTCGTTGATATTATTTATATTCATTGCGAGTCCTTGCTAATGAGGGTAATACTCACAAACTATTTAATAATACTAAGGACAGTTTTTAGCGTTACCCTACGATCTTAATTATCAAAATATTCACTTATACTTAGCAAGCCCAGCATATAAAACACTGCTACTAGTGTCTATTATTTTTATAGTAGGAAACTATTTAATTTCAATCGTTTGAGTTGCCACCTGATCTAATTCTGTTGGATGATGAGTGACCATTAGCACAGTTAAATTATATTGTCTTCGCATTGTATCAGTTAACACAATACAGTCTTCTCTTAATGCTTTATCTAAAGCACTGAATGGTTCGTCTAATAATAGGACTGGCTTTTTATGGATAATGGCTCTTGCTAAAGCTGCTCGTTGTTGTTGACCACCTGACAGTTGTGTTGGCTGCTTTTCTAATTGGTCTGCAATACCTAGCTGCAAGCAGAGTTGTTGAAGCTGTTGGCTTTCAGCCGTATTTAATTTAGCTGACGGTCTTACACCTAAGGCAATATTCGTATAAATAGATAAATGAGCAAATAGATTGTCTTGCTGGAACATCATTGAAACTGGTCTCCTTGACGGCTTGCGATAGGTAAATGATTGTCCCAGCCATTTCATTTCACCAGCAACTACAGTGTTAAAGCCAGCTATCGTTTCTAACAGGGTAGTTTTACCTACTCCACTTGGCCCCACTATTCGACAAAAAGCACCTTTTTTAACTTGGTTATTATAGGTAAATAAGTTATCGCCTTGTTTGACTTTTATATTTAACAGCTCAAGCATTATAATATTTAAAAATTCTTTCAATTAAGTAAAAACAAATAAAGCAGCTTGCTACTAATATAACTGATAACACAGCTGCTTGCGGATACTGATAGTTGGATAAATACTGATAAACCAATAATGGCAAAGTAATAAAGTCTGGATCGCCTACTAGTGCAACAATTCCCATATCTCCTAAAGAAAGCACAAAAGCTAATGCTGCAGCCTGACCAATTGCTGTAGATAATACTGGCCATGCCATTTTCCACCAATGCCAACCTGTGATCCCCAAATGCATAGAAAGTTGTTGATAGTGGCTTGCTACCTGAAAAAAAGGAACCCTAATAATCCTAATTGCAAAAGGCATTGCCATTAACGCATTAATAAAAATAACTAACCACAAGGTATACTGAAAAACATCAGTAAGTTTCCATAACAGAATAAACCAGCCGGTTGCTAGTACAATTGCAGGAAAATACAAAATATTGGCACTTACTCCCTCCACAATGATAGCCCAATGTTTTTTAATACCTTTTAGGTGTGTATTTGCTTTATCTTGAGTGGAAAGGTTAAATAATAACGCATTGACTCCTAAGGCCATACATACACTAAAAAACGATGCACTAACTGCAATTATCAATGACTTAAGCCCAGCATTGATTAGTATCTGGGTAGAAAGGCCAGACAAACTATCTAAATTCACTGCTTCTAATAACAAAGCAAGAAGTGGCAGTAATACCCATAAACTAGTCATAGCCAGTATAGGAGTTAATAGCCATCTAGTTACAAAACGGGTTGGCTTTTTATAGGCTGTTTTTTTAGTTTGCTTCAGTGTCGGCTGATAATAGAACAACATCAATGCAATAGGTGCAGTAATGAGTAGCTGCAATGTGGCAAGCAACACAGCAAAGCCTGGCTCATAGTCATAACGCAATGCTTGGTAAATAGCGACTTCTAAAGTAGTACTTTGAGGACCACCTCCCATAGCCAGCACAATGGTAAAACTGTTAAAACACAGCAAAAAAATTAAGCCAAATAAAGGAAATAGCTGGCTCTTAATAGCTTGCCACTCTACCCAATAAAATCGATAAAATGTATTAAACCCTAGTTGTTCTGATAAACGCCACTGGTTTACAGGGTTTTGCTCGATTACATTAACAAATACTCGAGCAGCAAAAGGAAAATTAACAAAAACATGACATAATAAAATTCCTGGCAAACCATAAATGGAATAATCACTGTCAATCCACTGGTTAATCCAACCAGAGCGACCATAAACAGAGACCATCCCCAATACTACTACAATGGTAGGTAATACAAAACATAGATTAAAAATGGTTAATAACCATTGCTTCCCTATAAACTGGCGACAAGCAATCACTTTAGCTACCGGTATTGCACACAATAAGCTAATAACTGCGGATAGTAATGCCTGTTTAAGAGAAAAGCTGGTTATATACCAAAGATAAGGATCCAGCAGTTCTTGCCAATTAAATACTCCCCACCCTTCAGTTGCTAAAGCAACAAGTGCAGCGATAGAAAAGCAAAAAATTAGCCCGATAATAGCAAAACCAAACCGTGCAATTGTTGTAAATAACATTTCCGCTCATATAATGAATGTTTTTAGCCAAGGTCGCTGAGCAATAAAGCCTTATGAGCCTAAAAATAATAGGTGGTTGGCATGAAGACAGTTTAATGCTCCTCGGCAATTACTTCTGCATAGCTCTAATTAGTGGTATTATTTTACTACTGCCTGGCGCCACTGCTTAATCCACTGTTTTCTATTTTTTGATACTTCTTCAGCAGTAAATGGGTCTACCATTTTAGGCTTGATAATATTATTAAACCCTTCAGGTAAAACAGTTTCGACCACAGGCAACATCCAATTATGAGTGGCTATTTGTTGCTGGGCAGCAGGTGTTAATAAAAACTGTAAAAACTGCCTAGCCAGTTTTTGTTGAGCCCTCTTAATAATACCAACCACTTCTACCTGAGGGTAATGGCCTTCCTTAAACTGCGCAGCTTTATATCGGGTATCCTGCTCAGCCACTTCATGATAGGCTGGTGATGTTGTATAACTTAATACTAAATCTGCTTCACCTTTTAAAAACAGACCATAAGCTTCTGTCCACCCCTTTGTTACCGTAACCGTTTTATCCGCTAATTGTTGCCATTTCAATTGAGTTGTTTCACTACCATAAACAGCATTTAGCCATAGCATTAACCCTTGGCCAGGCGTACTGGTTCGTGGGTCCTGATAAATAATACGCAATTTTTTGTCAGAGACTAATTCGGCAAATGACTGGGGTGGTTGTTTTAACTGTTCTTGATTATATATAAAGGCAAAAAAACCATAATCGTAGGGAATAAACTGCGGGTTTTTCCAAGTCATTGGTAGTTTTAAACCTGATAGATCTTGCTCGTGGTTAGCAAAAACACCTAACTTATTTGCTTCAACTAATAAATTTTGATCCAGCCCAACGACTACATCCGCTTTGGTTTTGGTTCGTTCAAGCTTCAATCGGTTTAAGATACTCACCCCATCATCTAAACCAACCCATTTTAGCTGACAGTTGCATTGCTTTTCAAAGCTTGCCTGCAACTTAGGGCCAGGCCCCCATTCTGAAACAAAGGACTGATAAGTATAAACCGTTAACGAATTAGCACTCGCTAAAAAAGAAAAAACACTAAGTAAAACGACGAGTATGGCTCTCATTTACATATATCCCAAACACTGAGTTAATAGGCCTGACTGGGAGAGCAAAAATTTAAGGAAATAAAACTGTATAAATAACCTTAACTTCCTACGCCAGCATTACCTGGATCAGGTTTTATGGGTGTATTCTCAGCCAAGCAAATAGCCTAGCACCCCAATAATTACGCCGATTGTAGCCTATTACTATAGCTACTCGCAATCAGCGTTTAGAGAAAGCAGGTTTACTCTTTAGTGGGCTTTGGCTTAAACCTTGATGAGTCACTTGTAGTACTCATAGGTTTCTTTGTTGTTTGAGAGGGAGTTGAACGAATGGTAGAAGGTCGTGTTGTTGTAGTCGGTGAACTCGTAGAACGTGTTGTACTTGTGGACCGTGTTGGTGGTGAAGATTTTGTTGTTGCCGAACCAATTGAAGAAGACCTGGCACTACCTCTAGCAAAGACATCCTCTCCTTTAGAAACATACATAATACCCGGCCGGCACTGTACCATTTCATATAAGTCAGATAACCCATTGAGTGCTTCAGATGCCCCTAGAAATAAATAGCCACCAGGCTTTAAGGTTTTATGGATTCGAGTTAAAATATCTCGTTTAAACTCTGCCGAAAAATAAATAAGTACATTACGACAAAAAACCACATCAAACTTGCCCAATGATGCATAACTTTCTTGTAGATTAAGCTCTTTGAACTCGATACGTTTTTTTACTTCAGGCTTAACTTCCCAACGTTTACCTTGCAGCTCATTAAAATAGCGCTTTAATCTTTCCTCTGACAAACCTCTTCCCAGAGCCAAAGAGTCATACTCACCTTGACGACACTCAGCTAACACTTTATTAGAAAGATCAGTTGCAATAATTTGCAAACCCGCCTTCAGTTGGCCAAGACTGGTTCGCTCAAACTCATCAGTGGCCATACTGATAGAGTAGGGTTCTTGTCCACTGGAACATGCAGCTGACCAAAGTCTTAAACGCTGATTAGGATAACGTTTACACAACTCCGGTAAGATGGTTTTTTTAAACACTTCAAAAGGATAATTATCACGAAACCACAAAGTTTCGTTAGTTGTCATAGCATCAATTACTTTGCCCCGTAAATTATCACGAGGATTTCGCTCAATAATTTTAACCAGTTCTGCTAGCGTATCAATTTTATTATCATTAAGAATTTTTCTTAATCGACTTTTGACCAGATATTCTTTATTTTTGCCTAATACAATGCCGCAAGCTTTTTCAAGAAATTGGCTGAATATATCAAAGTCACTTAACGCTACCTTCGAACTAAGCCCACTCTGTGTCAAATTGAAAACTCCACTATTGCCATAAACAAAAAGCAAAACGCCATACTCAGTATGCTATTATTTATTATCCCTCCTGCACTGCTGCTGCCGCTTCTTCAAGCCGGCTAATAACAGTGCTTGCCAACAAGTCTGGGTTAAATTTAGCAATAAAATCATTAGCCCCAACTTTTTCTACCATTGCCCTGTTAAACACACCACTTAATGAAGTATGCAAAATAATATAAAGATCTTTCATTCGAGGATCACTTCTAACTTCTGTCGTCAGTGTATAACCATCCATTTCTGGCATTTCAATATCAGAAATCATTAACAGCAGTTCATTACGAACATCTTTATCCTCGTCAGCAAGACTTTTCAGGAAATCCAATGCTTCTCGGCCATCGCTTTTTGCGGTCACCGTAAGCCCAATGGTTTCCAAGCAACGTTGCACTTGTTTGCGTGCCACTGCAGAATCATCAACAATCAATACATGCTGAGATACCGCCCGCTGAGTAACATCCTCTGAAATAACTCCTTCACTGATTTCTTCAGTCATTGGAGATACTTCAGAAAGAATTTTTTCCACATCAATAATTTCAACGAGCTTGTCATCGACTTTGGTAACCGCCGTTAGATAGTGGTCCCGACCTGTTCCTTTGGGTGGTGGATGAATTTCTTCCCAGTTCATGTTAACGATGCGGTCTACCATCCGCACCATAAACCCCTGCACCTTATTGTTGTATTCAGTAATAATGACAAAGCAGTTTTCCACATCATCCAGCAAGTCATGACCCGTTGCCAGATTCATATCCAGTAAGGGAATTGTGCCACCACGAATATTTGCCACCCCCCTAACAACAGGGCTACTTTTTGGCATTAAGGTCATTTTAGGGCACTGTAAAACCTCTTTTACCTTGAATACATTAATACCGTATAACTGTGGACCTGCCAGCCGGAACAGTAGTAGCTCCAACCTATTTTGACCAACTAGCTGAGTTCGTTGGTTAACACTATCTAATACACCGGCCATGAAGAATTACCTTGTCTCACTACAACTTTGGTCAGGCATGGGACTTGCCTGGCCCTCTTTAACTTGATTAGTGAAATACTTATAGACCATACACTTATCTTAGGCGAATCTGGAGATTTGCAAAGTTTTAAAGTGCACTTACTTAGTCTTTAGACCGCATAAAACCTAGTTACTTCCAGTTTCCGTATGAATCCTTCCAGCAGCAACAAAAGATTTGCTACAAATTTTTTGTTCTTCGACCACCCGATTAACCACCCAACAGACAATAGGTGTTTGTACAAAAGATATCAGTACATCTCCACTTACAACGCAAATATGACCCCAAAATTACTTACTAAGAAGGAAATTCTCTTTCAGGTTTTTCTATATACTTTTTAAACCTAAACACAACTAACAAGCAGAAGCTTTGCCTTATAGCATTGGACCAATAGGTGCTCACTTACTATACTTAACTGGTTGGCTTGAAAAAAGTAACTTGTAGTACAAAGGATACCAGCTAACAATGTTTTTACTGCAACTCACCTGTTTAATATGTGGCAGCTTTCTGATTGCTACTGCATCTCTATTCTATACGATACAGTTTCTTCATTACGTAAACTTCAATGAATGGATATCTTTAAACTATGAACCGATACAAAGCCACCTCCCCCAGTTCTTAATAGCTTTCTCTAATGTTTTCGGTCTGGCTAATATGATTTTAGCATTTGGGGCAATATTCATTGGCCTCAGCTTTTATTTGAAACGTAAAGTAGATGAAAGTTACCGTAGAAATAGTGAATACAACTAGGGACTGTTAACACTATTTGAATATCACTGTTGTAACTGTATAAGCACTAATCGAGGCGCGAAGAAAGAAGTTTAGTTATTCTAAAGGAACAATAAGTCGTGTTTTTACAGTCACAGCCCTTCGGGCCGTAATTATTTTTCCACTCGGCTCTGTTACAAATCATTTATAGAACTCATCATAAGGACAGTGGGAATACGTCGGTTAAAGTAATCGTCTTCAGGCAGGGATCGAGAAATGGCTTCAATTAACTATTTTTCTTTTTTGAAAGGTATTGTCAAGCTCTAATTGTTGCATGCTTATTTTATACTGTTATTAAGTTACCTAACTGATTAGGTGCAGTCTGATGTCATGCAAAATACGTTATAAAGTAAAGAAAGATTTAACGCTAATTTTCTTGACTGGCGACTTAACACAATTTAATAAAATAAGTCTGAGTGATGCAATTAATACAATCATAAAGCCTTCCCCCAAGAATATTCACCTGGACATGTCAAATGTTGGCTATGTTGACTCGACAGGACTTGGAGAGTTATTAACACTACACTCTATGATTTATAAGCTAGGAGGTAGTTTATCTATCATTAACCCGTCACAAGCATGCGAGTCAACTATAAATTTAATATTTAGAGATATTGTTAGTATTGAAAACGTTTCATAGACATTTTTTTAGAGAAAAATATCAAAGCAACTATTATTTTGGAAAATTTTATCGCCAATATAAAATTTCAACATTCATCCCCCTTTAAATATTCGCACAAGCAATCTCTTTATTTATAAAATAATTTATTATCTTAGTTTTTGGTATTAGAGCCAGTATATTGATGCTAATTACAATAGGCTTTTTTGACTAATGAGTATCCACCCAATTTAAGATGAATTTATAACTAGCTTTTAATAGACAACGAAAGTTAATAATCTCGCCTAACTTATTTATATTTCTCGTGAATAAGAGCTTATTTTCTCAGTTACTTGCGTTCTGATGTAAATGTAAGGTCGAGAAAAAAAGAGAAGTCATATTAGTATTAAGTGCATTGTCTCCTATTAAGCTATTATAATATAACTATTGTTCAGTTATAGTTGTAGCATGGCCATGGATAGTTCCTCAGAGCTTTTTCCCATTATTTCAATTGGCATTGCCCTTTATGGCATATATGGCCTCATTGCTGGCGAAATAAAATATATGTTAGAGGGGCCAGAAATCAAGTCTCTACATATACAAGAAAAGATAATCCAATAGCTTACTGGTTTTTCGTTATCTTTTTTACTGGTGGAGGTTTTGGTCTATTTTATTCAACTACTTATTTATAGTACTTATTATTTCCCCATTATTTTCGTTGTTTGTTCCTTTTTGTTTAAGTATTTCTACATCGTAACCATCTGCTATTAACGCAAAGGCGAGGTCTAGGTTGCCTTTATCTCAGAAATAGAGATAGGCACAAGTTAAGTTAGCCATAGAGAAATCCTTTTGTTTAATTTTCAGGAAGATCTTTAGTCTTTGAAGCTTTGGTGAAATACCAAGTTCAGATGCCAGAGGAAATTTATAAACTATACTTTGACAGCTAAGGTTATTAGAGTTTTATGAAGATGAAAAAGCTGTTACTAAACCTTGTAAAACTAATACTGATATTAAACGGTACTTGTTGCTTTCTTTTGGGTGGAACCCTCATCTCATTAAAAAGCGTGGTCTTTATTGATACAGGACAATGGATAGAGATTCATTTATCTATTTTTGAAATCATAATACCTGAATTCATCCGTAATGCTTTTCACTTTTATGACGAGCCTTTATGGTGGTTAATCTTTGGCATTCTACAGTATGTAATTTATAAGAAAATTGAATCTATTGAGACTAACTCCGAAATTGCTAAAGCACGACAGCAGCGACATACCTAGCTAACCACGCGATGACGCGGGTGATCAAGTAAACTATTTCCTTAACGATAAAGTACCCCCAGACTTCAGTAACTATGTTCTGCTTTTTTGGCCAGGCATGGGACTTGCGTGGCCCTCCTTAACTTGATTAGTGAAATATTCATAGACCAAACGCTTATCATAGGACAAATTATGAACACCCCTAGTATTATTGTGCAGCCATTACTAGCCCTGGGACTGACTATGATGGCGATGGCAAGCTGGAGTGATCCAGTACATCATTCCATACATCAACTTGTACACAGTTACCTGGAAAGTCAATTGCAAGCCTATACCCAGCAAATAGGGGGCGGCCGTTATAAAATTCATCTCAGCCCTATAGATCCAAGGCTTAAACTAAAGCCTTGCGTTAATAAATTAACAATTGAGCCAAGCCAACGTCGCCAAACACTTATTGGCCGATCCACCCATAAAGTAAAGTGCCTTCATTCACCCTACTGGAGCCTTTATATTGCCGCCCAGGTTAAGCTATATAGGCAAGTGGTTGCCGCTAACCGCACGTTGCCAAAAGGCCAGGTGATTAATCCCAGTGATTTAATGCGGCTAGAAAAAGACATCGGGAAATTAAGGGGTAGTTACTATACTGACCCTTCAAGACTTATAGGCAAAGTGATTACCCGACAACTCAAAATGGGCCAGCCTATAACGAAAAGCCACATTACCCAAGCTACTGCAATCAAAAAAGGCACGCAAGTTGCTATTCATGCTAATACCAGCAATTTTAGCGTGCTAGCAAAAGGGGTTGCACTTTCAGATGGTAAACCAGGACAACTGATCAAAGTACGCAATATTCGCTCTAAACGGGTAATTCAAGCAGTTGTTAAAGATGCCTATACAGTAGAAGCTACCCTTTAGCCAGACGACTTGAATTTGTCATTAAAGTTATTCTTCAGCTGGCCGCTATACTGAGTTAGACGGTCAGACTAAAAAGGGTTATTCCATGGTTAACGACATCAATGGCGCGCACGGCCAGCAAGGCAGCCTCAAAAGCGCTCAGACCAAGCCTGCTGAGAAAGCGGATAAAAACGCTTTGCAATCTCAGTCAGACTCAAGTAACCAACCACAAAAGCAAGTGTCTGTAGAGCTAAGCGCAGAAGCCAAGCAACTACAAAAACTGCAACAGAAAGCTAGCCAAGAGCCTCAGGTAGATGCGCAAAAAGTGGCTCGGATCAGGGCTGCATTAGCCGAAGGCAGTTACTCTGTCAACCCCGAAAAAATTGCAGATAAATTATTTGAGCTGGAAAGCCTATTACGTTAATGGAAATCGTCGCTTAAGGTAGACCGTCATGATTAACCAAACCCTTCAGCAACAACTTTCCTCTGATTTAACTACGCTCAGCCAATTGACTGAGCTGTTAGAGCAAGAGCAACATGCCTTACGGGAGAGAGATCTAGAGCAGCTCAATCAGCTATTAACCACCAAAAATGAATGCCTGAATCGCTTAGGTCATACCGCTCAAAATCGCAGTGAGTTGCTCAAGCAAGCTGGGTTTACTCCTAATGATGCAGGCTTGGAACAATGGCTAGTGTCACTTCCTTCTTCTCAGCAAGCCGATTCACGCAAGTCTTGGCAGTCAGTCAAAAGTCGTTTAGCCTATTGCCAAACCCTGAATGAGATCAATGGCTGCGTAATAAACCGATTGCAGCAAACTCTTCACCAATTACTGACCATCTATCGGGGGCAAAGCCAAGCCTCAATCAAGTTATATGGGGCTCAGGGCGATACCTCTGCTTATCAAGACTCACAGATTCTAGGGACAGCGTAACGGGTATAAGCAGGGCATAGCCCTACAGCCATAACTAAACAGCATTTAGTTGAACGCCTCTGATGAATACATGCACCATTCGGTGTATAGTCATTATAGAGGTGTACTACCTTTCAGTTTGGAGATAAGTAACTAAAACGGATTTGTTGGTAGGAATCAGCTGAATGACTAGTCTGTCTGACGATATCGATATTGAAGAAAAATATCAGCTAAAACGAACACCACAGGAAATATCAAATGTGTTAAATGGCATTTTAAAAGCCAAAGTGCCAATTAAGGTGTATTTCCCCAGCCGTAATCTCAGTTATAAAACCTTAATCATCACGGTAGACTTAGACACCCAAACCTTTGCTTTAGATGAGCTTAGCCCCATTGATGGTAATGCGCTGATTAAACAAGGCGAATCATTTTCTGTATATACCTTTTATGAAGGTATTAAAGTAACTTTTGACAATGTAACATTAAAAGCCACCAAGCTTGATGAGTCTGGCACTCCCTTTTACAGCTTTAACTTTCCTAATAAATTATGGTATTTGCAACGCCGCAGAGCGTTCCGAGCGAAGTTACCCTGTCACCCTGCTGTTACCGCCAAACTCAAATTAACCGAAGAATATCCTGCAGTTACTACACGGGTTATTGATATCTCAGCCACTGGTTGCCAAATTGCTGTCGCTAGCCAACAACTACAGGATAATCTGCCAGAGGTGGGGCAAGTGGCTGAAAGTTTTATGATGTCATTACACAACCAACACGAGCTTGAATGTGCTGTTCAAATTCGTCAAATTCATAAAGATGAAATGGCAGGAGACTTGTTAATTGGCTTAATGTTTCTCCATGTAACGGGGCTTCAACAGCGCTATGTTGACCTGTATGTTAATCAGCTGCAGCGGTCAGCTTTAGTTAAATAAGTTAATATTCATTACACCAGCGCTGGTAATCTTCTGGACGATCCACATCCCATAGTGGTGAAAACAAACTGTAAGGTATATGGCTTGACTCAAGTTGACTAACTGTTTGCGACAATACTTGCTCTGTTCCCCATTGAATATTTTCAAAGATACAGGGGTGAAACTGCCTCATCCCAATTAGTACATAACCACCATCTTCTGCAGGAATAATAACGACTTCATTATTATTAGATAGTTCAGGCTCATCATGTAATTTTTCTACTACTTGCTGAATAAGAGGAGCTGTTAAACCAGGGCAATCCCCCCCAACCAAAATAACTGGTTGGTTTGGCTGAATATACTGTTGTACTGCATTAGCCATCCGCTCACCCAAGTCTTTGCCCTGCTGCAAATAACGTTGCCAACAGGCAAATGCCAGGTGGTCAAAAAAATGATGAGGTTGTTGTTCTGCCACCGCTAAGACTTTTACCCAGTTAACGGATAATTCATTTATCCATTGTGCAGTATACAACAATAGCTGTTTATATATTTCCGTGGCATGAGCTTCTGAATAATAAGTGGTTAAACGTGTTTTCACTTTACCTGCTATCGGAGGCTTAGCCATTAAAATAATGCTAGGTTTAATCATTGTCGACTGTCGCCTTTGGATAATAAATTGCCACCAATCGTTTAGGTGATACACCCAAAAAAAATGCCAGACGCAAACTCCACATTAATAAAATAGTGCGAATGATTCCTTGCTGCTCCCAGCGTCGGCTAGAAGTCACCACTGGATTAGTAATACATAATGGTTTTGAGATTTTTTTCAGCCTTTTACATAAATCGATGTCCTCCATTAAAGGCATCAACTGATAGCCGCCAACTTGATCAAAACAGCCTCGTTTAACAAATATAACCTGATCACCTGTAGCAATCCCAGTTAAACGAGAACGCCAAGTCATTAATTTTGCTGTTAGTGTTAATAACCAATGCTTCCCTGACAATACCACATCAAACCGCCCCCACTTACAACCATGCGACTGCTTGAAGCCTTGAAGAATTAGCTGTACAGCATTTTCTGGAAGCTGAGTGTCAACATGCAAAAATAGCAGTACATCGCCTGTCGCTTTGTCAGCTCCGAGCTGCATTTGTTTCGCTCTTCCAGGTTTAGTGGAAAGTACTTGGTCCACGAAGGGCTCTGCAAGTAGTACCGTATTATCTACACTTTCCCCATCCACAATGATCACCTCATGACCAATCTGACGCAGGACTTGCAAAGGAGTTAAGCTAGCAACAATATTATCTGACTCATTCAAGGTAGGAATAATAATTGAGCATTTCATATATTGTTTGATCGCTTTAGCTGATTACTTATTAAAAAATAAAGATAAGCAAAAAAAGCAAATTCTTTCAGCCAACTTCGCTAGTTAGCCATAACATACTTCAGCTCAAGTATTTTTTAAAAGACAGTTTTCGTCTAAATATGAAGGAAAGGGCTATCACTAAGCTGGCGTCCCTGAGTGGATTCGAACCACCGACCTAGCGCTTAGGAGGCGCTTGCTCTATCCTGCTGAGCTACAGGGACAAGAGCAGTTATAATACCGATTCACTCACTGATTGCAACTGTTACAGGCAAAGGGAGTCGAGCAAAATGTCACTTCAAAATATTTGAAATTTTCTAAGTTGACCTGAGTATAGATAGCCTCAAACATAACAGACATGATGGCTTTGAACTCGCAGCACTGCATGCAATATTTCGAATGTCTGATAAGTATTCAGGTTATCTCCCCTTGCTTGCAATATATTAGCTAAAATACATTCATAGACACTGTAATGGCTGTAACAAAATCTGCCAATGTCATGACTGAACAGGCCAATCAATTACTCATTAACTTCTATAATCAAGGGGGGCAAGATAGCTACGGCCGTCAGCTGGATGATATCTTACAATGGCAAGAAGACCTGTTAGAAACTACCCACAACTATATTCAATGGCTGTTTCCGATTATAGAGGCCAACGCTTTTCATGCCTCCACCCCCTTGCTGAATAGCACTACCATTGAAACTTTTAAGCAACAAGCCAGCATCCAAACCAACTTGCTCCGTTCTTTAAACAAAATGTTAGCTTTTTACGGTCTTATTTTAAATCACAGTAAATCAGATCAGATAACGATTGAGCGTTCTGCAGAGCACTTTGCTAGTGCCAGCCGACGTTGGCTAACACCAGGTAATCATAACTATTTACGGTTTACCCGCATTATCAAGTCACTTTGCCAGCTGGGATTACCTCATTATGCTGTAGCCTTATTTGACTGTTTACAAGTAATATTCCAAGAACACAGCAGCACTATTGGCTTAGTAACTTACCAACATTGGCAACAAGCGCTCAATGACAACCGCAACACTTAAATCAACTCCAACATCGCAACTTCCAAACTATATGAGTGACTCATCTTTTCCAATAAATGCCTTTAACTGATCAGCAGTCACAACACCTCGAAACATATGGCTGGTATTAAAGGGCATCGTCCATTGACCATGACTATCTACAGCAATCACCCCTCCCGAACCTGCAGGTAACTGTTGGTTAACTACCACCTCAGCTGCCTCTGCAAGGCTTTGCCCCTTAAATAGCATGCGATAGTGAATGTCAGCAGCCACCGTATAGCGAATAAAATACTCACCAACCCCGGTGCCAGAAATTGCACAGCTTCGTTGATCAGCTAAGGTACCGGCCCCAATAATAGGGCTATCCCCTACCCGCCCAGGCAACTGGTTAGTAACTCCCCCCGTTGAAGTGGCAGCAGCCAATTCACCGTGAATATCTAACACCACAGCTCCAACTGTACCCATAGGAGATTCATCTAACGGGCTATTAAGCAACTGCTGCACTTCTCCATTATCAGCATGGTCTAGTTGAACTTGCTGCTTTTGTCGGGCTTCCCGTAATTGTTGCAATCGATGCTCTGTTAAAAAATAATCCTGTGGCGCCTGTTCAACTCCCTGAGTCAACAACCAGGAATCTGCTTCAGGGCCTGCCAGGGTATTATGTACACTGTTATACAACACTTTTTGTGCAGCAATAATGGGGTTTTTACACTGTTTTACAGCCATTACTGCACCTGACCGACGATTCCCCAACATAAGAGCAGCATCAAGTTCAAAGGTACCAGCATGAGTTAATACTGATCCACAGCCTGCGTTAAATAACGAACAATTTTCTAATAATGCAACTGCCTCAACTGCAACCTGTTCAGCCTTAGCACCAGCCATTAACAATTGTTTACCTTTATTCAACACTTGAGAAAGTTGCTGAGTATACTCTTGCTCTCGTTCAGCCGTTAGAAAGTTAGCTGGCAATTGTCCAGCACCACCATGAATTAACAACACATAGTCAGGCATAAATTCTCCATAAATAATTTTTATTCTTATGGATAGGATGGTCTAATCGCTACCACTGAATATAATGACGTTGAATATAGGCTAACAACTCATCCCGTTCGGTGAGAATATACAACTTTGTGGTATTAATATCCTGGTGGCCAGCGAATAATCTAACCCGTTCTATCATCACATTGGGTTGGTTAGCTAAATGGGTAATCGCGGTATGCCGATAACTATGAAAACCTTTACTCAATAAGTTTTCTTTAAAATCTACTGATATATCAGCTCCAGCTTGATCAATCAACTTATACAACAATTGGCGATGAAAATCCCGCAACTGTCGGGTAGATATATTTTTTGCAAATTCCCCTTGTTTTTTGACTGGTTTACGTGAGGAGGCAAATGGGAAAGCATCATTATTGATCGTTGGGTCCAAGCCATGATAGTGACGAAACCGAATAATTGCCTCTATAACCCCTTCATTCAATGGAATCCATCGGCGTCTTGCACCTTTTCCTAAAACATTAAGCTCATAACCCAAGTCAGTTCGAACAATTGCCTGGTGAGTGTGAGTTGCTAACTCATGCTCTCGTATTCCTGTCCCATAAGCAATCGCCACAATATAACGGGCTCGCTCTACAAAATTACGCTGCCCAGTAGTAGCGATGGGTAAACGACGAATTCCGTCTATCAGAAACTGCCACTCCTCCCGATTAAACGCTTTGAGCTGCTGGTGACCGAGAGCTGTATTTTCCCCTAGCGGCTTCAAACGAAAGGCAGGATTAATTTTTATATAGCCTTGGGCATGTAAATAACTCAGCAATGAACCCACTACTTTCATTACCGAATCAACACTATTTCCATTAACTAGTGCATTGGGAAAAGGTATAAACTGTGGTAGTTCCGGAATCATCAGCCCTGCCTGCTGCCAAACTGATGTAGGAGCTTGGAGAAAATATCGATAAGCTAAGATATCCTCTCGTTTTAACCCATTTAACTGTTTATTTAAGTAACGATGCACCCAGGCCAGAAAGCGCAGACATTCCCGCCGATAACGTCGTAAGGTGTGTTCAGAGCTCCCTCCCACTTCCACTAAAAATGTTTGAACAGCCGCTATATCATTGCTAGCCCCCAAAGCTGATTCAGACAAACCATCGACTCTATTGGCTTTTTTTTGTAGCTCTTCCGGGGTGACGACTTTAGGGGCGTGGAGGATAACATCTAACATGAACAAAACGCACTTTATTTATATAGCTTGAATATTGGCAAAATAGCCTGAATCATGGCAGTCTAGCCGAAAGAGAGGAAGGAAGTCACTCTGGAGAACTCACTATGAAACCAAACCAACAGCTCAAAGAAAATAGCCTACCTGACCAATCAGTAACAAGTAACTCTGTACAGGATAAACCAAACCAGCCCGATGAAAAGAGCCAGACTGAAGGAACAGGACTACTTGCTACCATTCAAAGCGTGTTAGCCGCTGCTTTTGGGGTACAAAGTCAAAAAAACCGAGAGAGAGATTTTAAAAGTGGTAAATTTAGCCATTTTGTCATTGCTGGCATTATTTTTACCCTAGTATTTATCCTAATGGTTTACGCAGCAGTACAGCTGGCATTACACCAACTGTAGTCAGTCACCGCTCCGCAAAAAAAATTAGCTTTTAGTGAGAAATCTGTTATTTGTAAGTAGAAACTCCAATTCCTGCCATCCCTTCATTAAACGTATTAATTATTGACCACTCACCCAAAATACAGCCGTTGCTACTGCAATTAAAATTAAGCTCACCGCAGCAATCGCATCCACCCGGCTATCGCTGTGTTGTTGAGTGTTGACTTCTGAGCTATTAGCATTTGTTATCGTTTTTTCCGTCATCCTTGCCTCCTATTTTAAAATGCTGTCAACTTGTTCTGGTTGCTGATTCAAAATTATGTGTTACCCACATGTGACAAACATGCCATCTGTTCACTTTTTTACTCCTTTTACTCCTGATGGGCAACAGCTAACCTGTTATTTTTATAAGAATAAATTCTAGATATATAGAAAAATATTCATTTATCGCATATAGATATCCTGCTATTTTTACCCCACAGAATGGCAATCGTCTGCCTATTCACAAATGCTTATGCTGCTGAAACACCTACTCATATTGTTCCAGCAGTCATCTGGCAACAAAACAAATGGGTAACATTACCAGGATTAGCAGTTGATCAGGACCCAGCATGTACATATATGATCAATACGACCAGACAATCGTTGATGAGCGAGTTATACAATTTAGAGAACAAACCCAGCGTTACTTGGCTGGCGAGCTGGCTGATGCCGAGTTCTTACCCTTAAGGCTGCAAAATGGCCTGTATATTCAGCGATTTGCTCCCATGCTTCGGGTTGCTATTCCTTATGGCATGGTGTCATCTAACCAACTTCGTAAGCTGGCTGAAATTGCCCGTAAATACGATAAAGGCTATGTTCACTTCAGCACCCGCCAAAATGTGCAATATAACTGGCCACAACTAGAGCAAGTGCCAGATATCCTGGCGGAACTTGCTACAGTGCAAATGCACGCTATTCAAACCAGTGGTAATTGTATTCGTAATACCACGACTGATCAGTTTGCTGGCGTTGCAGCTGATGAAATTGTTGACCCTCGCCCCTACTGCGAAATTATTCGTCAGTGGTCAACTTTTCACCCAGAGTTTGCCTTTTTACCCCGTAAATTTAAAATTGCGGTCAATGCGGCCAAGAAAGACCGTGCTGCAACATTAGTACACGATATTGGCCTGTATCTGGTTAAAAATAAAACAGGTGAAATTGGCTTTAAAGTAATTGTGGGTGGTGGCCTAGGCCGAACCCCACTAATCGGTACAGTTATTCGAGAGTTTCTACCTGAAAAACACTTATTGTCGTATTTAGATGCCGTTTTACGGGTATATAACCGCTATGGCCGCCGTGATAATAAATATAAAGCACGAATTAAAATTCTGGTTAAAGCACTCGGAACCGAGCTATTTACACAAAAAGTAGAAGTCGAATGGGAGCAGATTAAAGATGGTGCAACCACTTTAACTCAAGAAGAAATTAATCGTGTCACTGATCACTTTTCTGTTCCAGCTTATGAAGCACTACCGGCTACCAGCGATCAGCTAGCGCAACAGCTTGCTGATGACCCTAACTTTAACCATTGGTACCAGCAAAATGTTAACGCTCATAAAGTCTCAGGCTATAGCATTGTTACTTTCTCGCTAAAACCCACTGGAGTTGCCCCTGGAGATGTTACTGATAAGCAATTGGAAGCCGCTGCTGACCTAGCAGATCAGTATAGTTTTGGTGAAGCCAGAGTCAGTCATCAACAAAACCTGGTATTGGCTGATGTTAAGCAAGATGACTTATACCCATTATGGCAGGCGGCTATTCAACATGGTTTTGCCACACCAAATATTGGCTTACTGACTGATATTATTTGTTGTCCTGGTGGTGACTTCTGTGCCTTGGCTAATGCTAAGTCAATCCCGATTGCCGAAGCCATTCAAAACCGCTTTGATGATCTGGACTACTTGCACGACATTGGTGAATTAGATTTAAACATTTCTGGCTGTATGAATGCCTGTGGCCATCACCATGTAGGTCATATCGGTATTCTAGGCGTTGATAAAAAAGGCGAAGAGTTTTATCAGGTACAAGTCGGTGGCAATGCAGGCAGTGATGCCTCACTCGGAAAAATTTTAGGACCATCCTTCGCCAAAGAAGATGTACCTGAAGTTATTTCAAAATTATTGACCGTTTATGTTAGTCAGCGAACCCCTGAAGAGCGGTTCATCGACACCTACCGTCGTATTGGGATTAAACCTTTTAAGGAGCAAGTTTATGCCAAAGCTCATTAAAAACCAGGATATTATTGATGATAACTATCAGTTGCTAGAAACTGTTCCAGCAGCCGATCAACCATTACCTGAAGGCAACTTGCTGGTTCCATTGACTGACTGGCTTGAAAACCAACAACGATATAACAACCACTCTGGTAAGGTGGGCGTTTGGCTTGACAGCCATGAAGAACCCGAATTGCTGGCTGGTCAAGCACAATCACTACCCGTAATTGCAATAAATTTTCCCCAGTTTACCGATGGCAGAGGTTATTCGACCGGCCGACTGTTGCGGGAACGCTTTGGGTTTCTTGGCGAATTAAGAGCAATCGGTGATGTGCTTAGAGACCAACTGTTTTATATGGCCCGCTGTGGCTTTAACGCCTTTGCTATACGTGCTGACCGCTGTATCCATGATGCTTTAAATGGTCTAAAAGATTTCAGTGAAACTTACCAAGCCGCAGTCGATCAGCCACAACCGTTATTCAGACGACGTCAAATGCAAGCAGAGTAATTGTCTTTCCAAGTGGCTTGACTTTGATCAAGCCACCCTACTTCCTTATAAAAAAATCCAACCTCCATAAAGCCCACTAAAAATACAACTGCTGTATAATGCATCTCAGTTAATGACTGCTAAGTTCCTTTAACGTATAGCCAAAGCGAAGGGCTTTTAGGGAAGGCCGTCGAGTTATGAAGCCCTATGAATTTATATTACTAATAAATGATTAGGGTGAATAACGAAGACAACAAACCCTAAAAGTCATTCGGGAAGGGTATATACTCCAAACTACAGCCAGCAAAATTACAGACATAGACTCAATGGATAACGGCTCTCTCGTATTTTCGTTTTTTTTAATCTTCACTGGGGCCGCTGCCCTCGCTTCTGTCGCCTTATATACTCGTCAGCCCTTACTAGTGGCTTACATCGTATTGGGGGCCATACTTGGTCCCTATGGCTTAAAGCTAGTTTCAGATACAAAGCTACTCAGTGACATTTCCCATATTGGCATTATTTTCCTGTTATTTCTACTTGGCTTAGATATGCAACCTGGCCATTTAGCACACATGTTAAAAAAGACCGCCCTGATAGGTTTAATTAGCTCGTTGGTATTTGCGGCTTCTGGCTATGTGATTGCTCTTGCCTTCAGTTTTAGCCAGCAGGAAAGCTTAATTATTGGGGCAGCAATGATGTTTTCCAGCACTATTATTGGTATCAAGTTACTACCCACTACAGTATTACACCACAAGCATACAGGTGAGTTAGTGGTTAGTATTTTATTATTGCAGGATTTAGTCGCTATTGTCGTATTACTATTTTTGTATGGTGGCGAAAAGCAAGCCAGTGGTTCAGCGTTGCTATTTACCTTAATTGCCCTACCAGCATTAGTGGTCTGCGCATTTATCTTTGTCAAATATGTATTATTAAAGTTAATGCAAAAGTTTGACCGTTTTCATGAATATCTGTTTTTAATGGCTCTTGGCTGGTGTCTGGGTTTGGCAGAGTTAGCCAACTTATTAGGCTTATCAGCAGAAATTGGTGCTTTTATTGCCGGGGTTAGCGTGGCGACTAGTCCAATTGCGCTGTACATTGCTACTAGCCTAAAGCCTCTACGTGATTTTTTCTTAATTCTGTTTTTCTTTTCAGTAGGTGCTAGCTTTAATCTTGGCCTGCTTACTGATGTTATTGTACCTGCCTGCTTATTAAGCTTGTTTGCACTTACTTTAAAGCCCGCAATCTTTCGCAGTTTAATGCAATATTTAAAGGAGAAGAAAAGCACAGCCTGGGAAGTAGGGTTTCGCTTGGGACAAGTCAGTGAGTTTTCTATTTTAATTGCTTACATTGCGGCAAATAGTGGCTTAATTGGCACAGAAGCGTCCCATGTTATTCAAGCCACAGCTATTATGACCTTTTTGTTATCTTCTTATATTGTCGTCTTTAACTTTAAATCGCCCATTGCTGTATCTGATCGATTACGACGAGATTAATTAACCAGTAGTTAAGTTCACAACGACACGTCCCACCAAACGACCTTTAAACATGGACTCGATATAATGGGGCAATTCATCCAAGGTAACTTCTCGCACAATTTTATCAAGTGACGGAATACGCCACTCGTTGGCTAACTTAGTAAACATGTGCTGCTTTTCTTTTAATGGTAGCTCTACCGAGTCAATTCCCAGCCAGTTGACTCCCCGTAAAATAAATGGGAATACATTAGCCTGAAAATTAGGTGATGCCACGAGGCCACAACTGGCAACACTACCACCATATTTTAATGACTTAATAACATTAAATAAGATATCGCCGCCCACAGTATCAACTGCACCCGCCCACTGTTCTGGCAGCAAAGGGCGATCAACCCCTTCAAAAGCCGCTTCACGATCAATAATTTTAGTGGCACCCAGCTGGCTTAAATATTCGGCTTGTTCCAGTTTGCCAGTACTGGCTGCAACGGTATAGCCTAGCTTGGCTAACAGCGCAATACTTAAGCTACCCACCCCACCGCTAGCACCAGTGACAAAGATTTCTCCTGACTCAGGGGTGACCCCCATTTGTTGCAACTTCGTCAAAGATAAAGCCGCCGTTAAGCCCGCAGTGCCCAATGCCATCGCTTCATGTAAACTGATCCCTTCCGGCAGCGGAAGTACCCACTTAGCCGGTACTCGAATGTATTGGCCAAACCCACCAGGGGTATCCATACCCAAATCATAGCCAGTAACAATGACTTTATCCCCTGGCTGCCAATCTTTAGTAGCAGACTCAACTACCTCACCTGCTGCATCAATTCCTGGCGTATGGGGATAATTTTTCGTAACTCCTTTATTGCCTTTTGCTGACAGAGCATCTTTATAGTTTAATGAAGAATAATGAACTTTAACTAGCACTTCCCCTACTGATAATTGTTCTGTTTGGCGCTCGACAACCTCTTGAGTAAAAAACTTGGAAACTACATCCTGTTGCACCAAAAGCGCCTTAAATGCTGTCATTATGTCCTCACTGTTAAACCATTTGAATTACACATTGGTATCTTGTGGGTTACTGACACCTGCCAGCAGCTGAAGTACTAGTGAAAAAAGCGTGTTTGATTAATCTGATCCCACCACTTTAACAATAACCTGTCGATTGCCACATTGGCAGCTAAGCCTAATTTTTCTGGCAGTGTTTTTTTCAATTCATACGACACATGAAAGACATCAGACTGATGAACTTGCTCAAGTATATATTCATCACTGGTTTTAATTTCATCAATCAGTTGTTTATCTTTGGCTCGGCGACCAAACCATACCTCTCCTGTACCAATTTCTTCCATATTAATCACTGAGCGGTGCTCAGTTACAAACTCTTTAAACAGTACATGGGTGTCTTCTAAATCTTCGAGAAACTTCTGGCGACCTTTTTGAGTATTTTCACCAAACATTGTTAAAGTTCGCTTATATTCACCAGCAGTTAATACCTCAACATCAATATCATTCTTTTTTAACAACCGGTGAAAGTTGGGCACCTGGGCTACCACCCCAATAGAACCAAGAATAGCAAATGGTGCTGCTATTATTTTGTCGGCAATACAGGCCATCATATAACCACCACTAGCAGCCACCTTATCCACTGCAATCGTCAGCGGAATACCTCGCTCTTTAATTCGCGCCAACTGAGACGCTGCCAAACCGTAGCTATGCACCATGCCTCCAGCACTTTCTAACCTGATGACCACTTCGTCTATAGGCTCAGCCATACTCAGTACTGCGGTTATTTCTTCCCGCAAAGAATCGACTGCAGAGGCTTTGATATCTCCATCAAAGTCGAGCACATAAACTCGCTTTTGGCGTTCAGCTTCACCGGTGGTTTGTTGTTCGCTTTTCGCTTGTGCTTTTTTGGCTTGCTTTTCTTCTTTTTCTTTTTGTTTTTCAGCTTTTGTTTCTTTTTTCAAAGCCTCTTTATCCAAGATGACTGACTTTACATCTTTTACCAATTCCTTAAATTCATCGGTTAGGTTTTTTACATCAATATGGCCTGAAGGCCCTTTTTTTTGCTTACTGCTTAGTGCAATTACCCCTGCTACTAAGATTAACACAGCAATAACCAAGGTAATGGCTTTGGCAAAGAACAAACCAAAATCAGCTAAAAATTCCAAGGTGTCATTCTCCAATCAATATTTCAGCGATAGTCAATAGCGATGCTAATGATAATCATACCATGCAAGAAGTGGAAATTAACATGTTGATAAGTGGCTCTGGTTTCAGCGAATACAACACTCGCCAGAGGATAATAGACTATGCTAGACTCAAACAAACGTATGAATACATTTTACACTAACATTTTTTAAACAATTAATCCAAGCTGTCATTATCACGGTTAAAAAAACACATAAGGAATCGACAAAGTATGAGTAACGTAACCGATACCCTAAACCAAATGAAAAGCAAATTTAATGCTGATGCTGCCGCTGGGATGGATGTGGTCTTTCAATTACAAATTGAAGATGACTCCTACCATATTGTGGTAAAAGACGGCAATTGCGATATGGTGGAAGGGAGTCACGATGATCCGTCAGTCACTCTAACGATGGATAGTGAAACCTTTACAGGCATCATGAATGGTAGTGTTGATGGTATGCAAGCATTTATGGCAGGCCAACTTCGTGCAGAGGGTGATGTAATGCTGGCAACTCGGCTGTCAGAGTTATTTCCAATCGGCTAGCCTCAGCCTTATCTATTGAGGGTGGCATTATATGCCCCCTCGTAAAACGACTGCGTTTGTTAAAAATCATTCAGCAGCGCTTGTTGCTTCTATTTTTAGCCCATTGGCCGTAACAAATATTGTAAAGCTTGATTCATCAGTAATATCCAGCCAATCACTTACATGTTGTGCAGTAATCACAGTAGGCTCTGTCCACTTTAACTTATTCATCAATGCCCACAGGTCAAAGCCATATTCACTGGTACGCACCGGAAGAGAAGAAACAGTATCTACCTGTTGTATAGATAACTGACCTAAACGAAACCCTGGTGACATGCCAAACCCTAATAATTGTGGACTGACTTGAAAAACCCTCGCACTCAGCTGCCACTTATCTCCAGAGACCACCTGCGTAAAAAGCTTGGCATTTGGTTGCAACAAGGACATTCGGTAGCGATTATCCCCTTGTTTGATAAAGTCAACGGTAGCAATTTGCTGGTTATAGCTGAGTGGCTGATAACTAAATAAATCCAGCGCCCCCCAACCTAACCCAACTCCCAATGCTGTCACCAATAAGGCAAGATTACCTCTTAGCCAGCCAGCGAACCAATTCCCACCGATTAGAAACTTAATACCTAACAGTACAACTAACAGGGCAAGCAATAATATTGCACCACCCACTAACATATACATCATTTGTTAATACCCCTAACGAGAGTGCTACTAGGCACTTCTCTACAAATCACTATTTTTATTATTAATTAACCTAGCGTATTTTTTATGTAATCATCAATTAACCAACGTGAAATAGAAATGGACGATGGTAGCAACGGTAAATCATCAAGGGTAAACCAGTCAGCTGCTTCAATTTCTTCACCGTCCACAACTATCTCACCACTGTCGTGCTCTGCATGAAACCCAATCATTAATGAGTGAGGAAATGGCCAAGGCTGACTGCCTTTATACTGCAGGTTCTTTATGACTACCCCTACTTCTTCTGCTACCTCACGCATAACCCCGTGCTCAATGGTTTCGCCTGGTTCAATAAAGCCTGCAATCGTGCTATACACACCTTCGGGAAAACGAGGGGAACGGGCCAGCAACAACTGGTTACCACGGGTAATCAAAACAATAATGCAAGGTGAAATAGCAGGATAAAGTGGAGGAGCACCACATTCGCACTGTTTTGCACGCTCCACAGGATGCCACTGTAAAGGCCTAGCACAACGTCCACAATATCGATGCTGCTCCATCCAACCAACTAAATGGCCAGCATAACCCAACAGTTGTCGTTCTCTGGTGGTTGCAGCTAGCATTGCCTGACGCAAGCTTACTAATTGATCAGATGTAATTTCTTTCTCTGACCTTAATGTAGCTAAAAACAGAGTTTGTTCCTGGTAGCGAGCTAAAGGTACTGCTGCATGCTGAACAGGAAGCTTATCTTCATGCCACAGCCAATGCTGACTTTCTGAAACAACTAGCTTCTGTTGGTAAAACAACAGGTAACGATCAGCACTTGGAAGGTCATCAGCATACCAAATTGGCTGATAAGCCAGCTCATCCATCAAGTTCGCAAACATGTCCAGTACATCTTGGATATAAAATCAGTTTGTTCTAAAGCTTGTAAGCCAGGGAAGAAGCACTAACACCAGAATAGTTAAGCCACCTCTTTAGCAGGGAAGCCCAAATCAGCCAGGCTAGTTTCAGCCATTTCCAACACTTCAGATGCTGTTTGTCGAGTGCTTTCAACGCCTTCCAAAAAGTATTCCAAACCAGTTAATGCATCAGCCAGTGTTTCCAGCATCTCATTAGTGGGCGGTTCATTACCATGAATAATGCGCTGATCAATGAAATTAGTGCAGGCCTCTAAAATATTAGCTGCACGCTCTAGCCCCATGAAATACAAGCCCCCTCTTACAGCATGAAGGGTCGTCGGTAAATTTCCTAAATGGGCTTTATCCCAATTAGACTCCATATAGGCAGTAATTGCTCGTTTAGCCATTGCCAAACCAGCTTGAGACTCACCCACCACCACAATCTTAGCTTCTGCCAATTGATTATTGGCCATTGTAGTCGACTCTTCACCTGGTGTAGCTGACTCTCGCTCAGAGGACCTGACCTGGTTACTTTCCAGGCTTGAAACCATTGACTCCACATAAAGCACAGCATCAGCTAACTTGAGCAACTCTTTTTCATCATCTAACTTGCCTGCTGCCTGCCACTTTTCAACTACTTTATATTGTACTTGTAATGAACGCGCTGCTGATAGCAAACCTACTACAATCAGAGTTTTTTCCAACTTACTGATACTAGCCAACATATCCGTATAATCATTATCTGTTTGCCCTGCACCCCTCTCTACCAAGTCCAGCATATCTTTGATAGTGGCTAGATCTTCTTTGATTGCGGAAGATACTGATTTATATACGGCATTTCCTGGCCCAGCCAGAATTGATCGTTCTTCTGCCAGAGAATGATCAGTAAAAGGTAAAGCAACTATATTGTAATGTTTTTTAACATTAACCAGTTTAGGTGTATCTGTATCAGCAAGTGCCACTAAATATAGCAACTCTTTCAGCAGCACCTTTGGTGGTTCTAATGAAGCTGTTTCCTGACTATCCCCTTGTAACCGCTTAATTTGTCGGTCAATTTTGCCAAATAACAGTTTTCTGGGTTTGGTAATTTGCATTTGCGCCGCACTAAAACCATCAAGTGCCGCAGCCGATACCCATAACAACTTGCCTACATTTAAGTGACCATACAAGCTATACAGCCGAGACATCGCTCGGGACATCAGTCCTACACTTCCGTGAGGCTGTTCATTCTTAAACAGCGCCAGCAAGCCAATCTGATACATATGCCGCAACCGGCGGGTACTTTGTAGCAGCTCTTCCTGATTAACATCCGCTTTAGGCTGCAGGTCAAGAGGGATGTCCAAGCGTACTGAAAAAAAGTGACTTTCGGGAAGTGTTGGCTGATGTCTAGCCTCACGCATATCGTTAATGGTGGGAATCAATAACTCTGGAATTTCTGCTTTGTTTAGCAACAAATACTCTAGGTATCGATTTAAGACAAATAGTGCATTGCCTAATGCACTTAAAGTTTCGTCTTTTTCTTGTGTGGCACCGGCAGGTATATCAGTTGCTAAGTTCACCATTTCCTGAGCTAATAGCTCCGCCCCACTCATTTCAATTAAGCTGAGTGTCCCTCTAATCTGTTGAAGATAATCGACACAAGACTGAATGTGGCCACTATTTTCACGATCCTCAATAAAGCTTTCTAAACTACTTTCTGCATTCTGGATGGTTGCTTCCAACTCTTCCCGAACCAGATTAAGTGATGTAGCTCCAGCCATTCGTCGAAAACTCCAAACCTCAATAAATTGAACCAGCAGTGCCCGTTATTCTGATTAGTATAGTTAGTTGCTCAGCCAAACCACACTGTAATATACCCATCGTATTGAGTATAAGCTTAATTTATGGCCAAGCTTCTAGTTAGTCACTGGCATTATGATATGTTTACATACCCCGTATAAAGCTCATCACTCTGCTTACTAATAGTCTAAACTAACCGCAACTATCCTCATAAAAAAAATACTTAACAAGTATTATAGTAATGAGAACACATGGGGTATGCCAACTATACCAAGCAATTAAAAAAAAATCAGTTTCTTACCCCTTAAGAACCTCACTCTTTATATAGGAGGATTGACTGCTTGAGCTTCTAATCATAACCAAAAGCGATATAATGCGCTGCGATTAGGCCCTAACACGCAAGGTAGGGACTAGCCTCTCACTGTGAGTAGCTTATTAGGCGACAGTTTTTGGTTAAATAAAGTTCATTTTCCAAGCTAAAAAAGTCAGCATTCAAACAAGGCTACAATCGCGTATAACAAATAATGGATAAGTAATAAGTAAGTAGGTACCATTTATGCCAAGCACTCTTAAAAGTGCTTTTATGCACAACTTCTTGGGATACGCAGCCGACTGGTATAAATACACCATTATCGGTTTCCTAATTATTAACCCCTTTATTTTATATCTAATGGGAGCCACCGTTGCCGGTTGGGCGCTGGTTGCTGAGTTTATTTTTACCTTAGCAATGGCATTAAAGTGCTACCCATTGCAGCCAGGCGGTTTGCTCGTTATTGAAGCGATTATCCTTGGCATGACTTCCCCGGATGCACTTAAGCATGAAGTAGAACAAAACTTTCCCGTTATCCTACTACTGATGTTTATGGTAGCAGGCATCTACTTTATGAAAGATTTATTGCTATTTACCTTTACCAAAATCCTGATATCTGTTCGTTCAAAAATTATTCTTTCCCTATTATTTTCAATTGTTGCGGCTATTTTATCTGCTTTTCTTGACGCCTTAACTGTCACAGCAGTAGTCATCAGTGTTGGTGTTGGTTTTTATTCTGTTTATCACAAAGTCGCTTCCGGCCAAAAATTTCAGCAAGCTGAACATGACCACTATGCCGATGACAGTATTGTAGATATTCATCGGCGAGACCTTGAACAGTTCCGAGCATTTTTACGTAGCCTAATGATGCATGCAGCGGTAGGGACAGCTTTAGGTGGAGTTTGCACCATGGTGGGCGAACCACAAAATTTGCTAATTGCAGAAAAAGTAGGCTGGGATTTCATCAAGTTTTTTGTTGTCATGATGCCGGTGACTATGCCAGTTCTTGTGGCAGGTCTAGCCACAGTGGTTGTATTGGAAAAAACCGGCTGGTTTGGTTATGGCGAACAAATTCCTGACAATGTTAGATCAGTGCTGGTTGACTTTGCTAAAGAAGAAGCAGCAGAACGAAACAACAAAGATATTGCCAGCTTGATTATTCAAGCCATAGCAGGCATCTTATTGGTATTAGGTCTTGCTTTTCATGTAGCAGAAGTCGGCTTTATTGGGCTTTTGGTTATTATCGTTATCACTGCTTTTACAGGTATTATTGAAGAGCACCAAATTGGTAAGGCATTTGAAGAAGCCCTTCCTTTCACAGCACTTTTAGTAGTATTTTTTGGCATTGTAGCTGTCATTCACGATCAGCACTTATTCTCCCCTATTATTAATTGGGTATTAGCAATGGATGTGTCAAAACAGCCTGGGATGTTTTTTATCGCCAATGGCCTGTTATCAATGATCAGTGACAATGTATTTGTTGCTACCGTTTATATTAATGAGGTGAAAGATGTGTTTGATAATGGGTTGATTAGTAAAGAGCATTTTGAAAAGTTAGCCATTGCCATTAATACCGGTACTAATTTACCTAGTGTGGCTACCCCTAATGGCCAGGCAGCCTTTCTATTCCTGCTAACATCAGCCTTAGCACCATTAATTCGATTATCTTATGGTCAAATGGTACTGATGGCTTTACCTTATACCCTGGTGCTTGGTGGGGTTGGTTACGCTATGGTGACTAATTTTTTATAAATAACAGGCCCTAATGTGGCTCTAAGATGAGCCACTCTATTACTGACTATACAGCTCTCGCCACAAACACTGACCTTGTTTGCCTATCACATCCAGTTTCGTTTCATGAGCTGCTAATTCTTCAGCAGAGGCTTCAATTACCGGTAATGGAGCACGATTAGCAGGTAGCCGTTTGATCTCGCTGAAGCCGCCTTCTCCATCTTGGTTTTGACTATTTCCACCTAAGGCAAGTGCCGTTTGTCCGCCAGTCATTAGCAGATAGACATCCGCCAGTATTTCAGCATCCAGTAATGCGCCATGATAGGTTCGTGCTGAGTTATCCACCCCATAACGTTTACATAACGCATCCAAATTATTCTTCGCGCCAGGGTGCTTACTTCTTGCCAACACCAATGAATCTGTAATACGACAATAGTTTTCTATAGGGCCAGGATTTTTATTGGCTAACAAACCAAACTCATGGTTAATAAAACCCACATCAAAGGGGGCATTATGAATGACTAACTCAGCTCCTTTAACAAACTCAAAAAATTCAGACGCTATAACATCAAAAACAGGCTTATCTGCGAGCATGTCATTAGTGATACCATGAACGTCAATTGCCTCCTGTTCCACCTCACGCTGCGGGTTAATATACTGATGATAATAATTGCCAGTCAGTTTGCGATTCACTAACTCAACGCAGCCTATTTCGATAATTCGATGGCCTTGTTTCGGGTCTATACCGGTGGTTTCAGTATCTAGTACAATCGTACGCATCGTCTTGCTACCTGATCTAACTATGCTTTATAAAAGATTTACGACAGAAATTGTGTAATACCTTGATTAGCGAGTTCATCAGCTCGCTCGTTTTCAGGATGACCACTATGGCCTTTTACCCAACACCACTGCACTTGATGTTTACTAGTTTGCTCAGCCAACTGCTGCCATAAATCCTGATTTTTTACGGGTTGATTAGACGCTGTACGCCAGTTGCGGGCTATCCAACGAGGCAACCATTGGGTTATGCCTTGTCGTACATATTGGGAATCAGTGGTAATGCTAACCTGACACGCTCGTTTTAAAGCTTTCAGCCCCTCGATAGCTGCCATTAACTCCATCCGGTTATTAGTCGTATTTGGCTCACCACCACACAACTCTTTTTCTACTTCTCCATAGCGAAGTAAAACGCCCCACCCCCCTGGGCCTGGATTACCTTTACAAGCACCATCAGTAAAAATCTCAACTTGCTTCATTAAAACCTACATATCTTATGAATAAGGCGAATTATCGCCTGGTGGTTGGCTCAGCCAGGGGCAACGTTACCACTTGCGGTTTAGAAGGGCGCCATACTGGCTTGATCGGTGTCATGCCCACTGTTTCTTTGGTGGCTTGCATTATATAGAAACTACCAATGCCTAAACCAATAGATTCACAGTAATGATCCAGTTTGGTTGGGTACTGGGTATCAGCTAATTTCACCGCTGGATAACAGGCCTTATCCAATGAAAACCCCAATAACTTAAACCAATCCTGTAAGCGCCCAGGCCGAATGAAATGCGCCTGGCGTAAAAACTTATAATGGGGAACCCCTAAGCCTCTCCACAAGTTCAGCAAGCTATAAGGGTTAAAGCCAATGACAATCAGTTTACCTCCAGGAATAATGGCCTTATTTGCCTCTGCCAATAGTCGATGGGGGTTTTCAAAAAACTCCAGTGCATGGTGAAGAAACACCATATCCACGCTACTGGGCTGGATCGGCCATTCTATTAAAGAACCCTGTAGCTGTGAGCAGTTGGTTGTGATAAGACGGGGTGTTAAGATGGATTTATGGGTAATCCGGCAAGTATCAAGCAACCGCAAGTCTGGAGAAATCCCCACCTGCACCAAATGATAACCAAAAATATAAGGAAGCCAATGTTCCAGTCGTTGTGCTTGAATGGTTAAAAGTCGCGCCCCCAGTGGAGAGGATAACCAGCGATGCAACTCAGGTAACAGCTGGTAAAATGCCCGATGCTGGCCACTGAACCAGCGATCAGGTTCTGTTGTATTATTAAACAGCATGACAGGCTCTTCGTTAGTTGTAATCAGTTGCTTTCAACTCTTTATTGACAGGATACGCTTAACAATGATTCACGTCAGCCCCATTTCGGCTTTTAATGATAATTATATTTGGCTGCTCAGTTGTTCAGATTCCAATACAGCCTGGGTGGTTGACCCAGGGGATCCTACACCTGTTAATCAATACCTAAAGCAGCACCAGTTGACGTTGGCAGGCGTTTTAATTACCCACCACCACTATGATCATGTAGGGGGTTTACAAGCCTTAGTCAAACAGCATAATGCTATTACCTATGGCCCTGCCAGTGAACATATAGAGGGTATCCAACACTCGTTGTCAGCAGGCGACACGTTGAGTGTATTAGGGACAGAATTTCAGGTCCTTGAGGTGGGAGGCCACACTCGAGGCCATATTGCGTATTATAGTGACCAGTTGTTAGACCAGCCTACTCTGTTTTGTGGTGATACTTTATTTGCAGGTGGATGTGGCCGACTGTTTGAAGGAACACCCCAGCAAATGTATCAATCACTTAGCCAAATTGCAGCATTGCCAGCAAATACTCTAATTTACTGCGCCCACGAATATACCCTAGCCAACCTACAATTTGCCAATGCTGTTGAGCCAAATAACGGCAAATTACTGCAGCGTATTCAGCAAGTAAAACAGCTACGTGCCGAATCTAAGCCCTCTGTCCCCAGTTTATTAAGCGAAGAACTGGAAACGAACCCCTTCCTTCGCAGCCATCAAACTACCGTACAAGCCGCTGCCACTCAGCATGCCGGTAAACCACTCGATAATCCGATTGATGTTTTTGCCACGATTCGCCGCTGGAAGGATAACTTCTAGGCCTAGTTAATGCACCTTAATAAAGCTGTAAAAGGTGTCCTTAAGACTTGTCAATTGCTGCCGTTATTTTCAAAAAGTTTAAATAACGAGTTTAAAAATATTACAGCATCTCACTTTTTTCATGATATGCTTTGCACTTTTTACAAACAGGCATTAGCCAACTAGTTTTATAAACTAAATAGCATAAAGACTGTCTTTAATAACAAGTCAGGGATTTAGGCTAGTCTGTTTTAGTGGTTGGTATAGTTAGAATTCAATAGCAGGTTTTCATGCAGTTACATCAGTGGTTAAAACGCATTAAAACACCTCAGGCTTTTTCGCAGCTTAACCGAAAGCCCATTCCACTTGTAGGAAAACCGATTGCTATTGTTAGTCTACTGGTCTTGGCAGGCTGTCAGCAGTTGCCAACAGTAACGAAGCTGGACATCTTTTCTGATACCCAAAGCCTTCACAATAACCTGACAACCCCCATCTCTTCAGACTCTATAAACAAGCCCGTTGAAGCAGTATCGAAAGAACTCGCGAGCAAAGAGTTAACTGATAACGCCTCTACTGACTTATGGGATAGAGTGCGTGAGGGAATGGCTTTAAATCTTGAGCAAAAACAACCCCGCTTGGCTGCTGAGGTGAGGTGGTTAAAGAAGCACCCTCGCTATTTTGACAAGCTATCCAAACGGGCTGAGCCCTATCTTTACTTTGTACTCGCTGAAGTGGAGAAACGCCAACTTCCCTCAGAGCTGGCCTTATTGCCCATGATTGAAAGTGCCTATGATCCTTTTGCCTATTCTCATGGTCGAGCTTCAGGGCTTTGGCAGTTTATTCCCCAAACAGGTAAACACTTTGGGCTAAAGCAAAATTGGTGGTATGACGGCCGTCGGGACATTGCTGCTTCAACCAATGCAGCCCTTAACTATTTAGAGCAACTTTACAAGCGCTTTAACAATTGGGAGCTAGCCTTAGCTGCTTATAATGCAGGTGGTGGTACAGTATCTAAAGCTATTCGCTACAATAAAGCTCAAGGCAAACCCACAGACTTTTGGTCTTTATCACTACCAAAAGAAACCAAGAGTTATGTGCCTAAATTGATGGCATTAGCAACACTCGTAGCTAACTCAGCTAGCCATGGTGTGGAACTTCCTCCAATTACCGATGAAAAGCGACTGACAAAAGTCACAATTGACCAACAAATTGACCTAGCACAAGCCGCTAAATTAGCTGAGATAAGTTTAGATGAGCTTTACCAGCTGAACCCTGCTTTTAACCAATGGGCCACTGACCCCAATGGCCCCCACTATCTTCTAATACCCGTTGCTAAAGCAGATCAGTTTAGACAAAACCTAGCGACACTTCCCACTAATGCTCGCCTCCAATGGCACCGTTACCAAGTCAAGTCAGGTGATAATTTAATCAAGATTGCAAAACGCTTTAATACCAGACCTAGCCTGATTAAACGTACCAATAATTTATCTGGCTATTTTATAAGAGCAGGACAAACCTTATTAATTGCCAAACCCTCTCAGTCACTCAACAGTTACACGCTGACAGCTGCTCAGCGCAAACAAATATCCCAACACCGACAGCGGCCAGGCCACACTAAAAAAGTCCACAAGGTTAAAATGGGGGATAGTTTTTGGTCAGTGGCCAGAGAGCACCGGGTATCAATGCGTAAACTTGCTGCATGGAATAATATGGCTCCTGGTGACTATTTGAAGCCAGGCCAAATATTGGTGATTTGGCAGCCCAAGTCTAAGGCAACCAATGGAGTTGTCAGAAAGGTTCGCTATAGGGTTCGCCGAGGCGACTCCCTCTATCAAATAGCAACCAAGTTCAATGTCAAAATACGACAAATTAAAGAGTGGAATCAAATTGAAAAACGCCACTTGAAGCCAGGTCAATTACTGACCCTATTTGTAGATGTAACTAAACCCCGTTAACTACAATCTCCATGTTGAGCATATAATTCTAGTGTTCAATATGGAATAACGGGCGATTCCTCATCTGCTCTTGAAGTGCCATCCCTTGCCCATCAGGAGCTAAAACGATGCCTATCGCTGTCATATAGATTTACCCCATACTCATTAACTTTTGTGGCTAACTTGAAAGGGCGTTGAATGGACTGTCATTTTAGCTCTCTCAACATCTCACTGTCTCCCCTGCACTCTTTGCTAGACTTACAGAAAACCAACGGGAGTCACTTGTCTTGCAATTTTTTTCATGGAAAGGAGTTTCAACTGCACATACTGTCTTATTGTGCTACATAGCTTTATTGTTTTGCCAGCAAGGTTACCCAAAAGAGCAAATAACGGTTAGCCATGGTTTAGCTCTGCATGGAGAACTTAAATATCCAGCTAACTTCAAACATTTTGACTATGTTAACCCTAGCGCTCTCAAAGGCGGAGAAGTTAAGTTAATGGGCCATGGGAGTTTTGATACCCTGAATTACTATACGCTGAAGGGAATCAGCCCCATGGATACACCTGGTTTTTTTCAATATAGTATTAATGAGTTAAACGAAACCTTACTCATGGGCACAGCCGAAACAAACCGACTGGGTGATGAACCACAATCAGCTTATGGTTTGCTGGCAGAAACCATCGAGTACCCTGACGATTTCAGTTGGATTATTTTTAATCTCAACCCTAAAGCTCACTTCCATGACAACAGCCCGGTCGCTGCTGCAGATGTCGTATTTTCCTACAACACCTTAATAAAGCATGGCCACCCACGATATCAAGCAGCCTATCAAGATATACAATCAGCATCAGTAGTAAGCCCCCGTAAAGTGAAATTCACCTTAGGCGGCACTAACCGTAAGAGTTTAGCCTTACGGGTAGGCGAACTACCGGTATTTTCTAAAAAATACTGGCAAGGTAAAGATTTTAAGCAAGCAACCTTAACGCCCCCTTTAAATAGCGGCCCTTATCAGATCACTGACGTTAAAGCAGGTCATTACCTTATCTTTGAGCGAGTAGCAAATTACTGGGGAAAAGATTTACCAGTAAACCGAGGTCGCTACAACTTTGATAAAATAAAGGTGGAGTTTTATCGAGATCTTACTGTCGCTTTCGAAGCGTTTAAAGCTGGTCGTTATGACCTTTACTTTGAATCCATTGCTAAAAATTGGAAACAAGGTTACGATTTTCAAGCTGTTCATTCCGGCAGTATTATAAAGGCAACAGTACCTCACCAACGTCCTGCTGGTTTACAAGCTTTTTTTTTCAATACTCGTCGGCCTTTTTTTCAAGACGTCCGAGTACGTCAAGCCATCAGCATGGTTTTCGATTTTGAATGGATTAATAAACAATATTTTTATTCGGCTTACAAACGAACAAACAGTTATTTTGCAAACACCGATTTAGCCAGTCAACCATTACCCTCTATAGCTGAAAAACAATTATTGTCACAATATTCAGGGCTTGATAAAAAAGTATTAACTACACCATTTACACTTAGCAAAACCCAAGGCACGGGACATAACCGCAAACAACAGCGGCAAGCATTAAAACTACTAAAACAAGCAGGTTGGCAATTACAACAAGGCAAATTAATAACCCCCAACAATCACCAGCCCTTGCAATTTGAAGCGCTTGCACGAAATCGTGGTTTATTGAAAGTATGGCAAGCATTTCAAAAAAACTTAAGGCGAATTGGCATACAAATGTCCATTCGGCTAGTTGATAGTGCCGAGTTTAAACGTCGCCTAGATCAATTTGATTTTGATATAACCAGCTTAGCCTTCACTCAATCACTCGCTCCTAACCAGAGTCTTAGAAATTTATTTCAGTCTAAGTTTGCTGAAACTAAAGGCGCTTTGAATTTTTCTGGAATTAAAAATTCTATTGTTGACGACTTAGTAGAAAAAGTCGTTACAGCACAAACCCGACCAGAACTTAGGCTCTATACTCAAGCGCTTGACCGGGTTTTATTGTGGCAACACTATATTATTCCTAATTGGTATACTGACCATTATCGGGTAGCCTATTGGAATAAATTTAACAAACCTACTACCCAACCACCCTACTACTTTGGTTTAGAAAACTGGTGGATTAAGACAGATAGGTAAAATAAAAAACGATCATAGGGACATACCTGATGAGGTTTAAAAATAAAAACATCCGTGCATTTATTTTGATTATCAAGTTTATCTGGCTACTCTGTATCCAACAAGCTACTTTGGCAGCCGAAGCTAAAAATCCCGCTGTTCATAAAGCCCATGCCATTGCAATGCATGGACAACCCAAATACCCTACTAATTTCACCCATTTAGATTACGCAAACCCTAACGCGTCCAAAGGCGGTGCATTTAAACAAGCTGTTGTCAGTAGCAGTGGATTTGACAGTTTAAATCCCTTTATTGTCAAAGGCGTTGCAGCAGCAGGTATGGCCTATTTAGGAGGTGGATATATTTATGACACATTATTAGCCCAAAGTTATGATGAAGCGTTTACCATGTATGGACTGCTTGCAGAGTCAATGGAATGGCCAGAAGATCGCTCTTGGATCACTTTCAATCTAAGAAAAAATGCCAAGTTTCATGATGGCCACCCTATTACGGCCGAAGATGTGGTTTTCACTTTTAATTTATTAATAGAAAAAGGGCACCCTCTTTATAAAACGTATTATCATAATGTCAAAACAGTGACTGCGCTTAATAATTACTCTATTAAATTTGAATTTGATACTAAAACTAATCGAGAGCTTATCCTAATTGTTGGCCAATTTCCTATATTGCCCAAGCATTATTGGGAAACTCATGACTTCACGAAAACCACCCTAGAATTTCCTTTAGGCAGCGGCCCCTATAAAGTATCAAAAGTAGACCCTGGTCGTTCTATTCACTATGAACGAGCAAAAGACTATTGGGGACAGAATGTAGCGGTGAATAAAGGCCATAACAATTTTGACACGCTAATGTTTGATTATTACCGAGAACCTTCCGTTGCCATTGAAGCAATTAAAGCTGGCAAATATGATTTACGAATAGAAAATAGTGCCAAAAGCTGGGCTACCGAATACAACATTTCAGCTGTAAAAGAAGGCCGTTTAATTAAGGCCAGCATTACTGATTATTCTCCTGCAGCTATGCAATCTTTTATTTTTAATATTCGTCACGGTAAATTTAAAGACCCTAAAGTTCGTGAAGCCATTGGCTATGCCTATGACTTCGAGTGGCAAAATAAAACTATATTTTATGATAGCTATACGCGTATAGATAGTTATTTTGCTGGTTCAGAACTCGCTGCTACCGGCCTTCCCAGCAAGGCAGAATTAGCACTGCTAGAGCCTTTTAAAAACCAATTACCAAACGAGTTATTCACCAAACCATTCACCTTACCCAAAACAGATGGTAGCGGCAATGTACGTAACAACTTACGCCAAGCACTACGATTACTCAAACAAGCCGGCTGGCAAATTAGAAATAAGCAATTAATTAATGCGAAAGGAGAGCCTTTAACCTTTGAAATTTTACTCACCCAAGCCAACATTGAACGGATTGTTTTACCTTTTCAAAAAAACCTGAAGCGTATGGGTATAGAGACAACCATACGTAAAATCGATACTCAACAGTATATTGAACGCCGTAATAACTTTGATTTTGATATGATCATTGGTGGTTTTCCCCAGTCTAATTCCCCTGGCAACGAGCAACGCGATTATTGGCATTCCAGTCAAGCCAATATCAAGGGAAGCCGCAACTACATCGGCATAGAAAACCCCGTAGTTGATCAGTTAATTAGCAAAATTATTCAAGCACCAGACAGAAAAACACTTATTGCAAGTACTCAAGCACTTGACAGGGTACTGTTGTGGAATCATTACGTTATTCCACAATACTATCTTAATCAAAGTCGTTTAGTTTATTGGAATAAATTCGGCATGCCCAAACAACCACCTAAATATACCGTAGGGTTAAATACTTGGTGGTATGACCCCACTAAAGCTAAAAAGCTCTCTAAATAATAATGGTTGGTCATTAATTTTATGTTTGACTATATTATTCGTCGGCTATTCCTCATAATCCCTACTCTACTAGGGATTATGGTCATTAATTTTATTATTATTCAAGCAGCCCCTGGCGGCCCAGTTGAGCAAATGATCGCTAAATTACAAGGCTTAGATACTGGTATCGGTGGCCGTTTGGGAGCTGGGTCAGATAGCATTGCCAGCGGCCAGCCATCCAGTGAATACAGAGGAGCACAAGGACTCAACCCCGATCTGATTAAAAATATTAAAAAACTTTATGGTTTTGACAAACCGGCTCATGAGCGATTTTTTATCATGTTAAAAAATTATGCACAATTTGATTTTGGCGAAAGTTTTTTTCATGATAAAAAAGTGATTGATCTGATAATTGAGAAACTACCCGTTTCGATTTCATTAGGTTTATGGAGTACCCTACTGGTTTACCTTATCTCTATCCCCTTGGGAATTAAAAAAGCGGTTAAAGATGGCTCTTACTTTGATATCTGGACCAGTACCGTGATCATTGTAGGCTATGCAATCCCCAGTTTTTTATTTGCTATTCTACTTATCGTATTTTTAGCGGGCGGTACCTATTTAGATTGGTTTCCCTTACGCGGTTTAACCTCAGATAATTTTGATGAACTCAATTGGTATCAACAGGCCTTAGACTACCTGTGGCATATTACCCTACCTGTTATTTCAATCGTAATCGGTAGCTTTGCCACTTTAACCATGTTAACCAAAAACTCTTTTCTGGACGAAATTCACAAGCAGTACGTTACAACAGCAAGGGCAAAAGGGTTAGCCGAAAATAAAATTCTCTACGGTCATGTATTTCGCAATGCCATGTTAATTATTATTGCGCAAATTCCTGCCGCATTAGTGGGTATTTTCTTTACAAGCTCACTCCTGATTGAAGTCATTTTTTCTCTAGATGGTTTAGGTTTATTGGGGTTCGAGGCAGCCATACAACGAGACTATCCGGTAGTCTTTGGCACCTTGTTTATCTTTACCCTGATTGGCCTCATTCTCAAATTAATTGGTGATATCAGTTATATGCTAATAGACCCAAGAATTGACTTTGAAAGTCGTGAAGGGTAACTCATATGCGATTAAGCCCAATCAATCAACGTCGCTGGGAAGCGTTTAAAGCTAACAAAAGAGGCTATTATTCATTATGGCTGTTTTGCATTTTGTTCGTTATTTGCCTGTTTGCTGAATGGATTGCTAATGACAAGCCAGTCTTATTGAAATATCAAGAGAACTATTATTTCCCTGTTTTAGTCAGTTACTCCGAAACAACATTTGATGGTGAGTTTGAAACAGAAACCGATTATAAAGACCCCTACATTCAAGAGTTAATCAATAAGAATGGCTGGATACTATGGCCACTCATTCCTTATAGTTACAACACCATTATTTATGAACTACCTCAGCCAGCTCCGTCACCACCGGATGGTAATCACTGGTTAGGTAGTGATGATCAAGCCAGAGATGTATTAGCTCGAATTATCTATGGATTTCGTATTTCGGTATTATTTGCCTTAACCTTAACAATTGTCAGCTCTATCATTGGCATTGCTGTGGGGGCTATGCAAGGTTTTTATGGTGGTAAGATTGACTTGATTGGCCAGCGGTTAATAGAAATCTTTCAGAACTTACCTGTTTTATTTTTACTTATCATTTTATCTAGTTTTGTTAACCCAAACTTTTGGTGGTTACTAGGTATTATGCTGCTTTTTAGCTGGATGCAGCTAGTTGATTTAGTAAGAGCAGAATTTTTACGAGCAAGAAATCTTGAATATGTCAGAGCAGCAAGAGCCTTAGGCCTTGCTAATAGCTTAATTATTTTTCGCCATATTTTACCTAACGCTATGGTGGCAACATTAACCTATATGCCGTTTATATTAACCTCTGGTATTACCGCATTAACCTCTTTAGATTTCCTAGGTTTTGGTTTGCCAGTTGGCTCACCTTCCCTAGGCGAGTTAGTTGCCCAAGGCAAAAATAATTTACATGCTCCCTGGTTAGGTCTCTCTGCCTTTATCACCCTAGCCCTCATGCTCACATTGTTGGTTTTTATAGGTGAGGCTTCCCGAGATGCTTTTGATCCAAGGAAAATCAAGCTATGAGTGATCAGTTATTACAAGTAAAGGCGTTATCAGTTAATTTCCACCAAGCAAACCAAACATTCAATGCCGTGAATAACGCCAGCTTTACCATTGCCCATAGTGAAACATTAGCCCTGGTTGGCGAAAGTGGCTCAGGTAAATCAGTTACTGCTCAATCCATTCTACAATTACTACCCCCTGCACCTGCCTGTCAAGTAAGTGGCGAGGTTCTGTGGCAACAACAAAATTTACTCGCCACTTCTACTGAATCTATACGAAAGATCAGGGGCAATGAAATTGCAATGATTTTTCAAGAGCCCATGACTTCACTTAACCCTTTGCACAGCATTGCTAAGCAAATTGGTGAAATTATACAATTGCATCACCCCGGAATCACCAAAGCTGAAGCCAAACAACAAACTCTTCAACTATTGGAGCAAGTCGAAATCCACAATGCTCAGCAACGGCTTAATGCTTATCCTCATGAATTATCAGGAGGACAACGACAACGAATAATGATTGCCATGGCCCTGGCTAATAAGCCCAAATTATTAATTGCAGACGAGCCTACCACAGCACTAGATGTCACAGTACAACTGCAAATATTGAAGCTACTTGAACAGCTACAAGATGAGTTGGAAATGGCCATTTTATTAATCAGCCATGACCTTAATTTAGTCCAGCATGTCGCCCACAAAGTTGCTGTAATGAAAGACGGCCATATTGTTGAAAGCGGAGAATGTGAAAATTTATTTAAACAACCACAACATCCTTACACTCAATTACTGATTAAGGCTGAGCCCACAGGCTCTCCTTCACCAGTTGATAAAGAAGCAAAAACTATTTTAGTTGCAGAACAGTTAAAGGTTTGGTTTCCTTTAACTGCAGGAATTTTTAAGCGTACAGTCGATTTTGTAAAAGCAGTTGAGCCAACCGACCTAGCTATCAAACAAGGCGAAACACTTGGCGTAGTTGGCGAAAGTGGCTCAGGTAAATCAACCTTGGGCTTTGCTTTATTAAAACTACTACCCAGTGAAGGCAATATTCATTTTAATAGCCAAGCAATCAGCCAACTAAAACAAAAAGATTTTCGGCCACTACGTCGCGATATCCAAATTGTTTTTCAAGATCCATTTGGTAGTCTAAACCCACGAATGTCAATCGCACAAATAATCGGCGAAGGACTAAATATTCACCAAAGTCATTTAGCTATTGAAGACATCGACCTGGAAATCTGTCAAACTCTCAGTGAAGTAGGATTAGACCCTAGTATTCGACACCGTTATCCTCATGAGTTTTCCGGTGGCCAGCGACAACGGATTGCAATTGCCCGTGCGTTAGTCCTGAAACCAAAATTAATTATTTTAGATGAACCAACATCAGCTCTTGATCGCACAGTGCAAACACAAATCGTCAATTTATTACGCAATCTACAGCAAAAGTATCAACTTAGTTATTTATTTATCAGCCATGATTTAGCGGTTGTTAAAGCAATGAGTCATCGCATTATGGTGATGCAAAAAGGCCAGTGCGTTGAAACAGGTGACACTCAAGATATTTTCCAGCAACCCAGCCACCCTTATACAAAAGCCCTGCTCAAGGCAGCATTTTTGTAATCAATTTATGATTTCTTAATCAAGGCTACTCTTCCTTTAACAAGCAAGAGCAAATCACTTGGGGTTAATTCAATCTCTAGACCACGCCTACCTCCACTTACAAAAATAGTCTGCCGATTCATCCAGCAATAAAGGTAACGCTTTTTTCTACCCTAATGGGCTAATCCCTCTTACTAAATAACCCATCGTCCTGACTGGCACTAACGAGACCACAAGTGATGCTCTTATACCTGATACTTGTACAAGTAGTGTTTTATAAACCCTATTAGCCTCCAGGCCAAGCTCTTCGGCCGCTTCCATACTATAAGATACTGCTGCAGGGTCGTGATTATACTCATGAAGAGAAAAATCTATCTGATCTTTCTTAACTGCCATTACAGCTGGTGTCATCTTATTGAGCCTTGGGATTAAACTGTTTATAGAATCCACAAATTAAAAGTGACATGTTACTACATCCATTTACATTCGCAATTTCAGGCAGATTCCAATATACTGCCCACACTTTATTGTCTATTTTACAAACAAGTTAAACGGCTAATCTGGTGTGCCCAGCCAACGCGAAGGGTATCAAGTCCAGAATAGTCATCGGCTAACTTTAATTTAGGAAGATTATTATGGGTTTTTTAGCTGGAAAAAAGGCACTAATTGTCGGTGTTGCCAGTAAAAAATCAATTGCCTCTGGTATTGCTGCAGCCATGCACCGCGAAGGAGCCGAGCTAGCATTCACTTACCAAAATGAAAAATTGAAGTCTCGGGTAGAGGAATACGCCCAAGAATGGGGCTCTGGTCCAGAGCTATGCTTCCCTTGTGATGTAACCAATGACGAAGAAATTACTAATGTCTTCACCGAGCTAAACAAAAAATGGGATGGCATTGATATTGTCGTGCATTCAGTCGGCTTTGCCCCTGGTGATCAGCTGACTGGTAACTTTGTTGATGTAACTACTCGTGAAGGCTTCAGGGTTGCTCATGATATCAGTGCTTACAGCTTTGTTGCTTTAGCAAAAGCTGCTAAGCCAATGCTTGAAGGACGTAATGGTGCATTGTTAACCTTATCTTATTTAGGGGCTGAACGTACTATGCCTAACTACAATGTTATGGGCCTAGCTAAAGCAAGCTTAGAAGCTTCTGTACGTTATTTAGCTACCAGCATGGGGCCAGATGGCACTCGTGTTAATGCTATTTCAGCCGGCCCTATTCGTACTTTAGCGGCTTCTGGTATTAAGAGCTTCAGAAAAATGCTGAGCTATAACGAGAAGCAAACCCCTTTACGTCGTAATGTGACTATTGAAGAAGTCGGTAATGTTGCGGCATTCCTATGTTCAGACCTAGCTAGTGGTGTCTCTGGTGAAATCACCTATGTAGATGGTGGCTTCAATATTACAGCGATGGGTGCACTAGACGAAGAGTAAGCCTATAAGAGAGTGTCAACTCTGGCACTCTCCAAGCCAACTATCCTCTTGCCTCTAACACAAAAACTGTTGCTGCAACATTTCTATCACCATACATATACCCATCGCGAATCATTTTTAAGTTTTGTTATCATCGCTCCTCACCCCAATCACCTATCTCAATAGGCTCATAGAACTTCATCACTCGGTGGCCTCACCTAAAAACCCTACGCATTGGGTATAAAAAGCTGTTTTCTATCGTTTGCACAGTAATGAATTTAGGCCGCTTGTATGATTTAAAAATTTTTGGCTTTTGCGAATTATTAATATAAAAAAACCAGGTAGTTTATACCTGGTTTTTTCTTTCTATTGCTTTATATAAAAGAGCCTTATAAGTTACGTTCTATCTCCGCACTATCTCGTAAGTTTTTTTGTAATGAAGCCATCATTTCCCTACCCTGTTGATCCATTAAGTAACGAGAAATAAACTGCTTTTGTTGCTCATTTTCCTTTACTTGCTCAGGTGTTTTCACTGAAGTTAAAGCAATGACGGCTATATTTCCGCCTAATAAAGTTGCTTGAGCAAAGCTCTGTTTTCCCTCACTAGGACGAGGCATTTTAAAGCTTTCCATCACCAGCTGACGGGGTAAATTAGCTGCATTGCGTTTAATGCTCTCTGCTTTTTTAAGTTCAACTTCAGTTTCTTTTGCCACGCTTTCTAGCGTTTTACCCTCTTTTAAATTTGCGAGTAGTTGCTCAGCTTGTGTTTTAATTTTCTCTTCAGCTTGCTTAGTGATAATCGCTGCTTTTACTTGCTCTGCTACTTGCTCAAGCGGTTTAACTGCAGCAGGTTTACGGTCTTTTAATCGAACCACAACCCATTTACCATCTTCAACCTCTATTGCTTTACCATTTTCTGAGTCTTGAATAACCGCCTCAGAAAATGCTTCATTAATCAAAGCTTTGTTAGCAAATAAACCTTTACCACCATTGGCATCAAAGTAATCAGAGGTTTCAATCAACAGCTCATATTCATCTGCCAGTGCTTTTAAAGAATCTGACTCATAGGCTTTTAAACCAAACTCTTCTCTTTTTTCTGCAAAAACCAATTCAACTTGTTCTTGTTTTAAAGACTTAACTATTTCATCTTTCTTTTCAGCCAAGCTTGGTATTTCTGCCTTATCAACTCCTGTCACTTTAATTATCTGATAACCAAAGTCATTTTTAATTGGCTCAGATACATCCCCTTCTTTAAGGTCAGCCAAGGCTAAATCAAACTCCTCACCAAAAAAACCTTTTTCAACAACACCTAAGTCACCACCTTTCTCCGCTGACACCTTATCACTGGAGTAAACTTTAGCGAGTTTGGCAAAATCTTCGCCATCAGCCAGCTTTTGTTTCACTTCTTCAGCTAACGCTTTGGCTTTATCTTCTGTTAAGTCATCATTGATCTCAAATAATATATGGGCAACTCGACGACGCTTTTGTGCTTCTTTTTCAAGATCAGCGACAAGTGCATCATAACGTTCCTGAATTTCTTTATCAGATACTTCTACACCCTCCAGATATTTAGCGCGATCTAATACAACATAATCAACCTGGATTTGCTCAGGGGTTTTAAAGTTATCTTTATTAGTTTCGTAATATTCCTTTACTTCGTTTTCTGTTGGTTTAATAGAAGCCTTTATTTTATCCATCTGTAAAGTAAAGTACTGAAAGCTTCGGGTTTGTTGATCAAGCTTAAGTACGGTATTAACTTCATTATCCAATACAAAGTCTGTAGCACTGACACCTGCTGCATATTGGCCAACCAGTGCTTGTTGACGTAAATATTGACGAAACTGTTGTGAAGAAAGTCCAACTGACCCTAGTACTGACTGATATCGCTCAGAATTATACTTACCTTCAACCTGAAAACTGGGATCGCGTAAAATATATTCATCAATAACCTGCTCAGTTACATGCATATCTGCTTCTTTGGCAGCCTGAACTAACAGTTCTTCGTTAATTAATGATTCAATGGCACTTGAACGTAGTTCATCTTCGTTGATCAGTGAAGGATCAAAATTATCCCCCATTTGCTTTATCAACTGATTACGCTGAACAGTCATCGCACGTTGTAGTTCCTGGGGCGAAATATCTTCGCCATTGACAGAGACAACGCCATTACTTGTAGCAACCAAGCGAATGGACTCAAGCCCAAAAATAGCAAAAGAAAATATAATAAGGATAACAATAACCTTTGTTATCCAGCTTTGTGCATTATCCCTGATACCTTGCAGCATATTAACCTCGCACAACCGGGTGGCCAGTTGTTACTGTTACTTTATGTTGTATTCAACTGTACTGTATTTCTAAGCGAAAAAAAGGCTTATACAATAAATAAGAAAATATAACCAGACAAATAATTTTGTTGCTACCCTACACTTCGGGTGTATTGCGCATAAAAAAGGCGCATCAAATGATGCGCCTTTTTAGTATCTGGCGGAGCGGACGGGACTCGAACCCGCGACCCCCGGCGTGACAGGCCGGTATTCTAACCAGCTGAACTACCGCTCCAAGCTTTTGGGTGAAATAATATTCAACCCATAAATTACTAAGGGGCAGTTGAACTTAACTGCCCCTTGAAGGCGCTTAGTTTACGGCATCCTTCAGTGCTTTACCAGCTTTAAAGCTTGGAATTTTTGCAGCAGGAATTTGAATCGGCTCGCCTGTCTGCGGGTTACGTCCAGTACGTGCTGCACGCTCTTTGACAGAAAAAGTACCAAATCCCACCAAGACAACTTGATCACCACCTTGTAAAGCTTTGGTGACTGAGTCGATCATTGCATCAAGAGCACGACCGGCAGCAGCTTTAGAAATATCAGCAGAAGCTGCAATTGCATCGATTAACTCTGATTTGTTCACTCTATTCCCCTTCTTTTGAGATATTTAGTAAACGCTTAACTCAGCATTCATTAAGCCGTGTTTAGTAAGCGCGCATCAACACAAATCTGTTTGCCAGACCATGCTACTAATTTACGCAATGTATAATTTATTTTTTAACGAAGCAGCAAAACTCAACAAGACGCCTGACTCGTGATGCCAAAGCGAGTGGGGAGTTATACCAACTCGCTTTTAAGACTGTCAAGGTAAACCCTTAATTAGTGCGTATTAATACGCTCATTAGACTCATTAGCCTGTTGATCTTCAGATGTTTTTACTACTTGTTCAGTTTCAGGTAGAGGCTCTGGCATATATTGCAAAGCAATCCCTAACACCTCGTCAATCCACTTCACTGGGCGGATTTCCAAGTCTTCCTTAATATTATCAGGAATTTCTTTTAAATCACGCTGATTTTCATCTGGAATTATCACTGTTTTAATTCCACCCCGATGGGCAGCCAGTAATTTTTCCTTCAAACCACCAATAGGCAACACTTGTCCCCGCAGGGTGATTTCACCTGTCATCGCGACTTCAGCTTTTACTGGTATACCTGTCAGTACGGATACCAGAGCCGTACACATCCCAATGCCGGCACTTGGACCATCTTTGGGCGTAGCGCCTTCAGGAACATGAATATGGATATCATTTTTTTCATGAAAATTACTAGGAATACCCAACACTTGTGCACGACTACGGACTACTGTTAAGGCCGCCTGGATTGACTCCTGCATTACATCGCCCAACGATCCTGTTTTAGTAATTCTGCCTTTTCCTGGCACTGCAATGGTTTCAATAGTGAGCAGCTCTCCACCTACCTGAGTCCAAGCCAGCCCTGTGACTTGCCCTACCTGATCTTCCTCTTCTGCCAAACCATATTTGAACTTTCTAACACCTGAATAATGTTCAAGCTGATCAGGTAATACTGTATCTTTAATGTCTTCTTTCCCTAACGCATGCTCTTTCACTATTTTACGGCAAATTTTGGCAATTTCCCTCTCTAAGCCACGCACCCCAGCTTCACGAGTATAGTAGCGAATTAGACCACGCACAGTGTCTTTAGCAAACTCTAATTCTTTTTCTTTTAAGCCATTAAGTTTTTTTTGCTTCGGTATTAAATACCGTAATGCAATATTAACTTTCTCATCCTCGGTATATCCAGGGATTCGAATTACTTCCATCCGATCCAAAAGCGGTCCTGGAATATTCATTGAATTAGAAGTACAGACAAACATCACATCCGACAAGTCATAGTCTACTTCTAAATAATGATCATTAAAGGTATTGTTTTGCTCTGGATCAAGTACTTCTAATAATGCAGAAGCTGGATCTCCACGCATGTCAGAGCCGATTTTATCAATTTCATCCAATAAAAACAGTGGGTTTTTAACTCCAACTTTAGCCATTTTTTGTAGCAACTTACCTGGCATAGAGCCAATATATGTACGACGATGGCCGCGTATTTCAGCTTCATCACGTACGCCACCTAATGCCATTCGGACAAATTTACGGTTAGTAGCTCTGGCAATAGATTCACCAAGGGAGGTTTTTCCTACTCCTGGGGGGCCAACCAGGCAAAGAACAGGCCCTTTTAGCTTTCTTACCCGCTGTTGTACAGCCAAGTATTCTAAAATACGCTCTTTGACTTCCTCTAAACCATAATGGTCAGTTTCTAGTATTTGCTCTGCTTTCTTTAAATCATGACGTACTTTGCTACGTTTTTTCCAAGGTAGATTCACCATCCAGTCGATATAACTACGCACCACCGTAGCCTCTGCTGACATTGGCGACATCATCCGTAGCTTATTCAGCTCAGAACTGGCTTTTTCCTTGGCTTCTTTGGTCATCCCAGAAGAATCAATTCTAGCCTGTAGCTCATCAGTTTCATTGGGCGCTTCATCCATATCACCCAGCTCTTTCTGAATGGCTTTCATCTGCTCATTCAAATAATATTCACGCTGGCTCCGCTCCATCTGCTTTTTCACCCGGCCACGGATGCGCTTTTCAACTTGCATCAGATCAATTTCAGACTCCATGATCCCCATCAGGTGTTCAATTCGCTTATGAAGGTCATCAATCTCTAAAATCTTTTGCTTTTCATGAACTTTAAGTGCCATATGTGCAGCAATGGTGTCAGTCAAACGCTCAGCATCATCAATAGAGGATAGTGACGTAAGCACCTCCGCCGGTACTTTTTTACTAAGCTGCACATACTGTTCAAACTGGGAAATCAGTGAGCGAGTCAGAACATCAGACTCTCTCTCTTGTGCTTCAATTGTTTTTAGTGGTGTTACCCAAGCACTGTAATAATCACCTTCGTCACCTGAAAGGTCTTCAATTCGGGCTCGATGACCACCTTCTACCAGGAGTTTAACAGTGCCATCGGGCAGTTTGAGTAACTGTAAGATTGTCGATACCGTTCCAATATCAAAGATATCTGACTGATTAGGCTCATCATCTGAAGCATCTTTTTGGGCAACAAGCAGTACTTGTTTATCTTTATCCATAGCCGCTTCCAATGCTTTGATCGATTTTTCACGACCTACAAACAATGGAATAACCATATGGGGATATACCACAACATCCCTTAAGGGTAATAACGGCAACTCAAATCTATCAGGTCGATCGGAGATATCGTATGTCTCCATAAGTAGCCCCCTAGTAACTACTTTTTGCTGTATGCAACTATACAGCTAGTGAATTCATTATGTTAAGTCAGCCCAGTTGACGTCATTTACTAATAGCAGCCAGCCAATTAAAACCACTCTTTCCAAAAAATCTGCTGTTGTGCTATTTACTGTACTTAACCTGTCTTAAGGTTCATACCTGCAACGATTTAGCTGCCACCACTAGACCTGTTACTAATGGCTTAGTAGATACTACCTGAGCAAAATTAGTCTGTAGGTTCACTCACATTAGCCAGCTTATAGCACTGCATTTTTCAAATAACTAACAGAACTAGGCTCTTACCAACAAACCTTGGTTATAACATGGGGACGAAGCAATGAAAAACAAGTTTACCCTTGATTCCACTACAATCCTGTACTCACACCGACAGGCAATGAGCCATCTCAAAAAAAATGGGGCCACTAGGGCCCCATTTAAATTATAGTTGAATTAATCATCTGGCAACGCTTTTTGCTGCTCACTATTTTCATAAATCAGTAATGGTTCAGAGTCACCATCTATCACTGACTTATCGATAACCACTTTACTAACATCTTCTTGAGAGGGAATATCATACATTGTATCCAGCAGCACCGACTCCAAAATAGAGCGGAGTCCCCGCGCTCCTGTTTTTCGCTCCATTGCTTTTTGCGCAATGGCACTCAGCGCTTCTTCCCTAAAATCAATTTCAACCTCTTCCATCTCAAATAACTTGCCATACTGCTTAACTAAAGAGTTTTTTGGCTCAGTCAAAATTTGTATTAAGGCAGGCTCATCAAGCTCATCCAGAGTAGCAATGACTGGCAAACGCCCAACAAACTCAGGAATCAAGCCATAGCGTACTAAGTCTTCAGGCTCTACATCCTTAAGGGTTTCACCCACTTTTTTACTGGTATCCTTGCTCTTCACTTCAGCAGAGAATCCAATGCCACCTTTTTCAGAGCGATCTCTGATGACCTTATCAAGCCCAGCAAACGCTCCACCACAAATAAACAAAATATTCGACGTGTCTACTTGTAAAAACTCTTGTTGAGGATGCTTGCGTCCACCCTGCGGCGGCACTGATGCAACAGTTCCTTCAATCAATTTTAAGAGGGCTTGTTGCACCCCTTCTCCAGACACATCTCGTGTAATGGATGGGTTATCTGACTTGCGAGAAATTTTATCAATTTCATCAATGTAAACTATTCCCATTTGGGCCTTGTCCACATCATAGTCACATTTTTGCAGCAGTTTTTGAATGATATTCTCTACATCTTCTCCCACATAACCTGCTTCTGTCAGCGTTGTGGCATCAGCAATCGTAAAGGGAACATTCAAAAGCCGGGCAAGTGTTTCAGCAAGCAGCGTTTTACCGCTTCCTGTTGGCCCAATCAGCAGGATGTTGCTTTTTCCTAGCTCAACATCCTCTTTGTCCTTCTTGCCGCCTCTTTGTAAGCGCTTGTAGTGATTATACACAGCCACCGAGAGGATTTTCTTGGCTCTCGCCTGACCAATTACGTATTCATCCAGAATTGCATTAATTTCTTTTGGAGCCGGCAATTTGTCGCTGGAACTATCTGGGCTACTCTCCTGCACCTCTTCACGAATAATATCGTTGCACAGATCTACACATTCATCACAAATAAATACAGAGGGCCCGGCGATAAGCTTCCTAACTTCATGCTGACTTTTGCCGCAAAAAGAACAGTAAAGTAGCTTACCGCTATCTTCACCTTTGCCATTTTTTTCGTCAGTCATTCTAAATATCCTACTGAGACAACTATTTCAGCTACATCCAAAGATGCAGCCTTTGCGCCTAGTTTTCAAGTAGAAGTGTGAAAAACAGAGGGATACACTCCCCTCTGTTACCTTAAGCTTAGATTATTCTGGTGCAGCACGCTTTTCCAGTACTGCATCAACCAAGCCATATTTGACTGATTGAGAAGCATCCATGAAATTATCACGATCAGTATCTTTCTCAATCACTTCTAGTGGCTGGCCAGTGTGCTTTGCAAGCACATGATTTAGCTTATCTCTAATAGAAATGATTTCCTTGGCATGTATTTCAATATCTGAAGCTTGACCTTGGAAACCACCCAGAGGCTGGTGGATCATGCATCTTGAATGCGGCAGCGCATAACGCTTATCCTTTGCACCACCCGTTAACAACAATGCTCCCATACTTGCAGCCTGACCAATACACATCGTACTAACATCAGGTTTTATAAACTGCATGGTATCGTAGATAGACATACCAGCTGTCACGGAACCACCAGGCGAGTTGATATAAAGATGGATATCTTTATCAGGGTTTTCTGACTCTAAAAACAACATCTGAGCCACTACCAAGTTAGCCATATGATCTTCAACCTGCCCGATCAAAAAGATCACCCGCTCTTTTAACAGCCTTGAATAGATATCATAGGAGCGTTCACCACGTGCTGTTTGTTCAACAACAATAGGTACTAGTCCAGAGTATGTAATGGGATCGGCATGTCCACCGGTAATGATTTTAGACATTTCGTTGCATCACTCCCTATTTGACGGAGCTGAAATAAAATACCGGTCTAGTTGACCGGTACTTCAGGAAGGGTTCACAGGGTTAAGCTTCTTCTGCGCCGTCGTCAGTGTTTGCTTCAGGCTCTTCAGCCTTCTCGTCTTTAGCTTGCGCTGGCTTGATGGCTTCTTCATAGCCACATTTCACTTCTGTCACTTCCGCCTCTTTGAGGATAGTATCAACCACCTGATCTTCCAAGACGAGTGAACGAACTTCGTTAAGCTGCTGCTCATTATTATAATACCAGTTAACCACTTGCTCTGGCTCTTGGTAAGCAGAAGCTACATCTTCAATTGTCTCTTTTACCTTAGCTTCATCAACTTCAATATTGTTGGTTTTAACCAGCTCACCCACTAACAAACCAAGTGCAACACGCTTTTCGGCTTGTTCTGTAAACAACTCAGCTGGCAAGTTCTTTGGATCAATCTGTTGACCACCACCAAACTGTTGAACAGCCTGCTCACGCAAGCGGTCAATTTCACCATCAGTTAATGCTTTTGGTACATCTACCTGGTTTACTTCAAGTAAAGCATCCATGGCTTGGTTTTTAACTTTGGTTTTGATGGCATGACGAAGCTCACGCTCCATGTTCTTTTTCACTTCCTCACGGAATTTATCAAATCCACCCTCAGTAACACCAAACTTGACAAAAAACTCATCATTCAGTTCTGGCAGAATAGACTCCGACACTTTCTTTACAGTAATATCAAAGTCAGCAGCTTTGCCAGCTAGCTCTTCAGCCTGATAGTCTTCAGGGAAAGTTACTTGAATGGTTTTTTCTTCACCTGCTTTTACACCAGTTAACTGGTCTTCAAAACCAGGAATCATGCGACCAGAGCCTAGCTCTAAATCATGGTTTTCTGCAGAGCCACCATCGAACGCTTCGCCGCCGACTTTACCCATGAAGTCGATAGTAACTTGATCACCATTAGCTGCTTCACGATCAGTTTCTTGCCAGACCTTGTTTTGCTCACGGAGGTTTTCGAGCATTTTGTCTAAATCAGCTTCTGTAACTTCAGCAACAGGCTTTTCGATTTTAATGTCAGCTAAAGAAGCAAGCTCTATGGCAGGATACACTTCAAACGTAGCAACAAACTCAAAGTCTTCACCCGGCTCCATTTTAGTCGGCTCTACTGAAGGCATACCGGCTGGATTAAGTGACTTTTCTTGGATAGCTTCAACAAATGAAGCTTGCATCACATCACCTACAACTTCATGTCGAGTCGCTTTACCATAGCGGCGCTTAACTACACTTAAAGGGACTTTACCTGGGCGAAAACCGTCAATGCGCACCCGTTTGGCAGTCTCTTTAAGCCGCTCCATAACTTTGCTTTCTACCTGCTCCGCAGGTACAACAATAGTCATGCGACGCTCTAAGCCAGAAGTTGTTTCAAGTGAGACTTGCATGATTGTTCCTCGTTAAACCTAAAAACTGTTAGAAGGGCGTAATAAAACAAATTCTCACTCGACTATCAATGGGATAGTCCCATTCCCCTCTAAAATTTCGCCTATTAACACAAAAATGGGGATAAGCACGCTTATCCCCATTTCAAATTAATTGGTGCGGAAGGAGAGACTCGAACTCTCACACCTTTCGGCACTGGAACCTAAATCCAGCGTGTCTACCAATTTCACCACTTCCGCAAAAACTATAACAAACTTTAAATATTGGGGTGGACGATGGGATTCGAACCCACGACCGCAGGAGTCACAATCCTGAGCTCTACCAACTGAGCTACGCCCACCACTGCATCGTACAAATCTACTACATACTTGGCATCTCAACCAATACATCTCTCGCCTTATGGCGCGCCCGGCAGGACTCGAACCTGCGACCATCCGCTTAGAAGGCGGATGCTCTATCCAGCTGAGCTACGGGCGCCTAACTTACCAGGCCATACTTAAGAGATCAATCTGGTCGGGGTAGAGAGATTCGAACTCCCGACATCCTGCTCCCAAAGCAGGCGCGCTACCAGACTGCGCTATACCCCGGTTGACCTTAGTCATTTCGAAGCCTTAGCTTCTCAGTGAAGCCCGTGCTGCCCGACGAGTGGTGCGCATATTACTGACACTCCCTGCTGCCGTCAATGCCTGTTTTGCTTTTTTTAATAAAAAATCCATTAATGATCAGTACTTAAGCACACCTTCTCTAGTTGAGTCTCTGCCTAAAGCCCCTTAACCAATTACTTTTATTTTAGCTAAACCAGCCCTTACTTTGCCTCTTTACTGATTCATGCCACAATTATACCTTTATTGCGCTTTCTAACTGGTAATCTAGAAACCCTCCTATGACTGCACAAATCATTGATGGCCGCACCATTGCTGCAAATGTTATTAACAAAGTTGCCGCGGGCATTTCAGCTCGCACCTCAGCAGGACTTCGCCGCCCAGGCTTGGCTGTAATTCTAGTAGGCGATGACCCTGCTTCAACCGTATATGTTGGCAATAAAAAGAAGGCTTGTGAAAAAGCAGGGATTCTTTCTAAGTCATTTAACCTGCCTGACTCCACGACTGAACAAGATTTAGTTGGACTAATAGATGAGCTAAATGACGATCAGACTGTTGATGGAATCTTGGTACAATTACCTCTGCCTGCCCATATTCAACCCGAAAAAATATTAGAGCGCATTCGTCCTGATAAAGATGTCGATGGCTTCCATCCATACAATATGGGACGTCTGGCAACGCGCATGCCACTACTCCGGCCATGCACCCCCAAAGGTATTATGACCTTACTGGAAACGACAGGTGTTGGCTTACATGGTATGCATGCAGTGATAGTTGGCGCATCTAATATTGTTGGCCGACCAATGAGCCTAGAGCTGCTGCTTGCTGGCTGCACGGTGACTACATGCCATCGATTCACTAAAAATTTAGCTGCTGAAGTCTGCCGTGGCGATATTGTCGTGGTAGGTGTTGGTAAACCAGGCTTAGTCAAAGGCGAGTGGATAAAGCCCGGTGCAATTGTAATTGATGTAGGAATCAACCGACTTGAGGACGGCACACTAGTAGGTGATGTTGAATTTGCTGCAGCTCAACAACGAGCGAGTTGGATTACCCCTGTACCAGGTGGTGTTGGACAAATGACCGTGGCTACCTTGATTGAAAATACCTATTATGCGGCAACTGAATTACATGACTATTAATTAATAACGATCAACTTACCGCAGGTACAACAAAGGCCGCATGATACGGCCTTTGTTATTTTGAAGAAAACCTCTCCAATAGTTACCGATCCAGTTTCCAGCTTGTTCCTTCCCGACTGTCTTCCAATACTACACCCATGGACTGCAATTCATCACGAACCCGATCTGCTTCTGTCCAGTTTTTATCAGCTCGGGCTTGATTGCGCTGTACGATTAACTGTTCAATCTGCCCAGCATCAATGGACTGCTCACCTTCACCTTTAAAGAAAGTTTCAGGCTCTTGTTGGAGAATACCCAGCACATCACCCAGCTTTTTTAACTCTGTCGCTAACGTAGCTGCCTGATCAGGGTTATTGGCCTTACGCATACGGTTAACTTCACGAGCTAAGTCATACATAACAGCTAGTGCTTCCGGCGTATTAAAGTCATCATCCATGGCCTGGTTAAATCGCTCAGAAAACAGACTGGCAGTCACTTCAGACGACAGATTAAGCCCTCGCAATGCTGTATAAAGTCGTTCCAGTCCACTAAACGCTTCGCTTATACTGGTTTCGGTATAGTTCATTGGACTACGGTAATGACTGGCCAATAAATAAAACCGAACCAACTCAGCAGGGTGCTTTGCCAAAATATCGCGAATGGTAAAAAAGTTGCCAAGCGACTTGGACATTTTCTCATCATTCAAACGCAACGGCCCTGCATGCATCCAGGTATTAGCGTACTTTTCACCGGTAGCCGCTTCAGATTGAGCAATTTCATTCTCATGATGAGGAAACTTAAGGTCAGGCCCACCTCCATGAATATCAAAGGTATTACCCAGGCAACAGGTAGACATAGCAGAGCACTCGATATGCCAGCCTGGCCGACCTTTACCCCAAGGAGAGTCCCAGGCAGGCTCACCTGGCTTGGCTGCTTTCCAAAGCACAAAATCCAGTGGATTTCGTTTCACTTCATCTACTTCAACTCGCGCGCCAGAGCGTAGCTCATCCAGTACTTTGCCAGAAAGCTGGCCATAATGATCGAACTTTTCTACCACATAATAAACATCACCGTTGTCAGCAGCATAAGCCATGCCGTTACTAATCAGGGTTTCCACCATGGCAACAATTTGATCAATATGTTCTGTTGCTTTAGGCTCAAGATTCGGTTTCTGAATACCTAGTGCTGTAAAGTCCTCGTCCATCGCGCCAATAAAACGATCAACTAGCAGCCGCCAATCTTCGTTATTTTCCTGAGCCCGGCGAATGATTTTGTCATCAATATCAGTGATATTACGAATATAATTAACGTTGTAACCTTTCGCCCGCAAGTAACGAACAATCACATCAAAAGCAACGAATACCCGACCATGACCAAGGTGACAGTAGTCGTATACGGTCATTCCACACACATACATGGATACTTTTCCAGGCATTAATGGCTGAAAAGGTTCTTTTTTTCGGGTAAGAGAGTTATAAATTTGCAACACGCCAATTTATCCTTCTTTTAGCTTTCACTGCTTTTTTCAATCTTGGCCCAGGAGTCACGTAAAGTGACCGTCCTGTTAAATACGCGCTGTCCAGACTTAGCCGCTTTGCTATCTAAGCAGAAGTAGCCCTCCCGCTCAAACTGGTAAGCATATTGCGGCGAGGCGGTCGCTAGCCCAGGTTCCAGGCGACAGTTTTCTAATACGGTTAATGACTCAGGGTTAAGAAAATCTTTAAAATCTGCTTCTTTATGACCATCTGGATTGGGGTCATTAAACAGCCTGTCATATAGTCGCACTTCAGCAGGTATAGAGTGCTCTACGGTTACCCAGTGAATAACACCCTTCACTTTGCGCCCCTCTGGGTCTTTGCCTAATGTTTCAGCATCATAACTGCAGCGCAGCTCAGTAATATTACCCTCTTCATCCTTAATGACGTCATCACACCGAATCACATATGCATTACGTAACCGCACTTCTTTACCTAATACAAGACGCTTAAACTTCTTGTTTGCCTGCTCTTTAAAGTCTTCCTGATCGATATAAATTTCTCTGGCAAATGGCAACTCGCGAGTACCCTGGCTTTCATCTTGTGGGTGCACGGGTGCCTTCAGCATTTCTACCTGCCCTTCTGGATAGTTTTCAATGACCAGCTTAAGAGGCCTCAACACGGCCATTGCCCTAGGAGCATGCTGATTAAGGTCATCTCTTAAAGCATGTTCCAGCATCGCTACATCAACCACCCCATCACTTTTGGTGACACCAATGGCATCACAAAAGTTGCGCACAGCCGTTGGGGTATATCCTCGCCTACGCATACCAGCAATGGTTGGCATTCTTGGGTCATCCCAGCCATCAACAATTTGCTCATCTACCAACTGCTTTAACTTGCGCTTACTAGTGACGGTGTAGTTCAAGTTCAATCGTGCAAACTCAATTTGCTGAGGATGACATGGCACATTTAACTGATCTAAAAACCAGTCATAAAGGGGCCGATGATCTTCAAACTCCAAAGTACAAATAGAATGGGTAACACCTTCTATTGCATCAGACAATCCATGGGCAAAATCATACATCGGATAAATACACCACTTATCGCCTGTTTGGTGATGCTCTGCTTTACGGATACGGTAAATGATCGGGTCTCGCAAATTCATATTAGGCGAGGCCATATCGATTTTAGCCCTCAAGGCATGAGCACCTTCATCAAACTTGCCGTCTCGCATTTGTTCAAACAACGTCAGGTTTTCCTCAACAGAGCGCTCCCGATAAGGACTGTTTCTGCCAGGCTCAGTTAATGTACCTCGATACTCCCTCGCCTCGTCAGCGTTAAGACTACAAACATAGGCATTCCCTGCATTTATCAGGTCAATGGCATACTGATAAAACTGATCAAAATAGCTGGAAGCAAACCGTGGTTCACCCTGCCACTGGAACCCTAACCATTCAACATCCTGCTTGATTGACTCAATATATTCCTGCTCTTCTTTTTCTGGATTAGTGTCATCAAAGCGCAGATTACAGGCACCACCATTACGCTCAGCTAAACCGAAGTTAAGGCAAATCGACTTTGCATGACCGATATGCAAATAACCATTTGGTTCTGGTGGAAAACGAGTCTGGAGGCGGCCATCATTTTTGCTAGCCGTCAGATCACGCTCAACAATTTGTTGAATAAAGTTAGTTGGTTTTATCACCTTATTTTCAGCGTCGTTTGTAGCCATAATAATTAAAAGCTTTACCTCACGGGGCTAATATTCGCCCGTAAATTATGATGGATTGCTGCCACCTTAAAACTATCTACCCAATCACTGAGATAAATATTTCGTAGCATAAGCAAAACGGTTATTATAACCGCCAATGAATCCAGATAAGAAGCAATCTTTGGGCTTTGCCTAAAAATTGTCTTGCTGCTAATTACACTATTATTAAATATTGCACAGTTGTAATTACTGCATTTCTGACTTTACCTGAACTGTGATAACCGGTTAATTATTTAAGTAACCCTACAGTTCTTCGTTCACCCTTAACCATTGCAAGGCTTCACAATGATCGTTCTTCACACCAACTTCGGTGATATTAAACTAGAACTAAACCACGAAAAAGCGCCAAAAACTGCAGCTAACTTTGAAGAATACGTTAAAAGTGGCCACTATAATGGCACTATCTTTCACCGGGTTATCAAAGACTTCATGATCCAAGGTGGCGGATTTGAACCTGGCATGAACCAAAAAGAAACCCGCGAACCTATTGAAAATGAAGCCGATAATGGTCTTGCCAATAAAGCTGGAGCCGTCGCGATGGCTCGCACTAATGACCCTCACTCGGCTTCTGCACAATTTTTCATTAACACTGTTGATAATGATTTTCTTAATTTTCGCTCAAAAACACCTGATGGCTGGGGTTACGCTGTTTTTGGTGAAGTAGTTGAAGGCATGGACGTAGTCAATAAAATTCGCGAGGTTGCAACCGGCTCAGCGGGTTTTCACCAGGACGTACCTCGGGAAGATGTCATTATCGAGTCTGCTGAAATCATTACCGACTAACAATGACAACACTGTTTATTTCTGATTTACATTTACAAGCAGAACGCCCGGAAATTGTTCGGGCGTTTTTACAGTTCCTTGCCCAACAAACTCAGGGCATTGATAGCTTGTACATATTGGGTGACTTTTTTGAAGTATGGCTGGGGGATGATGCTATTCAACCTGCTCATCAACCTATTTTAACCAGCCTCAAGCAAGTCAGCGACCAGATTCCTGTTTACTTTATGCACGGCAATCGTGACTTTTTAATTGGCAAACAGTTTTGCCTGCTTACAGGCTGTCAGCTGTTGAATGACCCAACTGTCGTTGATCTATATGGCCAGCGGGTATTGCTAATGCATGGTGATAGCCTCTGCACTAAAGACTCTGAATACATGGCTTTTCGACAACAATTCCGCCACCCAGAAATGATCAAAAAGCTGCTTGCCATGACCATTCCAGAACGTATTGCGTTAGGTCAACAACTTCGTCAACAAAGTCAAACTGCTGGACAACAAAAGTCACTAGAGATAATGGATGTTACACCAGAAGAAGCTCTTCATGTGATGGCTGGCCATCAGGTTGATATCATGATTCATGGTCATACCCACCGTCCAAACATTCATGACTTAACTGAACTTAGTGGTAAACCTGGCAAACGGATTGTCTTAGGTGACTGGGATAAAAATGGCTGGGTGTTGCGTTGGCAGAAAGATGGCCAGTATCAACTGGACTCTTTTCCTATATCAGTTTAAATATATTCGGTAAGACTCAAAACTAAACCTCTTTCTCTCTCAAAAAGACTACTTCAAAAATTAGCAGGCATGGTGAAACTGGATATTCTGTATCTACAGCATAAATCTCGCTTTAGCTGAGGTAGCATTAGGCAAGCAATTTACCCCTCAGCTAATAAATAGCTTTTTATTACTCAGCTGTAGCAGCTTCTAGCGGCCCACTATGAAAACGAAACTCATCGTCTAAAGCCAATACCAGCGCTTGCTCTTTTTCTGCAAATAAAGCCACTCGCTCATCAATTGGCTCATCAATAGCCGCCATGGCAAGGGTTAAATAATCCTGGAAATGCCTGGCTTCAGATTTCAATAACGAGAGATAGAACTTAGCCAGCTCCTCATCTAGGTAAGGAGCTAACTTTTCAAACCGCTCACAAGAACGAGCTTCAATAAATGCACCCACAATCAGCGTATCAACTAACCGAGCCGGTTCATGAGTTCTCACCAGCTTACGTAATTCTGCAGCATAGCGAGCAGGGCTAAGATGGGTATATTCGACTCCTCGTTTCACCATTATCGCTAAAACCTGCTCAAAATGCCTGAGTTCTTCTCGAGCCAACCGGGACATTTTATTGAGCAAATCGACTTTATCCACATAGCGGAACATCAAATTTAATGCAGTAGCCGCTGCTTTTTTCTCGCAATGAGCATGATCAATCAACAAAATCTCTGGATGCTTTAAGGCAGCAGACACCCAACTATCGGGGGTTTCACATAATAAAAAGTCTTTTAGCTCAGGTAACTGTTTCATAACAAACTACTGGTAAAAGCAGGGCATTATACGGGTGAGTATTCTAGAACAACACCCCCAAGCTGGAGTATTTCACCGAACCCAAGCATTTTTAATGTTGTTTTGTAATTATGCTTGATCCATATCAAACAGGCGTTTAAATTGCTATTTACTATTTGATAGTTATTCTTGATGTTTGTATCACTTGCCAAGGACTCCAGATGGAAACACTTAAACAAATCTTGGTAGTAGTCAATCCTGAGTCAGCCGGCTCTCTTTCTTTGCAACGAGCAAAGTTGATTGGTCATGCGACAGGTGCCGCCATCCACTTACTCGCCTGTAATAAAAGACCTAACGATCAGTGGGATGACTGGCTGAATGCTCAGGTTAATACCTTGTCCCAGGAAGGGCTACAAGCAATGGCTTATCAAGCCTGGCATGAATCTTTTCATGAAACGGTTATTCACTTTCAACAGGCTCAACGCTGCCAGCTCATCATTAAAGAAGCCATTCACGAAAATGAAGTAAAACGATTAATTAATACTCCTACTGACTGGAAACTACTTCGCTATACCACAGTACCCGTACTAATCGTAAAGCAAGCTGAAAGCTGGCGTGAGCAGCCAATTGTGGCAGCCATTGATGCTGACCCTCATGACGACACCCATCAAATATTAAATGATGTAATAGTAAATTATGCTCAAGCCATTGCTGGGTTCATAGACAGTCCCTGCCATATTGTGACTGCTTATCCGCCTCCCATGCTGTCTTCGCCTGACCCTGTGTTACAAAACGCTGCTTTATTAGAGGATAAATACCGTCAAGGTTGCCAACAGTATCTGGATAAGTTTGCTATGCCTTCTGAGCAACTGCACATAGGAGAAGGCCCTGCCACCAGCCTAGTTCCAGCTTTGGTCAAAAAGTTAAATGCTCCATTGATTATTTTAGGCACAGTTGCTCGCAAGGGGATCAGTGCTGCTGTTATTGGTAATACAGCTGAATCCCTTCTTGATGAGCTCAACTGCGATATTCTTACCTTAAGGCCTAATCAATTCATGGATAGCATGGAGTTCGTATTAGAAAACAAATAATAGAGCACTTATACAGCAATCTATAAGTAAGCAAAAACCATCAACAGCCATATTATTAATCCAGTATTTTTTTTGTGAATAATGATTATGGCTACAGAAGCTTTATGATTATCTTAACTTTACTACGCCCAATGCGTTATACTCCAGCCGCAAAACAGGTGAGTTAAGAGGCTCAGCAAAGGGCGTAGATACTTTTCGCAATTAAATTGATAATTGAGTTAACAATTGAAAAGAAAGTTAACTGCGTAAGCCTCATGCTAGAGGATCCCACTTCATAACATACACAAACTACTGTCTTTACTGTGTAGTGTATACTCATTAAAAGTAATGGGTTACAAGTGCCTTACAACCAACAGGCAACTTCTTAAATTTTAATTGTCGACTTCATTACTTACACCTCGAAACCCCATAAGCCTCTAAACAACCGTGACTAATGATCTGCCGGTCAATGGTACCAGGCAGGCCTAACTGATGAGGGTATTACAGTGCTTGAAGCCTATCGCCAACACGTAGAAGAACGCGCCGCACAAGGTATTGTGCCTAAACCTCTCAATGCTGAACAAGTTTCCAGTTTAATCGAATTACTTAAAAACCCACCTGCTGGTGAAGAAGACTTTCTACTTGACTTAATCACTAACCGAGTCCCTGCCGGTGTAGACGAAGCAGCATATGTGAAAGCAGGTTTTTTGTCTGCCATCGTCAAAGAAGAAGCCTACTCCCCACTGCTTGATACCGCCCATGCCACTAAATTATTAGGCACCATGTTAGGTGGTTATAATATAGCTACCTTAGTGGAATTACTTGATCACGACAGCTTGGGTGAGTTAGCAGCAGAACAACTGTCGCATACATTATTAATGTTTGATGCGTTCCATGATGTAGCCGACAAATATAATGCTGGTAACGCCAATGCGCAAAAAGTCATGCAATCTTGGGCCAATGCTGAATGGTTTACCAATAAAGCCGCTTTGCCTGAAAAAGTCACTTTGACGGTATTCAAGGTGCCTGGAGAAACCAATACTGACGACTTATCTCCCGCTCCTGATGCTTGGTCTCGCCCTGATATTCCTTTACATGCCCTAGCAATGCTGAAAAATCCGCGTCCAGGATTAGAGGATAATCCACTTGAAACGATTGAACAGCTAAAAGCAAAAGGGCACCCTGTTGCCTATGTAGGTGATGTGGTAGGCACTGGCTCATCGCGCAAATCAGCGACTAACTCCGTACTTTGGTATATGGGTGATGAGATTCCTTATATTCCTAATAAAAAAGACGGCGGTTTTGTATTAGGTGGAAAAATTGCCCCGATTTTCTTTAACACTATGGAAGATGCTGGAGCATTACCCGTTGAATGTGATGTATCCAGTTTGAATATGGGCGATGTAATAGACATTTACCCCTATAAAGGCAAGATAACAAAGCACGGCACCGATGAAGTGATCAGTGAATTTACCTTAAAAACTGACGTTATTCTTGATGAAGTACGCGCCGGTGGTCGTATTCCTTTAATTATTGGTCGAGGGCTAACTGATAAAGCCCGTGAGTTTTTAAACCTTGAGCCATCTGGTGTATTTAAACGCCCTGCTGATGCCACTGAAACAGGTAAAGGTTATACCTTAGCGCAAAAAATGGTGGGTCGCGCTTGCGGCGTAACTGGGGTTAGGCCTGGCCAATACTGCGAACCTAAAATGACAACCGTCGGTTCTCAAGATACGACCGGGCCAATGACTCGAGATGAGCTTAAAGACTTAGCCTGCTTAGGTTTTTCTGCTGACTTGGTCATGCAGTCCTTCTGTCATACTGCTGCTTATCCAAAACCAGTCGATATCGATACCCAACACACGTTGCCAGACTTTATTAAAAACCGCGGCGGTGTTTCATTACGCCCTGGAGATGGCATTATCCACTCCTGGTTAAACAGAATGTTAATGCCTGATACTGTTGGCACCGGTGGTGACTCTCATACCCGCTTCCCCATTGGTATTTCCTTCCCTGCTGGCTCAGGTTTAGTGGCTTTTGCTGCTGCAACTGGAGTAATGCCGCTGGATATGCCTGAATCAGTGTTGGTTCGCTTTAAAGGAAAAATGCAACCTGGGGTGACGTTACGCGACTTGGTCAATGCCATTCCTTACTATGGTATCCAGCAAGGACTGTTAACCGTTGAGAAAAAAGGTAAGAAAAATATTTTCTCCGGTCGTATTTTAGAAATTGAAGGCTTGCCTGACCTAAAAGTTGAGCAAGCTTTTGAGTTATCCGATGCTTCTGCAGAACGCTCTGCTGCGGGGTGTACCATCAAATTGGATAAAGAGCCGATTATTGAATATCTAACCTCCAACATCACTTTATTACGTTGGATGATTGCTGAGGGCTATGGAGATGCCAGAACCCTGGAGCGTCGTGCTCAGGCTATGGAAACCTGGTTAGAAAACCCTGAACTAATGGAAGCAGACACTGATGCCGAATACGCTGCTATCATTGATATTGACTTAAACGAAGTTAAAGAACCTATTTTAGCCTGCCCTAACGATCCGGATGATGTAAAACTGTTGTCGGATGTTGCTGGTGATAAAATTGACGAAGTATTTATCGGTTCTTGTATGACCAACATTGGTCATTATCGTGCAGCCGGAAAATTACTGGATCAAATGAAAGGCCAAATGGCCACTCGGTTGTGGATTGCACCTCCTACTAAAATGGATGAGCACCAGTTAATGGAGGAAGGCTATTACAATATTTATGGACGTGCAGGTGCACGTACTGAAATGCCAGGTTGCTCTTTATGTATGGGTAACCAAGCACGGGTAGCTCCTGGTGCCACAGTGGTTTCCACCTCAACTCGAAATTTCCCTAATCGTTTAGGGGATGGAGCCAACGTTTACTTAGCCTCAGCAGAGCTTGCAGCAGTTGCCTCAGTATTAGGTAAATTGCCTACCGTTGCGGAGTACATGGAATATGCGAAAAATATTAACAGCATGGCTAATGATATTTATCGCTATATGAACTTTAATGAAATAGAATCTTTCCAACAAGCTGCTAATCAGATTATTGCGTCTGATAAAGCCTCTGCTTAAGGTCAGTTCTTCTACCCATGCCGGCTTTGCCGGATAAATAAAAACCGGCGTTTAAGCCGGTTTTTATTTAAAAATTTTTCCAGTACAAATCTTTTATATGATTTCATCCAACATATGTCCCAACTTCCTCGCTTTAATATTTAAATAGTTATTATTATATGGATTACGCCCTTCTCTTAGTGGAACCCTTTCCACTACATTAATTCCCTCTCTTGTTAATGCATTAACTTTACGTGGATTATTGGTCATCAGTTTTACTTCATTAATCCCAAAATAATGCAAAATCCCTCTACAAAAATCATAACGTCGCATATCAACATCAAACCCCAACTTTTCATTCGCTTCTACCGTATCAGCACCAGCATCTTGTAAATTATAAGCCTTAATTTTATTAAGAAGGCCAATACCTCGACCTTCTTGTCTCAAATAAAGTAGTACCCCACTCCCGTGATCTACAATATTTTTTAAGGCTTTATTCAATTGAAAACCACAATCACAACGCAAGCTGAATAAAGCATCACCAGTTAAACATTCTGAATGCAATCGGATCAACACAGGTTTACTGGTATCAATATTCCCATAACTTAACGCTACATGCTCTTTACCAGTCCGCTGCTCAATAAACCCATGCATCGTAAAAACCCCCATATCCATGGGCAACTGAGCAGACTCCACATAATGAACCAGCTGATGAGGTAATTGAGTAGTCAACTCCTGACGAATCTGCATCAACAGTTCTCCCAGCCGATTAAGACCACTGTCATCCCCACCATCCCCCCAATAACTATCTTTAGATGAATGTTCAATCAGTCTTTTATTACCTGTTGCAACCAGCCAATGCGCCAATTGATGATGCTGAGAAAACTTACAACGCAATGCTCTCAACATAACACTGTCTTTAATTTCGGCCCAATCACTTCTTAGCTGACTGGAAAACTCTCGACTTAATGCAAATGCTTCAGCGGGTGTAGCTGCATGATAAATTTGTGACGTAATGTCTCTGGCCATAAACTTAGCGGCTTGATAGTAGTGCTCACTGGTACGCCACTCAACTCCATCTACAATAATGGGATATTCAGCAAAATTAGATAAAAACCCATAAGGCTGGATAGGCTCATAAAAGCGAATAATATCATTCATTTCTCTACTCCCTGCCATACTTAGTGGCTAATTAATTATTCAGCGAAAAAGCTTTGAGGCAATTTACAAGACAAGGAGCAAAGGGCTAGCCAAAAACGACTACAAGGATAATTAACAACGATCAATGAACTAATTACTACAATTAAATGACAAAATACACACTATTTTTTTCTTCACTTAACTCCAAAATAGCTTTATAAATTAATAGGTTGCTGGTCAGCAAAAGAAAACAGCTGTAAGGTATCACTAGAAATTTAGCATCACTTTAAATTCATACAAAACATAAGCTCCTTTACAGGCCTCAAAAGAATACTCAATATATATTATTATTTGTATAAAATACTAACACTCCCCTAAAGGTATAATAAAATGAATAGCGGAGTGAGACGATATAATTTATATACCCTAGCGTTTAATCAGTTGACTGTTGATTATTATTGCCTTGGTGAGTTAAAGACAAATAAGTAAGCCCCTGTCCGGGTAAATAGTAAAATATGGGCCTGGCTCTATTTTGCTCCGTAACAAGTATCACGGGCTTATTAAGCTGCCGCCCTAACGTTGTCATTACCCGAAAGACTACTTTTGCATTAGCTTCACAATCTATTTGTGATGATTTAAAGAGCAACGTAAGCATTGTCCATCGTTTCAAAATACCAAAAAGCTGAACCTTTCCTAAATCAATCGATAATAAACAATCATCCCCAGCCTCTAACAATAAAGTCAAACCAGCAATACTATTAGGAAGCATTACTAGTTTTCCTTTTTTAAATAAATGCAGCTCAGCTTTTGTCAGGCTAAAAAATTTAATAACCTTAAGCCAATCATCTACCACCAAATTATTAATACAAATTATCATTAATTGATTACAATGATCAAACTCCTGTTGATATTCAACCCAGTTCATATCATCTAATACTCAAATTAAAAAACAATTAAAGCTATTTTAGCGATCTTTACCATTAAAAGCACCTACAGAAATGATATAGATGCTCATAGATGAAAACCGTATAAAGACAGTACTACTATTAACTCAATATTTGTAGCCAATTAAACGTTTACACTAACACTTTATACAGAATTGTACGGAAGATTTCTGCTATTTCGAAGTAAATGAAATAAAAGGTTAATGCCTATTATACTCAGCTTAATGGATTTTACTCCTGACAGGAACAAATATTGGTGGTCGCTCCGCTATAATCTGTGAATTACTGTTGCAGCATGGTTTTAAAAAACCGGTTAATCTGACTGGTGGCATTATTGCCTGGGCAAATGAAATTAATCATATTCGGATAAAATATCAATTGTTCTTTTTATTGCTGTTTCTCAGCATTACTGCAATTAACGCAAGCTTTTTACCACACTTCTCATTTGCGCTAGCTGTTCTTTACGCTCTTGTGCTGATAATACCGCTGACTGATACATTAATTTTACATAGAGTTCTGTTATCATAGTAGCTTTTACTGAAAGTTTTGGTTGCAACTGTTGGATGCGAACTAAAAATGTAAGAGGTGGTTCGTCGATTTTTCGTATTAACCCATGCTTTTCCATACGCTTGCAAAAAACCAAATAACATTGACTGGCTGGGTCTTTGGCTTGTGGGCGTTGTCGCCAGATAATCCACAATGCTAACAACCCGATTAACGCAAACATACTACCCGCAATGGTAAAAACGATAACATACCAATTTTTATCCCCAAACCAACGCTCAAATAATTTCAGTTGAGCAGCCTGATCATAATTGAGAACCCAACGCTGCCACTGATGCTCTAATAACTCCCATTGCATCCGTGCATTATTTAAAAAGGGTACATTACGAAACCTTAATGGCGATAGTGGGCTTTCAGCTAAAAAGCTACCTTCTTCAGCAACGGCTGCTTCTAAACCATCTTCTACTCGCTCTGGAGCCACTGCTGCCGTTGGATCCACCCTCACCCATCCCCTTTTAGGCATCCATACTTCAGACCAGGCATGAGCATCAAAGTGTCTGACCTGCACATAATTTCCTACCTCATTAATTTCTCCACCCTGATAACCCGCCACCATTCGTGACGGAATACCTGCTGCCCGCATTAAAAACACAAATGCACTGGCATAGTGGGCACAAAAGCCTTTTTTACTATTTATTAAAAATTCATCAACACTATCACGCCCCAATAAAGGTGGCTTTAATGTATAAAAATAAGGCTCCTGACGAAAATGGGCTAAGACTTTATCAATATAGTTTTCCACCGAATGGCCACTGGCCTCCCAAAACTGAACAGCCATTGCTCGAGCGCCTGAATTACCAAACGGGGGTAATTGTAAATTCAGGCGTTTTAGCCATACAGGTAATTCTTTATCTTGATGACTATTAGGATAAGATGTAACACTATATTGCTTACGTTGAGTAATTGGCTGAGCAGCCACCAACCTAAAGTCTCTAACTAATGCAATATTGGTATCATTGGTTTCCGAGTTAGCCAAACTAAATAGCCAGTGTTGCTGTGTAGGTTCAATGATCACATCATATTCATAAACGTCCCCAACTTTTTCCATGCGTTGTTCCCAGCTAGCTCTTTTATTAGGCCAGCTTAATAAAGGGGATTCTAATTGGGTTAGATCGGTTGATAGTTTACTGGCTTGTCCTAATTCTCGACTACCTTGGGTCCAACGACGACCATCAAAATGACTCATCACCAAACCACGCCAATACAATAAATCTCTTGGTGGAATATCGCTTTTAAACGTTGCACGAAAGGCCAGCCCAGCAGACTTACTTAAATTAGCAATATCACCAGGACTAATAGTTTCGCTCACACCACTTTTAGCATTAGTTTGGGGAAATTCCACCCGCCACAGCGGGCTAATTCTCGGTACAAACAAAAATAACAATACCATTAAAGGTATTGACTGAACGACTAGTACGACACCTTTTTTCAAGGTTTTCCAAGGCTGAAAACCTAAATGCGGAGTATGCAAGCCTACTAAAGCAGAGGTAATCACCAGCAATGTAAATAGCATATAGCTAGCGACTAAAATACTTTGTGAATATAGAAACTCCGTTACCACAACAAAATAGCTAAGAAAAATTACCAGATAGGCATCTCGTAAGTTTTTCATTTCCAGCAGTTTTAATAAAAATGTGGTAACTAATAAGGCAACACCTGCCTCTAACCCCACAATCGTACCATAATGGAGTAACGTCCCAATAACAGCTGCTCCGACCACAAGGATTTTTATCCATAATTTAGGATAAGACCAACGACTACGAAAAATCATGATTCGCCATAATGCACAAATAATGGCGACAATGACCACCCATATCGGTAGTCGGGTTAATTGAGGTAAAATAACCAATGCTTGAGTAAGCAACAGCCATATAAGACCAGAGCGGGGAATTTGTTGATGTCCAATCTTCATGACAAACTACACCTGAAAGAGGGCTAGCTCAGTTAGACAACGGCGAAGATGCAGTTGACCACGTCCAGGCTCGATAGTAATACCAGGCAAACGTAACCCGTAGTCTTCCTGAAACTGCTCACAGCGCATACACCAATAACAAAGGTGTGATAGTTTTATTTCTAGGTCAGCCCCAGGAATATTATCCCAATCTAACCAACGTCGCCGGTCGGTATAGGCAGAAAAATCTTTAGTCAGTAGGGTATCGGTTTTAGAATATTGCTTCCACGCAATATGGCGTAATCCATCACCTGGGTGATAATCTCTTAATCCAGCGAAATCTTCTACACCATCCTTAGCCAGGGTTTGGCCTTCAACACTGGCTGACTCAAAATAAGGTAAGTGACACTTAATCGGTTGAGGATAAATTAGCGCAGTGATAGAAAGGTCTATCCAAGTCCAGCAACGTAACAAACCCAGCGGATAATAACTTTCAATGCAAAGTCGACCGGGTTTAAAGTAACCCCGCTGTTTGGCAGGTAAAAATACTTTTACATTGACTTCACCTGCCGGCTCAATAGACGCTAGTTGCGGGATACCCTGAGGCCAATATAAATGTATCGACTCATGGCCTTTTTTAGGCGTATTAGCCTTAAGCTTTAACTCAAACCCCACATCATCTCCAACATGAGCAGAGCCCCCATTAACGCCAATTATCTCCATACCCGCTAAATTGTTATAGGTATGTAATATTGCTACTACAAATAAACTCACCAGAAAAAAAGCAACAGCAAAACTCATACTGTTTTCATAGTTAACTCCCGCAAGAAAAATCGCCACTACCACAAATAACAAAATACATCCGGTACGACTAGGCAGGATAAAAAGCCGTCTTTGATTTAAAGTTACTTGATGACTAGGTGGTATACGTCGATTTAACCAAGTGCTTAGATAGGTTTGCCATTGCTTTGCAATATTCATTAAAACTGTCTCTAGCTACTTTCAAACGACCACAGGTACAGCCTGTAATAACCTCTGCCCTAATGCTTCACCAGTTCGGCCTTGCATATCACTGTGTTCTCGTAGCCGATGCTCAACTACTGCAGGCAATACCATTTGGACATCTTCTGGAATCAAATAATCACGGCCAGCCATATATGCCCAGCTTTGAGCACAACGTAATAATGCTAAGCCAGCCCGAGGCGATAAACCATAAGCAAAATCTTCACTTTGGCGAGTGTGGGTAAGTAAACGCTGTAAATAATCCAGCACTGCTTCTGCTGGTTTTACATCCGCCACCTGTTGTTGAATTTGCTTTAGCTGGTCAGCATCGATAACATTCTTCACTCTACTCAACTGTACCCGACCACTGTTACCTAATAACACGTCACGTTCGGCCGCCGGATCGGGATAACCCAAAGAAATTCGCATTAAAAAGCGATCCAACTGGGACTCAGGTAAAGGGAAAGTACCCGCCTGGGACATTGGGTTTTGAGTGGCAATCACAAAAAATGGTTCTGGTAGCTGGCGGGTTTCCCCCTCAATCGACACCTGCCGTTCTTCCATTGCCTCCAACAACGCACTCTGACTTTTTGGCGTAGCGCGATTAATTTCATCCGCTAACACAACTTGAGCAAAAATAGGCCCTTGATGAAACACAAACTGCCCAGACTTTTTCTCAAACACCGACACCCCCAGGATATCGGCTGGTAGTAAGTCACTGGTGAATTGCACCCGGCTATAACTAAACCCCATAACCTGTGCTAAAGCATGAGCAAAGGTGGTTTTTCCCATTCCCGGCAAGTCTTCTATCAGTAAATGGCCACCACTAAATAAGCAACATAATGACAAGCGAATTTGCTGTTCTTTACCAATCAGTGCTTTTTGAATTTCTGTAATACAAGCTTCTATTAACTGTTGCATATTTATAAAATGCCTAATTCAAAACAACAAGTGTAGTAAACCGACCACGGCTCCATAAACAAGTTCCAAAAAATAACTTTTTATTGTAGCAAAATCAGGGGGCTTAATTGGTTAGCAATTGTCGTATTAAGTTGCTGTTGAAGCATTGACCAATTAATGACTTCATTATTATTGTTTTGATTAGGTATGACCAAGACAAAATGATTTGTTTCTTGATGGCTACTAACTACCAAGCGCCCTCCTGTATTTAAGGGGCCTTTTGTTGCTGGTATCCATTGGATGTCCGCTGTTTGTTGGTCAAGTAATTGATCTGATCTTACTAAATACTGATCCGTCAATACTATAAAGTCATTCTTAACCAACTCGCTTGGTAAGTAAAACCAGCTATCCCCTCTTTCCTCTCCCTGCCAAGTTGCCCAAAAAAAAGGTTGATCCTGCCACTTTATAGTGTCACTACCCAATGGCTTAATCCCAACCCAGCTGAGCGAATTACCTTTTTTATCTATAACAGCATCATTGAAATAACTATGCCATAACTGTCCAGCAACACGCTCGGGATAAGCTCTTTGTAACAAAGGCCCAGGCAAGTTAAATGTATTGCCATCATCAGATACCACCGAAAAGTTTTCCTCATTCCAGGCATCCCATTGGGTCATTAATTTCTCAGGATTGCTATTTTGGTATTCATGATGGTTGTTATAGTAGATATCCCAATGCCATTGGGTAGCAGAGATATAAGGGGAACAAAACGCAGGTCGTTTATCCTCAGCTAATTGGGATAGGCTCATCGCCTGACGCTGACTTTTTAACATTCGAATAGGGTCTTTACTACCCTCTCCGTTAAGCCACATACCAAATTCACTTACGAAAGCCGGTAGCTGTAAAAAACTCGCCTCCTGTCTTATCTGGTCAAATTCTGCCAAATAACTGCCTGACTTGGCCCAGCGCAACCGCCAACTCATCCGTGCTGCATCATAATAATGACTGTTAAAGATGAAGCCTTTTCCTGGTGGTTGATTTAAATGTTGACCGCCTGTTGGTTGTACGATGCCAGCATTGGTATTCCAAAATACCAATGGTTCAGCATACACATACTGTTGTTGCCAACCGACATCATTCAACACTTGTCGAACTCGCTGATAAAATGGCCATAACACCTGATTATCCCATTCTTTAGGGGAAAGGCCCTCCATTCCCCCATCAACCGGCTCATTAAAAGGATCTATACCCAATATATACGACAGTTCGTCAGTGGTTAACTGCGCATCAAGGTATTCCAAAGTGGCTGCTAGTTGCGCTAGAAATGCATCCTGGATACGTATAGGCCCTGCTGTGGTGTCTACGGAGGTATTCGCCCAAAACCGGCGAAAAGCCAACCTTACAGCCTTATCAGTAATATTATGCTGGCTCCAACTGAAGCATACAGGCCCACAATACTCTGGTGGATAGTCTTCATCTGGCACGACCCAAGCTGGCGCTCCATTACCAGTATGCCATGACTTTTGGTTAAACAGATGTCGGCTAAATAAATCCTGATGATAATCCAGCACTACATAAAGTTTCTGCTTAATCGCCTCTTTTATTTGCGCTGTAATATCCGCTAAATACTGGTAATCAATATAATTAGGAGCAGGTTGTACCCCCTCCCAAGCGAGGGTAAAGCGCACTAAATTAGCGCCAGTACGTTGTTTAATTTGCTGAAATGTTTGTCGTGCATCTGCAATATTTTTAAAAGGTTTAAAGCCTGTTTCTGCCAATTTAACACTGCCAGATACATTAAAGCCCTGCCAATAGACTTCACGACCTAATTTATCTGTAAGCGTCCAATAACGATCCACACTACCTTTATTAGAAGGACAGGCTTTTGCTCTTGGCATCAAAACAGGAGTAAAAGTCGCTTCTGATGCCACATTTGCTGTTACCTCTTCCTCAGTCAACACGCCATTGCTTTCCGATGACTCTACTGACATGAAAATTAGAAAAACCAATGCAACAATTATCCCCCAGTCCCCTACTAATCCCTGTAGACGATTCATGACCATCTTATCCTATTGCTGTGTTGTTTATTATTTTTTACTTGGTCAGCTTACTCCTGCTGACAGAATGCTGTCAGGAGCTCCCTTTTAACATATCACCCTCACTCAAGTATGACCTAATAAACGAGTGATATGCGTAATCTCACTTTAGTAGATCCGACTTCATAGTCAAAATAGGAGCAACAAACATGTCCGAGTCTATCGAAATATTCCGCTTTAAATTAAATACAGGAGCCAGCCAAGCTGATTTGGAAACAGCCAACCAAAATCTACAACTGTTTATTCAACAGCAACCTGGTTTCCTATATCGATCATTAAGTTTTAACCATATTACTGAGGAGTGGATAGGCATCAATTATTGGCAATCTGAAACAGCTGCTAAAGCCGCAGCTGAAAAGTTTACAGATAGCAGTCTAACTCAAGCCTATATGGCACTGATTGATAAAAAGACGCTTACTAAAGAACAGTCGACAGTTGTAGCCTGTCAGCCTGGGAATTGTGGAAACTCTTAATATGCCGTAGATAATTAAAAAGCCAGAAGCTTTCCACTACTTCTGGCTTTTTAAAGATAAATGCTTTATCGATTTATTTATTAATCGCTGCTAACCCACGTGCCATATCTGCCTTTAAATCGTCAATCGCTTCTAGTCCTACAGCAACACGAATTAATGAGTCTTTTATGCCAGCATTTACTCTATCTTCTGGAGATAACCGGCAATGAGTGGTAGTAGCTGGATGAGTAATGGTGGTTTTGGCATCCCCTAAATTAGCCGTTATTGATACCATTTTGGTGGCATCGATAAACTGCCAGGCTTCTGCTTTACCCCCTGAGACTTCAAACGACAATACACCACCAAAGGCTTTTTGTTGCTGTTTAGCCAGCGCATGCTGTGGATGGTTTTTTAGCCCAGCATAATGCACTTTTTCAATCCCTGGTTGCTGGACTAACCATTCAGCCAATGCCAGCGCATTTGAACAATGACGCTCCATCCGAAGTGACAGGGTTTCCAGACCTTTTAAAAACACCCAAGCATTAAAAGGACTCATGCAAGGACCAGCGGTACGAATAACACCCAGCACTTCATTCATCAATTCACTGCGACCAACTGCTACACCACCCACGCAACGGCCTTGGCCATCTAAAAATTTAGTGGCAGAGTGCACCACCACATCAGCTCCTAAAGTAAGGGGCTGCTGCAATGCTGGAGTACAAAAACAGTTATCCACCACTAGCAGTGCATCATGTTGATGAGCTAAATCGGCCAACTGCCGAATATCTGCTGTTTCGCTAAGTGGGTTAGAAGGTGTTTCTAAAAAAAGCATTTTAGTGTTTGGCTTAATGGCTGCTTGCCATGACTCAAGATTAACTATGTCAACAAACGTTGTATCAATGCCAAACTTGCGCAACACTTTATCAAAAATATTGGTCGTGGTGCCAAATACACTACGAGAGCAGACAACATGATCCCCTGCTTTTAGTAGTGCCATGCAAGTGGATAAAATCGCTGCCATTCCAGAAGCAGCGCCCACTGCTTGCTCGCCTTTTTCCAGTGCTGCAATCCGCTCTTCAAACGTTCTTACTGTGGGATTGGTATAACGGGAGTACACATTACCAGGCACATCCCCGGCAAATCGTGCAGCAGCATCAGCAGCATTTTTAAATACATAACTCGACGTCGTAAAAATAGGTTCTGAATGCTCTGTCTCTGGTGTTCGACGCTGCCCAGCTCTTACTGCCAAGGTTTCAAACGCAGCTTCCGATAGGTCTGAACCATACCAGTCACTATCAAAAATTTGTTCGGACATTATCAATTACTCGTCATTATGCAGGTCAATAATGGCATTGTCGGCCTTTGTTTGAGCTGTCTTAGCCGCATCACTGCGGGCATGCTCTATCCGGTCAAGATAAGCCTGATCTATATTACCAGTGATATATTTACCATCAAATACTGAACACTCAAAGCCATCAAACTTGGTTTTACATCCTTCTGTGACAGATCCGATCAAGTCTTTTAAATCCTGATAAACCAACCAGTCTGCACCAATTAAGGCTCCCACTTCTTGGTCAGTACGACCATGGGCAATTAATTCACTGGCCGTTGGCATATCAATACCATAAACATTGGGATAACGTACCGCAGGTGCCGCTGAAGCAAAATAGACTTTTTTTGCCCCTGCCTCTCTTGCCATTTCAATGATTTGCTTACAAGTAGTGCCCCGTACTATCGAGTCATCTACCAGCATTACGTTTTTACCGCGAAACTCCAAGTCAATGGCATTCAGTTTTTGTTTAACTGATTTTTTCCGCTCCTTTTGCCCTGGCATGATAAAAGTACGACCAATGTAGCGGTTTTTGATAAAGCCTTCTCTAAATTTTACCCCTAGTCGATTGGCTAACTGCAATGCCGATGTACGACTGGTGTCAGGGATTGGAATCACCACATCAATGTCATGATCTGGTCGTTCCTGTAGAATTTTATCTGCCAGCTTTTCGCCCATTTTTAGCCGGGCTTTATAAACAGAGCTACCATCAATAATGGAATCTGGTCGGGCAAAATAAACAAACTCAAACACACAAGGCTGTAACTTAGATGCTGGTGCACATTGCTGGGTATGCAGCTGCCCATCAGCATCAATAAAAACAGCTTCTCCTGGGGCTACATCACGAACAACTTTATAGCCTAGCGCATCAAGGGCAACACTTTCAGAGGCAATCATATATTCCATACCCGCTTTAGTTTGCCGCTCACCAAACACCATTGGACGAATTCCATTAGGGTCACGAAACCCGACTATACCGTAACCAACCAACATCGCAATCACTGCATAACCACCCTCGCAACGTTGATGGACCTTACTGATGGCCTGAAAAATATGTTCCGGTGAAGGTTTCAGTTGTTTTAACGCATGGAGTTCATGGGCAAAGACATTAAGCAGCACTTCAGAGTCAGAATTAGTATTAATATGGCGCAGGTCGGCTTTGAATAAATCTTCTTTAATTTTATCAACGTTAGTTAAGTTGCCATTATGCGCCAAAGTAATTCCGTAAGGCGAATTAACATAAAACGGCTGTGCTTCAGCTGAACTGGAACTACCGGCTGTTGGGTATCGGATATGGCCAATTCCCATATTACCAATCAGCCTCTGCATGTGGCGGGTTCTAAAGACATCTCGCACCAGGCCATTATCTTTTCTCAGGTAAAACCGTGTATCTGCACAGGTGACAATGCCAGCTGCATCCTGGCCTCGATGCTGTAACACCGTTAATGCATCGTAGAGGGCCTGATTAACATTCGACTTTGCCGCAATTCCGACAATCCCACACATGAAGCTACCTCATTCCAGACTTTTAGTGTTACTGAGCCTTCTTGTTAGACCCATTTTAGTTTGCTTACGCACAAAGAAAAACACCTGTATTGTAGGCCAATACAGGTGTTTTTCAGGAATCTCATTGTGTTTTACTATTAATGTAGGGAGCAATTAGCTCCATTAAATGATGCCGAGACCAATCAGCTACCGTTAAAAAGTAGGGAATTAACTGTGATTGCTGCCACCAATTGTCTTTCTGTACAGGTAATAAGCTTGCTACGCCAACCAGTAACACGACACAAAGAGCTCCTCGCCCAGCCCCAAGTATCATTCCTAAGAATCGATCTGTGCCAGTGAAACCTGTTGCTTTCACTAGCTCACCAAACAGCTTACTGACAATAGCACCCAACAATAAAGTAGCTAAAAATAATACAATACATGCCAACACCACCCGCACTGAAGTTGTCGCAATATAATCAACAAACAGTAATGATAAGCTGCCGCCAAAAACCCAAGCGACAATGATCGCTGCCAGCCAAGCCAACATTGAGATGGCTTCTTGAAAAAAGCCCCGGCGGATACTTAATAAACTGGAAATAGTAATAATGCCAATAATTAGCCAATCGACCCAAATTAAACTCACAACCTCAATGGCCCCGCACTAGTCAATTGCAAAACGCAGCGATTCTAACAAAGCTATTTAGATTACCCAAGCATTAACAAAACAGACTAAAAGTAAACCGATACAGCAGTAAAAGCTGACCATATAGACTACTTCCAGTCATTGAATGTATATGAGAAAAATATAAAATGCTTTGAGCGGGCTATCCTTACTCTTCAAAAATCCATTAAAAAACAACACTAAAAATACATTAAGTGATAGGACAGTAATCATTTGCAAATAGGTAATAATACCTACTTGTTACAATAAGTTACCCCTAATATTAAAACTTATTATCAGAAGGTATACACCATAAAATACAACAGCCACTGTCCAGAAACTTTTGTATGTTGGTTATTTATTAATTGGTTAATTAATAGTAATATGCTTTGCTTAGAGATAACTTGTTTTGTAGGCAGGATGTTAACTTTGAAAAAAACGATACTATTTACTGTTATTGCTAGCACTGTTTTAGCTGGGTGTGGAACACGAAAGATTGCCGTTTACCCTGAGGCAAAAAGCATTAAGGCTATGTCACCTTTAGAAGTCGCTAGAAAATCAGAATGTAACTTTGTCGGTACTCACACCATTACTAAAGCACACCCTAACAATGTTACTCGTGAACTGAAAAATGTTGCTTACCAAAAAGGAGGCAATCGTTACTTTATTTCCAAAGTTCTGTCCAAGAATAAGTCCAGACCAACAGGGGTTGTAGCAGAGCTATATAGCTGTGATCTGACTACTGGAGCAGCAACCACAAACTCCCCAACGGCAACGATTAATAATAACTCCCGCACTACTCTAATACCTGGGGCTCACGCAGTACGCGCAATTTCTTTTGCAGAAATTGAAAATAACCTTTGTAAAGTATTAGGGACTTACACCGTACCTAAAACACACCCAGACAATATTGAACCTGAGCTGGCAAACCAAAGCTACATGATGGGTGGCAACCGTTACCATATAACGAAAATTATTTCGACCAGAAGTTCTAAGCCAACATCTGTTATAGCTGATGTATACAGATGCAAGCATCAATCAGTGCATTTTTAAACTCTGCTTTTACTTGCAAAAAAATGTAAAGAAGGTATAAAACATGACGATTTACACCTTCTTTTACATCCTCGGCCAGCACTAGCGCTATTATTCCTAACCCCATTTAACCAATAATTAAATACAGCTTTCGAGATATATCATATATCGGCTGTTTTATCAGTCCACTGCGGTTTACTGTTAGCTTTATACACTCCTCGCTGCTCAAATAAAAATTCATTAAATACTTCTTTAGCTAACTGAAAATTAACCTGGGTAGGCTGCTGTTTATAATCAGTAATGGCTTTTGCAAAACAACTACTCAAATCATCTTTACCAATCTGCTCCAATAAGCTATGTACTTCTTGATGAATAGTAGTATTACTGGTTGCAATATTACTAAAGATTTCGCCAAATACAGACTGATGGCGCTGAATAAACGCATCCCAGCGACTGGCTTGGTTAGAGCTTTGTAAAGTATTAAAAATAGGTAAAATATAGCTTAAGGTATTACTCCCTAACCACTCACGACGAACGGTATTTTGACTAGCATTGACTTTAACTTTACCGCCCGCTTCAATACCAGCCGCCACAGGTGCAGAAACACCTCCTGAAAGATTAATACCAGACTGACTAGCTAACCGAACAAATTGCAAGGCCCACTTTTTATTTTCAGAACGTCTTAAACGGATACTGACACTGGCACCCGCTTCCAACCCAATATCACCAGCAAAAATTAGTGTATCATTGACTTGCTTGGCAATTTCTTCTGCAGAAACACTAGCATCACTGCCATTTGCCTGAAAAATGCTATTTAACCCATTAAATGCTGCTCGCTCAGAAGCCAATAAATTAATGAGATCAGTTAACCCAAGCTGGCCTTTTAAATTAACATTAAACTCTAAAAACTCCCCTTGTCGATAGTAATTAGGGTGTTTAATAGTATTAAAATAATTAACATTAATTCCTAAGGAAGCATGTTCAGCCGGCAATGAAATAGTTAAAGTACCAGCTTGATAATTACGCTTAAACTCACCACTTGCTTTAAAGCTTAATTTTTCAAAAAATGTTTTATCAGATACATGAAATAGTGGCCGCTTTAAACGATTTTCAAAGTGAGCAAAGCTTGCTGCATGCTGAGCATTTTGGGTACCAGAGGCACTGGCTTGATAAACTTGTTGAAGCGCAGCATAGGCAACAACTATCGCTTTGATAAACTCTCCCCGCCCTTTACAACCACGCGCAGCTTCCAGTGAAGCCTTAATTTGACGCGCCTGTTTTAATTCCTGCTTATTAATTTCGTTAGGATGTTTTTTTCCATAATCACAGAACTGGACGATTTGGCTATAATGCTCAAATTCTGCCGAAAGTTCATCAATAACCTGTTTAGTGCGATCAGGTAAAGCGGGTTTTAATGTATCACTATTTTCAGTATTTAATTTTTGATTAACTTCCGCAAGTCGATTAATACTCGGCATATAATATTCATGCTTAAATCGATGAATACGACTACTATCATCTTTTAAACTGTCTAGCAGTTTTTCACGTTTATGCGCATCGCCTTTGTAGCTAATACGAGAATAAGTGCCCTGAAATACCCGATGAAACAACTGCAAACTAGCATCAAACTGTTTTTTAATAATAGGAATGCGTAAAGGAATAGCTTTTGGCTGTGCAACCTGACTTTCCACTTGGCTGGCTACCCCATGTTTTAACAACAAATTATTCAACCGATGTTGTCCTGTCAGAGCTTGTTGTTGTAGAGCAGCAAACTGACGATTTTCCTGCCACCCCTTCAGATGTTTAACGTTTTTGCCTGCCCCAGCCGTAAACAGTGCGCCCATCAAATTATCCATATGGCGCTCAATAAAATCATCTAAAGAGTCATCATTATAAATTACCCCTTTAGTTACTTTAAAATCGCCGGATGCCTGCATAATTTTCGTTTCGCCTGCAGTCACCCCCAGCTGCAAACCACCAGTACGAAACTCCAAAATCCCCGTATCATCATCCGCTTCTACATACAAACCAGCATCAATGCCAATTTTTCCTTTTAACAATTCAAGACCAAACAGCCCCGCTCCCGCCGTCAGTTGCAACGATAAATTCACCTGAGAGTAATTACCTGGTTGCTCAAATCGCTTTAGTTGCTGATGCATTTGCGCTTTTAACGCTTCTCTGGCGATTAGCAGCCCTTTCACTCTCACCTGAACTGCCAATAATTGCGCTAATTCTTTAAGCTCACTTTTTGGCAATAGTTGAGATAAATTTTCTAATGTCTGTTGAAGGCTTTCCACCTCAGCCACAGTTAACTGAGCATCCTTTTTTTCTGCTAATAGCATGTGTAAAGACTGCAACTGCTTAAACACATCATGCAATTGCTGTTGTTGTTTAAGTACTGATAATTGACCATTACCTTGTAACACCTGCAATAAGTGCTGTGTTTCCTGACGAGAAAACTGACCTTGATTATCTATCCACCGAAACGGGTCTTGGTTTTGTAGCAACTGAGTAGAACACTTTGGTAACTTAGCAGGGGTACTTACACTACATTGAAACAGCCCAGCCATTTGCCGCTGCTCTACTGAAGTAGTAGATGCTAAAGATAAACTAAACCGCCGCCCACGATGATTACCAACAGGCAGCCCCTCTTCTATAATACGATTTGTGTTGTCATCCAGCTGACTTAAATGGCCAGAGCCATTCAGGTGATCCATTGAAGGCATAAGACAACTCCTCACCTGTTAATTTATCTGGGTGATTTTTTAAGTTTTATTATTATTAAATTCTTTAAAACAGCCTTCCCATGGCTATATTAGCTCTATCTTAAAAAATACTGACATTAACTACATTCCAACACGTTAGTATTAACCCAATAAAAAAACAGTTCTTTAGTGAAGAGACTTTATAGTTTAGTTTTTCGGTTATAAAAATTAATCGTGAAGAGAATTCTGGTTAATTTACATAGTAGATACCCTTAAACTAATTCTACTATTGCCTGCCAAGTAAATTTGCCAAAACACAAGAAAAGGAGGAGAAAGGTACTTTATTTCCACCATCCTTGGCGGTCACAGCTAACTCTAAACAACAAGTACCTAAAAAGTCTCAACTCTTTATAATAGTGGTAGGCTAAGGTTTAAAGCGCATCACTAACCCTGGTAAAGACCAGCGCTTAGCAATAGACTGCTGCTGTAGAATAACACTATCTTTTGATAAAGAGGGGCCAACAAATACGCGGGTCAAACTGTTTTGGTCTCTTGCCACTTGCCTACTGTAAGCTTTATAGCCTGCCGATCTTAGCTCATTTAATAATTTGTCCGCATTGGCTTGGTTTCCAAAAGTTGCCAACTGTAACGTCCAAGCAATGGGTACTCCCTGCTCATCTAAGCTAGGAATTGTTTGTTGAGCAACAGCAATGGCTTTATCAGCTTTATCCCCCTGAGCATCAACAGTTTTTATAGGTTGATTTGGCACAACTTCCGTTACTGGCTCTTTTGGTTGTTCGGCTTCATTAACCACCAGCTCAACTGGCTCTTGTTCATCAATAGCTGACTGGGTATTTTGTTGCTGGTCAGAATTGCTAGCAAGTTCAGCCTGCCGCTCAGCAACCCGCTGGCGCTGCTGCTCAATATAAGCGGGCTCTGTCAGCGCCACTGGCGGTTCAGGAATAGGCTCTTTAACCACTTGGTAAGGCGTTTCTTGATCAAATAATTGCGGCAAAAAAATCACAGCTAATGCCACCAATACAATAGCCCCAACCAATCGTTGTTTTAAGCCGTCATCCATTATTTACTTTTGCTCCTCAGCCCACTCTGGAATTAACTTTAACGTTTCTGCAACCGTATAAAATGAGCCTAGCACGATAATGGGCTCATTGGGCTCGGCCTCTTGAGCAGCCAGCTCAATGGCTGTTCTCAACACCTGAAATGATTGTGAATTGGTTACACCTTGCATATCCAGCCTGCTTGTTAACGCATCAACAGCCAGCGCCCGATCGACATCAACCTGACTGAGATACCACTGGCTGATAACAGGAGCCATAGCAGCCACAATGCCTTCAACATCTTTATCTGCCAATACAGCTAATACCGCCCGTAGCGGTTGATTTGCCTGCTTTAGGTGCTGGGCTATCATTTGAGCAGCTGCAGGATTATGCGCTACATCTAGAATTAATTGGCTTGGTTTACCGTTGATCACCACCTCTTCAATTTGCAGACGACCTGGTAACTTAGCGCTGATTAACCCTTGCATTACAGACTCACGAAGTATTGACAAAGGCAACTGTTGTAGTACTTGTAGCACAGTGATTGCATTGCTAAAAGGGAGAGATGGATAAGGTAAGCCTGTCACTTCACAATCACTGCCATCAATTGTTTTTCCTTTAAAGGACCAAGAATCAGCTAGTTCCAAGGCACCAAACTCATGGTTTTTTCTCAACAACTTAACCTGATCATTTTCCATTCGTTCTACTACTGCCGGATAAACAGTATCATCACCATAAACCAGTGGAATATTTGCTCTTACAATACCGGTTTTTTCCCAGGCAATCGTATTTAAGTCGTTTCCTAAAAAGCTTTCATGATCTAAACCAATACTGGTTACCACAGCAATATCTGGATCAACAATATTCACTGCATCCAACCTACCGCCCAGTCCTACTTCAAGCAGTACCACATCTAACGGCTGTTGCTGAAACAACCAAATCGCTGCTAAAGTGCCAAACTCAAAATAGGTCAATGAGGTTTCCTGTCGGGCTACATCAACAGCATTAAAAGCCATCATTAGTTGACCATCAGACACAGGCTGACCATCAATAACTACTCGTTCGTTATAGTGTAAAAAGTGCGGTGATGTGTAGACGCCCACTCGATAGCCTGCATGCTGCAAAATGCTTTGCAACATGGCAATGGTACTCCCTTTACCATTGGTACCAGCAACCGTAATAATCCATCTGCCTAATTTGGATAAATTAAGCCGTTGCAATACTTGTTGAGTACGGGATAAACCAAGATCAATTTCGGTGGGGTGCAGGCTCTCTAACCAAGAGAGCCACTCAGCTAACTGCTTAAACCTCATTTTTGGATTCTGGAGCAGGTTGCTCTTCAGTATTCGCTTCTGCAACTGACTCATTAGTTTCAGCTACAGATTCAGCTTGCTCCTGATCTACTTCAGGTGTCGTATTCTCCTCAACAACCACATCATTAGCAGCTTGCTCAGCTGTAAAGTAAAAAGTCATCTTTTCTAATAATGAAGCTATCCGGTCACGTAGTTCGCTCCGCTGTAAAATCATATCAACGGTGCCATGTTCCAATAAAAACTCACTACGTTGAAAGCCTTCCGGTAATTTTTCGCGCACGGTTTGCTCAATAACCCGAGGACCAGCAAAACCAATCAATGCGTTTGGCTCAGCAATATTGATATCGCCTAACATAGCTAAACTGGCAGAAACACCGCCATAAACAGGGTCAGTTAATACAGAAATAAAAGGTAAGCCTGCTGCTTTCAGTTTTTCCAGTGCTGCACTGGTTTTCGCCATTTGCATTAAAGAAAATAAAGCTTCTTGCATTCGGGCACCACCACTAGCTGCAAAACAAACTAGGGCACAACGCTGCTCTATACAAACATTAACAGCTTGTACAAATTTTTCGCCCACTACGGAGCCCATTGATCCCCCCATAAAAGAAAACTCAAAAGCCACTGTGGCCACTGGTATCCCTTTTACAGTACCCTGCATTGCTAACAACGCATCTTTTTGTCCTGTTTGTTTTTGGGCAGCATTTAAACGGTCTTTATATTTTTTGCTGTCTCTAAATTTCAGACGATCTTCAGGCTCTAAATCAGCCGCAATTTCCACTCGGTTTTCGGGATCTAAAAAATAATCTAAACGCGTTTTAGCAGAAATCCGCATGTGGTGGCCACATTTCGGACACACATCCAGATTTTCTTCAAGCTTTGGCTGATAAAGAATTGCGCTACACTGGACGCATTTTTTCCACAGCCCTTCAGGGACATTACTATGCTTTTTTGAGCCAGACAAAGACGGCAGATTAAATTTATCTAATAACCAATTAGCCATAAGTTGCTACCTAAAATAACAAAGCGGAAATGCCAGGAGTATCTAAACCAAATAAGGCCATACCCTAGCACTTCCGCTACAAACAAAAAATACGATAAATCCCTAATTATACGTCAATGGCCTTGCGCATCGAGCCAAGCAACGTCTTAACAGCTGCAATCGTCGTCTGATCATCATTACCCGCAGCGATTTTTTTAACAATCGCACTACCAACGACAATAGCATCAGCTGTTTGCGCAACAGCTTTAGCTGTTTCTGCATCACGAATACCAAACCCAACTCCCACTGGCAGTTGAGTAAATTGGCGAATTCGGCTCAGCTGATCATTAACTGCATCAACATCAAGAGTATTTGCGCCTGTGACACCTTTTAGAGAAACATAGTAAATAAACCCAGAGGCACTATCACAAATCGTTTTAATGCGTGCTTCCGCAGTTGTGGGAGCCAACAAATAAATCGTGTCAATACCATTGGCTGTTAATTGCTCAGCGAGAGGACCAGCTTCTTCCGGTGGTAAATCCACTGTCAGTACCCCATCGACACCAGCTGCAGCCGCGGCTTCAGCAAAGGTCTGATAACCCATCACTTCAATCGGATTGAGGTAACCCATTAATACCACAGGTGTTTGGTTATCCTGCTGGCGAAACTCTGCCACCATTGCTAACACATTGGATAAGGTAACCCCGTGGGACAGCGCCCGCTCACAAGCCTGTTGAATCACAGGCCCATCCGCCATCGGGTCAGAAAAAGGAACCCCTAGCTCAATAATGTTAGCTCCTGCCTCAACCATAGCATGCATCAGAGGTACAGTAAGTTGTGGTGAGCTATCACCCGCTGTCACATAGGGGATTAATGCCTTACGCTGGACTGCTTTCAATTGTTCAAAGCAAGATTGAATTCGACTCATGACTCCCCCATTAGCTCCAGTCCACGCCATCAATGGCCGCAACAGTATGGATATCTTTATCACCACGACCAGAAAGGTTGACCACAATTACCTGGTCTTCTGACATCGTTGGTGCCAGCTTTTCAACATAAGCCAATGCATGGCTGCTTTCTAAAGCAGGAATAATTCCTTCCATACGAGTCAAACCATGAAATGCCGCTAATGCTTCCTGATCGGTTACAGCAACATACTCAGCCCGGCCAGTGTCTTTTAGCCAAGCATGCTCAGGACCTACCCCTGGATAATCCAAGCCAGCAGAAATAGAGTGAGTATGAATAATCTGGCCAGCAGCATCTTCCATTAAGTAAGTGCGATTACCATGGAGCACTCCAGGCTTACCTGCACAAAGCGGTGCTGCATGACGGCCAGTACCTAAGCCTTCACCTGCAGCTTCCACCCCCACAATTTTAACGGAAGTATCACTGATAAAAGGATGAAACAAGCCAATCGCGTTAGAGCCACCACCCACACAAGCAACGATAGCATCAGGTAACTTACCAGTTTGATCAAGACATTGACTACGCGCTTCCCGACCAATCACTGATTGAAAGTCACGCACCATTTGCGGGTATGGATGAGGACCAGCAACAGTACCAATAATATAAAAGGTATTATCCACATTGGTGACCCAGTCCCGCATAGCTTCATTCAATGCATCTTTTAAAGTACGTGAGCCAGATTCAACAGGAATCACTGTAGCCCCCAACAGCGACATCCGGTAAACATTTAACGATTGCCGTTTAACGTCCTCAGCCCCCATGTAAACATGGCACTCTAATCCTAAGCGGGCAGCCACTGTGGCAGACGCCACCCCATGCTGTCCAGCACCAGTTTCAGCAATAACTCGGGGCTTACCCATATGCTTGGCCAGTAATGCCTGACCTATGGTGTTATTAACTTTATGCGCACCAGTATGATTTAAATCTTCACGCTTCAAATAAATTCGTGCACCACCCAGGTGCTTAGACCATCGCTCAGCAAAATACAGTGGTGATGGGCGACCTACATAGTGGGCTAAGTCTTTATCAAACTCTGCTTGAAAGTCTGGGTCTCGCCACAATTTGTGGTAAGTTTCTTCCAACTCAGCTAATGCCGCCATCAAGGTTTCAGATACAAAACGACCGCCGTAAGGTCCAAAATGGCCACGACTGTCGGGTAGATTTAATAGATCTTCAACACTGTATTGTTGAGACACTGGCAACCTCTCGAATAAACGCATTAATTTTGGCAGGGTCTTTAACCCCTTTTTGCTGCTCAACCCCACCACTGACATCCACAGCAAAAGGTTTCACCTGTCGAATAGCCGTTGCCACGTTATCCGCAGACAGGCCACCGGCAAGAATAATTGGTTTACTGGGATGGGCAGGAATACACTGCCAATTAAAAGTTTCCCCCGTTCCCCCTGGGATACCGGGGCGATAGCTATCTAATAAGATACCTACCGCCGACTTATACTGCCCGATAATACGGTTAATATCCATCTCTTCTCGCACGCGAAGGGCTTTTATATAAGGTTTATTGAACTGCTGACAAAATGATTCTGACTCATCACCATGAAATTGTAACAAACCCAATGGCACTTCAGTTAACACCTGTTGTACATATTCAGCAGATGCATTCACAAACAGGCCAACTACCGTAATAAAAGGAAGCAGGTGATTAGTAATCTCTAAAGCTTGTTGGATAGTGACTGCTCTTGGGCTTTGTTCATAAAACACTAACCCAATGGCATCAGCTCCCGCATTAGCCGCTGCCAGTGCATCAGCTACCTGAGTGATGCCACAAATTTTTACCCTAACACGTTGATTCATAAGTCACCCAAAAGAAAGTGGCTATTCTGTCAGCCAAGGTGATAAAAAGTACGGACCCAGAGGCGGGGAAGGTAAATCAAACTGCTCTGGATAGCCAACATCAACAAAATATAAGCCATAGGGTGGCGCTGTCACACCGCCCTGAGTTCGATCTCGAGCAGCTAATACATTATTTACCCAACTGACAGGGCGCTTGCCGCTGCCTATTGTCATTAATACACCAGCAATATTTCTAACCATATGGTGCAAGAAAGCATTGGCTTTTACATCAATAACTATCAAATCTCCAAACCGCTCGACCCGCAAATGGTGAATTGTCTTTACAGGCGATTTAGCCTGACAACCAATGGCGCGAAATGAACTGAAATCATGCTCTCCTTCAAGACGCTGAGCTGCATCACGCATCAATGCAACATCCAAAAGTCGATAATTCCAGGTAACCCCGTTGGGAAGATGAGCAGGCCGAACTGGAGCATTTAAAATTACATAGCGATAGCGGCGGTAAACTGCACTAAACCGAGCATGAAAGCTGTCATCTACCGGCTTAACCCAACGCACGGCTATATCATTAGACAAATTGCTATTGGCACCAAACACCCAGCTCCGCTCAGAGCGAACTGCCGAACTATCAAAATGAATGATTTGATTACAGCCATGTACCCCAGTATCAGTACGCCCAGCACAGATTACTGTCAACGGATGATCAGCGACATTGCTAAAAGCTGCCTCTACTGCTCGCTGAACGGTACTGATGCCTGAACGCTGGGCTTGCCAGCCATGGTAATGTGAGCCGTCATATTCGATACTAGCAGCAAAACGTTGAACCACTTCAGTCGCTGGCTGCTGATCAGCGACTGAATCATGGGGTTGTACTTGAGTCATTACTACCTGATTACTGCTGTGAAAGGGGAATATTAATGGTTATCGCTATTCCATGCTATCCAACAGCGTTTGAGCTTCTTTTTTCTGTATATCATTTCCTTCAGTCATGACTTCATCCAAGATATCCCTAGCTCCATCCTGGTCACCCATATCAATATAAGCACGCGCCAAATCCAGCTTAGTCGCGGCCTCATCAGCATCAGCCAGAAACTCATAGTCTTGCTCTTCACTTGCTGGTGCTGCTTTTGCTACCGCTGGCTTAGCTTGGACTTTAGGCTCAGCTACTGCAGTAGCAGCGCCATGATCTTCAGCAGCAGGTACAGGTCTGGTAACGGGGGCTTCAGCAGTCACGTCCAAATCATCGTCCATATCTAAATCATCAATCGCCAACTCTGCTGCCAGGCTTTCAGTTGCAGCATCTAAATCAGCTAAATTATCTTCCATTGCATCAGAGTCTAAGATAAAAGCTTCCTCTTCTTCTGATAGCTCTACATCTTTTGCTTGAGTTAAGGTTTCAGCAGGAGTAACTGGTGCAGGTTGCTCAACGGCAGGGGCCTTTGCTTCCTCAGGCACTTCTGGTTGCTCAAGATCAAGTCCTTCTTCAGCCAAGTCAAGTTCCAGGTCCTCTAATGACGTTTCCATAGACTCATCAAGCGCTGCAGGCGCCGCTTCGTCCATGTCCATGTCTAAGCTTAACTCTTCATCTAGGTTAAATTCTTCTTCTGCTGGGAGCTCTTCTTCCAAATCAGCTAAATCCAGATCTAATGCTTTCTCTAGATCTTCAGTTTCATCAGATTCTAAGTCTAAGGACAGTTCATCAAAACTTTCGACAGACTCTTCTGTAGTAGCAGCCTCTTCATCCAGACTAAGCTCCAAGTCGAGCTCATCAGCTGCTGCAGGCTCTTCGACTGTTTCCTCCAAGCTCCCCAGATCCAAGCCAAATTCTTCCTCATCCAGCTCAGCTTCCAGGCTACTTTCTAAGTCATCCAAGCTTAATTCATCTGCTTCAGCAGATGTCTCTTGCTGCGTAATCTCACCTTCAAGATCAAGATCATCAAGGGACAAACTTTCATCAAGGTCTTCCATGGTGAGAGTTTCATCACCAAACCCTTGCTCTAAGTCAGCAAACTCATCCGACTCCTCTGCAGCAATTTTAGGGGCTGGAGGAGTAAGTGCATCACCAAACTTAACCTTCAATGCTTCAGCCTGCTGAATAGCACCTTGGTCAGCTAACTCATGTAACTCTTGTAACTCTTGACTAAATGCGCTGGCATCCTGCATCTCTGCATAGACTTCGAGCAGCTTCACCCGTAAGTCACTGCGAGATGGCTCATCATTAATAGCATTACGTAACAACTGCTCTGCTTCAGAAAAACGGCCATAAGCAATATAGATATCAGCTTCACCAACGGGGTCTGCTGTTTGCGGCGTTACAGGTTCCGCTGGCTCTTCCTCTGCCACTTCTAGTGCTTCTTCAGCACCACCGCCGCTCACTCCGCTAACGACGGTTTGGTCCTCCCCCAGGCCTTCCTCCTCAAACTCTTCGTAAAACTCTTCTTCCTCTTGAGCTCTTCGTCTTGACCAAAGGAATAAACCACCGACCAAGGCAATAATCACTCCACCGACAGTTCCCAACATCACAGGACTAGCCAGGACTTGATCAATGATACCTTGCTCTGGTTCAGGCTGGGGTTTTGGCTCAGGCGTAGTAGTTGGCTGAACAGGCTGGGTATCAACAACCACTTCAGGCTTAACAGCATCTGTCGCTTGCTTGGCTTGTTCCTGAGCTTCTGCAAGCTGTGCCTGTAATGCAGACAACTGCTCATCTTTTAAGCTTAACAAGCGCTGCAAAGTACCTATCTGGTCTTCTAGTTCTTCCAGTCGCGCACCTTGCTCTTCAATTTCCCGCTGGGATTTATCCAGGTTTTCCTGCGCAAGTGCCAGTTCGTTTTTCAGCTCACTCACCTGAGCATCAGCGGTTCCATCAGGCTGGCCAGTGTCTGCACCGGTTTCATCTGGTTGACTGGTGGCCGCAGAAACTATCGTTAACTTGCCATCGTCAGCGGTTTCTGTCACAACTGGCTCAGCATCAGTTCTAGGCGTTGCATCAATTTGCGGTGCAGCTAAATCAGTTGAGCCTTGTTTCCAAGCTTGGTTTTGCTGCTTAATCTGAGTGACCGCATCTCTTACAGACACATTTTTTACCCGCGCTTCATCTGGGAGGCGTAAGACCTTACCCCGTTTCAACAGGTTAATGTTGTTGTTAATAAACGCATCTGGGTTATCTTGCTGCAAGGCCAACATGGTTTGCTGCACAGTCACCTGACTGGAAGGCTTAACTTTGGCAGCAATTTCATAAAGCGTGTCATTGGCTTGTATACGGTAACTATCACCCTGGAAGCTCGTATCGCTGGCAGGCGCTGTAGTAACAGGGGTTGTTTCTGCCGTAGTTGGTGCAGTAACTGGCGTTGGACGAGCAGCAACAGGTTCTACTGTCGCTGGTGCCTGAACAGCAGAGGGTGCTTGCTCTGCAAACGTTGGTGGGTCGAGCAACACGGTATACTCACGCAGTAGCCGACCACTTGGCCAGTGCACCTCTACTAGAAAATTTAGATAAGGCTCACGAACGGGTTTATTACTAGACACCTTAATATAAGCAGTACCATTAGGGCGCACTACCGTAGCAAACTTCATATTGTTAAGAAAAAAGATGCGCTCTACCCCAGCTCGGTTAAAGTCTTCACGGGTGGCTAAGTTGGGTAATATTTCATTAGCGTTCAGGTCTCTAATCTGGATGAGTTCGATTTCAGCATTCAATGGCTGGTTGAGGGCGGATTTGAGGGCAATATCCCCAAGGCCCAGGGCGTTCACCACCCCCGATGACAAGGCCCCGGTTGCAGCCATTGCCACTACAAGCTTGCGCACCATAATTCTCAATCCTTTATTATCATTTAATCTTGCGATTTCTAAGGAGTCGGGTCTTTCTGCCATACACTTCACGACCAATTATTTGTTTCCCAGTTCCACTTGTTTTGGCGATTTTCCACGTACCTTCCAACTACGTTGGAAATTGCCTTAAAAACAAGTAAATCAATACATTTCCCCCTCGCGATCCATTAATTGATCCCAAACGATGAATACATAAACTTCCTGTGAATGCTGAACGAGCCTGATGAAGAGCAAGCTGTTCGGCAAGCTCAAACCTGAACGCGATTGGTCAATCTGTATATAACTATAAGACACAATGAGCAGGTAAGTAGCCCGCCTACCTGCTCTTTGTCTACTTAGATTTGCAAATACAACAAAAGCCAGCTTCTAGTCAGTTAGACTAAAGCTAGAAATAAGGTTCAAATCGTTAAGTAAGTATCAATTATATATAGTCTTTTATCAATATCTCGGCAATTTGTACACTGTTAAGAGCTGCCCCCTTCCTTACATTATCCGCTACAACCCATAAATTGAGACCTCTGTCACATGATATATCTTCTCTAACACGCCCAACATAGACAGGATCTTCACCAGCGGCTTCCGTAACAGGGGTTGGGTAACCACCCTCTTTGTGCTCATCCAACAGAACAATGCCTGATGCTTTTTTCAGCAGCGCATGTGCTTGAGCCGCTGTTATTTTTTCCTTGGTTTCAATATGGACTGCTTCAGAATGCCCATAGAAAACTGGAACTCGTACACAGGTTGGGTTAACCAAAATTGTTTCATCACCAAAAATCTTTTGGGTTTCCCACACCATTTTCATCTCTTCTTTGGTGTAGCCATTTTCCTGAAAAACATCAATCTGTGGCAGCACATTAAACGCAATCTGCTTTGGATAAACCTTAGCTTCTGCACCTTTAGCATTCAACAAATTAGCCGTTTGTGAGGCTAATTCATTAATAGCATCTTTTCCTGTGCCAGATACCGCTTGGTAAGTTGCAACGTTTATACGACGAATGCCGACAGCATCATACAATGGTTTTAATGCGACCAACATCTGAATTGTAGAACAGTTTGGATTCGCAATAATTCCACATTTAGTATAGTCCGCTACTTTCTCAGGGTTCACCTCAGGTACCACTAATGGTACATTGGGGTCATAGCGAAAATGCGAGGTGTTATCGATTACTACACAACCAGCGGCCGCTGCTTTGGGTGCATATTCAGCAGAAACACTGCCACCAGCGGAAAATAAACCAATTTGCACTTTGCTAAAATCAAAGGTAGCTAAATCATCTACCACAACTGGCTTATTGTTGAATAAAACAGTACTTCCTGCAGAGCGGCTACTGGCTAAAGGGTATACTTTTCCTACGGGAAAATTTCGCTGTTCTAAAATAGACAGCATAGCTTCTCCGACAGCACCGGTTGCTCCAACTACAGCGACATCATATGTTTTAGTCATCTTTAAGTTACTTCCTATTAATTAGTGATTTAACCTATCTGTATTTTAAAATTCAAATATAGGTTACAGCGCAGCAACCACTGCATCTCCCATTCTCTTTGTCGACACCTGCTGGGTATTGGTTTCTTCATTATAAATATCAGCCGTACGCAGCCCGCCAGCCAAAACCTGCTTAACTGCTGCTTCAATTGCATCTGCAGGCTCTACATAACCCAGTGAATAGCGTAGCATCATTGCAATGGATAAAATCGTTGCCAACGGATTAGCCACTTCTTTTCCAGCAATATCCGGTGCAGAACCATGGATAGGCTCATACATTCCTTTACCTTCAGCATTTAATGAGGCGGAAGGTAACATACCAATAGAACCCGTCAACATGGCAGCCGCATCTGATAAAATATCACCAAACATATTGCCTGTTACGATCACATCAAACTGTTTAGGTGCTCTAACCAGCTGCATTGCTGCATTATCGACATACATATGGCTCAGCTCAACATCAGGATAATCCTTAGCAACTTCTTCCATGATTTCACGCCATAAGACAGTAGCTTCTAATACATTGGCTTTATCTACTGAACAAAGCTTACCCTGACGCTTTTGAGCTGCTTCAAATGCTACTTTTGCAATCCGGCGAATTTCAGACTCGTTATACACATAGGTATTAAAACCTTGGCGCTCACCATTTTCTAAAGTTTTAATACCACGAGGCTGACCAAAATAAATACCCCCCGTCAGCTCTCGTACAATTAAAATATCCAGACCAGCAACGACTTCAGGCTTAAGGGTAGATGCATTGGCCAGTTGAGGGTAAAGAATCGCTGGGCGCAAATTACCGAATAATTCCAGCTCAGCACGCAAGCCTAACAAGCCTTTCTCTGGACGCTTGGCCATTTCCAATTGATCCCACTTAGGTCCACCAACTGCCCCTAATAAAATAGCATCAGCCGCTTTAGCTTGAGCTAAGGTTGCTTCAGGTAATGGTACACCCTCTGCATCAATGGCAGCACCACCCACCAAGCCTTCCTGCCAATCAATAGCCAGTTGATATTTATCCTTTACAGCTGCTAGTACCTTAATAGCTTCAGTGACTATTTCAGGCCCAATCCCATCACCGGGTAATACTAAAATTTGCTTACTCATTTAAATGCCTATTTATTTAACTGCACCAAATAACCAAGGATGTTGCTGTTTGTGTTTTGCTTCAAATGCTTTAATTTTATCAGACTTCGCTAATGTAAGGCCTATTTCGTCTAAACCTTTTAACAGACATTCACGACGAAAGTCGTCTACTTCGAATGTAATAACACTGCCATCGGGCTTGGTAATAGCCTGCTGTTCAAGATTGACTGAAAGTTGATAGCCTTCCTGATTCACTACTTCTTCGAATAACTGATCAACCTCATTATCCGCCACCACAATGGGCAAAATGCCATTTTTAAAGCAGTTATTATAAAAAATATCCGCAAAACTTGGCGCAATCACACAACGAAAGCCGTAATCCAATAAAGCCCAAGGTGCATGCTCTCGACTCGAACCACAGCCAAAGTTTTCCCTTGCCAGTAAAATACTCGATCTTTGATAACGCGGCTGATTTAATACAAACTCGGGGTTCAAGGGGCGGTTACTGCAATCTTGATCAGGCTGACCTTCATCCAGGTACCGCAGCTCATCAAACAGGTTGGGACCAAACCCTGAACGTTTAATTGATTTTAAAAACTGCTTGGGAATGATCATGTCAGTATCAACATTGGCGCGATCTAAAGGAGCCACCACGCCAGTTAATTGAGTAAATGCTTCCACGGGTTACTCCTTAGCCAATCGCTCTAATATCAACAAAATGACCATAAATGGCAGCAGCTGCGGCCATTGCCGGGCTGACCAAATGGGTACGGCCACCAAACCCTTGCCTTCCTTCAAAATTACGATTTGAAGTAGAGGCACAGTGCTCACCACGACCTAACTTATCGGCATTCATAGCTAGGCACATAGAGCAACCAGGCTCTCGCCATTCCAGCCCCGCTTCAGTAAAAACTTTATCCAGACCTTCTTTTTCGGCCTGTTCTTTCACCAGTCCAGACCCTGGCACTACCATGGCCTGCTTAATATTCGCGGCCACTTGTTTGCCTTGCACCACTTTTGCTGCTTCCCGTAAATCTTCAATCCGCGAGTTAGTACAAGAGCCAATAAACACCCGGTCCAGTTTGATATCAGTGATTGGCATCCCTGGTTGTAGCCCCATATATTCAAGGGCTCGTTGCATACCTTCTTTCCGGGTTGGATCATTTTCATCTTTGGGATCAGGAACAAAACTTACAACAGGCGCTACCATTTCCGGCGATGTCCCCCAAGTGACTTGTGGTTGAATCTCTTCAGCAGCCAACTCCACTACTTTGTCAAAATGAGCTCCTTCATCAGACACCAACTGTCGCCAACTGGCCACGGCTTGCTCCCACTGCGCTTGATTGGGTGCAAAAGGACGGCCTTTAACATAATCAATGGTCGTTTGGTCAACAGCGACCATTCCTGCCCGAGCCCCTGCTTCAATGGCCATATTGCAGATCGTCATGCGACCTTCCACTGATAATGCGCGTATAGCTGAACCACCAAACTCAATGGCATAGCCAGTGCCACCCGCAGTACCAATTTTACCGATGACGGCTAGCACAATATCCTTAGCAGTCACAAAAGGTGATAACTGGCCTTCTACCTTCACCAGCATGTTTTTCATTTTTTTAGCCACCAAGCACTGAGTAGCCAACACATGCTCCACTTCGGAAGTGCCAATACCGTGAGCTAAAGCCCCAAATGCGCCATGGGTAGAAGTGTGCGAATCACCACAAACTACTGTCATTCCTGGGAGTGTTGCCCCTTGCTCAGGACCAACCACATGGACAATGCCTTGCCGATGATCTTGCATGGCAAACTCAGTAATACCGAAAGACTGGCAGTTGTCATCAAGAGTTTTCACCTGAATCTTCGAAACAGGGTCAACAATACCTTCAATGCCTGCTTGGCGCTCAACAACCGTCGTTGGCACATTGTGATCAGGGGTTGCGAGGTTAGCATCACGCCGCCAAGGTTGACGGCCTGCCAGCCTCAACCCTTCAAAAGCTTGTGGCGAAGTGACTTCATGTAATAAATGGCGGTCAATGTATATTAGGGCCGAACCATCATCTTGCTCGGCCACCAAATGCATCTCCCATAACTTGTCGTATAGGGTTTTAGCAGTCATTTTCGTTATCCTCATCAGAGCCATCAGGGTATATTTGCAGGCCTCACATACCCTGTAATGCTTTTCATATGCCTGTTATATGCTAGGCTTAGCAGTCAAATAAAACAAATTAATAATTTTTAGAGAGTCTATAAAAATCTGGAATACCAAATCGCTTTCATTCGTTTATTGATGACTGACTATGGATACACACTCCCTTAGCGCATTTCTTGCGGTTGCTGAAACCGGCTCATTTTCAGTCGCGGCTGAAAAACTACACCTTACTCAGCCAGCGGTGAGTAAACGTATTGCAGTATTAGAAGAAATGCTTAACGCTAAATTATTTGACCGCGTCGGCCGCACAATTAGCCTGACAGAAGCAGGAAAAGCGCTGCTACCCAAGGCTTATCAGATTATCAGCACCATTGCCGATACCCAGCGAGAAATCCAAAACCTGACAGGCACTGTGGCAGGTACCCTTACTCTGGCAACCAGCCACCACATAGGCTTACACCGACTCCCTCCCTTACTAAAGCAATTTACTTCTCAGTATCCAGAAGTCGCTTTGGATATTAAATTTATTGACTCAGAGTGGGCATACGAAGGCATTCAACAAAGCCTAGTTGAGCTAGCAGTCATTACACTATCTCCCAGCCTTAAAACTAACGTTATTTCAGAAAAAATCTGGGATGATCCACTCGTATTTGTTGCAGCGCCTGACCATCCCCTTACAACAAAAACACTACTTGAACTTGAAGACTTAACCAATTTCAGTGCTATTTTCCCTGGTAGCAATACGTTTACCCATCACATTGTGAAGTCATTATTTAATGAGGCAGGGTTAAATTTAAATATCGCTATGGCTACAAATTACTTGGAAACCATTAAAATGATGGTCGCCGTTGGTCTAGCTTGGAGTGTTCTTCCTCAAGCTATGGTAGACGACAGCTTAAGGATATTACCCTTGAATACACTGCCTATTAGCCGACAATTGGGTTATATTCATCACCCAGAGCGCACGCTATCGAATGCAGCCAAAACTTTTATTAATCTATTGCAGGCAGCTAAAGGAATATAACGAATGAAGGAGCTATTACTGATACGCCATGCTAAATCCAGCTGGAAAGATGACTCACTGTCTGACTTCGACCGCCCTTTGAATAAACGAGGCAAAAAAACTGCACCACTCATGGGTCAGCTATTAGCCGACAAACACTGGCAACCTGATCGAGTTTTTGCCAGCCCAGCTATTCGTGCAAAAGCCACTGCAGAATTAATATTACCAGCGATGGCGATTCCCCCTGATCAAGTCGATTGGCACTCCAAACTTTACGATGCATCAGTTAAAGCCATTTTCAATGTAATTAAAAAAGCACCATCCGCATGCCAACGACTCATGATAATTGGCCATAACCCAAGCATTGAAGAAACCATTCAAGCCTTGGACCCTAAGTTTAACGGTAATATACCCACGTGCTGTGTTACACGCATCCGCTGCAATATTAGTAGTTGGCAAGAAATTAACAACAACTGTGGTGAGGTAATGGATTGTTTAAGACCCAAAGAGGTACTGGTGGAATCGGTTTAGCCATCACAAGTCCTCTTTTCAAAGAGAGTGTCATGAAAGAGCGTTGAAAATAACGCTAGTGCCCAAACTATGGAGTGACAGGCTATTCCTCTACCGCTCTCGAAAAACCTTCCCTGGTGTCTATCAAGAGCTAAAGCAACACCCATGTTGCTAGCGACAGAACACCCTGTCACCACTTGTATTTAACAAATGCTCCCCGGAATTACCGGCGTTGGCGATACCACATCTGCATTTTGTGCCCGATGGCGTAGCCAATGGTCCATCAATACGATTGCTAACATCGCTTCTGCAATAGGTGTTGCTCGAATCCCAACACAAGGGTCATGGCGACCTTTCGTAACAACTTCAATCGGTTGACCATTAATATCCACACTTCGTCCTGGCAAATGCAAGCTGGAAGTGGGTTTTAATGCAATCCGAGCGACAATGTTTTGTCCCGTAGAAATGCCACCTAAAATGCCACCAGCATGATTAGATAAAAAACCTTCTGGGGTTATTTCATCCCGGTGCTCGGTGCCTTTTTGATTGACCACAGTAAAACCATCACCGATTTCTACGCCTTTAACCGCATTAATGCTCATCAAACCATGAGCAATATCAGCATCCAAACGATCAAAAATGGGTTCACCTAAACCAGGCATTAATCCTGACGCCATTACCGTCACTTCAGCCCCAATAGAATCACCTGACTTTCTCAACGCTTGCATATACTCTTCAAGCTGCGGGATTTTCTCAGGATCAGCAGAAAAAAATGGGTTTTGATTAACCGCCCCCAGCTCCACACAACTCAGCTCTATTGGACCTAATTGAGATAAATAGCCTTGAATCACAACCCCCTGCTGGGCAAGGAATTTTTTAGCAATAGCACCTGCTGCTACCCGCATGGCTGTTTCTCTTGCAGAAGAGCGCCCCCCCCCACGATAATCACGGAAGCCATATTTTTGGGTATAGGTGTAATCAGCGTGACCTGGGCGAAACTGATCCTTGATATTGGAATAATCCTTTGAACGCTGGTCTGTATTTTCAATCACTAACCCAATAGGTGTACCTGTGGTTTTCCCCTCAAACACCCCCGATAGGATTTTGACCTGATCAGGCTCACGGCGCTGAGTGGTAAATTTGGAAGTACCCGGTTTACGGCGATCCAGCTCCAGCTGTAAATCTACTTCATTGATTGGTAACCCTGGGGGGCAACCATCAACTATACAACCTAATGCCGGACCATGGCTTTCACCAAAAGTGGTGACTGTAAACAACTTACCAAATGTGTTTCCTGACATTTTATTGATACCTAAACTGCTTTATTAATAGCGGCCTGAAAAGCAGACTGATACCGCTGACAATCTGCGGCACTTAAGACAAAAACACCATGACCACCGTGTTCAAACTCTACCCAGGTAAATGGTACCTGTGGAAACTGCTCTTCCATCGCCCACTGGCTATTCCCTACTTCTACCACTAATAGTCCATCAACGGCTAAATAATCAGCTGCTTTCGCTAAAATTTGTTTTGCTAAGTCTAACCCATCAGCACCTGCTTCTAGCCCCAAAGCAGGCTCATGGTGAAATTCTGCAGGCATGTCAGCCATATCTTCAGCATCTACATACGGTGGGTTACTGACAATGAGTTGATATCGTTGTGTAGGTAGCTGTTGAAATAAATCAGACTGAATGGGCGACACTCGATGGGTGAGTTCATGCTGGTCTACATTGACTGTTGCCACTTGTAATGCCTCAGTGGAAATATCCGTCAAATCGACTTCTGCATCTGGAAACGCATAGGCACAGGCGATCCCAATACAGCCACTGCCTGCGCACAAGTCCAACACTCGCTCCACTTTATTAGCCTGTAACCAAGGGTTAAACTGATTATTAATTAGCTCTGCAATAGGCGAGCGTGGAACTAAAACCCGTTCATCCACGTAAAAAGGTAAACCACAAAACCAAGCCTGATTAACCAAGTAGGCTGTTGGTATTCGCTGTTCAATGCGCTGATGAATTAAAGATGCCACATGCTGTTTTTCTTCATCAGTTAACTGACAATCAAATAGTGCTTTATCAATATCCCAAGGCAATGCCAGGCTTTGCAAAACCAAATGTACAGCTTCATCCCAACCATTATCAGCACCGTGGCCATAAAATATATCCGCCTGATTAAAGCGGCTGTAAGTCCAGCGAATAAAGTCACGGATAGTGGTTAACCCTTGAAATGATGGGGCTTGATGTGGCTGCACAAAAACACTCCGACAAAAAGATAATCTATTTTTAAAGGTAGCCTTGAGAGAAAGCATTAGAGCCGCTATTGTAACGCAATTTATGAATCTTGTATTAAAGCAGTATGCCAAAGCCGCCGAAAAAACCATCTCAACCACCACTACCAGCCAGTGAAATTGCTGAGTTTTTAGCAGCTGTACATGATGTAGACACTGTTTTTCAAGCCATTGCTGTCACTATTCCAGCTGAACTCCCTTCCCCTTCAAATACCCAGCTAGCTAAGCAACAGGCAGCAACCATTGAAACCAATGGAGTGGATGTTGATGGTTTATCTGAGGGTTATGTACCAATTATTGGTCCAGAGGAAAAGGTAGAGTATCATCAAGCGGGAATTCAACTCAGTCATTTTCAACATCTCAAGCAAGGAAAATTGACTATTGATTATCAACTGGATCTACATGGATACCGCATTGAAGAAGCGCGTAAATTGGTGGTTGAGTTTCTAGCGTTCAGCCAACGACAACGCTATCGCTGTGTAAAAATTATTCATGGTAAATCCCACCGTAATTTTGGCAAACGTCCCACACTAAAAAGCTACCTGAATACCTGGCTACGACAACTACCTGCCGTCATTGCTTTTTGCACTACCCCTGCCCATGCTGGTGGTAATGGTTCGATGTTTGTGCTGCTTAAAAAGCCTAAACAAAAAGGACATTGGAAAAACTAAAAAAACACTTTACCCGTTTATTCGCTTAACGTAGGGTATGCCTTCAGATTTTGGCAAGGTTACATCATGGAACAGGCATTTAATAAAATTATCGAAGCCATTGGCGAAGATGTCAGCCGCCCCGGTTTAAAAGACACGCCAGCGCGTGCGGCTAAAGCAATGCAGTTTTTAACTCGTGGCTATCAACAAAACCTTGACGAGGTTGTTAATGACGCATTGTTTCCTTCAGATAATGATGAAATGGTGTTAGTCAAAGACATTGAACTTTACTCCCTTTGCGAACACCACATGCTGCCCTTTATAGGCAAATGTCATGTTGCTTACCTACCTACTGGTCAAGTGTTGGGCTTATCCAAAATTGCGCGTATTGTTGATATGTTTGCCCGCAGGCTGCAAATTCAAGAAAACATGACACGACAAATAGCCGAAACCATTGAACAGGTAACTAATGCTAAAGGCGTTGCTGTCGTCATTGAAGCCAAACATATGTGCATGATGATGCGGGGGGTTGAAAAACAAAACTCGGTAATGAAAACATCCGTCATGCTTGGGCAGTTCAGAAAAAGCGAAAATACCCGTATGGAGTTTTTATCGCTAATCAAAGATTAAAGAAGACAATGTATTTGTTACGTTTCTCTCTTGTTTAGCTTTTTACGTAGGAGGCTGTCGAAAACAAAGAGAATAGAACGATGGCATAGTCTAACCCCCCCCCCTTAAAAAGGGGGGAAGCAGCTTTCGAGCATGCACTTCTGACTACCGCATCACCGCTTTGTTACCATTGCCATTATTTTTCCCGCCATTTTCATGCTGGTGGGCTTCAAATCGATCCAGTACATCCTTAGCAATCACCTGCCCCAGTTGTATTAACTCAGGTCCTTTATGAAACTCATAAAAACGGCAAATATTTTTGGGAATACCTATTAAAATATCCGGTGGATGGGCAGCCAATTTATAACGTGTTAATGCTCCCTGCATGGTTTCCAACGATTCGTTAATAATATCCAGCATGCCTCGTTTTAATACTGGCTCATCAGTTTCTTCTACCACACTAGCAAACTCATCTTTACGAGAATCCCAAAAACCTTGGGTACGCAATTTCAACTGAGCAAACCAACGATCAAGTGCCGTAGGCGCTTGCGGTTGTACGATGATTTGTTTATCGGTAGGTAAATATAGTTCATCATCATCTGCACTTAAATCAACTGCGACAATTAAATCGCTATGAGCAGATACCGTAGGCGCAATAGGTAACGGATTTAATACACCACCATCCACAAATAGTCGTGACCCAATCCGAACCGGTGTAAAAATACTGGGAATAGCGATGGAAGCTCGAATAGCTTCTAAAAGCGGGCCCGACTGAAACCACACCTCCCGTTGCGACTCCAAGTCAGTGGCAACTGCTGTATACGGAATGGGTAACGATTCAATGGTACACTCACCGATCATTTCCCTTAATACATCAAATACTTTATTTCCCTTTAACGCACCTTGGCCCTTTAAGCGTAAATCCAATAATCGCACAACATTAAGAGTATTTAGCTCACTCACCCAAGCTTCAAAATCAGGCAGCTTACCAGCCGCATATATACCGCCAACCAATGCACCCATGGAACAGCCAGCGATACATTTTATTTGATATCCACGACTGGTTAATTCCTCAATCACACCAATGTGGGCATAACCTCTTGCTCCACCACTACCCAATACTAACGATACGGTTTTTTGTGGCTTAGCTATATTAACTATTGCTTCTGCACTGCTCTTTAACAATTTCCACTCCTGCACTTTAAGAGTGATGTAGTATTTTTCACTTTTTAGTTTAGCTCAGACAACCAATGTCGAATTTCTTCTGCAACTCGCTCAACGGTTTCTTGCTCTAAATGAAAGTGGTGATGTCCCGGCAATTGTTTACAGGTGGCAACTGGTATCCAACGAGAAACATATTCCTGTAGTTTGTCAGGAAATAAGCCCTGCTCAGCCACCAATACTAATAGTTTAGCCTGTATTCCTTGAATAAAAGCACCTGCTTGATTTTCTGTTAAACGCCAACGCGAAGGCAATTTTAGACGTGGGTCATAGCGCCAGCGAAATCCACCACCTGAAATGGAAGCCAACCCATAAGCCGTCAATAGCCAGGCAGCTTCAAATGATAACTTACCTTGCAACTGTCTTACTTTAACTGCTTGCCTGACCGACTCATAACTACGTGCTGATTTCACTAAAATAGGTTCTTGCTCTAAAGCTTTCCGTAACTGCTGCGGAGTATCTTGTTCAGAACAAGTAAAAGGAATTAAACCATCTAACAAAATCAGCCGCTCTACATTTTCTGGATAACAACCCGCATACATACCCGAGACTATGGCTCCAAGGGAATGTCCCAGTAATGAAGCCTGTTTAATATTTAACGCCATTAAGATTGAACGTATATCAGCAACATAATCCCAAAGCAAATAAGCACCTTCCCCTGCTCTGGGATCACTTTTGCCATGCCCTGTTAAATCAATGGCAATAATATGTTGATCAGGTAACTTTGAAGCTAATAAAGCAAAGCTAGCAGCATTATCCAACCAGCCATGAAAGGCAATCCAAGGAGCTTTATCTGCAGGCCCCCAAGATAAGCCTGCCCAATGTTGGCCGTGGTGTTTAATCGTAACCGGACGTGCTATGTTTAATGAGTCTTCAATTAGTGAAGCTACCAGGCCGGAGCTGTTGTATTGCATGAATGATTTGTCCTGCTGTACCAGTAGGGTCTTCTAAAGGAAACATGTGGCTGCCTACCACCTCACGCACATAAAATTTACGTTGGCGGCGCATATTAGAAACCTGATGTCGCCTTATTACATTACTTTGTTTTCCGTACAATAACGCAGTAGGCACTTGATAATGTTTACTTAATTTAATATGGGGAACTGTCCGGTAGATAGAAAGTTCTATTTCTGGGTTATACCGTAATGCAACACCTGTCTTATGGTCAATTAACCCATACTGTACATAATCGTCTAAGCATTGTTCTGCAAACTGAGCAAATAACGACCGTTTAGCAAAATACTGTTTGGCATCTGAGCGGTTTGACCACAAAGCCCTCCTTCCTTTAGTGCGACCAGCAGGGGTAATTTTATCTATTAAACCTAATCGCTTAGCCATACTAACGACGGAGCAATCCAGAGCGGTCAGCACAGGAGAGTCAAGTAAAATGACCGCCTTAAACAGATGGGGCTGCTGGTCTGCCGCAAACGCCGAAAGCACCCCACCTAGTGAGTGGCCAACTGCAATAATAGGTCGTTGATAGCGCTGCTTAATGGTTTCAATTAGCTCATCAACCAGCCCTAACCAATTATCTGCAACGGGAAAACAAGGGTTATGGCCATGCAAAGGTAAGTAATCGACACTAAAACCCCTGTGTTCCAATGCTTGAAATAACGCTTGATAGGTTTCCCCTGGAAAACCATTAGCATGTGAAAAGTGAATAGGTGTCAAGAGACAGCTCCGCTAACCATACAACCATTTAAAACAAATGTTAGCTTACAACCACTCAGCCTTGCTTCAACTTTTTTTGACTTATTAGTTTATTTAGTCAGCTTTTGGTTGAAAATTAGTAAAAATTGGCGACCTGCTGACCTGCTAAACCCGAAACTGTTTAAGTAAATCACAGCAACCTGCAGCAATTACCTCAGTTTCCAGCGCGATAACATCCGCAGTCATAAAGGTCAAAGACCGCCGCTGGTGGCCTTCAATTAATAAGCTTGTTAACACTGCCACCAATGGTAGGTGGCTTACCAATAATAAACAGCCAGTGTCCCACTCACGATTGTCCTGCTCTACTTGCTTATCTAATGCTGTCAACACAGCTGCTGGAGAGTCATTAGGCTTTAGTGAGTTTATTGTGGTTACTTCAACAGTGGGACACAATACCTGAGCCATTAACTCAGCGGATTGTTGAGCACGTTTCAACGGACTGACAAAAATATGGCTTGGAATCATCCCCTCAAGGCATAACTGGTTAGCCTGCTGCTGTACCTGCTGTATACCCTTTGCAGTTAACTCACGTGCTGCATCTGGAATAGTCATGGCTGCCTCTCCATGACGCATGATTAATAGTCTTATCATTACTTATTTAGACTCTCCTAATCCTTTATCAGCAGCTGACTGTTTATCTTCTGGTGGCTCTTCTTGCTGAGCTGAAGACTTATTTAATGCGGCTGAAGACTCTGGCCAATCCTGAAAAGGAAAAGGTTTTTCATCCGTTTTATAGGTAACAAATTGCAATATTTGAAAAATAAACTGATTCACGCCTCCCACAAACTGCGTTAGTTTTTGATTTGGTGCACCTGTAAACAAAGCAAATAACACTTGAATGATGACGATAAAAAGCACTACCAGCTCCGCCACTTGATAAGCGATGCCATATAACACAATAAACAGCAATCTTAGCCATTGTGAATCGGACTTTATGTTTTGCTTAATGGACTGATCCATTTACTGCCTCACTAATAATTCTGTGACACTGAAGTCAACATCTGTCTTTTGTTCCCCAAGCATTAAGCTACGAACCACTTTTTCAATAGGCTGTTTCATTACCACCACTTCATACAGGCCTGAAACCATTGGCATATAAACACCTACTTGATCAGCCTTATCTTTTACCAACTGTAGGGTATTAACACCTTCTGCCACCTGCCCCAACGCTGTTTCAGCTGCTTCCAGCGATTTACCCTGGCCTAATGCCACCCCCACCTGAAAATTACGGCTCAATGGCGACATACAAGTCACGATTAAATCGCCAACACCTGCCAAACCAATAAACGTCATGGGGTTGGCCCCCATATGAACAGCAAAACGGCTCATTTCCGCTAAGGCTCGGGTAATCAGCATACTTTTAGTGTTCGCACCCATCCCCATTGCTTCAGCCATCCCTGCAACAATGGCATAGATGTTTTTTAGGGCACCACCCAGCTCTACACCAAACATGTCGTCATTGCCATATACCCGAAAATAGTCGCAATGTAAGACTGACTGAACCAACTGACGTAACTCACTGTCACCACTGGCGATGACTGTCGCCGTTAGCCCTTTAGCCATAATCTCTTTTGCTAGATTGGGTCCACTGAGCACCCCCACGCGCGCATTGGGAATTTCTTGCTGAAGAATTTGGCTCATCAGCATAAAACTTTGTGCCTCCACCCCTTTAGTGGTGCTTACAATACATTTACCCGCCAGGTGTTGCTGTAGTGGATGAATCGTCGTGCGAAATGCCTTACTGGGAATAGCGATAAAAACCAGCTCTGCATCTGCAGTTGCTTGAACAAGGTCTGTTGTAGCAACCAATTCAGGGTGTAATGGATAGTCTGGAAAATACCGGCTATTAATATGTTGCTGATTAATATGGTCGGCTAGTTGTTGATCACGCAACCATAATGTCACTTGATGCCCATTATGGCATAGGATATTTGCAATGGCGGTACCAAAACTACCACCACCTAATACTGCAACTATTCGCTTCATCTGCCGTTCTCTTTTATATAGGCTTAGAGGGTTATTGGCTTAGAGGGCTTTCTGATAAACAGTTAGTTTCTCTGGTATCTCAAGCATAACACAGTTGCGGCCTGCTTTTTAGCAAGGCCGACACTAATGAGTATACGACTGTCTATTCATTAACCGCCCCAATCAACAATTTAAACAGCTGTTTTCATTCCAGCCTAGCGCTGACAGATTAATTGTTATAAATTGCAGGCCCTAACTACTATTCATTACAGGTAGAAACAACTTATTCACTATGAAGACTATTTGCTGTCACAACTTAACTCGCTGTTTGTTAAAAATCGATCAACTATACGGCTTATAATAAGTAATATATGTGACAACCAATGGCCTGGCTAAACCAAGATAATCATGATGTCAGAATCATTAATTGTGTTTTAGTTAGATTAAAAAGTTACAACCCCCATTAATTCCACTGACATTTAGTGATATACTGGTACTCCATGAGGAAAGCAATGAATAGTGACTCCCCTACAATATGCATATCATTATTTGAGTTAGTCATCCCACTTAAATTACCCTTTAAGCTTCATGGATTAACCTGACTTATTGCCCAGATAACCCCAGATAAACATTGTTGTTGTATTGAACTTAGCTTAGGTATAGCGAATGACCCGTAAACATGCTTTTACCCATGAAGAACTGCTCCAATGTGGCCGTGGCGAATTATTCGGTCCGGGTAATGCACAGCTGCCAACTCCTAATATGCTGATGATTGATCGAATCGCCCATATTGACGAAGTAGGTGGAGCCTATGGCAAAGGCGAAATTATTGCTGAACTGGATATTAACCCTGACTTGTGGTTTTTTTCCTGCCACTTCCCTGGTGACCCAGTCATGCCTGGCTGCTTAGGTTTAGATGCAATGTGGCAATTAGTAGGCTTTTTCTTAGGCTGGAAAGGCTTTCCTGGTCGTGGCAGAGCATTAGGGAGCGGTGAAGTGAAATTTACTGGCCAAATTTTACCAACCCACAAAAAAGTCACTTATCATATTAACCTTAAACGGGTTATTTCTCGCAAATTGATTCTTGGTATCGCTGACGGTAGTGTAAGCGTAGATGGCAAGCAAATTTACACAGCCGAAGGTTTGCGAGTAGGCTTGTTTACATCCACTGACTCATTTTAAGGCTAGCGAAACATGAAACGAGTAGTGATTACCGGCTTAGGTATTACCTCTTGTTTAGGTAATGATAAAGAAGCGGTTCTTAAATCGTTAAAAGAAGGCCGTTCAGGTATTAAGTTTAACCCTGTTTATAAAGAAATGGGCTTTCGTAGCCATGTTGCAGGCACTGTAGATCTTGACTTGAGCGAACATATAGACAGAAAAAGAATCCGTTTTATGGGCAAAGCAGCAGCCTTTGCCTATTTAGCCATGGAGCAAGCAATTGCTGATGCTGGCCTGTCTGAAGACCAAGTGTCCAACCCACGTACCGGCTTAATTGCAGGCTCAGGTGGTGCATCATCCGAAAATATCGTTGAAGCTGCAGATATTTTACGTGAAAAAGGCATCAAACGGGTTGGCCCCTATCGGGTACCCAGAACTATGGGTTCAACAGTTTCTGCCTGCTTAGCAACGCCTTTCAAAATTAAAGGTATCAACTACTCAATTACCTCTGCTTGTGCCACTAGCGCACACTGTATTGGTAATGCAGTTGAACAAATTCAAATGGGCAAGCAGGATGTTGTTTTTGCTGGTGGTGGAGAAGAAGAGCACTGGTCTCAAACTGCCTTATTTGATGCTATGGGCGCCCTTTCCACTAAATATAATGACACGCCAGAAAAAGCCTCACGCCCTTATGATGCTAACCGTGATGGCTTTGTTATTGCTGGCGGTGGTGGCATGGTGGTGGTTGAAGAACTAGAACATGCACTAGCTCGTGGAGCCAAAATATACGCAGAAATCGTTGGCTATGGTGCAACATCTGACGGCTATGACATGGTTGCCCCATCAGGGGAAGGCGCCATTCGTTGTATGCAGCAAGCCTTGGCCACCGTTGACACCCCAATTGATTACATTAATGTACACGGTACCAGCACACCTGTTGGCGACATCACCGAAGTTAACGGCATGAAAACCGTATTTGGTGATAAGCTGCCTAAATTTAGCTCTACGAAATCGTTATCCGGCCACTCATTAGGTGCTGCTGGCGTTCATGAGACGATTTATAGCTTGCTGATGATGGAAAACAACTTTATTGCCGGTTCCGCCAATATTGAAACACCAGATGAAGGCGTCAGCGAATTACCATTAGTCACCCAAGCAGAAGCAGCAACCTTGACTACTATCATGTCTAACAGCTTTGGCTTTGGTGGTACCAATGCTTCATTAATACTACGTAAATACGAAAAGTAACAACACCATACAAACAAAAATATCTACAGACTAAAAAGGCAAGCGACTCAAAGCTTGCCTTTTTTATTGGTTATTTCTCTTTTATCGCTTGGTTTGATTTACCACAGAATGCAAATGATGAGAATTTGGCTTTATTTTTTCGATATGCCTTTAAACACTTGGCAGGAGAACTAAACGCCTGAACATTTAACTCTTTATTCACTACCTCAACCAAATAATTATATTTAAAATAGGAACGATTGCCTCGCCAATCCTCAAAAAATTGATTACTTGTTACACAGCGATAATCTGCCGTATAACTGGCACCTCCTCCAACTGGCCTGAGTACATGAAAAATTTTATCCCATTCTCCTCTTTGGCCTTTTTGCAACTCTTCTTCACAAACCGCATGATTTGCAATTTTATCACTACGAAAAAAAGCAGCCTGGGCATAACTGGTGCCTTGCAACTGAAACTTACCGACAATATAAACTTGCTGATCTGCCGCCAAAGCAACATTTAAACAGCCACCCAAAACAACACTTAAACACCAACGCATAATCTAAGACATCACTTTTAACCAAAACAAACAGCTGTATTATAACTTAATAAATAAAAACTATCCTTATTTCAGCCACTTATCTACAATTTCTTGGTATTTACCACTTTCTTTTAATGCTTTTAGACGTTTTTCAAACTCCATTGCCACCTTTTCGATCTCAGGATACGTAGACTTCTTCACAAACGGCATAGGGTAAGGTTTTGAGTACAACGCAACATCATAGTAGCTAATATCCTTATTAAGCCCCAGTAATTTTGCTGTAAATTGTCCAATCACTTTGTCAGCAGTAAATACATCGATTCGGTTAGATGCAAGCTTTTTAAAATTGACTTTTATATCAACAGCTCCTTTTAGCTGTTTATTTAATAAAGACACTTTAGATTCATCATACTCTGTCGAGCCATCTTGATAAGGAAATGCTTGCCAAAAACTAGGATGATAAGAATTACCATTAATAATCCCTACCTTCAAATCCTTTTCAATAACAGTTTTATAGCCATCAAATTGACTGAGCTTATTAGCAGTATTATTGAAGAATACAAACTCACTCATCCACATATGCTCTTTTGGATAAATCAAATAAGGTACTCTTTTTTCTTTAAAGCTTGTTGAGAAAACCGCATCAGCTTTACCTTCTTCAACCATACTCCATGCTCGCTTCCATGGCAGCATTTTAAAGGAAACTGGGATTTTCATCTCCTTAAAAATATAGGTAGCGATATCAACATCAATACCAACAACTTCATCACCATCCTTAAATTCAAATGGAGGCCACTCTTCTCCTACAATCAACAGCTCTTGCTGAGCATTGGCAAAACCTACTCCCAAAATGGCGTAATAAGCTAATAAACTAAATAAAAACAACCTAACCATCTTAATCACCTACAGTCTGTAACAGCTTGATAATATTGATTAAGAATAGCCCAAAGTAACATTACCATTGATGCCTTTATTCAAAATAATAGCTTTCATACCAAGTAACCATGAAAGCACTGACGCTCATGACTTAATAGATAAAAGCAAAGTTATGATAGCTTGATGGAATAGTGCTATTGTTATTTTAAGCCAACCTTGCTTAAAACATAATACGCTTATGTCAACAGAAAATAATGATGATGAAACCAAACAGGACGTCGAACGACTAAAAGAAGAAGTCACCAAGCTAATCGATGATATCGACCACTCTTACTATCGCATACCCAAAGAAGAATTTGAAAGCATTACCGTATCCAAAATCACCAGAGATGTAAGTGAACAACTCAACAAACGAATCTCAACTTGGCGTAACTGGATTGGTATAGCAATAGTTGTATTATCATTTTTTGGCATTAATCAAATTCCAAAGCTTATATCAGAAATAAAAGATGAAATAAAAAAGGAAATTGCAGAAAAAATGGATGAGCACACTAAAAAGGCAGTTGAACCATTAGAAGACCGTATTAACTATAAGTTAGATACTATCCATGAACAATATAAAGCTCTTCATAGTGCCCAAGAAAATATTTTTCCTAAAGTCATCAGCACTGTCCAGGAAACAGCTAAGACTGCCACAAACAAAGAATTTGAAAGTATTAAATCACAATTACTGAGCCTACAAAAATCGGCATTAGAAATTGAAGTTGAGAAACTGATGGCTAATATAAAAGCAAAAAAAATCAGTTACTCTGCTGCAGCCAAAAAATTTAAAAATATGGAGAGCAGAGCACTTGAAATACGAGACAAAAGCTTTTTTCCTAAATTTATAGATAACTATGTTAAAGTATTAGTCAATGCTGAGCAGTGGATTGAAGTTCATAAATTACAAACAAAATTTGAAAAAGACTTTAAGTTCTCCTACTACACTTGGGTAAATATTGCCATTGCTGATATGTCATTATATGAAAAAAGCCACTCTCACCTCTATAAAGAGCGTGCTGTATATGCTTACCAGCAAGCGTTAAATTTACTACCAGACTATGGCACACCTTATGCTGTAAGACTAATTATTCATATGATTGACTATAGTCGTACAAGTAATAATGATGTAAAAGATCATGAAAAATCTGAAGCATTGAAGTTGATTAACAGCATAAATGCAGGCAGGGATGTCATCACCTCCTACGAAACCTACAACTATTTAAATCGCATGAAAAGCGACCGTTACTTAAAAGACTTTATTTTAGACTTAGAATCACTCTTTCCTACCGAAATGACTATAATGAAAAGCCGCTACCAACAAGAGCTTGATTATATTAACAAGAAAAATAAAAAGCCAAAATCCAGCAAGAAGTTGAGTTGATTCCTCCTAAAATAAACTCCCATGCCTACAATAAATGGCTTATAAAGATAGGATAAATTGAATCTCAAACCTTTCTAAAGTATAGCAGCTAATACCTTTTCCTAAATTGTCAAGCCGTAAAGTACTCAAAGCTCTTATCATTAATTTCTAACTTGTCGATGATCTGAATTGCATCAAAGTTTGAAATAGGTATCATACTCCTCTTTTAAAACGTGGTGGAAAAAGTCACCACACCAGGAGACAAGCCCCAAAGGACGACCCACGAATTATACTGAGCTACCAGAGGGTACCATTGCTGGTTATTGTTGGATATCTTTTCGTCTAATACAGCCTGCTCAGTTGAGTAACAACCAAAACAGTTGTGAAAAAAGCTAGCAATTGATTAATACAGGCACTCCAACAAAAGCTACTTGCATTAAGTCATCCAGTAAAAAGTCTGTTCAATTTTAACCTTATATGTAATGAGTTGTTTGTAACTTCTTTCCAACTACTCATAAAAAAACCGGCCTAAAGCCGGTTTTTTTTAAGAAATAATTAATTTATCCCCTGCTTCCATTTCTTCCATAAAAAGTGATCAATTGAAATAGCACCACCCCCTCTCATCCATAAACTGCCGAATATTATCATCCAGTAATAGTGATCAGTAGAGTGACCTTCTGAACCATAGGGGAAAATGAATAATTCAATTATCAGAGTCATTAACAATAGTCCAGCAGCTGCAAAGCGGGTCCCTAAGCCTATTATTAATAAGACTGCTAGCCCTAGTTCTGCAGCTGTTGCTATATAGGCAGCAATATCATGTGGCAGTATTGGTACATCATACTCATACTCAAATAAAACCAATGTAGAATCCCAGCTATCCAGTTTGGTTTGTCCTGATCGCCAAAATACCAAGCCAACATAGATGCGCATAATTAAATCAACAACTGGTGCAAACCAAGCATTAGATACACAGGTCAGTTGCTGCCAGCCTTTTAAAATTTTTTGCCACATAGTCTCTCTCCAAACAAAGCCATTATATACACTTCGCTTCTGCTATTTTTAATATTCTATAAAACTAAGCTCTAACAGGTGCTATCTCACTAAATATCCCTTGCAGGATATATTGCTGGAGTATTTCACCAATATTAAAGTGTTCATCCTCATCTAAAGCAGCTTGAATACTATTATTAAAAAAATTGCCCGCATTAACAGCATTCAAAAAGCTATATTCTGCTTTAGTTAAGGGTTGTATTGAGAATTTATCTTTTTCTCGCATGATTAATAAATAAGTTTCAGACTTATTTATTTTATTATCAACAGAGTGATCAACACCTGGCTGGTTAGCTTGCCAAATATCAAGCACTGGGTATTCTGAATCTATCAATTTCACTGACGGCGCTAGCCTGATCATTAAGTCTACAACCGATTCATCCGCTAAAGCACCTAAAACAGCTATATCTAAAGTTTCCGTTTCTGGGCTTAAAAATGCCGTATGGGTCGCCCACTCCAACTTGGCCACTTCAGCTAAATAAGGATATTCCTGCAATAATGGGTGCTCTGTAAGAAATAACGAAAACGCTTCCCCGTAGCGATTAATATTAGCTTCTATTGGTGGATACTGTTTAATATAGCCATGGGCAATACTCTTAAACCGCCCTTCTCCCATTATTTGATTAAGCACCCGATAAGTGCTTTGTAATACCTGCGTGATATTGGCAAAATGATTCTGTTGATAGATAGCTAATTTTTCAGTTATATTGCTTGTTAGCGATAGCTCTGAAAACTCTTTTATTGCCGCACCATTCTCACGAATGCTCTCTGAAAATAGGTGCAGCCAACTATGCAGCGTACTCATAATTAAGTTTTAAATATTTATTTGCTGTTTCAGCTTCACCCAATAATACAGATAACTCTGGTAACTGGGTATCCCATTCAATCAGGGTGGGAATATTGCCTAATAATTCCAACGTCTTTTTATACAACTCCCACACTTCATCAACAACTTTGTCACCATGATGATCTAATAGGAGAGTTTCATCGCCCGCTTGTATTTGCTGATGGCCTGCCAGATGAATTTCTTCTACTAATTGTTTAGGAATATTTTCTATATACTCCCAGGCAGAAAATTTATGATTAAATGCATTAATATAAATATTATTAATATCCAACAAAATACCGCAGCCACTGCGTTTAGCGACTTCTGCTAGAAATGCCCATTCTGGCATTTCATTATGTGGATAGTTTAAATAGCAAGAAACATTTTCAACCAATATTTTCCTGCCTAAATAATTTTGCACTGTATCAATACGCTCTACCACATGCTTAACAACTGCTTCTGTTTGTGGTAGCGGCAATAAATCCTGTAAATAAATATTATTTTCCGACACCCAACATAAATGTTCTGAAACCAAACCCGGCTGAAAAATCTCAACTATTGTTTTTAACTGTTGTAGATGTTGTTTATTAAGCGAATCCGTTGAGCCTAATGAAAGCCCCACCCCATGCAAGCTCAGTGCATAGTCCTGCCTGACTCCCATTAAAAACTCAAAAGGTGGTGTATTCATCTCAAAGTAATTTTCTGAATGTACCTCAACCCAGTCAATACTAGGCTTTGTTTCAGCAAATGCCTGATGATGGGGCTGCCTCAGTCCAATGCCAGCCGTTGCCGGGATATCCCGGCAACGATTGAATACTTGTTTCTCAAGTAACATATTGAGAATTAACCATCTACACTTTTCGGTTTACCAACGCCTCCATTTTTGGCTTCACACTCTGACTTAGCCATATATTTCCATTCATTAGAATCATTATCGGCTTTTGCCTGGCCTGCACAGGAATGGCCATTAGCAGCACAATCATTCTTGCCAGCTTCAATCACACCATAACATTTAACTTTTTTCTCACCCGCAAGAGCAACATTGGAAGCAGCAGATAGTGCAACTAATGTACCTAAAGCGACAGACAAGGCTGCTGTTTTTTTCATGATAAACTCCTAAATTTCATATTTATGTAATGGGATGGTATTTTATTCATTAGTCACACTCGTGTCTAATCCCTACAATATTAGTTCACGATTACCATCTCGTAGTTTAAGACCTGCCCCTTTTAGATTTACTTTCAAATAAACTTAAAACTGTTATTGGAATCACAAAGTGATTCTTAATAGCAAAAACATATAATAAACAAAGTCAAACATGACAATGCTTATAGAGAACATTAGAAATACCTAAAAAAGATTATTGAGTATTTAATCAGTGTCTTACAGTCAAATTATAAAACTATGCTTCCTATAAAATTTTATTGAAGATTTATTTTAACGATAAATATCTACTTATTATTAATACTACAGAAAGCCTAAAATATTTTTCGCTTACTCAAAAAAATAACCGACAAGTAAATCTTCTATAAAAAAATATTTAATTACCTTTAATTTAACAATAAAAAAAGCCACCTCTAAAAATAGTAGGTGGCTTTCTGTGTTAAGCTAAAACTGTTTTATTAGGTCATCAATCCATTAATTAGACAACTCCAACAACAGTTTATTTAGCTTATGTACATACTGAGCTGGATCATCTAAATGACCACCAGCCGCCAAATTGGCTTGATCAAATAGAACCTCTGTTAAATCATTAAAGCGATCCACATCTGCTTCATTATGGAGTTTTTCTACCAACGGATGCTCAGAGTTAATTTCAAAAGTCGGCTTGATTTCAGGCACTGCTTGACCCGCAGCCTCCAATACTCGGCGCATTTGAGCCCCCATATCGTATTGCCCTACCACCAAACAAGCAGGTGAGTCTGTTAAACGATGAGATATTCTCACCTCAGCGACTTTATCACCCAAGGCTTCTTTCACTTTTTCAACCAAGTCAGCCTTTTCTTTAGCGACTTCTTCTTGAGCTTTTTTCTCTTCTTCAGTATCCAGCTTACCTAAATCAAGCTCACCTTTAGCAACATCCACTAACTGCTTACCATCGAACTCACCTAGCTGTTGCATCAGCCACTCATCGATTCGATCATGCAGTATCAGCACTTCCAAGCCCTTTTTACGGAAAACTTCCAAGTGAGGGCTATTACTTGCTGCATTGAAAGACTCACCGGTAATAAAATAAATCTTGTCTTGATCGTCCTTCATCCGGCTTATGTAGTCTTCTAACGACTGGTCTTGCTCTGCTTTATTAGTGTGAGTACTACTAAAACGCAACAGCTTGGCGATCTTTTCTCGGTTAGTGTAGTCTTCTGCTGGGCCTTCTTTTAGCACCTGCCCAAAGGCTTTCCAGAAAGTCGCATATTTTTCTGCATCTTTTTTCGCCAGTTTTTCCAACATATCCAATACCCGCTTAGTTAAAGCGCTACGGATAGAATCAATTTTGCTGTCTTTTTGCAGAATTTCACGGGACACATTCAATGGTAAATCATTTGTATCCAGCACACCTTTAACAAAGCGTAAATATAGAGGCAAGAACTGCTCAGCCTCATCCATGATATAGACCCGCTGTACATAAAGCTTCAGGCCATGCTGGGCTTCCCGATTCCACATATCAAATGGTGGGTTGGCAGGAATATATAGAAGACTGGTGTAGTCTAACTTACCCTCAACTTTGTTGTGGCTCCAAGTTAGCGGCTCACCAAAATCATGACTAATGTGCTTATAAAACTCTTTATACTCATCATCAGAAATTTCTGTGCGAGGACGAGTCCACATCGCCTTAGCGGTATTAATAGTTTCGTCTTTTGGTTCTTCTTGAGCCTTTTCTTGGTCTTTTTCTTCATCACCTGTTGGCATCACTTCTTCTTTCATCACCACAGGGATAGCAATGTGATCAGAATATTTACGAATAACACTGCGTAACCGATAGCCATCAGCAAAATCAGTTTCTTCTGGTTTTAGATGTAAGGTTACTTCGGTACCACGAGACGCTTTTTCTACCTCTTCGATAGTGAACTCACCTTCCCCAGCAGACTCCCAACATATTGCAGCCTGCTCACCTGCGCGACGTGTGGTCAAAGTGACTTTGTCTGCCACAATAAAGGCCGAGTAAAAGCCAACCCCAAACTGACCAATTAGCTGGGCATCTTTTTGCTGATCACCAGTCAGAGACTTAAGAAACTGAGCTGTACCAGACTTAGCAATTGTCCCTAAGTTCTCAATCACTTCTTCGCGAGTCATACCAATACCATTGTCACTGATGGTAACGGTCTTAGCTTCTTTGTCATAACTGACTCGCACTTTCAGATCAGAGTCACCTTCGTATAAATCAGCATTGGACAATGCTTCAAAGCGCAATTTATCAGCAGCATCAGAAGCATTGGAAATCAGCTCACGAAGAAAAATTTCCTTATTTGAGTAAAGCGAATGAATCATCAAATGAAGCAGTTGCTTTACTTCGGTTTGAAAGCCTAGCGTTTCTTTTTTAGTTTCCACTGTCATACCGACTAATACCCATTTTTCACAATACAAAAGATAGTTACTAACAAGGTTAAATACAGCTGTTAGTAAATGACCTAGTTAATGGCTAGATGGGGATAGTTATGGATTTTTCAATAACAAAACAGCAAAAGAGGTTTACTAGCGATATTCAGCATAACCAAATAACTGACTGGTTTGATCAAATTGCAAGTCAAAAGCCAGTTGGTGATTATACAGCCGTAGCAGTTTAAGCCGTTTAATACCAATCTGCTCTTCCCAGGCAGCAGTATTCCTAGTATTGCTGTACCAACTTACAGCAAAGGGTGCATCAGTCAGGTTTAACTTACCCTGCTGGTGGAGTAAATGCCAATGCTTTTCAGGTAAATTAATACTTAGCGATATTTCAGGCAGGTCACTATCTTTCCCCAACTGGTTAAATACCAGTTGTTCATTTGTATAAATAACCTGATTGGGTGTAAACGATTCTCCTGCTAATAAACCGGTTAATGGCTCCTCGGTAGGTTTTTTTTCAAACTGAGCAAGTAAAGCCAGATACTGCTCTTTGATAGGCAACTGCCTCAATTGGGTCACCACCTGCAATACAGTCGCATAAGTACGATCAGACCAATACTGCCAAGTAGCTGGTTGCTCATGTTTGATGATCGTTAACCCACAACAGCAGCTAACCACCCCTATTAATTGGGTCAGCCAGGCAAACCGAGCCTGCTCCCAGTGGCGAAGCCCAAGCCAAACAGTAACAGGCGGCACAACACACAAAACACCCAAGATAGAGTACCGCTGATAGGCAAGCCAAAAAAAGTAGCCTCCCCCACCCACAAATAAAGCAAGCCCTAGAGCCAGCAACACAAACGCCATACTTTACCAATCACGTTCAAAAAAGAGGCAAAGATTAATGAACAAGCGTTCAACTAACAAGCACTTACCGACAAACTGTTGCTTTTTTACAGACTAGCCCGAATATTTCATCAGATATCAAAGGTTCTGGACATTCCGGCTAAAGGCCCTGGTTTCCATCGGCTGCATGGATTTTTTCTGTGGTTTGATGAAGTATTCGGGCTAGGGTTAGGTATAGCGGTTATTTTTCGGTATAAAGCATGGTTTTCAATACTTTTGAGTGGAATTCCCGTTGATACAACACCAATACAACAATGGAAGTGGCTAACATATATAGCCAAGGAGTAATAAACCAGGCTAGGGAGGCTAAACCAAAATAAAAAGAACGTAGACCATAATTGAACTGATTGCCAGCCATTGACAATACCTTGGCAGATCTAACGGCAAAGCTATTACGCTCTTGCTCTGATACATCATTTTCATCTTGCCGCGGAGCACTACCAATCAATACTGAACTGAAATTGTACTGACGCAGGCTCCAGGTAAATGCAAAAAAAGCATAGACAAAAATAATGATCATAATCAAAATTTTGTATTCCCATAACTGCAGGGAAGAAGAAGACACCATTGGCATATTACTTAAAAAGCCAATCGCTTCATCTGTTGCCGCTAGGGTGGTCACTAATCCAGCAACAATTAAAATAGCGGTGGAAGCAAAGAAAGACACATTACGCTCTAAATTGGCAATAATACTGGTATCAGCAATTAAGTTATCCCTGGTTAATACCCGTCTCATCCAATCTTCACGATATAGGTGCAAAACAGAAGCTAAACAGGGTGTCACCTTACCCTGCCGCCAAGCAAACCAGCTATAGCCACTCCAAATAGAAAAGAACCAGACTACTGCCAATATATCCAGCCAATGCTCAACCATGCCATACCTCAGTATTACTACAAAAAAACTGTGCTGCGCTCAATCACAGCAAGTAGTTTCTAGAGCTATCTAATAACAACTTTTGGGTAAATAAGCAGAAATCTCGATGCCCAATAAAGTAAACGCTAACTATTGCATTCTAATTACAAGTAACTCCCGGCAAAGTATACCCAAAGTGAAGGGATTTTAGGCAAGGCCATCGAGTGACGAAGCCCCATAAGCCTATAAATAAGAGGTGATTGGGGTGAGAAGCAAAGATAACAAAGCCTAAAAATAATTCGCGAAGGGTATAAAAGGCAAAAAAAAGCCGCAACAAACGTTGCGGCAAGTCGGGGTAACAAACAACCGGAATTCAGAAAAATATAACTTAAATAGCGTTCAACATTTCTGAAGCTGGGGTATAGCTAAGTCCTTGAGCTACAGAAACACTTTCACAAGTCACCTTGCCACGGCAAACATTTAAACCATTTAATAAATGAGGGTTTTCAGCCATCGCACGTTTAGCCCCTTTGTTAGCAAGCTCAATCACAAAAGGCAAAGTGGCATTATTCAACGCCATTGTAGAAGTCCGCGCCACAGCACCAGGCATATTAGCAACACAGTAATGCACCACGTCATCCACAATATAAATAGGGTCAGCATGGGTGGTTGGCTTAGAGGTTTCAACACAGCCTCCCTGGTCAATTGCCACATCAACAATCGCCGCACCAGTCTTCATGGCTTTAATGTGATCACGGGTAATTAATTTAGGTGCAGCCGCGCCAGGAATCAAAATACCACCAATTACCAAGTCAGCACTTAATACATGCTCAGTGATTGCATGTTCTGTTGAGTAAACAGTCTTGATGCGGTTTCCGTATACCATATCCAGTTGGCGTAATACATCAACTGATTTATCTAACACCACTACATCAGCACCAAGCCCTACCGCCATTGCTGTAGCGTTTTTACCAACTACACCACCGCCAAGCACAACAACTTTGGCAGGTTCAACACCTGGTACTCCACCTAATAATACACCACGCCCACCGCGGTATTTCTCCAAGCAGTGAGCACCTGCTTGAATGGACATCCGTCCAGCCACTTCAGACATAGGCGCCAACAGTGGTAAACGACCAGCAGCATCAGTAACGGTTTCATAAGCAATACAAGTCGCACCAGAAGCAATTAAGTCTTCTGTTTGAGGTACATCAGGCGCTAAGTGAAGGTAAGTAAATAAAGTGTGTTTTTCAGTTAGGCGCTTTCTTTCGACAGCCTGAGGCTCTTTAACCTTAACAATCATTTCAGCCTTTTCAAATACAGCTTCTGCTGTATCTAAAATAGTTGCACCTACTGCTTGATAGTCAGCATCAGTAAAACCAACACCATCACCAGCTGTTGTTTCAACAAATACCTGATGATTATGATTAACTAACTCTTTAACCGCTGCCGGTGTTAGGCCAACTCGATATTCGTGGTTTTTAATCTCTTTAGGTACACCAACTAACATAGCAACAGACCCCCTATCTTTATAATGTTTACTACTTAGGCTATACCCTATCGGGTATAATATTATTTACATACTGCTACAAAGTGGATGCGGGACATCCATTAGCTTGCAGCGACCTCATTTGGGAAATTTATGCATACCCGAGCGAAAGGCATACAGGACTATTTGCTCAGTATAGCGGCATATTTGCAGAAATTTACTTCAAATTTTAGTTTTTATTAGTTTATTTATCTAAAATTAAATTTATTAAAAGAAATAATATCTATTCTACCAACCCACAAAAAAAGCAGTCTAAAAAGGCTGCTTTTTCATATTATTTGATTTTCCAAAGTGTAGGGCTCTAAGGAAAGGCCGTCAGGCAGTTTTTTGCTCCTCGGCAATTGCTCCTGCATTGCCCTAATTAGTGGTTTCCATACCACCATGCAAAAACTGCATTCCCACCATCCATGGTGGTCACAACAAATCCTAAGAGTCATTCACGAAGGAAAATTTTATTTCCAGCCAGTGAGTTCTGCTAACGCATTCCCAATCTCAGCTAAGCTACGAACCGTTTTAACGCCAGCATCTTCTAATGCAGCAAACTTTTCATCAGCTGTACCTTTACCACCAGAAATGATCGCACCTGCATGCCCCATCCGTTTTCCTGGAGGCGCAGTCACACCAGCAATATAAGAAACTACAGGCTTGCTAACATTGGCTTTAATGTAAGCAGCCGCTTCTTCTTCTGCAGTACCACCGATTTCACCAATCATCACAATGGCTTCAGTTTGTGGGTCTTTTTCGAACATTTCTAAAATGTCGATAAAGTTGCTGCCTGGGATTGGGTCACCGCCAATACCGACACAAGTAGACTGGCCAAAGCCATGATCAGTGGTTTGTTTAACTGCTTCATAAGTCAACGTACCAGAGCGAGAAACAATACCGACTTTACCTGGCTTATGAATGTGACCAGGCATAATACCGATCTTACATTCACCTGGAGTAATCACACCTGGACAGTTAGGGCCAATTAAACGCACACCTAACTCGTCGCACTTCACCTTGGCATCCAGCATGTCTAAAGTAGGAATACCTTCAGTGATACAAACGATCAGTTTGATCCCAGCGTTAGCTGCTTCCAGAATAGAGTCTTTACAGAAAGGCGCTGGTACATAAATAACAGAAGCTTCAGCACCGGTTTGCTCAACGGCTTCTTTTACCGTATTGAAAACAGGCAAGCCTAAGTGAGTTTGACCACCCTTACCAGGAGTGACTCCACCTACCATGTTAGTGCCGTATTCAATAGCCTGCTCTGAGTGGAAAGTCCCCTGAGAACCTGTAAAACCTTGGCAAATAACTTTAGTGTCTTTGTTAATTAAGATACTCATTATTATTTACCCTCCGCGGCTTTAACAACTTGCTGGGCAGCATCGGTCAAGCTTGTAGCAGCGATAATATCCAGGCCACTGTCAGCCAGGCGCTTAGCACCTAAATCTGCATTGTTACCTTCAAGGCGCACAACAACTGGCACATTAACACCAACATCTTTAACAGCGCCAATAATACCGTCAGCAATCAAGTCGCAACGAACAATACCACCGAAAATATTCACTAAAACGGCTTTTACATTGTCGTCAGACAAAATTATCTTGAAAGCTTCAGCAACCCGCTCTTCAGTCGCACCACCCCCAACATCAAGGAAGTTGGCTGGGGCACCACCATGTAACTTAACGATATCCATGGTTCCCATTGCTAAGCCAGCGCCGTTAACCATACAGCCAATGTTGCCGTCTAATGCAACATAGTTAAGCTCCCAAGAAGCTGCATGCGCTTCACGGGCATCTTCCTGTGAGGGGTCATGCATTTCTTTTAATTTAGGCTGGCGGTACATAGCATTGCCATCGATATTAATTTTACCGTCCAGACAATGCAGATTACCTTCACTGGTAATAACCAATGGATTAATTTCTAATAACGCCAAATCATAGTCTTGGAATAACTTTGCCAAGCCTAAAAAGATTTTAGTAAATTGCTTAATTTGAGCTGAGTTTAAGCCAAGTTGGAAAGCAATTTCACGGGCTTGATAAGGCTGCGCACCCACCAATGGGTCAATAATTGCCTTCAGAATTTTTTCTGGGGTTTCTTCAGCAACTTTCTCAATCTCTACGCCACCTTCAGTGGAAGCCATGAAAACAATACGGCGAGTTGAGCGGTCAACGACTGCACCCAGGTACAGTTCTTGATCAATATCAGTGCAAGACTCAACCAAAATTTTACTGACTGGCTGACCCTTTTCATCAGTTTGGTAAGTCACTAAGTTCTTACCTAACCAATTAGCTGCAAAGGCTTTTACTTCGTCTTTAGAGCTAACCAGCTTTACACCGCCGGCTTTACCGCGTCCACCTGCGTGAACCTGCGCTTTCACCACCCACTTGTCACCACCGATTTTATCAGCGGCTTCAGCAGCTGCTTCGGGGGTATCTACCGCATAGCCTTTGGAGACAGGCAGGCCATACTCAGCAAATAATTGCTTCGCCTGATACTCATGAAGATTCATGCTTCTTCTACCGTTTTTTGTGCTGTAATTCGAGTTGCACTTAATTCAATCAACAGCGCTTTATGTCACTTACACAATGTAAATACTAAAGTTCTGCTAACCCCACTAAAAACTATAGCAATCGACATTTAGAGTAGCCTAAATTCACATTGCTATAGTAAAAAGGCAGCTTGGTTTTATTAAAACCGAGCTACCAAACCTAATTATTTACGACGCTTTTTATTAGCGATATGAATGGCATGGCCATCAACCGCTAATGCGGCTTCATGCAATGCTTCAGATAAGGTTGGGTGTGAGAAGACAGTTAAACCCAAGTCTTCTGAGCTTGAACCGAATTCCATGGCAATAGCACCTTGCTGTACTAGCTCAGCAGCGCTTGGGCCGACTACGTGAACGCCTAAAATACGGTCAGTTTTTTCGTGTGCAATCACTTTAACCGTACCAGCAGTGTCATTAGCGGCCATTGCCCGACCGCTGGCAGCAAATGGGAAAGCACCAACTTTGTAAGGCTCGCCAGAAGCTTTCACTTCTTCTTCAGTTTTACCTACCCAAGCTACTTCTGGGTGGGTATAAATAACTGAAGGGATTAAATCGTAGTTCATTTGAGCAGCCTGGCCAGCAATTAATTCAGCAACCATAATGCCTTCTTCTGAGCCTTTATGGGCTAACATTGGACCACGCACTACATCACCGACAGCATAAATGCCTGGCACTTCTGTACGACACTGGTCGTCTACAAAAATAAAGCCACGCTCATCCATCTTAACACCAGAGTCGTCGGCTAATAGATTTTCTGTGTAAGGACGACGCCCTACCGCAACGATCACTTTATCGAACAACTCTTCACATTCTTCACCCTTGGCATCAGTGTACTTAACTGCCACTTCATTACCACGGACTTCTGATCCAGTTACCCGGCAGTTTAAGCGGATATCAAGCTTTTGTTTTTTGAAAATCTTGGCAGATTCTTTGGCAATTTGCTGGTCAGCAGCAGCCAGAAAAGTATCCATAGCTTCAAGTACAATCACTTCAGCACCTAGCCTGCTCCAAACACTTCCTAATTCCAGGCCAATAACACCCGCGCCAATCACACCTAAACGTTTTGGTACGTCTTGAAACTCCAAGGCCCCCGTTGAATCAACAATCAAACCTTCAGTTAATGGAGTAGGTGGAATTTCTATTGGGCTAGAACCAGTGGCAATTATAATATTTTCTGCATTTAACAGCTCAACACTACCATCATGCTTGGTAACTTCTACTTGCTTTCCTGCTAATACTTTACCAGCACCTTCATAGGCAGTTACGCCATTCGCTTTAAATAAACCTGCAACACCGCCAGTTAAGTTTTTAACAATCTGATCTTTACGCTTAATCATGGCAGGAACATCAATGTTCAGATTATCTAAACTGATGCCATGCACGTTAAAGTGATCTTTTGCTTCCTCGTATTTATGGGAGCTATCTAATAAGGCTTTCGATGGAATACAACCTACATTAAGACAAGTGCCGCCTAAAGCTACTTTACCGTCTTTACCAATCCACTTTTCAATACAAGCCGCTTTTAAACCCAATTGCGCAGCACGAATAGCAGCAACATAACCAGCAGGGCCTGCACCAATTACCACAACATCAAATTTTTGAGCCATGTTTAATGTCCTAAATCAATTTTGCGCTTGGCAAATAAACCTGGAGGTTGCTGCATTTAACTAATTTAAATAAGCGTTGCAACAACCTCATTATTCTGAGAATAAATTAGGTGCTTAGATTTCCAGTAAAATACGAGCAGGATCTTCCAGCATTTCCTTGATAGCCACCAAAAAAGTCACCGCTTCTTTACCATCTAACAGACGATGGTCATAAGATAGTGCTAAATACATCATTGGTAGTATTTCTACTTTGCCATTCACTGCCATTGGCCGCTCTTGAATTTTGTGCATGCCTAAAATAGCGGTTTGAGGTGGGTTTAATATTGGCGTAGATATTAACGAGCCAAACACCCCACCATTAGAAATAGTGAAGGTACCACCGGTCATTTCATCAATCGACAGTTTGCCATCACGCGCTTTTAAGCCATATTCACGAATTTTCGCTTCAACTTCAGCCAGTCCCATATTTTCAGCATTGCGCAATACAGGTACCACTAAACCACGATCAGAAGAAACCGCCACCCCAACATCCTGGTAGCCATGATAAACAATGTCATTGCCATCAATTGAGGCATTGACAGCTGGATAACGCTTCAGCGCTTCCACTGCTGCCTTGACGAAAAATGACATAAAGCCTAAGCGGGTGCCATTATGGGATTTTTCAAACACATCTTTGTATTTGTTCCGCAAATCCATAATTGGCTTCATGTTAACTTCGTTAAACGTTGTTAACATCGCTGCTGTCTGTTGCGCTTGAACCAAACGCTCTGCCACACGAGCGCGTAAGCGACTCATGGGTACACGTTTTTCTTCACGAGGACCACCACTGGCAACTGGGGCTTGGACTGCAGCCGGTTGAGCAGCTGCAGGCTGGCTTTGCCCTGCTTGCTTAACGTGTGCCAATGCGTCTTCTTTAGTGACTCGGCCACCTTTGCCAGTGCCCTTAATTGCACTTGGATCAACACCATGCTCATCAGCTATACGGCGAGCAGCTGGGCTTAATATTGCTTCACCTGTTTCTGTTTGAGCACTAGAGGCTGCAGGTGCAGCTTCTGCAGTAGCAGCTGTTTTGCCCTCTGCTGCAGGGGTTGCAGATGCGACTGCACCTTCTTCAAACAGACCAATAATTGCCTCACTTTCAACCACATCGCCTTCGGCAGCAACAATTTCTTTCAACACACCATCAGCAGGTGCTACTACTTCCAAAACCACTTTATCGGTTTCAATATCTACTAATAATTCGTCGCGGCTGCAGGCTTCGCCCACTTTTTTGTGCCAAGTGGCGACAGTGCCATCAGCAACTGATTCAGGAAAAGTAGGTGCTTTTATTTCAGTGGCCATGTTGTTTCCTTAAAAACCTTTAATGTTTACTGCTTATTACCCAATCATTCTTTATTTAAGAGGACACTTAATTCTGCCCTACAATTAAACAGTGAAAGCATCATCAACCAGCTTCTGCTGTTCTTCCACATGCACCGACATATAGCCACATGCGGGAGCTGCTGATGCCTCACGGCCTGCATACTCTAAATACAGGTGCTTGTTAGGATGCTCTGCAATCACCCGGCGCATATGATGCTGGCTAGAGTACCAGGCTCCCTGGTTCATTGGCTCTTCCTGACACCACACCACACGCTCTAAATTTGGATACTGTGCAAAAACAGCTTCCAAGTCTTCATGGGGGAATGGGTAAAGTTGTTCAATACGTATAATTACCGCATCGTTAATATTTTCCGCACGACGCTTTTGCAGTAAGTCGTAATAGACCTTACCACTACACATAATTAAACGCTTAACATCAGCTGGATTGATTTCATCCACTTCCGGCAGCACGGTATAGAAGCTACCTTCTGCTAACTCTTCTAAGGTTGAAACTGCTAGTTTATGGCGAAGTAAGCTCTTTGGCGTTAGAGCAATCAGCGGCTTCCGCAAAGGACGCAACACTTGTCGTCTAAGCATATGGAAAACTTGAGCAGGTGTCGTAGGCACACATACTTGTACATTATGTTCAGCGCACAATTGTAAATAACGCTCTAACCGTGCTGATGAGTGTTCAGGTCCCTGTCCTTCATAGCCGTGAGGCAGTAACATGGTTAAACCGCACAAACGCCCCCATTTATGCTCACCACTGGTAATAAATTGATCTACCACAACTTGAGCACCATTAGCAAAATCACCAAATTGTGCTTCCCAAATAACAAGAGCATTGGGTGTTGTTGTGGCATAGCCATACTCAAAAGCCAGTACAGCTTCTTCAGATAATAGCGAGTCGTAAATATCAAATGTTGTCTGGCCTTCAGCCAGGTTTTTCAGTGGAATATAAGGCTCAGCATTTTTTTGGTTATGCAATACAGCATGACGATGAGAGAAAGTTCCCCGGCCAACATCCTGCCCAGTGAGGCGAATAGGGTGCCCTTGATGCAACAAGGTGGCATAAGCCATAGTCTCAGCAAAGCCCCAGTTGATAGGTAAAGCACCAGCGGCCATTTTACGTCGGTCTTCAATAATTTTTCCTACCTGACGCTGTACCACAACCCCATCAGGAATATCTTGCAGTTTATTGGCCAGCTCCTGTAGAGCATTAATATCAATCCGAGTGTCGTGTTTTGCAGTCCATTCATGACCGATATGAGGAGTCCAGTCGACAAACAATTCTTTGTTAGGCTCTTTAACCAGGCTTTTCACTACATGCTGGCCATTATCTAGTGCAGTACGATAGCCTTCAAATATTTGCTTGTCTTCTTCGGCAGTTAACGTACCTTCTTTAATCAAGCGCTCAGCATACAAAGTGCGTGTAGTCTGTTGATTTTTAATCGCCTGATACATCAATGGCTGGGTACCAGAGGGCTCATCTGCTTCGTTATGGCCACGGCGACGATAACAAACCAAATCAATAACTACATCCTTTTTAAACTGCATCCGGTAATCTAAAGCCAGACGAGTAACAAATAATACAGCCTCTGGATCATCACCATTAACATGCAAAATTGGCGCTTCAACAATTTTAGCCACATCGGTGCAATATTCAGTTGAGCGGGCATCATCCTGACGACTGGTAGTAAAACCAACCTGGTTATTAACAATAATATGGATGGTGCCACCTGTCTTATAAGCTCTGGTTTGCGACATTTGCATGGTTTCCATCACCACGCCCTGCCCTGCAAATGCAGCATCCCCATGAAGATTAATCGGCACCACTAAATCACGTTTCATATCATTACGGCGATCTTGGCGCGCACGTACTGAACCTTCAACCACAGGTGAAACAATTTCTAAGTGAGAGGGGTTAAATGCCATTGCCAAGTGAATCTCACCACCAGGTGTCATCACATTGGACGAAAAGCCCTGGTGGTATTTCACATCGCCGGACCCTTGGTCTTGGAGCTTCTTCCCTTCAAACTCGTCAAATAAATCAGCGGGGTTTTTGCCTAGGATATTCACCAATAAATTCAACCGGCCCCGGTGTGCCATGCCAATAACCACTTCCTTGGCACCATAGGAACCTGCCCGTTGAATTAACTCATCAACCATTGGCACCAAACTTTCACCCCCTTCCAGACCAAATCGTTTGGTACCTGGGTATTTAGTGCCAAGGTATTTTTCCAAGCCCTCTGCAGCCGATAAACGCTCTAATAAATGCAGCTTGGATTCTTTGCTTATGGTAGGGTGAGCACGATTAGACTCCAGGCGCTGCTCAAACCAGCGACGCTCCTCAGAATCTACAATGTGCATAAATTCTGCACCGATGGTGGAGCAGTAAGTATTTTTTAAACCTTGCCAGATTTCTTTAAGAGTGGCTTCATCTTTACCAAATGAAAGAGAGGCAGTTTGAAATACAGTGTCTAGATCAGCTTGATTAAGTCCATGGTGCTCAAGGGTCAAATCTGGTACTTGTTGCCGATGCTGGAGGTTAAGAGGGTCAAGTTTGGCATTTTGGTGGCCCCGCTGACGAAATGACTCAATCAGCTCCATTACCTGAACTTGTTTTTTTTCATGTTCAGAGGTAACGGAAGCAGGTGCCATTACATGGGAAGTAGATCGTTGCTTTGCTAACAGCTGGAAGTGTTCACGAATGGTGGCATGCGAAACATCCTGAGTACTAACACCTTCAATTTGTGGCAGCTTCTCAAAATAGTCACGCCACTCTTCTGGTATACCGTTTGGATCACGCAAAAATTGCTCGTATAACTCTTCTACATAAGCTGCATTGCCACCAGATATATGCGCAGTCCGCCACATCTGGTGCATGACACCTTCTTGCATTCTTATTACCCCATGAGTAAGACAGCTATCCGGCAAGTTTTGTCAGGTTTTCCCCAAAGCTGTTTTGCTTCAGGTTACACAGCTTATTACTAGTTAAACTGAGCCAGTTAAAACGGAATAAGCTTAAACGGCTTTACCAGATAGGCCGACAAACAGACTCGTTGTATTTCGTTATAACACTCACACAAAAACCGGGGCATAAAGGTAACTGCATTTAACGATTAAAAATTAAACACAACTACCCGCTCCGGCTATTTATCAACACTGCAGTACTTATTATAGAGAAGTAATAAATTAACTAACTCATTCAGCACTACCATGCAATTAACTCAGTAATGTAGGGCATTTGTCGGAATTACCCAACCAGCTGACGTTTTGAGGTTTTAATTATCCTGGCAAAACCGCAAAAATAGCTTTGGTAAAACTACAACAGGTCAGGCATGGATTACACTATATAAGCATAAAAAGCGAACACTACACTTTAAACACCCTAAGCAACCCCGCCATGGTTAAAATGCCCTACAAAAATCAGGTGCCAAGTATGAACTGAAACACCTGTAATTGCTATTACTAAGTCCCACTCTTTAGCAGCATTTGCCTGATATGGCCAATGGCACGAGTTGGGTTAAGCCCTTTTGGACATACATTGACACAGTTCATTATACCCCGGCAGCGGAATACACTAAAAGGGTCGTCTAATTCTGCAAGCCGCTCTTCAGTATGCGTATCACGACTATCTGCAAGAAAACGATAAGCTTGTAATAAACCAGCAGGGCCAACAAACTTATCAGGATTCCACCAAAATGAAGGACAAGAGGTAGAACAGCAGGCACACAGAATACACTCGTACAAGCCGTCTAATTTTTCTCGGTCTTCAGGCATTTGCAATCGTTCAATAGCCGGTGGTGGCTCATCATTTAGCAGATAAGGTTTAATTTTCTCATACTGCTTATAAAACTGACTCATATCCACCACTAGGTCACGTACCACAGGTAACCCTGGTAATGGCCGTAAAACCAATTTATTGCTGCCTTTGGTGGCTTGCGATACAGGTGTAATACAGGCCAACCCATTGGTGCCATTCATATTCATCCCGTCAGAGCCACACACACCTTCACGACAGGAGCGACGATAAGCCAAAGTTGGGTCCTTTTCTTTTAACAAACCCAACACATCCAGTACCATTAAATCCTTACCTTCAGGAAGATCAATTGTCACATCCTGCATGTAAGGGGTTTTATCGGTTTCAGGATTATAACGATAAATACTGACTAACATGATCTCCCCCTTAGTATTTACGTGCTTTTGGTGGAAACGCATCAACTGTCTTCGGCGAGAAGTTTACATCCCGCTTACCGATACGCTTCTCTAATGGGAAATACATGGAGTGTTTCAGCCAGTTTTTATCATCGCGATCTGGGTAGTCATTTCTGGCATGGGCACCACGACTTTCTTTGCGCTCTTCGGCTGCCATTGCGGTAGCAAGTGCAACTTCATAGAGGTTTTCCAATTCAAGCGCTTCAATTCGAGCCGTATTAAATGCAGATGACTTGTCTTCTAAGTGGGTATTTTGGATCCGCTCACCAATTTCTTCGAGTAGCTTAAGGCCTTTTTGCATACTGTCGCCTTCGCGGAATACCCCAAAGTATAGCTGCATGGTCTTTTGTAATTCAGCACGAACTTCAGCCACTTTTTCACCGCCACTTGAAGTATTCAAGCGATTTAAACGTGACATAGCCGCTTCGATATCAGTATCACTGGCATCCATAGAGTCAAAGCCTTCACGCAAAGACTGCTCAATTTGCAAGCCAGCTGCACGACCAAACACCACCAAGTCGAGTAGTGAGTTACCACCTAAACGGTTAGCGCCGTGTACTGATACACAAGCCACCTCACCACACGCATAAAGCCCTTCAACGATAATATCTTTGCCTTTTTTATCTTGAGCAAGCGCCTGACCACCGACATTCGTTGCTACACCACCCATCATATAGTGGCAAGTTGGAATAACTGGAATCGGCTGTTTAACAGGGTCTGCGTGAGCGAAGGTACGAGATAACTCTAAAATACCAGGTAGACGCAAATTCAGTGTTTCTTCACCTAGATGATCCAGCTTCAGTAGTACGTGATCTTTATTAGGACCACAACCACGGCCTTCCAGAATCTCCAAAATCATCGAGCGAGCGACTACATCCCGACCAGCCAGGTCTTTTGCGTTAGGGGCATAACGCTCCATGAAACGCTCACCTTCACTGTTAATGAGATAACCACCTTCACCACGACAGCCTTCTGTTACCAGCACCCCAGCGCCTGCAATGCCAGTTGGATGGAATTGCCACATTTCCATATCTTGAGCAGGTACACCTGCACGCAGTGACATACCCACACCATCACCGGTATTAATTAACGCGTTAGTCGTGGATTGATAAATACGGCCTGCACCGCCTGTTGCTAATACCGTGGCTTTTGATTTGATATAAACGGTTTCACCGGTTTCGATACAAATAGCAACCACACCTACAATGGCGCCTTTTTGGTTTTTTACCAAGTCAACTGCATACCATTCATTTAAGAATGTGGTACCACCTTTTAAGTTACCCTGATAAAGAGCATGCAATAAGGCATGACCCGTCCGGTCAGCTGCGGCACAGGTTCTTGCGGCTTGGCCACCCTCACCAAAATTTTTTGATTGACCACCAAAAGGGCGCTGATAAATACGACCAGTTTCGGTACGCGAGAATGGCAGCCCCATATGCTCTAATTCAAATACTGCTTGCGGCCCCACCGAACACATATACTCAATAGCGTCTTGGTCACCAATATAATCGGAGCCTTTTACTGTGTCGTACATATGCCATCGCCAATCATCATTAGGATCAGCACTAGCAATAGCACAGGTAATACCACCCTGCGCAGAAACCGTATGTGAGCGAGTAGGAAATACTTTAGTAATACAGGCTGTTTTTACACCTGACTCAGTTAATTGCAGTGCCGCGCGCATCCCGGCACCACCACCACCAACTACAATTGCATCAAAGGAAATGGTGCGAATATTGGCCATTGTTTATAATCCCCACAAAATCTGAATACCCCAAACCACATAAGCAAACATGGCAAAACCACATATCGCTTGTGCGCCAAAGCGAACGACAACCGCTTTATTGCCAATTGCTTGTTCAGTCAGGTAATCGGTCGTGATGGTCCACATTCCTACCCAGGCATGTGCACCCAATGCAACAATGGCCATAAGGCTAAAAATACGCATTGCTGTATTACTGAAAAGCCCATGCCAGTCAGCAAAGGTCAAACCAGGATGCGTAATAAAGAAGCCCAGCATAAAGAGAAAATAGACACCTAAAACAATGGCTGATACACGCTGGACCATCCAGTCATATAAGCCACTACGAGACAAGTTGGTTACATTGGTTACCATACCCACACTCCAGCTATCAAAATCAGTAATACAGAAACAGCAAGAGTCACTTTAGAAGCGAGCAAGCCGGACTCTTTACCATCGGCAATATCAATGTCGAGCAACAAGTGCTTTACACCAGCAACAAAATGGTAAATTAATGCCGACAACAAGCCCCAAGTAATAAACTTGGCAAAAGGATGACTCATTGTTTCTTTCATACTGTTAAAGCCTTCTTTAGAACTCAGGGAAGAATCCAAAGCACATAAAAGAAAGGCAATGCCAATAAAAAGAATGACACCAGATATACGGTGAAGAATGGAGGTGTACGCTGGTAACGGGAGTTTTATAGTTCTAAGATCTAAGTTTACAGGTCGTTTGCTATTCACGGCTTTTCACACTCAAGCAGGCCCAGTCAGGCGTGATATTTTTTGGACGCGTACAAAGACTCTTGCTGCATCCTATAAATAAGTAGCTCGACTTATTTATAGGATGCAGCACATTTCATAAATAGGTTAGAAGTCATTGACTGTATTAGCCAGTAACCCCAACAAATTCGCGGCTGAAGTATAAATAGATCGTTTCTTAATTACAATTGTGTAATGTTACTACATATGCGTCTTTACAGATTATTTTTTGAACAGAATTTATTTATAGATAACTTAATCAATTTCTATTTAACAGTTAAAAGGATTTAACTAGAAAGATAGAAGACTGTAATTAACTAATTAAATATGCTACTAAAGTAGATAAATACCAACCCCCTAAGTAATCGTGGCAAGCTAAGAGAATGGTCAGACAATTTTTCAATATTACCTATTCAATAAACTGGCAACACCAGGGTATATATTTGACAAAAAGTTCTTACTCTCTATAGTTGAGCCGGTTTACTGTGAGGGTATCGTAACAGGCTTTCGACACCCTCCCACCTCCTGGGAAGACATAATAAAGACGTAGTTTATTCGTCAACTTACGAGTGTTTGCGGATTATCAGCTGAAAGTTGCCAAAAGCGTACTTCCAGCAAGCGTCAACAAACTCTAAGTGTTTTACAATACTAAAAGGGTATATCTGTACCAATGATGTGTTACCCTTCCAAAAGAATGGCATGATAGGAGGCCTAGATGGCAGAAAAAAAAGCGCAATTGACCATCGGCGATACAACTCACGAATTACCTGTTTACTCTGGTTCGCTTGGGCCTGATGTAGTTGATGTACGAGATTTAACCAACCAAGGGTTATTTACTTTTGATCCTGGCTTCGTATCCACTGCCGCTTGTGAATCTAAAATCACGTTTATTGATGGATCCAAGGGAGTATTACTACATCGCGGCTATCCTATCGAACAGCTGGCTGAACAATCCGACTATTTAGAAGTTTGCTATTTATTAATGTATGGCGACTTGCCCAGCGTTGAGCAAAAAGCCAAATTTATTGCCACCATCAAAAACCACACCATGGTTCATGAGCAGTTGCGTAACTTCTTCAACGGCTTCCGTCGTGATGCTCACCCGATGGCGATTATGTGTGGTGTAGTGGGTGCATTATCCGCTTTCTATCATGACTCTTTAGATATCAGTAATGAACAACACCGAGAAATAGCCGCGTTTCGCTTAATTTCCAAAATGCCAACCCTGGCAGCGATGGTGTACAAGTATTCTATTGGCCAACCCTTCATGTACCCACGTAACGACTTTAGCTACGGGGAAAACTTCCTACACATGATGTTTGGTACACCTTGTGAAGAAAGTAAAGTTAACCCAGTCTTAGCCAAAGCAATGGACCGGATTTTCTTGCTACACGCTGACCATGAGCAGAATGCTTCCACCTCAACCGTTCGTTTGGCTGGTTCTTCAGGTGCCAATCCATTTGCCTGTATTGCTTCTGGTATTGCTGCTTTATGGGGGCCTGCCCATGGTGGAGCCAACGAAGCTGTATTAAATATGCTGGAAGAAATTGGTGACGAAAAGTATATCGACAAGTTTATAGCCCGTGCCAAAGATAAAGACGACCCATTCCGTCTAATGGGCTTCGGCCACCGGGTCTACAAAAACTTTGATCCACGCGCTAAAGTAATGAAACAAAGCTGCGATGAAGTTCTGGAAGAACTTGGTCTAGAGAACGACCCATTACTGAAAATCGCTAAGCGTTTGGAAAAAATTGCTTTAGAAGATGAGTACTTCGTCAAACGTAAGCTATACCCAAATGTCGACTTTTATTCAGGCATTATTTTAAAAGCCATTGGTATTCCCACGGAAATGTTTACCGTGATATTCGCCACTGGCCGTACACCTGGCTGGATTGCCCATTGGCATGAAATGATCAGTGGCCCTTACCGAATTGGTCGGCCACGTCAATTGTATACTGGCTCAGAAAAACGGGATTTTGTGCCTTTAGAAAAGCGAAAGTAAACACCTCTTATCGAAACGCTGCCATCACTCTCACTTTAAGGATAGAAAAGATATAGAGTAACAGGGTATTGACAGCTAAGGCAGAATGCCTTGCTAGATCATGATAGGCCATTGAAGGCCCTTCATGATCGGCGAAAAAACAGCCTGTTTTCCATATCGAACACCAGGCTCAATTCGTCATTATCTCTAATTCCATTAAGTTAATTAATGCCTGCTGATTCGTCTCACCACAAACTGCAGCATCTGCACTAAATTGCAAACATACCGTTGGTCGCTCTAATTTACCAAACAAACTGCAAAGATTTTGCTCATTTAACTGAATACAACGCTCACCGGCAAGTTTACCGTTAGGCATACCTGGAATTGGACTAGATATTGAAGGGGCAATACAGCAAGCACCACAGCCCATTCGACAATGCATAAACAACTAAAACCTACGATTTAATGGCGGTTTCTGTATTGTACAATTGAAAGCCTCTAGCTTGATAGTTAGCCATTGCCGCTGGGTGATCTTCGGTACAAGTGTGTACCCATACCCGCTCTGAAGCAATTTGCCAGGCCTGAGTGATCGCCTCTGACAATAAATACCCACCCAACTTCATACCAATAAACTGAGGTAACAAGCCAAAGTATTTAAGCTCAACTGTTTCTTCTTGTTGCTCAAGCTCGAAATAACCTGCCGGTGTACCTGACACATAAAGCAAGGTGGTATTCAGCTCATCACGCTCAACATAATTACGCCACTGCTTTTCCAGCCAAGATAATTTCTCATACCATTGCCAAGGCTCACCGACCACTTGATATAAAAATCGATTTAACTGCCAGCAGGGGATTTCAACTTTCTTCACTTGCACATCAAGAGCTGGTGCTGCTACAGGATTTAGCTGGTCAGATGATTTCATTTCTAAATAATAAATGGTACTGCTAGACACTGATACAGTCATACCAATAATATCCCTTGCTTTTTAATGAACGCTATCACACTCAACAAGAATCAACTATCGTAATAAGTCAACTGCAGTTAAAGTCTACTGTTTGCATACCCAATGCGAAGGGTTTAATCACTTCATTTAGGAGCCTATGGATACACTGACAGCCTGTCACGAATGTGATCTGCTTGTTCCCATTCAGCCTTTACCATTAGGCTGCAAAGCACGCTGCCCTCGCTGCGGCTATACCCTTTATGAGAATACGCCTCATAATGTAGAAAAAAACTTAGCTATTTGCTTAAGCGCGATTATTTTATTTATTCCAGCTATTTCACTGCCTTTATTATCAATGAGAATGTTAGGGCAGTCACAACATGACACTGTATTGGCTGGAATTTATGTACTTTTTACCCATGACCTGTGGTGGACAGCCTTACTGATCAGCTTTTGTAGTATTATTGCCCCCTTTGTAAAACTCATTTTACTGACTTATGTGTTAATAGGCATCACTCGTAAAAAAACCCGGTTTCGCCATTTTTTAGCTTTTCGGGGTTACCAAAAACTCGACACCTGGAGCATGCTAGAAGTCTACATGTTGGGCATACTGGTTTCTATGATCAAACTGCTTGAGCTGGCAGAGTTGCACTTTGGACTCGGCCTGGCTTGTTTTATAGGCCTATTGTTAGCGGTAATATTAGTGAGGGTTACCCTGAATAAACATCAGGTTTGGTCACTATTGGAGCAATATCGTGTCAACTAACCCCTGGTTAACAGCACAACAAGCTCAGCTCATTGTTTGTCATGAATGCCACAAAGTATGTCAGCTAAACAACGAGCACAGTGAGACTCAGTTGCGATGCCCTCGTTGTCATAGCCCATTGCACAGCCGTTACCCCAATAGCCTAGCCAAGACCTGGGCATTAACGTTAACTAGTTTGATTTTATTTATTCCAGCCAATACCTACCCTATCACCAAAATTGCTTTTTTTGGTAACGGCCAGGCCGACACTATTATGTCTGGCGTGATTGCTTTAGCAAAAGCAGGCATGATTCCTATCGCAGCAGTGGTATTTATTGCCAGTATTGCGGTACCTCTTTTAAAGCTACTAGGTTTAACCATTCTATTACTATCTATTCAATTCAAATGGTCTTTAAGCCCCCAGCAACGCACCTTAATGTACCGTATGATTGAGTGGATTGGCCGCTGGTCAATGTTAGATTTATTTGTTATCGCTACTTTAGTGGCACTGGTAAGAATGGGCAACCTGGCAACCATTGAAGCTGGAGTTGGTGCAGGTGCTTTTGGTGGCGTTGTGGTCATGACCATGTTTGCCGCCATGACCTTTGACCCACGACTGATTTGGGATAATGCTTCTCCCCAAAAGGAGTCATCGATTGACTGAAACAAACAACCCTATACCAAAACCACCCTTACCTGAACCGATTATCAGCCAAAAAAAGGGCATTTCCCCTATTTGGCTACTGCCATTTATTGCACTACTGATTGGCGGCTGGATTATTTATAAAGGTATTCGCGATGCTGGGGTTGAAATCACCATTCGGTTTGACTCTGGCTCAGGCATTATTGCAGGAAAAACAGAAGTCTTATTTAGAGGGCTTAAAGCAGGTGTTGTGAAAAAAGTTGTCATCAATGATGACCTGTCTGCAGTTGATGTAAAAGTTGAAATGGATGCCAAAACAGAATCACTGCTTAGGGAAAATACCCAGTTTTGGTTAGTGAAACCCAGAATCTCCGTGGCCGAAGTATCTGGTTTGGAAACGCTTGTGTCGGGTAATTATATTGCCATTAAACCTGGGGAAGGTGAAGCTAGACGTCACTTTACTGCCCAAACCGAACCACCCCCTGTTGATGATGAAAGCGGTTTACAAATTCGTTTGCAAGCAAAAGAGTTAGGCTCTCTCGATCGCGATAGCCCGGTATTTTATAAAAAATTAATTGTTGGCAAGGTGGTTGATTATAATCTAGCCGAGGATTTAAAAAGCGTTAATATCGAAGTATTAATTGACGAAAAATACCGTCACCTGGTCAAGAAAAACAGTCGATTCTGGAATGCCAGCGGCATCAGTTTTAAAGGCAATTTATCAGGTTTTAAATTTCGCACTGAATCCCTAGCCAGTTTAATTGCTGGAGGTATCGCGTTTTACACCCCAGATACAGAGCCTCAACACAGTCCAGTCAATGATCAGGATGAGTTTGTTTTATACGAAGATTTCGATGCCGCCGAAGCTGGCATTTTAGCCCGTATCCGTTTTAAAAGCGGACGAGATTTAATTATTGGCCAAACCAAAGTTATTTTTGAAGGGTTGACCGCTGGTGTTGTCAAAGATGTATCCATTATGCCGGATTTACAGGGGGTTTATGCCGATGTGTTGTTTGACCCGCGCGCTGAACCAGCCTTAAATGAAAGCACCCAGTTTTGGCTGGTAAAACCCAAAATAGGGATTGCAGGTATTACTGGATTGGATGCCTTAATTAAAGGCAATTATATCGCCATGCGGATTGGTGACCCCGATGCATCTGAACCCAAACGGGAATTTACTGCGCTGAATGCCCCACCCCCACTGCCATTGGACACCCCAGGACGACACCTAACTTTATTGAGTGATGAACTGGATTCCATTGATATTGGTAGCTCTGTTTATTATAAAAAAATACCAGTCGGCACAGTGAAAAGTTATCAGCTGGGCAAAGACAAAAAGCAAGTGGAAATCAATGTTCATATTAAGCCCGAATATCAACATTTGGTACAAAGCCACAGCCGTTTTTGGCACAGTAGTGGTGTTGAAATCAGTGGTGGTTTATCAGGCCTAAAAGTTCGCACTGAGTCCATGACTGCAATTTTTGCAGGTGGTATTTCATTTTATACGCCCCCTATTCGTCGACCGAAAGCGGTAAAAAATGGTGCGCAATTTAAAATATACGACGATTACGATGCGGCTCATCAAATCGGCTATCCCATTACCATTACCTTTAAACATGGTGATGGTTTATCCCAAGGCACCGCGATTAAATACCAAGGGATTCAGGTAGGAAAAGTCACCAAAGTCAAACTTATCGATCAGCTATCTAAAGTGCAAGTCAAAGTAATGCTCAACCCCGAAGCTGAGCGATTAGCCAGTAAAGGGACTCGATTCTGGGTAGTAAAGCCCGAATTAGGCTTAGCTAAAACCGCTCATTTAGATACGTTAGTAACCGGTAAGTATATCGAAGCAGCTCCCGCCAAAGGCAACCCTGCCAAAGCAACTGCATTTAAAGGGCTAGAAGAAGCTCCCAACAAACCAGCTCAATCACTAGCAGGTTTTAAAGTAATGCTAGCCGCCAAACGATTAGGTGCCGTTCAAGTCGGTAACCCGGTATTTTATCGTGATGTACAAGTAGGCAAAGTAACAGGGTACCGGCTCAGCCCTAAAGCCAATGAAGTGTATATTGAAGTCACCATTAAATATAAATACGCCCCACTGGTCCGTAGCAACAGTAAATTCTGGAATACCAGCGGCATCGGTGTCGACTTCAGTTTATTCGGCGGCGCTAAAATCAAAGCCAGCACCTTAGAGTCTATATTAGAAGGGGGCATCGCCTTCGCTACCCCGAACAATAATGAAATGGGTAAACTAGCCAGCCCTAAACAATACTTTACCCTCCATGAAGAAGTAGACCCAAAATGGCTAGAGTGGCGACCGGAGATTGAGATTAAATAACCTGATAATGATAAAAGAAAAGTGCCAGATGATTTTTTATTTGGTGCTTTTTTACTACCTTTGAAGTATTTACCTCCAAAAAGAAAGCCATCCCTGGCTACTGAAATTTTTATTGCAATGCAAATAGTTTATTTCTTAATACAAGAATACCTTTGCGTATCCCATGGTTGCGAGTAATAAGCTAATCCAGTTAGAAAAGCTGACCAGCCTTCTTCACAGGTACACTGCCCCCCTTCTAACTTGGCAGGTAAAACTGCCTCCACGTGACCACTTTGAGAACAAAAGCCAGCTAGACTACCTGTTGGTAATTTAGAATAATGAGTAGCAACGGGCCCCATTGGTCCTTGTGGGCCAACAGGTCCAAGGTCACCTTTATCCCCTATCGGCCCTTGCGGCCCAATTTCACCCAGTGGTCCTTGCTCACCTTTTTCGCCCTTTTCTCCTTTAAAGCCTTGCGGTCCTCTTGGGCCTATAGGACCCGTGTCGCCTTTATCACCTTTCTCGCCTTGCGGGCCACGACCACCTTTTTCGCCTTGAACTCCTTCCTTACCCGGTAAACCAGCTGTTCCTTGGCTACCCTTCGGCCCTCTTGCCCCCTGGTAAAAATTAGGTACACACTTAAAGCCTAATTCTGCTAAACATTTTGCTTCAATAGAGCTGATAGCACGGCTGTATAAATGCACTTCATCTAACTCACCGAGCAGTGGGGTTTCTAAACCATTTCGTTCACTATTGCCAATTAGCATTGGTCCTTTAGGCACAACAGCATTTGGTAATCCATCATTTTGACTAGGTAAAAATCGGCCATTTAAGGCTAAATGCATATTGTATTGATCACCATCAAAGGAAAACACCAGGTGTTGCCATTGATTTCTGATGTTATTTAATGGCTCAGAAATCAGGCCACCAGTTTTATTAGCCGCATTAGTAAACGACACATTCAGTTGGTTTTGCTCATCCAAATAAATAGAGAAATTTGCATTATTATTGGCATCTGCTTTTTCTATCAGGGTTTGCACTTGGTTTAAGGTGGTTACTTTAAACCACAACGCAATTGAAAACGGATTTTGAGTATCAAAATCTGCTGCTTCTATGACCAGCGGGTTCTTAGCTTCCACTTCCAGTGCGTCACCTTTTTTACCATCGGTAAAACGCCCACCTGAATAATCTCCTTTTTCCCGGTCATAAAAGTGTCCATGATTTTCACTACCCGAAAAATCAGCGGCGCCTAAACGGGAGTTTCCCCCATCAAACGACCAATAACCATATTCAGAAGAAGTCGGGGTTGGATTAGCTAATGCATTACCGGCAACTACTATAGCCAACAACAGAGGGGCTTTTTTAAATTGTTTTAGTTTCATTAAGTACTGCCTAAAATTATAATAACTACTCAATAAAAATGAGCAACTATTATATAAAACATTACATGCAGTTAACAGTATTAACGATACCTTAAGCCTTACTAGTAAAGAAACTTTTTACCCCCATTCTTCAATTAACCAACAAAGAAAGCCTATGTAGGTTACTTGTGGATAATAAGTAATTATCAGTATTTTCTAATAAGAAAAACTCGGTTATTTTTCCAACTTTTTGGGAAGGTATCTATGCTCAAACATCTCATCACAGTTTCATTACTTTTAATAGCATCAACAAGCCAAGCAGGCTGGGTGAGCATGTATGTTTATTGCGCTAAACCTGATGGCAGTGATTGGAATTGGCTAAAACAGCCTAATGGAGAATATGCAACTGTATTTGGTTATATGGATAGACAGTCTAAACCACCTCACCAATATTTTCATTACCATAGGATTAAAAAGTACGAGTACGACCTTCTAAAAAGTCAATGTAAAGCTGGTTATGTACCCCAACCAGCCAAAACCAATGGTGATGGCTGGTATGTTTTTCAGGTAGAAAACCTAAATGGTAATAAGTCATTTGCTGAAGGTTATCGTACTCTGTATCGAGATCCCTGTTCTATTACAGATCATTACCGAGACCCACGCTGCGATTAATTGGCAGGTCAAACTTGCAAATTACAATATGTTGACCGAAAATTTCGAATAGCTATTAAAACTTTATATTTTTAAAGCTTTATTAGCTATTTTTTTATTTTGCAATTACTATCTAATTAATTATTTTTAGAATATATCTTTTAGTAAGTACCTGTTGCCTTTTGAAGCAATAAAGTGTCAGAAAGTAAGCTTTGTGTTCAATATAGGATAACAGGGTATTCTTTCACCGCTCTTGAAGTACCATCCTTGGCACATCAAGAGCTAAAACAACATCCATGTCGTAGCTACAGAATACCCTATTCCCCATATTTACTGACTTGGGCGATAGCTAGACATTTAGTTTCTAGTCAATAATAGTTAGGCGACAATTAGCAACATACTCTTTCCAACTAACAAAAGAAAAGTTGAGGTCCTTATCACCTGCATTACTCCAATTTTCATAATCCCCATCAGAAAAATAACATGCATAAAAATTAGCTGAGTTTGCTTGGAATAAGTTATCTCCGTTTTTTCCAGCAAGTCCTTCTCCTACCCAGACCTTAGTATCTTTATTATAGAAAAACATAGTGCTCTTATATTCAACAGCACCAGGATACGCAGTGCTCCAGTCTTCCAAACCTATACGTAGTTGACAACCATCCTCATCACTACATAAATCAATAATATCCTGTTCTGGGATAACAATTGATGTTCCACGCTCTGCTTTTGTCGTGTAATAATGTTTACGATCTACCGAAGAACCTGGGTCACCTTTATCGCCTTTAGGGCCTTGAATACCTTGATCTCCTTTTGGCCCCTGCTGTCCGATTTCGCCTTGTGGTCCTTGCTCTCCTTGTTCTCCCTTTTCTCCTTTAAAGCCTTGCGGGCCTCTTGGGCCTATAGGACCCGTGTCGCCTTTATTACCCTTTTCACCCTGTAGACCACGATCCCCTTTTTCACCTTTATTTCCCTGATCACCTGTCAACCCACTTGGCCCTTGTAATCCTCTAGGCCCTTTTGGCCCCTGATAAATAGTCGGCACACAATTGAAACCTAATTCTGCTAAACATTTGGCTTCAATAGAACTTAAGGGGCGATTATAGAGCTGAATTTCATCCAGCTGTCCTTGAAATGGGCTGCTCAAATCACTAACCAAGCTGTTACCCACAGAAATGAGTCCTGTAAAACCCCCTGCTGGCTTTCCTTGTAATTGCACAGGTAAACGCTTGCCGTTTAACGCCACATGCATCCCATGTAGTTTACCATTAAATGAAAAAACCACATGCTGCCACTGATTATTGATATTGGTTAATGGGTCTATTGATGTCACACCTTTTGGGCTGGGTGAGCCATCTTGCCATTCAACATGCAAATAATTATTTTCATCTAAATAAACCGTGAATACGCCATTATCATTCACTTGTTCAAATAGTACTTGTTGAACATTATCTGTCGTGGTTTGTTTAAGCCAAAAGGATAATGAAAAAGGCTCAGCACTATTAAACCCAGGGATATTAATTAACAATGGATTGTCTTGCTCTACTTTCAACGCATTCCCATTGGCACCATCTGGTGTATAAGTACCACCACTTAAAAGAGCTTCGCCTGGTTTTATCAAATCAGCCTTTGCAAAAAAATAACCATGGTGATGATTATCAGAATAATCCCGCGTCCCTTCTTGAGAAAAGCCCCCATCAAATGACCAAACACCCAGTTCAGAAGTGGTTGACTGTGCAACAGCTGATGAAGATAAAGCGACCGAGATAGCAATGGTTAGAGGTTTAACTATTTTATGCATGTTTTTCATCTTACAATTATTTTCAAATAAAACTTTCTAGAATAGATTTTTAAATAAGTACCGGCTGCCTTCTGCAGCAACAAAGTGCCAGGAAATAAGTTTTGTGTTCAATATAGGATAACAGGGTATTCTTTCACCGCTCTTGAAGTACCATCCTTGGCACATCAAGAGCTAAAACGACATCCATGTCGTAGCTACAAAATACCCTATTCCCCATATTTACTGACTTGGGCGGTAACTAGACATTTAATTCCTAATCAATAATGGTTAGGCGACAGTGAGCGTCATACCCATCACTCCATGAAAGTAACCAAAAATTATTATCCTTATCTGACACATCTTTCCAGTTGATATGTTGTCCATCGGTAAAATAGCAAGCCCATGGACTCATAATATGCTGAGTTACATTGTTATTATTTTCTCCTTGCACATCGCCTGCTGATGCTCTCCATTTTTTTGTTTCGGCATGGTAATAAAATAATGATTCGCGAGATGCTATCCGATGACTATTTGGACCATTCTCTCCATCCCACCCTTCAAGCCCTATTCTAAGCTTACACCCATCCTCATCTGCACATAAATCAATAATATCTTGCTCAGGAATCGCTAAAGAAGTGCCACGTTGTTCTCTTGATACAAAATAATGTTTACGATCTACCGAAGAGCCTGCTTCACCTTTATCCCCTTTTTCACCTTTTGGTCCCTGGTCACCTTTATCTCCTTTGTCGCCTTTAGGCCCTGTTTCGCCCTGTGGTCCTTGCTCACCTTGTTCTCCCTTTTCACCTTTAAAACCTTGCGGGCCTCTTGGGCCTATAGGACCAGTGTCGCCTTTATTACCCTTTTCACCTGGTAAACCGCGCTCACCTATTTCACCTTTATTTCCCTTATCCCCTTTTAATCCAGGCGAGCCTTGGTCACCTTTTTCCCCTTTAGGGCCTTGATAAAAAACCGGTACACAATTAAAACCATTTTCAGCAATACATTTGGCTTCAATCGAGCTAATGGCACGGGTAAACAGTCGTACTTCATCCAGCTGGCCATTGAGTGGCGTTTGTAATTGGTTTAACTCACTATTACCGATAATTAACGGACCATTAATGTTAACAATGCTATTTAAGCCTAAGTTAACCGTATTCGCTGCTTGTCCATTTAACGACAGATACATATTTTTCGCATCACCACCAAATGAAAATACCAAGTGTTGCCATTGGCCTTTACTATTATTTAACGGTAATGATACCAAGCCACCTTTTTCACCCGTTGCCCCAACAAAGGCCACATTGACTTGGTTTTTATCATCCAAATAAATCGCAAATTGCGCCTGGCTATTGGTATCAGCTTTTTCGATTAATGTTTGCTCGATATTTAATTGATCAATTTTAAACCACAATGCAACAGAAAAAGGCTGGGTAATATCCAAATCAGCAGCTGGCACCACCAATGGATTTTCTGGTTCTACCACTAACGCCGTACCTTTTTTACCATTAACAAACTGACCACCCGATACATCACCGGCCTGACGCTGATAAAAATAACCATGGTGTTGCGCCGCTGAAAAATCAGCCGCGCCTAATTGATGTTTACCGCCATCAAAGGACCAATAGCCGTATTCAGAAGAGGTAGGAGTTGGATTAGCTAATGCATTACCCGCAATAGCCATCGCCAACAGGAGAGGGGCTTTTTTAAATTGTTTTGATTTCATTCAGAACTGCCTAAGCCTATATTCTTCGCGAATGACTTTTAGAGTTTGTTGCCGTCGCTCCCAATCACCTATTATTTTAGGCTCATGGGATTCATCACTTGGCAGCCTCATCTAAAAGACACTCGCTTTGACTATAAATAACTACTCAATAAAAATGAGTGGTAATTATACAGCAGTAGTTAAATGAGTAAAACAATTATAAAAGTAAGGAGCTGTTTATTACTATAAAAAATAGTATGAGGCTAATAATTGATAAAATGCTTTGTCATGCTGTTATATCATTAACTTTAAATAATCGCCTGGCTGCTTTCATTCCTTTTAGCCAGCTTTATCCCAGTTGTTACAATAATCTTATATTTGCCCTGCATTAACTGCGTTTTTCTCGCAACCAACGATCCACCACCCACTGACGACAGTTATTCACATGGAAGTAATGTATACAAGTTTTGCAGGACGCAAAAACTTGCGCTCAAATGACTGGCCTGTCAATTGATCTTCATAACCTAAAAAAGCCCGTCGTACACAACGAGTAATGCAATGACCAATTTTTCTGGAAAAAAATTGGAACATCTTTAGCTGGCCCGTAGGGTATAGTGCAAGGATGCACAATATAAAGAAAGGCGTCGCATTCAACGACACCTGTTATTGACGGGCACATGTCATACTCAAAACCTGTTACAACATAATGACTTCTATTTTAAAGGTTAAATGACACTTATATTGTGTCAGATTTATGCGTACGTCCCAGTGACCATTTTTAATTATTTTCCTTTATATAAAATTTACTTTCAGAAAATTCATCTCCATGCACAACAAATATTTCCTTACCAAACAAGTTTTTATAAGGAAATATATCTAACTCAATTATAACACCAGCGTTGTCTAAATATTTATTTAAGACAACCCCTACATCCTCATGATTTCCTTCCTTCGTCAGATAACTTCTCCATAAGCCTATATTGTAACTCACAAGAGTTTTATGTTTATCATCAAAAGCAAATTGTTCATATTTACCATTTTGATAAACACATATCTTATCTATAGGCTTAACAGTATTCTGCACATAACAGCCTTTAAAGTCTTTCAAAGGGGTGCTATACCCATGAAATAAAAATAGACAACCCCCTAAAAAAGCAAATAAGCAACATGTAACGACTGTTTTATTCTTCATAATCACTTACTCCTTAAAGGCCTTGACCACTCTATTGTCATATATAAATCACCTTCATTAGGCCCAAGTATTTCCGGATTTAGCCAGTCCCAACCTGTTTCACTACGTTGTCGCCCGAAGGTTAATGAGTTCAAAGACATATTATTTTTTGCACGAAATACCACTTCATTTCCATGTCTTATTGCTTCACCTTTCCATGTACCTACGACTTGTTCCGCTGAATTTAGGTTAAATGCTCTCCAAAACCATGTATATTTATAATCTACCTTATTCATTTCACCTAAGTCAGGTGGATTGCCAGCAAACTTATTATAAAATCTGTCTTCAAGTAATTTAGCGCCATCTCCTTGACTAAAGATTTTAGACACTCTACTTTCAGGACTAAAATGTAGATTACCTCCATAACCCAGTGCCCAATGTTTTACCACATCAATAGGGTGCATATTTTCAACAGAGTTATAGTCTTCAACAATATCTCCCCGATTAGTCACTGTTGCAAACTCAAGAAGATCTTCTTTTTTGACTGCTGCAACTAATTTATTTTGGTGCTTTTCATTACCACCGAAAAATGCAAGCCCCTCTTTTCCATGTTCTATTCCTATTTCTTTATCTACACTGAGTGCCAACTCAAAATTATTAACTATTTCTATTGTTCTTGTATGAAAGTCTTTTGGTGACTCATTATATAATGGCTTAATATATCCTTTCACTTGGTTTATTTGTTCCGCTTTTGATTCACCCACTGGATCTGGTTCAAAATTAGCCAGATACGCTTGGTAGTTTTGATCATTACGTTCCTGCCAGTTAGTTCCTACGCCTATTTTCCTAAAGCCACTACGGGCATACAGGCCTGCAGCACTTTTTGCTTGAGAAGATTGACTTACATCATAATCAGGGTATGCTTCACCTACCGAGTTTAAAAACGCTTTTTTCTGGTTATAAGAGTACCCTTCAAGCCTTCCATTTAGTTGCTCATCAATTTTAATTTCTTCTACAATTTGTTGAGTATAATCTTCAGCAAGTCCTTGATTAATAACATCTGGGTTGACTTGCTTAAGCTCCTCTTTCGGATCATAGCTAAACAGCTTTTCTAAATCAGTTTGTATAATTTCTGACTCAACACCATATGCCTTCTTACTCTCGCTGCCATGCTGATTTTCCTTAGCACTTTCATTTACGATAGAACTAGATTGAGGACGGTAGTAAGCTTTTATTGAATGTCCAATTGAATTACCCGCAAAGCTATTAACATCAAACTTACGTTTATAAATTGCTGCCTCAACACCTTCACTAATTAAAGTATCGGTCGTTGTATCTACAGCCAAATTATCCGTCCTATAATCAGCATTATTTAATCCTCTGCTGATTCCTGCAGAGATAGAAGCAACAGCGGTAGAGCGCCAATCAAACTTTTTCTGCAAACCTGACTGCATGGAAAGTGCTTGTGTACCAATATTACCTACAGCAGCCCTAGCAGCAGCTTGCCAACTATTGACTTGTTTTCCTGCCCCAAAAACAGTCTTTCCTAAACCACTTGCTGTACTGAAATACTCACCAACAGCACCACCTACAACAGTAGAAATGCCTGTTTGAAGACCCGCTTTCGCTGCTTGCTTAAATGAGATTTTATCTTGTACACCAAGCGCAACTCCAGCTGCTTGGCCTGCTATTGAGCCAACTGTTCCAGCCACAAATGCAGCCCCAACCGAAGCCCAACTTAGGGTTGATAAAGTTGCTAGCCCTGCTGACATGGTTGCTGCAAAACCAGAGGCAACCAAGCCACCTGCTGCCGCAGTTGCGGATGTTCCTGCAGCCATAGCACCAAACGCAGCCCCCGCAGCCCCTGCCGTAAATATGGTCGCAACAATCGCCACCACTATAATAATCACCTGAGCCGCCCCACAGCCCCCACCTTTCGGTGCCGGCGGTGGTGGCACATCCGGCAATGTCGGACTCACGTCGCCTATCGCTACGCCGGCATCATAGGGCCTAAACGTACTGCTGTTGTTGTGGATGTTGGTGACTTTATTCGGCACGGTTAATACGGTGCCGGGTTTTAGGTTGGCAATTTGTTCAGGTTTTAACCCATTGGCATCGGCTAATAAGAACCACAGGCTGCTGTCACCCCATAAAGCCAAGGCGATACTTTGTAAACTGTCGCCTTTTTTAATGGTGTATACCCCTGGGCTTTGTGCTGGGTAGTTTTCACCAATAGCCCGGTAGTTGGCATCAAAGTCAGCACTAAAGACTGGGGTGACTTTATCGGGGCGGCGCATTAAGCCTTGGTTATACGCCAGCTGGGTAGCGTAATCGGTGTAAGTGGGGCCATCATCCCCCACATCGCCGATACCCACTCCGTTCATATAATAAAACTGATGGGTTCTTAAATATTGGGTGCCATCCCGCTGATGACCTTCTTCAGTACGGGTTAAGACTTGGCCTTTGTGGTTATTAATATACTTCAATATTCGTGCGTTATATTCATCCTCTACATAATTGATATGGCCATTTTGGTCATACCCAAAGGTTGAGGTACCCGGCTGCCAAACCCAACGTAACTCCTGGCCAGTTTTGGCTTGGCTACGAATGGTTTTGCGTTTGTATTCGTCCCATAACTCATAGCTGTAATGGGTTTTAATCACCGGGTCATCACCAAAGGTGGCGGTGACTTTCAGGTTACCTACCTTATCGTATTCAAACGTGGTGCCTTTACTGCTACTTTCGCCTTTTTCGGTCGTGGTGGTTTCTTTGATGGCTCGGTTATTAGCGTCATACTCCTTGCTGACTTCCCGATACAAATTACCCTGTTGATCATACTCCCCGTATAACGTGGTATTACCCACTACATCATTGACCCGACGGGCACGGAGCACGCCATCAATATGGGTGGTCGTCAATTTACCATTTTCGTCATAGGCGTACACTTCCGTGTTATTTTTACTGGTTGCCTGAACACGTTGCCCTGCAGCGTTATAGCTAATTTGATAACCATGATCACCCGCTACAATTTGGCCGTCTTTCAACGTGCCCATAGTGGTGGTAAACCGATTCATGGCATCATAGGTATACCAAAACGCTTGTACATGCTTTTTCAATCCAGGATCGGTTTCTGCTGCTACGGGGTCTTGGTCTACTTGAATATATTCACTGCGCACGTTACGCCGATTACCCATGGTATCGTATTCATAGGTAATGGTGTATTTCGGGTCATCGATTTTAGTAATACGATTGAGTGCGTCATACTCTACATTCGAGCGTTGGGTATAAACCCTTTTTTGCCCCTGATCTTCATCAATGTTGTAATAGGCCTCAAATATTAAATTACCGTTTTTATCGTATTTAAACTCGGAATAATTATTTGCACCTAAATCATCAATATTTTTGATATAGCCATTGTTGTAATAGCCGTAATAAATTTCCTGATCATGCTCCAATTCATTTTCTAAGTTGGTGTCGCCCTTTTGCCACAGCAATTTCCCAGCCGAGTTGTATTTGTACCAGAATTTCCGTCCCCCTAAATCCTCGTGATAATGAATCCGGTCAAATACGTCTTTATGGTCTATTAAGGTTTTTTCTTCGGCATTGGTATTTGTGACAACCCAGCCGCCAATCTCTCCAATCGAGCCGTTATATTCATACTGATAGGTTGTGGTAAACCCCGCATAATCGGTATGGGACAGCACCCGACCACTACTGTCGTATTGATAATGCTCGGTTTTACCTAAGGCATTGGTGTGACTAACTTGTTGCCCCGCGGCATCATAGCTATAGGTGTCATTATTACCACCTGCCCGATTGACCTGGGTAATATTGCCCACTTGGTCATAACCATAAGTGGTTACCAGGTCCAACTCGTTAGTCTGTTTAACTTTGTGGCCAAACTCGTCGTATTGTTGCTGGACTTGCCCCCCATCCGCATGCAGTTCTCCTGTTATATGGCCTGCGGCCCACTGCTGCTCATTAGTATTGCCATTAGCATCAGTGGTCGACAGTTGTTGGCCAAATAAGTCGTAGCCATAACGGGTAGTGGGCGTCACCTGCTGTTTATTACCTTGCTCATCGGTGGCACTCACTTCCGGGGCTTGCTTAAGCACCATCTTGCCCAGCTGGTTATAGGTAAAGTGTGTAACCTTCTCATTACCATCCACTTCTTTAATAATTTCACCAAAGGCGTTATAAGCTTGCTGACGGTGAACGGCATGGCTGACCAGTGCTTGCTTACCAATTAAATAATCCAGGCTATTGCGATGGTAGGGTGGCCGCCCGGTATTTCGATGGGTAATGCTGCCTTTTTTAATTCCCTGATGGCGATCCAACTCATGGTGGCCTGTGGCGGTATAAGTACCAGACTCAAAACGTTTGCCTTTAAAGCTATAATCGCCTCGCAACCAGTCTAATAATTCCCACTCACCGGCCGTATTTTGTTTATAGACATTAATGGTGTAGGTAAAGACACGCCCTTCAGCACTTTGCAATTTGGTATTCGGTGTTAACTGAATGGATTGCTGGGAAGCATCAACCTCTGTTGAACCTTTTGCTCCTGCAAAACCGGCATCCCAGTCAAAGCGTAATTTACCCGTGTAATTACCCAGGTTTTTCCAGCTTAAATAAATTGTGTCTAACTGCTGCTCACTGGGCTTGGCTTCCGCATTTGTTTCAGATGCCGGCGTGGCCGCCGTTTGGGTCATATTTAATTGCAGATCAAAGGTTTCACCGCTTTGGGCATTTTCATTGGTTTTAAAAATCCCCTCAGCCCGGTTCATCACGTTACCCTGAGCATTCACCGCCTCATAAAAATACTCATAGGTTTGGTTTTCTTTTAACCCAGGGGCATTGGACATATCCACGGCCCAATGGCCACCATTACGTCGTACCCGTGACCCCGTCACCTGAAAGCTGTATTTTTCTGGCTGATAATTCGCTTCGTTATATTCCCGGCTGGCATAGCCTGGGTCTTGCGCCACCCGATAATAAAACCGTAGTCGGGTAGTTTCTTTGGGTTGTTGTTCTAAATTAATAATTTGCGGTGCATAATGCACTTGCCCGTCTTCGTAACGCGTGCCACTTGGACCAGAACCTGTCCAGTGATACCGCCCTTTCGCATTGGTTAATAATGGCGTGTATTTACCGTTACCATTATCTTTATACAGATTAAAACGATAAATCATCCCCTGGCTATAAATATTGCTCCTCGTCGTTTTATAACTGCGCGAGCCTCGGGTACCAAAATTAACGCTGCCGGTACTTTGATTAGCGGTAAATTGCGAAACACCTCGTGACTTCCAAGTAAACCCTGAGTCCCAGTCCAGTTTAAATTTCGTGGGCGCGTTATTAACATCCTTCCAATTAAACTGTACGGAACGAATATCATAATGCACTTGCGGCTTATTGCTTCGGCGTGGCCTGGCTTTTAGTGAAAACCGCATTTGGAAGGCTTCACCACCGGACATGCTGGCTTTACCAAAGGTATACGGGGTGGCCTCAACTACCTGTTCAGCTGGGGTAGTGCTATCCGTCCCAGTCAGGAACGACATTTCCGGCTGAATCACATCCGTAAGTTGGTTACGAGCATCGTAACGGCTTAAAGTGATGTGTAACTTACTCGCATCCAGGGTGCGAATTTCACTGAGGGTAATGGTTGATAAATCAATTGCCTGGGATTGGATTTCTTGGCTGACATTACCATTTTCATCGTATAAATAAAGGCGTGGCGCACCATTTTTTTCATTGGTTTTGACCAGGTTACCGGCTTGGTCATATTCATAATATTCCTGAATTTGACCATTAATCCCTTTGCCGGTGATTTGACCATGGGCGTTATGCCACACGTGTTTGATGGCACCGATCCCTTCATCTCGCCACACTTCCCGGTTATAACTGTCGTAGGCAAGCCGCATATCCACCGCTTTAGTGGTACCGTCCGCTTGCAATAAATGCTGGCGTTTACGCACCACATTGCCGTTGCCATCGTAAAATAATTCGGTGGCACTGCCATTAGCATCAATTTGTTTGATAGCGTTACCCGCTTTGTCGTATATCAGTCGGGTAATTAAATCCCCAGCACTTAACTCAAATTGGGTTTGTTTGCCATCCGCTTGTTCTTGTACCACTAAAGCTTGTTGACCTTGGGCATTGTAGTAGGTGCTAGTAGTCTGGCGCACCGTTTCACCACTGGCAGCTGTATAGCCAGTGCTTTGCTCCAACACTTTTCGATTTAAGGCATCGTAGCCAATATCAATCCGCTCTGCTGGGCCAGTTGCTTCGCCTGCGGTGGTTTCGCCTTTGCGAATAATCGCCACATTATTGCCGTTGGCATCATACAACAGCTGGGTAATGGCATCGCCGGTGTGGGTTTGCCATTCGTTGCCCACTTTGACTTGGTGCTCCACATTCACCTGGCGGGTTTCGATGAGGCGGCCTAAAGCGTCGTATTGTTGGCGAGTAATTCGATTATTGGCGGCGTTTTTATCCAAGCTATCCAGCAGCGGTTGTGGATCAGACTGTTCCGATAAATTCGCTAATTGTTCAGCCGTCAGGGATTGAGCAAATTTAATTTCTTCTATTTGCTGACTGGCTGGGTTATAGCTTTTAGCCGTGGCGTAACCTAAAGGGTCAACCGTTAAAATGACATTGCCAGTGGCATCGTAATAATTAAAGCTGGCGTTACCCCGGCCATCGATCACTTTGATCACATTACCATTGGCATCATACACCTGGTGTTGGGCTTTACGACCATAGAAATAGCCTTTATCAATATCGTGCATTAACACCGTGCGGCTGTATTGAGCCACTTCCCGGTTATTGGCATCGACTGCAAAGGTGGTTTCTCGGTATTGGCCTTGGCCCACCGGTTGACTGTTCGGGTAAACAGTGCCCACTGAGGTGTCGTATACCCGCTCGGTTAATTTATTACCAGCGGCATCATAGCTAAATTCGGTTAAATAGCCTTCCCCATCCACTTTGGCGATCACTAAATTACGGGCATTGTAGTAAAAGGTACTGGTATTACCGTTGGCATCGGTTTCGGTAATCACATTGCCGACCGCATCGTAACGGCGCTGTACTTCAGGTATGGTATTTTTACCGCCACCCGATTGACCATCTTCCACCCAATGCTGAGCTTTTCGCTGGGTAATTAATCGGCCTTGAGGGTCGTAATCCATTTCAGTGATTAAAGGGGTGTTGCTGCCTACCCCAACCGTTGTACGAACCTTGTTGTCTAAGTAATCGTAATCGTACTGGGTCACTACCGATTGCATCGCCACTGCACCGGTTTCGGCATTCGTCACCACTCGGACCTGCGGCGAGTATTGTTTAATTAACCGCCCTTGGGCATCGTATTCAAACTGGGTGGTATTGCCGTTGCGATCGGTATGGCTAAGCTTATTGCCTTGCGCATCGTAGCTAAAGGTTTCGGTAACGCCCGCTTCGGTGACAGCGGTAATTTGGCCAAAGCCATTAATTTGATTTTGTTTACTGAGCACCCCTGTTTGACTATTTAATTGGGTTAATAAGTCGTTGAGTGCGGTATTTTCATCATAGCTACCAATACTACCAGATAGCGGCTGCTGATAACGCAGGGTTTCGACCACTTGGCCGAAGGCGTTATAACGAGTTTCGGTGGCATAACCAGAAGGACCGATTTGTAAGCGTAAACGATTATTGGCATCGTAATAAAAATACCCTTCCGCCCCTTTTGGGTCAGTGGCTTTAATGATATTGCCAAAGGCATCATATTCCGTTCGGGTCACATACCCTAACGCATCGGTTTCTGAGGTTTTATGCCCCGCCGCATCAAAGGTTTGGGTGCTGGTATAGGCGGCTAATAATGTACGAATCTCGTCGTCAGTTAACTCATGAGCCCGTTTGGTGGCACCGGGAACGTCTTCACCCGCCTCATTTTGTACGGTATGTGTCATCCCCAGTTTGGCTCGCTCGGCTAATGCCCAATCGCTGTCTTGGCTGATCAGCGCCACACCACGAGCATCAATAATGGTGGTTAACCGGCCTAAACTGTCGTATTGATAGCGGGTTTCTGCAGCCGCCTCAGTCCCTGCTGCTTTGATTTCTGCGATTTTTTGGTTGCGGTCGTCATAGCGGTATTCAGTGTGGCGTTCTGACTGTTTACCCGCCGCTTCAATTTTACTGGTTAAATTACCAAAGGCATCGTACACATAATGAGTTTCATGGCCATTGCCATCCGCACTCGGCGCTGTTTCGGCAATTAACCGGTTTAATCCGTCATAACGGAATCGTACAATCCGATCGGCATACACCAACGAGCGGGACTGATTCGCGCCTTTGCTTATTGGCAATAAACCGCTGTAACGGTTTTCGAAAACCTTATTACCAAACGCATCGTAATCAAACACAGTTAAATAACCGTTGTCGGCATCTACCTGTTTTAATTCACGGACTAATTGGCCTTTACCGTCATAGTGGAACAGGGTCAACCATTCACCCGTTTCAGTTTGCCGATGAATCGCAGTACGTTGACCTAGCGCGTCATACTCATAATATTCCACCCGGATTTTATGCTGCTGTATGGCGGTTTTTATTTCTTCAACCGTCATATCCGCTTTTAATACCGATGCGGCACCGGTTAATAAACCAGTTTTATTCCCTGCTGCGTCGTATTGGTAAACAGTGGATTGGTCGTTATCAGCCGCCACTAAAAGAGAGTCAACTTCTGTTGTATTCAGTGATGCAGTGGTTTGGGATAACGCTATAGGCTTCGCATAACGTACACTCCGAATTAATTGACCTACCCCATCATATTCGTGCTGAGTGACATGGCCTAATGGATCTATTTCAAAGGTGGCACGCCCCGCCTGATCATATACTGTACGGGATACTACATAATCCAACTGTCCTAGTTTACGTGCAGTTTGGAAAGACGATGGTTTGCTTTGATAAGCAATAATCCCTTGATAACGGCGAGTTTCTATTACACGACCTAAGCCGTCATACAGTTTTTCTGTTACATGCCCTTGGGCATCAATGGTATAAATTTCACGCCCCGCTTTATCATATACATGCTGCTGAAACGCTGCCGTTTCGTTATGTTCAGCAATATGAGCTGCAATGACTTCTGCTGTAATAAACTCAGGGCCTGTGCCTCCTAAGTGAGCCGGTAAATTAATAGGTGTTTTATATTGCAAACTGGCAGTAATACGACTGTTGATATCATACTGAAATTCACTGATATAACCTGCCGCATCAATCTGGTATTGCTTGCGCCCTAAGCTGTCATAAATAATCTGGCTAGTTTGTTTTGCAACATCATCATTCGCCGATAAAAATTGGCTTACTTTCTCACTTAATTCTGCAAGATTTAAGTTCGCTAATTGTTCAGGTTGAATATTTAAATCATCTTCAAAATGCAGACTATATTGAGTTGTGCCTGCTAACCGGCCATTTTCATCATAATGATTAACTGCTACATAACCTGCCGCATTAATCGTAACCACAGGCTGGTTTAAACCATTATAAAACTGGTAACTGCTAATGGGCTGTTGGCTTTCTAATTGTTCAATTAGTTGGTCAAATTGCTGACCGACAAATAAATGCTCTACATTGGATACAGGTGTCGTGTATTTATTTTCCTGAATGATATTGCCATTGGCATCGTACTGAAAACCGACTGCATGGCCAACACTATTAAACTGATAAGCAACCCGTCCATCCTTGTCATACAAGGTATAAGACACATGGTTCTTTTCTGTCAGTTGTGGTTTAGGCCGAGCAGAGACACGCCCTTCCACCGCCACTCGTGAATCGCCACTGTGGTTAATCAGGTCGGCTGCTAGCCCTTCAATAGTAATTGGCTTTGCTAACTGACGCTCGATGATTTTACGGCCAGCATTGTCATATTCAATGACACTAACGCCACCATTACCATCCACCATGTAGCGCAATTGATTATTGCCATTGTAGGCATAGTAGGTACTGTCGCCATTAGCATCCGTTTCCACAATGACATTATTGCGCTGATCATATTGATAGTCGGTACGTAATGCTAATCCTTCGGGATCAATAATCTGTGCAGTTTTGCGTCCTAAACTGTCGTATTCATAATGAACGGTAGATTCAACGCCCGTCTCCAAGCTGCCTTTTTCCACCGCCACTTGGTTGCCTAGTTCATCGTAACGGTAACGGGTAAACAGCTGTACTCCTCTAAATTTACTACCACTGATAATTTCAGTGACCCGGCCATTAGCATCATAAGTTGTGCGAGTGGAAGTTAAACGATCAGGCCCTGATTGACTGATCACCCGGCCCTGGGCATCCAGGGTATAGCGTGTGGTTAATTTAAAACCTGTTGGGTCTACTACCTCTTGGATTTTACGACCTTCGGCATCATAACTAAACTGTCGGGTAATCCCTTGCTTATCAGTGGTTTCTGTTAACCAACCCAACTGGTTAAACTGTTTTTCACTGGTTTGCAGTAAATTGCCTTGGGCATCAAAAAATTCGGTTTTAGTTAAACGACCTGCCGCATCATACTGATACTGTTTACTATTACCGTTAGGGTCTTGAACTTTTAACGCCTCGCCATGTTGATTAGACCAGGTTTTCACCGTGTGACCACCCGGAGAGGTCACCGATAATGTCCGTTGTTGGTCATCGTATTGATACTGAGTGACTTGCCCCAGTGGATCGGTGACCTGCACTTTGCGGCCTAACGCATCATAGCGAAACTGGGTTTTGTTACCACTATCAGTAACTTCCGCAACTACCCGATTTAATCGGTCATAGGCCGTCTGGGCAACATTACCATCAGCAAAAGTCTTAGTAGTGAGGCGGCCAAAAGCATCATAAGCATTGTGGCTAATTTGCTGATCAGCCCCTTCCCCAGCCACACTTCGAATCAACTGACCGCGCTTATCATAATAGGTACGGGTAGTGGTGTATGCTTCGTTGGCCGCTTGAATGCTTTTGGTGAATTCGGATAACTCACCAAAACTGTTGTAGGCCAAACGACTTATGCCGCCTTCTCCGTCAACAGTGAGAGTTTTTTGCCCCAAACGGTTAAAGGCTTGCTGGGTGGTAATATCTTCCGCGCTGGTCTGAATATCCTTCAGTTGCCGACTATTATCCCACCCTCCGGTTAACCCTTCCGTGCTAATTCGAGTTTGATAACGGATGGTTTTAATCTTTTCACCAAAGCCGTTATAGCGGTGTTCCGTCACTTCACCCAAACTATTAATGGTATAACGCAGTTGATGGGAACGATCATAATAAAAGTAGCTGGTTGGCTGCTGGCCATTTTCAGCTTGTGGCTGAATCACTTTTATTTTTAAGCCCGCATCGTTATACACAAACTGATTACTGTGGGTTTGCCAAATTTGCGCTTTGGCTTGGTCGGTAGTAGCTGTTTTTAGTAATTGGCTACCTTCGGCAGTTAACTCTGCAATAACCCGACCTTTTTGATCAAACCGACGCTGCTGTACAACCGCTTTAGAGCGAGCTTGATCTTCACCCGTCACAACGGTGGTTAAATTACTTAGCGGATCATATTGGTATTGGGTGACGACCCCAAACCGATCTATAGACTGGATTTTACGGCCTGCTTGATCATAACGGAATTGCTCCACCCACTTGGTTTGTTGTGGATCAGTGGCTAATTGACGCAGCTCTACTAACGATTGTTCTGTAGCTGGGCTATTTAAAGCAGCTTCCGCTAAAGGCTGATTATTAAATACCGCTAAAGGCTCATTTTTAAGTACTGCTAAGGGCTCTTTTTTAAGTACCGCTAAAGGCTTTTGATAACGGATGGTTTGGCTTAATCGTCCTAAGCTGTCAAAGATCTGTTCGGTTAAATAACCTTCCGCATCGATAGTCGCCACCTGTCGTCCAAAGCTGTCGTATATAAAAAAGGTTCGCTGGTCTTGATCACTAGCAGCGGGACGAAGATGCTCCAAACTATGGCTAAATTGTTGACTTACCACATAAGGAGTTTTAGTGGCATAACGAATTTCTGAAACTTTTTGCCCGGCTTCGTTATAGATAATTTCAGTTAAATAACCCTCGGCATCAATAGAGCCAATTAACTGTTGGTCATCATTATAAAAATGGTGATTAAAACGGCCCGCTATTTTATCGCCATTTTCGTCACTGAATTTTAATAACACTTGTTTTTTCGAGTAGCCATCAACTGTTATTCGCGCATGGCCTTCCCGCTCAATGACCGGGTCGCCATCTTGAACAATTTTAATAGTCAGATCATTACGGCCAGCAATTAAATCCGTTAATGCCAACTCAATGGCTTGTTTATCTGCCGATAACTGGCTAGCTAAATCGACAAATTCATACTGGCTAGGCTCCTGCTGAGCCAATCGATAGGCAACGGTTGTTCCCGGTTTGGTGACAGCTAATGGTAACTGATCCAGGGGAATGGTCAGGCGGGTATGATAATTAATCTCTTGCTGATTACCGACTTGATAAACAAATGACTCTTCCGCTCGGGTGCCATCATAATAATATTTGGTCATGGATATACGATAAGTGCCGCTATCCAACTCACGACCTAAGGATAAATTCACTTCCCCTTGGTAATGACGATACCCCCTTGGGTAGGTCAACGCATGGCTGACTTCTTCGCTTTGGCTCCCTACTGAGTCGACATAAGTAGAGATATAATCGATTTTTTTCGCTTCTTCGGCTGAAATAATACCGGTTAGCGATGCTCCCTCTACGGTTTGACTATTAACCGCTGCTTGAGAAAACTCAATATTTTGTGTGGAATCTCTGGAGGTAGGCACCAATAAAAAGGTGCCAGATTTTTCGGTCAGCTGTTCATTGTCAATATTGCTGGCATCCTGCTGATGCACTAAGCGGACTTCATAAGGTAAATTCGGTACTACTTCTTCAAGGGTGGCCTGATAAAAACCATCGACAATCTCTACAGCAACTGTCTTAAAAGGCGCCGTCGCCGTTAAACCAAACGGTGGGCGATCTAAGGGGCGGTATTCAATCTGATGTTTAGTGCCAGGCTGATTGGCCAGCGCATCAACCGGCCAACGAATCGTTTGGCTAATAAACTGGTGACGACCTTTTTCAATCACAAAGGTTGGTTTGGCAATCCGTTCACCATTTTGCAAATATACCACTACACTGGCACGATAACGGCCACCCGTTAAATGGCTAGGTAGAATTAACTCGCCTTGATAATTATCAAATTGAGCTGGGTCGGTTGTTACCCGTTTGGATTGACGAGTTTTCAAATCAATAAAGTCTACGACTATCTTGTCAACCGATGCTTGCTCTTCATCCGTTAAATAATTTACTAAAATAGTACCGGTAATATCAGCCTTATTTTGTTGTTTAATCACAGTGACATGGTTAGGAATGCTATCCACCATTTGATAGCTGCTTGAGCCACTCAGCTGCAAAGTAGCATAGCTTTTGACGGTTTCTGTGGTCTGCTCGGAAGCACCCAGTTGATAGGCCGAGGCTTTATAAGTCGTTTCCCAAGGTGTAGTCGACGAGTTCCGTACAACAATCGGCGTGTAGTCACCCAAATTGGCCTGCACTTCAGCAACGGTTAATCGCTGACCTAGTAGGCTAGTCGCTAATGGGGCCTCGTATTGATGTTCACCCACCACTTTACCATGGGCATTATAAACCCACTCTTTGACTTGGCCCTGGCCATTAATCGCAAATCGCTTTTGACCTGCGGTGTCGTATACCCAGTAACTATGGCGATCGGCGGTAGCAGACGACGCAGGCCGTAGTGTATCCAACACCAGTTTTTGTTCATTAATTTGCCCACCCATCACTAAGCCTCGGGTGTTTACCTGCTGGTGGTACTGGATTTGTTCAATTAACTGATTATTGGCATCGTAACGATACTCTACCATTGCCCCAAGGCTATCTATGGTGGCCACTTTACGATTACGGGTATCATACAGGGTGTAACTGCGTCCACCATTGGCATCCTGCATGGCAATTTGCCGACCCGCTTGATCATAAAAATAACGGACTTTACCCAAAGTCTGGGTGTCATCAGTGGCTTGTTCGGTACGGCTTAATAATCGACCGGCTGCATCAAATAATTCAGTTTTAACTAACCCGCTAGCGAAGGTGGTCGTCACTAAATGGTTTTGGTCATCATAACGATAAACAGTGGTTAAACCAGCTTGATTGGTTTTACTCAACACCCGCCCTAAGCCATCATAGCTTAAGGTTTCTGTTGCCCCTTCAGCATTTGCCGTGCTTAATAACCGACCAAAGTGGTCGTAGTTAAAGACAGTTTCAATCGATTGTGCTGCACCGTTTTTATCCGTACCCTGTTTAACGACTTTATTAATTAAACCGCGACTGTCGTATTCAGTCAGGGTTTGAGTAAGTTTCGTGGCTTGACCATTGGCTAACTGTGCATTAACCCAATCAGACACCGCCGTTAAGGTGATCTCACTTTCTGTCTCTTCAGGTGAAGCAATCGGATATACAACACCAGCTAACTGATAAGTTTCAATTAACTGGCCCTGGCTGTCATACTGAAATGCAGAAACTCGTCCCTCCGCCGATAAGGTAAATTGACGTAATCCTTGTGAATTATAAAGATGACGGGTAAACGCTGCATTTTCCGGTATGGCCGTGAATTCCGCAGGCGTTGTAGGTGCTCGCTGTAACTGCCAGGTGGCCTCGGCAATTAACTGTTGCTGGGTATTATATTGATAGTGGCTGACCCGGTTTTCACTGTCGATTTCATAGGTAAGATTACCCATACTGTCGTATTGACGGCTAATTCGGTCACCCAACCCATTGGTAATTTGGGTAATATTGTCTTGCTCGTCATACTGATAAGCAATCGTATCCCGCTGGCCATCCACTGCGGGGGTAAATACTTGGGTAATACGGCCCTGGTCGTCAAACTGATAACTGGTTTGATGGCCCAAGGTATTAGTGACATGGGTAATTTGTTGGGCAACATCGTATTGATAGTCTACACCCACACCCGTAGCATCACGATAACTGGCTACACGGTAAGTGCCGTTCACCTGTTCATAGGTAAAAGTTAAAGCCGTACCGTCACTGTTATGAATGGTTTTGATGCGCTGGCTGTTACCATCGTAACGGTATTGGGTTTGATACGTTTGGCCATCAGTAATACTGTTATCTGCTGGCGTTAAATCCACGATCACATGACTTAAGCGGTTTTGCTCATCGTATTGATAGCGCGACACCACCTGGCTTATTTGTTGACCTGCTTGATTGGGATAAGCCACTTGTACTTCAGTTAACAGGTTGTCAGTGTAAATCAATGAAGTGACTTGACCCGAAGCATCCGTAATTGTACTTAACTTGTTGTTTAGGTAACTGAGCTGAGTTTGATTACCTGCTTTATCCGTTAACTGAATTAATTGCCCTTGAGCATTATAGGTTTCAGTGACACGACTAGTGCCTTCTGTCCAGGTCCAGGTTTGGCTAGTCTGGTCATATTGAAAGTAATCATGGGCACCCTCACCATCGGTCGTAATATAGGCTTGCAGCTTTTCATCATAGCGATAAACACTATCACTCCCATCACCATTTTGCTTAATTAAACTACTACCTGGTTCATTCGGTGGCTCAGGTAATTGACTGATAAACCGGTTTAAGCCTAACAGCCAAGGGTTATGACGAGGATCATTGGTTTGCCCCTGGCTGTTATAGGTGTGCAGCAAAGTTGTATCTAACCCTACACTGGCTACTGCATCGGTATGATGACGCACCACCAGGTTACCGGTTTGATGGTTAATAAAAACCCGGTTATTTCCTTCACCCAGCTGGCTATTGCCCCCTAGTCCAGCTAATACATTGTTATGTAAACCTAAATCTTGTCCAGCAATCACTGCAACCATAATAATTCTCTAATTCTTAACTATCTGTACACTAACTGTTGTACATATAATGGCGACTAAAAAACAATCAATTGCGTTTTTCGTAAGCCCTTTAGTTATATATCCAGAGTTTTCAGAAAAACGTAAACTTTTTTTTCAAACTTTTTTTGTTTTTATAGAAATGAGTATTTTTTAGTCAAAAAAAACAGGTTAATTGAATACCAATTACTCACTTACAATATAAAGGCAAGACAGATAGTGGATGATTCGCATATTGTATGAAATATTCCCTTTCCCCTGCGAGGCTGTTGCGGAAGGGTGTAGAAAGTAAATTTAGTGTCTGATATGGAATAACAGGATATTCTTCCGCCGCTCTTGAAGTGCCGTCCCTGGCACATCAAGAGCTAAAAAGGTATCGATGCCTTAGCTACAGAACACCCAGTCATCCCATATCCGCTAGCTTTTGCACTAGCCTTTAAGATCGAGAAAACACTTAACTGAGCAACTCGCAACATTTTGCTAAGTTAGTAGATTTCTTGTGTAGTATTTTAATTCTTTATACAGGAATACATTATCATATCCCATGGTTCTTGATTATAGTGCAGCCCTGTTGTAACTGGTGTCCAACCACTTTCACAGCGACAACTCCACCCTGATCCTTCACGTACAGCAATAGCTGGTGGAATAACCTGATATTTTCCTTTATTGGCGAAATACTGCCAATAACCAACTCGGCAATACCCCGCCAAACTCCCTGTTGGTAATTTAGAATAATGCGTTGCTACTGGTCCCATTGGTCCTTGTGGCCCTGCTGGTCCACGATCGCCTTTATCACCTTTTGGTCCCTGCGGTCCGACTTCGCCTTGTGGCCCTTGGTCACCTTTATCTCCCTTTTCACCTGTAAATCCTTGCGGGCCTCTTGGGCCTATAGGACCAGTGTCGCCTTTATCACCCTTTTCACCTTGTAACCCTTGGTCGCCTTTATCTCCTTTATCTCCCTTGTCTCCTTTTAACCCTGGAGGCCCCTGATCTCCTTTATCACCTTTAGGGCCTTGGTAATAAAACGGTACACAATTAAAGCCTGACTCAGCAATACATTTTGCTTCTATTGAACTAATAGCACGGGTAAAAATTCGTACTTCATCTAGCTGGCCCACTAGTGGTGTTTGCAACTGATTTAATTCACTATTACCAATAATTAATGAGCCATTCGTTTTTATTACTTCATTTAACCCTAAGTTCACAGTGTTCATTGCTTGCCCATTTAACGACAAGTGCATGGTTTTTGCGCTGCCATCAAATGAAAAAACTAAGTGTTGCCATTGTTGTTTAATATTGCCTAGTGGCAATGACACTAAACCTCCTCTACTGCCAGTTGCTCCGACAAATGCTACATTCACTTGATTTTCATCATCAATATAAATTGAAAATTGCGCTTGGCTATTAACATCGGCTTTTTCAAAAAGCGTTTGCTCAGTATTTAACTGGTCAATGTTAAACCACAATGCTACTGAAAATGGTTGAGAAATATCCAGATCAGCAGCGGGTACCACTAATGGATTGTCTTGTTCTACAACAAGTGCAGTACCTTTTTTTCCATTAACAAATTGGCCACCAGCCATATCACCTACTTGGTGCTGATAAAAATAACCATGGTGCTGACTCGCCGAAAAATCCGCAGCCCCCAACTGGTGTTTTCCACCATCAAAAGACCAAAAACCATACTCTGAAGAAGTGGGGACTGGATTCGCTATTGCTGTAACGGAAAATAAACCAACCGCTAAAGCCAAGGGTTTAATTATATATTTTTTCATATTGTTTTTTTACCACGTTGATGAGCGTGCTGAATATTCCTATTCAGCACTGACAAACTAATAATTGATCAAATCAGAAAATTACTGCGTAGCACCTAACTGATATAACTCAGCCACTTGCTGTTGGGTTAGAGCTTTATCGAAAATCGCGATTCGTTGGAATTGGAGGTCTGAGATGCCACCACTGCCAGGTACACCATTTTCAGATTTCCAAAGTGAATATCCAGAGTTTAAATAACGTCTATTTTTTTTAACAGGATCACCTTTTTCTTCAACAACTTTAGCGACCATACCATTTACATAATAAGTGGTCTTTTTATTACTATACGTCAATGTCACATGAAAATTATCACCTTCATCAAAACTTGGCTCTTGCAATACAGATTTCCAAGCTCGTCCTCCAGAAGTATAGTAATAGTAAGCAGATAAAGATTTTGTTGCTCTATAAAACGTGAATACTATATTTCTACTCTCCTTGCTATCTCCTGCACTAATTATTCTCTGATAACCATTCAAACTATCTAGTTTAAACCACCCCATCCAAGTAAATCCTTCCTTCATTTCATCCGCAGTTAAACTACCCATGGATAAATAGGCATCCCCATTAAAATCAAAGGATTTAGCCGCTGCTCCAGGCACTTCACTATCATGCAATTTATCGAGTATTTTTCCGGAGCGAGAGACTAACTTTCCTTCTACTGTGCCACTACGGTCTCTTAATACTGTACCATTTTGCTCATTAATATCATCAGCAACATAGTGGCGGATTGGCTGTAACTGTTGGATTTTTTTATTCAGGTTCACCGTTAAAGCATCAGCCACCATAGGGTTTGTGCCATTAATAAATTCCTGGGCATTGGTAACTCCATCATTGTCCGCATCTTCTTGGGCATCATCTGTCTCGGGATCTAACCCATAATAACGTTCCCAACTGTCTTGTATAGAATCCTCATCTTCGACAGTTTCCATACAAATAGCGTAACCTTTTCCTTGTGGGTAATAATCTTTACTTGAATATCCATCATGAGCTTCACAAGCCCAACCATTTTGAAATGGATAATTTTTCTTAATAAATTGATGGACATTAGCCTGACTAATCACATTGCAACCACCACCAATAACTTTTTCATTAGATTCACAACTAACTGTACACCCCCCAACCAAGTGATGTGAATTTTCAAAACGACAAGTTCTAATTGTTGGTGTTTTAATTATCCCATCCTTACCATCTTTTCCAGCAGGTCCTGCTGGGCCAGTTTCACCTTTAGGTCCTTGTTGCCCAGTTTCACCCTTTTCACCTGTTAATCCTTGGGGACCTTTTGGTCCAGCTTGTCCTCTGGGGCCTCTTTCACCTGTTTCACCTTGTTTGCCTCGTTCACCGGCTGGTCCTTTTGGCCCAACTGTCCCTTGTAGTCCAGCATCCCCTTGATACCCTCTGGGGCCTCGTGGGCCTTGGTAAAAAGCGGGCACACAATTAAAACCAAAATCTTTTAAACAATTAGTTTCTACAGAGCTTAACGCTCGATTGTATAAGTGAATTTCATCAAGACTACCCAATAACGGTGCTTCTAACTCTGTTAGGGCACTATTACTAAACATTAATGGCCCGCTGATTGAAATATCCAGAGGTAACGTTGACTGATTTAAAGCAATGGTTTTACCATCTAAGGCAACATGTATCCCATCTTGTTGGCCGTTAAATGAAAAAACCAAATGTTGCCATTGATTTTTTTTGACTAATAAAGGATCAACCGAAACGGCTTCACCCTTTTCCCCTGTAGTAGTATGCCACTCAATATGCAACTGGTTATTCTCATCAAAATAAAGGGTAAACAACCCATTATTTTTACCCAGCTGTTCAACCAACGTTTGTTTTATATTGAATTGTTCAGCTTTTAACCACAAACTGAGCGAAAAAGGTTGACCACTATTAAAATCTGCCAGATTAACGATAAAGGGGTTAAGTTGTTCCACCACTAGTGCCGTACCCTTGGCACCATCCGCTGTATATTGCCCGCCATGCAAAACAGGCTGCCCATTTTTCACCAACTCAGCATTTCCCAAGAAATACCCATGATGATTATTGCCTGAATTATCTTTGGTGCCTGTTTGAGAAAATCCACCACCAAATGACCAATGGCCATATTCAGAAGAAGTTGGTGTTGGGTTTGCGTGAATGCTGCTTGACAGTGCTACAGCTAACAGAAGAGGTGTTTTCTTAAAATTATTAAACTTCATTGAATACTGCCTAAACCTAGTAAAAATAGGCAGCACATTATAAGAAAGCTGAAACCTTAGTCAAACATTGTGATGAAGTTAACGAGAATAATGGCTATCTTATCCAAGCCCGACAGATTAAAAAAGAACTACCTTTTTTGACAAACTATACTAATTTCAGTATATCAACTACAAAAAACTCGACGCGTATAAATTAATGTCTCGCCTTCACCGCATAAAATAAGCAGTCATCAACCGCTATTACAGGGTTTGTGGTAATCATAAACAGTTGAATTGGAAATGAAGGGTAAATAGTGTTGTCTTTTATATCAAAATAATCATGAAAAATATCGTTGCCGGTTAAATCACTCATTTTTAATAACCGGTCACCACCATTGTTTAACCAACCTAAATGTACAGAATCGTCCACTACACCAAAATTAAATCGCTCAATATCCTTACGCAGTGTTAAATCCTTTCCTGATACTGGTTGATCACAAAAATCTAAATTAATATTATCATCCAACTCCAAACGTACAGGATTATACAAAACCTGTATTTGATTAAAGGTATTAGCTGCAAATAACTCAGGAGTATGCAGATACCGTTGTAACCCTTGAAAAGCGGTGCGATGTGATTGACCAGTTTTGGCACCACCACACTCAATAGTCACTGTTGGGTACAAATTATCTACCACCTCCATTATGGCTCCCAAACGAAGGTCAGTTTTTATCATTAACCCGGTAAATAATGAGCTTAACCACTGATGAGGTTTAGAGTCATTGATAGTTACGGCAAAATCAGGTCCATCCCCTGAGGTATTGTGAATATCCAATAAAGCTTCTGGCTGATATTCTGCCAAACAATTTAAAATAGCTTCTGCAACTTGCCCTTGCTTATCCTCATAAGGAGGATTAAAACAGCGATTTAAGTCTCGCTCATCAGGTAAATGTCGGTATGTATATAAAGGCTCTGTTAATGCTGTTTTAACTGAGGCAATAATAATTAAAATATTGGCTTCTGGTAATTCGTAATGGCTTTTTAACCACTGGTGAACCGCGATTAACCCCGATGGTTCATTACCATGTAATAAAGTCGTAATAGCCCTTATCTTAGAAGTATCTTTGCCTGGAATAAACAAGCAAGTGGGCTGACCAAGCTGTTGTAAAAAGGCCCCATGCCGATCAGCTATTTCATCGGGTTTTGGGTCATACCAAGTTTTTAATACTGCCTTAGTCATTACACTACTCTCTTGCCCACTGTGCAACAGGCTGCCCAGACATGAAGTTTTGAAAATACTTTTCAGTTAACTGGTGCAATGCTTCTTGAAGCGGGTAATGATATTTTAGTTTATTAAGCATAGTTTGTTGCCAAATGGCGCCATTTTGCTTTGCGATAGTCCTATCTTTAATCACCTGCATATATTTATCTATTTCATCACTACTAATACCTAGTTTAGCTAAACCTCTACTCGCAATGGGCAGCAAAATATCTACCAGTTTTGTCACTGGCTGCTCCGCCAGTTGATGGCTGGTAACACTGGGCCAGATTAACTTTGCATTCAGCCCTCGTTTTGCAGCTTCATAAAAATTTCCTTTTACATAGCTAAAGGGTATTGCAGGCAATAAATAATTCATTTGTTCAGCCAAGCCTTCAGACAAACCTATCAGTAACGCTGCATTCGCCATCATATCAATTACACTGGGGCCTGCTGGTAGCGAACGCATTTCAATTCGCAGATGGCCACCATTAGTAGGGTCATAAACAGGTCGGTTCCACGACCAAACTGACCCTAAATGCAAACGTAATTCATCTAAACTAGGGGTTAAACCATCAGCCATTTGTTGCTGATAGTCTGTATCAGTACAAATGGGTAATAATGGAGGATGTAAACTAATAGCTTCTGCCATTAACTCTTCTCCTCCATGTCGCACCCAGCCATGACCAAAATTAGCCCGAGCGGGTTGATGCCAGTATGAGTGAGGCTGGTGGGTTTCAGCAGTGAGCTTAAACAATGCAATTCTTGATTCATGCCATAACTCATGACCGAAGATAGTGGGTGAATTTGCAGCCAAGGCTAACACTACAGGTGTTGCTAATTGAACTGCATTAAAAAGATCCGCAAAACGTGCAGGTTTAACTTGATAATGCAGTTGAAAAGACGTATTTGCCCCTTCCATGGTGACTTCATCGGTACAAAATTGTAATGGAGTTTTACCATCAATATTAATCATAAAATGACCATTCCCCAACGCTTTTACCCCTTTGGTTAAAGCATGATACCGTGGAATATCCGTCATCATTGCAGGATCAATATCATCTTCAGTTAACGTGGGTAAAATACCTATGGGGAATATGCGCCCGCCATGCTTATCTGCTAATTGCTGTAAACTAGTGATAATTCTATTAAGCTCTTCCGTTATGCTTTTAAAGGGCGTGGGTTTAAGACTAACAGGTGATAAATTATATTCCAGGTTATAGCGATTTAATTCATGAGTTAGTTTTTTGTCATTAAACTCTTCCACTAACTTTTGATTGATAGGCAGTGCATTGCATTGCTTGTCAGTGATATAAAGCTCTAATTCCGCACCTAATAATACAGGCCCCTCACCAAAGCCAGGCCGTTTAATCAACTGTTGAAAAATGGCCAGGCTTTGATGTAAACGTTGGGAAAATTTCTCATAGTCATCAGGATCAAAGTGATACTGAGTTACTCTTTCACCCATAACAGCATTCAAAGCAAGCTCACATTAACAAAACACTTTAAGCTTAGCCAATTCACTCAAGGCTGCAAAGCAGGATGAAGAGCTAGTTGTTGTAATAACTGAAGACTTGCTGCTGCTGATGGTTGTTTAAGTAACAATAGCTCTAATTCATTGCCCGGTTGCAGCAGCCACCAGCCATTTTTATCCTGGCTTCCTTGGTCTGACCCTGTCATAGCTACTAAGGATGCATTGTTAGTTGGGTGTAGCCGCCACATGGTCAATCCCGATGGCCAATGAAAACCGCCTATACGATCTGGTAGACACTTTTCTTTTAATTGATTGGGCAGCCGACAACTCGCTTTCATATTAGCCTGGAGTTGCCAAGGAATAACTTTTTGACTTGAAAGCTGGTAATGAGGCTGTTCACTACCTAACCACCAACGAATCTCTTTCACCTGTTCATGTAACACTACCAGCTTTAATTTAAGCACATCCGATGTAATTGGTAACCACTCCACTTGGTAAGGAATTAATTGATCGCCACAAGCTAATTGCCCAGCAAACTGGAATAAAGTGGCCCGACTGTAAAGCTGTTGAATACTCTGCTGCGGGCATTCAATTACTTGATTATTGTGGTTAATAGTTGCCTGAAGAAAAGCTTGTTGAGGTAATGATTGCCAGAGTAACTGATTATTTAATGCTGCTTGTTTTTGATTATAGACTAGCTGCCACTGGCTATTTTTATCACTCCAAGCTAAAGTAAAATTCCCAAACGTATAGTGCTGATTTTGTACAACACTCGACACCCATAATGATGAGCCAGGTTGCTGACTGCGATACCAGCGCCATCCCAAATAAACGGCAGTTACTGTCATTAAAAGCAACGATAAAATAATCAAATAGTGTTTTTTACCCACATAAATCCCTACAACTGTTTATTTAATCAACAACTGGCTATACCCTTCAATAAATACTTCAGGCATTCGACGTGGTTTGCCTGATGAGAGCTCCACACAAACAAATTTGGTTTTAGCCCGCAAAATACAACATTGGTCTTGTGGTCTAATAATCTGAAACTGCCGGATTAAACTCAGTTTACAATCCAATGCAACTATCCAGGTTGCAATTTGCAATTGATCCTGATGAAAAGCAGATGCTACATAATCAATCTCATGGCGATGCACGACCATTGCGCGGTTTAATTCCCTATATTGGTCAATTGATAAACCAATACTATTCGAGTGCGCCCAACTGGCATCCTGCAACCAACGTACATATTCCGCATTATTAACATGCCCATAGTGGTCAATGACCGTTTCATCTACAATCACATCTAAAATAAACGGAGCAGGTAAATCCCATTGTTGACTTATTTCTTGACCATTACTCACTATAGGATACCTATTTTAGCATTGCCCACTGTTCGACCACTCTCCCATCACGTACCACATAAACTTCAGGAAATTCTAACATTACTGCTTCACTTTGGCTTGGTCGAAAAAAGATATAGTCATCAATTTCCAGTGCCGTTTTAGCAGAGCCCGTTAAAATTTCCTGGTTGGAACTACGCCCATATAACGGATTAAAATACAAACCTTGTGGTGAAAAGGGCTCTGCTCGCCAATAACCACCATAAATAAAATAAGTATGCTGCCAACGGGGTAAATAACGAGCAATAAAATTAGACAACAACTCTACAAATGGGATCTGTAGTCCAGCCATTTTTTTTAAAACAGGCGTTGCTATAAACCAGGCTGGCTGATGGGCCGCTAAATGGGGTAAATCAAAATCGGTGGGTTGCAGCAAACAAGAGCCTAAACTCACATCGTTAACCACCTGATTACCACCGTGCAAACAGTAGGTAGGGCTGCCACCACTGTTAAAACACAATGCCGAATGAAATAACGAGGCATACTCTACTTGTAATACATGCACATATTGACGGTATTGCGTTAGCATTTTTTGGTGAGCTTTAGCCATTACCCCCTCGGCAGACATAGGCCACAAGTGAGGTACTTTAGCCACATGGGCATCATAACCCATCAAGCCACTTAACTGTAAATAAGCTGAATACTGTTGAATGGTAGACAGCACTTGCCGATAACTGGCCAGGTCACTCACCCCACCACGATGCATCCCCACATCAATTTCAATACTAATTCGTAATGTCACAGACTTTTCTTCTGCTACGGATAAATACTGCATCAGTCGCTGCGGCGAATCGACTAACCACTGCACTTGTGTCAACGAATTTGGAGAGCAGTCTTGGATTTGCTCAATAGCTTGGCGTAATGCCTGAACAGGCATGGGTTTTCCGAATAAAAAATCGACTCCTGGAAATTGGGGTAGTAATTTCGGCAGAAAATGCCAGTCGAAAACCATTAATTTATCATTTCTAAATGTTTCAAGTAACCATTTTAATAGAGGAACACAGGGTAATGATTTAACCACAAAGCGCAATTGTTTTGGATAAGGGTAATGCCGTTTAACCACCGCAGCGTTACCCGCCAAACGGTCCATATCAACGAGTTGCAATGGTCGGGCAGGCCCCACTTGCTGTAAGGTTTGGTTAAGTCGTTGAAAATAATAATTATGAGGCTGGCTGGTATCTCGGGTTAATCGATAAATAACCCATGCTAAAATAACAATCCCAATCAGTGCAATCATTGTGTAAGTTCCATTTATTATAGGCAACTTTATTTAGCCATAAATACATTGATGCTGCTATAAAAAATTAGAGTTCATTTTCTGTTATTAAATAATCTTATCATGCTATTTCCTTTCTGTTTAATCCCACCTGCTGTTTTTTTATACTGAGAAAGTGCTTTCCATTTAAACCACCATATATCTAATACCCATTACCAAATAATCTGCCCCACCAGGGCTCAACTAATGATAAGGACATCATTATGTTAGTTTCATTCTTGGCTTCGTTAATCAGGCTACGGGCTCTGTCTCCCTTATTGTTTAGCATACTTGTTTATAACACTGAGGCCTATCAAACGAAAGGATCTTTAGGCATTAACATTGCTGAATTAAGTTATTGGTCTACAGAATGGTTTTCTGTAGATGCATTCAAATTGGCAAATGATGAGTGGTTGACTCAATGTCGAGGCTGGGGTGACGCTGCATGTAAGCCACCCTCTCCTGCTTCACCCTGGAATACCCAAGAACAAGCCGTGTTAAATGTAGATGAAAATGGCTGGGTAAAGTCTCTGCCTGATGAAAATGATGACAATATTTATTAGCGTTATATTTCAAAACTAATGTTTCAAGGAGCAAAAGGTCATTACCCAGAAGGACAATATATTGTTTCCTAATTATCATCATACCTAAGCTATATTTAGTAGCTTACCTGGTAGTGGAGGTGTTCTCAGTGCTACAAATGCTAGCCTAGGAATAAATTCTACTAAGCTAAATCTTCGATTAAATCGATACTGAAATTCAGCAAGATAACGTTGTGCATATTTAGCGCGAATAGCATGATAAGTACTACGTAAAGCACTTTTTAAGTTTCCAAGGATGGTGTTAACCCAATAAAATTCAGGTTCCTCTACTGATGCACGACCACCACCGCATACAATTTTATCATGAAGACAACCTGCTTCTATGACACCATTAAAACAGGCCAGTCCATCGGAGATTACGGTACTGCCCTTGGCCAAATTCTGCCTACTCCAAGCCGTTATCTCTTCTTTATTAAACCCTTTTAAAATGCTCAGTTTAATTCGTGTCGGTTGACCTTGTTTTGTTGTTTCTACGGCTGCTACAAAAGGTATTTTCCCATCTGCTCCCCTACCTCTTTTGCAACCTGTACGCTCACCACCAAGATAGGCATCATCAATTTCAATAAAACCCGACAATTGCTTGGTGCCTTCTCTTTCTTGCATCACTTTCATGAGCTTATGTTTCATTCTCCAGGCAGCTTGATAGGAAATACCTAAATGGCGATGTAATTCTATGGCTGATATACCTTTTTTGTCTTGGGAGATCAAATACATCCCTTGGAACCAAGTCTTTAATGGTAATTTGGTTGATTCAAAGATAGTACCTGCAGTTACAGATGTTTGCTGGTGACATTTATAGCACTGCTGAAGCTTTCTAGTAGTGAGTTGACAGCATTTGTCGTATCCACAATTGGGGCACTGAAAACCTTCTGGCCATCGCAATTTGTATAAGGTATTAAAGCATTGTTCTTCTGTACCATATTGTTTGAGAAACTCGTTTAAACTCAGGCCTTTTTGAAATTGAACTTTGTTGATAGCCATTATTTATACCTTCTCAATTAAGTTTCCATGCTGTTCAAATATACAGCAGTTAATGGCTTAGGTATAGTGATAATTAGGTATTGTTTTATATGAAGGAGAAGGCAGAATTGAATACAATTTTAATGCAGTAAAAAATCAAGCGTTATCACGACCTGGTCGAGACGTATTAGATGTTAAGCCAACTAATGGTGGTATATTATTAACAATTTATGAAACAGACCCAAATAAAAATGGTAATTATATTCGTAACATTAGGGTCATCTTGCCAGGTGGAACGTGTAAAAATAATCCGTTCAAATACGCTAAAACAGCGAAAGATTGTGAAGCCACTGAACAATTTACAGCATTGAAACCACTTATCGGCATTTCCCCCCAACTGCAATATTATCCGCTTTAACCGAATTTAGCCAGCAAGTTGCATGCTGGTGGAAAGACTGCTAGAACCTGCTTCCTTTATCTATTCCTTCAAACCTTAATGGTCTTTGGTTTGAGGGAATGAAGACACACTATCTAGGGCCTGTTAACACTATTCAATAAACTATAACTTGCCAGAGCTAATTGTTTTTGATCTATTTATAGTTTTTGTCCTTTAACTGCCGAGACTGCTTATCATGAAAAAACTACGTCACCTGTTTCTACCATTAGTATTAGCCTCAAATGCCACCATCGCAATGGCCGATTGGAAACTCAATAATGAGTTATCCCGCTTAAGTTTTGTTTCAATAAAAAAAGAACATATCGCTGAATCCCACTTTTTCAGCAATGTTCAAGGCGGTGTTGATGCAGCAGGACAAATCAATGTTATGGTTAAGTTAGACTCCGTACAAACCAATATTGATATTCGTAATGAACGCATGCGTCAATATTTATTTGAAACCAGCAAATACCCTAATGCCGTCATCACTGGCAAAATTGATATCAATAAAGCACTCAAACTTGTTCCTGGTGCAACCAGTACCGAAACCGTAAAGCTAAATCTAAACATGCATGGTCAAACTCACCCTATTGATGCAACACTAGCTGTGGCAAAATTAAAAGATAAAAAAATTGTTGTCAGCACATTACAGCCAATTCTACTCAATGCCTCTAAATATGGATTAACACCTGGTATTGACAAACTAAAAGAGCTGGCAGGGTTAAACAGTATCAGCTTTGCAGTACCTGTTACTTTTGAGTTGGTGCTGGAAAAGGCATAAATCTTCCCCAGCTAGCACTAACCCTATCCTTCTTCCCCTAGAGGGTCTCGCAAAAGGTCATGAGCGCAGTAGTTTTGCGGACCCCTCTAGGGGCAAACAACACTATTTTTTCCTAACCAACGTTAAACCATCCCCTATTGGAAGCAACCCCATATCCACCCGCTGGTCACCATGCACATGGCGATTAAATTGCTGCAAGGCAACTGTATCTGGATCTTCACTGGGCTCTGCCACTGAACCACTCCACAAAGTATTATCAAATGCCATTAACCCCCCCTGGCGGAGTAACTGCAATCCTTGCTCGTAATAATCCTGATACCCGGTTTTATCAGCATCAATAAACAACATATCAAACTGACCTGATTGGCCAACAGTTAATAATTCAGCAAGGGACTCTGTCGCTGGTTGAATTTTTAAGCTGATTTTGCTCGATATCTCTGCTTGTTGCCAATAATGTTCAGCTTTTGCCGTATATTCATCACTGATATCACAAGCAATCAACTCACCGTCTTCTGGCAACACTGATGCCATCCATAGCGCACTGTAACCAGTGAATGTACCCACTTCTATAATACGTTTTGCACCTGTCAGTTGTGCTAACAGTGCTAAAAACTGCCCCTGTTCAGGTGCAATTTGCATATTTGCGTTTGGCATGGCTGCAGTTTCTTCACGACATTGCTGCATAACCGTCGTCTCCCTCACCCCTACTTGCCAAATGTAGTTTTCAATCGTATCCGTTATATTCAGTGTTGATCGACTCATCGAATAATCCCTCTATGTAAATTCATTTACCAATTTTTCAATTAACAATTGAAACCACTAAAACCATTAGTCTAATTTATTTTTAACACTTTACTATTTTGTCTTATTTTTCAAAAAAATAGATTTAATCTTTGAATGCTTAGCATCAGATTTTTCACCTAAACTAAAAAACCCGCCAAATGGCGGGTTTTTTAGTTCACAAGGCGTATGTTAAGTTAAGCTGCTAGATATAGACTTATCTATTGACTCCAACGACTTTTCCATTGGCTGGCTAGGTTCATCCGCTTTAGCAACGTCTGCAGTTTTAGCTACCTCAAGTTTAACAGGACTGGCGACCATTCGCTCAGGCCTCACAAAGAAACGGGCTAAAGCAGGCAACAACCATAGTGCACCAATCATATTCCACAAGAACATAAAGGTTAGTAATATCCCCATATCTGCCTGGAATTTAATCGGAGACCATATCCAAGTGCCAACGCCAATTGCCAGGGTAACGCCTGTAAAGCTCACGGCCTTACCTGTTGTACGCAATGTGTTGTAATAAGCTTCTTGCAAATCCATCTCCTGTCGTAAGAAGCTTTCTAAACGACTATAAATATAAATACCATAATCGACGCCAATACCAACCCCCAAAGCAATAACAGGTAAAGTAGCTACCTTAACCCCTATCCCCAATATAGCCATGAGTGCCTGGCACAGTAGAGAAGTAAGTGCTAGCGGGATAATAATACAACATACTGCCCGTAGTGAGCGGAAAGTAATTAAGCATAAAATACTGACAACGCCATACACAAACACCAGCATTTCGTATTGTGCTTCTTCAATAACCTCATTAGTTGCTGCTTCGATTCCCGCATTACCAGAGGCTAATAAAAACTTAATTTGATCAGTATTATTTTGGGCGGCAAATGCCTGGGTCGCTTTTACCACCCGCTCTAGGGTTTCTGCTTTATGGTCATTTAAAAACAATAAGACAGGCGCCATACTACAGTCTGGGTTATATAAACTACTGGCACTACGAATCGAGCTATTTAATACATACTGGTTACGGGATAAACCTTGCCATTTTAAACTCCCTTCATTAGTGCCTTTAATATACAATTTGGACACGGTGACCAAAGACACTGCCGTTTGTACCCCTTTGACATTTTCCATCGCCCACATATAACGATCAATAGCTGACATCACTGGATAGGTTGAACAGGTTTCCTTTTCTGTTTCTACCATAGTGACTAACACATCAGCACTAGTGGAATAGTTTTGGGTAATATAGGCATTATCTAGATTATAACGAGAGTCAGGGTGTAACTCTGGTGCACCCGGGTCTAAATCACCTATTTTTAAATCCTGGCTTTGGTACCACCCCCAGCCAAACCCTGCGATAGCAATAACAATAGAAATAGGGGCTACTACGGGATGAGCAAAGTTTGATAAACGATCCCACACTTTCGAGCGAGTAGCACTGCCTGCTTTTACCCGGTCACGAAAAGTATTACCTACCCCTAAATACGACATGATCACTGGCAGTAACAGTAAATTAGTAAGAATAATTACTGCCACCCCAATACAAGCCGCAACGGCTAAATCACGAATAACCGCGATATCAATAACATACAGGGTTAAAAAGCCAATAGCATCACTGATTAATGCAAGCATACCTGGGATATACAGCGACCGAAATGCTCGCCGTGCAGCCGTGCAATAATCAGCCCCAGCAGCTGCCTCCAACCCTATCGCATTGATAATTTGCACCCCATGGCTTACCCCAATGGCAAATACTAAAAAGGGCACTAATACGGAATAAGGATCTAACCCATAATCTAAGGTGGCTAATAACCCTAACTGCCAGATAACTGCCACAATAGAGCAGATAACTGGGATAATGGTACTGAAACTGCAACGTGAGTAGATAAACAACAACAGTAAGGTAATGCCAATAGCAATGGCAAAAAAGTAAGCAATAGAGTCTATACCCTCAATTAAATCCCCTACTTTTTTGGCAAAGCCAATGATTTTTATTTCAATGCCTTGATCTGCAAATTTAGTGCGGACTTTTTCTTCAATGGTTTGAGAAAGTGCCTGATAATCTAATGCTTCGCCTGTTTCTGGGTCTTTTTCAAATAATGGTACATAAATAATGGACGATTTAAAGTCATTGGACACTAAACGGCCTATTTGCCCAGAGCGTAAAATATTATTGCGTAATTCCTCTAATACTGTCGGCGTACCATCATATCCCTTAGGAATCACTGGCCCACCCACAAAGCCATCTTCAGTCACCTCCATCCAACGTACATTGGCCGTCCAAAGGGATTTTAACCCTGCTCGATCAACCCCTCGCAAATAAAACACCTCATCGGTCATTTGCTTAAGGGTTTCCATGTAATCAGCCGAAAAAATATCCCCTTCTTTAGCCACCACCGCAATACGAATCGAGTTGCCTAAGTTTTCCAACTCATCTTGATGCTTTAACCAGTTTTGAATAAAAGGATGTTCCACAGGAATCATCTTCATAAAACTGGTTTCTGGCTTTAACTTGGTTAACTGATACCCTAGCACTAACGTACAAAATGCAAACACCAGCAATAATAATGGCCGGTGGTTAAAACAGATACGCTCTAAAAAGGGTTCGGTTTCACTTGGATGATGAAATTTAGCCATGTCCTCCCCCTTATTTATTCAGTTATTTTATTTACTAACGGTTTGCCAAAGGGAGAAGCTAATTTAACACCACCCTCACCCACTAATACTAAATTTTGGTTTGCCAAACTGGCCACATTACTTAGGGCCTTACGATCAGCTCGCTGCATTACCTGAAAATTCACCCCGGCATCTTTACTGACTAATACCACACCGGCATTACCCACAATGGTAATTTGCTGACTAGCCAACAACTGTCCACCATATAAACCTTGCTCGGTATTCACCTTTACTTGTTGCCAAGTATCGCCAAAATCATTAGTACGAAAAACATGGCCGCGCAACCCAAAAATTAATGCCCCATCTGGTATACCAGAAGCAACAGCACCAAATAATGAACCTTCATAAGGGCTTTCTAATAACTCCCAATTTTTGCCCCGATTGACGGAGCGATACAATAAACCTGCTTCCCCCACAATCATCAGCCGATCATTATCAATCGCAGTAATGCTGTTATAGTGAAACTCTTCTTCATTCTCGATTGTATGGGACCAGTCCTGCCAGTTATTACCACCATCTGTCGTACGCAAAATTTGTCCATAAGCACCCACCACAAAACCTTCCTGGGTATTTATAAACCATACATCCAACAAAGGTGCTTCCACGGCTAAATTATCATACTGGCGTTGCCAGGTAGCGCCGCCATCATTGGTAGCTAAAATAATTGAATCATGGCCTACCGCCCAACCCTGCTGTTGATCAACAAAATGTAGTGCCGTAATTAACTGACTGGTTGGCACCTTCGCCTGTTGCCAGTTTTTGCCTTGATCATCGGAATAAACAATATGGCCACGCTCACCCACAGCCACTAATCGCTGACTACTGGGCAACGCCGTGATATCCAACAACAACCCTTGGCTTGCCTTGTCACTAGCAACAGCCGGTGGATCGGTTATTTTATTATCAGCGTATAATTTAAAAGTATTGGTTAGCAGCAAAATCAACAGGCCAGCTTTAAGCAGTGCATTGAGAGCTGGCCACTGGTTAACTCGAGCGAATCGTCGTTGCCGAGCGGCAAATCGCATGCGCCTACTCCCTTATCGTTATCGTTGTTTCTCACTGGATTACAGTGTTTTTTTGTTCAAGTTAGTTACTCGTAATTCAAACTGTTGTTTTATCTAATTTTGACCACAGAAGGTGTAATTATTACTGACTTGGCAGTCATTTTTATATTTAGCTCACAAAAATACCCAACTAACAAGCCATCATACCGAAAAAACAAGGCTTAGCTATCAAAAACAGAATAAGGAGCGAAAAGAGGTAAAGTCAAAAGAAAGATAAGCGGATTATGGCTTAACCCGCTTACCTGTAGAAGAAACATTCTAAGTGAGGTTGCTATGTTATCCCGTTATGTAGGGTAATGTCTTACCGGCGCCCTCTTCGTCTCAATGCTGCTGGCTTAAAGTATTTGTCATCAGGTATGGCTTTTGAAAAATCCACATAGGTGCTTTCTTCATTTGCCAAGCCTTGTACATAATAACGGCGTGCTTGTAAGTCGTGGAACACATCTAAGCCAGTCCAAGTGGTTGGCAAATCATAGTTATTTAATAAATAAGCCATGCTTACTCGCCATAACTCACCACGGCCATCGTATTGATCAACAACGGCTGCACCCCAGCTGTCTTCATCCAAATACAACACCCGCTTTGAATAAATATGGCGTTCGCCTGGTTTCAAATTACCTTCCACTATCCACACCCGGTGTAGTTCATAACGGGTATGGTCTGGATTAACATGGCCAACTTTTAAGATGTCTTCGTTTTTAAGTTTGGGGCTTATCAACTCATAGTTATTGTAGGGGATATAAATTTCTTTTTTACCCACTAATTTCCAGTTATACCGATCTGGTGCGCCGTTATACATATCGGTATCATCCGCCACGATTAACCCATCAGCAGAAGAAATCGGCGTATCATAAGCTAAATTAGGCGCACGACGCACTCGACGCTGACCCGCATTATAACCCCAAGCCTGACGGGGCTGTTTTACCTGGTCTAATGTTTCATGTACTAACACTGCCCCACCAGCTAGCCGAGCTGGGCTGGTAGTAAACGACAGGTAGTAGATAATAATATTATCTAAAGTCGATTCACTGCCATTAGGGTCATAATACTTAAAAAACGCCTCTTGTTGGGTAATAACAGGCGTGTAATTACCGTTACGATGCACCGGCACACCTGCCGCTTTACGCACACCATATTCGCCACGATAACGCACAATATGGTTCCATAGTGCTTCTAAACCGTCTTTTGGAAGTGGGAATGGAAAACCAGCGTATGCCCCAGTAAAACCATTGCCACCATTATTCAGCTTAGCGGTGGTAGCATGTTTAATCGTATTATCATACACAAACTGAGGTAACGAACCTGACCGCCGGGTTTTATATACTGGAATTTTAAAGGTCTTAGGATAAGCCTTAAATAACGCAATTTGCCCAGGGGTTAAATTAGCCTGATATTTACTCAAGTTACTGGAAGTAATCACAAATTGTGGCTTTTCACCTGGAAATGGATTGGGGTAATGTTGACCCCGTTGAGTGTAACTTTTTGGGATATCACTTTTTTGTAAACCACCCGTCCAGGCAGGAATGGTCCCTGCTTTATTACCGGCCTTTTCAGCACCAATGGGGGTTAAATCTTTTTTTAACCGCTCCGCTTCTTTTGGCGACACGGCTGCAACAGCCATCTGCGTTGCCAGGGCTAAAGCCGTTAACCCACCAATAATTGTTTGTTTTTTTAGCATGAGGTTATCTCTTTTTTACTTACCCCTTTAAACAGGGATATACCACAAGGCTGTTTTATCTTCTTACAATAAAATATGTTAAGTACGGTGTAGTCGAATATTCTTCCGCCACTCTTGAAGTGCCATCCTTGGCCGATCAAGAGTTAAAAAGGCATCCATGCCTTAGCTACAGAACACCCTACTACTCCATACATCAAACTATTGCGAAATCCTCAACATTATCTCAATTGAAAATTTGTCTAGCAAAAATAGTCTCAACTTGTGCGTTGTTTAAAGCGTTTATGAGCGCAGGCAAAACAAAGCGAAGGTTTTTTACCCTACTACTCTCAACAAAGTGCTGCTTAGTAATATGTAATCTAAATCTCAACCTTTAAACCTTTACGTTTAAAGCGTTATGAGCGCAGGTAAAACAAAGCGAAGGCTTTTCCTTCAACTTTCTACTCTCAACAAAGTGCTGCTTAGTAGGAATTTTGGTTAGTGAGGACAAGGCGTCCATGCACGGAAACTTTGAGTGTATAAATAATACATGATAAGTTGAGTACATGGACAACGCCGTCATCGCTAATCAAAAACCTAATAAGCAGTGCTTTAAAAAGCGTATTTAAAATTCACCGCTATATTATCCCTATCATTCAACTTATTCCGCCGCTCAGCCCCAAAGAAGTTGGTATAACTAATACCCGCCGACATGGTGCCTAAATAATTAGCATTTAACGCAATAGTCGCTGCTTTGCGGTCTTCCATAAAGCTACCTGTCCGCCGTGAGTTACCTTCCACATCATGTTTAAAGCGGAAAACCGGGTTTAAATTCACCCCAGCAAATACATCATTCCAGGTGCCAGAAGCCACCAGTGTATAACCCCAGCTAAACTTGTCTAACCGCTCATGGGCTGGTGTATAATCGCTGGAAAATGTCCGTTGATCATAGGGGCCTGAGCCAGTAGACAAAAATCGATCATAATCGCCACCTAAACCAGAAATTCTCTCAAAATGAGGCTCTACTAACCCCATAAAACCATCAAAGCCTAGGGTAGGGCCAAAGTTATGAATAAAGACTAAGGAGCCTGTCCATAACTCTACACGTTCATAATTGTTATACCAATCACCAACACAAGCAACATTATCAGGACGCCCTTGTGATAAAGCTCCTCCACCTAATGCCGTATCTCCAGTGCACAACTCTTGTCCTAATTTACGCTTAGCTAAAATAGAAGCAACATTAGATTTAATACCTGATACTAAATCATCTGGGTGATCGATCCATATTGGCATATTCGGTCGATAAGTCAGCTCTCCAGCTATTGAAGTATCACCTACAGTAGTATTAAAACTTAATCCAAACATTCTAATATCTTCTGGAAATACTCTGCGTCCAAAAACACTATTTGATAAAATTCTTGCCTGTCCTACACCTGCATAACCAATATTTGCACAATTTCCCGATAATCCATAAATAGCTGATAAGCCAGCACTACAAAACTGGGGGCTTACTGCACCTAGCGAAGGACCTAACGCATTAAAAACTGCTGCCCTACTATCTAAGAGCGCAACTGCAGAGTTTATTCCTTCTAGAGGTACAGTAGCTTGAACAAATGGGGCTTGTGAATGATAATTTACAAAATAAAAACCAAATTCCGTATCATTTAGCTCTTCAGCAAAATACTTAAAATTAACACCCCACTGCCCGCCATCACTTGAATTTTTCTTTTGACTTGTATCTGCTACTACTAAATAGTCTCCATCAGTATTTATATTAAAATCACTAAACAAGCTTCTACCACCAGAAGCAAAGAAGTAGCCTGCTCCCAGCCCTACTAAATCAGAAGTAATTTCATTATATCCTTTATCCGCCCCCTCTGAAAAAATATCATTATTACTAAAATAAGAACCACGGGGGGGGACAATCGTCTCATCCCATTCCAACATATAAAAGGCTTCCATGGAAAGGCTATCAGTCAACCCAACATTAAAGGATAATGCCATTTGCGGGATTAATAAGTCTTTTACTTCTGAGCCAGGTAGGGAAAATTGGGCGGCATCAATGGGATTTATGGTATTAATCCCACCCCGGTAAAATAAACCCTCCCCCCAGTTGAGCACTTGCTGGCCAAAACGTATATCAACTGGCTTATCATATACATCAAAACTGGTGTATACATAGGCATCTAATAAAGATGCATCTTTACCGATTAAATTTTCAACATCGCGGCTAAAGCCATCCCCGTGAGGATAGGTACCTGTTTGGTCCGGATAGCCCCGGCCAGTAAACTGATCATTAGCATGGAGCCAGTCAGTGGATTGATCCATCACTACAGAGTCATAAAAAGCCCGGCCCCGTACAAAAGCCCCCACATTAGAAATACTTTCTGTTGGGTTAGCGTAATTAATTTCTAACTCAGAAGTTATTTTATAAGTGTTGGAAACCAGGCCCGTATCATAATTACGGTTACCATCGTTAGTATTCACATCATCATGGGTAGGCTTATCAGCGCCTGCATATTTTCGGGTATCTCGCCCTTCTACCCGCCACATGGCCCCGTAGGATAAGGTAGTATCTAGCGAGCCGGTGACATCGCCATCCATTAATTCAAACTCAACCCCATGGGCTGCTGGCAGCACAGCTAAAGCACTGGCTAGCACAAAACCTGCTCTAGCAGGGACCAAGCGCAATGCTAATTGAGCAGTCCCAATAACTCCCTTTTTCAGCGATAGCTGTGTTAGCGCCGTACTCAAAGCCTCATGTACTTTTTGTACACTCTGGTTTTCCGTGCGCCGCTGCCTTGCTCTCACTAAAAAATGACTTTCATTGGAACTACTCATGTTACGTATGGTTTCCATGTCTGACTCCGTGGAACAAATCAACCCCGCAGACTACACTTGCTTTATTAATGGCGTAGCTGCTTTTATGTATTGTTATAAGTGTTGCGTCTTGTAACTTTTTTTATTGTTAAGATCAATAGTCGTTTTGTTTTTGAATAGTCACTAAGTTTGTGCTTTATATTTTACGCCTGACTATTTTTTGTTCTTTCTATACCCATTCCCCCCTTCCCTGAGGAGGATGTCCTTTCATTCCAAGAGGTTGTTGCAAAACGTCATGAGCGCAGTAAAGACAAGGCAAAAATCAGCGAAAAAGCGGAGTTTATACCTAATAAATAAGCACTTTGAGCCGACTTTTAACAAAGTATTTACAAGCGCAATAGATTTGCAGCAACATCTACACTATCCCTATTAGATAGCACGATAACAATCTTGTAAGAATTAATCAAACGCTCGATTGAGGGCAAAACAACCGGTTTATGTATCTTTACTCACTGTTACCCAAACACAACTTACTGAAAAAGAGTAACTTTTAACTATTTTTGACTAATTGGTCGATATTTATTTTTGAATGGTAGCTAATACATTGGATTCTAATTGATGCATAAGGATCAAAAGACTGTCGCTTTATATCCAGCTCGATTGATTTACAGGCAGGCTATTGAAGAATGAAAGTAGACATAAGTCGAATGGATTTTAATCTCATTTTTAGGTATCACATTAAATAAAGTAATTTTAAAGGCCACTTCGTATGATCAGCCAGTATTTTTTATAAATTAACTCACGTAGTGAGCTATTAAAAAAACACAAACCGCTAAAACAAGAACAAACAACCACCAAAGTTACCACTCACTTATTTTCTGGCTAATTAATCCTACGTAAAATTACTAACAAAAACTCTCCTATTAAGTAAAAAACATTTGTCTTATAATGGCCCGCCAATTTTAGTCGTAATAATAAAAGGTGTTTACCTATGGTAAGGAAGCTTGTTGTATTACTTAGTGCAGCTTTATTTTTCTCTTCTCAGATTACTGCCGATACAAGCCATTTAGTTGAGTACAATCCAACCTCAATCAACATTTATGAGTATTATGAAAAAAGCTATTGGCATACTCCTTTACTCTCAGACAGACCAGGCACTTGTAAAAACATTGAAAACCTTTTTAATGGGTCAATGAAAAGTATTATTATTACACAAAAAAACGATAATTATTCTTATATAACAAGAACTCTCACTATGGGAAATCTCCTCCAAGATTATCACTCTTTTGAGATCTATAACAAAAAAGACTTGTATAGTATTTTTTCTAAAAAATTTCAACTAGATAAACCAGGAATTGAGTACAACAAAAAATGTTCAGGAGATATCCTTGAAGTTCAAAAAAACTCAGGCAAGTCGTATTATTCCGATTTTAATGCAGATGGTTTAGATGATCTACTATATATACCTAATCATAGCTCATTTAATAGAAAACCCTTTATTTTCTACGGAACAAAATTAAATAATATAGAACTAAGAAAAACACCAACTGGACCCAGTTTTAATTCTGTTGGACATCAAACTAATGAGGTTGCCAAGAAAAAATACAAAGGCCCCACAGTACTTGATATTTCCTATTTAATATCTGACTGGTCCAACGCCAGCATCACCACCCAAGACCGCAACAAAGACGGCCGTGACGATCTATTAATCACCCGCCCCGGTGCCCCCGATTTAATTGCCTTTGCTGCTGAAGACGGCAGTTTCCCTAAAGCCGAAGTCGACACCGGCATTGGTAAATACAACGGCCCTTCCTTGTATAAAAGCCGCTTCTGTAACCGCGCCTTGTTAACCCAACACCCAGACGAAAACCCATCAACGGTATTATTTGATGATATCTGTCGAACCGCTTATGTGAGCCCACCCGCCACGGGCACAACAGAAGTCACCGCATTAACCCCTGGTCCTGACAATACCGCCTTTTGCCCTAAATTAGCATCGGTTCAAACCAATCAAACCGAGCTACTAAAAGAACTGGGCCAAGCCAATACTAAATTTAAAACTATTATGGGAAGCCTGCCTCACGATACCCAACTGATGACGTATGCGACTACGCGGGAACAGGCTTTTAATGATTTATTAGCGGCTGAGCAAGCCGAAGCGGCCGTACGTAAAACGGTGTTATCTCAACGACGGACTATTGGCCAGCTGGAATTGGATGTGGAAGATTGCGCCTTATTAGACACGGATTGTAATACAGCACAACATCAACTCAATGCCGCCCAACAAGCCTTAACTCAGTTATTAACTGAATTAGATGCCGCTGTCGAAGCCCGGCTAGTTAAACAAAAACGCTATGACCAAGCCTATGATGCCTATGGCGAAGCCCTGGATAATTACTTAACGGTGGATACGGAGTTAGCTGCGTTAATTGAAGAGTTTAAAGCTCTGCAAGATAAGGAGTTAGCGCTTTATCGAGAATTTGCGGGCTTAGAAGGCGCTACCGCGCAAATTCACTATCAATGGGATTGGGCTGAGCAGGTGAATCGTTATCAAGCTTTAAACCAATCATTAAAAATGCAATGGCAACCCTTGCCAGTAACTGGCGCGAAAATCCTTGCCGAATTGCAGGAAAAACCTGAAACCCCACTCGGCGATAAAGCCATTACCCTACCCGCTGTCTTGTATACCAGCATTGATGACCAAGCGGCTAATGTAAAAATTAATGGTTATGAAACCACATTAATGCCCAAGGGCGATACCGTCATTACCAGCACCTTACGTAAGGGGCCATCTAATACTATTAATCTACCCAGTAAAATCAATGGGACTATTGGCCTGAGCTTAGCCGGCTATTGCCCATTTGCGCCATCAGCCAATCAACCCCAGCCGGTAGAAAACCTAGCCGCTCACTTAACCCCCCACATTCAGTATGAATACGAAGAACAAATTAAACGAGGCTATACCGCGAAATATAAACTCGATACCTTCGTCAAAACCATTGTTCGCACCAAGAAAAAGAAAAAATGGTTTAAAAAGAAGAAAAAAACCTATATCGAACGCAAAGTGATTACCAAAGATTGGTTCAATATCCAATTCGACGCCAGCAGTGGTGAATACGCCTACTCCCCTGCTGAACAGGATAAAATTACCCGTGAAGTAAAATCGGATTTAGTCCGCCGAGTCAATACCGCCATTGGTGCCCTATATGCGGATAACAGCCAGTGCCAAGCAAATAAAGATTGCAGCTATGGCTATTGGTTAGGTCAATTAACCGGCAACAATGACGACACCAAAGCTATCCAACAATTTAAACAGGGGAATTCCAAATGGGTGGAAGAAGTCGTATATGGGATTCGCTACCGGCCTAAGACCGGTTGGGTGGGGTTTAGATAATTTTTTTAATGCTATAACTAGTCTTGCAGTAGCAGACTACCCCCCTCATTCTACCCTTCTCCCCCCACTGGGGGAGAAAAATGCTAAGATTTTAACCCATACCATACACCTTTTACTAAACAGTCCCCTCTACCTCAGGGTGAGGGGCTTACAAAACAAACCTATACCGGCGTAATTAAACTCACGGTAGGAAAGTAAGTTGTAAATCGCCCCTTATCTCTGGAAATTAGCGAATAGCCTTTAACTGCTGCATGTGCTCCAATAAAAAAATCAGGTAATACATTACTTTTATTGCCACCTTTGCGACGATATTGTAGAAAAGCTTTACCAGCTAAAAACAACGCCTCGCGAGGAATTTCCAGCATTTCAAATTGGCAGTGGCTGATAAACTCCTCGTATTCTTCAATTTTATTAAAACCAATGGACACTTCCGCATAAACAGTTGAGTTAATTGCCAATGTATAGTGTTCATCTAATTTTTCTAAGGTGCTTGCTGACCACTCATACCAATCAGAGTCTGGTTTGGCTAAATCAAGTAAAATATTGCTATCAACTAAAGCAACCGACATTAATTATCGCCTCTCGTCAGTGCCATAATTTCATCAGTTGACATCATGACACTAGCTACTTTATGGGCTGTTCGAAAGCGGCTTTTCTTAGTCGCTGGCTTAATCACTTCTATATAAATGCGACCATCCGGGCTTTCAATGAACTCGATTTCAGTGTCAGCCGTAATGCCTTTTTTGTCTCGAATGGCTTGGGGAATAGTGACTTGCCCCTTAGTGGTGACTTTCATGTGCTGCTCCTGGGTATTACTCATACTGGTAAGAGTAATACTTTTGTGTGGCCGTAGCAAGTAACTGTGGCACAGCTCTTGATATGACTAGGCTCCCTAAGATACTTAGGGTTGCTTTTTGTGGCACTGAGCCATAGAAAAAGCGACTATATCCTTGAGTAGACCTTATGAAATCCCCCTCCGTCCCCCTTTATCAAAGGGGGACGCTGGGGAGAGTGAGGGAGCTTATGCAGTGAGTTAATCAAAAAAATAGATAAGGCAAGAATAAAAAATCAACAAAGTTACTACTCACTTTATTTTCATCCCTTTTATTCCCTATAAAATACTCAGTCAGACTTCACCCTACTCAATACAACCCAAATGTCTTATAATGGCCCGCCAATTTTAGTTGTAATAAAAGGTGTTTACCTATGGTAAGGAAGCTTGTTTTACTGCCTATAGCCGTTCTCATATACTCGTTAATAAATTTATCGAAAGCACAGGACTTAACTGCAACTTTAGATACAATCAGCGTTTCATCAGACAATATTGAAAAAGAATTTACATATTATAAATTATATTCAAGTGGTGGACTCCTCAGTCCTCACTGGTGTTCTCCAAATAGCTCAACCGGAGCAGGAGTTAAATTTAAGGCAACAGATCAAAAGTATATTTATTCATTTGGGTTTGACTTTTTCAGAATAATTAATCCTATATATTTCTACAGAGTTTCACATGAGAACAACCTAAAATTAAAGAACATGGGGAAAGGGTTCTTATCTTCAACCAAAACATGCTCAAATGATATAACAGAAATCAATAATAAACTTGAAAGGACTCTTTACGGTGATTTCAATGGAGATGGAGAGAAAGACTTTCTATTTATTCCTACACATCACTCAGTACAAGGAAAAGCTTATGTTTTCAATAGCTTTAAAGTATCAGAATTAAAACTTAAATGGACCTTAGACCTTTTTGAAATGACTGCTTCAAATGAATTCAATGCATTCAAAGAAGTCACTCATTTATTTAATAACAAAGCTGACAAATACAATATCACCATCCAAGACCGCAACAAAGACGGCCGCGATGACCTACTAATTACCCGCCCCGGTGCCCCAGACTTAATCGCCTTTGCTGCTGAAGATGGTAGTTTCCCTAAAGCCGAAGTGGATACCGGTGTTGGTAAATACAATGGTCCCTCGTTATATAAAAGCCGTTTTTGTAACCGTGCCTTGTTAACCCAACACCCTGATGACAACCCATCAACCGTGTTATTTGATGATGTCTGCCGTACGGCTTATGTCAGCCCACCCGCCACGGGCACCACTGAAGTCACCGCGTTAACTCCTGACCCTGACAATGCCACCTTTTGCCCTAAATTAGCATCGGCTCAAACCAATCAAACGGAATTATTAAAAGAACTGGGCCAAGCCAATACTAAATTTAAAACTATTATGGGAAGCCTGCCTCACGATACCCAACTGATGACGTATGCGACTACGCGGGAACAGGCTTTTAATGATTTATTAGCGGCTGAGCAAGCCGAAGCGGCGGTGCGAAAAACGGTGTTATCTCAACGGCGAGCCATTGGCCAATTGGAATTAGATGTGGAGGATTGCGCCTTATTAGGCACGGATTGTAATACGGCGCAACTTCAACTCAATGCCGCCCAACAAGCCTTAACTCAGTTATTAACCGAATTAGATGCCGCCGTCGAAGCCCGGTTAGTTAAACAACAGGTGTATGACCAAGCCTATGATACCTATGGCGAGGCGTTAGATGCCTACTTAACTGTGGATACGGAATTAGCTGCCTTAATTGAAGCATTTAAAGCTCTGCAAGATAAGGAGTTAGCGCTTTACCGAGAATTTGCGGGCTTGGAAGGCGCCACCGCACAAATCCAATACCAATGGGATTGGGCTGAGCAGGTGAATCGTTATCAAGCTTTAAACCAATCATTAAAAATGCAATGGCAACCCTTGCCGGTGACGGGTGCAAAAATACTGGCGGAATTGCAGGAAAAACCCGAAACCCCACTCGGCGATAAAGCCATTACCCTACCCGCTGTCTTGTATACCAGCATTGATGATCAAGCGGCTAACGTGAAAATCAATGGCTATGAAACCGCATTAATGCCGAAAGGGGATGCAGTAATAACCAGCACTTTACGTAAAGAACCCTCCAACCCGATCAGTTTACCCAGTAAAATTAATGGCACTGTTGGTTTGAGCTTAGCGGGTTATTGCCCGTTTGCACCCAGTGCTAATCAACCACAACCAATAGAAAACTTAGCCGCCCATTTAACCCCCACATTCAGTATGAATACGAAGAACAAATTAAACGGGTTACACCGCGAAATATAAACTGGATACCTTTGTCAAAACCATTGTGCGCACCAAGAAAAAGAAAAAATGGTTTAAAAAGAAGAAAAAAACCTATATCGAGCGGAAAGTCATTACCAGCGATTGGTTTAATATCCAATTCGACGCCACCAGTGGTGAATACGCCTACTCCCCTGCTGAACAGGATCAAATTACCCGTGAAGTAAAATCGGATTTAGTCCGCCGAGTCAATACCGCCATTGGCGCCCTATATGCTGATAACAGCCAGTGCCAACAAAATAAAGATTGCAGCTATGGCTATTGGTTAGGTCAATTAACCGGCAACAATGACGACACCAAAGCTATCCAACAATTTAAACAGGGGAATTCCAAATGGGTCGAAGAAGTCGTATATGGCATACGGTATCGACCTAAGACTGGTTGGGTGGGGTTTAGGTAGTCTTTTGTACAATCCCCCTTTCCAAAGGGGGATTAATTGTATTAACAACAAAGTTACCACTCACTTATTTTCTGGCTAATTAATTCTACTTAAAATTACTAACAAAAACTCTCCTATTAAGTAAAAGACATTTGTCTTATAATGGCCCGCCAATTTTAGTCGTAATAATAAAAGGTGTTTACCTATGGTAAGGAAGCTTGTTGTATTACTTAGCTCTATCCTGTTTTCTTCTTCTCAAATATCAGCTAATACAGACTATAAAATTGAATTTAAACCCTCTACATTTAACATCTATGAAGGGTATAGTAAAAACTATGGTATCCTACCTGGTATTTTTGATACAAATAAAAATCATTGCGGGAAAAGCCCCTCATTATTTACTCGTTCATATATACAAACCATCTCTAAAGTAGATAACTTTTATTTTTCTATAGACATAAGCATAGATGCAATAGTAACAAAAGGTCACGCATTGCTTGCAGCTTATAACTCAAACACACTTTCTAATTACTCAGTATATAAAGAGCTAAACAGCAAGAATAAAGATTCATATACATATCAGTGCGATACAGATTACTTAGTAATTAAAAAAAATTCTGGTATCACTCATTATGCTGATTTTAATGGAGACGGCTTGGGAGATGTTTTATATATAGCCAATATTGATAAACTAAAAAATAAGTCATTTATTTTTTATGGTATTAATGTAAAAAACGTGTCCTTTTATCATAAAAATGATGGACCATTTTTTTCAGCTGTTGCTTTAGTTAAAGGTACAGCTCCCAGTTTTATAATTAATACTCCAGAAAATCAAAGCAGCTTAATTCCTTATGTACGAGATATTTCCCATTTAGTATCTGACTGGACCAACGCCAACATCACCATCCAAGACCGCAACAAAGACGGTCGCGACGACCTATTAATCACCCGCCCTGGCGCACCAGATTTAATTGCTTTTGCTGCTGAAGACGGCAGTTTCCCTAAAGCCGAAGTCGACACCGGCATTGGTAAATACAACGGCCCTTCTCTATATAAAAGCCAGTTTTGTAACCGCGCCTTATTAACCCAACACCCTGATGAAAACCCATCAACAGTATTATTTGATGATATCTGTCGTACGGCTTATGTGAGCCCACCCGCCACGGGCACAACAGAAGTCACCGCATTAACCCCTGATCCTGACAATGCCGCCTTTTGCCCTAAATTAGCATCGGTTCAAACCAATCAAACCGAGCTACTAAAAGAACTGGGCCAAGCCAATACTAAATTTAAAACTATTATGGGAAGCCTGCCTCACGATACCCAACTGATGACGTATGCGACTACGCGGGAACAGGCTTTTAATGATTTATTAGCGGCTGAGCAAGCCGAAGCGGCGGTGCAAAAAACGGTATTATCTCAGCGACGAACTATTGGCCAGTTGGAATTGGATGTGGAAGATTGTGCGTTATTAGGCACGGATTGTAATACGGCGCAAAACCAATTAACGACAGCCCAACAAGCCTTAACTCAGTTATTAACCGAATTAGATGCCGCTGTCGAAGCCCGGTTAGTTAAACAACAGGTGTATGATCAAGCCTATGATGCCTATGGCGAAGCCTTGGATAATTACTTAACGGTGGATACGGAATTAGCCGCCTTAATTGAAGCATTTAAAGCCCTGCAAGATAAGGAGTTAGCGCTTTATCGAGAATTTGCGGGCTTAGAAGGCGCTACCGCGCAAATTCACTATCAATGGGATTGGGCTGAGCAGGTCAATCGTTATAGGCAAGTCAACCAACAATTAAAAATGCAATGGCAACCCTTACCAGTGACTGGCGCGAAAATCCTCGCCGAATTGCAAGAAAAACCTGAAACCCCACTCGGCGATAAAGCCATTACGCTACCCGCTGTCTTGTATACCAGCATTGATGACCCAGCGGCTAACGTGAAAATCAATGGCTATGAAACCGCATTAATGCCGAAAGGCGATGCAGTAATAACCAGCACTTTACGTAAAGAACCCTCCAACCCGATCAGTTTACCCAGTAAAATTCATGGCACTGTTGGTTTGAGCTTGGCGGGTTATTGTCCGTTTGCACCCAGTGCCAATCAACCCCAGCCGGTAGAAAACCTAGCCGCCCATTTAACCCCACACATTCAGTATGAATACGAAGAGCAAATTAAACGGGGGTACACCGCGAAATATAAACTCGATACCTTCGTCAAAACCATTGTCCGCACCAAGAAAAAGAAAAAATGGTTTAAAAAGAAGAAAAAAACCTATATCGAACGCAAAGTGATTACCAAAGATTGGTTCAATATCCAATTCGACGCCAGCAGTGGTGAATATGCTTATTCCCCCTCTGAACAGGATCAAATTACCCGCGAAGTGAAGTCTGATCTAGTCCACCGAGTTAATACCGCCATTGGTGCCCTATATGCCGATAACAGCCAGTGTCAAGCAAATAAAGATTGCAGCTATGGCTATTGGTTAGGTCAATTAACCGGCAACAATGACGACACCAAAGCTATCCAACAATTTAAACAGGGGAATTCCAAATGGGTGGAAGAAGTCGTATATGGGATTCGCTACCGGCCTAAGACCGGTTGGGTGGGATTTAGGTAGTCTTTTATACAATATACAATCCCCCTTTCCAAAGGGGGATTGTATATTGTATTAACAACAAAGTTATCGCTCACTTTGCTTTCATTGATTTTATTCCCTATGAAATACTCAGTCAAACTTCACCCTACTCAATACAACCCAAATGTCTTATAATGACCCGCCAATTTTAGTTGTAATAAAAGGTGTTTCTCCATGGTAAGGAAGCTTGTTGTATTACTTAGCTCAATTTTATTTTTCTCTTCTAAAATCGCTGCTAACACAGATCATATTATTGATTTCCAACCATCTTCAATTAATATTTATGAAAGATATAAACTGAGTTACTGGTACACTTCTCCTCTTTCTGGTAGCCCAGGGCCATGCATGAATAACCCAGAACACTGGGGTACATATTCTAATATTTATATCACACAAGAAAATACAAACTTCAACTATGTAATACAAACAACTTCTATGGGACCGCCTGGAAATTTATTGAGTGGATATTATTCATTTTATATTTTTGAAGGGGACACTTATTTTAATGAAAGCTTGAAGCTTTGGAAGATAAATAATATTGGAACCATATATAATGAGAAATGCAATGGGGATATAAATGAAGTCAAAAAAAATCCAGGCAAGTCATACTATGCCGACTTTAATGGAGATAACATAACAGATCTCCTATACATAACGAAACATAGCTCACACCACCAAAAGGCACTGACTTTTTATAGCCAAAAACTAAATAACATAGAGTTAAAAAAGTTTCCAGCTGGGCATAGTTTTATCTCTATAGGACACCAGCATCATGAAAATGTTAAGAAAAACTACCAAGGCCCTGTAGTACTTGATATTTCTAAATTAATAACTGATTGGTCAAATGTTACTATTCATATCATAGACCGCAATAAAGACGGCCGCGATGATCTACTCATCACCCGCCCCGGTGCCCCCGATTTAATTGCCTTTGCTGCTGAAGACGGCAGTTTCCCTAAAGCCGAAGTCGACACCGGCATAGGCAAATATAATGGCCCTTCTTTATATAAAAGCCGGTTTTGTAACCGCGCCTTGTTAACCCAACACCCTGATGACAACCCATCAACCGTGTTATTTGATGATGTCTGCCGTACGGCTTATGTCAGCCCACCCGCCACCGGCACCACTGAAGTCACCGCGTTAACTCCTGACCCTGACAATGCCACCTTTTGCCCTAAATTAGCATCGGCTCAAACCAATCAAACGGAATTATTAAAAGAACTGGGCCAAGCCAATACTAAATTTAAAACTATTATGGGAAGCCTGCCTCACGATACCCAACTGATGACGTATGCGACTACGCGGGAACAGGCTTTTAATGATTTATTAGCGGCTGAGCAAGCCGAAGCGGCGGTGCGAAAAACGGTATTATCCCAACGGCGAACCATTGGCCAACTGGAATTGGATGTGGAAGATTTTGCGTTATTAGGCACCGATTGTAATACGGCGCAAAACCAATTAACGACAGCCCAACAAGCCTTAACTCAGTTATTAACCGAATTAGATGCCGCTGTCGAAGCCCGGCTAGTTAAACAACAATTGTATGATCAAGCCTATGATGCCTATGGCGAAGCCTTAGATAACTATTTAACCGTGGATACGGAGTTAGCCGCCTTAATTGAAGAATTTAAAATCCTACAAGATAAGGAGTTAGCGCTTTATCGAGAATTTGCGGGCTTAGAAGGCGCTACCGCGCAAATTCACTATCAATGGGATTGGGCTGAGCAGGTCAATCGTTATCAAGCTTTAAACCAATCATTAAAAATGCAATGGCAACCCTTACCAGTGACGGGTGCAAAAATTCTGGCGGAACTACAGGAAAAACCTGAAACCCCACTCGGCGATAAAGCCATTACCCTACCGGCCGTTTTGTATACCAGCATTAATCAGCAAAATAATGATGTACAAATCAATGGTTATGAAACCGCATTAATGCCGAAAGGGGATGCAATAATAACCAGCACTTTACGTAAGGGACCCTCCAACCCGATTAGTTTACCCAGTAAAATCCATGGGACTATTGGCCTGAGCTTATCCGGTTATTGCCCTTTTGCCCCATCAGCCGATCAACCCCAACCGGTAGAAAACCTAGCCGCTCACTTAACCCCACACATTCAGTATGAATACGAAGAACAAATTAAACGAGGCTATACCGCGAAATATAAACTCGATACCTTTGTTAAAACCATTGTCCGCACCAAGAAAAAGAAAAAATGGTTTAAAAAGAAGAAAAAGACCTATATCGAGCGCAAAGTCATTACCAGCGATTGGTTTAATATCCAATTCGACGCCACCAGTGGTGAGTACGCCTACTCCCCTGCTGAACAGGATCAAATTACCCGCGAGGTAAAGTCTGATTTAGTGCGTCGAGTCAATACCGCTATTGGCGCCTTATATGCTGATAACAGCCAATGCCAAGCAAATAAAGATTGCAGCTATGGCTATTGGCTAGGTCAATTAACCGGCAACAATGACGACACTAAAGCCATCCAACAATTTAAACAAGGGAATTCCAAATGGGTGGAAGAAGTCGTATATGGTATTCGTTATCGGCCCAAGACAGGTTGGGTGGGGTTTAGGTAGTCTTTTATACAATCCCCCTTTCCAAAGGGGGAGTTATTGAATCACAATAAACAACCGAGTTGTTTAAGCTACTTTGAAAACTCAGACAAGTATGGGTAAGAATAAATAACCAATAAAGTTACCACTCACTTTATTTTCCTCCCTCCTATTCCCTATAAAATACTCAGCCAAACTTCACCCTACTCAATACAATTCAAATGTCTTATAATGGCCTGCCAATTTTAGTTGTAATAAAAGGTGTTTATCCATGGTAAGGAAGCTTGTTGTATTACTTAGCTCAACTGTATTTTTTTCTAGTCAAATTACAGCAAACACAGACGATGTCATTGAGTTTTTACCTGGAAAAAACAAGTTATCTCTAGGTTACCTTAAAGGTCGATTCAAAAACTCAATGAGCAATAATAATGAGTACCAAAAATGTGTTTTAGGTCGCGGTTCCTATCCAATAACTGCTCTTGAATACTCTCTAGAATTAACTCCAATTAAAGAAAATAGAAAAATAATTAATGGACTATTAGCTAATCAATTTTCTGGAAGTCTTTCTAGCGCTCTCAGTACTGGACTATTTAGTTTCACCAAAAACTACTTAACAGACAAAGAACAATCAAAATACTGCGCAAACAGCAAACCTTCCCTTGATTGGAAAGATTTTTTATTTTGCAAAGGCTACACTTTAGAGGAAATATTCCTCAATGGATATTATGGGGATTTTAATGGAGATAACCTAGGTGATGTTATTTATCAGATTAACCATAAATTTACATCTTATTCATTATTAGTATTTTACGGCACAAATAAAACAGTCAATACAGTCAAAAAAAATCATGGCAGCAACCACTTAACTCAGGAGTGTAGTAAAAGACTAAATCAAATAGAAAAAGGTGAATACCCATACGCAAAAGCAATAGAAACCATCGACGGAGTATCATTAAAAAACGTAACCATTCAAGTCCAAGACCGCAACAAAGACGGCCGTGACGATCTTCTCATCACCCGCCCCGGTGCCCCCGATTTAATTGCCTTTGCTGCTGAAGACGGCAGTTTCCCTAAAGCCGAAGTCGACACAGGTATTGGCAAATACAACGGCCCTTCTCTATACAAAAGCCGTTTTTGTAACCGTGCCTTGTTAACCCAGCACCCGGATGAAAACCCATCAACGGTGCTATTTGATGATATCTGTCGTACGGCTTATGTGAGCCCACCCGCCACGGGCACAACAGAAGTCACCGCATTAACCCCTGATCCTGACAATGCCGCCTTTTGCCCTAAATTAGCATCGGTTCAAACCAATCAAACCGAGCTACTAAAAGAACTGGGCCAAGCCAATACTAAATTTAAAACTATTATGGGAAGCCTGCCTCACGATACCCAACTGATGACGTATGCGACTACGCGGGAACAGGCTTTTAATGATTTATTAGCGGCTGAGCAAGCCGAAGCGGCCGTACGTAAAACGGTGTTATCTCAACGACGGACTATTGGCCAGTTGGAATTGGATGTGGAAGATTGTGCGTTATTAGGCACAGATTGTAATACGGCGCAACATCAACTCAATGCAGCCCAACAAGCCTTAACTCAGTTATTAACCGAATTAGATGCCGCTGTCGAAGCTCGGTTAGTTAAACAACAGGTGTATGACCAAGCGTTTGATGCCTATGGCGAAGCCTTGGATAATTACTTAACGGTGGATACGGAGTTAGCCGCCTTAATTGAAGAATTTAAAGCTCTGCAAGATAAGGAGTTAGCGCTTTACCGAGAATTTGCGGGCTTGGAAGGCGCCACCGCACAAATCCAATACCAATGGGATTGGGCTGAGCAGGTGAATCGTTATCAAGCTTTAAACCAATCATTAAAAATGCAATGGCAACCCTTGCCAGTGACGGGTGCAAAAATTCTGGCGGAACTACAGGAAAAACCCGAAACTCCATTAGGGGATAAAGCCATTACGCTACCCGCTGTCTTGTATACCAGCATTGATGACCCAGCGGCTAACGTGAAAATCAATGGCTATGAAACCGCATTAATGCCGAAAGGGGATGCAGTAATAACCAGCACTTTACGTAAAGAACCCTCCAACCCGATCAGTTTACCCAGTAAAATTAATGGCACTGTTGGCCTGAGCTTAGCGGGTTATTGCCCGTTTGCACCCAGTGCTAATCAACCACAACCAATAGAAAACTTAGCCGCCCATTTAACCCCCCACATTCAGTATGAATACGAAGAACAAATTAAACGGGGTTACACCGCGAAATATAAACTGGATACCTTTGTCAAAACCATTGTGCGCACCAAGAAAAAGAAAAAATGGTTTAAAAAGAAGAAAAAGACCTATATCGAACGCAAAGTTATTACCAGCGATTGGTTTAATATCCAATTCGACGCCAGCAGTGGTGAATACACCTACTCCCCTGCTGAACAGGATCAAATTACCCGTGAAGTAAAATCGGATTTAGTCCGCCGAGTCAATACCGCCATTGGCGCCCTATATGCTGATAACAGCCAGTGCCAACAAAATAAAGATTGCAGCTATGGCTATTGGTTAGGTCAATTAACCGGCAACAATGACGACACCAAAGCTATCCAACAATTTAAACAGGGGAATTCCAAATGGGTCGAAGAAGTCGTATATGGCATACGGTATCGACCTAAGACTGGTTGGGTGGGGTTTAGATAGTCTTTCATACACTCCCCCTTTTCCAAAGGGGGAGTTATTGAATCACAATAAACAACCGGGTTGTTTAAGCTACTTTGAAAACTCAGACAAGTATGGGTAAGAATAAATAACCAATAAAGTTATTACTCACTTTATTTTCATCCCTCCTATTCCCTATAAAATAATCAGCCAAACTTCACCCTACTCAATACAACCCAAATGTCTTATAATGACCCGCCAATTTTAGTTGTAATAAAAGGTGTCTACCTATGGTAAGGAAGCTTGCTGTATTACTTAGCTCAATTTTATTTTTTTCTAGTCAAATTACAGCAAACACAGACGATGTCATTGAGTTTTTGCCTGGAAAACAAGATTTTCAATTAACAATAATTCAAGGCAAACCTAACGATCCAGAAAAGTGTATATTTTCTTTAGGATCCAACAGTTTAAGCCACTACACTGGTATGGGTTATTGGTTAAATAAACTACCTATAGAAGAAAATAAAACATCTATAACTGGAACCATTGCTGAAAAGAGAATTTATTCACATGGTTTCGTTTCTAACAATGATTTCCTTAAGAACAGCTTATTTAAAATTACTAGAAACTATTTAACGGAAGAGGAACGTAAAATATATTGCCCAAACATCAATATACCTAAAGACCCAATGTCAGCAATGCAATGTGAAGGATTACATGTAAACGATTCTCTTAAATTTGATGAACACTATGGTGATTTTAATGGAGATGGTCTTGGTGATGTTATCTACCGAATAGATCACGAATCTTCCCCTTATTCAGCCCTAATTTTTTATGGAGCTAATAATAAACTGATCAAAACTGCTAAATATGGTTTATTAACAAATCAACCAAATACTTGTGAGAAAAGACGATCCGAAGCAGAATATGGCAAATATCTATTTGCAAAAGCAATAGAAACTATTGATAAAATATCATTAAAAAATTTAACTCTGAAAGTTCAAGACCGCAACAAAGACGGTCGCGACGACCTATTAATCACCCGCCCTGGCGCACCAGATTTAATTGCTTTTGCTGCTGAAGACGGCAGTTTCCCTAAAGCCGAAGTCGACACCGGCATTGGTAAATACAACGGCCCTTCTCTATATAAAAGCCAGTTTTGTAACCGCGCCTTATTAACCCAACACCCTGATGAAAACCCATCAACAGTATTATTTGATGATATCTGTCGTACGGCTTATGTGAGCCCACCCGCCACGGGCACAACAGAAGTCACCGCATTAACCCCTGATCCTGACAATGCCGCCTTTTGCCCTAAATTAGCAACGGCTCAAACCAATCAAACGGAATTATTAAAAGAACTGGGACAAGCCAACACCAAGTTTAAAACCATTATGGGTAGCCTGCCTCACGATACCCAACTGGTGGCGTATACCGATAAGCGAGAACAGGCTTTTAATGATTTATTAGCGGCTGAGCAAGCCGAAGCGGCCGTACGTAAAACCGTGTTATCCCAACGGCGAGCCATTGGCCAATTGGAATTAGATGTGGAGGATTGCGCCTTATTAGGCACGGATTGTAATACGGCGCAACTTCAACTCAATGCCGCCCAACAAGCCTTAACTCAGTTATTAACCGAATTAGATGCCGCCGTCGAAGCCCGGTTAGTTAAACAACAGGTGTATGACCAAGCCTATGATACCTATGGCGAGGCGTTAGATGCCTACTTAACTGTGGATACGGAATTAGCTGCCTTAATTGAGGAATTTAAAGCTCTGCAAGATAAGGAGTTAGCGCTTTACCGAGAATTTGCGGGCTTGGAAGGCGCCACCGCACAAATCCAATACCAATGGGATTGGGCTGAGCAGGTGAATCGTTATCAAGCTTTAAACCAATCATTAAAAATGCAATGGCAACCCTTGCCGGTGACGGGTGCAAAAATACTGGCGGAATTGCAGGAAAAACCCGAAACCCCACTCGGCGATAAAGCCATTACCCTACCCGCTGTCTTGTATACCAGCATTGATGATCAAGCGGCTAACGTGAAAATCAATGGCTATGAAACCGCATTAATGCCGAAAGGGGATGCAGTAATAACCAGCACTTTACGTAAAGAACCCTCCAACCCGATCAGTTTACCCAGTAAAATTAATGGCACTGTTGGTTTGAGCTTGGCGGGTTATTGTCCGTTTGCACCATCGGCTAACCAACCCCTGCCGGTAGAAAACTTAGCCGCACACTTAACCCCACACATTCAGTATGAATACGAAGAACAAATTAAACGAGGCTATACCGCGAAATATAAACTCGATACCTTCGTCAAAACCATTGTCCGCACCAAGAAAAAGAAAAAATGGTTTAAAAAGAAGAAAAAAACCTATATCGAACGCAAAGTGATTACCAAAGATTGGTTCAATATCCAATTCGACGCCAGCAGTGGTGAATACGCCTACTCCCCTGCTGAACAGGATAAAATTACCCGTGAAGTAAAATCGGATTTAGTCCGCCGAGTCAATACCGCCATTGGCGCCCTATATGCTGATAACAGCCAGTGCCAAGCAAATAAAGATTGCAGCTATGGCTATTGGTTAGGTCAATTAACCGGCAACAATGACGACACCAAAGCTATCCAACAATTTAAACAGGGGAATTCCAAATGGGTGGAAGAAGTCGTATATGGGATTCGCTACCGGCCTAAGACCGGTTGGGTGGGGTTTAGATAATTTTTTTAATGCTATAACTAGTCTTGCAGTAGCAGACTACCCCCCTCATTCTACCCTTCTCCCCCCACTGGGGGAGAAAAATGCTAAGATTTTAACCCATACCATACACCTTTTACTAAACAGTCCCCTCTACCTCAGGGTGAGGGGCTTACAAAACAAACCTATACCGGCGTAATTAAACTCACGGTAGGAAAGTAAGTTGTAAATCGCCCCTTATCTCTGGAAATTAGCGAATAGCCTTTAACTGCTGCATGTGCTCCAATAAAAAAATCAGGTAATACATTACTTTTATTGCCACCTTTGCGACGATATTGTAGAAAAGCTTTACCAGCTAAAAACAACGCCTCGCGAGGAATTTCCAGCATTTCAAATTGGCAGTGGCTGATAAACTCCTCGTATTCTTCAATTTTATTAAAACCAATGGACACTTCCGCATAAACAGTTGAGTTAATTGCCAATGTATAGTGTTCATCTAACTTTTCTAAGGTGCTTGCTGACCACTCATACCAATCAGAGTCTGGTTTGGCTAAATCGAGTAAAATATTGCTATCAACCAAAGCAACCGACATTAATTATCGCCTCTCGTCAGAGCCATAATTTCATCAGTTGACATCACGACACTGGCTACTTTATGGGCTGTTCGAAAGCGGCTTTTCTTAGTCGCTGGCTTAATCACTTCTATATAAATACGACCATCCGGGCTCTCAATGAACTCGATTTCAGTGTCAGCCGTAATGCCTTTTTTGTCTCGAATGGCTTGGGGAATAGTGACTTGCCCCTTAGTGGTGACTTTCATGTGCTGCTCCTGGGTATTACCCATACTGGTAAGAGTAATACTTTTGTGTGGCCGTAGCAAGTAACTGTGGCACAGCTCTTGATATGACTAGGCTCCCTAAGATACTTAGGGTTGCTTTTTGTGGCACTGAGCCATAGAAAAAGCGACTATATCCTTGAGTAGACCTTATGAAATCCCCCAGCGTCCCCCTTTATCAAAGGGGGACGCTGGGGAGAGTGAGGGAGCTTATGCAGTGAGTTAATCAAAAAAATAGATAAGGTAAGAATAAATAATCACCAAAGTTACTACTCACTTTATTTTCATCCCTTTTATTCCTTATAAAATACGCAGTCAAACTTCATCCTACTCAATACAACCCAAATGTCTTATAATGGCCTGCCAATTTTAGTTGTAATAAAAGGTGTTTACCTATGGTAAGGAAGCTTGTTGTATTACTTAGTTCAGTTCTATTTATCTCTACTCAAGTTACTGCTGATACAAATAATGATGTTATAAATTTTGATTTAAATAGCGCTGAAGTCAAGTTTAGCTATGCCAAAGATCATAATGAAGTCCTTTCAAATTATTGCCGTGCCAATCCATATGAAACTACAGCAGTTCAATTTAATAAAACTGATAAAAAACATGTGTATCTCTATGGAATTGTTTTCAATGCTCCATTTTTAACACCTAACTACTCCTATTTTTATAGATACACTCATCAGTCATATAAAAAAATAAATAACACACCTATATCACTTCCTACGATAAAAAATTGTCCTAATGACATATCTGAGACAAAAAGCTATCTTGAAGAAGTCTTTTATGGTGATTTCAATGGGGACAATGAACAAGACATCCTTTTTATTCCCAAGCATCATTCTATTAATGGTAAAGCTTATGTTTTCAATAGCTTTAAAATATCTGAGTTAAATTTAAAGTTTTATTTGCCACCGAGTAAACTATTTGAGCTTGTTGATCGAGATAACTTCACATCATTGAAAGACATATCGTATTTATTTAATGGAAAAGCATCAAGTTACAATATCACCATCCAAGACCGCAACAAAGACGGCCGTGACGATCTATTAATCACCCGCCCTGGCGCCCCCGACTTAATTGCCTTTGCCGCCCCTGATGGGAGTTTCCCTAAAGCCGAAGTCGACACCGGCATTGGTAAATACAACGGCCCTTCTCTATATAAAAGCCAGTTTTGTAACCGCGCCTTATTAACCCAACACCCTGATGAAAACCCATCAACAGTATTATTTGATGATATCTGTCGTACGGCTTATGTGAGCCCACCCGCCACGGGCACAACAGAAGTCACCGCATTAACCCCTGATCCTGACAATGCCGCCTTTTGCCCTAAATTAGCAACGGCTCAAACCAATCAAACGGAATTATTAAAAGAACTGGGACAAGCCAACACCAAGTTTAAAACCATTATGGGTAGCCTGCCTCACGATACCCAACTGGTGGCGTATACCGATAAGCGAGAACAGGCTTTTAATGATTTATTAGCGGCTGAGCAAGCCGAAGCGGCCGTACGTAAAACCGTGTTATCCCAACGGCGAGCCATTGGCCAATTGGAATTAGATGTGGAGGATTGCGCCTTATTAGGCACGGATTGTAATACGGCGCAACTTCAACTCAATGCCGCCCAACAAGCCTTAACTCAGTTATTAACCGAATTAGATGCCGCCGTCGAAGCCCGGTTAGTTAAACAACAGGTGTATGACCAAGCCTATGATACCTATGGCGAGGCGTTAGATGCCTACTTAACTGTGGATACGGAATTAGCTGCCTTAATTGAGGAATTTAAAGCTCTGCAAGATAAGGAGTTAGCGCTTTACCGAGAATTTGCGGGCTTGGAAGGCGCCACCGCACAAATCCAATACCAATGGGATTGGGCTGAGCAGGTGAATCGTTATCAAGCTTTAAACCAATCATTAAAAATGCAATGGCAACCCTTGCCGGTGACGGGTGCAAAAATACTGGCGGAATTGCAGGAAAAACCCGAAACCCCACTCGGCGATAAAGCCATTACCCTACCCGCTGTCTTGTATACCAGCATTGATGATCAAGCGGCTAACGTGAAAATCAATGGCTATGAAACCGCATTAATGCCGAAAGGGGATGCAGTAATAACCAGCACTTTACGTAAAGAACCCTCCAACCCGATCAGTTTACCCAGTAAAATTAATGGCACTGTTGGTTTGAGCTTAGCGGGTTATTGCCCGTTTGCACCCAGTGCTAATCAACCACAACCAATAGAAAACTTAGCCGCCCATTTAACCCCCCACATTCAGTATGAATACGAAGAACAAATTAAACGGGGTTACACCGCGAAATATAAACTGGATACCTTTGTCAAAACCATTGTGCGCACCAAGAAAAAGAAAAAATGGTTTAAAAAGAAGAAAAAAACCTATATCGAGCGGAAAGTCATTACCAGCGATTGGTTTAATATCCAATTCGACGCCACCAGTGGTGAATACGCCTACTCCCCTGCTGAACAGGATCAAATTACCCGTGAAGTAAAATCGGATTTAGTCCGCCGAGTCAATACCGCCATTGGCGCCCTATATGCTGATAACAGCCAGTGCCAACAAAATAAAGATTGCAGCTATGGCTATTGGTTAGGTCAATTAACCGGCAACAATGACGACACCAAAGCTATCCAACAATTTAAACAGGGGAATTCCAAATGGGTGGAAGAAACCGTGTATGGTATCCGTTATCGACCCAAGACCGGTTGGGTGGGATTTAGGTAGTGTAAAACCCTAGCCACAGCTCTATTCCCCCTTTATTAAAGGGGGAATAATTGCATCGTTATTACCATACAAGTCGTTTAAGCTACTTTGAAAGCTCAGACAAGTATGGGTACGAACAAACAATAAAGTTACTACTCACTTTATTTTCATCCCTTTTATTCCCTATAAAATACGCAGCCAAACTTCACCCTACTCAATACAGCCTAAATGTCTTACAATGGCCCGCCAATTTTAGTTGTAATAAAAGGTGTTTACCTATGGTAAGGAAGCTTGTTGTATTACTAAGCCTAAGTTTATTTTACTCTCAGATAACTGTTTCCGGCACAAACCACATTATTGATTATAAACCATCCAAAATCAATATCTACGAAAAACATAAAACAAGTTATTGGCATACGCCGATTCTTGCTCCTATTTATCTAAATAATGGGTCATGTGAAAAACGTATCAATTACTTTGAATCATCTTCCAAGGTTTTCATTACCCAAAGTACTAGAAATTTCGACTATGTAATAACAACCACATCCATAGGTACAAAGAAAAACAATGTATTTAATGGATTCTATCAATTTTATATATTTGACAATCATAAATCTTATAGAAAAAATTTAAAAGAATGGAAACTACATGATATTGGGGTTAAACGAAACCAAAGATGTCGCGGCGATATTAGTGATATTAAAAAAAAACCTGGAAGAACCTATTACTCTGACTTTAACAATGATGGTTTAACAGATCTTCTCTATCTGACTAAAAATAAAGCATTTCACCAAAAAGCTCTAATTTTTTATGGAAGAGAGTTAGACAATCTCAACTTAAAAAAACATGTCAATGGACACAGTTTCCTGACTAGTGGTCACCTGCACAGAAAAGAAGTTGAAAAAAACAACCAAGGCCCCAAAGTTTTAGATATTTCACATTTCACAGGAGACTGGTCAAACGTCACCATTACTATCCTAGACCGCAACAAAGATGGTTTCAAAGATCTATTAATCACCCGTCCCAACGCGCCTGATTTAATTGCTTTTACTGGCTCTAATGGCTATTTTTCTAAAACAGAAGTGGATACGGGCATTGGTAAATATAATGGCCCGTCATTATATAAAAGTCGTTTTTGTAACCGCGCCTTGTTAACCCAGCACCCAGACGAAAACCCTTCAACCGTGTTATTTGATGACATCTGTCGTACGGCTTATGTCAGTCCACCAGCCACCGGCACAACAGAAGTCACGGCATTAACCCCTGCCACTGACAATGCCGCCTTTTGCCCTAAACTAACAGCCACACAAACGGAGCAAACGGAATTATTAAAAGAACTGGGACAAGCCAACACCAAGTTTAAAACCATTATGGGTAGTCTGCTTCACGATACCCAACTGATGACGTATGCGACTACGCGGGAACAGGCTTTTAATGATTTATTAGCGGCTGAGCAAGCCGAAGCGGCGGTGCGAAAAACGGTATTATCTCAGCGACGAACTATTGGCCAGTTGGAATTGGATGTGGAAGATTGTGCGTTATTAGGCACAGATTGTAATACAGCGCAACATCAACTCAATGCCGCCCAACAAGCCTTAACTCAGTTATTAACCGAATTAGATGCCGCCGTCGAAGCCCGGTTAGTTAAACAACAGTTGTATGACCAAGCGTTTGATGCCTATGGCGAGGCGTTAGATGCCTACTTAACCGTGGATACGGAGTTAGCTGCCTTATTTGAGGAATTTAAAGCTCTGCAAGATAAGGAGTTAGCGCTTTACCGAGAATTTGCGGGCTTGGAAGGCGCCACCGCACAAATCCAATACCAATGGGATTGGGCTGAACAGGTTAATCGTTATAAGCAATTAAACCAGCTATTAAAAATGCAATGGCAACCCTTACCAGTGACGGGTACAAAAATCCTCGCCGAATTGCAAGAAAAACCTGAAACCCCACTCGGCGATAAAGCCATTACCCTACCCGCTGTCTTGTATACCAGCATTGATGACCAAGCGGCTAATGTAAAAATTAATGGTTATGAAACCACATTAATGCCCAAGGGCGATACCGTCATTACCAGCACCTTACGTAAGGGGCCATCTAATACTATTAATCTACCCAGTAAAATCAATGGGACTATTGGCCTGAGCTTAGCCGGCTATTGCCCGTTTGCGCCAAGTGCCAATCAACCCCAGCCGGTAGAAAACCTAGCCGCTCACTTAACCCCACACATTCAGTATGAATACGAAGAACAAATTAAACGAGGTTACACCGCGAAATATAAGCTCGACACCTTTGTCAAAACCATTGTCCGCACCGAGAAAAAGAGGAAATGGTTTAAAAAGAAGAAAAAGACCTATATTGTGCGAAAATTTATTACCAGCGATTGGTTTAATATTCAATTCGACGCCACCAGTGGTGAGTACGCCTACTCCCCTGCTGAACAGGATCAAATTACCCGTGAAGTAAAATCGGATTTAGTCCGCCGAGTCAATACTGCCATTGGTGCCTTATATGCGGATAACAGCCAGTGCCAGCAAAATAAAGATTGCAGCTATGGCTATTGGTTAGGTCAATTAACCGGCAACAATGACGACACCAAAGCCATCCAACAATTTAAACAAGGCAATTCCAAATGGGTCGAAGAAGTCGTATATGGGATTCGCTATCGACCTAAGACCGGTTGGGTGGGGTTTAGGTAGTGTAAAACCCTAGCCACAGCTCTATTCCCCCTTTATTAAAGGGGGATTAATTGCATCCTTGTTAGCAAACGAGTTGTTTAAGCTACTTTTAAAAACTTAGACGAGTGCAGATACGAACAAATAATTAACAAAGTTATTACTCACTTCCGATTTACTCCTTAACTACTTATTACACTCAGTTTAAAATAACCCTATCCATTAGCCATCATATGTATTATAATGGAGAACTAGCTTAGTTGTGACCAAAGGTGTTTTATAATGGTAAGGAAGCTTCTTGTTGTATATTATCACTGCCCCTCATTTTATTTACCGCAGCAAAACTTCTAGCACTACAAATAATATTATTTGAGTTTACCTGATGTATAAAGTTTTTAATTGAGCTAGTAAAACAAGAATTAATTAGAAGGATTTTATGGAATGAATAAGCTCATCGCGTCTGTAATTGCTCTAAGTATCCAGCAATCATACGCTGTATCGACTACAATTAGTCAACCTGACATACCAACCTACTGTGAGCAAAATTTTACTCAATGTGACTATGACTCAAATGGTCGAGTTAAGTTTTACACAAATGAATATGATGAAAAAGTTTCTATCCAATACAATGAATTAAATCAAGTTAGCTCTATTACTAATTCCAAAAAGGGTGTTGTATCTTTCAAATATAATACAGAAGGGTTAAGAACCGAGAAAAAAATTGGTACCGATCGCACTATAGAGTATCAATATGATAATTTAAGTCGAGTCACTAGCCGGCTTGAAAATGGCTTACTTGTATATAAATATACCTATGATGAGTGCAAATATGGTGAAGGTAAACTTTGCTCAGTTCGAGGTAATCAATATTCATCTGCATATTCATATAAAGCAGATGGCTCACTTGAGAAGGTAACTAAAAGAATTCATCAGAACATTGTGACCAAAACTGATTTTTCATTTGTTAACTCTCGCGTTCGACGTTCTATTTCAGATAATAATCTATCTGCAAATAATAATGATGGTATCATTTCTGTCAACACCGATGGCGTGCCTTCTTTTGATGAAACACACCCTGATTTTCACCATTATTTTTTATCAAATTTCTGTGATAACAGCAGTTCCTGGTGTAATTATAGAAATGCAAAGCAAGGTTTGTTGCGCTTTCCCGCTCCAGGTGGTAATGGTTCACCTATTAGAGATGAACAAGTTTCTGTTGTTAAATCTCTTGGTTATACAATAGGTTCAGTACGGCATGAAGTATATAACCAAGGTGAAACTGTCATTAATGTTACACTTAAAAACCATGATCTTTACCCAGGTATTGTCAGACGGTGGGTAACCAATGCTAGCAATGTAACTACAATTAATACTTATGGCGAAGGAACTGGTTCTTATGGTGGTCCCAACGTTTGGCTTGCCGACACACTATGGAACTCTGTTGATAAAGACCTTTTTAATTACATAAAAAAACTATAGTGATAAGCACTATGAGAGACAATAATTTTAGAATAGTCACTTTACGCTGGATAACTGATATTGTTTGTCTCTCAGTGATACTAGCCACGATCACTTATTTTGCAGATGAAGTGGTGAATCTTATTATCCTTAACAATAAACAAGAAATGATTATTTTTGGTATAATCATAATAGGAGCTCCTTGTGCTTTAATACTATCAACAGTCTCTTTATTCATTAACAAGAAAACCAGAGATATTTTTTATTTATGTATAAGCAGTGTTAGTGCAATATGGGCGATTATGATTGTAGGAATTGTGCTGAAGGGGATGATTTGATTATTTGTACTCAATAATCATCGACTACCATTTACGAAAAAGTAATTGGCATTGCATTATTTTTTTCTTACTAAAAAACAACTTTCAAACCATTACATGTATCAAGGAAACTATTTATGAAAAATTTGTTAGCACCACTTACTCTAGCAGTTTTAGCTACCCACAGCGCAATAGGTTCTGCTGATGAGATATCTTTTTCTTATGAAGGCTTTTACCAACCTATAAAAGCTAATGTTGACAGCTATGGCAATATCTCTTTACTCAATTACCCTACTGAATTCATAGGTAAACTTGAGTATAAGGTTATTAACTCCCCTTTATTTACCAAGGGAAAGCTTAACACTGAAACCTGCTCTGATGTCGCAGAAAAAATAGATGTATATGAGCGCTACTCTAGTGTTCCTATGCTTCAAAAGAATATTTTGAATAATATCAGAAACAACAATACACTATTACTTCATGTAACAGCAGCACCATTCTTAACTGACCCTAAATTACATAAAACAGCTAGTCAGGCAGCTGTTAATGCTGGAATAATTAGATCTGGTTACCATATACAAAATAACATTAGTTTCAACCATTACGATTTATCTTTTGAAATAGAAGATGATGCGAATATTAAGCGCTTGGGCAATGAAGAAGCTGTTCTGAACAAATTTTCAAGTAACGTTAATGAAAATATACTATTTGGGGGAACAAGTGCTTCAGAGTTGAATGCTCTGGACTTGGCTTGCGATATATTTAATGGTAAAGTCAAAGTATCAATTGAGCTAAAAGGTTATGAAAGTAACCCTAACTTAAAAGACACAATCCTTAGCTCAGCGGATATATACTCTATTAAAAGTTTTATCGAAAGCCACCCAATTGAAGGTATTAAAGACAGCAAGGCCAAATCATATTTTCAATTAGGTCGAGCTTTTGAAAGTGCTGCGATTACTTTACCCCAAAAAGCTGATACCGCGATTATTTTTAACAAATTAATCAACCAAGAAACACAAGTTCTAGATTTAAATAATGCGGATTTATTAGCTAACGGAGTCACTAAAAAATTACCCGCTCGAACTTACCAAGGTGTTTCATTACTAAAATACATCGAGCAATAGACTATTATATACACCTTATATTTTATGCATGAAGTACTGTCTTTCAAAAGCAACCTTTATTTGAAGGACAGATAATCTATAGGCTAATTATGAATAAATTCTTCATTAGTTTTGGTATACTTTCAGTAAGCATTGCAATAGGTGTTATAGCCTATACAGAACTAACTGAACAGAAAGAAAAGCCACTTATTTCCTATAATTCACCGGCATCTACTACTGTTAAGCTACATAATACTAAAGAAAGTCTAAATCAAGTAAAACAAAGCCAAACGGTTATTGAACAGATACCCTCAAAACCTGAAAGAGACATAAAAAAACAGCAGGAAAAATCTGAATACTTAGTTTTTAATTATGATATTTCTACCCCGGTTTCTAGTATGCCAGTTACAGAACTACGCTCTGAAATTGAAGACCTGGAGAAAATAGTTTCCAATGGTGACTTAATCAACCGTCTTAACAATGGTTTAGCAATGCAGGAGGAGCGAGCACAAGCAGGCGAGTTATTTAAACGATTAACCAGCCTGCGTTCAGCAGAACTTAAAATATTAGTAAAAGATTTTGAGAAAAAAATGGCACAATACGAACAGGAACATAAAGAAAGGCTGGAGCGATATAAAAATAGTCCTTTAGGTGAGTTCGAAGAAATATAACTTTTTTGGGGAAATTTATTAAACAATGAAAAATTTAGTTTTAGCTACATTAGTTACTGTCACTACACAGACAGCAATGGCAATACCAACATTTAAAACTTGCGATACTAAAATCAAGGCCCCGGAACTGGGGACTGGGGTGCTTTTTGGAGAATCCTGTGATCATGCGTATGTGCTTCCACCAGCAATAGGAGACGTTACTGTAACCTCTGTCGCTCCTAATGCAAACCTTGAATTTTGTAGCAGCATAAACAGCTTAACTGAGAGCAATAAAATTCTTATCAGTTATATTGAAGATGAAGTGAAAAATTATAATGAAAATCAAAATGAGATAGAAAGAATTGTTTATGAAAAAATGTTCGTAATTGCTAAAGATCTGGCACCACTAGAGGCTCAAAGTGAGATTATTATTAGCAAGCTTGAAGAACAAGAAAAGCTACGTACTGATATATTAAAGGCGATAAGAACAGCAAAAACTGAATATATAGACTGTAAGGAATCTAGTGTTGATGCTGCAACAGAGTGCACAGAAGAGTTAGCCATTTTTAAAGAAGAACGTAGCAAACTAAAAGATGTTAGGCGCGAAGAGACAACTTTAATTAATGAAAACTATGATATTTCATTACAAATTAAAACTCTCACAAAGAAGATGCAAGCTGAGCAAGATAAAGCTGATCAATTGAAATCCACCTCTGTTAAGTCTTTAGCTGAAATAAACTCATTACGTAAAATCATAATGGATACCTATAAAGACTTTGCCTTGAAAGAAGGAATGACAGCAGGTATCACTTATACATTACCCTGGAATGAGTTAGTTAATGAGTATCAACGACTTAACCCTAGTATTAGCTTCCAGGCAGTACCTATCAAAGACAGTAACTTCAAATTTAACACCCTACAAGCAAGTTCCTTAGAAACAGCTTTTAGGGAACTACCAGGTGCATTATCAGTGAGTGTTGCAGGTAAACGTAGCGGTTTATTTGTGGAGCCAAACACTTTAGAATCGCCACAAAAACTCGGTGAGCAGTCTGATAAAAATATACCTTTTACTGACTCTATTTCTGGACAAGTAAGATTAAGTTTGATGGGAGCATGCCCACTAGTTGATCACGAAGGTAGTATAAAAGAAGATGCTAGCAAAGAGTTACATAGTTATTTAATGCCTAATGCAATTTTAGAATATGAAGTAAAAGTGAACAGAGGCTATAAAGCTGAATACAACTTATACAGGATGTACGAAAAATATATGAAAACCAAAACAAAAGGTGGTGGTTTCATAAGGCACAAGAAAAAAACCAAAGGCTATGAAAACAAAATTGTAGAAGAAGGTTTTACCATAGAGTTTTTAGCTGATGGAGGTGAATTCAATTACACGCCAGAGGAGCAAGCTCGTATTGCCTCGGAAGTTAAGAGTACGCTTATAAACCGAGCTGTAAAACATATTGCTACTTTTGTTGATATTAGAAAAATGGTTCCAGAACTCCAAGAAACTACCATTACAGGGGCAGGTGTTTTTGCAAAAACCTTAGCCAAAAATTGTAAATTCAAGGGAACTAAGCCTAAAGATAAATCAGAAGGAGAAACGGCACCTGAAACTACAACAAGTGGTACTGCCGAACTGGCAGCAAACTCTTCTGATAAAAAGTCAACAAGTAATTCAGAAACCACTCCTGATTCCATCAGTGAAAAGAATAAAGCTGGTTATGAACTAGCCTGCCAAGATGCAGAAAATACCCCACCACCAAGCAACACTGGCAGGGAAAACGAAGCAGCAGGAGAGGTCGCAGGAGAACTTGCTAAAACTGCAGCTTCAGCATTAGCATCAGGTAATTATTATGCAGCAGCCGGTGCAGCCGCCGCAGCCATTTTCATTGATGTTTTTGCTTCCTCTTCAACTGAGGTCTACTTTAAAGAAACTTTAGATGTAGATTTAAAGGAAGAGATTAAAGGCGTGTCGTTTATCGATAGAGTAAAAACTGTTACCTTTGCCCCTAAAATAGACCAGTAATAATAAGGTGTATACTCAGGCAGCCTAATGGCTGCCTTTTTTGGTGTGTTATGAATACAACTGTAGTATCCAAAACTAGTCATATTGACAACTCTTTTATTGTTAATCCAGTTTACGATTCATTCTTCTTTATTTTCTCTCCTCTTATCGCATTAACACTTGGCTATTTAATTTACAAAACTGGCTGGGGAGATATTACCTTTATTTATGAAGGAGAACAGCGGTCATTTACTAATACCTTTATTGGCACTTTAATCATGGCTCATTTAGTTATTGTGTTTTTTAGAAGCCATGGTAATAACAATATTGTAAAACAATTTCCTGTTCGATTTTTTTTGATCCCTGTTATTTTATATATCGGCATGGTTTCTTCCCTATGGGTGTTGGTGAGCATGAGTGTGCTGGCAACCTGGTGGGATGTTTACCATTCTGGATTACAAACCTTTGGATTAGGCCGTATTTACGATGCCAAAGTTGGCAATAAAGCTACTGTTGGACGCAGATTAGATTATTTTTTAAATCTATATCTTTATGCCGGTCCTATTTTAGCAGGGATCACATTAATTGATCACATTGAAGACTTTGAGGAGTTCCAAGCTGTTGGCAGTATATTTTTTACTGCAGTTCCTGCCTATACGATGCACTATCAACGCTACCTTTTATACTTTGTTGTGGGTACCGGCATTCCTTTCTTTATTTATTATTTATATGCCTATTGGCGTTATACTAAACTTGGTTATGCAGTATCGCCACAAAAGGTCATGCTATTAGTATCAACAGGCTTATGTTCCATTTATAGCTGGGGCTTTAATAGCTTTGGTGAAGCCTTTTTTATTATGAATTTTTTCCATGCCATCCAGTATTTTGCTATTGTCTGGCACAATGAAAAGCATAATATGAGCCAGTTATTCAGGGTACATAATTTACCACTATCAAAGTTTATTACTTTAATTATATTTTTAGGATTAGCTTTTGCTTATGGTACCTGGGCTGAATTTACACTAGCAGAGAGTGACTATATTTATGCTCTGCTTATTTTAATTTCGATTTTACATTTCTGGTATGATGGATTTATTTGGTCTGTAAGGAAGAAGCAAGTGTAAGGCTCTTTTCCCCTTAGCCCTTTTTTTGATAAAAGGGCTAAGGGGGAGAATAAACAGGTAAGCGCAACTAAGCCTTCAAACTCTTCTCCACTATTTCGTACACATCCTTTGATAGCTCAGGTTGTTTTCTTATTCGGACCAACTCCGCTTTCATTTGTGCCTGATGAGGCTCACCATAACGTTTCCAGCGGGTTAATGGGGTTAATAGCCGAGAGGCTATTTGCGGGTTCATAATGTTGAGTTTAATTACATAGTCGGCTAGTAATTTATACCCTGCCCCTGTTTCCTGATGAAAATGTACAGCATTATTCATTGCAAACTGCCCGATTAATGAACGTACTTTGTTGGGGTTTTTAATATCAAATGCCTCATGTTCTTGTAAACCAAGAATACGCTTATAAGCTTCTGGCTGGCTACAGCTCGCTTGTACTGCCAACCACTGCTCCATAACTTGCACATCATTTTGCCAACGTTGATAAAAGTCATTTAAAGCACTTTCAGCAGCTGTTTTTGCCGACTCCGCTGGCGCATTGATTATACAACTTAGCGCTACGTATTTATCTGTCATATTAGTGGCCGTTTGATATTGTTTTTCTAACAGCGCCAATTGTTTCCCACCTAATTGAGATAAATAGCCCAAACAAGTATTTTTCAAGCTTCGTTCTGCAATGTCTGCTGCTGATGGTTGATACGGTTTATCCGACAAGAGTTGTTGATAAACAGCTAACCAGTTTTCTGCCAAAGCTTCTGCTAGCTGTTGCTTAGCAAACTCTCTAGCTTGATGAATAGCCAAGGGATATATAGTTTCTGCTTGCTCAGCTAAATAGCCTTCTGAAGGTAAAGCCAGCATTTTAGCAGCAACAGCTGAGTCTAGCTGCTCATCTTGCAATACCGCTCGATAGGCTTGAATTAGTCTTTCGTCTAATGTTAATGATTGGTTGTGCCGCGCTTTTTCTGCCAGCTCTTCCAGGATATCAACTGCTAATTGTTGGCCTGCCTCCCAGCGATTAAATCCATCGCTATCATGAGACGCTAAAAATAATAATTGATCTCGACTATAAGCGTATTTTACTTTCACTGGGGCAGAAAAACCGCGCAATAAAGAAGGTAATGGCTGCTGAGTAATATTATTGAAAGTAAACGTCTGCTGCTGTTCAGAAACATCCAAGACTTGGGTCGTATCACCTGTTTCATTCAAAACAAAGTCATTCCCTTCCAGGTCTAACAAACCAATAGCCACGGGGATATGAAAAGGTTCTTTTTCAGGTTGGCCTGGTGTAGCAGGGCAATGCTGTTTTATCGTCAGCTGATATTGCTGGCTATTTGCATCATATTGATCCGTGACAGAAATAACAGGGGTGCCTGCCTGACTATACCAGCGCCGAAATTGCGTTAGGTCTACCTGGTTAGCATCTTCCATAGCTTTGACAAAATCCTCTGTGGTCACAGCCTGACCATCATGACGCTCAAAGTATAAATCACTGCCTTTTCTAAAACCTTCTTTCCCCACAATATTGTGAATCATCCGAACAATTTCAGCCCCTTTTTCATAAACCGTCAGGGTATAAAAATTGGATATTTCAATATAAGAATCCGGGCGAATTGGATGGGCTGTGGGCCCGGCATCTTCAGCAAACTGTGCTGTACGTAAAAAGTTGGCATCTTCAATACGCTTTACTGGTCGTGAGTTCATATCAGCAGAAAATTCTGCATCACGAAATACCGTAAAGCCTTCTTTTAGACTTAATTGAAACCAATCGCGACAGGTAACCCGGTTACCTGACCAGTTATGAAAATACTCATGACCAACAATTGCTTCAATCTTCTGATAGACGCTATCTGTCGCAGTATCAGGTTTTGCTAACACACAAGATGAGTTAAAAATATTTAACCCTTTGTTTTCCATAGCCCCCATATTGAAATGATCCACTGCTACGATCATGAAAATATCTAGATCATATTCACGACCATAAACTTCTTCATCCCATTTCATCGATTTTTTTAGCGATGTCATGGCATGATCGCATTTATCGATATTTTTATGTTCGGTAAATATTTTTAAGGTTATCTCACGACCTGAACAAGTTGTATATTTTTCTGTAATATTGGATAAATCACCTGCCACTAAGGCAAACAAATAGCAGGGTTTTTTAAATGGATCTTCCCACGTTACCCACTGTTTGCCATCTTCCCGTTCTCCTCTAGCGATATCATTACCGTTAGACAACATGACAGGATAATGTTTGGGATCAGCAATAATAGTGGTTTTAAACTTGGCCATCACATCTGGCCGGTCCAGGTAATAGGTTATTTTTCTAAACCCTTCTGCCTCACACTGGGTACAAAACATTCCATTTGACTTATACAACCCTTCTAATGAGGTATTTTCCTGGGGCTTGATTTCTGTGGTAATTTCGACAGTGAATGCCTTCTGGCTAATAGGAAGTGTTAACGTTTCATCCGTTAACTGGTATAGGTTAGAGCCAATGGTATGGCCATCAACCAGCACTTGTTTCAATACTTGATCAGTGCCGTCTAACACTAAAGGAGGTAAGCTGTCATGCTTTTTGTTTTCATTCAGACGAACTGACAATTTTGATTGTACGACCGTTATATCCTCTCCCAAATCGAAGCTCAATTCAGTATCGTCGATCCAGTAGTCAGGCTCTTGATAGTCTTTTAAGTAGATGGTTTTGGGTTGTGCGTCTTTCATTCAATTAGTTACTCGTGAAGTAATACCCTTTTGCAAATAATCTTTATGAGATCGTTCGCTTTGGCTATGTTAATGGTACTCTGCCCATATATATACATTTATAAACAGTCTTTATAGCATATCCTCTCAGTGTAAATCAGCAACCCCTATGGCCTGTTAACACGCACTCTTTTTTAGCGACGGATAATCCGACCTGTGTCTATACTGAAACCAACCTGCCATCATCTTGCAATATAAAGGGGTATCGCTATGAGACGAGTATTGATCATCTGGTGCTGGCTGCTAGCAAGCATCTGTTATGGAGATAATATAAAAATAACCGGCGCAGGAGATCCCTGGCCTCCATTCCTTTCACCTGACTTACCTGGCAAGGGTGTTGCGCTTGAAATAGTGACTACTGCTTTCGCAAGAAAAGGTTATGAGCTAGATATGAACTTTGTTCCCTGGGCAAGGGCTATTGATGGAGTTAAAAAAGCCAGTGATTCTGTAAAAGGTTATGATGTATTAGTTGGGACTTGGTGGACTGAAGAACGTACTAAGTTTTTAAATTACAGTGATCCTTATTTAGAAAACCAAATTAAATTTATTAAACGTAAAGGTGATGAATTTGAGTTTAATGGTTTTAAAAGTTTAGATGATAAAAAAGTAGGGATTATTAGAGGTTATGGCTATGGTGACGAATTCCTAAATGCAACCAATTTTAGCCGCCCAGAAACCAGTGATTTAATAAAAAACCTAAAAAAACTGGTTGCCAAGCGTATTGACTTAACGTTAGAAGATGAAATCGTTGCGCGAGCATTAATTGCAGAGAAAGAACCAAAAATTATTGAGCAAGTAGAATTTACGAAAAATGCTTTATCTATCCAAAAACTGCATGTTACTTCCGGGCTAAAAAACCCAAAGAATGAGGCAATTATCAAAGCCTTTAATGAAGGTTTAAAAGAAATAAAAGCAGATGGTACTTTCGATAAAATTTTGCAAAAACACAAACTGAAATAGTCCCTCACCCTGTTCCAGTTATCGCTCACTACGCATTTAGCTAGTGAGCCCCCTCACGTGAGAGGGAATTAGCAGCTATTTTACCAGCTCACTTTTACCTGATAAGCAGTAAACTTTCGGATATTTAGTACCCCAGTATCCAGCATTAAGTACTGACCTTTAATCCCGATCAGCTTTCCATTTACCACTGGGATTTTATCAAAATTATGGGTAGTGATTTTAGTAGGGTAAGATTGCACAGGATAACGTATCGAAACGACCTCACTATCCGTCAATGGTTGCGCTGCTTGAATACCAAATGTTTGTTGTAATTCCGCAATCGCTTGATCAAGCAGTGGGGATAAAGAGTTGCGCTCCTGCTGGAGATCCAATGGCTCTGCATCCCCTTTTAGTAATGCTCGCCAGTTGGTTTTATCGTTCAACTGTTGTTTTAATACAGCTTCTAATAACCCTGACTGTTGACGAGTAGCAACCTTTACTATCGGTAGCGCTTGTATTGCTCCTTGATCCAGCCAACGGGTAGGTATTTGATTGACACGAGTAATGCCCACTTTTAACCCTGTAGAGTTTGCCAGATAGACAACATGGTCCGTCATACAAAACTGATCAGCCCATTGGCTATCCCTGCAGGTACCTTCGTGGTAATGGCATTTTTCTGGGCTCATAATACAGGTGTCACACTGCGGCAACTTTTTAAAACAAGGATAACAGTATCCTTGGCTAAAACTCTTTTTCGAGCGGCGACCGCAATGAACACAGTGAATTTCACCCAAATATTCCAGTTGAACTGCCTGGCCAAGTAAGTGATTTATTTCAATCAACTGCTCTCCAACTGGCAACTGATAACTGACAGTTTCCGCCAATTGAGCACGCATTTTTCTTAAGTCACCCACTGTTGAGTGATTAAATTGATAACTCATTTATCTATCCAGTTTTACCCTTCCCGGACAATGGTCATACATCGCCTGGCGTTAGCTTTTAAGCTGCACTCTATTGGGTGATTTTGATGGTTTCTACGTTTGCAACAGGTTGCTGACTTTTACATGCAGCAGGCATAAAGCCTGTTCGCTGGTCTTCAGGTAAGTGCTTGGCTTCATAAGCGATAACAGCCTGTAATGACAACTCTCGTTGTTCGTTGGTTAATGTCTCTCCATTAGGCCAACGTCCAATTTCTACAGCCTGTTTTAAGTTTTGATAGATATCGGGAGTAATTTGGCTAATCAATTGTTCAAACTGCATGGGCTAATCACATCTAGGGGGTAACAATTATTAGGTATTTTGCTATTTATTACTAAAAAATTAATCCTGACTAGTATAACCTATTCTGACAGCATCGTTTAGCCTGATAGTTGGCCATCGTAAATTAAGTGTCATTACCAAAGACTAGAAATTGAGGGTGGTGGTAAAAGGCGCTTTTTGCTCAACATTCACCCAAACAAAGTTTTTTGTTTGCAATTGTTGTTCACCATCAAACCGATAGGCAACCAGTTTACCATACTTCACAGCACTATAGTCCAAGCAGGCGATATTCGGTCTAATTGGTTTTGGATTACCCATCCGCCAATAGTGACCAATAAACAAAGGCTTTTCTTGGAGGTCATAGTAACAAAGCTTAGCTTTTTGTTCTTCCGGGAGCTTACGAGTAGCTACTTCTGATGGCAACGGATCTGGTTGAAACACTACATCCTGATAATAAGTGGGCGACTCTGTCCAGAAGTCTGCCCGAAACAAGTGTCGTTCATAACCATCTTTCGCCCTCATAATAATACCGTCAGGCAACGGTAAGTTAATCCCTCTCATTAACCGATTGATTAAGCGCCCTGGTAGAGAATGACGATCAGTAGTTTCTATCAACCCTTCATCGGTTAACCGATTATGTCCATATTTTTTCAGATATTCGTCAATCAGCGGCTGATCCCAGCAAGCGTGCACAACTCGAAATTTTTCAAACTCAAGAAATAATGGCATAGCCTTGAACCAGGTTAAAAAGTCGCGCCAATCCTGTGGATGGTTGGCAAACTGGTCGAGGGTTTCTTGAATAATTCGTGTGTGGCGAGCTGTTCGCTCACGTAAATAAGCATTGCCTGAGCCTGCAGGCGTAAAATACCCCAAGGCATTAAATTCGTGATTACCCATAACAATTTGAGCAATACCTTTGTCCACCATATCGTGCACAATATGCAACGATTCACGAATTCTTGGACCTCGATCAACGATATCACCTACAAACACCACCTGTCGGGTTTTATGCTGCCAAACACCACCCTTTTTTGAGTAGCCTAATTGCTCTAGTAGCATTTTTAGCGCAATGGCACACCCATGGATATCGCCGATTACATCATAACCTTGCTGAGGTAACATCGTTCACTTCACTCTCATTGATCCAACCGATTACCCCAACCTAGCTTGTTGCGGCATACTTCATAATAATTATGGTTTAAAGGGTGAATAAGCTTTAGTTTTTGCGGCTTTTTATAAATGGTGACCGTATCACCTGGTGCAGCAGGAATATTAACCTGACCGTCACAGCTAACTTGTGGATAGGTGCCTATTTGACTACTAATGGTAATTTTAATTTCACTATTGCCATCAATGACCAGTGGACGGCTACTCAGTGTATGGGGAAACATCGGCACTAGCACTATTGCATCCAGCTTGGGATGCATAATCGGGCCTCCACCAGATAACGAATAAGCCGTAGAACCTGTTGGTGTGGCAATAATTAAACCATCAGAACGCTGACTGTAAACAAACTGTCCCTCAATATACACTTCAAATTCAATCATTCGTGTGGCTTTACCAGGGTGAAGGACTACATCATTCAAAGCATCCGCCTGACCAACAGGCACACCATCACGCTTGACTATTGCTTCAAGCAGAAAACGGCTTTCGATGATGTATTTGCCATCTAGTACTTCACCGACTCGCTCTTCAATCTCATCAGGGGATATATCAGTCAGAAAGCCTAGTCTGCCTCGATTAACACCTAATACAGGCACTTGTGACTTTGCCAAAGCTCGTGCAGCCCCCAATAGACTGCCATCCCCCCCAATCACAATGACCAGATCGCAGATTTCTCCCATCATTTTCGGGCTGCATGTTTGCAACCGATGACCTGGTAGCACGTCTGAAAGTTCTTGCTCTAAGATAACATGACAGCCACGACTCAATAAAAAGCGCTTTAACTGCTTTAAAGTATCGACAATCTTAGCAGTACCTAAACGACCGATAACACCAACGTTTCTAAATTGCTCCATAGTATAAAATAAGCTTAATCATGGTAGCTGAATTAGGAGGCTGAATATAAACCACACAGTTAGTTTACTTTATATACCCAAAGCGTAGGGTATAAGTCCCATTATAACCATTATCTCTAAAGGAAGCCTCTTAAAATGCATTTTTTCATCCGGTATGATGGCAAGTCATCAAGTCAAGACACACCTAACGAATCCTAAACACTCAACCTGTTACCCATGCTTAATATGCCACTTTCTATCAGTCAATTAAAACGAGACTTGCATTGGATCGCCAATAGCCCCGTTATACTCGATATAACCAATTTACCTGAAGGGTATTGGCTAACCAGACCTCTTCCTAAAAAAATCAAGCTGGTAGTAAGTAACTATGATTTAAAGCAGGTGACAGAGCGGTTAACAGTCCGAAAAAGTCACTTGCTGGGAATTTACTATGAAGTTCTCTGGCATTATTTATTAGCCGAAAAGTTAGGCTACAAATTGCGAGCAACTAATTTACAGGTTAAATCTGATAAAGGTACTTTAGGCGAGTTTGATTTAATTTATCAGACGAAAAATTCCAACCAATTTTTTCATCGAGAGTTAGCGGTTAAATATTATTTAGGTTTACCTTGTGAACCTAAATTAGAACAAACACCCTGGTCTTACTGGGTTGGGCCTGGGTTAAGAGACCGACTAGATTTAAAAGCCAATAAATTAGTGAATAAACAAGGGCGCTTAAGTCAATCAACAGCAGGGCATGAACTATTAAAACAACAACATTTATTACCTGTTACCGCAGAGATTTTATTACAGGGTTATTTATTTTATCCCTTTGGCAGTTACTGCCCACCGCCTCAACATGCCAATATTAATCACTTAATGGGTTATTGGCTAACTCCCCAACAACTCACTGAGTTTATAGAATATAAACAGTTATCAGCCTCATTTATTGTACTGGCTAAACATGAGTGGTTATCTGCTTTTAACTCCTCTACTAATATAATACAACATCGGTTGTTGTCTTCAGCAGCACTTAGCCAGTATGCCACTCAACACTTTACTAATAGTCCTTATCCCTACCCTTTATTAATTGCTAGTGGCACCAGCCATAATGAGATTTGGCAAGAAAACGTACGTTTTTTTCTAGTGTCGGATAACTGGTTAGTCAAAGCTAGAAGCTCCAGAAGATAAAGTATCCCGGAATTTTGTTAGCTTTTGTTTCATTCCACGACAACCTTGTAAGCCACCACTATGGGCCACTAAAATACGGCTACCACTGGCTATTTTTTTATTCTTAACCTGGTCTACTACTGCTTTCATCATTTTAGCGGTATAAACAGGGTCTAAAGGAATCTTGGTGGTTTGGATAAAATCGTCCATAAAAGCAACTAATTCTGTAGACAATTTAGCATAACCGCCTTCGTGATAATCGCTTAATAATTGCCACTGAGCACCCTGGGTACCCAGCTTGATTAACCAATCATTAATTACTTGTTGCAACCACGGCTCGGCTTTCAACACTGGAACCCCCAATACCTGCTGATGAGGTTTCGCCACCGAAATCATACCAGCCAATGTTGCCCCTGTACCACAAGCAGCCACAATAGTATCAAACTGTTGATAGTTAGGCGTATCAAGCAGTATATCTTGGCAGCCTTGCACCCCCAGTAAATTAGAGCCCCCTTCAGGAATCCAATACACCGGATTGGTTAACGAAAATCGAGAGGCTAATTCCTGCCAATATATTTGTTCATATCTTCGTTGATAGTCGAGCCGGTTTAACCAATGCAGTTGCATCCCCCACTCAGTGGCATCAATTAATGTAGGGCTCAGCGGTTGATGCCCATAGCCTCGAATAAAACCTGTGACGTTTAAATTTAACAGTTTTCCTGCTGCCGCTAATGCATGTAAGTGATTAGAATGAGCACCGCCAAAACTTGCTATATTCTGACAGCCTTGCTGTAAAGCAGTCTGTAAATTATTTTTTAGTTTATACCACTTATTTCCAGATAAAAGAGGATGCAACTCGTCCAACCTCAACACCCAAACTTGGACATTCATTTGCTCAAATAACGGGTAATTTAGACGTTGAAGATTGGGTTTAGCAATTTGCTCAGTTAGCACCTGCCACTGGTTACTCATAATAATAATTTACATTGGTTCAAAATACTGAGTATTTTAAATGTTTTGCCAGCAATAGTTGAGTAATTAATGGCGATAAGGCTTGAAGGACTCTTCTGAAGATAGCTTGTTGAGTAACTGGAGCTAAATACACTAGCCCGAAGGGTTCTTCAGGCTAGTGCAAATTTTAATTTTAGCGAGAGATTTTTAATTGCGGCTGGCCATTTTCCGTTTGTTCAGGCTTTTCTGCTTTTTGGTGGTCAACACAAGCATTAGAAACACCAATTTCAAACTCTCTTGGCACTTCCACTCGCGTAATTGGCTGGCCACAACGCTTGCCATTCTCCGTTGCATCACAAGTGGCATTTTCATAATGCCTGCGCCAGCTTAAGTAATGCTCTTTGGAAACAAAGCACCGCTTAGCTACATAAGCGATATTATCTGCTAAGTATTCATCGACATCCTTCACTGGAATAGTGACATGACCAACCCCTGGGTGGTAAGCCATAAACATAACTCCTTTTGCAGACAGTTGAGCTAACACATCACCAGGGTGAGCAGATTTAAGCTGCTTATTTTCCTGTTGCAGTTTTTCAAGTTCCAGCTGCTGCTGTTTATCGATGTCTTCCAAGTAGCTAATTTCCACATCTTTTGCTTTTACCAAGTCACGTAATTCCGTCAGTTGATTACGGTATTTTGCATCGGCTTTTTTGGTAATTACTTCTTTTAAGTCTGCTAAACGATTTTGATTCTGTGTTTCAATATCTTGAAGCAGACGGGTCATTTCCTTACGGCTGGCTTGATACTCTTGATTTTTTTGCACCAGTTGCTGCCGGTACTGTTTCGCTTCATGCTCAGCTTTTGACAGTTGAGATTTCAACTCCATTAACTCTAAATCAAGCTTAGCAACACTATTTTCGTGTTTAAGCTGTTGGTTTTGAATACGCTGATCCAGCTGATCCTTCAGTGCCTGTAATTGCTGTTGATAGCCTTGAACTGATGAAGCCTGCTTTGGTGCTTGCTGAGGGCGTGACTGTTGTTGTGGAACTGACTGCTCTACATAGTCTTCGTAATACCTCAGCTTATTTCTTTTAAGAGCCGCTTTAATCAACACCAACTCATTAATAGCTGACGCTTTAGGGTCCCATAAAAGTCGTTGATGCCAACTCACTGGACACTGACTACGACAAGCCAGACGAATATACCCATCCCCCAAATCAGGCCCCCTGCCAGCAACCTCAGCCATATGCTGAACAGGAATGTTCCACTTACTATCAGCTCGACCTTCCTCATTAAAGGTTACATAAAACAGCACAACAGATTGAATTGTTAGGGAAGGAGCCACTCTGACATAAGCGCCTTTAATGGTTTGTGAAGCAAACTCCTGAACCAGAGCGATGCCATCTAAAACAGCCTCAAACTCTGAATACAGCATTTGCTTACAGAGCCCATGGCCATTAAAAAACATAATGGCTTCTTCATAGGGTTTGTGTCCCAAGGTCTACTCCTTTTACCTTACAACAAGGTAACTGAATGTCGTTTATGCCGAAACTATGATCAATAGATAAATGGCCGCTCTATTGTCATATCTCCCCAATACTGCCAGTTCAGTCATTCGATATTCTCATCAATAAATCAGATGAGTGATCTATACATTCACTTTGCTTTCAATGAATTGAGTATGAACTAACAAGCTTGGTTGCTTGTGCTATGCTTATTTATAGAAAATAAAACAGCTTTTCTTATTGGATGAACTGGGCACTTACACCTGTTTTTACCTATTACCTGTCGGTGTTTTTTTGGAGTTTCTGCTTAAGTAACCGTGCACCTTTCATTCGACATATATTTTATTGAATTGCTACTCCCCCTAATGTGAAGGGATTACCATTAGCCAGATCAAATTTCGACCATCCATAATTTCCTTCGCGCATTAAAAAATGCATCAAATTTTTAATAGCTATTACCTCAATATTTCTACGCTAAATAAATCACAATTTGTATTAGGCTGGCAATAAAAGTCTATTCTTCAGTAATGCTACCTTTGGCTAATAATTAAAACCCCACCCTAAACTGATTAAATTTCAACCGCAAAATCATTAAGTCCACACAGGGTAAATATTAATTTACAACAATTAAAAAACCTAATAGGCAACTGCAGTTTTATTTATAATCAGCAAAATACTAAATTGATTACCTATCACAACTTATTCCTTGGGTGTGTAGGATAATGAAAGACATATTCAACACTAAAATAAAGCGACAAGATAAAAGCTAGTAAGGAACTGTTTTCTTAAACCAAACAGCTGAAGATAGCTACAACAACAGATATCACAGGTACAACCTAGAACCAAAGAACCACAAATTAGTAGCCAATGTTAACTTACAGTGGCGAACGAAGCTAGAAATTAGGAGATTTGTTGCTATTTTTTACAGTTCAAACGCATCCTCAATATCATCATCGTCATCGTCAAATTCAACAGGCTCATTTGACTCTAACAACTCTTCTAAATAGTCTTCCACTGGCAGCACTCCTGGCGATTATTAGTGTTTTTTACTAATAAAGTCAGACGCAACTAATATGCCAGTATTGATTTAGGTTTCTTAGATAGTTTTAAAGGGGATTTAAAATTTGGCGGAGCGGACGGGACTCGAACCCGCGACCCCCGGCGTGACAGGCCGGTATTCTAACCAACTGAACTACCGCTCCAGACAATTACTCATAGTGTAATTGAATATGGAAGCTACTACTCTAGCTAGTTTATTTACACCTAGTTAGTAGCTGGTCTAGCTATTAACTGTCGAAATTGGTGGGCAGAGAGGGGTTCGAACCCCCGACCCTCGCCTTGTAAGGGCGATGCTCTCCCAGCTGAGCTATCTGCCCGACAGTTGAAGCGTATTCTAATGATAAATGACAAACTGTCAAGATTTTTTCAAATATGATGATAAAAACTCTTCTCTTCCGTCAAAGAAGTTTCTCTCTATCAATGCACTATTATGGCACTTTATATAGCACTTTAAGAGTCGGTATAGGGCATTCTGCTACAAGATACGGCTTTGTTTTATACCGTAATGCTCACTGAAATTCTCACGATACCAGGCTCATCCTGGGCATCGATACGTACTTTATCAACAGAGAGTTGATATTGATTACGCAAGAAAACCAACCATTCTACTAGCTTTTGATAAGGTACTTTCTCAGCCCAAACCGTTACCCCCTGACTACCTGGCTGAACCCTACTCAGTTTAATGCCACTGCGCTTGGCCGCACTGGTCACTATCGCCGATATTTTATCTTTACTAAATTGCTGCCCTCTAGACTGACTAGCTTGTACTTGCTTGGCAATAGGCGCATTAACCTCTAGCCAAGCAAAGGTTTCTTGCTCACGAAAATAATCTGCCTGAGCACTGTTAGCCCATCGAGCCAATGGCTGCCAAACCATAACATACAATAAGACACAAGCTAAAAACCCACTCATTAAGAGCAACGCTTTTCGATCTCGCTCATTTAATGCCTGATACTTGCTGTGAAGCTGTTTAAATGCAGCTGACTGTTGTAACTGCTCAGATAACGCTTTCATATAACCTGCTTGACCTAAACCTTAATACTAATACGAGCCAATAC